>NZ_JAKVIR010000010.1 GCF_022601975.1 Pontibacter sp. E15-1
GGGAGCGCCGATGGTACTGGGGTCACACCCGGGAGAGTAGGTGGCCGCCAACCCCACCACGGGCGGGGCAGCATCCAACACGGACGCTGCCCCGCCCTTTTTTTGCGCCCTAGGCAAGGCAAGGGGGCGTATCGTTTTCCAAAACGCTCTATGGCGCCCCGAAAGCTTTCGGGGTGCCTTCCCGGGCAATCCATGCCGACCATCGCCCAGCAACGGCGGCACAAACGGACGCTTGCGCCAGTGCATGCGGCCACCAAAAGCACGAGATTCCTAAACGCTGCGGCACACCCTTGCTCTTCCGGCAGGGCAGTCAGGAGAAAGCAAGCCCTTGGTAAAGCTTACTTGGCAGAACGGGGGTATGGAAGCTTGTGGTAAATACTCGAATACGCAAAACCCATTCGATAGTGGTATAAACATCAAAGCCGCAGTCACCAAAGGGAGACTGCGGCTTTGATGTTTAATGGCAACTGTTAGTCGTTGATGAACTTTGGGTTGATCAGGTCCTCTATAAAAAAGTCGTCATCCACTACAGCACAAACAACTGTGCATACTGTTTCAGAGTATAGTATTTCGCCTGTTGTTGCTTTTCGGCGCTTTCCTCTCTAACTTGTCGTATGGCTTTTGTATACCCGACTTTTCTGGCTGCCCTTGCTGCGATCGCAGTGCCGGTAATTTTGCACCTCGTGCAACTAAGACGGGCTAAACGGGTAATCTTCAGCAATGTCCGGTTTATACAGGCCTCCAAAGATCTGACGGCTAGCCAGCGTACCCTGAAGGAACTGCTGATCCTGCTTTGTCGCATCCTGTTTGTCGTGTTTCTGGTGCTTGCCTTTGCGCAGCCCTTTTTGCCAGCCACAAACGCGCTGGCCCCAGCCGATGCGTCAGAGGTTACTATTGTAGTGGATAACTCCTTTAGTATGCAGAACCTGGAAGCTTCGCAGGATATACCGCTGTTGGATATTGCGACGGACAGATCAAAAGATATCCTCTCTCTCTTTCCGGCGGCTACGGCTTTTAAGGTTATTTCCGGGAGCAGTGTGGGACATACTTCCGCAGCACAGGCCACGGAAGCAGAAGCTACTTTGGAGGCGCTTGAATTTTCGGCCCGGGAACTGCCAATTGCGCAAACCCCTGCCGCCAATAAACCTGCACACGTTTTTATCCTCTCCGATTTCCAGAAAAGCACGTTCAAGCCCACACTGCTGCAAGAGTATGACAGTGCCACGCAGGTGCACTTGGTGCCACTCGCAGGTGCAGGCACGTCGAACGTGACGGTTGACTCGGTATACCTGGAAGACGCGTTTATCCGCCCTGCTGCCGATAACGTACTGCATGTGCGCTTGTCTAACACCGGCGATATCGTGCGTGAGGATGTGCCCGTGAAGCTGATCATCAACGACCGCCAGGTGGCCGCGCTCAGCCTGAACTTACCCCCGCAACAGGTGACAGAGGCCATCCTGAATTTCAGGGTGGAGGGAAACGTTGCCCAAATGGCGTATGTGCAGGTAGAGGATTTCCCGGTGGAGTTTGACAACACGTATTATTTTGTGCTTGCTCCGTCAGCCAGCATCACGGTTACGGAAGTGACCAGCGACGCTGCCAACTCTTTGAAGCGCTTATACCAGAGCGAGCCTTTTTTTGCCTTTACTTCCTATAGCCCCAGTAACATCAACTACGCTCAGGCTGAGACTTCTGACATCCTCATTCTCAACGGTGTCGCAGATTTGCCCGCAACGTTGGCGGCTACAGCGGCCAATTTTGTGAAGGCCGGTGGAACCCTTGCCGTCATCCCCCCGGCCCGCGGGAATGCGGCGGGCCATACCGCACTGTTTCAGAACCTGAGTCTGCCTGCCAACTTTACGGGTGCGGCAGCGGGGGCCACGAAGCTTAATTTAATGCCCCCCGACCCTAACAACCCTTTCTTCAGCGGCATATTTTCAGAGTACGACCCCAAGATGCAAATGCCGGCGGCGGTTCGCAGTGTTTCCTGGTCCAGGGCATCTGAGGATGTGCTGAAATACAGAGGCGGCGCTCCGTTCCTGTCGCGGTTTGACAGGGGAGAGGGGCATGTATTCCTGATGGCGGCCTCTGTGGCGCCAGACTATAGCACGCTGGCCAGTCATGCTCTTTTTGTGCCCATCATGTATAAACTGGCGATGGGCAGTTACAAGCAGCAGCAGGAACTCAGCTATACGCTGTCTGGCAACACAATTCAACTGCCCGCATTCCGCAAAGCCCAGAAAGAAGGGGTATACGTGCTTCGGAATGATAGCCTTGCCTACATTCCGGAGCAGCAGGTGCGGGGTGGCAAACTCTTCTTCAACGTGCCTCCGGATATGGATGAGGACGGTTTTTATACCCTGCAACTGCAGGATTCCACCCTCACGAGTCTGGCTTTTAACTATGGCAAGGCGGAGTCTTACCTGGCGCAGTACACTCCGGACGAACTTCGCGCACTGGTTGGCGCAGACCGCAAAAACGTGCACGTGTATGAGCAGGGCGACTCGGTGGGGGTGAAGGATGCGTTTGAAAAACAATTTTTTGGCGTGAAGCTTTGGAAATATTGCCTAATATTGTGTCTGTTTTTCCTGATGGCCGAAATAGCACTTATTAGACTTCTCTAGCATGAAAGTACTTCTCCAAGCAGCAACAATCTACAATCCACAGTCCGAGTATCACCTACAGCAGCAGAACATCCTGTTCGAAGACGGCATCATTACCTATATAGGGCCCGACGCGCAGCAAGCCGATGAAACTGTTGCGGTAGAGGGGATGTGTGTATCGGCGGGCTGGATAGACATGCACGCCTTTGTCGGCGACCCGGGGCTGGAGTACAAGGAAGACCTGGACTCTTTGGCTGCCGCAGCGGCGGCGGGCGGTTTTACCGAGGTGGTCTGCCTGCCTAACGTAGTGCCGGTGGTACAGTCGAAGGGGGCGGTAGGCTATCTCCGCAACCGGTCGCAGCAGTTGCCGGTAACCCTGTTGCCAGCGGCTGCCATAACCGTGGACGCCAAAGGTGCAGACCTGACCGAGATGATTGACTTGCACAAGGCGGGAGCGGTGGCATTTACGGATGGCACAAATCCCTTACAAGGCGCAGACATCGTTCTAAAAGCGCTGCAGTACGTGCAGTTGTTTGATGGCCTGCTGATGAACAAGCCGGAGCATACGCGCCTGACAGAGCACGGGCAAATGCACGAAGGCGAGGCCAGCACACGGCTGGGTATGAAAGGCATCCCGTCGTTGGCAGAGGAGGTGATGGTGACCCGTGACCTGCAACTGCTGGCGTATACCGGTGGCAGGATGCACTTTTCCCTCCTGTCCACAGCGGCGGCGATTGCGGCTGTGCGGCAGGCAAAAGCAGATGGCCTTGCCGTAACCTGCGATGTGGCCAGCTACCAGGCGGCATTTACAGACGAAACCATCGTGCCATTTGACACAAACTACAAAGTAGCGCCTCCATTTAGAAGCGCTGCCGATGCAGCCGCCATAAAGGAAGGCCTGCGGGACGGAACGATCGACGCTCTGGTTTCGGCGCACATGCCGCACGACACCGAGGCGAAGAAACTGGAGTTCGACCTGGCTGATTTTGGGATCACCAACCTGGAGACTGCCTTTGCGGTGGCCCATACCACCCTGGGCGACGTGCTGTCGGTGGAGCAGCTGGTGGAGAAGTTTACCGCTGGCCCGCGCCGCATTCTGCGCTTGCCCGATCCGCGCATTGCTGTGGGAGAGGCGGCCAACCTCACCGTGTTTCACCCGGGTATGGGCTGGTCGCCAACCGAGGCGCGTGCCAAGTCCAAATCCAGGAACAGCCCGTTCTTTGGCAGGGAGCTGAAGGGCACCGTGATCGGCACAATTCATAAAGGGCAGGTAACGCTCCAACTATCTTTTTAATATATTTTACTATCTTGAGGTGGTGTTGCCTAAGCAGCAATAGCGCCTTGTTTGCAACATGCTAAATCAGACGATTATCAGAGTGGGGATACGCTACGGCGTGTTGTGCAGCCTGGCTTGCTTTGCGTTAGTACTGATCCTGTATTTCATGGGGTATAACCCCTTCGGGGATATGGGCCGCCTGACCTACCTGCCAATCCCGGTGTTTATTTTCCTGGCGATCCGGTACTACAAGCTTTTCCATGACGGGAGCGTTGGCTTCGGACGAGGGTTCAGGGTGGGGCTCTCGGTTGCCTTCTATACCGCTCTTACCACGGCCATGCTGGTCTTTGTGTTCGTCTACATTGTGGGGCCGGAAGTGCTGCAGCATCACGTGACCGAGATGAAGGCCCTTCTGGACCAGACACGGGAAGAGCAGGTGAGACTGTTGGGAGAGAAGATGTATGAGGAGGGGTACAAGGCTTTGGATTCGATTACGCCGGGCATGCTGGCAACCGATGATTTTGTGAGGAGGGTTTTCGTAGGGGGGATATTCTCGGTGATTGCAGCGGTTTTTTTCCGAAAGTAGAAACAGTTATACCTATAAACCAACCCAAAACTATGATTGAGACAGAAAAACAACCTTCCGTAGCTTCTGTAGCCCTGAAGTATGGCTTCCTTTTTGGCCTGACCGGCGTCGTGTACCAAGTCATCATCATGGTGGCGGATTTAGGCGATAACCGTTGGATCAGCAGTCTGGCGTACGTCATTCTCATTGTCGGCCTTGTGATGGCCATGAAGAACTATAAGGAACTGAACTATGGCTATATGTCCTACGGGCAGGGCCTCGGCCTCGGCTCGTTGCTGTCTGCCGTGTTCGGTTTCCTGACGGGGCTTTTCACCTGGATGTATACCTCCTTTATCGACACCGAGTACATGGGCCGTATGATGGAGAAGCAACGGGAGCAAATGCTGCTGCAGGGGATGACCGACGAGCAGATTGACGCAGGTATGGCGATGGCACAAAACTTCTCCGGCCCACTGACAATGGTGCTCGGCGGCACGGTAATCACCCTGATCTTTGGCTTTCTCCTCTCCCTTATCATCTCCGCCATCATGAAAAACAGCCGGCCGGAATTTGAATAACACATGCAATACCCCTATGATATCTCGGTAGTGGTTCCCCTCTTCAACGAGGAAGAGTCGCTGCCCGAGCTCGTGCGCTGGATCAAACGCGTGATGCACGCAAACGAGTTCTCGTATGAAGTGATCCTGGTGGACGACGGCAGCACCGACCGTTCCTGGGAAGTGGTATGCGACATCGGGGCCGAGGACAAAACCGTAAAGGGCATCAGCTTTAACCGCAACTACGGCAAGTCCGCCGCCCTGAACGAAGGCTTCCGGCGCTGCGCCGGCGAAGTGGTGATCACCATGGACGCCGACCTGCAGGACAGCCCCGAGGAGATTCCGGCGCTCTACGACATGATCAAAAACCAGAAGTATGACCTGGTGAGCGGCTGGAAGAAAAAACGCTTCGACCCGCTGAGCAAAACCATCCCAACCAAAATATTCAACGCCGCCACCCGCAAACTGTCCGGCATCGAGCTGCACGATTTTAACTGCGGCCTGAAGGCCTACCGGCAACTGGTGGTGAAAAGCATTGAGGTGCACGGCGAGATGCACCGCTACATTCCGGTCATCGCCAAGTGGTATGGCTTCACGCGGATCGGGGAGAAGGCCGTGCAGCACCAGGAACGCAAGTACGGCACCACCAAGTTTGGCCTGGAGCGCTTTGTATTCGGCTTCCTCGACCTGCTGTCCATCACGTTTGTGAGCCGCTTCAAAAAACGCCCGATGCACTTTTTCGGCACCCTCGGCACCATTATGTTCGTGGTGGGTTTGGGTATAACGCTGTGGCTGATCCTGCAGAAAATGTTCGGCTTCTACCAGAATGGCCGCGTGCGCGACATCGTGGACCAGCCGCTGTTCTTCCTGGCGCTGGTGGCGGTTATACTGGGTGTGCAGCTGTTTCTGGCGGGTTTTCTGGCCGAGATGATTAGTATGGCCTCCAGCAAACGCAACGAGTACCTGATCCGGGACAGGGTAGGGGCGCTGAAGAAATAATGGCGGCACGGCGGGTGATCATCGTTGGGCCGGCATACCCCTTGCGCGGCGGCGGCATGGCCACCTTTAACGAGCGCCTGGCCTACGCCTTTCAGGAGGCTGGCGACGCGGTAGAGATCGTCACGTTCAGCCTGCAATATCCTTCCTTCCTTTTTCCGGGCAAAAGCCAGTATTCTGACGAGCCAGCGCCGGAAGGCCTCCGCATCAAAGTCCTGATTAACTCCATCAACCCGCTTAGCTGGCTACAAACGGGCCGGTATATCGCGCGGCAAAAGCCGGACCTGGTCATCTTCCGGTACTGGCTGCCGTTCATGGGTCCTGCCTTCGGCACCATCGCGCGCCTCATCCGCAAAAACAGGCACAGCCGCATCCTGGCCATCACCGACAATGTGGTGCCGCACGAGAAGCGCCCCGGGGATGTTCCCTTCACGCGGTATTTTCTCAGCGCCTGCCACGGCTTCGTCACGCTCTCGCGGTCGGTGCTGCAGGACCTGAAGCAGTTTGCGCCGCAAAAGCCAAGCGTATACCTGCCGCACCCGCTCTACGACAATTTCGGCGACCCGGAGCCCAAAGCCGCCGCCTGTGCCGCGCTGCACCTCGACCCACGCCATACCTATATCCTGTTCTTCGGCTTCATCAGGGCCTACAAGGGCTTAGACCTGCTGCTGCAGGCGATGGCGCAGCCCGCGCTGCAGCAGCGCCCCGACATCAGGCTGCTTGTGGCCGGTGAGTTTTACGAGGATGCCGGACCATACCAGGCGCTCATTGCACAGCTGGGCCTGCACGACCGCCTGGTGCTACACACCGACTTTATACCCAACGCCGCCGTGCGCCACTACTTTTGTGCCGCCAGCCTGGTGGTGCAGCCCTACAAGCACGCCACGCAGAGCGGCGTGACGCAGGTTGCTTATCATTTCGACAAGCCGATGGTGGTGACGAACGTGGGGGGATTGGCCGAACTGGTGCCGGATGGGGAAGTGGGCTATGTGGTAGCCCCAAGCCCGGAGGCGATTGCAGCAGCCATCCTGCGGTTTTTCAATGCAGACCGACAAGAGGATTTTTCCGCCAACATCCGGCAGTTTAAAAAACGCTTTAGCTGGAGCCACTTTGTACGCGCAATCTGGCAACTCTCCGAAGAAACCGGTACACAATAACGTGCCCTTATACCCCTCTGGCTGCGCTGCCTTGCCCGAGCTTGATGTACTGACAATAAACCCATGATATAAGTTGTATATATCTTCCATAAGATATAACTTACTAGGCCTTTGAATCCTGAAAACAAACTTGTGGATGCGACTAAAACAATTTAAGCTGGCTGCTGTAGCAGGCACGGCTTTGCTGCTGAACCTAGTGGCGATTGGTGTGTGCGGCGCACAGAGCCTGCCTGCCGATACGGCCTTTGTGCACAGCGCGGTGCAAAATGCCGAGGCCGTGTACAAGCAGGCGGTCGGGCTTCAGTCGCACCTGTACAACGGCACGGAGTATGTGGATTACAGGAAACCCTACCTGGATGGAGACCAGTTTTTCGTGTCGAAGGACATGGTGCGGGGCGATATCTGGTATGACGGGGCCTGGCATCGGCAGGTGCCCATGCTGTATGACCTGGTGACGGACGAGGTGGTTATGCCGCACAACATCAAGGGCTTGCTGATGAGGCTGATCAACGAAAAAGTGGATACCTTTCACCTGCGCGGGCACACGTTTGTCCGGCTTCAGGCAGATAGCACCGGGCAGGACGAGCTCCGCCCAGGGTTCTATGACTTGCTGTATAACGGCCATGCTGCCAAGCTTTTGGTGCGGAGGACGAAGAACATCCAGGACCGCGCCACCCCGCAGGGTATGGAAGGCGAGTTCAGGGTGAGCGACAAGCTATACATCCTGAAAGACGGGGTATACCACCAGGTGCGCAGCAAGCGCGCTGTCTTTAAGGTGCTGAAAGACGAGAAAAAGCAGCTGCAGCGGCATGCCGCGTCCCAAAAACTAAAATTCAGGAAAGAAAAGGAGCAAGCCATACTGTCTACCGTCAGCTACTACAACAGCCTTTCTGAAAAACAGACCCATGCAGATTAACCGCAGCGCTTGCCATACCTCCTCCTGTTTTCACGCTGCTGCTTTGCTGGCTTTTCCCACCCTCCTATGACCCACTTATACCGCCTCGTTTTTTCTCTTCTTGTGGTGATGTGCTGCCTGATGCAGGCCCGCGGCCAACAAGCCAATCCCCCAGTGGTGACCGGTTCTTTCAACAAGGCTTCCTTAGAGGATTTTGTGCGGGAAGTGGAGGCGCAGACACAGTACCGGGTATACTTCGATGCCGCTGCCACCGATAGCCTCTCCATTACGCTGCAGGTAAAAGACCAGCCCTTGCCCACCGTGCTCAGCCAGGTTTTTCAGGGCACAGCTTTCCATTTCGCCATTGATGATGCCGGGCACCGGGTGTTCGTCACCAGCGGAACGCCGCTAAGCGTGCGCCTGCCGGAGGATTTTTTCGAACGGAAGAAAACGCCGGCAGAGGATGCCCCGCAAATGGCACTGCTGGCGCCGGAGGCACGGAGTGCAAAGAAAGCGGGCTCGGAGCTGAAGCTGTATGAGATCGGCGTGAGGCGGGAGGGAGCCACGGGCAACGCAAACCTGGCCGGGCACCTGCGCGACATCAAAACCGGCGAAGCCATCATCGGTGCCGCCATATACATCGAGTCGCCGCTGATCGGCACCACCTCCGACCAGTATGGCTATTACTCCCTGACCCTGCCGGTGGGCCGCCATGAGCTGAAAGTAAAGGCCATCGGGCTACAAAACACCCGCCGCCAGATCATGCTGTATGCCGACGGAAAACTGGACATCGAGATCGCCGAAGACGTCCGGACGCTGAAGGAGGTATTGGTGGAGGCTGAGAAAGACCGCAACGTGTCGGGCCTGCAGATGGGTATGGAAAAGCTGGATATCCGCACGATCAAGCAGGTGCCCACAGCCTTCGGCGAGACCGATATCCTGCGCGTGGTGCTCACGCTGCCCGGCGTGAAGTCGGTGGGGGAGAGCAGCACCGGCCTGAACGTGCGCGGCGGCAGCACCGACCAGAACCTGATACTCTTCAACGACGCCACCATCTACAATCCCTCGCACCTGTTCGGCTTCTTCTCGGCCTTCAACCCGGACATTCTCAAAACGGTGGAGCTGTATAAAAGCGGCATCCCGGCCAAATATGGCGGGCGTTTGTCGTCGGTGCTGGAGGTGACGAGCCGCGATGGCAACAAAAAGGAAATCTCGGGCTCGGGCGGCATCGGGCTGCTCACCAGCCGGCTTACCCTCGAAGGCCCGATCAAAAAAGACAAAACATCCTTTATGATCGGGGGGCGCAGCACCTACTCCGACTGGCTGCTGAAAGAGCTGCCCAACAAATCCTTCAACGAGAGCTCCGCCTCCTTTTATGACATCAACGGGCACATCAGCCACGAGATAGACGACAAGAACACGCTGTACCTGAACGGCTACCGCAGCAAAGACAAGTTTCAGCTGGGGGCCGACACGCTGTACCAGTTTGCCAACCAGGCGGCAAGCCTCAAGTGGAAGCATATTTTCCAGAACAAGCTGTATGGCGTGCTCACGGGCGTTTACAGCCACTATGATTACGACGTGGCCAGCAAGAAAAACCCCGTAAACGCCTCCAGGCTGACGTTTGGTATAAACCAGGCCAACCTGCAAGCCGACTTCAGCTACTTCCCCGCCTCCAAACATACCGTGGATTTTGGCGCGAGCTCTATTTTATACAACGTGAACCCCGGCACCCAGACGCCGAACAGCCCCGAGTCGCTGGTGATGCCGGACCGGCTGCAGAAGGAGCGCGCCATTGAAAGTGCCCTGTATGTGTCCGATCGGTTTGATGTGAGCCCCCGCTTCTCCGTTGCCGTCGGGCTGCGCTATTCGCTGTTCAACGCGCTGGGGCCGCGCGCCGTGAACGAGTACGCGCCCGGTGCCCCGAAGTCGGAGGGCACGATACAGGACACGGCTGTATACAGCGCAGGCGATGTGTTTGCCACCTACCAGGGGCCGGAGTACCGGCTGTCGGCCAGAATGGGCGTTTCGGACAACTCGTCGGTGAAGGTCAGTTTCAATCGCCTGCGGCAGTACATCCACATGCTCTCCAACACCACGTCTATGTCGCCCACCGATGTATGGAAGCTGAGCGATGCCAACATCAGGCCGCAGGTCGGCGACCAGCTGGCGCTTGGCTACTACCGCAACTTCCGGGCAAACACGATCGAGTTCTCGGTGGAGGGCTACTACAAGTGGATGCGGGACTTCCTGGACTACAAGAGCGGCGCGACGCTGATCATGAACCACCACATCGAGACGGACGTGGCCAGCGCAGAAGGCAAGGCGTATGGCGTGGAGGTGCTGCTCAAGAAATCGACCGGCAAGCTGAACGGCTGGGCCAGTTATACCTATTCGCGCACGCTGGTGCGCGTGGACGACGCCGAAACCGGGGAGAAGATAAACAACGGGGCCTGGTACCCCAGCAATTACGACAAGCCGCATGATTTTACGTTTATCGGCAACTACCGCTTCAGCCAGCGCTTCAGCTCCTCCTTGAATTTTACCTACAGCACCGGCCGGCCGATCACGCTGCCCCTTGCCAAATACACGATGGGCAACAGCCAGCGCATTTACTACTCCGAGCGCAACGCCTACCGCGTGCCCGATTACTACCGCCTGGACTTTGCGCTGAACATAGAGGGCAACCACAAGGTGCAGAAGCTGGCGCACAGCTCCTGGACGCTGGCCGTCTACAACGTGACGGGGCGCAAGAACCCATACTCCATCTACTTTAAGTCGGAGGAGGGCAGCATCAAGGGGTATAAAATGTCCATTTTCGGACAGCCGATCCCGACCATCACCTACAACTTTAAATTCTAATGCAGCTACTTACCCGAACCCTGACCCATACCGTTTGCCTCTGTCTGCTGCTTTTGGCCGGCTGCGTGGAGCCCTATTCGCCGGAGGTGATTGAAGGCCCGAACAATTTCCTGGTGGTGGATGGCACAATCAACGGCAACGGCGTTACCACCGTGCGGCTGTCGCGCACCCAAAACATCTCCGTAACAGGCCCGCCCTATGTAGAGTCGGGAGCCACGCTGCGGCTGGAGGAGGAGCAGGGCGCCCAGTATCCGATGGTGGAGACGGCACCCGGTACCTATACCAATGAAGGCCGCCTCCTGGACCGGAACCGCAAATACCGCCTTTATATCCGGACGGAGAGTGGCCAGGAGTACGCCTCAGAATACGTTACCGTGAAACAAACCCCGCCCATCGACGAGGTAGGCTGGGAGGCGCTGGACAATACGCTGCAGATTTACGTGAACACCCACGACCCTAATAATGACACGCGCTATTACCGCTGGGAGTACGAGGCCACCTGGGCTTTCACGGCGGCCTACGCTACCTATCTGAAGTATGACGATTCCACCGGCACCATCGTCGCCCGGACGCGAGCCGATGAGAATATTTACAACTGCTGGAAAACAGACTACTCCACGTCCCTAAAACTGGGAACCTCCGCCAAACTGAGTTCGGATGTGATCTACAAATACCCGATCCTGGCGCTGCCTTCCGGTTCTGAGGAACTGCGCCTGAAGTACAGCGTGCTGGTGAAACAGTATGCCCTGACGCAGGAGGCCTATGTGTACTGGGAAACGCTCCGGAAAAACACCGAGAGTATCGGCACGCTGTTCGACCCGCTGCCCTCGCAGCTGACGGGCAACGTACACAGCCTCAGCAATGCCGCCGAGCCTGTGATTGGCTATGTGGGTGCCTCGTCGGGGCAGGAAAAACGGATTTTTGTGAGCCATGAGGAGCTTCCGCGCGAATGGAGAACCTTCTACCCGGTCTGCGAGCTTGACTCTGTCTTACCAACGCCGCCTAACGAAACGTTTAAGGATTTGGCTGAGCGATTCAAGGGGGGCTACTATATGCCTGTCGGGGAGATTTACCCGCCAGGGGCTCCGAGCCCGATTGGCTATTTGGGCGCCACCCTGCGCTGCGTTGACTGTCGCCTGCGCGGCACGAATGTGAAGCCTGATTTCTGGGAATAAGGCCACCCCGACCCACCATGAGAAAAACGCTGATGAACATACTCGATCACCTGACCGCCGCACGCAGTGGCCGCCTGCCCGTCCTCCTGTGCCTGCTCCTTTGCCTGGCCGCAACGCGCCCGGCTTTTGCCCAGACAGGGGCCCTTGCCCCGATACAGCAACAGTTTGACGCCTACCGGAAACAGGCCCTGCAGGAGAAGCTGTACCTGCACCTTGACAGGCCCTTTTATGCCTGCGGCGAAACCATGTGGTTCAAAGCCTATACCCTGGACGGCACCCTACACCAGCCGCTGGACCTGAGCAAAGTTGCCTACGTGGAGGTGCTGGACGATACCCGCAAGCCGGTGCTGCAAGCAAAAATCGCCCTGAAGGATGGCGCAGGCAATGGCTCGTTCGTGTTGCCAACCACGCTGGCCTCGGGCAACTACACGGTGCGGGCCTATACCAGCTGGATGAAAAACTTCGATCCGGAGTTTTATTTTCAGGAGCCTGTCACCATCGTCAACTCATTCACTGGCCTTGGCCCTGCCCCTGAGCAGGCACCGACTGCCTACGCCATACAGTTCTTCCCGGAAGGCGGAAACCTGGTGCAGGGCATCCCCGGCAAAGTGGCGTTTCAGGCGGTAAACAAAAAATCGGGCAAAGGCGCAGACTTTACCGGGCGGATTGTGGACGGGGAAGGTATGGAGGTGGCGCAACTGCGGCCACTCAAGTTTGGCATCGGGAACTTTACCTTTACGCCTACTGCCGGCACCACCTATACGGCTATCATCGAGTTTGCTGACAAGCGCGTGCTCCGGCAGCAGTTGCCGCAGGTGTATGCGCAGGGGTATAGCCTCCGCCTCAGGGAGCTGGACCCAAACCAGTTGCAGATCATGGTGAGCGGTCCGCAGACCGGGACGGTATACCTGCTGGGCCATGCCCGGCAAATGGTTGGGGTGGCGGAAAGCGCGGCGCTGCAGCAGAGCACGGCCACGTTCACGGTGGATACGCGCAAACTGCCCGAGGGAATCAACCACTTCACGGTTTTCGACAGTCAACGGCAACCCGTGTGTGAGCGGCTGTACTTCAAACGGCCCACCCAAAAGCTGCTTGTGGAGGCAACAACCGACAAAAAGCAGTATGCCACCCGCCAGCAAGTAACGGCTAGCCTACTGACGCAGGCCTCCCCCGGAACGGCCATACCTGCTAACCTGTCGGTGGCGGTGTATAAACTGGACTCGCTGCAGGCGGCAAGCCCAACGGACATTTATACCTACCTGTGGCTGACCTCTGACCTGAAAGGCACGATCGAACAGCCGTCCTATTATTTCACGGCAAGCGGCCCGGTGGCGGATGAGGCACTGGACAACCTGATGCTGACCCACGGCTGGAGCCGTTTCAGATGGGAGGACGTGCTGCAGGCGCAACAGCCCGCTTATCCCTTCGCTCCGGAGTATGACGGGCACTTTATCAGGGGCAAGGTGACGGACGCTGCCACAGGGGTTAATGTGCGTAACGTGACGGCCTACCTGAGCGCCCCAGGCAAGCATGTGCGGCTCTACAGCTCGGCCAGCGACGCCAACGGGCTGGTTCAGTTTGAGATGAAGGATTTTTACGGGCCAAAGGAGATTGTGGTGCAGTCTGATTTCCAGAAAGACAGCAGCTATACCTTCGAGATCCTCAGCCCTTTTTCTGACAGATATGCCGCGCGCGCGCTGCCGCCTTTCGGGCTGGACGCACACCTGCGCACAGCCCTGACCCAGCGGCATATCGGCTTGCAGGTGGGGTATAGCTACCCAATTTCGCGCAACGTGTTCCGGGTGCCCGCCATCGATAGCACCGCTTTTTACGGCAAAACCGACGCGGCCTATTTGCTGGACGATTATACCCGATTTAAAGTGATGGAGGAGGTGATGCGGGAGTATGTGCCGGGGGTGCAGGTGCGACGGCGCAAGGGCAGGTTTCATTTCAACGTCTTGGATGCCACGCACTCGTCCCTGTTTTATACCGACCCGCTGGTGCTGCTGGACGGCGTCCCTGTTTTTGACATCGACAAGATCATGGCCTTCGACCCGCGCAAGGTTCGGAAGCTGGAGGTGCTCACCCGAAAATACTTCCTGGGCCCGAACATGTATACCGGCCTCGTGAGTTATACCACGTACCAGGGCGACCTGGCTGGGTTTCAGCTGGACCCGCGCGCGCTGTTGCTGGAGTACGAGGGGCTGCAGCTGCAGCGTGAGTTTTACGCACCAACCTACGGCACGCAGGAGCAGCATCAAAGCCGCCTCCCAGATTTACGCAACCTGCTGTACTGGTCTCCTGATGTGCGCACCGGAACGGATGGGAAGAAAACCCTCAGCTTTTATACCTCCGACGAGGCAGGCAGGTATATCCTGGTGGTGCAGGGCCTCACGAAAGACGGCCGGGCAGGCAGCACAACCGTATCCCTGGAAATCAACCACACGCTGTAAAGAAGGTTTTACACAGCCCCTCGCATACCTGCGCGGCCATACCCTATCTCGCTTAACCGACGGATTCGGTAACCAGGTAAAGGTGTATGTGAAAATGCATCTGGCGTATCTGCGGGTTAGGCGAGTTGCGCGTGGCGTAACCTCAAATAGGGCAAACTTCGGAGGCGGTCCGGAGGGAAAAGCGCAAGAGTATACCGCAGCCTACTTTGGCCAGGTAAAGAAGAATGTGGTTTTCTGGCCGGGCTCCGACTGGATCCAGACACGGCCGCCACGGTCTGTCACGATTTTCCGGACAATGGCCAACCCAATGCCCGCCCCCTTGGTTTTGCCAACGTCCCGGAGCAGGCGCTCGAAAAGACCGAATACTTTCTGGTGGTGCTGAGGCGGTATGCCTGGCCCGTCGTCCTTCACACAGAAGGTATAGGTATCTGCGCCTTCTGACATGTCCACCCATACATTGCCCTTTCCGGGTTGGTGGTATTTGAAGGCGTTGGAAATCAGGTTCGCGAAAACCTGCCGCAGGAGGCCCTCCTCCGTGCCGAATACCGGCAGGCGCGGCGCGATGTGTAGCATCATATCCGGAGAGTGGCTGTGTTCCTTCGCTATTCCCCGAATCATCTCCCTGACGGAAACCTCAGTTTTTGGCTGCGCATCCACCGGAATGACGGCATACTGCAGCAGCCCCGCTATCAGGTCTCTCATATCCACGGCCCGGTCCTGGATAAGGCCGAGATTCTCTGTCAGGCTGCTGTAGTCATTCGCGGCAAGGTCTTCCTGCAGCCATTCTACCACGCTGTGGATGTTCATGATCGGCTCTTCCAGGTCGCGGGTGATCACGTGCACGAAATTGTCGAGGTCGGCGTTGGCCTTGCGCAACCGCTCTTTTTCACTTTCCAGCTGCTTTTGCCTCAGGCGAAGTTCCAGGTGGGTGATCGCCTGGCGGGCCAAAACGTCCAGGGCGTTCCGCTGCTCGTCCGATAGCTGCTTCGGCACAGTGTCCATCACGCAGAACGTGCCCACTATGTGGCCCGAGTGGCTGATGAGCGGCGAACTGGCATAAAACCTGATGTGCGGCGGGTTGGTTACAAACGGGTTTCTCCGAAAGCGGCTGTCCGCTAATGTGTCCCTGACCTCGAGCCTGCAGCCCTGTTGCAGGGCATGCTGGCAAAAAGAGTTCATCACAGCAGTCTCCGATATCTCTGTCCCCACCTTCGACTTCAGCCACTGGCGGTCGTTGGCAAGCAGGCTGATGTACGCAATCGGTGAGGCGCAGATATGGGCGGCCAGCACGGTCAGGTCATCGTAGTCTTTCTCAGCAGGTGTGTCCAGAATTTCATAGGCTTCCAGGGTTTTTAACCGTTCCTTTTCCTTTGCATCCAGGGCATCCATTTTTCCTCCTTTCTATCCATAAATAATGTTATAGTTATAAATTAGTGTACGGCGATATATGGAGGGTAGCTGAGTTTCCGGGCGCGGTGGGCTTGGTTTGGCGTGAGTGCCTGGCCGGCAAAAATAAGTGTCAAAAATGGCAGAAAGCCCGGAATGTGGCTGTGCTTTGCCTCAGCGTATATCTGCCCCTACAGGCGTCGTAACACTGGTTTTGAGAAGCTCGGAAGAAAAAAAATGAAGAAAAATTAACTTTCGATGGCATTTGCCAAAAGGCAGGAGCCGTGTCGCACACTGCCACCACCGTCAGCGCAGCCCTGCCAGGTTGGAGCGGGGGCTGCGCCGAAGTTAGCGGTTATCTTGTGTTATAGTAAGTCTACGCCGGTATAATTATAAGGAGAGATTTGCTTCAGCTCGGCCTTGATCTCGTCGCTTACCTGAAGTGTGTCGATAAAGCCGTGAATGCTCTGCTCCGTTATTTTCTCGTTTTTGCGGGTCAGCTCTTTCAGCGCCTCATACGGCTGCGGATACCCTTCGCGGCGCAGCACTGTCTGGATGCCCTCGGCCACCACGGCCCAGTTGGCATCCAGGTGGGCACGCAGGGCCGCCTCGTTCAGCTCCAGCTTCCCGATGCCGCGCTCCAGCGATTTGAGGGCAACTACGATGTGCGCCAAAGGCACCCCCACGTTCCGAAGCACGGTGGAGTCGGTCAGGTCGCGCTGCAGGCGCGAGATCGGCAGCTTGGCCGACAGGTGCTCCAGCATGGCGTTGGCCATACCCAGGTTTCCCTCCGCATTCTCAAAGTCGATGGGGTTCACTTTGTGGGGCATGGCCGACGAGCCCACCTCGCCCGCTTTGATCTTCTGCTTGAAATATCCCATGGAAATATACTGCCATACATCGCGCGAGAAATCCAGCAGGATAGTGTTGAGGCGCTTCAGGCCGTCGAAGTAAGCCGCCAGGTTGTCGTAGTGCTCAATCTGGGTGGTATACTGGCTGCGCTGGAGCCCCAGTGCCTCCTGCACGAAGCGGTTGCCGAAGGCAGGCCAGTTGGTGTTGGGGTAGGCCACGTGGTGCGCGTTGAAATTGCCGGTGGCACCGCCGAACTTGGCCGAGAAAGGCACCTGCTGCAACTGGCCCAGCTGCACCTGCAGGCGCTCGGCAAATACCATAAACTCTTTGCCGAGGCGGGTAGGGGATGCTGGCTGTCCGTGGGTATGCGCCAGCATCGGTATGTCTTTCCACTGCCGGGCCAGGTCGGCCAGCGTCTGGTGCAGGTTCTCGTAAGCGGGTTGCAGTACTGCTTTGTGGGCCTCCAGCAGCGAGAGCGGGATGGCGGTGTTGTTCACATCCTGAGAGGTCAGCCCGAAATGTATAAACTCTTTATGGTCGCTGAGGCCCAGGGCGTCGAACTTGTCTTTCAGGAAATACTCCACGGCCTTCACATCGTGGTTGGTCACCTTCTCTGTTTCCTTAATGCGGAGCGCGTCTTCCTCGGAGAACTGGGTATAAATCTCGCGCAGCTTCGAAAACAGACTGGCGTCCACGCCCTGCAACTGCGGCAGCGGGAGCTCGCACAGCGCGATAAAGTACTCCACCTCTACCAGCACGCGGTAGCGGATTAGTCCGAATTCAGAGAAATAGGCGGCGAGCGCGGAGGCATGGCGGCGGTAACGGCCATCTACCGGCGAAATAGCGGTAAGGGATGTCAGGTTCATACAGCAGAATGTTCTTTAGCCAAAGATACACACGTTTGCCGCAGGATGCCAAAAGGCTGCCCGCTGATTTAACTAAAACGTGACGCCAGAACGGTATGCGCCGGGCAATGGCCTGTGCGGTACGTGTTTAGCTGCGCAGGCAGGGTTGAGGCTGGCACCATGCTTGTGCAGTATAGCCGTATACTATATCTTAAGCCCCATGCTTCCGTAGAACGTGGGGTGCGATTGCTGCGCCGCAACGCCGCGTATATGCCCGGAATAGCTTATATTGTGCGCTGCCGCCCTAGGTATAAAGCATTTTTTTAATTTGTATAAGAATATTTTGGACCATCGTTTAAGAAACAGACTCCTGGCCACCTTTGGCGGTCTCATTGCCTTTTTCCTGCTGCTTGTTGTGCTGCTGTTTGCTTTCCGAAGCAAGGTGCTGCAGTACACGATTGCCAAGGTGGTGGAAAAAGTAGAGAACAAGTACCCCGTCGACTTTACCATCGGGGAGGCCGAGTTTGCCGACTGGAACTCGGTGGTGCTGACGGACATCGCGTTTGTGCCGCACGGCCTGGACACGCTTTTCACCACCGACAGCGTGTATGCCTCGGTGAGTTTCCGCTCCATTTTTGCCGGACGCCTGGTGTTTAAGCGGCTGGAGGTGGACAACACCTACCTCACAGCAGTGAAGAATGGCGACGTGACAAACTTCTCCTTCCTCTTCGGCAAAACCGATTCCACGGCGCAGCCCACAGACACCACGGGCGCAGGGCGCAACTACGGCGCCCTGCTGAACCGCGTGATCGAAACCGCATTCGAGAACGTGCCGGACCAGGTGGATTTTAATAACCTGAACGCCTCCTATCTCTCCACCAACCGCACCATTCAGGTAAAAATGCCCTACCTGCGCGTCAACGACGGCACGATCGAGACTGAGGTATCGGTGCAGACGGACTCGCTGACGAACAACATGCGGGCATACGGTACCATCAACCCCAAAAAATTCCGCTTTGCCGGCCGCCTGTACGCCTACGACGACATGGGCATTCGGATACCCTACATCAAGAAGAAGCTGGATGCCGCCGTGACCTTCGACACCGTTCGCTTTAGCCTGAGCAGCAAGCAGTACCGTAACGAGCAGCTGACCATTAAGGGAAGCGCCAAAGTAAACAACCTGACCCTGAACCACCCCAAGCTGGCCGGCGAGGACGACATAAACGTGCGGGAAAGCGCCGTGGACTATGTGGTGACGCTGGGGCCGAGCCTCTACGTGATCGATAGCCTGACGGAGGTGCGCGTGAACAAGGCCCGGGCAAATATATATGCCGCTTACCAGAACAGGGGATCGAAGATCATCGACCTGAAAGTAAAGACAGAGGAAATGCCCGCCAACGATTTTTTCGGGTCGCTGCCTGCGGGACTGTTCGAAAACCTGGACGGTATAAAAGCGCAGGGAAAGCTGCAGTACGACATGAAGTTCCACGTGAACATGGACAGCCTGAAGCGGGTGGTCTTTAACTCCGACTTGGACGCCTCCCCGGATTTCAAGATACTGGCCTGGGGCAACACCGACATCGAGAAAATCAACCACTCTTTTGTGCACACCGTGTATGAGTATGGCAAGCCGGTCCGCACGTTTGTGGTGGGGCCGTCGAACCCCTTTTACAGCCCCATCAACCAGATTTCGCCATACCTGCGCAATGCTATCCTGACCGCTGAGGACGCCGGGTTCTACAGCCACAACGGATTCCACGAGGAGGCCTTCCGGCAGGCGATTGCCCAGAACCTGGAGAAAGGCGAGTTTGCGCGCGGCGGCAGCACCATCTCGATGCAGCTGGTGAAAAACGTGTTCCTGTCCAGGAAGAAGACGGTGGCCCGGAAAGTGGAAGAGGCGATCATCGTATGGCTTATCGAAAACCAGAACCTCGTTTCCAAAAACCGCCTGTTTGAGGTATACCTCAACATTATTGAGTGGGGCCCGAATGTATACGGCGCGAAAGACGCTTCCCGGTTTTACTTCGGCAAGCAGCCCTCTGAGCTGAACCTGGCCGAGGCGATTTTCCTGACCAGCATTATCCCAAGCCCGAAACGCTACCGCTCTTCCTTCGACAGCTATGGCAACCTGCGCAGCTACAAGGGCGGCTATTACCGGCTGATCGGGGGTATCATGCGCCGCCGGGGCCAGATATCGCAGGAGGAGTATGAGAACCTGTCGCCGAACGTGCGCCTCTACGGCCGCGCCCGCGACCTGATCGTGACAGCCCAGGACACCTCGGCAACAGAGCAGGACACCACGCAGTTTGAGCTGGAGACGATAGACCTGCTCGATTTTTAGCGTTAACCAGATGTATACATGCCACGGCCCCGCATTAACTGCGAGGCCGTTGTGCGTTAGCGCAAACCATACAGACATAACGAGCATCACCCATGAAAAAAGAGCAACCGGCAGTGGATGGCGGTATAGGTTTGATCCCGAGAGCGGGTACCCTGGCCGCCCGGGCAGGGCTGGACTGGTTTCTGCTGGTCCTGGTGGGTATGATCGGGCTGGCGTGGCTGTTTCCGGAGGCAGGTATAGATCGGGAGCCGGTTTCTTTGGGCGATGTGGCGAGCTACGGCGTGTCGGTCATCTTCTTTTTCTACGGCCTGCGCCTGAGCCCCGGGAAGCTGCGCGCCGGGCTGAGCAGCTGGCGCCTGCACCTGGTGGTGCAACTCACCACCTTCGTGCTGTTCCCGCTGCTCATTCTGCCCTTGCGCACCTTTTTTGCGGGAGGAGAGCAGGAGTTGCTTTGGCTGGGCGTGTTTTACCTGGCGGCCCTGCCCTCCACGGTATCGTCGTCGGTGGTGATGGTGTCGATTGCGGGCGGCAACATACCGGCGGCTATCTTCAACGCGAGCATCTCCAGCCTGATCGGCATTTTCCTGACGCCGCTCTGGATGGGCCTTTTCCTGAGCAGCGGCTCCTCCGGCGACTTTGACCTGGCCAGCGTGATGGGCAAACTCGTGGTGCAGGTCCTGCTGCCCGTGGTACTGGGTGTGCTGCTGCACCGCTACTGGGGAGCCTTTGCCGAGCGCAACAAGAAACGCCTGCGCGTTTTCGACCAGCTGATCATTCTGCTCATCGTCTTCACCTCATTCGCAGAGTCGTTTGCCCGCGACATGTTCAGCGGCTACAGCCTGCTTGATCTGGCAATGCTGGGCGGCGCGATGGTTGGCTTGTTCTTTCTGGTGTATGGCCTCACGAGCGGCATCAGCCGGCTGTTGGGCTTTAACCGCGAAGACCGCATCACGGCTGTTTTCTGCGGCTCCAAGAAATCGCTGGTGCATGGCACCGTCATGTCGAAGGTGCTGTTCCCGGATGCCAACGTGGTCGGTATCATCCTGTTGCCGATCATGCTCTACCATGCCCTGCAGCTGATCGCGGCCAGCGTGATAGCCCAGGCATCGGCGCGCAAAGCCGGCTTAGCAGTAGAGGGAGAGTAGGCCTTTTCTTTTTCCGGAGGGTATAAAAAAGCCTGCCGGCTATGTATAACGGGCAGGCTTTCTGATGGAATGCGCGTGAAACTCAGGCTACTTGCTTCTGCCTTTGGGCCGCTTTCTGCTCTTCGGCGTGCAGCAGTTTCTTATCCAGGATAAACGGCCCGAAGGGCAGCAGCGAGGCAACTACGCCGGCAGCCACCTTCAGGAAAGACCAGCGGTGCACCAGCGTTACCTGCAGCAGAGCCACCATGTATAGGATAAACAACACACCGTGCGCCCAGCCTACATACTTCACTACCTCCGGAATACCGAGCATGTACTTGAGCGGCATGCCGATGCCCAGCAGCAGCAGGTAAGAGATTCCTTCGTAGATGCCCACGGTGCGGAGGCGGGAAATGGGAGTTTTCATGAACTGTATTTTTAATGGATGCAGCCTTGCAACAGCGCAAAGGTAGAAAACGTGCCCTTGCCGGCCCAGCAATGCCTAATGTTTTTGCCTGTAGTGGCGTTAAAAGACAAAGCGTTACAACCGATGAGGCTATAACGCTTTGTCTTGACAGTGGGGATCAGGTATAGAGGCTAATCAAACGCCGCGGCTTGGAGGCCCACGAAATCCCTAGGTACTATTTCTCAACGGAATTTTCTGATTTTTTTAAAGCGGGTGCCTCACTTAGCACACCGTTCTGTACCCCGATGGAGTGCTGGTGGATGGCATCGAAGATGGCGCGGACAAAACCCTCATCCACACCGATCTCGCTGGCGAGCCTGGTTCTGTCTTCCATAATCTCCTTCCAGCGGTTTGCCTGAAAAATGTCCAGTGCGTTTGCCCGCTTGTACTCACCGATACGCTTCGACACGTCGGAGCGCAGGAACAGCACGTTGATCAGGTCGTGGTCCAGGCGGTCGATGAGGTTGCGGAGGTCCTGCAGCTGCTCCGGGCTTGCCAGGTGCTCGTGGTCCAAGTCCAGGTTGTTCAGCAGTAGGGTCAGGGCATCAGGGGTTACCTGCTGCGAGGCGTCGCTCAGGGCCACGTCCGGGTTAATGTGCGATTCGATCATCAGACCATCCACGCCCAGGTGCAGGGCCTGCTGGCTTACTGTTTCCAGCAAGTCGCGGCGGCCGGCGATATGGCTCGGGTCGCAGAAAAGCGGAATGCCCGGTGCCAGCGCACGGATCTGCTGGATGGTCTCCCATTTCGGGTGGTTGCGGTATGGCTTGTTATTCGGGGTAGAGAAGCCTCTGTGGATCAGGCCCAGGTCCGTGATGCCCGCCTGGTTCAGACGCTCCAGCGCACCCAGCCATAGCTGAATATCCGGGTTCACCGGGTTTTTCACCAGCACAGGGATGTCCACGCCTCTAAGGGCATCGGCCACTTCCTGCACCGAGAACGGGTTTACCGTGGTGCGCGCGCCTACCCACAGGATATCCACGCCATGCTTCAGCGCCTCTTCCACGTGCTGCGTGTTCGCCACTTCCACGGCAGTAGGCAAGCCAGTTTCCTGCTTCACTGTCTGCAACCACTCCAAACCAACCCTGCCCACTCCCTCGAACAGGCCCGGACGGGTGCGCGGCTTCCAGATACCGGCTCTGAAAATATGTACCCGGTGGTCTTGTATCAGGCCGCGGGCGGTCTGGAGCATTTGCTCCTCGCTCTCGGCGCTGCAGGGGCCACTGATGAGGGTTGGGATAGAACCACCCCGTAATATTTTGGAGTCGGTGGTTATGTTGAGGGTTGAATTACTTGAGCTCATGATGAATGGTTTGTAAGTTATGGTGTTTGATTCTTTTGATGGCTTCTTCTAGTTGGTCTGCTGCTACACAAAGCGATACGCGGAGGTATCGTTCCCCCTGGGTACCAAAAATTTTGCCGGGAGTGATAAAAACGCCCGCTTCATACAGTATTTCGTCGAGGTATGCTTCCACATCGGTGATGGTGTCGGGCACGCGTGCCCACACAAACATACCCACGGTGTCGGGCTGGTAAACGCACTTCAGCTCGTCCAGCAGTTGGTGGGCCAGCACTTTGCGCCCGCCATACACCTCGTTGCGGGCGGCGTGCCACGCGCTGTCGTTTTGGAGGGCCTCCACGGCTGCCTCCTGCACCGGCAGGAACATGCCTGAGTCCATGTTGCTTTTCACGGCAAGGATGGTGGCCAGGTACTCGGGTGCGCCCAGCACCATGCCCACACGCCAGCCCGCCATGTTGTGCGACTTGCTGAGCGAGTTCAGCTCCAGGCAGCATTCTTTTGCGCCCGGAATGCCCAGCAGACTCAGTGGGGCCTGATTGGGCAGCACGAGGCTGTAGGGGTTGTCGTTGATGAGCAGGATCTGGTGTTTCTGTGCAAAGGTCACCAGTCGCTCCAGCATATGGGCAGTCGCCTCGGTGCCGGTAGGCATGTGCGGGTAGTTGATCCAGAGCAGCTTTACGCCGCCTTCCTGCACCAATCGCTCCAACTCCTCTTCCTGCGGCAGCCAGCCGTTTTCCTCGCTCAGGGTATAGCTCACGGGTTCGGCACCCGCCAGGCGCGTGGCCGAGGCGTAGGCCGGATAGCCAGGGTTGGGCACCAGCGCCTTGTCGCCGGGGTTCAGGAACGCCATCGAGATATGCACGATGCCCTCCTTGGAACCCATCAGCGGCAGCACCTCGGCTTCGGTGAGGGGGACGGTATAGGTATGGCCATACCAGTGGGCCATGGCCTGGCGCAACGCCGGAATGCCGGTATACGATTGGTAGCCATGACTCTGGCTGCCAGCGGCTGAGGTATGCAGCGCCTCGACCGTGGCGGCGGAGGGCAGCTGGTCGGGGTTGCCGATGCCCAGGTTGATGATCTTCTTGCCCTGCGCGGCCAACGCCCGTACCTCGGCCAGCTTTCTGGCGAAGTAGTATTCCTGGACGTGTTGCAGCCGCGCTGCTTTCGGTATAATCATGATCTTAGTGCTGTAAGGCGTTTACCTTTTTCTTCGGGTTCGGCTGCGCAGGGTACTTTGTCTTTTGGTAGAGCCCCAGCAGGCGCTGGTACTGCACCAGCGGGGCCAGCTTCGCGATCGTTTCCTGCAGGCTCTCGCTGCACTCACCCTCCATCTCGATCACCATGTAATGGGCATGGCTCCGGGCCGTGGCCGGAAGCGTCTGGATCAGGGCGGTATGCATGTTGTCGCGGCTCAGCTGCGTGAAGATGTCTGCCAGCGACCCGTCGTGGGATACCTGCAGCAGGAGGGTGGCCTTGTTCGCCCCCTCGATGTTCTCCTGCGGCCGCTCCTGGTCCACGACCAGGAAGCGGGTGAAGTTGTCGCGCCGGTCTTCGATGTTCTCGGCCAGCATCTCCAGGCCATACAGGGCGGCAGCCTGCTTGCTGGCGATGGCTGCCACGCCCTCCAGGTGCTGCTCCCGGATCGCCTTGGCGCTGTCGGCTGTGTCGTGGCTCTCCTGCAGTTGCAGGTGTGGCTGCTGCCGCAGGAAGTCCATACACTGGTTGAGGGCCATCGGGTGCGTCACCACCTTGGTCAGGTCCTCGAGGTGCTGGCCTGGCAGGGCCATCAGGTTCTGCTCGATCGGCAGCCACAGCTCGCCCGTCACAAACAGGTCGTGCTGGTGCAGTAGGTTGTAGTTGGGCAGGATGCTGCCCGCGATTGTGTTCTCCACCGCCATCACCGCCAGGTCTGCTTTGCCCTGCTGCAGCACCTCGCACAGTTGCCGGAACGATTGGCACGCCACGCTTTCAACTTCATACTGCGGATAATACTGCTGGGCGGCCACTTCGTGGAACGAGGCAGGCCCTCCCTGAATCGCTACTTTAATTTTCTTCTGTACCATATAAAGAAAAAACCCCGCTTTAGGCGGGGCTTTCTGAGTTTTATACCTTAATGCGCTTACACAATAGCATAACTCTGGAGCCCCGGCGGAGTACCAAAAAAGTAGTAGCTAAAATAAAGTGTGCTGTGCTGCATTCTTATCTTGTTTGAATATCTGGCATAAACGTACTGAAGTAATTCCATAAAGTCAAAATATTTGTTGATTTTATTAACAAATATTTAAAAAACGGTGAAATTAAGCTGTTTCGAGTTTCACACGAACATGCTTTTCCCAACTTTTATACCCAAAACACGCCACAGCGCCTTCGCCCCGACATGGGAGGCAATACTCTCCGGCAGGGCAATGGAGACGCGTAATCTGCCCATCATATATCCGGCCAGAGAGCGGCATGGTTACAAAGATGAGGCTGGTGTTGGTTATATTGAAGAAGCGGCCATAGAGATGCCGAAGCTGTAAAAGCAAGGGCCTTTCCATATATGAATATTTGGAAAGGCCCTTTTACTTTTTACGCCACTGCCGAGGCGCCTAAACCGTTGTTGCGGTTGTTCTGCTGCTGCAACTCCTTCAGCACAGACTCTACCAGCGTTTTGTCGGCTCCGTTTGAGGTAGTGTGCTGCAGCCAGTCGTTCAGCTGCTTCTGCCAGCGCTGGGCCTGCAGGTTTGGCTGCAAATCGCCCATCTGCCGCTGGCTCATCTTGTTAGACATCTCGGTGCGACGCAACAGCAGTTCCAGCAACTCATCGTCAAGGCTCTCAATTTGCTGGCTCAGCTCGTCGAGGTGCTCTACCAGTTCGGTAGTGCCCGCCAACCTTACCTTCGACACCACGGCGTTCACCAACAGGTTCAGTTCCTGCGGCAGCAACTGCTGCTGCGGGCTGCTCAGGGCGGCCGCCGGGTTCATGTGCGACTCAAACAGCAAGCCGTCAATGCCGAGGTCTACGGCCTTCTGACTCACCGGGTACAGCAAGCTGCGGCGGCCCGCTATATGCGCCGCATCGCACAGGATCGGCAACTCGGGGTACATTTCCTTGAGCTGCAGCATGTGCTCCCAGCGCGGGTGGTTGCGGTACGGGTACTGCTCGTCTGTAGCGAAGCCCCTGTTGATTACGCCCACATCCGTGATGTCTGCCTGCTGCAAACGCTCCAGCGCGCCTATCCACAGGTTCAGGTTAGGGTATACCGGGTTGTTCACGAGCACGGGCGTGTTGGTGCCTCGCAGCACGGCGGCTATCTCTTCCATCGCAAACGGGTTTACGGTGGCCCTGCCGCTGATGGTCAGGATGTCCACGTTGTGCTTCAGGGCCATTTCCGCGTGCTGCGCGTTGGCTATCTCGCAGGCCGTCTGTAACCCTGTTTCCCGCTTCACCATTTCCAGCCATTGCAGTCCCTCCGTGCCGACCCCCTTAAAGGAGTCAGGGCGTGTGCGCGACTTCCAGATGCCTGCCCTGAAGACTGAAATACCTTGTATGGCCTTCAGTTGTTGGGCGGTCTTCAGCATCTGTTCTTCGCTTTCTGCACTGCACGGGCCAGCAATCAGCACAAGCGTGCCGTCCGGGTTGCGGAAGCTGCTCTTAGATGCTACATTGATGGTGGTTCTACTTGCTTTCATGGTTACGGTTTTTAAAGATTCACTCTGTGTACTGCTTAAATTTTAAGATTAGTGAAAAGGTATAAACGAGAGAAGCCCCACAATTTAGTTGCGGGGCTTCTCTCTGGTATTTTCGATTGAAAACTATGTGCAACGCACAATCACCGGAGCCCCCGCTGAGGAACCTTAAAGGAATTGGTGAGAATTTGCGCGACTAGTACTTTCATTTCTGTCTCTTATTTCGAATCAAAGTAAATGAAAGATTCTTAGTAATGCAAATAAATTATGGGTTAATTGTTTATTATTTAACATTTATGCTGTTTTGTTTGAAATTTAACAACATAAACAGTTTTATAATACGAATATGATACTTAAAGGTAGTGAAATATGATAAAATTTTATCATAAAGTAGCATTTTAGCTGCAAAAGGTGGCTAGGCAGGGCATCCAGATCCAAATTCTCCCCTGAGGCAGCGGAAGTAGTCCCAATGCTTCACCGCCTGCGGCTTGTTTGCCAGAACTGGAAACGGAGTGAGCAGCAGCTGCCTCACTGACTAAACGATCACGCCGAAACGATTAGTGTGTGCGGTATACCCTATACCTGCTTGCTCCACCAAAAACATCTGCTTCCTGTATCCATCGAATTTAGAGGAATGGGTATGGCACGCGCCTGAGCCCCGAGCCAGCATGGGGCTGGCCGGAGTTGAAAGTAGAAATCACGCCGACCGGCAGGGTATGATTTTGGCTGGTTTTTATTTTTTCACGGGTGGCTCATGCACTTCCTTTTCGGCTACCTTAGGGAACAGGAGCGAGACGATAACCGAAATAGCCAGAATCGCACCCACCACTACCAGGGCATAGCGCATGTCAATCTCCACCAGGTCGCTGAGCAGGAGCTTGGCCCCGATAAACACCAGAATTGCCGATAGCCCGAAGTGCAGGTAATGGAACAGCTGCATGATGCCCGCCAGGGCAAAATAAAGCGCCCGGAGCCCCAGCAGGGCAAACACGTTGGAGGTATACACGATGAAGGGGTCTTTTGAGATCGCCAGGATGGCCGGTATAGAGTCGGCAGCGAACACCACATCCGTGCTCTCCACCATGATTAGCACGAGTAACAGCGGGGTGGCATACAGCTTGCCGTTCTGCTTTGTGAAAAACTTGCCCCCGACGGACGTCGTCGTGAACGGCAGCTTCTGGCTGACCCACACAATAAAAGGGTTCTGCTCCGGGTGCAGCTCATCATCCTCCTTGGTAAAGGCCATCTTGATGCCGGTATATATCAGGAAAGCCCCGAGTATATAGATGATGAAATGGAACTTGGCGATCAGGGCAACCCCCACCAGTATAAACGTCGCCCGCAGCACCAGCGCCCCGATGATTCCCCAGAACAGGATCTTGTGCTGGTACTTGGTGGGCACCTTGAAGAAGTTGAAGATCAGGATGAAGACAAAGAGGTTGTCCACGCTGAGGGACTTCTCGATCAGGTAGGCGGTCAGGAACTCCAGCGCGGGGGCAGGGCCCTTCCAGTAATAGATGAAGGCGTTGAAGCTCAGCGACAAGCCGATCCAGAAAGCGCTCCAGAGCAGGGCCTCCTTTATCTTCACTTCGTGCTCTTTGCGGTGGAACACAAAAAGGTCCAGCCCGAGCAGCAGCAGCACAAATACATTAAATATAACCCAGAAAGAAATATCATTCATAAACAAAAGGCATCAGAGGCAGCGCTGACCGGTATAACTCCAAGCGCTCCTATGTTAAGCCCTAAATTTAACTGGAAAAGCCTACAATTATGCAAGCCGGGAGAAGTATAATTTACAGTTCCGGGTTTTCGTGCGCTGAGCCATCGGTGCGTTATAACCTGGCAATCAAAGGGGTATGGTAGTATAAATGTCCGTATCGGCTGGGTGGCACAGGGGGGTAAAAGCAGATAGGCTTTTAGGCAAAGCGTGGGTTTGCGCCTGGTCCCGAATGCCTTCTGAAGACTGCTGCCTGTTAATAGCGGTCGAAATGGCGGAAGTAGCTGTTTATCTTCATCTGCATCACGCCCAGCACGGCCTCTTTGAAGATGCCCGACGACATTTTGGAGACGCCCTTGGTGCGGTCGGTGAAGATGATGGGCACCTCCTTTATCTTGAAGCCGAACTTATAGGCCAGAAACTTCATCTCAATCTGGAAGGCGTAGCCCACGAAGCGGATCCTGTCGAGCTGTATGGTCTGGAGCACTTTGCGGCGGTAGCACTTGAAACCCGCCGTGGTGTCGGCGATGGGCATGCCCGTGACAAGCCGCACGTAGGCGCTCGCGAAGTACGACATCAGCACCCGGCTCATGGGCCAGTTCACCACGTTCACGCCCTGTATGTAGCGGCTGCCAATGGCCACATCATACCCGTCGATGGCGCAGGCGCGGTACAGTTGCAGCAGGTCGTTGGGGTTGTGGGAGAAGTCGGCGTCCATCTCAAAAATGTACTCATAGGTATGGCGCAACGCGTAGTGGAAGCCGTGGATATAGGCGGTGCCCAGGCCCAGTTTGCCCTGGCGGGTTTCGAGGTAAAGGCGGTTGGGGTAGCTTAACTGCAGGTCGCGCACAATTTCGGCTGTGCCATCCGGCGATCCGTCGTCTATCACCAACAGGTCAAAAGGGTGCGTTAACTCCATCACCCTGTTGATTATGGCCCGAATGTTTTCCCGTTCGTTATAAGTTGGGATTATCACCAACGAATCTTTCATGCCTCAAATATAGGCAATCAGCTAGTGTGGTTCTGTGGGCGCTTTAAATTAATTTTATGCGCCAGCTCTTTGGCATACGCCACGCAGAGCGCCACCGACACCCCCGACTGCCAGTTGGCGGCGATAAAGAGCCCTTCCTGCTCCAGCTCCTTGTCCATCTGGTGGGCGTCTTCTATGTACATGTCGTATTGCGGCAGCGCGTGCGACCAGAGGTGGGCGAACTGAAAGTTGGGCTTCTCGGCGGAGATCAGGTGCAGCTCGGCCAGCTCGGCGTGTACCCGTTCCATGAGGCGTATCCGGTCCATGGTGGCATGCTGCGGGGCGTGGCTTCCGCCAACAAAGGTCGTGAACAGCACCTCGTGCGGGCGGCAGCGACCCTCAAACACCGAACTGCTCCAGATAGAGCCGGAGGCGAAGGCAGCCTCTGCCTGGGGGTGCATCGCCCCAAACCCCTTCAGCTCGCCGGTCACCTCTTTGCGGTTATACACCGAGTGCACCACGGCCATGGGAGGGTAGTTGATATTGTGTAGGGCCGCCGCCATACCCGGGAAAGTATACTGCATCAGGTCCGCCGCCTGATGGGCGGGGAGGGCCAGCACGAGCAAGTCATACTCCTCGGTGTCGTAGTCGCCGGAGGAGGCGCACGAAACCACGTACTTGCCCTGGCTGCGGGTAATCATCTCCACGCGGTGCTCGGTATGGAGTGAGATCAGCTTTTCGGCAATGGCGTTGGGCAGGGTGCGCATCCCGTTGGCAAACGAGAAGGTGCGGTGCCGGACGATGCCCTCCTTCCGCTTTTTGAGGCCGCGCAGCACAGAGCCATACGTCATTTCCAGCGCCTTCAGCTCGGGCAGGGCCTTGTGTACTAGCAGTTCGCCGGGGTTTCCGGTATACAGGCCCGTCAGCAGCGGGCTCACCACACTGGCGGCCACGCCACGGCCAAAGCGACGCTCAAAAAACTGTTCTACCGTTTCGTAGTCGATGTCGGCGGGGGGCACGTCTTTCTCCTGAAGGATGCGGTATTTTGTCTCCCAGGAGAAAAAATTGCTCGACAGCAAGGCGAAGGGCGTGGTGGGAAGCTGTTGGTAGGTGCCGTCGCGGAGCACAAAGCGGTAGTCGTTCTCGGGGTAGGAGTGGATCACCTCGCGCTCGAGTTTCAGCTCGCGCACCAGTTCCTCCAGCTCGGGGGTGCCCTGCAGCGCGTTGGGGCCCAGCTCCAGCAGGTACTCGTGCACCTGCACCGTCCGGATGTTGCCTCCCACCTCGGGGCTTGCCTCAAAAAGGTCGTATGGCACGCCCAGCTTCTGGAGGTAGTAGGCCAACGCCAGCCCTGATATGCCTGCTCCTATGATTGCTACTCTCATCTAATGTATGCTAACGCCTGAACTTGTAAGAGGTATTGTGCAACTGAAAAAGTTTTGGTTTGGCTATATGCTGCTGACCTGCTCCGTTTCAGGTTGCTTTACTTGAAACGCCTGATACCGCTGAAAAGGCCTGCGTATTTTCTTGTGAGTTCAGTTATATATGATATCCTATATTCAAAGATACTCAATATTTGTGCAGATGTTTTTGTTACTTCAAATTAAGATAACCTCTTCCAGTGGGGCATTGCGCTTACAGGTACGTTAGGACTCAAAACAGGGATTTTTATTAGCAAGAAAATAATATATAAATGCTTGGATACTACACAGTAATCCCTTACTTGCATCGTATAATAATGCACTTTCCACACGAATTCTTCTGGTATTCATACTTTACTCTGACCTGTAACTGCAACTAAAGCTACAGCTACCGCACAGGGGCATTCTTGTTTCAGTCTGAATTCGGACAGCTGCTATTTAGGGCTTTACCGCTTCTGTTGCGGCCGTGCGTTGTTGTACGTATACTTCTCAATCTACTTTAAGGCGCGCAACTCCGCTACTGGTGAGGTGGTGGATGTTTCGAACGGGAGATTCGATGCCTTATATTCAGAATACTAATCCGATGAATAGGCTTCTTTAATTACAACACAACCTATAGGAAAACACTTTACGGATTTCTACTGGGCCTACTCAGCCAGGCAGGCTATGCCCAAACGTTAACCTGCAGGCAAGAAGCGGAGTAGGCGCTTGCCCCGCTCAACAAAAGTCTTATACCTACCGGCGTGCTCTACGTCTGGTCCTTTTCCGCTGGCTAAACTAGAGGTGTATACAGGCACTAGCATCACCGATACTGCTAACAGCAATGTGTTTCACCAGGCATACTTCTGCAACCAATATCTCAGCCTGTAGACACACGGCAGATTTATCCCTAATTTAGCGCCTGAACTGATGCAGCTATACCTATGCAAATGCAAAAATGCGTCTTCCTGGATCGCGACGGCGTGCTGAACCGCGAGCGGGGAGATTATACCTATGCCCTGGATGACTTTGACGTGCTGCCCCGTGTGGCCGAGGCCCTGGCGCTGCTGCGGGAGCATGATTACTTACTGATTGTGATCACGAACCAGGGCGGGGTGGCCAAAGGGCGCTACCAGCGGGCCGATGTGCTGGCCTGCCACCAAAAGCTGCAGGCCGTGTGCGGGCACCTGGTCGATGCCCTCTACTACGCGCCGGGCCATCCTGATTACTCCGCCTCGCTGTCGCGGAAGCCGGACAGCCTGATGCTGGAGCGGGCCATGGCAAAGTACAACATCGACCCGGCACTGTCGTGGATGGTGGGCGACTCGGTGCGTGACCTCGAAGCCGCCGCAAAGGTGGGCGTAGCCGGAATATTGGTAGGCAACAAGTACCCGCCGCAAACCCACACGTGGCAGACAGCCGACTTGTGGCAGGCGACCCACCTGATTCTGGAGCAACAAAAAAAGCCGGCTTAACGCTGGCTTTTTTTATATCGGGTTGCTGCCGTGCAGCAGGTGTTAGCTGTTGATGGTTCCGGCTTCGGCCTGTGCAGGCGCGGCGGCTGTTTTCTGCGCTGGCAGCTCTGTTTCGGTAGAACTGTAGGCCGGGCAGTAGGTTTTACAAGAGGCCATGCCTAAAGTTAAGCACAACGACCCCATTAGTATGACTTTCTTCATAATATTTCCTTTAGGAGAGTTTCGTATCAAAATTAATGATTTTATATATAACGCCAAACATACCCGCTAAGTTGTTCTGCTTTAAGAGTTAAATTTCGTAGCCCAGGATTTTCATCATCGACTCCGGCGTTTGCTCCGGCGCAAACTGGCGGGTGCTAATTGCACCGTTTTCGTCGCGGTCTACCAGTATGTGCTGCGGCGAGGGAATGAGGCAATGCTTGATGCCGCCGTAGCCGCTCAACTGCTCCTGGTACGCCCCGGTATGGAAGAAGCCGATGTATAAGGGCTCGTCCTTCGGGATCTTGGGCAGGAACACCTGGAAGGAGTGCATCTCGGAGTTATAGTAGTCCTGGCTGTCGCAGGTCATGCCGCCGAGCTGTATCTTCTGGTACTCCTTGTTCCAGTGGTTCACGGCAAGCAGTGGCCAGCGTTGGTTCAGGGCCCAGGCATCGGGCAGGTTCGTGATAAAGGAACCGTCGATCATATACCAGCGCTCCTTGTCGTTCTGCAGCTTCTCGTCCAGAATGGAGTAGATGTTGGCCGCGCTCTCGCCTACCGTAAAAATGCCAAACTCGGTGAAGATGTTCGGCTCCGGCACGCCCTCCTCGGCGCAGATGCGCTTGATGGTGCGCAGAATCTCCGTAACCATATAGCTGTAGTCGTAATCGGCCTGGATGGACGTTTTGATCGGGAAGCCCCCGCCGATGTCGATCGTGTCCAGCTCCGGGCATACCTTCTTCAGCTCGCAGTACTTGTGCAGGAAGCGGCTCAGCTCCGACCAGTAGTAGGAGGTGTCCTTGATGCCGGTGTTGATGAAGTAATGCAGCATCTTCAGCTCAAAGCGCGGGTCTTCCTTAATCTGCTGCTCGTACAGGTCGATCACGTCGTTGTAGCGCACCCCGAGGCGGGAGGTATAAAACTCAAACTTGGGCTCTTCGTCGGAGGCCAGGCGCATGCCCACCTTCGTCTTCACCTTCACGTGCTCTTTGTAGTACTCTATCTCTCCGATATGGTCGAGTATGGGCATGCAGTTCACAAAGCCCTCGTTTACCAGCTCCGAGATCCACTGGCGGTAGCGCTCGCGCTTAAAGCCGTTGCACACGATGTAAGTGTCTTTGCTGATCTTGCCCTTCTTGTGCAGCGCCCGGATGATTTGCATGTCGTAGCCCGAGGAGGTCTCGATGTGGATGTCGTTCTTCAGGGCCTCCTCCATCACGAAGGAGAAATGCGAGGCCTTGGTGCAGTAGCAGTAGGTATACGTGCCCTTATAGTCGAGCTTCTGGATAGACTCGGCGAACAGGCGCTTGGCCTTCTGAATCTGCGAGCTGATCTTGGGTAGGTATGTTAACTTAAGCGGAGTGCCGTATTCTTTGATGATGTCCATCAGCGGAATGCCGTTGAACTGCAGCTCATCGTTTACAACCTGAAACTCCTCCGTCGGGAAGTCAAAAGTCTGGTGTATGAGGTCGGTGTATTTATCCATTTACGGGAGCGGTGATATAAGAAAAAATGCAATATTGTTCGTTATTTACCATCTTTGCAAAAACTTTGTTCAGATTATATCAAATGCTCGCGGCGATAATCTGATTCAGGGGGCAAGGCAGAGGCAATAAACCGCTCATGCGTTTTATCTGTACATATATAGAGGTAGAGGCAACATATGAAAAAAATTAAACTGATAGAAGTAAGGTCCGAGTTGGGAGCCGGAACACGCGGGGCAAGCATGGGCATCGAGGCCCTGAAGGTAGCCTGCCTCAACAAGGGTTCCGACTATTTCAAGCGCTTTAACTCTGTCAGCGTCCCTGATCTAAACTACACGCTGTTCGACAAAGACATGTTCCCGAACGCGCACCGCATCGACAGCATCCTGACGGTGCAGAAGAACATCGTGAACGCCGTGGAGCAGACCATCGCCATCGACATGTTCCCGCTGGTGCTGGCTGGCGACCACTCCAACGCCCACGGCACCATCGCCGGTATAAAAGCGGCATACCCTGACAAAACACTTGGGGTGATCTGGATCGACGCCCACGCCGACATCCACTCGCCTTATACCTCGCCCTCGGGCAATGTGCACGGCATGCCGCTGGCCATGGCCCTGAACGAGGACAACCTCGACCGCCAGATAAACGAGCCGGCCCCGGAGACGGTCTTTTTCTGGAACTCCCTCAAAAAGCTGGGGTATAACGGCCCGAAACTAAAGCCTGAGCACCTGGTCTACATCGTGGTGCGCGACACCGAGGAGCCGGAGGATTACTTTATACAGAAGCACGGCATCAAGAACTTCACTTACCAGGAGGTAACCCAGAAAGGCGTGCCTCAGGTGGCGAAGGAAGCCCTGGAGCGCCTCAAAGACTGCGATATCCTGTATGTCTCGTTCGACGTGGACAGCCTCGACTCGAAGTTCTCGAAGGGCACGGGCACACCCGTGGAGGTGGGCCTGACGGTGGCGCAGGCCAAGCAGCTGAACTACCTGCTGCTGCAGGACCCGCGCGTGGTGTGTTACGAGATGACCGAGATCAACCCGACGCTGGACACCGAGAACACCATGGCCATGAACGCCTTCGAGATACTGGAGACGGCCACCTCCGCAATTTTACACCGAGAATCTAAAAGCACACCCATACACTAATGCAACTTCAGAACGTCCTTAGCCAAAGCATCAGCCAGGCCCTACAGGCTTTGTTTTCCATTTCCGCCGATGCCGACAAGATAGCCCTCCAGCCCACGCGCAAGGAGTTTGCCGGCACGTATACCTTCGTCACGTTCCCTTATACCAAACAGGCAGGCAAGGGGCCGGAGCAGATAGGGGAGGCCATCGGCGCATACCTGAAAGAAAACACCGCCGCCGTCCGCGACTTTAACGTGGTAAAGGGCTTCCTGAACCTGGAGATAGAGCAGGGGGAATGGCTGCGCCTGTTCCGCAACCTGATGCAGGACGAAAACTACGGCCAGGCCGAGCCGAGCGGGAAAAACGTGATGGTGGAGTACTCCTCGCCCAACACCAACAAGCCGCTGCACCTGGGGCACCTGCGCAACAACTTCCTGGGCTATGCCATGTCCGAGATCCTGAAGGCCAATGGCCACGAGGTGATGAAAGTGAACCTGGTGAATGACCGCGGCATCCATATCTGCAAGTCGATGCTGGCCTACGAGAAGTTTGGGGAGGGCGAGACGCCGGAAAGCAGCGGCATCAAAGGCGACCACCTGGTGGGCAAGTACTACGTGCTGTTCGACAAGGCCTACAAAACGCAGATAGAGGAGCTGGTGGCGCTGGGTATGGACAAAGAGGAGGCTAAGAAAAAGGCCCCGCTCATGCTGGAGGCGCAGGACATGCTGCTGAAGTGGGAGCAGAACGACCCGGCGGTAGTTGCCCTTTGGGAGAAAATGAACAGCTGGGTGTATGCCGGTTTCGAGGAAACCTACCGCAACATCGGCGTCGACTTTGATAAATATTACTACGAGTCGCAGACCTATATGCTGGGCAAAAGCCGCGTGGAGGAAGGCTTGCAGAAAGAAGTGTTCTTTAAAAAGCCGGACGGCTCGGTATGGGTAGACCTCACCGGCGAGGGCCTGGACGAGAAACTGCTGCTCCGCGCCGACGGCACCTCGGTATACATCACCCAGGACCTGGGCACGGCCGAGCTCAAGTACGGCGACTTCCCCTACGACCAATCGGTATACGTGGTGGCCGACGAGCAGAACTACCACTTCCAGGTGCTGCAGGCAGCCCTGAAGAAGCTCGGAAAGCCGTATGCAACCGGCATTTACCACCTCTCTTACGGCATGGTGGACCTGCCCTCAGGCAAGATGAAATCGAGGGAGGGAACCGTGGTAGACGCCGACGAACTGGTGCAGGAGATGGTGGACACGGCGCGCCAGCAAACCGAGGAACTGGGTAAGATAGAGGGCTTCACGCCGGAACAGGCCAATGAACTGTATCATACCCTGGCCATGGGCGCTCTGAAGTACTTCCTGCTGCGAGTAGACCCTAAAAAGCGCATGCTGTTCAATCCGCAGGAGTCTATTGACTTCCGTGGCAACACGGGCCCGTTTATCCAATACTCGCACGCCCGTATCTCGGCCATACTGCGCAAAGCCGCCGAAATGGGTATAACCCTGGATGTCGGCGCGTTTGATACGATGGAGCACCTACACGAAACAGAGCAGGAAGTGATCATCCAACTGGTGAATTACCCGGCGGTGGTGAAGGAGGCCGGTAACCTGTTTGCACCTTCCATTATCGCGAACTATGCCTATGAACTGGCCAAGGCCTATAACCGCTTTTACCAGGAGGTGTCCATCTTTAACGAGACCGACGAACAGGCGCGTGCTTTCCGCATTGCCCTCTCGGCCATGGTGGCCCGCTTTATCCGGCACAGCATGCGCCTGTTGGGTATAGACGTGCCGGAGCGTATGTAAATTGAAGAGGGGGTATGGCTGCTGGTGCGCCTGACGGCTGCTCATACATGAGAATTTGAAAGCGTGCGCCGCTGAAGCAAAATTATCCAGCGGGGGTGCAAACATACCTCCAGCTTGGCTGTTACCGGATTAATTTAATATGCCATCACACTGCAAATGACAAAAAGACTTACATGTTTAAGGAAGGCGGTGGCTATACTAGTCCTGCCGCTTGCTTTTGTGGCTTGCCAGGATGGTGCAAGTAAAACGCTAAACCCAGATGCTATGGCAACAGAAACAACATCAAACCCCAATGCCCAGACCAGCGATTTTTATGGTTTTCAGGTAAAGTCCCTGGATGGCAAGAATGTGGATTTCTCGCAGTACAAAGGCAAGAAAGTGCTGCTGGTAAACACCGCCTCCGAGTGCGGCTTCACGCACCAATACACTGATCTGCAGCAGCTCCACGAAAAATTCGGCAACGAGGTAGTTGTGCTGGGCTTTCCGGCAAACAACTTCGGTGGCCAGGAGCCCGGCAAGAACGAGGAGATCGCGACATTCTGCGAAAAGAACTATGGCGTGACCTTTCCGCTGTTTGAGAAAATCTCGGTGGTAGGTGCTGACAAGCACCCGCTGTACGTATGGCTGCAGCAGAACAGCCCCAGCCAGGAGGAGCCCAACTGGAACTTCTGCAAATACCTGGTGGATGAGGAGGGGCAGGTTGTGGCCTTTTTCCCGTCTAAGGTAGAGCCCATGGGGCAGGAGTTGCTTTCGGCAATCAAGAAATAATACTTAGCTGGATCCGGTCCTGGTTCAACCTGACGCAAGCCTCTCATACATGGCGCAAGCGTCCGCTTGTGCCTTACAAGAATCCTAACAACAGCGGCTTAACCTGCCGCTTGCGCCATAAGGGCCATGAATAGTATAAGTAGGGACTTGCAACAGGAACTCGTATTTTTACAACATTGACGACCTCAGAACACATATCTACCCCGAATCCAGGCCCGGTACAGGTCTGGATTTCGGCTTTTAGGCCGCGCACACTGCCGCTGGCGCTCTCCTGTATTGGTATGGGCGGCTTTATGGCGGCGGCACAGGGCGTTTTCAATGGCACCATTGTCGCGCTCTGCGTGCTCACCACGCTGTTTCTGCAAATCCTCTCGAACCTCGCCAACGACTACGGCGACTCGAAGCACGGGGCCGACAGTGTGCACCGCGAAGGGCCGAAACGTGCCGTGCAAGCTGGCCACATTAAGGCGGCACATATGAAAAAGGGTATGGTCGTATTTAGCCTGCTCTCGCTGGTTTCGGGCTTGCTGCTGCTGTGGGTGGCCTTCGGCGCGGAGGGGCTGCTTTTTTTCGTGGTGTTTCTGGTGCTTGGCCTGGCGGCTATCTGGGCGGCTATTAACTATACCGCCGGCGACAAGCCTTATGGCTACGCGGGGCTGGGCGATCTGTTTGTGTTTGTTTTCTTCGGGCTCGTGGGCGTGCTGGGCACGTACTTTCTGCAGGCGCAGGCACTGGAGGCGGTGGTCATCCTGCCGGCCCTGATTTGCGGTTTCTTCTCCACGGCAGTGCTCAACGTAAACAACATCCGCGATATAAAATCCGATGCGCTGGCCGGAAAGCGCTCTATCCCGGTGCGTTTGGGGCCAAAGCGCGCACGGCTATACCATCTAGCCTTACTACTGGGCGGTGTGCTGAGCGCGGCTGTCTATGTGGCGCTTAACTTTTACAGCGTATGGCAACTGCTGTTTGTGCTGGCGCTTCCGCTGGTGCTGGCAAATGGTATAAACGTACGGCGCAAGCAAACCTCCCAGCAGCTCGACCCATACCTCAAGCAAATGGCTCTGACTACACTGCTGTTTGTATTGCTGTTCGGTATAGGGCAGGTTATATAACTGCAGCCCTGTGCCCCACGCAAAAGCCCCCGCTATATCTGTTGTAGCGGGGGCTTTTGCGTGGGGTGTTAGCGGTAGGTGTATTAAATGTGTTTTTTTGCTGAGATTACGGTGCTCGTGCAGTGGAAATGAATCCGAAAATAGATACCTTAAATGGTTGAACACAGAAGAGGCGGTATGGCCGCCGCCTGTACATCAACAGAAAACTCCTAACAGAAACCCCATGAAGCTATCCCGCCTACTTACGCTTGCATTTTTCCTGTTGAGCTATTCCGCCTTTGCGCAACAATGGAACAAAAAGCAGGCAGCCGTAGTGCTGACCTACGATGATGCCCTGAACACGCACCTCGATCAGGTAGTGCCGGTCCTGGACTCCTTTCATCTGAAAGGCACGTTCTTCCTGACGGCCGCTTCACCCGCGTTCACGAAACGGCTATCGGAATGGAAAAAAGTGGTAGCCAACAAGCACGAGCTGGCGAATCATACCCTGTTCCATCCCTGCAACGGGAGCCAGCCGGGCCGGGGCTTCGTGACACCGGACTATGACCTGGCCACGTATTCTGTGCGCCGTATCACCGATGAGATCAGGATGACAAATGCGGTGCTCCAAGCGCTGGATGGCAAGAAAGAGCGCACATTCGCCTATCCCTGTGGCGACACTACCGTAGACGGCAAGCCATACATGGAGGAACTGAAAGGTGATTTGGTGGCAGCCCGCGGCGTGCATGGCGAACTGGTGCCCCAGGGGCCGACCGATCTATACAATGTGGGTTCTTTTATGATAAACGGGCAGACCGGAGAGGAACTGATCAAGCTGGTGAAGCAGGCCGAGAAAAACAAAAGCATGATCGTGTTCCTGTTCCATGGCGTTGGCGGCGAACATTCCCTAAACGTGTCGCTGGAGGCGCACCGGCAGCTGTTGCAGTATCTCAAAGCCAATGAAAAAACACTCTGGAACCCGACTTTTATAGAGGCCGCCAACTTCATCAGAGCTTCAGGAAATAAGAAGTAGCAGCTGCTTTGCCTTAGATGTGAGCTCCCTGAATCACACGGTCGGCATGCAGCAGCAGCAGCAATTCGGCTTTACGCTTTGAGATTATGCTACATAATACCATTATCGAATGGATTCAGCGTACTGGAGTTTTTTCATTTCGTGAATTTTGAATCTGTGAACACTGGCGCAAGCGTCCGCTTGTGCTTCCATATGATGTGCGTCAGATGGGATGCATTGCACGGGAAGGCACCCCGAAAGCTTTCGGGGCGCCATAGAGCGGATCTATGCGTACCAATCAATTGATAATGGTATAAGTAAGCTTGCTCTTAATCACAGACTGTATCAGGCACCCATCGCTGTTTCCTCCTTTCTTTGCCTGAAACTGAAGAACCCGACGAGAATAACCCTGTATGCAACTCTAGTTAGTATTCCCGCTTCCGCCGCTGTTGTCGCTGCCGCTTTTCAGGTCATCGTTTCTGATGCCGCGCTTCGTGCGCCGGATGTCCTCTTTCAGCTTGCCGAACTTGTAGCTGAAGCCCACATTGACGCGGCGCGTCACGAAGGTATACTTCGAGATCTCATCGAAGTTGGTGCTGGAAACGTCATTGGTGAAGGAGTTATACTTTCGGAAAGGGTTCTGCACCGAAAGATTGAAGCTGGCCTTCTCGTCTTTCAGGAAGCCTTTACTTACCGAAAACCCATTCCAGAACTGGCCGGTGGATTTGCCCTGCAGCATGACCCGCGGGCCGTAATACCCCAGGTTCGCGTTGGCACGCCAGTTTTTCTTGAATTTATAGCTCAGGTTGCTAAACATGTAGCCGTTTACCCCTGTGTTCTCGAAATCGCGCCCCGCAATGTTGCCGCTTAGCTGCACATAGGACAGGGAGCCGTTCAGGTTCACGCTCAGCGCATCAAAAAAGGTGGCATAGCCATGCAGCGACAGGGTAGACGTGGCATTTTTGCCGATGTTGCCAAAGGTAGTGGTCGTGACAGAGTCGGCCGTGTTGAAGAGTGTATAGTTTTGGATGGCATTGTTGGTGAAGGCATGCGTCAGTGTGCTGTTGAGTGAGTTGCCGCCCTTAAACATGCTGTGGCCCATACTGATGACATGGCTGGTGGCCGCCTGCAGGTTCGGGTTGCCGAACGAAATGCTTTTCTCGTTCGTGCGGTTTACATAGGGGTTCAGGAAGTACAAGCTTGGCCGCTCGATGCGCTGGGTGTATGACAGGCGCAGGCTCGACATATTTTTAAAAGTGCGGTTAAGCGACACGTTCGGAATAAGGTTCAGGTAATTCTGCTCTGCCACGGTGCCAGCGTTCTTGAAGTTGGCGTCTACAACCGTTTGCTCCAGGCGGGTGCCCAGCCGCACGCCCCATTTGTCATACCGCAGGCTCGCGGAGGTATAGGCCGCGTAGATATTCTGGCTGTAATCAAACTCATTGCTCAGCTCCGGCACTTCTTTGTAGGTATTGGTTTCGCTATCGTAGTTGCGGTAAAAATAATCGCTGCCATTGTCACGGAGTATGCTTTTTAGGCCTGCCTCCAGCGAGTGCTTTTTAAAGGGATGCACGTAATCGGCCTGGTACGTTTGCTCCAGCGAGCGGCCTTCGTTCTGGGTGCGGGTGCCGGGTATGCCCGCATAGTTGCGGATGTTGATAAACTGGATGTCCGCGTCGGAGTTGTTTTCGTTGTTGCCAATCTTGTAAGAGAGCGTTAGCAACTGGCTTTTGTTGCGCTTGAAGGTATGCTGAAAATCAAGCCCCAGGTCATACCCCTTCCATGCATAGTCCTGGTCGTTGTTGCGGGCGAAGGCACGGCGCAAGGCTCCGCTCGTGCCCGCCTCCTCTACCGTCTGCAAGGCCAGCGATGCGTTGTCGCTGTCGTTCAGCCCAAACTTGGCCGAGAGCAGGTTCAGGGTATCCAGTTCATAGCTGATCTCGCCACTCATGTACTTGTTGTAGCTGTTGCTCTCGGAGCTTCCTTGTTGCAGCAGGGTGCCGGTGGCGGCATCGGTGCGCTCGTAGTACGAGGTGCTTTTGGGGTTTGGCCAATGGCTGGCCCCGCCATACCCCGAAAAACCAAGTTTGCCGGTTTTGGCAGTCAGGTTAACGGAGCCATACTGGTTGCCCACAGACCCGGCCCCCAACGAGAAACTCCCGTTATAGCCGTTTTGCGGCGCATCAGTCGTGATTATGTTGATGATGCCGCCAATGCCCTCTGCATCGTACTTGGCAGGCGGGTCCGTGATAACTTCAATCCGTTTGATGGAACTGGCCGGCATGCTGCGGAGCACGTCTTTGGGGTTGCGGGCAAAAAGCGTGGAGTTCTTGCCATTGACCAGCACCTTAAAGCTGCCGCTGCCATTGAGTTGAATGTTTTCGTCGGAGTCGAGGCTGAGCATAGGCACTTTCCGCATCATGTCCAGGGCGCTCAGCGTCTTAGACTCGGGGTCTACCGCCACATTGTAGCTGATCTTGTCCACATCCTGCGTAATTAGCATTTGCTCGGTGGTCACCTCAACTTCCTGAAGCTGTTTGGCCGCGCCCGCAAGCGCAAGCGTGCCGACGTTCAGGACGGGGCTTTCGGCGTTCAAAACGGGCAGCTCCAATGTGTAAGGTTTATACCCCACGTAGCTGAGGATGAGCTTATACGTGCCCAGTGGCAGGCCGCTGATTTCAAAGCTGCCATTGTCTCGCGAGAAGGTGCTTTTGAGCGGTGCGTCTTTGTCGGGGAGGCTGACGACAACGGTGACGTAGCCAATGGGGGCGGAAGTGGCGGAGTCGGCTACCATGCCTTTTACAGTGCCAGTGGTTTCGGTTGGCGCTTGCGCAACGGCAAGGGCATGGGAGAGCAGGCACAGGGCCATCAGGATAGCTTGTTTCATATAGGTGTGTAGGTTGTAGAACGCGCTAATATCCGGCAACGTGGCAGCCATTTCTGCTCGCCTGCTTTCAGTTTTCAACCTCTATCTCCCTTTTACACATCAGGCAAAACTGCCCGTAACACCCCTAAAAGCTATTTTCCGGAAATCGGGATGACCATAAAGGCCATCCTGCAAAACAAGATAGGAATTTATAACGGAGATAAAATAGCAATCCTAAAATATTTATTGGTTAAACACAAATTAATGTGGGTATTGAATAAAATATTCAGAAAACAGCACTTGGGTTGGCGTTACCTGATCAATTCGTGGCTCTGTATAATATGGCCGCCATGCTGCAGCAAGTCGGTTTTGGCTTTCTCGAAACCTGCTGCGTCAATGGCCTGGGTAGCGTCTTCGATGAGGTATGCCCGGAAGCCTTCCCGCAAAGCATCTTTGGCAGAAAAATACACGCAATAGTCGGCAGCGAGGCCGCAGAGGTATACTTCCGTTACGCCTTTGCCGCGCAGGTAGTCTGCAAGGCCGGTGCTTTTGAGGTGGCCGTTGTCGTAAAAGCCACTGTAGGAGTCAATCTCCGGGTTCATGCCCTTCCGGAAAATGGCCTCGACCTTATTCAGCTCCAGGTCTTCCGAGAACCGGGCTCCGGCTGTGCCCTGCACGCAGTGGTCTGGCCACAGCACCTGCGGCAATCCCTGTAGCTCCACCACCTCATATACCTGCTTGCCGGGGTGCTGCGACGCAAAGCTATTGTGGTTTGCCGGATGCCAGTCCTGCGTGGCCACTACCAGTTCAAACTGCTGTTGCAGTGCATTCACGAGAGGGAATATGGTATCGCCTTCAGGAACGGCAAGTGCACCGCCCGGCAGAAAATCGTTCTGGATGTCAATCAATAAGAGGGCTTTCATATGGCTCAGAAAAAGCTGTACGGGTTATTTCGTTTTCGGAGCGTAAAATAGCTCAAAATAAGCTCCCAGCCTACATATACTGCATCGTATTGCCGATGTTTGATTCTCGTTTTAGCTTGTACTCGACCGATTTAATCACCAGAATTAGTATTTGTTTTTATATGCATAGAAACGGATTTTATGCCTCATTTCTATTTCTTAATTTCTAACTTTTAATTTGGCGAAGCACTACGCTTGATGCATTGGTATAAAACAGAAAGAGCCGCTTCTGGAGCGGCTCTTTCTGTTTGGTAAAGTATGTTTATGAAACGGATTGCTGGTTCTCACCCTGCGACTTTTCGCCGGAGGCGCCATCACGGTTTCTATTCCGGTTGTTGCGGTTGCGCTTTTTAGGGGCGCCTCCTTCGGCCGCTACTGCCGTTGATGCGCCTCCCTCGGAGCGGGGGGTATGATTGGCAGCTTTAATCGGTCTGCTGTTTCCCTCATCGCTGTGCCGTGGCTTGCTGCCTCCGCTGTGGTGCTTGCTCCTGTGCTGCTTGTTGCTGCCGCCTCTGCCTGGCTGGCTGCCGCTTCGGTGCCGCTGGCTCCCGCTGTCATGGCGCTTGCCCGGGTCGTAGGCGGGCCCAGGGCCGAAGTCGTCCGGCAAGGGCAGCTTCGGAAGCTCCCGCTCAATCAGGCGCTCCACCTTCTGCACGCGGTACATGTCCTTCTCATTCACAAAAGTAATGGCCATACCCGTAGAGGCGGCACGTGCGGTGCGGCCCACGCGGTGTACATAGTCCTCTGCGTCCTGCGGCATGTCAAAGTTCACCACGTGGCTCAGGCTGTCGATGTCGATACCCCTGGAGAGGATATCCGTGGCCACCACAATCTGGTACTGCTTGTTTTTGAAGCCCTGCAGTGCCTTTTCGCGTTCGTCCTGCGTCATGTCAGAAGAGATGCCCTCGGCGGTGAAGCCCATCTTCTGGAGCGAGCGCACAATCTGGTTCACATTCGATTTGCGCGACGTGAAGATGATCATGCTTTGCACGTCCAACTGGCGAAGCAAGTGCTCCAGCAGCGGAAGCTTCTGGTTGTCGAAGGTCAGGTAGATGCGCTGGTCTATACCCTCCGCCGGCTTCGAGATCGCCAGGTTAATTTCAGCGGGGTTTTGCAGGATCTGCTGTGAGAGGTCCCGGATCTTGCGGGGCATGGTAGCCGAGAAGAGCAGCGTCTGGCGCTGCTTGGGCAGTTGGTTGATGATCTTCAGGAGATCATCCATAAAGCCCATGTCCAGCATTTTGTCGGCCTCGTCCAGCACCAGGTGGTTCAGCTGGTCCAGTTTCACGTAGCCCATGGCCAGGTGCGACAACAGGCGGCCCGGGGTGGCGATGATAATATCGGCACCGGTGGTAAGCGCGCGCTTCTGCTGGTCCCAGTCGTCGCCTTTGTTGCCGCCATATATGGCGATGGAGGATACCGAGGCGAAATAGCCGAAGCCTTCCACTTGCTCGTCTATCTGCTTGGCCAGTTCCCGGGTTGGGACCAGGATCAGGGTGCTGGTATGTTCGTAGCCTTCGTGTGAGATCCGGTCGATGAGCGGAAGCAGGTAGGCTGCCGTCTTGCCAGTGCCCGTCTGGGCGCAGGCAATCATGTCGTTGCGTTCGAGTATAAGCGGAATCGCCTGTTCCTGCACGGGAGTAGGGTTGTTATAGCCCATAGAATTGATTCCCGTTAATACATCTTCGTGTAGGTTAAAAGAACTAAAGCTCAATGTCTGAATGATTTTGTGTTGATACTGTGGCCCTTAGTGTATGCTTTACACAGAACCTCTGCATGGTAAAGATACTATAAATATGGCTTTAATCCCGCACAGCCCCCCTGAAACATTTTCAGACAAAATTTTCTAAAAAATATGTAATTGTATAATATAAAGTTATATTTGAAACAACTTGTAAATAATACAAATACAATATATAGTGAATTTATGGGGGCCCGGGTAAAAGAGCGGAATAAAGTGTTTTAAGTAAACAACTATATAAATATATAGATATTCTAATTATTTAATACATTAAAAAATTTATATATCCTGCAACATTGCGGCAGTGGCGGCGTAAATACCACCAAACGCAGAAAACAGATCCTGTCTAATTGAATATATTTTATTTTATATATAGTTATGAAAAAAGTTATACAAGAATCACCTAACTTCTTCCTGCTGTTGGGTCTCAACATCCTCAACGCGATCTTCATGTTGCTCCGCTAGTAGCGGCAACAGGGCTTACTATACTCCACAGAAAGGGCAGTCTCGCTACCAAAGCGGGGCTGCCTTTTTGCGTTTCCAGAGAAATTTGTGCTTAACTTGTCGGTGCCACGAGCGGCAACACGATGACACATAGAGCTGAACCGAGCGTATCACAGACATGGCAGGACATAATAAATGGTCGCAGATAAAGCGTAAGAAAGGCGCCTTAGACGCCAAGCGATCCAAAGTATTTACCAAGCTGATCAAGGAGATCACGGTGGCGGCCAAAGTTGGCGGCCCCGACCCCGATGGGAACCCACGGCTGCGGCTGGCCATCCAACTGAGCAAAGCCGCCAACATGCCCAAAGACAATATCGAGCGGGCCATACAGAAAGGCGAAGGCACCGACGGCGACTACAGCGCGGTGACGTACGAGGGGTATGCCTCCAATGGCGTGGCCATATTCATTGAGTGTCTCACCGATAATATAAACCGGACGGTGCAAAACCTGCGCACCATCTTCAACAAGGGCAATGGCAGCCTGGCCACCAACGGCTCCGTTGAGTTTCTCTTCGACCGAAAAGGCGTTTTCGTGGTGAGGCGCAACCCTGACCAAGCCCTGCCCGACGAAGAACTGACCCTGGAGTTGGCTGACGGCGGAGCAGAGGAAGTAGAGATGGAGGAGGAGTACATCACGGTATACTGCGCGATGGAAGATTTTGGGGCGATGCAGAAGAAGCTGGAGGAACTACAACTGGACCTGGAAAGCGCGGAGCTGCAGCGGCTGCCCCATACCACCGTCACGGTGGAAGACCCGGAGGCTGTCCGGAAAATACTCGCACTGCTTGATGCCCTGGAGGATGACGACGACGTGCAGAAAGTTTACCACAACCTCGAACTGAGCGAGGAGGTGATGGACGTGTTACAGGCGCAATGATGCTGCACGAGACTGTCTGGAGAGGGAAGTATACCCTCCGGAACTTTAAAGATAGAAGCAGTTGAAGAGTGGCTGCTTCTAAAACAAAGTATACGGACTGATTGACGGGAACCCACTTTCAAGAATACACCTTGGCAGGCTTACGGCAAACCGGGAACTGAATTCAAAACCTGATGGATATTTTCAAAGACATGCTGGTGCTGGAACTGGCCAGCGTGCTGGCGGGGCCCAGCGTGGGGCAGTTTTTCGCTGAGCTGGGTGCCAGCGTTACCAAGATTGAGAACGCCGCCACGCAGGGGGATGTCACGCGCCGCTGGAAAATAAGCAGCGAAGCCCCTGAAACAGACACGCCCGCTTACTTCTGTGCGGCCAACTGGGGCAAAACCTCCCTGGCCCTGGACCTAGCGAAGCCGCAGGACCTCAGGAGACTCTATGATCTAGTGCAGGAGGCTGATATCCTGATTGCCAGTTACAAGCCCGGCGATGCCGAGAAGCTGCGCGTGGACTATGAGACGTTGCGAAAGCTTAACCCGCGGTTGGTGTACGGTCACATTACCGGCTACGGACCCACCGATGCCCGGGCTGGCTATGATGCCGTGGTGCAGGCCGAGAGCGGGTATATGTACCTGAACGGCGAGCCAGGCAATGGCCCCCTCAAAATGCCCGTTGCACTGATGGATATCCTGGCGGCACATCAGCTGAAAGAGGGCTTGCTTGTGGCCTTGCTGCACCGCGCGCGTACCGGGCAGGGGCAGCTCGTGCAGGTGTCGCTGCTGGATGCGGCGCTGTCGGGGCTGGCGAACCAGGCGACGGCGTTTCTGGTTGCCAGCCACGCGCCGCAGCGCCTGGGCTCAGAGCATCCCAGCATTGTTCCGTACGGTGCCGTGTATACCACCAAAGACGGGAAACAAGTGGTGCTGGCCATTGGCGACGACAGGCAGTTCCAGAGGCTGTGCGCTGTGCTGGCCATACCTGCCCTGGCAGAGGACCCCAGGTATCGCACCAACCACAGCAGGGTGCGGCACCGCGCCGAGGTAAACGAGCAGCTTGCGGCGCGCATCGCCCAACAGGAGCAGGGCGCTTTTCTGCAGGCTCTGCACCTGCAGCACGTGCCAGCCGGGGCCGTGAACACGGTTCCGGAGGCGTTTGGCCTCCCGCAGGCCAAACGAATGCTGTTGCACCATACCGGGGCACAACCGGGGCTTCGGCAGGTGGCCTTCCAGATAGAGGGGCTGGCGTTGGCAAGCATTGCACCCCCGCCGCCGTATACCCAAAAGCCGTGAGGGAGGGGGCCTATACGCACCGCAGAACCGAAAATAGCATTGTTGCCTCCTGCATTTCAGGTTTTAACGGCACGGGGTAAACAAACTTTCGCTTTGAGCGGTAGATATAGACGCATACATACTAATTGCACTGTTGCAACGCACTATGGAAGACAAGTTAGACGACATCATCAACGGGCTGCACCAGAAGTCCAAGACCAAGCAGGCGATATACCGGCACACGTTAGAGACCTTCAACCGGATGAAGGAAATCTCGCAAAAGCTGGTGGCAGAGCTGACAGATAGAATCACCAGGCAGGATGCGGACGTGATTATCGAGTACCGGAATATCGGAGAGCATGAGTTTCAGATCAAATTCTCCGGCGATTTGCTGGTTTTCGTGATGCACTCCAACATCATCACCTTCCCGGACGACTACGAGATCATGCGGAGCGAATACGTAGAGGAGGATTTCAGGCGGAGGTTCTTTGGGCACATCATGGCCTACAACTTTATGGCAGACACCATCAAGTACAACCGTCTCGACGACCCCGGCTATCTGGTGGGGCGCATGCTGGTGAACATCGAAAAGCACTTTTGCATTGAAGGGGTGAAGCAGCTTGACTTGCCGAAAGGGAAGATGAATAACATGCAGGAAAACGCTATAAACGACCGGATGCTGCGCATCATCGTGGAGAGCGCCATGATTGCCGCGGTGAACAACGACCTGATGGGGCAGGATGTGAGCGACATTGAGCGCATCACCCTCAAACAGAAACTAGAGAACTCGCAACTTACCAAGCCCCGCAAACTGGGCTTCCAGATCAGCCACGAGCTCACGCATTAACCCTAAATTCCATACTTGCTTTTGCCGGGGTATAAATACCTGCGCAAAAGGCAGGTATACGGCATTGGTCCTTATTCTCCGGCATGGTATAAACCCGTGCTATTATACCCCCCGGCATCCTTAAGCTACAAAGCCCTACGCAGGAAAACATGCCTGGCTTTAAAAAGGCCCCTACCCAAGGCGCGGGGCAAAAAGCCAGCTGCAAAACCCATCCCCCGGAAATTATACATGTGAATTTCTGCTACCAGGAAAAGTTATACTAATAGCAATTGATCGGTACGCATTGATCCTCTTTATGGCGCCCCGAAAGCTTTCGGGGTGCCTTCCCGTGCAATGCATCCAACCTGCCGCACATCACAATAACAGCACAAGCGGACGCTTGCGCCAGTGATTTTAGCCTCAAATTTCATGAAGTAAAAATACCCCAGTACGCAAAATCCATTCGATAATGGTATTTGATTTTAGGTATAGAGCTGCTGAATTCAGATAATCTATACCTGAGAAACCGGAACAGCCCAAGTTTTTTATCAGCTGTGAATGAGTGCATTAGGTGAATGCGTCTTGTGTTATATATATGGCTTTATTAGCTAAGTCTGCGTATATATAAGGAGAAGCAAATTAAACCTTATAATTATTCAAAATGAGTAGGAAGGTCTCTGGTTCTCTGGCGCACAAAGTTGTATTGCGCCGCCGCATGCTGGTATACTATGCTTTTTTGATCGCAGGTGTGTGGGGTATGATGGTTTCCTGCAGCCTCCCGGCATCTAAAGGCAAGCCGGCCTTGCGCACGCAAAACGTCATTATCGTGGTGATTGACGGCCCCCGATATTCCGAGACGTGGGCCAACACACCCGGCCTCATCCCGAACATGTCAACCGACCTGAAGCCAGAGGGAAGTTTTCTGAGTACCTTCCTCAACGACGGCTATACCTACACCAACTCGGGCCACGCCGCCATTACCACCGGCGTAAACCAGCCGATTGACAATTATGGCGATGAGTACCCGGCAAACCCATCCATCTTCCAGTACTGGCTCAAAGCGTCTGGCAAGCCGAAAACCGCTGCCTGGATCATTTCCAGCAAAGACAAACTCCATATACTTGCCAACACCCAGGACTCGCTGTGGCAGAACCAGTTTATGCCCGCGCTGAACTGTGGCGTAAACGGGCCGGGCACAGGCTACCGTGCGGATTCCCTTACCCTGGAGGCAGTGAAGCAGGTCCTGACCACGCACAAGCCAAACCTGGTGCTGGTGAACTTCATGGAGCCCGATGGCTATGCCCATGCCGGCAACTGGGACTACTATGTGCGGGGCATCTCCCGGGATGACAGGTATATAAAAGAGCTCTGGGATTTTATCAGCAAAGATGAGTTCTACAGAAACAAGACCACGCTCCTGATCACCAACGACCATGGCCGCCATTTAGACAGCGTAGACGGTGGCTGGCAGGAGCATGGAGACAACTGTGAGGGCTGTCAGCACATCAGCCTGCTGGCCTTAGGGCCGGACTTTAACAAAAACGCCGTGATAGAAACCCGCCACACGCTGGTAGACATAGCCCCCACCGTGGCGAAACTGCTCCGGTTCGAAATGGACTCGACAGTAGTCGTGCCCCGGCTTGACACCGTTGCGGTCGCCTTTGCCGTTGACTCTTTGGCTGTTGGCACACAGAAGGATTCCGTGCGCATCGTATCCCAGCTGGATACCACCGTGCTGCAGGGGCGGGTAATCCGGGAGTTGTTTCTGGAGAAGTATCTTCGGTAGCCTATATGGCCAGCTTGCGGCGGCCTGCCCGGATCGTTTTGCTTCAGTTTCTATTCGCCCGGAGGGGTAGAAGGGCTAACCGCCGCACCGTCAGTTTACAAACGCAATGAAACGCAGTTATTGGTTTATACTTAAGCTTTGGCTGGCATTTGGCCTGTCATTTCCGCTTCTGGCGCAGCCAGATGTGAGAGGGGATGGGGCCGTTTTGGCTGTATCCACGGTTGCTCAGGCAGAAAAGGGGGTAATATTTGAGAACCCCTTATACCGCAGCGAGGAGATACTGGAGTTTCAGCTCAACCTCAACTACAAAGACCTGCTGGACGACCGGGGTGAGGACCCGGGCTATCATCAGGGCACCCTCACCTACACCGATGCCACCCGAGGGCCGGTAAGCGTAAACCTGAAGGTAAAGGTAAGGGGGAACCACCGCCGCAACCCGCTTATTTGCCGGTTTCCGCCTTTGCTCCTCAATTTCTCCCGCAAAACTACCTCCCAAACTGTTTTTGAGCACGTGAACAAAGTAAAGCTGGTCACCCATTGCCTGCAGGAAGAATATGTGCTGCGCGAGTATCAGGTGTATAAGCTATACAATGTTTTAACGGACAAAAGCTTTCGGGTGCGGCTCTGCCGGGTGCGGTACGAAGACCTGGAAGGCAAGCGGAAATCAGAAACGAGGTATGCCTTCCTGATAGAGGACGACGACGAAATGGCGCAGCGACACAACGGTGTGATTGTGCCCAAGGCCCTTGCCATCGGGATGCAGGGAACGGACCAGGGCACCATGGCGCAGCTGGCGATATTCCAGTATATGATCGGAAACACAGATTGGTCTGTGCCTTACCGCCATAACATCAAGCTCCTCTCCCTCGACTCGCTGGCGCCTCCGCACCCCGTGCCGTACGACTTCGATTTCAACGGCATGGTCGATCCGCCGTATGCGGTGCCTCCCCCCGAGTTGGGGATCGCAACGGTGCAGCAACGGCTATACCGGGGGTATGACTTTCCGGAACACGTGTACGCGGCCGTTGTCCAGGTATTTAAGGCACGCCGCAGGGAACTGTATGGTGTATATCGGAAACGGCCCTTGCTGAGCAAAAGCAGCCAGAAAAGGGCACTGCGCTTTCTGGATAGCTTTTACAAGACGATCGACGACCCCAAAGATTTTGAGCGGAATATTGTGCGCGTGGGGCGGGAAAACCAGAAAAGCTACGTGACCGTGAAAGGCCTGAAATAGCAACTGCAAGCAAAGGGCCAGAGCGCTTTGCTTGCAGTTGCTATGATTCTAGAAAAGCCATACTCGGGCCGGAAGTGCTGCGGGGTTGGCTGCGGCTAAATCCGTTGGTTACATAATCTCGGCCAGCTCGAGCCAGCGGAATTCTTTTTCCTCCAGGTCCGTGTTGATCCCCTTGAGTTCTTTGGCCCAGGCGGTCAGCTGCTCATGGTCGGTGGTGGTGCCGGCGTTCATGGTGTCAATCAGCTCGGTTTTGCGCTGCTCCAGGCGGGCGATGTCCTTTTCCAGTTGGGTGTATTCTTTCTGCTCGGTATAAGTGGCTTTGCGTTTGGCGTCGCTGGGCTGCTCGGGTTTCTTTTCCGCTACCTGCGGGGCGGATTTTTTGCTTTCCACCTCCTGTTTCTCCTGCTCTTTCTGCCACTCGCGGAAGTCGGTGTAGTTGCCCGGATAATTGCGGATTTTGCCTTCTCCCTCAAACACGAAGATGTGCTCCACCAGCCTGTCCATAAAGTAGCGGTCGTGGCTCACGATCAGCATGCAGCCCCCGAAGTTGAGCAGGAAATCCTCCAGGATGTTCAGCGTGATGATGTCCAGGTCGTTGGTCGGCTCATCAAGGATCAGGAAATTCGGGTTTTTGATGAGTACCCGCAGCAATTGCAGGCGGCGTTTCTCGCCACCGCTCAGCTTGCTCACAAACGTGTACTGCTGTGGCGGCGCAAACTGGAAGTGCTGCAGAAACTGGCTCGCCGTGATCACCTCGCCATTGGCCATCTCCACCACCTCGGCTATCTCCTTCACGATATCAATCACCCGCTGGTCATCTTTAAACGTCAGCTCATCCTGGGTATAATAGCCGAAAACGGTGGTCTGGCCTGCATCAATGGTGCCTGCGTCAGGGGCCAGTTGGCCCGTCAGCATGTTCAGGAACGTGGACTTGCCCGCGCCGTTAGGCCCGATAATGCCGATGCGATCTTTCTTCTTGAACACATACGAAAAATCCTCCACCAAATTTTTGTCTCCGAAGGACTTTGAGATATGCTCCACCTCGATGATTTTGCCGCCCTGCCGGGTGGCTTTCACCGAGAGCTCCAGCTGTGGGGCGGCGGTTTTCTTGGCGGCTTTCTCTTTCAGCTCCTCAAAGGCATCCACGCGGTACTTGGCTTTGGTGCCCCTGGCCTTGGGCATGCGCCTGATCCATTCCAGCTCTTTGCGCATTAGGTTGCGGGCCTTCTCGGTTTCGGCCACGGCGGCTTCCTCGCGGGCCGCCTTTTTCTCCAGAAAGTAGCTGTAGTTGCCTTTATAGGTATACAGCTCGCCGTTGTCGAGCTCGGCAATCTCGTTGGCCACTTTGTCCAGGAAGTAACGGTCGTGGGTCACCATCAGCAGCGTGGTATTCTGCGTCGAGAGCACACCCTCCAGCCACTCGATGGTGTCGAGGTCCAGGTGGTTGGTTGGCTCATCCATGATCAGCATGTCAGGCTCGTCGATGAGCACGCGGGCCATCGCCACGCGTTTGCGCTGCCCTCCGGAGAGGTTCTTTACCACGTCGTCGAGGTTGTTTATACCCAGTTTGGAGAGCACCTGCTTTACCTTCACCTCAAAGTCCCAGGCCTGTAGCTCATCCATGCGCTCCATCACCTCCTGCATTTTCCCGGCGCTGGTATGGGGGTCAGCAATGGCGGCCTCGTAGTCCCGGATCAGGTCCAGGGTTTGGTTCTTGCCCGAAAAGATGTTCTGCTGCACGGTCAGTTCCTCGTCAAACTCGGGGTTCTGGCCCAGGTAGCCGATGCGAACCTCTTTCCGGACGCTTACGCTACCCTCATCAGGGGCGAGGAGCCCGGCCAGTATATTAAGGAGCGTTGTTTTGCCAGAGCCGTTTACGCCCACCAACACGATGCGCTGCCCCTGGCTAATGCCAAAGTTCAGGTTTTTGAAAAGCCAGCGCTCGGCAAAATTTTTAGAGATATTTTCTGCGGATAAGAAATTCATGGGGCAAATTTAGGCATTTATCCGCAGAGGTGGAGGCAAAATAAATCCGGCCTTTCGCAGCAAGCCGCAAGCCGCTAACGATAGATGTATAGCTTGGGTATACCTGTGCGGCCGCCTGTCCGTAGCCAAGTGTAAAAGTCAAGTATGCGTTGAGGTGGATGTTAATCCGTCACGACCACTGTACAGGAGAGGTAGTCGTGCAGGGTTTGCTTGCGGCGGGTAGAAAGCATCAGAAGAAAACCCAGGAACACCGTGGCCACGGAGAGCAGCTTGGCGAAATAGCGCAGGTTAGCCCGGGCAAAGCTGATGCGGCGGCCCCGCAGATCCGTCACCCGGAGGCCCAGGCTGAATTTGCCGACGGAAGCCTGCTTCTGAGACGACTGCAGCACCGTGAAGTACAGCCAGTGCATCACCAGAAAATACGGGTTGATAAACACCAGCTTCACGGTATCCAGCAACTGGCCCAGAAAATCCCCGTTCTGAAAAAGGGTCTCCCAACTCTGGAGTTGCAGGTCAGAATCGCTCAAGCCATATAGCACAAAGGAAAAGGAGAAAACCAGCAGCGTCGAGTCTATCAAAAAGGCAATGAGGCGCGCCATAAGGCTGCCGTACAGCTCAGAGCTTTTGATGGTAGGACTTGGTAGAGTAAACGCTTTTTGCATACCTCTGAAACTATTTATACTGGGAAAATTTGTTTTCTGATACTAGATGAAGGAGTCGTCAGGCAGAACTGGGATACGCGAGGCAATGCACTGCTTGGTGCTACTGAAGGTCGTGTTATTTCTGTTCTAAATTACACATTTTTGTTTAAATCTAATAAAATTTTACATGGAAATAATTTAACGCACCCAAATTGTTTACATGCTATGTTACGGTTTAACTTTTCTGGGCTCAAAATAATTTCTGAGCGGAAACATAAATTAGTAGACACGCAGAAATGATTAGCCAACGTGACTTTCGGCACTTTTTACCTAAATTAGCCCGTGATGACAGAGGACATAAAACAACGGCCGATAGGCATTTTTGACAGCGGAATAGGCGGCCTGACGGTGGCTCAGGCAATCATCAGCTTGCTGCCGAATGAGCGCATTATCTATTTTGGCGACACCGCCCATTTGCCCTACGGCGACAAATCTACTGCGGCCATACAGGCCTATGCCGTTAAAATCTGTGACCTGCTGATTGAGCAGCACTGCAAAGTGATCCTGATTGCCTGCAACTCTGCCTCGGCGGCGGCTTACGAGTTGGTGAAAGAGTATGTGGGCAGCAAGGCGAAGGTGCTGAACGTGATCGACCCGACCGTGCAGCATATCGGCCAGTTATACCCCCGGAAAAAAGTTGGCCTCATCGGCACCAAGCAAACCGTGAACTCCAATGTATACCGCAAAAAAGTGGATGAGCTGGACCTGGGTATAAATCTCCAGTCGCATGCCACGCCACTGCTTGCCGCCATGATCGAGGAGGGCTTTTTCAATGACTCCATCTCTGAGAGCGTGATCCATACCTACCTCTCTGACCCCGACCTGCTGGGCATTGAGGCGCTTATCCTGGGCTGCACCCACTATCCGCTGATCAAAAAACAGATAGAGAACTTTTACGAGGGGGAGGTGGATGTGCTGGACGCCAGTCAGATAGTGGCCCAGCACGTGAAAGCCTACCTGCAGGGGCAGGGCCTCGCCGCTGAAAAGCTGCTGGGCGACCACAAATTCTACGTCTCAGACTTTACCCGCTCGTTCGAGGAGAGCACCCGCATCTTCTTTAAGCGGCAGGTGCACCTGGAGCATTACCCGCTGTGGGAGTAGGGGCGCGCGTGGCGCGCCAATTACGAATTACGAATTACGAATTCCGAGTTTGGGGATATGAGCATAGGATAGTTGGGTTTCCCCAATCCTCATGCCATCCGACGCGACTTCAGGCGTTTCGCCGTAAAAAGCTTACCTTTAAAGTAGACAGAAAGCATACGCATCATGAAAAAAAGATATCTGACCATTGGCGACTTTAAACGCAATGCCTTTATTGTGGCTGCCGCCGCCTGCATGGGCCTGACCAGTTGCAGCAGCAACCCCGACCAGAACGAGTGGAATGCGGAAAGCGAGATGGCTACAACCGACGGCATAATTACCGAGATGACGGAGCAGGGCCCGGACCAGTGGAAAATAACGGATGAACGCACCACCGCGCCCGGCAAGAGCATGGCGATTCTCAAATACAACGATGGCCGCATAGACACCCTGCAGGGGCTGGAGCTGCAAAACCGTTTGCAGGATATGTCCAGAAACGAAGGCAGCTACCGGCAAGGTGGGTATGGCATGAGCAGTGTGCTGTGGTGGAGTGCGCTGGGCTATATGGCCGGACGAAACACCGGGCCGCGGGCGGGCTACTACGCCAACCCCAACCTCATAAACCGCACCGATACCTGGCGCCAGAACGTGCAGACAAGCCGCCAGCGTGCCACGGCACCCGGCTCGGGCCGCAGCGGGTTTTTCAGGGGCCGTAGCGGCGGGGCAGGCGCATAAACCACAATAAGATGGCTATGACAAAAGGAACTGTTCGCCTCGAAGCCCATACCGGTGACGTGGAAACCGCCGTGCGCGGCCTCGGCTGGGAATGGTGCGTGGAAGACGGCTGCGCCAACTATGTGCCGGGCGAGGCAGTGGTGGTAACAGAGAAAGAGGCCGATGCCTTGCTGGATGCCGCCGACACGCTGTATGATATGCTGGTGCAGGCCGTGCCCGACGACCTGCCGGATGCTTTCCTGCAGGTGCTGTGCATCCCCGAAAACCTGTGGCCGATCGTGCGGCAGTCGTGGCACGACGACCGGCACTGGCACCTATACGGTCGCTTTGATCTGGTGCAAACGCCGGAAGGGCCTAAGCTGCTGGAGTTTAATGCTGATACCGCCACGTCCATACCTGAAACCGCGGTGGTGCAGTGGGCAAGCCTGGCCGCTGCTGGCAAGAACGAGGCGAACCAGTGTTCGGGCCTGTATGAGGCCCTGGTGGCACAGTTTAAAGCCTGGCGCATGCTCAACGACGACCTGACGCCCGCCCTGCTGCTGACTTATATCGGAGAGAGTGCCGAAGACGAATCGAACTGCGCTGTGCTGGCGCAGGCAGCCCGCGAGGCCGGTTTCGACGCGCACCTTTGCCCGGTGGAGGAAATGACCGTTTCGACGGAGGGCGAAGAAAAGGGCGTTTGGGCACAGGTAGGGGCAGAGCAGTGGCAGCAGTTTCCATTTCTGTTTAAGTTGCTGCCCTGGGAGCAGATTGCCTGGGAAGAACCGGAACTGCTCGACAGCCTCACACTTCTTTCCCGAGCCCGCAACGTTGTGATCGCAAACCCCGCGTATAGCCTGCTTTTCCAGAGCAAGGGCATGCTGGCGTGGCTCTGGAAAGCCTATCCATACCACCCTTTGCTGTTAGAAACCGATCTGGAGCCGATCAGCGGCAAATATATCCGAAAGCCCTACTTTGGCCGCGAGGGGCAAAGCGTGGAGGTGATAGACAAGGTATCCATCACAAAAATGGCGGGCGAGTACGACGCGCAAAAGCAGGTATACCAGCGCTGGTGCGACTTGCCCGAAGATACCAAAGGCTATACCTACCAGGCGGGTGTGTTCTGGGCAGGGGAGGGCTGCGCCATCGGTTTCCGCAGAGAGAAAGGCATTATCACCAACCTATCGCAGTTTGTGCCGCATCTGGTGGAGGGTTGATCCGTACTATACTGATTTCTCCTTAACCGAAACGTATCAGATTTTTTCACAAAACCCACTCCCATGAAAATCGTCGTCGCTCCGGATTCCTTTAAAGGCAGCCTGTCGGCCAAAGAGGTGGGGCTGACTATCCAGGAGGCCTTTCTGCGGGAAATTCCTGGAGCTGAGGTGGTGGTGGTGCCGATGGCAGATGGCGGAGAAGGGACACTGGACGCCCTGCTGTTTGCCACCAATGGAGAGAAGATAAGCGCAGTAGTCACAGGCCCCTTGGGCGAACAGGTAACAACGGTCTATGGCATTTTGGGCGATGGGAAAACGGCTGTGATCGAAATGGCGCAAGTGGCAGGCTTGCCTATGGTGCCAGACAGCAAACGGAACCCCTCACAGACGACTACTTATGGCGTGGGCGAATTGATTTTGGCCGCGTTGGAGAAAGGCATCCGCTCCTTTATAATCGGGTTAGGCGGGAGCGCTACCAACGACGGTGGCCTCGGCATGCTTCAGGCTTTGGGCGCCACTTTCCTGGATAAGGCGGGGAGCCCTGTAAAACCTGTTGGGGCCGCTTTGCAGGAAATCGCCTCGGTTGATTTTACCGATACCTATCCAGCCTTAAAAGAAAGCAAATTCACGGTGGCCAGCGACGTGGAAAATCCTCTGTGCGGAGAAAATGGCGCTACATTCGTTTTCGGTCCGCAGAAAGGCGCAACGGTAACGCAGTTGCAGCAGTTGGACGATGGTATGGCGAAGTATGCCCGGCTCGTGGAAGCGCAGTTAGGTATAAAAATGCAATCCGTCCCGGGAGCGGGCGCAGCGGGCGGTCTTGGCTTCGGGTTTCTGGTGCTGGGCGCTGAGATACAGTCTGGTGCGCAGGTCGTGGCCGAAGCAACCTGTTTGGAAGCGCAGATAAGGCAGGCAGACTGGGTAATCACCGGGGAGGGCCAGAGCGATTTCCAGACCCTGTATGGAAAAGCTCCTTTCTATGTCGCGCAGCTAGCCAAAAGATACGGCGTGGGCACGATCCTGATTTCTGGAGGCCTGGGCCCGGGGCACGAGCAACTGTTGGATCATTTCGTGAGCTGTCACGCTGTTGTCAATTCCCCGATGCCGCTGCAGCAGGCAATAGACCAGGCGCAGCCGCTGTTGTTTTCATGCGCCCGTAACATTGCGCGCATTGTCAGGGCAGGCGTTTCGTAATAGCTGTTCCATACCTATCATAGTGTCTCAGGTTCAGCAAAAGAGCCATACAGTCCACAAAAGTCCCCCTTGGGGGTAGGGGCCCTCGAAGAAGAAGGGGGCAGGGGGATGAAAGGCGGCCGGAAGAACCTTTCCTGCTCTTGCATGATGTGAAACAGCTGCTATAATATCTTACTTCTGATTGTCCGCAGGGAGTGTCATCCCCCTAACCCCCTTCAAAGGGTAGGGCCGTTAAGTTCTAACGAAAATTGTCCCCTTGAGGGGACCGCAGGGGTGTAAAGCCAGCAAAAATAACCTTTCGCAAAGAGCAAACACCCCTCTAACTCCCCTCAAGGGGAGAATCGTTTTTCTGCTATATTAAATCTTTACGTGAAGACATGGTGCAAATTCTTAGAACTTAACGGCCCTACCTTCAAAGGGGGGCGGAAGTGGGCACTGCGTAACAGCAGGTATAACTCAGGTTCTTAAAACAAGCTGACATTTCGTTTCTAAAAGCGAGATTTAACAAGGTCTTCTAGCTACTCTTCTGAACAACTCCTGGTTTAACCGAAAAAACCGCCCATACTCTACACCCTAGCAACAGATCGTTCTCACCGGCTGATGGCATCATTCGGAAATCGATCTGGCCTACATAAGTTCTGCCTGCTATTCGATCTGTATAAGGTGCAACAGCCATACCCTTTTCAACTAGGCGTATTCATTCTAAAATAGGATTTATCCAATAATATTTTAATATTTAATTTTTTATATATAAATTGCATTGATTTTAAGAAATCATGTATATCTTTATCTAAAATTTTACAACACAACCCTTAATACACCCTTACTATGAGTGCAATAGCTATAGAGCAACTTACCCGTTTCCGGACGGTAAGTTACGAAGAGGCAACGCCCGAGGTAAAAGCCATTTATGAAGAAACAATGCAGAGCCTGCAGTTGCCTTTTGTGCTGAACTGGTTTAAGTGCCAGGGCGGAAACGAGACACTGCTGCGCGGCAACTGGGCCAAACTGCGCTCCACCCTGCTGGAGGGACAGGTGCCAAACGTCCTGAAGCAATTGATTATCTACAACGTGTCCAAGGAAAGAGGCTGCGATTACTGCGCCCATGCCCACGGCATCTTTGCAGACAGTATGAGCAGAATGATCAGCGACGACGAGAACTTCCGGGCTACCGAAGACCTCAACTCCCCGATACTCCCCCAAAGCTACAAAGTCGCCATCCGGGTGGCTACCAAGGCGGCGCTGCGGACAGCGACCGTGACGGACCGTGATTTTGATGAGCTGCAGCAGGAAGGCTTCTCTGAAGACGAGATCCAGGAACTGATGGCCCAGTCGGATCTGGTGAACATGCTCAACACGATTGCCACGGTATCCGGCATCAAGCTGGACAACGAGCTGCTGGAGCCCGAGTTTTAATAGATTTGTATCAGGAGGCGCAATAATCCGGAGGGGAAGAAGGGGTGAAGGATAGTCAGATTTACAGAGTCACGTATGAGGCGTTTTCACGCTTCTCCACCGTCCTGATGCGCTGCCGGTCATTCGAGGAGATAGGGGACGCCCTGCGGGTGAACCTGAAATACCTCCTCAATTTCCATGTGTTCAGAGTCAGCTTTAACTGGGAAGACTACTTTATACATATCACGGTGAGTGCGGCCGGCTCCAGCGTTCAGGTGCGGGAGCAGCACGACTACCTGCCGCATGAGCAGCAACTGCTGGAAAAAGGAAGGCCCTTGCTCTGGACAGACTTATCTGTGCTCGGGCTCCCGGCAGAATTTCGTTTAGCGGAAGCGGAGCAGGGGCAGCTTTGGGGGTGGGCCTTCAATAGGGAGAAATGCCAAATCCTCCTTTCAGTGCTGGCGGGCAACAGCAAAGACTTCTCGGGGCGCGATGTCACGTTTGTGAAGCTGATCGCCGAAAACCTGGAGTCGAAACTGCTGGAGCTGTGCCTGTTTCAGGTGCTGGACAAGAAGAACGAGGTGATCTCGTCAATCAACGAAAACCAGCAGCGGGTGATCAAGTTGCGCACCCAGCAGATTGCCGAGAAAAACGAGCGGCTCATGGAAATCTCCATTCTCAACGCGCACCAGGTGCGGGAGCCGCTGAGCCGCATCCTCGGCCTGATCAACATGATTGACCATGGCAGCTCGCCGGAGGTAATCCAGGAGAAAATAATGCCCCGGCTGAGGCGGTCTTCCGAGGACCTGGACGAGGCCTTGCAGGAAGTGATCACCAAGGCCACCTCAGAACTTATTGAATTGAAAGCGTAATCCATAAATCTTAGAAGGAATGAAGAAAATTATGTTGGTGGATGATATGGAAATTACCAATTTCATCACGGGGAGCCTGATACAAATGATCGACCCCGCCTACGCGGTGCACGACTATACCGAGCCGATGGAAGCCCTTTCCGAAGTAGCTACGGTTCAACCCGACATCATCTTCCTGGACCTGAACATGCCGGAGATGGACGGCTGGGGGTTTCTGGATGAGATGCAGCAGCAGGGCCTGGGGCAGAAGGTGTATATCCTGACGTCCTCAACCAGCGAACTGGACCGGCAGCGCGCGAAACAGTATGCCAACGTGGCGGGCTATCTTGTGAAGCCGATGGAGAAGGATGAGCTGGCCGGGATTCTGCTGATGGCGTAACCCAGTGCGCTAGCGGCAGGCACGTTCTCAGAGTTTATTTGCCTTATCTTTCGTTCCACTGGCCTTTTATTCTATTTTTGAGGTATGGGAAAATCTACCTGCCTCTGTTTTCTGAAGCTGCTCCTGTGCTGCTTCTGTTATGGGCATTCCGCGTATGCGCAGCAGCCAGCTGCCGCTAACGCCCCCGCGCAAGCCGATTCACTTACCCAAGCCAACACGGACACGCTGCCGCAGGAGCGCTTTCTGCTGCTGGATAGCTTGGACTACCGCTTTTTCGGCGACGGCAACTTTACCCAAGGCAACGTGAGCCGGAGCCTGCTGGTAACGCGGGCAGAGATAATCCTGAGCGGCCCTGTGCTGTCCATCGCCACAAACCCCCGTTTTAGCTACGGCAAGCAGAATGGTGTGTTGGCCGAGCGCGATACCTACGTGGACCTGTTCGTGGATGTGTTCAAGAAAAAGAAAACCTATGTTTTCGGCCTGGCTACGATGGAGATCAGTCACCTGCGGGGCATTGATTTGCGGCAACTGGCCGGGGCAGGTATAGGCTACCGCCTGCTGCAGACCGAGCGCAACACCCTGACGCTGACGAACGCCATTATCCACGAGTCCACCGACTTCAGCGAGCGGCCCACGCTGGTCACGCAGCGGAACTCGCTGCGCATCAAAGGCAGCCATGCGTTTCTGGAGAGGAAGATGCGCTTTAAGCACATCACCTTTGTGCAGCCGTCGCTGTCAGACTTCTCGAACCTGCGCTGGAACACGCTCCTTTCCCTGGAGCTGCCGCTGGCAAAATGGGTTGCCATCCGCGCTAGTTTCACCAACTCTTACGAGAGCGAAGTAGAGGCCTCGCGCAAAAACAACGACTCAAACATTACCTTCGGCGTCTCGCTGGGTAACCTCCTATAATTTCCGCACGACAAACACGCACGGGCTGCCGTGCTTTTAACTGCTAACCGCATGATACAAGGTCCTGTGCTTTTTCTGATTCTGCTGGCTGGGGTTGGCTTCATCGTGCTGGCAACGGCCAAATTCAAGCTGCACCCGTTTTTCGGTTTGCTGATCGCGGCCTTTGGGGTAGGTATAGCGGCGGGCCTGCCGCTGCAGGATGTGGTGAAAGCTATAAATGATGGCTTTGGCGGCCTGATGAGCTATATCGGCATCGTGATCGTGGCGGGCACCGTGATCGGGAAGATACTGGAGAGGTCGGGGGCTGCGCTGCGCATGGCCGAGGTGGTGCTGCGCGTGGTGGGGGAGAAGCGGCCGCAGTTGGCCATGTCGCTGATCGGCGCCATTGTCAGCATCCCCGTTTTCTGCGACTCGGCCTACGTGATCCTGTCCAGCCTGAAGAAATCGCTGGCGCAACGCGCGAAGGTTCCGCTGGCCTCCATGTCCATCGCTTTGGCTACAGGCTTGTACGCCACCCATACCCTTGTGCCGCCCACGCCCGGCCCCATCGCGGCGGCAGGCAACATCGGGGCCAGCGGCTACCTGGGCACCATCATCCTGATCGGTTTGGTGGTGGCCATACCCGTGATGGCAGTGGGGTATGTATGGGCCGTTAAAGTTGCCTCCACCATCAAAATCGAGGGAGAAGAAATTATTGGGTTGAGCTATGAGGAAGTTGTGCGGGAGTTCGGGGAGCTGCCTTCCACGCTCAAGTCGTTCATACCTATCTTTCTGCCCATTCTGCTGATCGGCGTTGGGTCGGTGGTGAGTTACCTGAAATATACCGGGGGTATGGCCAACTTCTTGCTTTTTCTGGGCACGCCGGTGGTGGCCCTGCTCATCGGGGTGTTTGCCGCTTTCCCGCTGCTGCCCCGCTGGAACGAGGAAACGCTGACCGGCTGGCTCGGGGACGGGCTGAAAGACGCCGCCATCATCCTCTTGCTGACGGGCGCTGGCGGGGCTTTCGGCTCCGTGATAAAAGCCACAGCGGTTGCAGACGTCATCAAAGGCTTTGCCGCAGGCGGCAATTTGAACGGTGCCTACATTCTGCTGATCTCTTTTGCTGTGGCAGCGGCTCTTAAAACGGCCCAGGGCTCCTCTACAGCCGCATTAGTGATCACCTCGGCACTAGTGGCTCCCATGCTGGCTGAGGCAGGTATCGTTGGTGCGGTGCCCCTGGCACTTGTCGTGATGTCCATCGGGGCAGGGGCCATGGCCGTCAGCCACGTCAATGATAGCTATTTTTGGGTGGTGACGCAGTTCAGCGGCATGAAAGTAACCGACGCTTACAAAGCCCATACTATGGCCACGCTGGTGCAGGGCATCACCGCCATTGCTGTTACCTTGTTGTTGTGGTTTGTTCTGGTTTGAGAAAAAGACCCTATCCGCTTGCCCGAAAAATCAGGCTAAAATTGACTCCCAAGTGAGCTCAATTTGATTTCGGGTTATACCTATTTATGGCAGTTTTATGTCAGTGCTGTTTTGATTTTACCTTTCTGGCGCAAGTTTTCAAACTTGTGACTTTCTATAACGTCGAGTTTGTAACTCGACTGGGGCGGAGCCCCAACAGCCGGGCGAAAAGAACCACCCCGCCTGCGGCACCCCTCCTTGAAAAAAGGAGGGGAGTGCAAAGCTGCTTATGCGTGGCTAGCTGAGAGGTTTTATGTATCGAGTTGGCTTATCATCACACGCGGAAGGATATATAAAAGATTACCAAGAGTATAGCCAGATGGTGATACCCACGTTCCCGTTTAGCGAGGCGGACTTGGATTCCACTCTGGCTTTCATCAAACTTTACGACCGGCCAGCAACCGCCTATCCTGCTATGCCTGAAGCGGTGGCAATTCGAGAGCCTTTTTCCAAAACATCAATTACACCGGGTAATCGTTAGCAGATTCCCATATTATGCCCTAACTTCGCTTTCTTAAATCAACCAGAACGCCTATGCTTGCTTTCCTGCTGACACTTATGCTCTTACTGAGTGTGGTAATCGTGCTGGCGTACGCGGAGCGAAAGGTAGCTGCCTTTATGCAGGACCGTCTGGGTCCAACCGAGGCCGGGCCGTATGGCTCGCTGCAGGCGGTGCTCGACGTGCTGAAGCTGCTCCAGAAGGAAGACATTGTGCCGGCGCAGGCCGATAAAAGTCTGTTCAAGCTGGCCCCAATCCTCATCTTTGCCGCAGTTTTCGCCGGTTTTGCCGTTATCCCTTTCACCCCCGACGTAGTGCCTGCGGGCATTGGTATCGGGGTGTTTTACCTGCTGGCCATTGTGTCATTGGATGTGGTCGGGCTGCTGATGGCTGGCTGGGGCTCTAACAATAAATACGCGATGCTTGGTGCCATGCGCTCGGTGGCGCAGATCGTGTCGTATGAGATTCCGGCGGGCCTGGCCATTCTGTCAGCCGTCATGATCTGCCAGTCGCTCGATTTTCAGGAGATAAGTTACCAGCAAGGCGTACTGTTGCATGCCTTTCCGGGCATGGAGTATGAGACGAACTGGCTGTTTGGTATACAGGCACTCGGAATAGACACGACAACGATCGGCGGCATCACGACCTGGAACATTTTCCGGGCACCAATGCTGCTGGTGGCCTTTATCATATACTTTATCGCCTCGCTGGCAGAAAGCAACCGCGCCCCGTTTGATATACCGGAGGCGGAATCGGAACTGGTGGCGGGTTTCCACGTGGAATACTCGGGCTTTCGTTTCGCGGTGCTGTTTCTGGCGGAGTATAGCATGATGGTGCTGGTGAGCCTGGTGGCGGTTGTCCTTTTTCTCGGCAGCTGGAACACACCGCTCCCCAACATCGGCGCGGCACAGCTGGCCAACTGGACCACCGGCTCCGTCGGCGCGCTTTCCGGAAACCTATGGGCGGCTTTCTGGTTGCTTTCCAAGACTTTTGTGCTGTTGTTTGTGCAGCTCTGGGCCCGCTGGACGTATCCGCGCCTGCGCGTGGACCAACTCATGCACCTGTGTTGGAAAGTGCTGACGCCTCTGGCCCTGGCCGTGGTACTGGCAGCTGGCATCTGGCGCCTGTTAATGATTTGATAGGTAGTTAGGAAGCTGAAAATCTGAAGAGTTTAGTAGTTAGCAAGTTGAAATTTAGAGTGTTAAAAGTGAATAATGGTTCACGATTTTTTTAAATGTTCTTCATTCCAAAACGCGCTGACTTTTTAATCCTCTAACCTGAAAACGTTGGAAAAAGAAGCATATAAACATAAAACCGGATTCTGGCAGGGCGTGAAGTCGCTGATGAGCGGCGCGCGCCTGACGCTGCGCCACTTCGCCAACGCGGGCAAGCGCCGCAAGCCGGTATACGTGTCGGACGACAGCTATTTTAAGCAGCCTGATGGGCTGGCCACGCTCACGTACCCGTACGAGGCGCTGCCCGTGCCCGACAATGGCCGCTACCGCCTGCACAACGAGATGGAGGACTGCATTGTGTGCGACTTGTGCGCCAAGATTTGTCCGGTTAACTGCATCACTATCGAGTCGGTGAAGGCGACCGAGGATATAGGTGTAACCTCCGATGGTACGAAGAAAAGGCTTTACGGCCCTGTATTCGACATCGACATGGCCAAGTGCTGCTACTGCGGCCTGTGCACCACCGTGTGCCCCACCGACTGCCTGACGATGACGCCGGTATATGATTTCGCTGAAGTAGACATCAAGAACATGATCTACCACTTCACCGACCTCTCGCCGGAGCAGGCCCAGGAAAAGCAGCGTCTCTTCGAGAAACAGCAAGAGGAAATGGCCGCCGCCAAAGCCGCAGCGCTGGCAGCCAGAAAGCAACAGCAAGGCTAACCCACACCTGCAGACGACCTCACAGTGTCTGCAAGACCTGTGAGTGTCAAAAAAGCAAAGCGTTTACCAAAAGGCAAAGCCGTTGCAATAAACCTGAAGGCTCGCCAGCCTTCAGCGATGGCGAGGCCACCAAGGTAACCTATATAAGGAAGCGCACATTGATCAATGTTAAAGGATAACTGAAAAATGATCTTCTACATTTTCGCCATACTGGCAGTACTTTCCGGGGTATACATGGTGCTGACGCGGAACCTGCTGTACGCGGGCTTCTCACTGCTCGTCACGCTGCTGAGCTTGGCGGGTATCTACGTGCTGCTGTTCGCCGATTTTATAGCGGCTACCCAACTGATGGTGTATGTGGGCGGGGTGCTGGTGCTCATTCTGTTCGGCATCATGCTCAGCAGCCGCGTGCACGACAAGTCGGTGGTGTCGGAGAACACCAACAAGGTATGGGGCACGGTCATCACGTTTCTGGTGCTCGTGGGCATGTTCCATACCATCCTGAATGCGAACCTGGGCGCACTGCCCTGGCTGCAAACCGCCGACACAGCCGTGCTGGGGCAGCAGAAAAGCACCGTGCAGGCCATCGGCATCAAGCTGATGACCGACTTTGTGGTGCCTTTCGAAGTTGCCTCGCTGCTGCTGCTGATCGCCCTGATGGGGGCCGCCTACATTGCCACTGATAAACAGAAAGTATAAAAATGGAACAGGTTCCGTTAGAGCATATCTTACTTTTGAGCGCCGCGCTGTTTAGCCTGGGCATCCTGGCCGTGATCACGAAAAGACACGCGGTGCTCGTGCTGATGGGCATTGAGCTGGTCTTTAACGCGGCTAACCTCAACCTCGTCGCTTTCAGCCGGTATGACGCCTCGCTGATGCAAGGGCAAATGTTCGCGCTTTTCGTGATTGTGGTGGCTGCCGCCGAGGCCGCGGTGGCGCTGGCGATTGTGCTGCGGGTATACCAGTACTTCAGGACTGCAAACATAAACGAGGTGGTGAGCAAGGTAAACCGGTAGCCGGTATACCGGCTGGCAAGGCAAATGCCGCCGGGCCAGGACAATCGCAGCCGATCAGTATAAATAAATTAAGCTTTCTAGTTAACTTTGACCGCTGTTTGCTGGCGTAGCCACGCAGCAGCCGAAACCGAAACAGATCAAATTGGAGCTATCCGAACTATTACAGCCGCTGGCAGCCACCTCCCAAACCGCAACCGCGCTGGCTGTGCTGTTGCTGCCGCTCCTGAGCTTTGTGGGCTTGTCGCTGTTTGGGGAGCGCCTGCCGCGCCGCGGCGATTGGCTGGGCATCGGGGTAGCCGCTTTGTCGGTGGCGCTGTCGGGGTGGCTTTTTGCGCAGACCTGGAACAACGCCGCCTTTCACAGCCGCATTGTCTGGTTTCGCCTGCCTTCCCTGGGTGGCGCTTTTACCGATTTTACCGCGGGCGTGCTGCTCGACAACCTCACGGTGCTGATGCTGGTGATCGTGACCTTTATCTCGCTGCTGGTGCAACTGTTCTCGGTTGGCTACATGCATGCCGACAAGGGGTATAGCCGCTATTTTGCCTATCTGGGCCTGTTTACTTTCAGTATGATCGGGATTGTGCTGGTCGATAACCTGCTGTTGCTGTTTATGTTCTGGGAGCTGGTGGGCTTTTCCTCTTACCTCCTCATCGGGTTCTGGTTTGAGCGGCCCGCCGCCATCGCGGCCAGCAAAAAGGCTTTTCTGGTGAACAGGATCGGGGACATGGGCCTGCTCCTGGGCCTCTTCGCATTCTATACCTACTTCCGCACCTTCGATCTGGAGGCGCTGCGCGCGCTAATCGGCACGGGCAACTGGACGGAGGAGGGCTTCGTGCTGACCTACGCGCTAAACGGGCAGCCGTGGCTCGTGGAGATGCCGACGGTGCTGCTGACCTTCGCTGGCCTCGGCCTTTTTATGGGCTGTGTGGGCAAGTCGGCGCAGTTTCCGCTGCAGGTATGGCTCCCCGACGCCATGCAGGGGCCCACGCCGGTGTCTGCGCTGATCCATGCCGCTACCATGGTGGCGGCCGGGGTTTACCTGCTGGCCCGCTGCTACGCTTTTTTCACGGTGGATGCCCTCACGGTGATGGCCGTTGTCGGGGCGATTACTGCGCTGGTGGGAGCCGTGGCGGCGCTCACGCAGTATGACATCAAGGCGGTGCTGGCCTTCTCCACCATCTCCCAGCTGGGCTATATGGTGATGGGTATGGGCACCGGATCGCACGACGCGTCGCTCTTCCACCTGACCACACACGCGTTTTTTAAGGCGGCACTGTTCCTGAATGCCGGCATCATCATCCATGCCATGCACAGAGGGCTGCACCATACCCACCAACCCGACAGCGTTGACCCGCAGGACATCCGGAACATGGGCGGGCTGCGCAAAGCCATGCCGCTCACGTTTTATACCTATCTGCTGGCCGCTGCCGCGCTGGTGGGCTTGCCCCTTTTCTCCGGCTTCCTGTCGAAAGACGCAATCCTGTCGGGCAGTTGGGCCTGGGCGCAGGCGATGAGCGCCAACGGCAACGGCCTGTACTACATTGTCCCGGTGATCGGGTTTGCGGTGGTGCTGCTCACGGCTTTTTACATGGGCAGGCACATGTGGTTCATGTTCTTCGGCAGTTTCAGGCTTCCGTTCGATGTGCGGGAACTGCGGGTGTCGGTGGGGCAGGAGGTGGAGCGCGTGATGGCGCTGCCTGTTGTGCTGCTGGCGGTGCTGTCGCTGGGCGTTTTCTTCTCCCTGAACCCGTTTAGCTTTAGCAACAGCTGGGTGCTGCAGGGCATCAGCCTGCCACAGCTCGCTGCCGATGGCACGCAACTGGCGGCTGACTTGCTGCGCGCCGTGGCCCTGCAGGACGAGGCCAACCATACGGTGCACCTGGTTATCGGGCTGCTGTCGGCTGCGCTGGGTGTGGCCGGTATCGGGTTGGCCATTGGCCGGTATAAAAGCAAACCGTCTGGAGCGCTGCTGCAGGAGCAGCCGCAAAGCGCCTTCGCCCGACTCTCTTTCAACCATTTTTACCTCGATCCCCTGTATGCCAAAGTCTTTGTACAGCCAACCGTGTTCCTCTCGCGGGGGCTGTACCGGCTGGACAAGCGGGTGATTGACTTCACGCTGGACTACGGGAGCAAGTGGCTGGTGGTGCTGGCAAAAATCGTGGGCGGCTTCGATAAATTTATCGTGGATGGGGGGGTATGGCTGCTGTCGGCGCTGCCCCGGCTCTTTGGCCGTATCGGGCGGGGGCTGCAAAACGGAAAGGTACAGTCGTACTACGCCTACTCCCTCTTCGGATTTATTTTGATTATACTATACATCATCGTGTTTTGATGTTAAGTTTGCGGTCTGGTTTCAGGGAGAGGTACCTGTATGGTTTTGAGGGTGAGGAGAGTTCAGAAGGGGAAGTTATAGTGTAGGATTGTTCGGCGCGCAAGATGGAAGACTTAGGAAGATGCAGGGAGCAATCCATTTAACAATTTAGCGATCAACAATAAAAAACTAACAATCAACCACACAAACAGTTGATGGATTTTATACTCAGTAGTCTCATTTTTACACCCTTGCTGGCGGCACTCATTGTGCTGCTGCTGCCTGCGCACCTGCAAAAGCCCATGAAGGCGGTGGCGCTGTTGGGGGCACTGGTGCAGATGGGACTGGCTGTTCTCCTTTATTCCCGCTTCGACGGAGGTGCCTTTGCCAACGGGCAGCAGGGCTACCAGTTTGTGGAGAAGCTCTCCTGGATCGGGTTCTCGCTCGGCAACCTGGGGCGCTTTCAGATCGATTACTTTGTCGGGGTAGATGGCATCAGCATCAGCATGGTGCTGCTCACGGGCATTATCGGCGTTATCGGCGTCATCTCCTCCTGGACGGTCACGCAAAACGTGAAGGGCTATTTCCTGCTCTACCTCCTGCTGCTCACCAGCGTGATGGGCTGTTTTCTCGCGCTCGATTTCTTCCTGTTTTACCTCTTTTTCGAGTTTATGCTGCTGCCCATGTACTTCCTGATCGGGATATGGGGAGGGCCAAACCGCGAGTACGCTTCCATTAAGTTTTTTATTTATACCCTCGTGGGGTCGCTTTTTATCCTGATCGTGATGATCGGCCTTTATACCTCGGTGGTAGACCCGGGGGCCACGGCATTGCAGCTTGGGCTGGCAAAGGCGGGCGTAGACGCCTCGCCGGAAGCGTTGCGCCAGGTGCAGCAAATGCTCCAGCAAAACGCCATTGAGAGTCAGGACCTGGTGCATACCTTCAGCATTCCGGCGATGATGGAGGCAGCCAATTTCCTGCCCGACAGTTTACTGCATGTGTTGTCGGGGGTGCGGCTCTGGAACCTGCCGGTGCGCTTTATCGCGTTCCTGCTGCTCTTTGCCGGTTTCGCCATCAAGGTGCCGGTTGTGCCCGTGCACACGTGGCTGCCCGACGCGCACGTGGAGGCACCCACCCCGATCTCGGTGTTGCTGGCTGCCATCCTGCTGAAAGTGGGCGGCTACGGCCTGATCCGAATCGTGTACCCTATCTTCCCGGACGGCGCGGCGTATTTCTCGGTGCTGGTGGGTGGCCTGGGCGTGCTGTCCATCCTATATGGGGCCCTGAACGCGCTGGCCATGAACGACCTGAAAAAGCTGATTGCCTACTCGTCGGTGTCGCACATGGGTTTTGTGCTGCTGGGCCTGGCCTCGCTCACCACCGAAGGCGTGAACGGGGCGGTATACATGATGTTCAGCCACGGCATCATCTCCGCCATGCTCTTCCTGGTGGTTGGTGTGATCTATGACCGCACGCACGACCGCGTGATCCAGAATTTCCGGGGCCTGGCCACCGTCATGCCAGCCTATACCACCTTTGTCGTGATCGCGTTCTTCGCCTCGCTTGGCTTGCCCGGCTTCTCCGGTTTTATATCCGAGTTGCTGGTGCTGGTAGGGGGCTTCAGTGCACCAGAGGCCACGGGCATGCTGCCGCGCTGGCTCACGGTGGTAGCCGTATTCGGGCTATTGCTGGCGGCAGCCTATTACCTGTGGGCGCTGCAGCGCATGTTCTTTGGCAAGTTCTGGATTTTTCCGGGGCTGCGCGAGCAGGCCAACCTGTCTGACCTGAACCTTCGGGAATACCTGATGCTGGTGCCCCTGGCCCTGCTGGCGTTGCTGTTTGGCATCTTCCCGCACCTGCTGCTCGACAAGACCGGTATGGCGGTGAACGGTTTCACGGAACTGATGCTGCTGAATGGGCAGGAGCAGCTCAACATGGTTTTATCCTCCATCCTACGCTAAGTGAACGATCAGGCAGCATACCTCTCCCAAACCATCGACGCCATTGTGTCGGGCACAGGTGCCCTGCTGCCCGAGTTGCTGCTGGCCTGTTTTTTCCTGCTGCTCGTTACCCTCGATCTCTTTAAATCACCTGCCATCAAGCGCCTGCTCCCGTGGCTGACCCTCTCCGGGCTTTTTGCCGCGCTGGCCGTTCAGGTTGTGGGCGGATACGATGTTGGGCATGCGGCTTTCCTAAACCTGCTGCTCTCTGACGGCCTGGCGCGGTATGCGGGTATACTGTTCAGTGCGGCCGGTATCTTCACGGTGCTGCTGTCGCTGCAGAACAAGCAGCTGGAGCATCTGACGCAGGGGAAAGGCGAATACTATGCCCTGATTCTTATGTTGGTGCTCGGCTTGAACCTGATGGCCAAGTCGGTGAACCTGCTGATGGTCTTTATGGCCATCGAGACCGTTTCCATCGCCTCCTACATCCTTACCCTCACCCTGAAGGAAGAAAAGCGCGCGGTGGAGGCCGGTCTGAAATACGTGCTCTACGGCGCGCTCTCGGCGGGCGTCATGCTGTACGGCATGTCGTTTTTCTATGGGATCACGGGCTCGCTGCACTATACCTCCGACGCCTTCGGGATGGCGCTGCTGCAGGCCGACGGGCAATTGCTGACGGTGGCGGCGGTGCTGGTTTTCGCCGGGTTTTTCTTTAAGATCGCGGCGGCACCGTTCCATTTCTGGGCACCGGATGTATACCAGGGAGCGCCCATGCCGGTGGTGGCGCTGTTTTCTACAGGGCCTAAAATGGCGGGCATCATTGTCATTCTCCGGTTCGTGGCCAACTTCGCAGACCCGCTGGCATACCCCGACGTGCAGCTTTTTCTGGGCATTTCCGCCCTTGCCACCCTGCTCATCGGAAATTTCACGGCGCTCTGGCAGAAGACACCCCGCAGGCTGCTGGCCTACTCGTCGGTGTCGCATGCGGGCTTTTTGCTGGTGGGCCTGTTGGCTTTCGGCACCCCTTACCAATTGAGCGTCCTGTTCTATCTCACGGTGCTGCTGTTCATGAACTTCGGCGTTTTCCTGTTTCTGCAACTGTCAGAGGATACGTTCGGGGTGCAGGAACTGGAGGATTTCGGGGGGATGGGGCGCGCGCACCCCTACGTTGGCATCATGGCGCTGCTCTTCCTGCTTTCGCTCACCGGTTTGCCTCCGCTGGCGGGTTTTATGGGCAAGCTCCTGATTTTCAGCAATGTTTGGGAGGCCTATACCCTGAGCCAGAATGCCCTGTTGCTTTGGTTATTGGCGGCAGGTGTTTTGCTGACGGGCGTTGCCCTCTTCTATTATATCAGGATACCCTTTCACCTTTTCTTCAAAGGGAATTTTAAAGCGCAGAATTTAGTTATTCCACTATCGTACAAATTGCTGTTAGCACTGTTTGCCCTGCCGCTGCTTGTCTTGTTCTTCAAACCAGACCTGTTGCTTGCCTGGATAGAACTACTGCTTCAGATACCATAATTTAATAGCCCCCATGAGCGACGCTATAAAGCACGAATGCGGTATTGCCTTAATCAGGCTCCGAAAACCAATTGAATATTACGTGGAGAAGTATGGCACTCCAATGTATGGTATCAACAAGCTTTACCTGTTGATGCAGAAACAACACAACCGGGGCCAGGACGGTGCCGGTGTGGCGAGCATCAAAATCAACGCCCTGCCCGGCATCGAGTACATCAGCCGCTTCCGCTCCGTTAAGACCCGTGCCATCGACAGCATTTTCGGCAAGATCGGCAAGGAGTATAAAACCCTGAAGGAAGACCACCCCGAGCGGGCCGACGACACGGAGTGGGTATGGGAGAACATGCCTTTCCTGGGGGATGTGTACCTGGGGCACCTGCGCTACGGCACGCACGGCGGAAACACCGTGGACAACTGCCACCCGATGGTGCGCGAGAACAACTGGCGCAGCCGCAGCCTGGCAGTGGCCGGTAACTTTAACATGACCAACGTGGATGAGCAGTTCCAGAAACTGCTTGAACTGGGCCAGCATCCGAAGCAGAAAACCGACACAATTACGGTGCTCGAGAAAATCGGCCATTTTCTGGATGAGGAGAACCAGCTGAAGTTTGACGAGTATAAAAAGGGCGATTATACCAACAAGGAGATCACGCGGCTGATTGAGGAGAACCTCGACCTGCAACGCGTGCTGCGCCGTGCCTCCCGCGACTTCGACGGCGGCTACTCTATGGTGGGCCTGACGGGGTATGGCGCCTCTTTCGTGCTCCGCGACCCGAACGGCATCCGCCCGGCCTATTACTACATGGACGACGAGGTAGTAGTGGTGGCCTCTGAGAAGCCCGCCATCAAGACAGCCTTCGACATTGACTACAGCGAGATTAAGGAGATTAACCCCGGCTATGCCCTGATTGTGGACAAAGCCGGAAACCCGAAGCATATCCAGGTGACCGAGCCGCGCGAGAAACTCTCCTGCAGCTTCGAGCGGATCTATTTCTCCAGAGGCAACGACCCGGAAATTTACAACGAGCGGAAGAACATGGGCAAGCTGCTCTGCCCGCAAATTCTGGACGCCATCAATTACGACCTCAAAAACACGGTGTTCTCTTACATCCCCAACACAGCCGAGACCTCCTGGCTGGGGATGATGAAAGGCATTGAGAGCCACCTGCGCGATTACCGCAAAAAAGCCATCCTGAACCAGAACCTGACCGAGGAGCAACTGGACGATATCCTGCAGTTTAAGCCCCGCGCCGAGAAGCTGGTGATCAAGGACGTGAAGCTACGCACTTTCATCTCCGACAACGACAGCCGCGACGATCTGGTGACGCACGTGTATGACACCACGTATGAGGTGGTGAAAAAGGGCATCGATACCCTGGTCGTGCTGGACGACTCGATTGTGCGCGGCACCACGCTGGAGAAGAGCATCATCAAGATGCTGGATAAGCTGGAGCCCAAGAAGATCATCATCGTGTCGTGCGCGCCGCAGATCCGGTACCCCGATTGCTACGGCATCGATATGTCGCGCATGAAAGAGTTTGTGGCCTTTAGGGCGTTAATGGCTCTCCTGAAAGATCGTAACCTGTACTTTAAGGCAGAGGAGGTATACGAGAAGTGCGCTGCGTTTGCGGGCACGCCCGCTTTCAAGGAGTCGAACTACGTGCAGGAACTGTACGATATGTTCACTGCGGATGAGCTTTCGGCCAAGGTATCTGAAATTGTGAAGGCCCCGGATGTGAATGCCGAAGTGCAGGTGATTTACCAGCGCATCGAGGACCTGCACCTTGCCTGCCCGAACCACAAAGGTGACTGGTACTTTACCGGAAACTATCCTACCCCCGGCGGTACGGGCGTTGTGAACCGTGCTTTCATGAACTTTATGGAGAATAAGCTGGCCAGGGCCTATTAGAGCATACCTATTAAAAGTGAATTTTTCTAGAGCGCCTGCTCTGACACATGTCAGGGCAGGCGCTTTTTTTTGTGCGAAATAGTGATAAAAATGATCTCAGTAAAATTGTTTTATTTATTTGAACTATAAAAAGTTTTGTCAGGTTTAGACTCTATAAATTATTGATAAAGTTAAAAATAACTTCAAAATCATATCTTTTATACCTAAGCCAAATTGCACTAATGAACAAACTTTTTACGCGGGTGAGCCATGTAGGTATGGCTTTGTGCCTGAATGCAGCACTATTTTCTCAGGCTTCACTGGCCCAGGTGAGTATGGAGAAAACCAAGACCAGTTACGCACAGAATTTCGATGCGTTGCCTGCCACAAAAGACGGGGTATGGGAGAACGGAACCTCCACTTATCTGGACGGTTGGTATGTGCAGCGCACCAAGTCAACCAACAGCATTGCCATCAGTCCCGGTAATGTCGTCGCGGGAAACCTATACAGCTTTGGCGCAACTGGCTCTTCTGAGCGTGCGTTAGGCGCGCAAAGCTCTCTGAACGCCGGGGAATTTGCCTGGGGCTTGCTGTTGCAGAACAACACGGGAGGCACCATCAATTTTATCACGGTGAGTTTTTATGGCGAGCAGTGGCGCATTTCCAACAAGACTGCCGGCGAGCACAGAACCTCTTTCTATTATGCTGTCAGCAGCGACAAAGCCTCTTTCAAGCTTTCTCCCAAGTCAGACGACGGCTGGATCCCATACCCGGATCTGGATTTCAAAAGCCCGCATTTTTATACGGAAGGGAAGGCCCTGGATGGCAATGCGGCTGCAAACCGCAAATTTCTGTCGGCTGTTCTGGCCGTGAATATCCCCAACGGGCATTATATGATGCTGCGCTGGAAAGACTGGGATGATTTGGAGGCAGACCATGGGCTGGCGATTGATGACTTCGCCATGACCTGGAGTGTGGAGGAAGCTGATGCGCCAGCTGTGGTGCTGCCTGTGGAATTGGCACGTTTCACTGCCTATAACAGAGGCGCCGCCGTGGTGCTGGAGTGGCTCACAGCATCTGAAAAGAACAACGATCACTTCCTGATTGAGCGCAGTACAAACGGGCAGACCTTTGATGGAATAGCGAAAGTAGCTGGCAAAGGCACCACCAGCCAGGAAACTTCCTACTCCTTTTCGGATATGCAGCCTCTGGATGGAACAACCTATTACAGGCTGAAGCAGGTGGATGGCGACAGTAGCTATACCTATTCGCGGGTGGTGGCCGTGGAGCGGGCAGCAGGCGTAGCAATTACCAAAGTATACCCCACGGTTACTTCTGATTATCTGCAGATAGATCTGGCACAACCGGATGGTATGAAAGAGATGCTTGTGCTGGATATGGTGGGGAAAAGGCTGATCCGGCAACCGCTCAATTCCGCCATACTGCAAGCTACGGTAGATGTCCGGAATTTAGACTCAGGAACGTATGTGCTGGTATTGCTGGATGAACAAGGAAAAAGAAAGACAACGCGCTTTTTGAAAAGGTAAACGCGCTATATATACACCAAAAAGGAAGGCCATGCTATTTAGCGTGGCCTTCCTTTTTAGAAATTGTCTGGTATAAAACTTATACCGAGAAGCTGTCGCCGCAGCCGCAGGTGCGGGTAGCGTTTGGGTTGTTGAAGTAAAAGCCTTTACCGTTCAGGCCGTCAGAGAAATCGAGCTCTGTGCCAGCCAGGTATAAAAAGCTTTTCATGTCCACTACCACTTTCACACCTTTGTCCTCAAACTCCTGATCCATGGGTTTCACCTCGTCATCGAAGTCCAGGTTATAGGAAAGGCCTGAGCAGCCACCACCGGCAACAGAAGCGCGCAAGCGGAATGTGTCGTCCAGCGCAGCATCCTGCTTCAGCTTTATTACCTTTTCTTTTGCTTTATCTGAAACTGTGATCATAACATCTGTGATTTTAGGAGACTGGGTTCAGCACCACACTAAACACAGTGATGGTGTTGACGTCTCGGCCATAGTATAATTTATCGAGTGCCTCATACATATTGCGTGCCCTAAAGTAAGAGGTGTTCAGCTCCTTGTTGTCGCGCGATATCCATTGCACGGTATAGGAGCTCTCCTCGTCGCGGTAATTCTGCACGTATGCCAGCATTTTGCGCAGGGCTTCTACCCGGTCGTAGCCGATCTCTGAATGAAACAGGAACGATTGGTGGTGACGCGGATTTACCGTGATCAGGTCGAGGCGCTCTTTGTTGTCAATATGCCTGAATTCAAAAAGCAGACTGTTGCCGCTTATTCCTAAGTGGCTTTCAATCTGCTTTTGAATGCGTGCACTCTCAACGTGCACATCGGTGTTGTTTGACTCCATTGAGTCTACTGTCTTAGTGGTGCGATTTCGGCATTTCCAAAGCAGGAAGGCCGTTCTTTACTCTATAGTCGTTGATAGCAGATTTGATAGCATCCTCAGCCAGAACAGAGCAGTGAATTTTTACCGGCGGCAGAGCCAGCTCTTCCACAATGGCCATGTTGTCAATAGTCAGGGCCTCGTCCACAGACTTGCCCTTCAGCCACTCTGTAGCCAAAGAAGAAGATGCGATAGCAGAGCCGCAACCAAATGTCTTGAACTTAGCGTCTGTGATGATCTGGTTCTCGTCTACCTCGATCTGGAGGCGCATTACGTCGCCACACTCAGGGGCGCCAACAAGGCCAGTACCCACACTTGCTTTAGATTTATCAAGCGTGCCCACGTTACGCGGGTTGCTGTAATGATCAATTACTTTATCTGAATAAGCCATAGCTGTATTTTAATTACGAATTACAAATTATGAATTTACAATTATGAATTAGAAACTACGAAGTCGGCTTTACCAGCACAATTCGTAATTTCTAATTCGTAATTATTAATGTTCCGACCACTCGATAGAGTTCAGGTCGATGCCCTCTTTGAACATCTCCCATAGCGGGGATAGTTCACGAAGCTTGGCAACAGCCTCTTTTACGTGACCGATGGCGTAATCAATCTCTTCGTCTGTAGTGAAGCGGCTGAGGCCGAAACGCAGGGAAGAGTGCGCCAGGTCATCGCTCAGGCCCAATGCCTTTAGTACGTAAGATGGCTCTAAAGAGGCTGATGTACAGGCAGATCCAGAGGAAACGGCCAGGTCTTTCACGCCCATCATCAAGCCTTCACCTTCTACATAGGTAAACGAGATATTGGATACGTGCGGCAGACGGTGCTCAACAGAGCCGTTTACATAAGACTCTTCAATTGTCGTCAGTTCTTTCTCCAGGCGGTCGCGCATGGCGGAGATACGGGCCGTGTCTGAGGCCATGTCCTGCTTTGCCAGCTCGGCAGCTTTGCCAAGACCAACAATACCCGGTACGTTGAGTGTGCCGGAGCGCATGCCGCGCTCGTGGCCACCGCCATCCATTTGGGCAGTTACCTTTACACGTGGGTTCTTACGACGCACATACAAAGCGCCTACACCTTTCGGGCCGTACATTTTGTGTGCCGAGAAAGCCATCAGGTCAATGCCATCCGCTTCAACGTCCACCGGAATTTTACCTACCGCCTGCGTAGCATCTGTAAAAAACAGGACGCCATGCTTCTTAGCGATAGCAGATATGTCACGAATTGGCTGAATCACACCCATCTCGTTATTGGCATACATGATCGAGATAAGGATCGTCTTGTCCGTGATCGCATCCTCTAGTTCTTTCAGGTCAATCAGGCCTTCTCTGTTCACCTGCAGGTAAGTTACCTTCCCGCCGATTTTCTCAATGTGCTTGCAAGTGTCCAGTACCGCTTTGTGCTCAGTGGTAACCGTAATGATATGGTCGCCTTTCGAAGCATACATTTCGTACACCCCTTTAATTGCCAGGTTGTCTGACTCTGTGGCACCAGAGGTAAAGATAATCTCTTTTGGAGAACAGTTGATCAGCGCGGAGATCTGCTCACGGGCATAATCTACGGCTTCTTCAGCCTGCCAGCCAAACGCGTGGTTGCGAGAAGCTGCGTTACCGAACATGTTTGTCATGTAAGGCAGCATAGCGTCAAGCACACGCGGGTCTAATGGCGTAGTGGCATTGTTGTCCAGGTATATAGGTAGTGTAAGCATAGCACTGTTTTATCTATTTATAGTCTGTTTTGTAAACAGTTGAAAGAAATTATTAGTTTTGAATGCAACGCAAAATTAATAAAAAAACCTTACTTAGACTAATTACAAATTGAAAATGCGCAACGTAGAACATATAGGCATCGCCGTGAAAAATTTCAGCGAGGCAAACGCCCTATATTTTAAACTTCTGGGGGTAGAACCATATAAGGCAGAGTTTGTTCCTTCGGAGAACGTAAACACCTCTTTCTTCAAAGTTGGCGACACAAAGATTGAGCTGCTGGAGGGAACCTCCGAGGACAGCGCCATCACAAAATTCATCCAGAAGCGGGGAGAGGGCATCCATCACATCGCCTTTGAGGTGGAGGATATACTCCAGGAGATGGAGCGCCTGAAGCAGGAAGGGTTTACGCTGCTAAGCGAAGCGCCAAAAAAAGGCGCAGATAACAAGCTGGTGTGTTTCGTGCACCCCAAGAGCGCCAACGGTGTGCTGATAGAACTGACGCAGGAGATTAAATAGATTGTTAGTTGTTGATGGTTAATTGTTTTGTGGTTTAGAATGACTCGTATTCCGTAATATTCTGAAACAAGTATAGCGAACAGGTAATTTTGACTATCAACTGACTACTAACAATCACCTATTAATAACTTTCAATCAACAATTAGAATGAAACAGCTCATAAATGCAGTGCAGGCGGCAGAAGAGGAAGTACTGCTGGGCAACGTGATTTTATACCCCACCGATACTGTTTGGGGCATTGGCTGTGATGCGGAGAACATAGCGGCAGTGCAAAAAATCGTGAAGCTAAAGGAACGCAACCCATCCAAAGCCATGATTCTGCTGGTGGCCGACCAGCAAATGCTGCTGCATTACGTGCAGGCGCTGCCAGCCGATTTTGAACATGTGGCCGAAGAGCAGGAACGCCCCACTACCTATGTTTTCTCTAACCCGAAAAATCTGCCGAAGGAGTTGCTGGCAGAAGACGGCACCGTAGCCATTCGTGTAACCAAAGACCCGTTCTGCCACCGCCTCATCCGGCAGATAAGCAGGCCTTTGGTGTCCACCTCTGCCAATATCAGCGGAGAGCCCGCGCCAAAATCGTTCGCAGACGTATCCGAGGAAATAAAGACGCGGGTGGATTATATAGTGAACTGGCGACAGGAGGACGCGATGGATGCACAGCCTTCCCGCATCGTCAAAATCAACCCGGATGGAGGCCAGCAAGTGCTGCGCGATTAGGTGTGCAGGGTCTGATGCTGTTCTGCCATACCGGGTATAGCAGGTGGCATAGACACCTTAAAGGGAGCTTATCCATACCTGCATCATACCTAACGCGACTAGACTATACATACCCAATGCCCGTTCAAGACCCTTTCTGCACGATTGAAAGCCCTGTATAGAGCCGTTGGTTTGTAATTCGGGACTTGTAATTCGTAATTGAAAAGGTATTCCCTTAATTTTACACCTCAGGCTGCGCCACGGCTGCCTGAGGTTTTTTTATTTTAAAGATGGATAAAGCAGAACTCCCGGAGCACCCTATATTTAATGTGATAGCTGAAGCAGCAGCCGAACTGGGCACCGACGCCTATGTGATCGGTGGGTTTGTGCGCGACCTCGTGCTCAAGCGCCCCTCCAAGGATATAGACATTGTGTGCGTGGGTGATGGCATTGCCCTTGCGGCGATGGTGGCCCAGAAACTGCCACATCGGCCTAAAGTGGCCATCTTTAAAAACTTCGGGACGGCCATGCTGCGCGCCGATGAGTGGGAGGTGGAGTTTGTGGGCGCCCGCAAGGAGTCGTACCGGGAGCACTCGCGCAAGCCGGAGGTGGAGCAGGGCACGCTCGACGACGACCTGAAGCGGCGCGACTTTACTATCAACGCGCTGGGCATCAGCCTGAACAAGCAGAATTACGGTGGGCTGATTGACGAGTTTGGCGGAGTAAAGGACATGAAGCGCAAGATTATCCGAACGCCCCTGGAGCCGGGCATCACCTTTTCGGACGACCCGCTGCGCATGATGCGCGCCATTCGATTCGCCTCACAGCTTGGCTTCGACATCGACCCGGATACCTTCGACGCCATCACGGAAAACAAGGAGCGCATCAAAATCGTGTCGCAGGAGCGCATCACCGACGAACTGAACAAGATCATCCTTTCCCCAACCCCGAGCTACGGCTTTAAGCTGCTGTTTGTGTCGGGGCTGCTGCAGCTTGTCTTCCCGAAAATGACGGAGCTGCAGGGCGTGGAGACCATAAACGGAAACTCGCACAAAGACAACTTTTACCATACCCTGCAGGTGCTCGACAATGTGGCACAGGTGTCGGATGACCTTTGGCTGCGCTGGGCGGCCATCATGCACGACATTGCCAAGCCCGACACCAAGCGCTACTCGCCCAAGGTAGGATGGACGTTTCATGGCCACGAGGACCGGGGCGCGCGCATGGTGCCCAAGCTGTTTAAAGACCTGAAGCTGCCTTTAAATGAGCATATGAAACTGGTGCAGAAACTCGTGCGACTGCATCTGCGTCCCATTGCGCTGGTAAAGGACACGGTAACCGACTCCGCCATCCGGAGGCTTCTGTTTGAGGCCGGGGATGACGTGGATGCCCTGATGGCACTTTGCCGCGCCGACATCACCTCCAAAAACGACAACAAGGTAAAACGCTACCTGCAGAATTTCGACAAGGTAGAGAAACGGCTAGTTGAGGTGGAGGAAAGCGATAAAATGCGCAATTTTCAACCTGTTATTACTGGCGAGGTGATTATGGAGACCTTCGATCTGAAGCCCTCCAAAACCGTGGGCGAGCTAAAAGAGGTGCTGACAGAGGCGATACTGGAAGGGAAAGTGCGAAATGAGTTTGACGAAGCCTTCGCCTACCTTTTGGAAAAAGGCAAGGAAATGGGGCTTCGCCAAGGGCACTCATCAAACAACTAAAACAAACCTCATTTAGAAGGGAAACGCAAGCATTAGCAATTTAGTATATTAGTTTTATTTTGTACTAGTGGCGGGTATAGGTATGGCGGGCTTTTAGTTGGCTATTGCCCGCCATATAGTATAGTGTAAGGGTGCAGTGTCTTTAGCGTCGTTTAACGCTGCTCGGGCCGCTGCTGTCGATGACAGTGTCGGAGGGGTTGCCTTTGTAGGTGATGCGGCTGGCCCCGGAGGCCTGGGCGCGAAGCTTGGTGGTGGCGTATACCTCCGCCACGCTGGCACCTGTCACGTCGGCATCCACCGAGGTGGCCTTCAGATCCTCGGCATCCACCATGCCGGCGCCTGTGGCATCCAGCTCAAAGTTCTCGGCCTGGCCTCTAAACTCGCTGATGCACGCTCCGGAGATGTCTACCTTCAGGTTGCGCACGTTCAGGTCGGCGATGGACTTGATGGCCCCGGAAAAGTTGAGGCGCAGCTCGTCGGATTGGATGGTGCCAATGTCGGCCTTGATGGCGCCGCTCAGCTCAATTTGGCGGAAATCGGGAGCCACGATCTGGATCAACACTGGGTTGTGCTCGAACAGATTAATGTCTTTTTCGGTGTAGCCGATGCGCAACTCCTGCCCCAGCTTCTCCACTTTCGTGCGGCGCAAGCCTTTGTCATCGCTCCGCACGCGCACGCTGTAGCTATTGCCCTGCAAAAGTTGCACATGGTATGGCCCACTCACGTTTACCTCACTGAAGTTGTCAAAGTCGAAGGATTTGCTGTTTTTGCTGTATTCGTCGTCATCTAGCAACACGCTGCCACGCAAAACGTTTTCCCTCAGGTCCATGCGGAGGCTGTTTTCGTCGGGTTCGTCTGTGTCCAGGGTGTCGGTGGCGCAGGTAAGGCACTCGAGCTGGTTGCCGTTTGCCTGCCAGGTGTTGCGCACAATCTTATCGGTGCTGTAGTTCTGGGCAAACGAGGCGCTCGGCAGCAAGTAGGTGAATCCGCGCGTCAGGCGCAGCGGCTTGTTCTGCGGCAGCACGATGGTAATACTCAGCTCCTGATGGCGAAACTTGGCGTCTCTCTTAAACTCGTAGTTGTTATCGAAGCGCAGCACAGAGTCCTGCTGTAGCACCCGGTACGAGATCATGCGGGCATTTTGCTTGGCCTCATCCTCTGTGCGGCCCTTTGCCTCGGCGCGCTGAATGATCTCCACGTTGCTGCCGCTGTGGCCCCGCACATCAAAGTAAACCCGATATTCGCCTCGGTTGGTATCATATGAATCCAGGGTATTGGTATCATATGCATCCAGGGTAAGGGTGCTGTATGGAGCCACCGGTATGGTTTTGGAGGTGATCACTTCGCCGGTGCGGCGGAAGTTCGTGGTATGCATGCCGATGGTGGCGGCCATCGTAAACAAACTCACCAGCCATACCCCAAACATCGACCAGCCTAGTATCGGGCGCAGGAAGATGCGCTTCACGAGCAGGCTCACTGCCAGTATGATCAGTAACAGAAGCGGAATCATCCCTACAAAAAAACCTGCCACCAGTCCGAGCCTGGGAAAGCCCCCGAGAAGCACGGAGGCCGGAAAATCACCTAAAACAAGATATTGAGACTCATCAACTAAACCAAGGGCAACAAAAAGTGTGGAGAACAGGGCGATGGTCAACCCGATGGATACCACCAGCAGGATAACGCCCGCGCCAATCCGGATCGCCGTAATCAGGAAAGCCAGCAATGGCCCCAGGGCAGTGCCAAGCCAGCTGAAGAGCTGGGAGATCAGGCGGATAGGCAGCAGGATAACTTTTGCCAACGGTGTTTCCTCCCCGTTGCTGTCCTTCATGTTCAGGTTGTCTTTCAGGGTCTTCTCTATACCCACCAGTGTCACGGGGTCGCCCTGCATCTGCATGCGCTCCGTCAGGGTAACGGCTTCGGGCATTGACACCCAAAGCACGATATAGGCGATCACGCCAAAGCCGCCGAGAAAGATCGACACCAGAAACAGGATGCGCACCACAGACACGTCGACACCGAAGTATTTGGCGATACCGCTCGCCACACCGGCCAGTTTCTTGTCTTCCGGGTCGCGGAACAGCTTTTTGGCGTTCGTCTCGGGCAGCTGGGCGTTCTCGGGCATGGCAATCCAGAGCACCACATACAGCACAACGCCCATTGCGGCGGAAATACCTGCCGAGATGATGCCCAGCAGCACAAACAGCACGAAGAACAGCCTGATCCAGAGCGGGTCGACGTTCAGGTAATTGGCCAGGCCAGCCGACACGCCCGCGACCACCTTGCGGTTAACGTCGCGGAATAGCCTGCGAGGGCCGGCGGAGGAAGTATCGGAAGTGGTATAGGTATCGTGCGGCGCGGAGGCGCGCGGCCCGGCTTGCGGGTTGGGGATTTCCTCTTCCATAGCACCCAGCACCTCAAAATCCGAAACACTGCCCATGCGCGCCGTCAGGTACTCCACGTCTTCCTTGGAGATAACCTGCTTGCCCGGAGAGAGCCGCGCGGAGAAAATCTCGGCGATGCGCGCCTCGATGTCCTCTACGATTTCCTCGTGTCCTTCATAAGTAGAAAAATAGGTTCTGATGGAGGCAAGGTATCTGCTGAGCTGCTCATAGCCATCCTCTTCGATATGGAAGATGATGCCTTGCAAGTTGATGCTTATGTTCTTTTTCATAATTGCTGCGCTTTCTTGTTTTGGATAATGTAATCAGTGGAGGCAACTAGGTCGGACCAGGTTAGGCGGAGCTGCTCTAAGAACTCGCGTCCGGTATCGGTAAGGGTATAGTATTTGCGTGGCGGCCCCGAGGTCGACTCTACCCAGTTGTAGTCGAGAAGCAACGCGTTTTTGAGGCGGGTGAGCAAAGGGTAGAGCGTACCCTCCACAACGATCATCCTGGCCGCTGTCAGCTCTTCCAACATATCGGACGCATATACTTCACCACGAGAGATAATCTCCAGGATGCAGAACTCCAGAATTCCCTTCCGCATCTGCACTTGTGTGTTTTCTACTTTCATGATGATTCCGTTATAATGTTGAGGCAAATATATAATAAGGTACTATGTAACGCAAGGTACTGTATAAAAATAATTACGCTTGTTTGCCATATTAGTTGGCTTGGTCTGGGTTTATCTTTATTTATCAGTATTTTTGAATATAAATTTATTGCCTTGCACGACAACTAAAATGCCTAATGCTGTGTTGCTGCGGTAATTAAGGGCTGTCAGCATGGTTTTGAGCGATATCAAAAGAGTACATTTTTATTTTTTTCGGATGCAATCCCCTAAACGCTTTTATAAGATGAGATTTGCCTTTATGGCCGCGCTAATGCTTTTGGTCTGGTCGGCGGCCACGGCGCAGGTGGCCACACCTAAGTACAGCAATGAGTTCCTGAACATTGGCGTGGGAGGGCGGGCGCTGGGTATGGGCAATGTGCAGGCGGCCATTACCAACGATGCCACCGCCGGCTACTGGAACCCGGCAGGCTTGCTGCGGCTCCAGAACAAGTATAATGTCAGTCTCATGCACTCGGAGCTTTTCGCGGGCATCGCCAAAAACGACTTCGCCAGCTTTGCCATGCCCCTCGATACCAACAGCGCCCTGGCGGTTTCCGTCATCCGGCTGGGTGTGGACGATATTGCGGACACGCGCCGCCTGCAGAACGAGTATGGCTATATCCAGTACGACAGCATCCGGTTCTTTTCAGTGGCCGATTATGCCATGCTGTTGTCTTATGCCCGCCGCAGCAACCTGGTGCGTGGCCTGACGCTGGGAGCCAGTGCCAAAATCATCTACCGCAATGTGGGCGAGTTTGCCAATGCCTATGGCTTCGGCGTGGACGCGGGGGCGCAGCTGCAGCGCGGCAACTGGCAGTTTGGCCTGATGGCCAAGGACATTACCACCACCTTTACCGCCTGGACGCACAACGTGGAGGCCCTCGAAGAGGCCTACCGGCAAACCGGGAACGACCTGCCGGAGAACACCGCAGAGCTTACGTTGCCGCGCGTGGTGCTGGGCCTCGGGCGAACGTTTGATGTTACCGACAAACTCTCTGCCCTACTGGCCGCTGACCTCGACTTTACCTTCGACGGCAAACGAAACGTGTGGCTGAAGTCTGACGTGGTGTCCATGGATCCGCATGTGGGCCTGGAACTGGCTTATGCCAGTACCGTTTTCGTGCGGGGCGGCATCAACAACTACCAGGAAACCACAAGCTTTGATGGAAGCACCGCCAAGCGGCTGCAGCCTAACTTCGGCGTGGGTATAAAAACGGCTGGCCTTAGCCTGGATCTGGCCTTGTCCAGGGTAAACAATAGCGAGAGCAATGCGGTGGGCGGCACCAACACCTCCTCTGTGATTGTCTCTCTGGCATATTCATTCGATAAATAACAACAGCTTCGCGAAAGCCCCTTAGAATTACAATAGTATATGATGAAGCGACTTTTACTTGCCTTTTCTTTGCTCCTGTCCGTTTTTGCGGCGGGCAGTGCGCAGGCGCAGGAACTGTACGGAAACGAATGGATTGATTACTCCAAAACCTATTACAAGATCAGCGTTGTCAACACAGGCATGCACCGCCTCAGCTACGGGTTTCTGGACAGTCTGGGGCTGCGCAGCGTGAACCCCCAGCACTTGCAGCTTTTCCGCAGAGGCAAAGAGGTGGCTGTATACGTGGCCGGAGAGGCCGATGGCAGGCTGGATGGCCAGGACTACGTGGAGTTTTACGGAGAGCGCAACGACGGAGCTTTAGATAGGGAGTTGTACAAAAACCCCGACCACCAGATACACCAGCTCTACAGCCTGTATACCGACACCGCTGCCTATTTCCTGACGGTGAACGCAGCCGGCGGCAAGCGCATGCGCGAGTCTAACCCAGCAGTTACCGGGCGCACACCGGAGCCATACCACCTGCAGAAGGCGGTATACGTAAACGCCGACCGCTTTAACTTTGGGAAGTTATATGATGCAAATAATAACCTGACACGGATGCCATGGATGGATACTGGAGAGGGTTATTTTTCACACTACTCCATTAACCCCAGGAACTATGAAATCACTGGCATCCTCAATGTAGAGCAGAGCGGCCCCAAGCCTTTCTTAGAATACGCAACAGTAGGTGCCGATCAGGAATTTCATAAGCTGAATGTAAATGTGCTTGCGCCTACAGGCTCGAGAAACATCGGCTATTTTGAGTATGACTTTTCTGCTTTTGCCCGGGATCGAAAGAAAGTAGAGTTCTCTGATATCACTGCGCAGGGTAAGTTTATCCTTCAACTTGTTCCTGTTAAGGCGGCCTCCGGCAACAATAGGGTGAGTTTTACTTACGGTGTGCTGACCTATCCACAGAAGCCGACGTTTGTTGGCGCGGCCATGTCCATTTTCACGGATTCAACAAGAGGAGCCAGCCCATACTATAAACTTGCTGGCACGCCAGCCACTGCTGTCGCCTACGATATCACGGACCCATACGTTCCGGTTCGGGTGGAAGGGGGCACCGATGGTATAGGAAAGGGGTTTGTGGTTGAAGTTCAGGATGGCCGAACTCATAAATTGTTTATCTCGGATAGTACCAGGCCTTTCAAACCTGCAAAGGTAGGTAGAGGCGGAGTAAGGTTTAGATCTATTGATCCCAATGTATATAATTATATTGTCTTGACTAACAAACGCTTGATGAAGGTAGTAAGCGGCAGCCAACTGCCAGCGCCGCAAGCGTACGCTGCCTATCGTGCGTCGGCTGCGGGAGGAGGGTATGACACAGTGCTATTCAGCATGGAGCAGGTGGTAAACCTGTTTCACTATGGGGAATTCTCTTCCAATGCCATCCGCCGGATGGTGCGGTATATGGGGACTTCTACCCGGGCTCCGCAGCTGTTCATAATTGGAAAAGGAGTAAGGTACGCTGATCAAGATTACTATTTTACACATTATCCAGGGAAATTCAGTTATTATCAAGTTGGAGCGCGACACCCGAAGGTATATGAACTAGACCTTGTGCCAACAGGGATAGTGCCCTCATCCGATATTGTTTTCTCTGCCGATTTCAGGAACAACTCCTATGTCCCCAGAGTACCTACAGGGAGACTTTCCGTCACGAAGCCAGAGGAGATCATGGCTTACCTGAATAAGGTGAAAGAGTATGAGGCGGCGGGCGAGGGAGAAGCCTGGCGCAAAAACGTGTTGCAGTTGGGCGGCGGCAAAACCACCAGCGAAATCAACCAGATATCAAATTACCTGAAAGATTATACCCGTATTGCGGAAGGGCCTTTGGTTGGCGCCCATGTGGTAGAGAAGTACAGGCAGAATGTGAGTGAGGTTGTGGAGACAATTAACGTGTCTGAGCAAATCAACAAAGGCATCTCGTTGCTTACCTTCTTTGGGCATAGCTCACCGGGCACCACTGACCTGGACATCGGTTATGTCTCAAGCGCTGTCAACAATTACAATAATAAAGGGAAATACCCCCTGATGCTGATGAATGGATGCAATGCCGGAAACGCCTTTGTGCCCAATTATATCTCTTTCGGGGAAGACTGGCTGAAGACACCCGACAAAGGCGCAGTTTCACTGATCGCGCACGTGGACGTGGGGTATCCGAATTACCTAAACCTGTACTCGAACTATTTTTATAATGTTGCCTTTCAGGAGCCGCAGTTTTACGGCACCACACTGGGTGAAGTGCAGAAGGAGACCATCCGGCGCGTGACACAGGTAACAACCAGCGACCTAGCCACGGCGATGGTTTTGGAAATGGCACTCCAGGGCGACCCGGCCCTGAAGCCATATAACCCAAGCAAGCCAGACTATGTGCTGAAAGAAAGCGGCTTTGAGCTGACAGGGTTGGACGGAAGCCTGGTGACAGCCTCGGCAGACTCCTTCAAGATAAGCTTCGATGTCGATAATCTGGGCAAAGCCATCACCGACCCAATTTATATTACGGTGAAAAGAAAGCTGGCAGACAACACTGTGCTGCTGCAGGACAGTATGCAGGTTGATGCGATTATAAAGGGGAGGAGAGTGACGTTGAAGGTGCCAAACAAAGGCGTTACCGCCTTGGGGATGAACACTTTTGAGATCACACTGGACGGGCCCAACGCAGTGGAGGAGCTGAATGAAGACAACAATACCGTTAGCTTCCAGCACTTCTTCCCGATAAGCGGCCTGGCCACGGTATACCCTGCCAACTATAGCATTGTGGGCGCAGCCAACGTGAAACTGGCTGTGCAGGCCACCGTGCTGCGCGACAACCAGAACTTCTATTTTGAACTTGACACCACCAGTGCCTTCAATAGCCCGCTCCGCCGGTCTCAGACGGTGGCCAACACCATACTTCCCGTGTGGGAAACAACGCTGCCCGTCACTTCTGTTGATAGCGTGGTGTATTACTGGCGCGCCCGTTTTACCGAGTACGAAGCCGGGGAAGACACCATCTGGACGTCAAGCTCTTTCAGGCATGTTTCCGGCGCGAAGGGAGGATGGTCCCAAAGTCATTATGCGCAGCTGCAAAGCGTGAAAACAACGGGCTTAGACTCACTGTCTGCCCAAAACAGAAATTGGCAATTCTCCCCGATCAACACGCATCTCAGCATCAAAACGGTGGGCGGGAATACCCGGTTTGCAGACTCACCTTACGGCCTGTTCCTGAATGAGGTCCAACAGTTGTGGGGGCCTTGCGGCAACCCGACTGGCAGTGCCCTTTCCCGCATCTACCTGGTCGTTTTTGATAAATATTCCCTTGAGCCTGTTACGACATTGCCCGGCATAAGCTTTTGTACAGATATCCCGTTTTTGTTTGATACCGGAGACTTGTCCAAAGCGGCAAACGTCACGAAGCTAAAAAACTTTTTAGGGGCTGTGCCTGACGGATACCATGTGGCTGCCATCAGTATAAACAAGGTGCCCTTCAGCACTTTTCCGAGCGATGTGAAGGCCGCGTTCCGAAGCATTGGCTCTGCCTTGATCGATAACCTGGTAACGGGGGCTCCTTTTGGCATCGTGGGGCGCAAAGGCGCGGCTGTGGGAACTGTGGAAGAGAAAACAGCCGCTGTGGACGACCCCACGCCGGTTGCCTCCCAGAGCATTTCCATGGATGTTACGCTTAACTCTACCAGGGCTGCCGGTACGCTGACTTCTGTGGCCATAGGACCTGCGCTCCAGTGGGGAACGCTATACCACAACATCGAGAAGTACAAGGGTGGGGACGATCGGTATAAACTGGGCGTAATCGGCATTGACACACTGGGCAAAGAAACGCTGCTGCTCCCTGACGTTGATAAAAAGGCCATGGACCTTGCCGCTATCGATGCAAGCGTATACCCTAATCTGAGGCTTTCTGCTTTTGTGTCGGACTCTACGGCGCGATCGGCCCCTCAATTAAAAGAGTGGTTTGTGTACTACGAAGGCGTGCCCGAGGGTGTCGTGCGGCCAGACCTTGTGAACGTGAACAGTGAAATACTGACGGCGCAGGCCGCGAGAGGAAATATCTCGCTACCCATGGCTTTCCAAAACATCTCGCAGACAGCCTTCCGCGACTCAGTGGTGGTGGAGGTAAACGTTACGGGTGATGGCATTCAGCCAACAGTGACGCGGTTCAAGATTAAGGCAGTGGAAGCCAATGAAACGGTCATGTTTACCTACGATATGCCTACGCTAGCGCTGGACGGTAATTACAAGGTCAGCCTATACGTGAACCCGAGGGTGCAGCCGGAGCAGCATTACTTTAATAACATATACGAGGTAGGGTTTAGCGTGAAGTCGAAGCTGCACCCGGTTATGGATGTGGCGTTTGATGGGGTGCACATCCTGGACGGCGACCTGATTTCGCCGAGCCCGCTGATAAGCGTGACGGTGAAAGACGAGAACCAGAATGTTTTTCTACAGGATCCTGCGTCCATGTCGCTGATCCTGATCACGCCAGAAGGGCAGGAGCAGGAAGTGTCGCTGCTCAACAATCCGCAGGAGGTAAGCTATACCGTGGCCACAGCACAAAACGATTTCAGGCTGGAGTATAAACCCACGAAACTGCTGGATGGCAAGTATGCCATGGAGGTGCGCGCGCGCGATGCGTCTGGCAAGGCTTCGGGCATATCGCCCTACCGAATCGGCTTTGAGGTGGTGAGCGAGGCGAGCGTCACGAACTTTTACCCGTTCCCGAATCCATTCTCCACCAAAACCAACTTCATCTTCACGCTAACCGGCAGCACTGTTCCGGAGCACATGAAAATCCAGGTACTGACCGTGACCGGCAAAGTGGTGAAGGAAATAATGAAGGAGGAACTTGGCCCGCTGCGCATTGGCAACAACAAGACGGAGTATGCCTGGGATGGCACCGACACGTATGGCGACAGGCTGGCGAACGGCGTATACCTATACCGCGTGGTGATGAGCAAAATCGACGAGGAAATGAAGCACCGCAACACCTTCGGCGATAAAGCCTTCAAGAACGGGTATGGCAAGCTATACATCCTGCGGTAACAAACCCATCTCTGGATAAAAAGGAAGGGGCAGCCGTCGTGGCTGCCCCTTCCTTTTTATCCAGAGATGAACCTGAGCCCGGTTTTATTTTCGACGGAGCTTGAGGAAAGTATAGCTGAACTTGTTTTTGTCATCCGGCGCATGGTGCTCTTCCTCCACGGTTTCCCATACGGCCTCATCCAACTCCGGGAAAAATACATCGCCCTCAAAGGTATGATGCACCCGCGTCAGGTAAATCGTGTCGGTAAGTGGCAGTGCCTGCCGGAAAATCTCCCCTCCGCCGATAATACACACTTCCTCGTCCAGCTGTTTTGCCTGTGTGAGGCCCTCCTGTAGGGAGTGCGCCACCAGACATCCCTCCGCTGCGAAATCCGGCTGCGAGGTGACGATGATAGAGGTGCGGCCGGGCAGGGGCTGGCCAATCGACTCGTAGGTTTTGCGGCCCATCACCATCGGGTGCCCCATCGTGATTTGCTTAAAATGCCGCAGGTCGGCTGGGAGGTGCCAAATCAGCCCATTGTCTTTCCCGATGACATTGTTCTCGGCAGCGGCTACAACGATTGCTATCATATGAATGGTTATCTGGTTGAATGGTTGGATGGTTAAATGGTGATTTAAGGCCGGTATAGCTGGTGGTTGCGGTGCCTGCTTGTGGTATAAAAGCGGTATATATGAAATCTATATAGCCAATTTCAGTTAGCAACTACAAATCAGTTATGTAGCCATCAGGCAATTTAACAATTAAAGAAATTTGTACCCCCTTAGCAAGTCCTGCACCGGCATCCGTTTCTTGCCTTCCATCTGCAGGTCATGCAGGGCCAGGGCACCGGCAGCGGTCTGCACGTGCAGGAACGTTTTGTTGTCCGTCTGGATCTGGCCGGGTGCCAGGGCATAGGCCGTGTTCTCCAGCACCTCCGCTTTGAAAATCTTGAAGGTTTTACCGTTAAGGCGCGTCCAGGCGGCAGGGTATGGGCTGAGGCCCCGGATAAAGTCGCGCACCTGATGGGCTGGCTGGTTCCAGTTGATCTCGCAGGTGTCTTTAAAGATCTTTGGCGCATGCCTGGTTTCGGTGGATGTAACCTGCGGCTGTGGCTGCACCTCGTTGCGTTCGATGGCCTGCACCGTGCGCAGAGCCAATTCTGCTCCGGTATACTTCAGCTTCTCATACATCGTCCCAAAGTCATCTTCTTCCAAAATCGGCACGCGCTCCTGGAAAATCAGGTCGCCGGTATCGATCTCGTGCTTGAGGAAAAAGGAGGTGACGCCAGTCTCATTTTCGCCGTTGATGATGGCCCAGTTGATGGGGGCCGCCCCGCGGTATTGCGGCAGCAGCGAACCGTGTATGTTGAAAGAGCCCAACTCCGGCATCGCCCATACCACTTCGGGCAGCATCCGGAAAGCCACGATGATTTGCAGGTTGGCTTTATACCCGCGCAGCTCGTCCAGGAAAGCCTCTGATTTCAGGTTGGTGGGTTGCAGCACCGGGATGTTTTGCGCCATGGCGTACTCCTTCACCGGCGATTGCTGCAGCTTTTGGCCACGGCCTGCGGGCTTGTCCGGGGCCGTGATGACTGCCACCACGTTATACTGATGCTCGACAAGTGTTTGCAGGGTAGGCACGGCAAAGTCGGGCGTGCCCATAAACACGATGCGTAAGTCTTGTTTCATGGTTAATTCTTTTCGGGGTATAGCAGATACTGCTTACGGAGGTTCTTGTAATCCGAAAGGGCAGGCTCCCAACTGGCGCGGATCTCAGCCTCTGACTTGCCTGCCTTAATCTGCTCACGCAGCTGAGCGGTACCCGCCAGCTTCTCGAAAAAGCTGTTGAAGAACTTGTCTTGCTCGGTTGATTGCTTATACATCTTCAGCAGGTATGCCAGCGTGAAGGGCTGTGCCTTAGCGGGTGCTGTCAGGTTCATGCCATAGCATACCTGCCCTTTGTAGGGAGGATTCGTGGCGCCGGGGGTACTTTCCGGGGTAAAGGAATACCCCTTGTCGGTGTAGTAGGGGCTTCCGATCACCTGAAAAGGCGTGGGCGTTCCGCGCCCCACGCTCACGTTGGTGCCCTCAAACAAACAAAGCGAGGGGTATAGCGTAATCGCCTGCGCGTTTGGGAGATTCGGGGATGGCTTTACCGGGAGGATATAAGCCGTGTTGTGGGTATAATTTGCGACGGGCACCACCGTCAGGTCTGCCTGCCGCTGGCCCTCCAGCCACTTCTCGCCGTTTATCATCTCCGCCAGCTCGCCCACTGTCAGGCCGTGCACGATCGGGATGGGGTGCATGCCCACAAACGACTGGTGCGCTTTCTCCAGCACCGGTCCGTCCACGTAATGCCCGTTGGGGTTTGGGCGGTCCAGCACCAGTATGGGCTTCTTGTTCTCGGCGGCGGCCTCCATCACGTAATGCATCGTGCTGATATAGGTATAAAAGCGCACGCCCACATCCTGAATGTCGAACACGAGCACATCCAGGTTCTTCAGCTGCTCTGCCGACGGTTTCTTGTTTTTGCCGTACAGCGACACGATAGGCAACCCGGTGCGGATATCTTTGGCGTCTTTCACGTGGGCGCCGGCGTCAGCCTCGCCCCGAAACCCGTGTTCCGGTGCAAAAATCGTGACCACGTCCACGCCCCGGCTCAATAAGGTATCCACTAAATGCGTTTGGCCTACCACTGAGGTCTGGTTGACGATCAGGCCCACGCGCTTGCCTTTCAGTTGTGGGAGGTATAGCTCAACTTGCTCGGCCCCAGTCTGTAATGGCTTTGCCTTTTGCGCGGCAATCGGTTCAGGCTTGGGGGTTTCCAAAACCTGAACTGGCTGTGTGGCAGTGTGGGGAGCTTGCTTTGGGGCGCAGTTGCCGAGGGCAAGCAAAATGGAGGTGAAGAGTAGAAGCATGGGCTGTGTCATAGTCATGAGGCAGAAGTCAAAATTCATACCTATCTTTAAGGCTGTTAAGAAACAAGGCGAGTGAATATCTCCAGATACATATCCGATAAAATCTCAGAAGTGCAGGCCGGCTCGTTTACCTCGTCGGTTACAAAAATAGCAATAATCAGCATAGCTGCGGGCATTGCGATCATGATCGTTTCATTTGCCATTCTGGATGGCTTCCGCGATGAGATCAGGCAGAAGATTTTTTCGTTTGGCGCGCACCTGCAGGTGAGCCGCTATGACACCAACAACTCCTACGAGGGTGCGCCGATCAGCATGAACATTGGCGTGACCGATTCTATCCCCGGCATCCAGAAAATTCAGGCCTTTGCCCGCAAGACTGCCATCATCAAAACCGAAGACGAGGTGCTGGGCGTGGTGCTGAAAGGCGTGGGGCAGGACTACGACATGAGCGCAATGAAGCAGAACCTGCTGGCGGGCGGGCTTGTCTCGTATTCCGACACGGCATCATCCAAAGAAGTGCTCATCAGCCAGAGTGTGGCCAATAAGCTGCACCTGGGGGTTGGCGACGAGGCGATTTTCTACTTTATCCAGAACCCGCCGCGCGCCCGGAAGCTGCAGGTGAAAGGCATTTTCAACACAGGGCTGGAGGAGTTTGACGAAGTGTTCGTGATCGGGGATTTGAAACTGGTGCGCGAGCTCAACAACTGGCCCGACACGCTGGTGGGCGGTGTGGAGATTGTGCTGAAGGATTTTGACCAGATTGACCAGACGGCAGACCAGGTGTTCGACCAGATGCACTACGACCTGCAACTCGAAAAGATAACGGACCGGCACGCGCAGCTGTTCGACTGGCTGAAGCTGCTCCGCAAAAACGTAGTCATCTTCCTGGTGCTCATTATTTTCGTGGCCTCGTTTAACATGGTGTCTACGGTGTTTATCATGATCATCGAGCGCATCAACATGATCGGTGTGCTGAAGGCCGTAGGTGCGACCGACGCGCAGATCAGGGAAGTGTTTTACTTCCGCGGCCTCAAACTCACGATCAAGGGCCTGATCTGGGGCAACGTGCTGGGCCTGGGCTTTTGCGCTATCCAGTATTACTTTAAAATCATACCCCTCGACCCGGAGAACTATTACATGGACCGCGTGCCGATCAGCTGGAACCCAGGCATCATCATTGGGCTGAACGCCATCACGCTGCTGCTCACCATGCTGGCCATCCTCATACCTGCCGCCATGGTTTCCCGCATCAAACCCGTCAAGGCGATCAAGTTTGATTAGGTGAAGAATTGTTCAATTGCTGCATTGTTGAATTGTTAGTTGGTGGGGGCAGTAACTGAAAGGAGCGGGTGTATTATATATACAAGTGCAGCAAGGCCTTTATATAATTTTTTATATATAATGGTCTCGTAGAGGCTAAGGCGAGATGTCAGCCGAAGCCTATGCTTGGTTACCTGAACGTAATTCTTTAGTCACTCCTAATAAGATATTACTCTCGCTTGTAAAGTGCAGACTTACTGTGTCTCCAATTTCAAACCTGCTATATTCTTCTGCTTCTACACATACCCTTTGACTGTCTATAACTAAAAAGTATTCAACTAGCTTTGGTTGCGAATTAGAGTCAGCAGCAGGGTTACCATGCCAACCCCAGTTAGTGTTAGTAGTTTTGTCTGTTATCTGTCCTGAGTATATTCTTTTTGAATCACTATTTAAGTCCTTACGATAGTGCTTAACAGCAAAGTATAAAAAGGCTGTAAAACCAGACACAACAGCTAAGAGCAAAAGAGTAATTGCTGTACCTTTTCCGATTGGCAGATTGTCATATTTTTGTATGGCAATAATACAGGCAGAGGTTACTATAGCCACAATAATTCCTATAGCTAAATAGCTTATAAAAACTTGTTTCATTTCAAGCTTTACTCTACTCTTGTCAGCGTTATTTAGCTTTTCTACTTCTATCATTTTTATGACAGGTGACTTTTGAGTTTGAGCAGCTTCTCATAAGCGGCCTGAAGAAGCAGATATGCCGGGATAGTTTAAGGCAAGCAGGAAAGTCGCTTATGCTTTGGCCGCGTGCTGTACCGTAACCATTTCACGCTTCTGGATAGGGGCCGGGGCTTTTATGCCCTGCTCAGCAAAGGCTATTTTCACACGCTCGTTCATCTCCCAGTTCAGCGGCCAGAAATCCTCTTTTTTCGCCCATAGGCGCATGCTCAGGGTAAGGGAGTACTCCGTGAATTCCGTTACGGCAATCACCGGCGCCGGGTCTGGCAAAATGCGCGGGTCGTCCTGAATTAGATCCTGCAATAACTGCTTCACGGCGGCCAGGTTGTTTTCCGGGCTGATGACCAGCTTGAGTTCCATGCGGCGGGTAGGCTCTACGGAGTAATTGACCACCACACTCGACGCCAGCGGGCCGTTGGGCATATAGATCACCTGATTGTTGCCGGTTTTGATCACCGTGTTGAAGATGTTGATGATGTGCACCGTGCCTGCCTGCCCCTGGGCCTCAATAAAATCACCTACCCGGAAGGGTTTGATCGTGAGGATGAGCACGCCACCGGCAAAGTTGGAAAGGCTGCCCTGCAGCGCCAAACCGATGGCTAAACCAGCCGAACCGAGCACCGCGATAAACGAGGTCATCTCGAGGCCCATCTGCGCCACTACCAGCACAATCAGCAGGACCCAAAGCGCCACATTGATGATACTGCTCAAAAATGGCCGCAACGACGGGTCCACGTTTTTGCGCAGCATCAGGTTTTGCAGCAGCCTGCTCACGCGCTTGATCACCCAGGTACCCAGTACCAGAATGACAGCAGCCACCAAAAGCCGCAGGCCATATACCATGGCAAAGTTCAAAACCAGTTCGCGGATTGAGTCGATGTCGAGCACCATATTCAGTTATACTTATGAGGTTAAAAACAAAAGGCGCTGCTTGAATCGGCAGCGCCCTAGAAGGCAATTTTACTTAAAATCGGGGCGAATTGCAAGGCTACGCCAGGTGGCGGCATTGCAGGATCAGGTTGGGGTTGGGGCAAAGCCCCTGGTAGGCAGCTCGTTCTGAAGTGGTGGCTACGCCGGGGAAATCTCCGCTCCTGCCTTCCATCGAGGCCATCACCTGAAAGTGCAGGTGCGCCGGCCAGTTGCCGTTTTCGGGGTATGGGCCGACCTCGGCCACCTTCGCGCCTTTAGCAAACGGTTGCCCCGCTCTGAGTCCTGCTAACGAAGCGCGGGTCAGGTGGCCATATAGGGTATAAAAAACAACACCCTCCAGCTCATGTTGCAGAATGATGGTAGGGCCATAGTCGCCGAAGTTGTCATTGTCCCGGAAAGAGTGCACGGTGGCATCCAGCGGCGCGAAAACGGCTGTGCCTGCCTCCACCCATACATCCACGCCCAGGTGCAGGTTGCGGCTTTCGGCGGCCACGTCAAAGTGCTGGCTGCGGCGGTATATAAACCGGTCTTCGAGGTAGCCGCCCACACCGATAGTCGCTTGCTTGGACCGGAGCATCTGCTGCACGGCCGCATCGAAGGCAGCGGTATTCTGCAAATCAGTTTGCTGCAGCAGGGTATTGGCAGCCGTGAAATCCAGGGCGCACACGTGGTCTGCGTTCAGGTCGGCGGCCAGCACGGGAGCAAAAGCATGCTGGTGCTTTTGCAGTAAAGCGGGTAAGTTAAGTGATGAAGTCATGAAGCTTGCACGAGGCTCGGGTATAAAGCCTCGTGCAAGTATAAGCAGAAATTAGCTGACGACCTCTTCCTCTACCAGTTTAGAGAGCGTTTTCAGGCTCTTGGTTTTCCCGAAAAGCTCCTCTGATTTCTTGCTGTAGGCCGCAGCGGCCTCCTGCAGCGTGTCGAAGGTGCCCAGGTTGATGCGTTGCTTGTTAAAGTGGATGATGGCACGGTACTTCTGTGCCTCCTTGTGCACGCCGCGCACGCCCAGCTTGTTCTCTGTTTTGGCCGTGTTACGGACTATTTTGCAGAGCGGAGCCCATTCTAAGTTATCCAGCCGACAGTCCAGCTTGTTGCCGTTCTTGAAATGAACGTAGAGCCGCAGGTCGCTTTCAGGCTTTTGGAGGAGTTGCTCCCCGATCATTTTGTGCAGGTAGATTGTCTCGTTGCGGTATTTCCCGTTTTTGAGAGGCCAGTTTTTCTGGAAGAAGGCATAGCCGTTGGAGTGGATGCGCAGGTGCTTCAGAAAATCAATCTGTTGCAGGTACACGTTTTTTTGAATGTATTCGTAGGTTTTGTCGTCTACGACTACCGTTTTCTCACTGTTTTTGAGAGTAAGTTTGTACAGCATTTTGTTTTCATTAATGTGGATTAGGTAAGCGTAAGGTCAGCGTAGCCCGGGTGGGGCAGAAGGCGTGCCGTAAAGTTGCAGTTTTTTTTATATTTAACACAACTAATATACATTAAAATTATCAATCTTTTTATATATAATTTCCTGTATTAGCAGTTTCTATACGCAGCTTTCACAGAACAGTCCAGATTATCGTAACTTTCGCACCGAAAAGCGGTTTTCAATTAGAAGTATGTTTAAATTTAGTTTTTGGAGGAGAAAGATGTTCAGAAAGGGTTTTGACGAGGCGTTTTGGGAGCCATACAATAGTAGTATGGGGAATAAAAATGTTGTTCAGGGCTCATGAAGGGCGTTTTGCAATCCAAAGGATGAAGTTTAAACATGCGCTAAAAGCATTACGATCAAACAAAGCACACATATGAGTAGCCCTTACCTCAACCTGAAGGTTGTCGCAATCAAAAGAGAAACACCGGATGCCATCTCTATTCACTTCGAGCATCCCGAAAAACAGAACATTTCTTTCAAGCCCGGCCAGTTTCTGACCCTGATCCTGAACATTGAAGGCAAAGAGTACCGCCGGTCGTATTCCCTGAGCAGCAGCCCGAGGGAAGCCCCGCGCCTGGCCGTCACGGTGAAGCGCGTGGACGGAGGGCTGGTATCCAACTACCTGGTAGATAAACTGCAGGTAGGCCAGGAGGTGAAGGTGATGGAGCCTCTCGGCAACTTCTGCCTGACCTGCGCCCCGACGAGCCAGCGCCAGATCATCCTGTTTGGGGCGGGCAGCGGCATTACGCCCCTCATGTCGATGCTGAAGACAGCGCTGCACGAGGAGCCGGACAGCACCGTGACACTGCTGTATGGCAACCGCGACGAAGACACAGTGATCTTTAAAGAGCAGCTGCAGGAACTTCAGGCCGCAAACCCGGACCGCCTGCAGGTGGAGTATGTATACAGCCAGCCCAAATACGACTGCGACCACCGGGGCCGCATGAACCAGAGCCTGATCATCAGGATTTTGGAGCGCCTGCAACTTGCTAAACCCGAAAACGCCGTGTACTATATGTGCGGCCCCGATGGCATGATGGCCGAAGTGCGCCATGCGCTGGATGTGCTTCATGTGCCCGCAGAGCGCATTTTCAGGGAGAGCTTTGTGAGCAGTGCGACAGCCGAAGCCGAGGCGGCGCAGCCAAAGCATGGAGACGTCGCCGCGTCGGAGGATGACGGGGAAATCAGGACGCAAACCGTGACGATTATCTATGAGGGTGCGGAATACGCTGTGGAGGTGGAGCCCGACCAAACCATACTGGAGGCGGCCCTCGACCAGGACATCGACCTGCCTTACTCATGCCAGGCAGGGCTGTGCACAGCCTGCAGGGGCAAGTGCTTGAGCGGAAAAGTACACCTGGATGAGCGGGAGGGGCTTTCGGACGCGGAGATGGAGGAAGGCTATGTGCTGAACTGCGTGGGCCACCCGCTCACTGCCAATGTGGTGATCGAAATCGGATAAAACCCGTTTAACTGTACGTACACGCAGCGCCCGACTAATTATCAGACTCTGGCGCTGCTTTCTTTTGCACTTTCATGAGAAGTGTCTACATTGTACTACTAAAATCCACATTGCGATAATGACAGTTCAAACAACAAATTTAACTATACCTGAACGGAAGCCGAGGTTATACCTTGCTGACGATTTTAAAGTAGACTCCTGGGAAACCTTAAAGCCATATTTCGAAGAGCTTAAGACGCGCGACATTGCCAGTGTGCCAGACCTTGAAAAGTGGATGCAAGACCGAAGCGAGCTGGAAAGCGTGCTTTCTGAGGACTTGGGGTGGCGCTATATCCGGATGACCTGCGACACCCAGAACGAGGAAACCACGCAGGCTTTCCAATATTTCGTTTCCGAGATCGAGCCCCAGATAGCCCCATACGACCACGAGCTGAACCTCAAGCTGATGCACTCGCCCTACATGAGCGGGCTGGACCAGGATAAGTACAGGATATATCTTAGGGGAGTGGAGCGCGCACTAGAAATTTTCAGGGAAGACAATATCCCGATCCAGACCGAGATCAGCACCAAGCAACAGCAGTATGCCGCCATCTCTGGGGCCATGACCGTAACACTGGACGGAGAGGAGATGACCCTGCAGCGCGCCGCCGACCGCTTGAAGCGGACAGACCGCACCGTGCGCGAGGAGGCCTGGCGCTCCGTTCAGGACCGCCGCTACCAGGACCGCGAGAAATTGGACAGTCTTTTTGACGAGTTGCTGCAACTCCGCAATCAGATAGCCACCAACGCGGACTTCGACAACTTCCGCGATTACATGTTTGCCGCCCTGGGCCGGTTCGACTATACCCCGCAGGATTGCTTCGATTTTCATCAATCCATCGAAGAAACCATCGTGCCGCTGCTCACCAACCTGGATGTGGAGCGAAAAGAGAAGCTGGGCCTTGACAACCTCCGTCCCTGGGACCTGGACGTAGACCCAAGCGGGGATAAGCCTCTGGAGCCTTTTAAAACCGGGGAAGAGTTGCTGGAGAAAACGGTGCAGGTGTTTTATGCCCTGGATACCTATCTGGGCGATTGCCTGGCCACCATGCGCGAAATGGGCCACCTGGACCTTGAGTCGCGGAAGGGGAAGGCGCCAGGGGGGTATAACTACCCGCTGGATGAGATTGGGGTGCCCTTTATCTTTATGAACGCTACCTCGAGCCTGCGCGACGTGATCACGATGCTGCACGAAGGTGGGCACGCGGTACACTCCTTCCTGACGCGCGAAATGAGCCTGAATGCAGCAAAGCACCCGCCGTCTGAAGTGGCAGAGTTGGCGTCGATGTCGATGGAGCTGATCTCGATGGACCATTGGGACACGTTTTTTGAGGACGAGGACGAGCTGCGCCGCGCCAAGCGCACGCATCTTGAAAGCGTGCTGGAGACATTCCCGTGGGTTGCCACCGTGGATAAGTTTCAGCATTGGATTTATGAGCATCCGAACCAAACCACGGAAGAGCGTCATCAGGAATGGGTGCGCATCTTCAACACGTTCAACCACAAGCTGGTAAACTGGGATGGCTTGGAGCAATACAAGCCCTTTGTCTGGCAAAAGCAGCTGCACCTATACGAGGTACCGTTCTACTATATTGAGTATGCCATGGCGCAGCTCGGGGCGATCGCGGTATGGAAGAATTACAAAGAGAACCCTGCGGAAGGCCTGGCGGCGTACAAGCGCGCACTAAGTCTGGGGTATACCGTATCCATTGGGGAGGTATATGAGGCCGCAGGCATTAAGTTCGATTTCAGCACGGCATACATCAGCAGCCTGGTAGATTTTGTGCAGGCAGAGATGGAGAAGCTCTAAATCACTCTATACACATAACATTAAAAGCAGCGGCCTTGCCCTATTCATAGGGCAAGGCCGCTGCTTTTATACCTGATAGCCAGGGTATAGGTATCGCTATAAGGGCTTAAACTGCTCAAACATCTGGCGGCAGTCGTTGCAGTAGTGCATGGAGCGGCAGAGGGTGGGGCCAAAGGGGGTGCGCATAGACGTGTTCCCACTGTTGCAGTAGGGGCATGTGGCATACTCCAGTATGTCCAGATCCAGAATCAGATCATACGTTGGGGGCGGGGCCAGGCCGAAATCCTTGAGCGCCTTGCGGCCCTTTTCCGAAATCTTGTTGCTGTCCCAGGGGTTGTCAAAAGTCATGGTAACGGTATAGTGCTTGATGCCATGCTTCTCGAGCGTGCGCTCCACATCCTTTTTCATATAGTCCATGGCGGGGCAACCGGCGAAGGTGGGCGTCATGCGCACGGTCACGTGGTCCTCCTCCGAAATCTCAACCCCCGTAATCACACCCAGGTCTACCAGGGAGAGGACGGGTATCTCCGGGTCTTTCACCTCTTCCAACAGTGTCAGGATATGTTCCTTGGTCAGCATTCTATTGTGTTTATCGTTATTGGTTGCTCGTTATTCGCGTTTTATGGAAGTATAAAGTCCTGTTGTTTGCAGCGATCATCAAAAAGCGATCAATGAAATTCTACCATTCCGCCGCAGGATCAATCTTGAACACCTCCGCCATCTCGTCGAGGAGCGGCTGCAGGTGGTGGGTATGGCTGCCGGTGCGCCCGCCTGTTATCGGGGTGATACTCTCTAAGTCAGGCAATTGCAGTTCGGTTTTCTCTAACACAGCACGTATCCGTTGCTGCCAGGCAGCTTTTACCGCCTCCTCGCCACGATAGATGCTGGCATCGATGAGATCCTGCTCATACGCAGAAGGCTCAAACATGCCCAACGCATAGGGCAGCGCCTCGTTCAGCGAGGTTTGCAGGCGGGCAATGGCCTCCTCTGTGGAGCTTCCCAGGTTCCTGATCCAGGTGTTGGCGTGCAGCACATGGTACTTCACCTCGCCCTTCAGCTTGGTGGCAACCTTGGCGATCGGCTCGTAACTGGACTGGCTCAGCATCTCGAAACGGATAATCTCGGCGTTGTCGTACAGGAAATGGCGGATCAGGCTGAAATCATACTCCCCGTTGGGCAACTCCACCAACTGGCTGTTATGAAACTGGTTGGCGTTGCGCGTAAAAGCAACAGTGTCCGGGTCGGCTTCACCCAGCTCGTGCAGCAGGGTATAAAACGCAAGGCTATGGCCGATCTTGTCCTGAGCCATGGAAGAAAAGGCAATGTCCTCTTCCAGAATCGGCCCGAAGCCCGTCCACTCAGAGTTTCGGTGCCCCAGGATCAGGAGGTCGTCGGCTAGTTTGTACAGCAGGTCTTTTATCGCTTGCTCGTTCATTGGGCAGGGGTGTTGGTTTGTTGTTCCTTAAACTTCGTGATCTTGTCCATCACTTTGTAGGCAGTGGCCTCGCGGTACTTCTTCTCCGGCACCGTCAGCCACATGTCCTTGTCCTCTTCCGCAGACTGCAGCACATGCCCTGACCTGACCACCCATACATTCACGATCGGGCCTTTCTCACCGAAGGCCTTCTTCGCCTCCTGCACCGCACCCTGGTAGGAGGTGGCCATTACCCGGCCTGCGTGCGTATGGGCTTTCCCCCGCTTTTTCAGGTGGAAGATCTCGTAAGGCTCCGGCTGGCCGCTTTGCTCCGTGGGCGTTTCCAGACGGAGCGTGTCATACACATTCTCCCCGTCCCCAACGTAGGGCGTCACCTGGATATGGGCCGTGCGGGCAACCCAAAGGCCCACGCAGGCAGCACGGCGGCTGTACTGTTCTTTGGCGAAGAGAAACGCGACATCCTCGTTGGGCGCGTGCACAGGGCCTACATAGGTATACGCGGCACTTTCTTTCTTCTGATGGAATACCTCGTAGGTCTCAAACTGGTCCAGCGCAGGCTTGGGAGCCATTAAAGGCACCTCGCCATCAGGCAGGTTCAGTCGGGTTACTCTGGGGTCTAAAGAGGTTAAGCTCATGATTTCTTAATTATGAATTAAAAATTAGAAATTAGAAATGGGTGTTAAAATTATACTTTCACTCCAGATGAATTTCTAATCCATAACTTCTAATTTTTAATTGCTGCTAGGCGAGTGGTTTCACGTATTTTGCTTTCGGGTGGAGGAGGGCTTTGCGCACCCAGGCTCCGCGCTCTTCGGCGGAGCGGCGTACGGCAAGGCGCTCGGCGTTGCAGGGGCCATCGCCGTTGATCACGCGCTTAAACTCCTCCCAATCCGGCTCCGTGAACTCCCACTTGCCTGTCTCGGCGTTCTTTTTCAGGTTGGGGTCTGGCACAGTCAAGCCGAGTTCCCATATCTTGGGCACATACATATCAAGGAACTGCTGGCGGCAATCGTCGTTTGTGGCCATCTTCACTTTCCAGCGCATGAGCGTCTCGGTGTGCGTGCTCATCTTGTCCGAAGGGCCGAAGAAGGTCATGATCGGGGGCCACCAGCGGCTAAGGGCCGCCTGTATCATCTCGCGCTGTTTCGGGGAGCCTGTTGCCAGGTGCACCACCGCGTCGTGGCCATACTTGAGGTGGAAGGCCTCCTCCGCGCAGATGCGCTCCAGGGCACGGGAGTATGGGCCGTAGCTGCCACGCGCGTTCGCCATCTGGTTCACAATCGCGCCGGCGTCAATCAGCCAGGAGATCACGTTGGAGTCGGCCCAGGTTAAGGCCGGGTAGTTAAAAACGTTAGAGTACTTGGATTTGCCGTTGATGAGGTCCGTCAGCATTTGCTCCCGCGACTTGCCGAGGGTTTCGGCGGCGCTGTAGAGCAGCTGTGCGTGGCCCACCTCGTCCTGCACCTTCGCCATTTGCGCCATCTTGCGTCGGAAGCCCGGCGCACGCGTAATCCAGGTGCCCTCGGGCAGCGAGCCGATAATCTCGGAGTGGGCGTGCTGCTCAATCATCCGGATCAGCTGCTTGCGGTATAGCGCGGGCATCCAGTCATTCGGCTCTATCTTCTCGCCGCGTGCGATGCGGGCCTCAAACTCAGCCATTTTCGCAGGGTCTTCAGCCTGCAGGTCATCTAATTTGGTGGCCTCGAAAATGTTTCCTCCTCCGTACATAGTATCTTTTGTTTTAAAGTTCAGTATGATTTAAAACCGGGAGCATTTTACAACCCGGTGTATCAGTTTTGTGTGTATTACGCTTTGGCGCTCAGCCCGTTCAGCAGCATGGCCGACAGGTTTTCGGCGATCTCGGCTGGCTTCATCTTACCGTCGGGCTTATACCAGGTATGAATCCAGTTGAGGCCCGACAGGATGGTGAGGGCAGCGAATTTCTCATCGGGCACCTGAAACTCCCCGTTTTCCACCCCCGCCTTAATCAGCTGCCTGAAGTGTGCCTCGTAGCGGTCGCGCAGGGCCAGAAACTGGCTGTGGAACGGTTCGCTCAGGTGGCGCCACTCATGCAGGAAAACGGCCGAAGCCTCTGTGTTATGGGTCAGGACCAGCACGTGGGCCGTAATGGCGTTTTTAAGTTTCTCCGTCGCCGTGGCCCCTGTGGCCTCGGCGCCTTCCAGCGCGTCAAAAAACTCGTCTGCCATCCGGAAGCAAACCCGCTGCAGAATCTCCTCCTTCGACTTGATGTGGGAGTAGATGCTGGCAGCTTCTATACCCAGGGCGTTGGCCAGGTCGCGCATGGAGGTGGCCGAAAAGCCCTTTGTTTTGAAAAGTGCCGTAGCCGTATGCTCAATTTGTTTTTTTCTGCTCACTGGCGCGTCCATATGTTTCTAACAAATATATGCAACCTAACGTTCGTTAGCAAGTGCCTTTTCTCAAACGCCTTCTTTTTGTAAAAGTTGAACGATAGGGTGTTACTGTTCCCGGCGATCAGGCTGGCCCAAAGGCTGGTTCGTTTTTTGTGTGACCGTTTGCAGCGCGAACGGCGCCGGAGCAGCTTGCGGCAGGCCCGGGCAATTTGCTCAGGTTTGCATATCTGCTAAACCTTGCCTACATTTTTGAGCTATACCCAAGTATAAAGAACAACACTATGATGAACACTTCCAACACACTAGATGCACAGACGAAGGCTTTTGTACACTATGAGGTCATTGACCGCGTGGGTTATGTTACGCTGGCCCGCGCGGAGAAGCGAAACGCCCTGAACCACGAGGTGGTGTCGGAGCTGAAGCGCGCCTTTGCCACTGCCGAGGACGACGAGGCATGCAAGGTGGTGGTGCTGCGGGCAGAGGGAAAGGTGTTCTGCGCCGGCGCTGACCTGGAGTATATCCAGCAGCTGCAGCAAAACGACTACCACGAAAACCTGCTGGACTCCACGCACCTGATGGAGCTGTTCCGGCTAATCTATACCCTGAAAAAGGTGGTGATCGCCCAGGTGCACGGGCATGCCATTGCGGGTGGCTGCGGCCTTGCCGCCATCTGCGATTTTGGGTTTACGGTGCCTGAGGCAAAGTTCGGCTATACTGAGGTCAAGATCGGCTTCATTCCGGCTATCGTAAAGGTGTTTCTGCTGCGCAAGATCGGGGAGGCCCGGGCAAAGCAGCTGTTGCTCACCGGCGACCTGATCCCGGCGGCGGAGGCGGAGCGGTATGGCCTGGTGAACTACGTGGTGCCCAAGGCAGAACTGGAAGAGCGGGTGTTTGCCTTTGCCCGGAAGCTGTGCACCGAAAACTCCCGCCAGTCGATGGAGGTGACCAAGGAGATGATCGCGCGGGTGCAGGGTATGGGGCTGGAGGAAGGCCTGCAGTACGCCGCCGAAATGAACGCTGTGGCCCGAAGCAGCGAAGACTGCCAGCGCGGCATTGCCGCCTTCCTGAACAAAGAGCCGCTGACGTGGTAAAATCTGTTTAATATTTTTAAACTATTCGTTAAACTTGCTGTTTGTTGGATATGCTGGTAGGTATCGGAATCATGCTACTGACGTTTGTCGTGATGGAAGGCGTGGCGTGGGTCATGCACAAGTATGTGCTGCACGGGTTTCTGTGGTTTCTGCACAGGTCGCACCACACGCCCCACGACCATGCCTTTGAGCTGAACGACCTGTTTTTTGCCTACTACGGTACGCTGGCGATGCTGTTTTTCGTATTCGGCAGCGACCCTATAGACTACAGGTTCTGGATTGGCGCGGGCATCACGCTGTATGGCGTAGCTTACTTCCTGATTCATGACGTATTTATACATCGCCGGCTCAGGTTGTTCGGTGGCACGTCTAATGTTTACCTCAAAGCCTTAAACATGGCGCACAAAGTGCATCACAAAACCAGGGGCAAGCACGACGCGCAGTCTTTTGGGATGCTTTGGGTGGCGCCACGATACTTTAAAGCAGCATACGGAATAGTTAAAAAACAGCAAAAACGTGGCGCAATATACAATTAAAGAACTCGAGCACCTTTCCGGGATCAAGGCCCATACCATTCGGATATGGGAGCAGCGCTATAGCATTCTGAACCCCAAGCGCACGGACACCAACATCCGGTATTACGACGAGGCGGACCTGAAGTCGTTGCTCAATATTTCGCTGCTGAACGAGCGGGGCTACAAAATCTCCAAGATCGCTCAGATGGACCCTAGGCAGATTCTTAAAATGGTGACGCAGCTCTGTGACTCGCCTTGCGCGTGTTCGCACCATGTGAGCGCGCTGGTCTCGGCGATGGTGGATATGGATGAGGAGAAATTCGAGAAACAGCTTTCCACTGCCACGCTTCAGCTGGGCCTCCACGATGTGATGGAGGAAATCATCAGCCCTTTCCTCTATAAAATCGGCATCCTGTGGCAGACCAACAATATCAGTCCGGCGCATGAGCACTTCGTCAGCAACCTGATCCGTCAGAAGCTGATCGTGGCCATAGACGGCCAAACCATACGGCGCAAAGAAAACGCGCCCACCTACATCCTCTACCTGCCGGAAGGCGAACTGCACGAACTGGCCCTGCTGTACCTGAACTACGTGCTGAGGGCAAACGGGCAACACGTGGTATACCTTGGGCAGAACCTGCCCTTCAAGGACCTGGAGCTGACGTATGAGCAATTCCAGGCGAAGTACATTTGCACCGTGCTCACGTCGGTGCCAGAGCGCGACCAGGTGCAGGGCTACCTGAACCAGCTGTCTAAGCGCTTTCCGCATACCACCATTTATGTGTATGGCTTTCAGGCGCAGCATGATTTTATAGCGCTGCCAGCTAACATGAAGAGAATTAACTGTATGCGCACGTTTTCGGAAGAATTAAAAGCGTAGTTCCCCACTGTCTCAATCCAGCGAAAGGCTTCTGTCGTTTATTTGCAAACGGAAGAAGCCTTTTTATATGCCGATGTTGTTCGCCCCGAAAACAGGTACGTACACGGGATTAAAGTTGGCGTTTGTCGAGTTTGTTTAATGGTTTAGGAAATTAAACTAAACAAAATCAGTTTTATATCTGAATAAGTCGTATATTTGTTTATGTTTTAACCATTAAAGTATAAACATAATGACTTCAATCGAATTCAACCACCTCGTACAGAATATAGCACCCTCCTTGCGCCCCGTAGCCATGAACCTGACGCGCGATGCCGATGACGCCAAGGATTTGGTGCAGGAGACCATGCTAAAGGCATTTACCAATCGTGACAAGTTTAAGTCTGGCACCAACCTGAAGGCCTGGCTGTACACGATCATGCGCAACACGTTCATCAACAACTACAACAAGATCACGAAGCGCAGCAGCAACATCGACAGCGCCGAGTACCTGCAGTACCTGAACACGGACGAAAGCTACATCACCCAGAACAAAGGGACGGCTACTTTCGTCATGAACGATATCAACAAGGCGATCGAGAACCTCAGCGAGGAGCACCGCACGCCTTTCATGATGTATTATGTGGGGTATAAATACCTTGAGATTGCCGACAAGCTGCAGATTCCGATCGGAACCGTGAAGAACCGCATCCACATTGCCCGAAAAGAGCTGAAGCAGGCGCTGAAGGTTTACGACAGAGACAGATAACCCACGACATTCCAAAAAAAAGCAAACCCATACCTCCCTGCATGGCCCCAACCAGCGTAATTGTTATCGGATCTGGATTCTCAGGTCTTTCTGCCGCAACATGTCTCGCGGATCAGGGTTATGCAGTAACGGTACTGGAAAAAAACAGCGGTCCTGGCGGGCGGGCACGGAAATTCTCCGCCGAGGGCTATACCTTCGACATGGGGCCAAGCTGGTACTGGATGCCCGACGTTTTTGACGCGTACTTCCAGCGTTTCGGCAAAAAAACCACTGATTACTATACCCTCCGGCGGCTGGACCCATCCTATACCGTGGTGTTCGGCCAAAACGATTTTATGCCCATTCCGGCTGCCATGCCTGAGATTCGCCGCCTTTTTGAGCGCCTGGAGAAAGGCAGCGCCCACCAACTAGACAAATTCCTGGAACAGGCTGCCTACAAGTATGAAGTGGGCATCAACCAACTGGTATACAAGCCGGGCCGCTCGCTCACCGAGTTTATGAGTCCCCGCCTGCTGCTCGATGTCCTGCGCATGGATGTCTTCCAGTCGATCCACAAGCATATCCGCAAGTTCTTCCGAAACGAGAAGATCATCAAGCTGATGGAATTCCCGATCCTGTTTCTGGGAGCCTTGCCCGAAAACACACCCGCCCTTTACAGCCTCATGAACTATGCCGACATCAGCCTGGGCACGTGGTACCCCATGGGCGGGATGCACAAGATAGTAGAGGGTATGGTGCGGCTGGCGGAGGAGAAGGGGGTGACGTTTCTGTATGATCAGGACGTGAAGGCGATTGACGTTGAGCAGGGGGTTGCAACGCAGGTGGTTACGGCCACAGGCACCTTTCCGGCCGATGTTGTGGTGGCCAGTGCCGATTACCACCATGTGGAAAAGGAGTTGCTGCCCAAAGCCTTTCAAAGCTACTCCGACGATTACTGGGAAAAGCGCGTGATGGCCCCCTCGTCTCTGCTGTTTTACTTAGGTATAAACAAACGCCTGAAAAACCTTCAGCACCACAATCTGTTTTTTGACGAGGACTTCGGGCCACATGCCCACGAAATTTATACCGACCCCAAGTGGCCCACCAAGCCGCTTTTCTATGTTTCGGCCCCCTCCGTCACCGATGCTTCTGTGGCGCCGGAAGGTTGCGAGAACCTGTTTGTGCTCATACCGGTGGCCCCGGGCCTGAAAGACACGCCAGAGGTGCGCGAAAAATACTATACGTTGGTGATGGATCGGCTGGAGAAGCTCACAGAACAGGATGTCCGGGGCTCCGTTATATATAAACGGAGCTATGCGCACAACGACTTCATCAGTGATTACAACGCGTTTAAGGGAAACGCCTATGGGCTTGCCAACACCCTGATGCAAACGGCCTTGCTGAAACCCAGCCTGAAAAGCCGAAAGGTATCCAACCTGTTTTATACCGGCCAGCTGACGGTTCCGGGGCCGGGCGTGCCGCCCTCGCTTATCTCGGGGCAGGTGGTGGCCAAGGAAATAACAAAAGAGTATGCGCCCCTGGCATCCTTAAAAGTATAATCGATCTCACCTACCTCGCCTAACCATGGAGCTTTTCAAACAAACTTGTCTGCAGTGTAGCAAAGTTATCACGCAAGCCTACAGCACTTCCTTTACGCTGGGCATCAAAACACTCGATAAGAAGTTCCACATGCCAATCTACGCCATTTATGGCTTTGTGCGCTGCGCCGATGAGATTGTGGACACCTTCCATGAGTATGACAAGCGCCAACTCCTGGCCGATTTCGAAAAGCAGACCTACCAGGCCATTGACTCCGGCATCAGCCTGAACCCCGTGCTGCACGCATTCCAGTGCGTGGCGAATGAGTACAAAATCGACAAAGCCTATATCGCCGCTTTCCTCAAAAGCATGGCGATGGACCTGGACGACCATACGTATGACTGCTCCCTCTACAAAGAGTACATCTATGGCTCGGCGGAGGTGGTGGGGCTAATGTGCCTGAAAGTATTTTGCGAGGGAGACGGGGAGATGTTCGAGCGCCTGAAGAAGTCTGCCTGCAGCCTTGGGGCTGCCTTTCAGAAAGTAAACTTCCTCCGCGACATGCGAAGCGACTACAAGGATAGGGGGCGGGTGTACTTCCCGAAAGTGGAGTATATGAACTTTACCAACGCCTGCAAGGTTGAGATTGAGAAAGATATCCTGCAAGATTTTGAGGATGCCTATACCGGAATCATGGCGCTGCCTGCCTCCGCGCGCATGGGCGTCTACTTAGCTTACGTGTATTACCTCAAACTTTTCCGGAAGATTCAGAATCTGCCGGCAACCCATATCCTAAAAGAGCGCGTAAGAGTACCTGACAATACAAAGCTGGCACTACTGCTCGGCTCGTATCTCAAGTACCGATTTAACGCAATCTAATTCATGCCTAAATATTTTATTTGCCTGTTTCTGTTCCTGTTTATGTGCAGCAGCGTGTGGGCCGACAGTACCCGCTACAATGTGTCGCAGTTGCGCCTGCAGTACCTGCAAGCCAGCAAAGAGGAGGCCGTGGCGAAGGCATTCCACACCAAGATGAGTGCCTATACCGCTGGCGATCCGCTGGTGTTGGCCTATAAGGCGGTTTCGGAGGCGGTGATGGCCAAGTATGTCTGGAACCCCTACAGCAAGCTGAAGCAGATCAGGGCCGCCCTCGCCATATTCGATAGCGCCGTGGAAAAGGACAAGGTAAACCCTGAGATCCGTTTCCTCCGCTTTACGGTAGAGCACTACGTGCCGCGTTACCTAAACCTGAGCGAGCATGTGGAAGAGGACAAGAAGATGGTGATCAGCAGCCTGCAAGCTTACCCGAATGCTCAGATGTCGAAGCCTCTGGCGCGCACTATCCGGGATTTCCTGCTCACGAAAGACCACTGCACGGAAGCCGAGAAGGAGATTCTGCGCAATATTTCCATCTAAATGTACATCTACCTTTACCTGCACATCTTCACAATCTCCTTTCCCTTGCTGCTGTCCTTCGACAGGAAAGTAGCGTTCTACAAAAACTGGCCGGCCTTGTTCCCGGCCATTTTAGTGACTGCGCTTGTGTTTATGGTATGGGATGCCTGGTTCACCAGTCTGGGCGTGTGGGGATTCAACGAGAAGTACCTGATTGGCATTTACCTCTTCAACCTGCCCCTGGAGGAAGTCCTTTTTTTTGTGACGGTGCCCTACGCCTGCGTGTTTATATATGACGTGCTGAACGCCTACATACCCAGGGACCTGCTGCGCCCTTACGCTAAGGGTATCGCGCTTACTCTGATGGGGGGCTTGCTGCTCTTCGCTGTTTTTAACTTGCCGCGGCTTTATACCTCTATCACGTTTTTCGGGCTGGTGGTGATGCATCTGGTGCATCTGCGCTATTTCGGAACACAGTACCTGGGGCGTTTTTACCTGATGTACCTGGTGCACCTGGTGCCTTTCCTGCTCGTGAACGGGGTGCTGACGTATCTCCCGATAGTATGGTATAACAACGACTACAACCTCGGCCACCGCATCGTGTCCATACCTGTGGAGGACACCATGTACTCGATGCTGATGCTGATGCTAACTATTTCAGTATATGAGCGTTTGCGGCAACGAAAAAGGGCAAAACAATATGCGCCGTTAGCTGTATAGTATGGTATATGCAAAGCCTTCGCGTAACCATCGATACTGATTCTGGATTCTGCTTTGGAGTGGTGTACGCCATCCAGATGGCAGAGGACTTGCTGGATGAGCAAGGGTACCTGTATTGCCTGGGCGATATTGTGCACAACGACGAGGAGGTGGAGCGGCTGCAGAAGCGGGGCCTGCGCATCATCGACCATGCCCAGATGGCCGGGCTGCGGGAAGAGGCCGTGCTGATCCGGGCGCATGGCGAGCCCCCCGAAACGTATAAGCTGGCACTGCGCAACAACCTTACCCTGATCGACGCCTCCTGCCCGGTGGTGCTCAAGCTTCAGAACCGCATCAAAACCAGTTTCGATAAGAAGGAGAAGATTTACATCTATGGCAAGCACGGCCACGCCGAGGTTATGGGCCTGCTCGGGCAGACAGGCAATGAGGCTGTCGTGTTTGAGAGCATGACAGAGCTGCTGCAGCACGAGTTGCCCGATAACATCACCCTTTACAGCCAGACAACAAAAAGCACGGACAGTTTTTACCGCATCAAGCAGGAGCTGGAGGACCGGGGCTACGAAGTGAACGCCAACGACACCATATGCCGCCAGGTGTCGAACCGCGATAAAGTCCTGCGAAAGTTCGCAGAGAAGTTCGACAAGGTTATCTTTGTGTCGGGCACCAAATCCTCGAACGGGAAAGTGTTGTATAACGTCTGCAAGGAGACCAATCCGGCTACCTATTTCATCTCAAAAGTAGAAGAGATACAAACTGCCTGGTTTGAGGAGGGCGACAGCGTCGGGATCTGCGGCGCGACCTCAACCCCCATGTGGTTGATGGAGACTGTTCGGGATGCTTTGGAGGAGATCTCTCTGACGCAAAAGAAAGCACAAGGCCCGTTTTCGGCGGAGTAGGCAGAACACATCAAAGGTTCAGGCGGGTATAAACTGATGGCGACAAAAAAGCAAAGCGATTTCAGGGGAGTGGCAATTGCGGCGGTGATTATCGTTGGGTGGGCCGGGCTGCTGGCCTGGCTGTTGCAACGGCCTGTTTCATTTTCCTCCCCGCTGACCTACCTTTTCGTGTTGCTGCAAACCCACCTTTATACGGGCCTGTTTATCACGGCCCACGATGCCATGCACGGGGTTGTCGCGCCTGGGCACCGCCGGCTGAACAAGGGGATCGGAACGGTGGCGGCGTTTCTTTTTGCCTATAACTGGTATCCGCGCCTGCTGCCCCGGCACCACCAGCATCACCGCCACGTGGCCACCGAGCAGGATCCCGACTATCACGGTGGGGCTTTCTGGCCCTGGTATGTGAGTTTCCTCAGGCAGTACATCACTTGGTGGCAGTTGGTGCTCATGGCCCTGACGTTCAATCTGCTGAAGGCCTTCTTTCCGTTGGAAAACGTAGTGCTTTTTTGGATGCTTCCGGCTGTGCTGGCTACGTTTCAGCTATTTTACTTTGGCACCTACCTGCCCCATCGGGGCGAGCACGCCGAAGACAACCCACACAAATCCAGCACGCAAGCCAAGAACCATGTATGGGCCTTTGTGAGCTGCTATTTCTTTGGCTACCATTACGAGCATCACGACAAACCCTATCTGCCTTGGTGGAAACTGCACACGGCTAAAAGCTGACGCGAGACCCTTTTAAGAGGAATTCCAGAAAATGTGATAATATATGCAACTATAACTATATAGCTGGCGTACTATCATAAGCTTCCTGCAACGTGCGGTATCAGCTGTTGTCTTACATTTAACTTCTCTTGTATGAAATTGCCATTATCAGGTGTTTTTTTGGTGCTTATCTTATTGTTTGCCCCGCTCATGACCCCAACTGTGCAGGCGCAGGGAAAATTCGGTGGGCGAAAGATTGCTTCCTCATTAAAGGCAGGGGTCAATTTTGTCTGGCTCTCTGAGTTTGACAGCCAGGGGATCATGTTCACGAACAGATACCATCATTACGTGAGCGACAGGCTCGGTTTGGGGTTGCATGCCGGCCTGCTCTCAAGCGCCCGCTACGACGACGTGAAAAATATTTATACCATAAAGAACACCTACCTCGTCGGAGGGGCGGAGGCGAGCTTTGATATTCTGCAAAATGAGTCGGTGGCGTTTCGCATCGGTGCCGGCCCCATGGCCCGCCGCCGCTCGGAGCTTACCACAGATGAGGGCGTGGGGGGCACGCAGGATGGATCCCTGACGCACGTCAGAACGACAGATATCGGAGCGAACGCCTTCATAGAGAATGACTTCGGTATCCTGCGCAACGGCGTGGCTGGCGGCAGGATCGAGTACATGTATTATACCCAAGGCACACAGGTGCTGTCTATTGGAGTGCATCTTGGGTTCCAGTTTTAAAAAGTAGCCTGACCCGGATTTCGATTTACGCAAAATATCTTACTCCCCCATACTCCCTGACAAAGGTGGTATGGGGGAGTTTTTTTTGACTCTTGTGCGACCAGTGAACCTCTCTTGAAAACCTCTTTTCCTGCCTCATACGCAGGGCCCTTTCTCTACCATGAAGTAAACTGCACCACTGCCTGAAGCACATTCGCTAAACCGCTTTTTGTTATACCTGCCTCTGCTACGCTGCACGCATGCTTTCTCTTTCCATACCTCTACCTGCAGTGTACCGCTTTGACCACTTGCGGAAGTAAGTGCAGCGCGCCAACCCAGGCATGCCTATATCAAAAACACCATGACTTTGCTGGGTATACCGGTATGTGTGTTTTTCAATCGATTGACTATAAGTTATTTATTGGGTTTCAAGGTAAGGCCTGGCAATGGGTCGGCGCCTGGTGTTAGCCAGGATGCCTTCAGGGATGGGCGGTAGGACGGTATGGATCGACCGGTCTGAGTTTCTCCACAATTTCCCCGAAGCGTCATTTTCTTCCACTTCGCCCCACTTTTGGCAAGAATGCTTTTTGGTTAAATTGATTCTTTATGAGGAGGGTATAAATCGCTGTGATACAACGCGTTGCTATATGGCCTCTCGTATTGTAGTGAAATCCTATATAGAAAGCAAAAATACTTCTCCCCAAAATATGAACCCATGAATGTGGATAATGTGGATAAGTGGGGTGGATAACCATAATTTATCCACAAAGTGGTAAAAAGTGGTAGATTGTGGTTGATGGATTTTGCTGAATCGCTACATTTGTACAGTCCGAAATCCATACGGTCTAAACCTCTAAGCCTATGAACTTCCTCTCTGGCGAGTATGAGTGCAAGATTGACCCTAAAGGAAGATTGGTTTTACCTGCAAAGATAAAAACCAATCTGCCGGAGGAGTCTGGCAATCATGTGGTGCTGATGAGGGGGTTTGAGCCGTGTCTGGTACTGTACCCGAAGGCGGAATGGAAAGTGATTTACGACAAGGTGGCCGGGCTGAATGAGTTTAACGAGGAATACCGCCACTTTCAGCGGAACTTCTTCCGGGGGAACACCGAGATTGAGCTGGATGGGACCGGGCGTTTTATCGTGCCCAAAACCATGGCGCGTTTCGCCTCGCTGGAGAAAGAGGCCATTGTGGTGGGGCTGGGCAACCGCGTCGAAATCTGGAACCCAGAGCAGTACGAGGACTTCCTGATCAAGGACCAGCAGAATTTCTCACAACTCGCCCAGAAGTTTCTGGGCGATAAACCGGCTGAAGAGCCTTTGATTTAAGCATGGAATACCACCGTCCTGTCATGTTGGAGGAGTCTGTAGCGGCGCTGGCTATCAAGCCGGACGGGGTATACGTGGACGTGACCTTTGGCGGCGGCGGGCACTCGGCGCTTATCGCCAGCAAGCTCACCACCGGCAAGCTGTATGGCCTGGACCAGGACCGCGACGCGGAGGAAGAGTCGAAGAAGCTGGACAGCGGAACTTTTCAGTTTGTGCGCGCCAACTTCCGGGACCTGAAGAAATACCTGCGGCTATACCGGGTAACAGCGGTAGACGGCGTGCTGGCCGACCTGGGCGTGTCGTCGCATCAGTTTGATGTGCCGGAACGCGGCTTTTCCACCCGTTTCGATGGCCCTTTGGACATGCGCATGAACCCGGAAGCGGGCATCACCGCCCGGGAGGTGCTGGAAACCTACTCTGAGGAGCAGTTGCACCGCATTTTCGGGATATACGGCGAGGTGAAAAACGCAAAGACGCTGGCCCGCACCGTGGTGGAGAACAGAAACAGGCTGCCGCTGCACACGATCAGCGAGTTTAAACAAGCGATACGCTCCTGCACGCCCAAGGGCAAGGAGAATAAATACCTGGCGCAGGTCTTCCAGGCGCTCCGCATCGAAGTGAACGATGAGATGAAAGCGCTGGAGGAATTGCTGGAGCAGGCCACCGAGCTGCTGAAGCCCGGTGGGCGGCTGTCCGTCATTTCCTACCACTCGCTGGAAGACAGGCTGGTGAAGAACTTCATTGCCAAGGGCAAGTTTTTCGGGGAAGTGGAGAAAGACCTTTTCGGCAACGAGATAAAGCCGCTGGAGGCGGTGCACCGCAAACCGATAACACCAACGGAGGCCGAGCTGTTGCAGAACAGCCGCTCCAGGAGCGCAAAGCTAAGGGTGGCAGAGAAGAAGGAGGAGAGCGAAAGAAAGTAAACCTACGATTAGCTAACGAAAACATAGCACTATGGCTTCAAATGTATTAACGAAGAAGAAAGCAGACGCACCCAAGGGCAACCTGGCGCGTGTGAAGCCACAGCCTGAGAAGACGCCAAAGGCCAAGAAAGGCAGGAGCTTCAGTATTTTTGCCCTGCTAGACAAATACGCAAACGTAGATGCCCTGTTCGAGCACGGCGTGCCGCTCAAGTTCATGCCGCACGTGCTTTTCCTGACAGGCATCACCCTTTTCTATATCGGCAACACCCACTTTGCCGAGAAAACCATCCGCAGGATAGACAAGATTAAGGTAGAGACAGAAGACCTTCGCGCAGATTTCACGACGCTCAAGTCCGAATATATGGAGGCCAGCAAGCAATCGGAGGTGGCGCGCAACGTGGCGCCCCTTGGCCTGATCGAAAGCTCATCTCCGCCTTATCAAGTAATTGTGCCTGCCGATGAATATTAAGAAATCCATACTGGTGCGGGTGCGGGTGGCCTTTCTGGTCATCTGCCTTTTTGCGTGCGCGATCCTGTATAAGATCGTGCAGATTCAGTTTATGGACGGGCAGAAGTGGAAGAGCATCTCCAAGGAGCGCCGCATCTACTACAAGCCCGTGGCCGCCACGCGCGGAAATATCTTCTCCGACAACGGCAGTATCCTGGCCACCTCGCTTCCGTTCTACCGCGTGGCCATCGACCCTACTGTGGCGAAGGCAGAAGTGTTCAACAGCGGCGTGGACTCGCTGGCAGTAATGCTCGCGAAATTCTACGGCGACCGGTCCGTGGACTACTACAAGCGCAAGATCAAGAACGCGCGGCACTCCGACCGCCAGTACATCCGCCTCAACAGCCGCCAGATTAATTACCAGGAAAAGAAGATGATGGCCAAGTGGCCGATTTTCCGGGAAGGCAAGGGCCGTGGCGGCGTGATTTTCGAGAAGGTGGAGAAGCGCTTCAAGCCGTTCGGCATCCTGGCCGACCGCACCATCGGCTTCATCAACGAAGACAAGAACGGGGCGGGCCTGGAGTACAGCTTTAACCCCAACCTGGCAGGCACAGACGGTGAGGCACTGTTCGAGCGTATCGCAGGCGGCAGCAAACCCATCTACGACGGCACCGACGTGAAGCCGCAGCACGGCTACGACATCAAAACCACCATTGATATCAACTTGCAGGACGTGGCGGAGAACGCACTGTACAAGGCGCTGGAGAAAACCAACGCGGAGTATGGCTGTGTGATTATGATGGAGGTGAAAACCGGAGAAATCAAAGCCATTGCGAACCTGGGTAAAACCAAGGGCGGATATATAGAAGATTACAATTACGCGGTCGGAAACCAGGGGCGCACCGAGCCCGGCTCCACGTTTAAGCTGGCCTCGATGATGGCGCTGTTCGAGCACTCCCCGCACATCAACCTGACCGATACGATTGACACGGGCAATGGCCGCTACCGCATCAAGAACACCTACATGACCGATGCCAAAATCAATGGGTATGGCAAGCTGACGGTGCAGCAGGTGTTTGAGAAATCGTCGAACATCGGCGTGGCCAAACTAATGGAGGCGAACTTCAGCCAGGACCAGCAGGCCTATATAGATTACCTGCACAAGTTCGGCCTCAGCAGCACGCTTGGTTTCCAGATGGATGGGGAAGCTCGCCCCTACATGAAGAGCCCGCAGGACAAGAATTGGTATGGCACCACGCTTACGTCCATGGCCATTGGGTATGAGCTGAAGCTTTCTCCCCTCCAGACGCTGGCGCTATACAATGCGGTGGCCAACGACGGCGTGAAGATCCAGCCAATCATCGTGAAGGAAATCCGGAAGGCAGACAATGTGATCCAGTCGTTCAGCACACGGGTGCTGAACGAGAAGGTATGCTCCGACGAGACCCTGAAGAAATTGAAGGCCATGCTGGAAGGCGTGGTGGAACATGGCACGGCCAAAAACATCCATAGCAACGACTACAAAGTGGCCGGCAAGACTGGCACGGCGCGCAAAGTGAAAGACGGGCGCTACGTACGCGAGTACTCTACTTCCTTCGCAGGCTACTTCCCGGCAGACGACCCCAAGTACTCCTGCATCGTGATCATAGACAGTCCGCATGGCGTGAACGTGTATGGCGGCGATGTGGCAGCGCCCGTGTTCAAGGAACTGGCCGACAAGGCCTATGCCCGCGACCTGGCCATGCACAAGCCCATGCAGGCGCGCGTGGTGCCGAACAAAGACAGCCTGCCGCCGGTGTACACGGGCAATTTTGACGATCTGTCGGTAATCCTGAACAGGATCGGCATCAGCAACCACGGCGCTGTGGGCGCAGACGAAGAGTGGGTGAAGGTAGAGCAGCAACGCCGCTCCCTCAACTTCACGGCAAACCCGATGCTGGAAGGCAAGATTCCGGACGTGACGGGCATGACGCTCCGCGATGCCCTGTTTATACTGGGCAACCAGCACCTGGAAGTGCGTGTGGAAGGATCGGGCAAGCGGGTGCAGAAGCAGTCTGTCGCGCCTGGCACGGATATCATCAAAGACAAAAACATAACCATTACCCTTAGCTGATGCAGGTACTGCAAACCATACTCCGAGAGGTAGAAGTGTTGAGCACCCACGGTTCGCTGGAGGTGCCGGTTGCTGGCATTACGTTCGACTCGCGCCAGGTGCGTGAGGGCGTGGTGTTTGTGGCGGTACGCGGAGTGCAGACAGACGGGCACGACTATATAGCCAAGGCAGCGGAGGCCGGGGCGGTGGCCATTGTGTGCGAGGAACTGCCCGCCACTGTGCCGCAGGGTATACCCTTTGCGGTAGTGCAGAACACTGCGCAGGCTCTGGGGCAGATGGCCTCCGCTTTCTACGGCAACCCATCTGCCAAACTGAAGCTGGTAGGTATAACCGGCACCAACGGCAAAACCACTTCTGTCACACTATTGCACAAGTTGTTCCGGGAGCTGGGCTATCACGTGGGGCTGCTCTCCACCGTGCAAAACCAGATAGACGAGACGGTTATACCTGCCACCCATACCACCCCGGACGCGATGAAACTGAACGAGCTGTTGGCGCAAATGGTGAAAGCCGGATGCACCCACTGCTTTATGGAGGTGAGCTCGCATGCCATGGTGCAGCAGCGCGTGGCAGGCCTTACGTTTGCGGGCGGCGTGTTCACCAACATTACCCACGACCACCTCGACTACCACGGCACCTTCGATGAGTACATCAAAGCCAAGAAATCCTTTTTTGACATGCTGCCGAAAGGGGCCTTCGCGCTGATAAACGCAGACGACAAACGCGGGCCTGTGATGGTGCAGAACACCAAAGCCGACGTCCGCTACTTTGCCTTGCGCAAGGCCGTGGACTTTAAGGCCCGCATCATCGACAACACTCTGCAAGGGCTGCACCTGGAGGTGGACGGCCAGGAGATCTGGTGCAAGCTGATCGGGGCCTTTAATGCCTACAACCTGCTGAGTGCCTACGGCGTGGCGGTGCTGCTGGATGAAGACCCGGTGGAGGCGCTCACCGTACTCTCGAGCCTCGACTCCGCCGCGGGCCGTTTCGACTACCTCGTGTCGGAGGGCCAGATAACCGGCATCGTGGACTACGCCCATACCCCTGACGCGCTGGAGAACGTGCTGACCACCATTCAGCAAATCCGCAACCCGACGCAGCAGGTGATCACGCTGGTGGGCTGCGGCGGCAACCGCGATGCGGCGAAGCGCCCGATAATGGCCGACATCGCCTGCCGCTACAGCGACAAGGTGATCCTGACCTCCGATAACCCGCGCTTTGAGGAGCCACAGGCCATACTGGAAGAAATGCAGAAGGGCGTAAAGCCTCTCGACTATAAAAAGACCCTGACGGTGGTGGACCGCCGCGAGGCGATTAAAACCGCCTGTATGCTCGCCGAGCCGAACGACATTATCCTGGTGGCAGGCAAGGGCCACGAGACTTATCAGGAGGTAAAGGGCGTGCGGTATGATTTTGACGACAAGCAAGTGCTCAGGCAAATGCTTGCGCAGCTAGGGAAATAAACAGGAAGCCAGCATAAAAACTAAGCAATAGAAACCGAACACGATTAAATGCTCTACTACCTCTTCACATACCTCGACCGCGAATACGATTTTTTCGGAGCAGGTGTATTCCAATACATCTCTTTCCGGGCGGGTATGGCTACGCTGGTGTCGCTGCTGATTGCGATGATTTTTGGCGGGAAACTGATAAAAGTCCTGCAGCGCAAGCAGGTGGGGGAGAGCATCCGTGACCTTGGCCTGGAAGGGCAGTTGGAGAAGCGCGGTACCCCGACCATGGGCGGCCTCATCATCCTGTTTGCCATCCTGGTGCCGACGCTGCTTTTCGCAAGGCTCGATAATATCTACATTCTCCTGATGCTGGTGTCCACCGTCTGGTTGGGGCTGATCGGGTTTCTGGATGATTATATCAAGGTGTTCAAGAAGAACAAGGAGGGGCTAGCCGGGCGTTTCAAGATTCTGGGGCAGGTCGGCCTCGGGCTGATCGTGGGCCTGACGCTGTACTTCAGCGACGACGTAACGGTGCGGCAGTACGTGTTCTCCGACGGCTCGACCTCGGCGGTAAACGCAACCAGCAAGTTTATGGACGTCAAGTCGATGATCACCACCATCCCGTTCCGGAAGAACAACGAGCTGGACTACTGCAACCTGTTTGCGTTCGCAGGGCCGCTCTTTCAGGATTGGTCCTGTTATTTATACATCCCTTTCGTGATCCTGATCATCACGGCGGTATCGAACGGAGCCAACATCACCGACGGCATCGACGGCCTGGCGGCAGGCACCTCGGCCATTATCGGCATGACGCTGGCAATCTTCACCTACGTGTCGGGTAACACCATTTTCGCGGACTACCTCGACATCATGTTTATACCCAACTCCGGCGAGCTGGCCATTTTCTGTCTCGCCTTTGTGGGGGCCTGCGTGGGTTTCCTGTGGTATAACACCTATCCGGCCCAGGTATTTATGGGCGACACAGGCAGCCTGGCCATCGGGGGCATTATCGCCGTGCTGGCTCTGATCGTGCGGAAAGAACTGCTGATTCCGATCCTGTGCGGCATCTTCCTGGTAGAAAACCTGTCGGTGATGCTGCAGGTGAGTTACTTCAAGTACACGCGCAAGAAATACGGCGAGGGCCGGCGGATATTCAAAATGTCGCCGCTGCACCACCATTACCAGAAATCGGGCTATCACGAGTCGAAGATCGTGGGGCGCTTCTGGATCGTGGGCATCATGCTGGCCATCCTGACCTTGGCGACTTTGAAACTGCGATAAGCGTGGTGTTTCGTTTTTCGGAATTCGTTTTTAGATAAAACTCAAGTTTGAGCTATGGTGAATTTTACTGAATTGGATGTATGGAAAAAAAGCCGCGAATTGGCCAATGACATCTACAGTATTACGAAATCATTTCCTAAAGAAGAGTTATTCGGTTTGACGAATCAGATGAGGCGAGCAGCTGTATCGGTAGTGTCAAACATAGCAGAGGGCTGTGGGAGACAGCATACGAAAGATGCGATACAGTTCTTTTACATTGCCAGAGGCTCTGCTTTTGAACTGGAAGCTCAGGTGCTGATTGCTTATGACCAAAAATACCTGGCAGAAAGTATACTGGAGTCGACTCTGGAGCAGCTAGCTAAATGCAAGCAATTGCTAAACGGCTTCATTAATTACTACAAGAATCGTTCAGCGAAAAACGATACACGAAACACGAACAACGAACAATGAGAATAGCGATACTAGGAGCAGGAGAGAGTGGAGTAGGGGCCGCTTTGCTGGCAAAGGCAAAGGGGCTCGATGTGTTTGTGTCGGATATGGGGGAGATAAAGGAGCAGTATAAAGCCAAGCTGGCCACGGCGGCCATACCCTTTGAGGAGGGAACGCATACGCTCGAAAAGATCCTGAGTGCAAAAGAGATCATCAAGAGCCCGGGCATTCCCGACAAGGCTTCGATTATACAGGAGGCGATGAAACGCGACATCCCGATCATCTCGGAGATTGAGTTTGCCGGGAGGTATACCGATGCCAGGTTTATCTGCATCACGGGCACCAACGGCAAAACGACGTCCACGCTCCTGACATACCATTTGCTGAAGAGCGCAGGCATCAACGTGGGTCTGGCCGGTAATATCGGCGAGAGCCTGGCGGAGAAGGTGATCGACAACAAGCACGACTATTACGTGGTGGAGCTGAGCAGCTTCCAGCTGGATAACATGTACCAGTTCAAGGCGCACATCGCCGTGCTCACCAACATCACCCCCGACCACCTTGACCGCTATGAGTATAGTATGGAGAAGTATGCCGCGTCTAAAATGCGTGTGGCGCAAAACATGACCGGTGCCGACTTCTTCCTCTACAATGCCGACGACGAGAACATCGCCAGGGCGTTTGATGGCGCGTCGTTTGCCGGCACAGCGGTGCCCTTCACCTTAAAAGGCGCCGACAAAGGCAAAGTATACCTCGAGGGGCAAAATATAAAAGTGGATGTGAAGTTTTATGAGGGGACGGTAGACACGTCTAAATCAAGCCTGATCGGGAAGCACAACCAGTACAACACCATGGCTGCCGTTGCCGTGGCCAAACTGCTGAAAGTGGAGGATGCTGTGATTGCGCAGGCCCTCGAGACCTTCCAGAACGCAGACCACCGCTTGCAGGAGGTTGGCGTTGCAAAGGAAGTGACCTATATAAACGACTCGAAAGCCACCAACGTGGAGGCAGTGTGGTACGCGCTGGAAGGCATTAAGCAGCCCATCATCTGGATTGCGGGCGGCGTGGACAAAGGCAACGACTACAGCAGCCTGGTAGAACTGGCCCGTGAGAAAGTGAAAGTGCTCGTGTGCCTGGGCAAAGACAACCAGAAGTTGAAAGAGGCCTTCGGGAGAGTGGTGCCGATTATTGCGGAAACCACCTCCATCGACTACGCCGTGCGCCTGAGCCGCTCGCTGGCAACGCCCGGAGACGTGGTGCTGCTGTCGCCGGCCTGCGCCAGCTTCGATTTGTTCGACAATTACGAGCACCGCGGGCAGCGTTTTAAGGAGGCCGTGGAAAAAATAGTGCTGAAGAAATAAGGTATACATAGCCAAAGCCAAAGGTTTATGATAAAGCAGTTGTTGCAGAAGAACATGAAGGGGGATGCCGTGTTATGGGGCATCGTGATCATCTTTTCGCTGATCAGCGTGGCCGTGGTGTATTCTGCGACGGGTACCCTGGCCTACAAGAAGATGGAGGGCAACACCGAGTATTTCCTCTTCAAGCACTCCTTTCTGATCATCGTTGGGCTTGCCTTTATGTGGGCCGCCCACAAAATCAACTACCGCTATTACTCGAAGCTGTCGTTACTGGCCCTGATTTTATCGGCCCCCTTGCTGATCATCACCTACTTCTATGGCTCGAACATCAACGAGGCCTCCCGCTGGATCACGATTCCGGTGATCAACCAGACATTCCAGCCATCGGATTTGGCCAAACTGGCGCTTATCTCATACCTGGCCAGCATGCTGTCGAAGCGGCAGCAGGTGCTGCACGACTTTAAGGGAACCCTGATGCCTATCTTTGGCTGGACCGTTTTCATTTGCGCCTTTATCGCGCTTACCAACACCTCTACCGCTGTTTTGCTTTTTGCCACGTGCCTGTTGCTGATGTTCATTGGCCGTGTGCCAATAAAGTTTCTGGCCGGCGTGGTAGTGGTAGGTATCGTAGCGGGAGGCATCGGTTTGGCGGTCGGGCAGCGTATGGACACGGCCATTAGCCGCGTGCAGGATTTCATGGACCCGAATGAGGTGCCCTTCCAGCTGGAGCAGTCCTATATAGCCATCGCCACAGGCGGCGTGGTGGGCAAGGGGCCCGGCAACAGCGACCAGCGCGACATCCTGCCCCACCCATACTCCGACTTTATCTACTCCATCATTCTGGAGGAATACGGCCTGATAGGCGGTGTGACTGTCCTGTTTATGTACCTCGCGCTCCTCTACCGCGGCCTCGTGACCGTGAGCAAGAGCAATGGCGCGTTCGGCGGACTCCTGTCTGCCGGGCTTAGCTTTAGCCTGGTACTGCAGGGGATGGTGAACATGGCCGTGGCCGTGGGCCTGGGTCCGATCACGGGTCTGCCACTGCCCTTGCTGAGTATGGGCGGTACCTCGCTGATCTTTACCGGTATCTCCATCGGGATTATCCTGAGTGTGAGCCGCAGCGAGGACGACCTGGAGCGCAACGCCATGGCCACTACCGTGAACAAACCGCTAAACGCACCCGTGAATGCCTAAGCCGAACCGACCATATCGCATCATCATCAGCGGGGGCGGCACCGGCGGGCACATCTACCCGGCCGTGGCCATCGCTAACCAGCTGAGAGCCGTGAACCCGGATGCAGACATTCTGTTTGTCGGGGCCAAGGGGCGCATGGAAATGACCCGGGTGCCGGAGGCAGGCTATAAGATCGTGGGACTCTGGATCAGTGGGCTGCAGCGCCGTCTCACTTTGGATAACCTGTCTTTTCCGCTGAAGGTGTTTTCCAGTGTGCGTGCAGCGCATAAAATCATACAGGAGTTTAAGCCCGACGCTGTGGTGGGTATGGGCGGCTATGCCAGCGGTCCGCTGCTGTATGCCGCTACGGCCCGAAACATACCCGCCCTTATTCAGGAGCAGAATTCGTATGCGGGCATAACCAACAAGCTGCTGGCCAGGCGTGTGGACCGGGTCTGTGTGGCCTATCCGAACATGCAGCGGTTTTTCCCCGCCGAAAAGCTGGTGCTGACCGGTAACCCGGTGCGCAGCGACATCATGGACAGCCAGCAGAAGCGGCAGGAGGCCTTGCAGCACTTTGGCCTGGTGGGCACGAAGAAAACGATCCTGGTGATTGGCGGGAGCCTGGGCGCCCGAACCATCAACCATAGCATTGCGGCCGGGCTGCAGCAGATACTGGAGGCAGGCCACCAGCTGATCTGGCAAACCGGCAAAGCCTATATAGCCGAGGCGCAGGCGCTGGAGGAGAAACACAAAGCACAGGACGTACGCGCCTTCGACTTTATCCGGCGCATGGACCTGGCCTATGCCGCCGCTGACGTCGTGATCTCGCGTGCGGGGGCGCTTTCTATCTCGGAGCTGTGCCTGGCAGGCAAACCCGCGGTGCTGGTGCCCTCGCCCAATGTGGCAGAAGACCACCAGACGAAAAACGCCATGGCCCTGGTAGAGCAGCACGCGGCCCTGCTGGTGCGCGATGCCGAGGCGGCAGAGAAACTGATCCCGACGGCACTGGAGCTAACCGGGGACGAGCAGGAGCAAAAGCGCCTTCAGGCCAATATCCTGAAAATGGGGCGCCCCAATGCAGCTGTAGAAATTGTGAACGAGCTTTTGAAACTGATCAAATGAAACTGGAGGACTATTCATACATCTACTTCCTGGGCATCGGCGGCATCGGTATGAGCGCCATTGCCCGCTGGTTCAACGCCAAGGGCTACCCGGTGTGGGGGTATGACAAGACGCGCACCGCCCTGACCGAGACCCTGGAACAGGAGGGAATCGGCGTGCATTATACCGATGATGTGAGCCTGCTGCCGCGCGAGGTGCTCCAGCACAAAGCAGAGACCCTGGTCGTGCTGACACCAGCCATACCGGCCAACCACACGGAATGGGCCTACCTGAAAGCCGAAGGCTATACCATCAAAAAGCGTTCGGAGGTGTTGGGCATCATCACGGCTTCGGCCTATACCGTGGCAGTGGCCGGCACGCATGGCAAAACCACCACCTCCTCCATCGTGACGCACCTGCTGCACCACGCTGGCGTAGACTGCTCGGCCTTTCTGGGCGGCATTGCCACCAACCTCAACTCCAACTTGCTGATAGGCAGCGGCGACACAGCGCAGGAAGTGATTGTGGTGGAGGCCGATGAGTATGACCGGTCTTTCCTAACGCTCTTCCCGGATGTGGCCATCGTAACCTCCGCAGACCCGGACCATCTGGACATATATGGCGACAAGGAGGAACTGATCCGCACTTTCCAGCGGTTCGTGAGCCAGATAAAGCCCGGCGGCTACCTGTTTATACACCACAGCGTGGATGCGCGCCTGACGGATACGGTACAGCAAGGGGTACGGGTGGTAACGTATGGTTTAGACAGCGGGGAAGCGCACTTGCAACAGCTGCAGATCAACGGCCGCTGGTTCGAGTTTGATGCCGTGAGCCCTTTCGGGAACGTCACGGGGTTGCGCCTCGGTGTGCCTGGCTTCCACAACGCGGAGAACACCCTGGCTGCCCTGCTGGCGGCGCAGGTATTGCAGGTGCCGGGGCAGGAAATCCGGAGTGGCGTGGAGTCGTTTACGGGTGTGAAGCGCCGCTTCGAGTTTGTGTACGAATCCAAGAAAAAAGTATACATTGACGATTACGCACACCACCCCAAAGAGATCGACGCATTCATGACTTCGCTGCGTGCGCTCTACCAAAACAAGAGAATTTTAGTGATATTTCAGCCCCACCTTTTCAGCCGCACGCGCGACTTTGCAGACGAGTTCGCAGAGAGCCTGAGCAAGGCTGATAAACTGATATTGCTGGATATATACCCCGCACGGGAAAATCCCATCCCGGGAGTGACTTCAGACATGATTTTGGCGAAGGTACAGTGCCCCGAAAAAATGCTGTTGCGCAAAGAGGAAGTGTTGGAAAAACTGTCCAAAAACACGGATTTCGATGTTTTAGCAACTATTGGCGCAGGAGACATCGACATGCTAGTCAGGCCATTAAGAATTTTTTTAGAAAATAACGGAGATGGGCTTGAATAGTAAGATAAAATCTTTAATTTTTGCAGGTTGTAGCGTGGCTACAATGGGTGCTTTGGCGGCATTTGCGTCTTCGCGGCAGAATGAAAAGATATGTGAAAAAGTGTCAATTTCTATTGATAATGAGTACAATAATTACTTTATTAGCGATAAGGAGGTTCGGGATTTGCTCACGCGTGAAGGCGAGCGGAAACTGGAGGGCCTATCGAACCGGGACATCGATCTGAAAAACCTGGAAAAACGCATCGAGACAAACAAGTTTGTGAAAGAAGCGGAGGTTTCCAGGGGATTAGACGGTAACGTGCATGTGCAGGTAAAGCAGACAAGGCCTATAGCAAGAATTATACGACCAAACCAACAGGATGTCTACATAGACGCAGAGGGCGGCATACTGCCCTTGTCCGACAGATACACCGCTCGTGTAATCCCCATTACAAAGTCAACACTTATTAAGGCATCTGACAGTGGATTCTTTCAGGATTCCACAGGCCAGTCTTACCTTTCTTTGTTGGAGTTTATTGAGCAGGACGCGTTTTGGAAAGCGCAGCTTGCCCAAATGCACATCAACGGTGCGGGCGAGGTGTCGTTTTTGCCCCAGGTGGGCGAGCACACCATCGAGTTTGGCAAGCCCGTCAGGGTGGAGCAGAAATTTAAAAAGTTAATGATCTTCTATAAGGAAGTGCTGCCCTCGATGGGCTGGGACCGATACAAGAGAGTTAACGTGGAGTACGAAGATCAGATTATTTGCGAATAACACATAAAGATATGCAGAACGACAAAATAGTAGTAGGCTTGGATATTGGCACAACCAAAGTTTGCGCACTTGTAGGTCGTAAAAACGAGTTTGGCAAGCTGGAGATATTAGGGATGGGAAAGGCTGCCTCAGAAGGGGTAGTTCGTGGCATAGTAAGCAATATCGACAAAACAGTAGAAGCCATCCGGAAAGCGATTAGACAGGCTGAGGAGCAGTCGGGGATTAACATTGGCGTGGTGAACGTGGGCATAGCAGGGCAGCATATCAAGAGCCTGCAGCACAACGGCAGCATCACCCGCCAGGTAACCGACCATGAGATTACAGTGGATGACGTGAACCGCCTCACCAACGACATGTACCGCCTCGTGACGCCTCCCGGCAGCGAGATCATACATGTGATGCCGCAGGAGTACAAGGTAGACTATGAAGAGGGTATCGTGGACCCGGTGGGGATGTCGGGCGTGCGCCTGGAGGGGAACTTCCACATCATCACCGCGCAATCGAATGCCATCAACAACATCAACAAGTGCGTGACGCGCGCAGGACTGGAAGTGGACCAGTTGATCCTGGAACCCCTGGCCTCCAGCATGTCGGTGCTGAGCGACGAGGAGAAGGAAGCAGGCGTGGCACTGGTGGACATCGGCGGGGGCACAACGGATTTAGCAATCTTCAAAGACAATATAATTCGCCATACGGCAGTTTTACCTTTTGGAGGAAATATCATAACTTCGGACATTAAACAAGGCTGCCTGGTGATGCAAAACCAGGCAGAGCAGTTGAAGGTGAAGTTCGGAAGAGCCATTGCCGATGAGGCCTCTGAGAATGAGATCGTCTCTATCCCGGGATTGCGCGACCGTACGCCAAAAGAGATATCACTCAAAAACCTGGCCTATATCATCGAAGCCAGGATGGAGGAAATTGTTGAGTTGGTGTATGCGGAAATAGTGCGCTCCGGGTATGGAAACAGCCTGGCAGGAGGCATCGTGGTAACGGGAGGGGGCTCCCAGTTACAGAACCTTGTGCAGCTAGTGGAGTACATCACAGGGATGGACACACGAATCGGGTATCCGAACGAGCACTTGGGAAGGTCGAAGATCGATGCCGTGAAAAGCCCGATGTATGCGACGAGTGTCGGGTTGGTGCTGGCCGGCTATCAGCCGCTGGACCAACGCGTGGAGCGGTATTCCGGTGCCGACGAGCAGCCGGTGTACCAGAAGCCGCACACAGAGCCGAAGGGCGCAACAGGCGGTGGCAACACGGGCGGAGGAGGCCTGCTTCAGAAACTGAAGGGCTTTTTATCCGACGACATCGACAACAAACAAAGTTATTAACCCATTTAGAGCAGGAGAAATTAGCATGAGTTCAATGTATACGTTTGACTTGCCAGCCAACGGCAAGTCTATCATAAAAGTAATTGGCGTGGGGGGTGGCGGCAGTAATGCCGTGAACCACATGTATAGCCAAGGCATCAAAGACGTTGAGTTTATCATCTGTAACACCGACGCGCAGGCCCTGAAAAGCAGCAGCGTGCCCAACAAGCTCGCCATCGGCCAGAACCTGACCGAAGGACTTGGCGCGGGTGCCAACCCCGAGAAGGGCAAGCACGCCGCCCTGGAGAGCAAGGAGGAGATACGCGAGATGCTGAGCGCCGATACCAAGATGGTCTTTATCACGGCGGGTATGGGCGGTGGAACCGGTACAGGTGCCGCGCCCGTGATTGCCAAGGTAGCCAAAGAACTCGGCATCCTGACGGTGGGCATCGTTACGGCTCCTTTCGCCTTCGAAGGCAAAAAGAAGAAAACAGCTGCCGAGAACGGGGTGAAGGAACTGAGCGAGAACTGCGACACGATCCTGGTGATCCTGAACGACAAGCTGCGCGAGATGTTCGGCAACCTGACCATCCGCGAGGCATTCGCCAAGGCCGACAACGTCCTGACAACAGCGGCAAAGTCTATCGCTGAGATCATCACGGTGACAGCCGAGGTGAACGTGGACTTTGAAGACGTGAAAACAGTAATGAAAGACTCTGGTGCTGCAGTGATGGGTTCTGCAACCACAGAGGGCGAGGGCCGTGCCCTGCGTGCCGCCGAAGAGGCGCTTTCATCTCCTTTGCTCAATAACACCGATATCCACGGTGCCCAAAAAATCCTGCTCTCTATCATGTCTGGCGAGCAGGCCGAACTGGAAATGGATGAGTTGACAGAAATCACAGAGTATATTCAGGATAAAGCTGGCCAGGAGGCTGAGGTGATCTTCGGGCACGGTATAGACTCTTCGCTTGGGCAGAGCATTCGGGTAACGGTTATCGCAACCGGTTTCGCCAGCGATGCCGAGAGCATCATCGAGCCAAAGAAAACGGTCTTTGATCTGGAGAGCCAAAAAAAAATTGAAACAGTAGAGGCCGCTAGGCCGGAGCCTGAGGTAGCCGCGTTTGTGTCGCGCCCGGTGGCACCGTCGCCTGTTGCGCCAACCACTCCGCCACAGCAGTCGCAAAGCCCGTCTCAGCCAACGTTTGAGCAACCTGCCAGACGCCCTGAGCCACATCCAGTGCAGCCGCAGCCAATTGTGTTCGAACTGGATGGGAATGTGCACAACAACGCTGCCTCATCAGGCAAGCAGGACGAAGAAAGCGCCGACACGCGTGAGCGCGAGGCTACCCGACGCCAGTCCGAAGACCGAGAAGTGATGAAGCGGCACGCAGAAGAGCGCCGTGAGCGCTTGCGCATGCTCAGCTCTGAGATAACGTCTGAGGCAATCAAGGAAAAGCTGGACACGCCTGCTTACCTGCGTCGCAATGTGGCCCTGGATCGGGTGTCCCATTCGTCAGAGCGCAACATTTCCCGTTTCAACCTCAACGACGATAACGAGATATTAGGTGATAATCGTTTTCTACACGATAATGTAGACTAGTGCTTTGCCAAATTAAAAATTAGAAATTAAGAATTAGAAATGAGGTATAAAAGCCGTTCTATTCATAATAAAAGCAAACGCTAATTCTGGTAATCAAATTGGTCGAGTACTAATCAGAAAAAAGCTTAACGGTATAAAAAAGCGCCTGCACACATTGTGCAGGCGCTTTTGCTTTTAACCTATACCCAAACCTATCCCTCTCTCATACCATTGCCAAATATATAGTACACATTCGAAAGGGATAGTGCGGTAGTAGCAAACAATAGCCTACCCTTGCCTCTTCCAAGAAGGGAATTTTAATTGCTTATAAATGAGTGTTAAGCGTGATTATCTATTGGTATCAAGTATACATTATGCACTAATCAGCTGAAAATAGTCTAAAACTGAATAAGCTGCGCGACATGTTGCTCCAGCAGCTCGTTATACAGCTCATTTGTGATCAGTTTCCCGTCGAAGTTTTGCTCTATGTGGGCGAGTTTCAGCTTGGTGGCCATAATGTGCATCCCTAGGTAGTTCAGGATATCCGTGAGGTGACTCAGGGCGAGGCCGCTGCCCTGCATGCCCGACGACAGCCCGATCAAAGCCCCCTTCTTGTTCTGGAAAGGGCAGGGGTAGCTCAGCGCGTCTATAAAAGCCTTCAGCACACCCGGGAAGGAAGAGTTATACTCGGGCACCACAAACACGAACTTGTCTCCTGATGTGATAAGTTCGGTGAGCCTATTGAACTGCTCGTTCTGGCCACAATTCGCATACATCGCTGAGACAATAAAATCATCTGGTAGCTCGGTCAGGTCGAGTATCTGGTATGGTTCTCCCTTTGCTTCGAGCAGGGTGGCATATAAATCTACGATTGCTCTGGACCTGGAGGCGGTTCTGTTTGTGCCTGATATCAGTGTGATCATGATTACTGGTTTTTCTTCATCTTTAACAGCCTGAAGCACCAATGGTTCAGCGGCATTAGGTCGGGTCAGGGAGGCGTATGTATGGGTATAAAAAACAAAAGGGCGAGTGCAGTTCCCTGCACTCGCCCTTTCCTATGCTAAAGCATGGCTTATGCTAGGTTCTCGGAGGTTGCTTTGGCTGAGATAAACTCTCTTCGCATCATGTTGATGTTCTCGAGCGAGATACCCACCGGGCACTCGGCGGCACAAGCCCCAGTGTTGGTGCAGGACCCAAACCCTTCGATATCCATCTGGGCCACCATATTCTCCACACGGGTTTTGCGCTCTGTCTTGCCCTGCGGCAACATAGACATCTGGGAAACCTTGGCACTGACAAACAGTATGGCCGACGCGTTTTTACAGGCGGCCACACAGGCGCCGCACCCGATACAGGTTGCCGCATCAAACGCTTTGTCTGCGATAATTTTCGGGATCGGAATCTCGTTGGCATCTGGCACGCCACCCGTGTTCACGGATATATAACCGCCCGCCTGCTGGATACGGTCAAAGGCCGAGCGGTCTACCACCAGATCCTTGTGCACCGGGAAGGCGGCTGCTCTCCATGGCTCGATGGTGATGGTGTCGCCGTCATTGAAGTGGCGCATGTGCAACTGGCAGGTGGTGGTGCCACGCTCCGGGCCATGCGCACGGCCGTTGATGAACAGACTGCACATGCCACAGATACCCTCACGGCAATCATGGTCAAACGCGATAGGCTCTTCGCCGCGTACGCTCAGATCGTCGTTCAGCACATCCAGCATCTCCAGAAACGACATATCCGGGGATATGCCTTTCATAGGATATGTTACCAGCTGACCTGCGGTCTCTCTATTTTTTTGGCGCCAAACCTTTAGAGTCAGGTCCATCGGTTTAGCATTTGGATTGCTTCCAGCCATTTCTTTTAAATTACGAATTATGAATTACGCATTACGAATTAGTTAAAGGAGCACTACATACTCAACATTCATTTCTAATTCATAATCTCTAATTTTTAATTTACTATTTGTAGCTGCGTTGTGTCAGCTTCACGTTCTCGAACTCCAGGTCTTCCTTGTGCAGGATCGCCTCGTTGCCAACACCCGTAAACTCCCAGGCCGCCACGTACGCATAGTTCTCATCGTCGCGCAGGGCCTCGTTCTCTGGTGTTTGCGACTCCTCGCGGAAGTGGCCGCCACACGACTCGTTTCTGTTCAGGGCATCGTCCACCATCAACTCGCCCAGCTCGAAGAAGTCAGCCACGCGGTTTGCGCGCTCCAGTGTCTGGTTTAGCTCTTCACCCACGCCGGTCACCTTCACGTTGCGCCAGAACTCGTCGCGCAGCTTGCGGATTTCCTGTTTGGCATGCGTCAGGCCTTCCGCGTTGCGGGCCATACCACAGTAGTCCCACATAATCAAGCCAAGCTCCTTGTGGAATTCGTCTACGGTGCGGGTTCCGTTGATGGAAAGCAGTTTGTTGTTTTTAGCGGCAACGGCCTGCTCTGCCTCCAGGAAGGCAGGGTGATTTGTCGGCACTTTGTCTGAAGGCATCTTTGCCAGGTAGTCGCCGATGGTGTAGGGCAGCACGAAGTATCCGTCTGCCAGCCCCTGCATCAGAGCCGAGGCACCGAGTCGGTTTGCACCGTGGTCAGAGAAGTTGCACTCGCCGGCGGCATACAAGCCAGGCACGGTGGTCATCAGGTTATAGTCCACCCAAAGCCCGCCCATGGTATAGTGCACGGCAGGGTAGATGCGCATTGGTCGTGCGTATGGGTTTTCGTCCGTGATTTTGGCATACATCTCGAAGAGGTTGCCATACTTGGCTGCGATAGCCGGCTGTCCTTCGCGCTTGATCGCGTCGGCGAAGTCGAGGTATACCGCCAGTCCGGAAGAACCCACGCCACGGCCTTCGTCGCATACCAGCTTGGCGTTGCGGGAGGCCACGTCGCGCGGCACCAGGTTACCGAAGGCAGGGTACTTTCGCTCCAGGTAATAGTCGCGGTCTTCCTCTGCGATGTCGTTCACCGTGATCTCGCCTTTGCGCAAGCGCTGCGCGATCTCCACTGTCTTCGGCACCCAAACGCGGCCGTCGTTTCGCAGCGACTCCGACATCAGGGTCAGCTTAGACTGGTACTCGCCGGAAACCGGGATGCAGGTCGGGTGGATCTGGGTGAAGCAAGGGTTCGCGAACAGGGCACCTTTCTTGTGCGCGCGCCAGGCCGCCGTAACATTGGAGCCCATGGCGTTGGTAGAAAGGAAGAACACGTTGCCATACCCTCCTGTGGCCAATACCACCGCGTGTGCGCTGTGCGACTCGATCTGGCCAGTGATGAGGTTACGCACGACGATACCGCGCGCTTTGCCATCTACCACTACCAGGTCCAGCATCTCGGTGCGCGGGAACATCTTCACTTTGCCGTAGGCGATCTGGCGGTTCAGGGCAGAGTAAGCACCCAGTAACAACTGCTGTCCGGTCTGGCCGCGGGCGTAGAACGTACGCGATACCTGCGCGCCACCAAACGAGCGGTTTGCCAATAGCCCGCCATAGTCGCGGGCGAAAGGCACACCCTGCGCCACGCACTGGTCGATGATGTTCACAGACACCTGCGCGAGCCGGTACACGTTCGCCTCGCGGGAGCGGTAGTCGCCGCCTTTCACGGTGTCATAAAAGAGACGGAAAACAGAGTCGCCGTCGTTCTGATAGTTTTTGGCGGCATTTATACCTCCCTGCGCGGCAATGGAGTGCGCGCGCCGCGGGGAGTCCTGAAAGCAGAACGCCTTCACGTTGTAGCCAAGCTCGCCAAGCGTGGCGGCGGCCGAGGCTCCGGCCAGTCCGGTGCCCACCACTATTATTTCGTATTTACGCTTGTTGGCCGGGTTCACCAGCTTCACATCAAATTTATGCTTGTCCCACTTTTCAGCTATAGGGCCTTCCGGGATTTTGGAATCTAATATCATAGCAACTATATCGAGTTAGTTATTATCTAAAGAAGAAGAAGAAGTATAGCGGGATGATGGCGAAGCCGAAGCACACAATCACGGAGAAAGCGTAACCGAACATCTGGATAAAAGGCGTATACTTCTTATGGTCGAGGCCCAGGGTCTGGAAGGCGCTCTGGAAACCGTGGATCAGGTGATAGGCAAGCGCGAACATGGCCACCACGTAAATTGCCACGTACCACCATACCTGAAACGATTCCACAACCCGCAGGTATAAGTTCTCATACTCCACGTCGTCGATCACGACACCCTCCAGGCCACCGAAACGGGCAGGCACGAAGAAATTCCACAGGTGAATGATCAGGAACACGAGGATGACAGTGCCGAGCAGGCCCATGTTGCGCGAAGACCAGGTGCTGTTTTGCTCGGGGTGGTTGTTGGCGTAGCCGATCGGGCGGGCAGCCTTGTTGCGGCGCGTCAGCACCAGCGCATCGTATATATGGAAGGCAAAGCCAGCCAGAAGCACGAATTCCATGGTGCGGATAATCGGGTTGGTGCCCATGAAGCGGGAGTAGATGTTGAAGGCTTCCCCGCCGTCGTTGTTAAAGAGCTGAAGGTTACCAATGAGGTGTACTACCAGGAAAGAGCACAGAAAAAGGCCCGTGATCGACATCACGATCTTGCGCCCCATCGTACTGGAAAACGTTTTAGTAAACCAATTCATCTGTATTAGTTATGGGTTAAGTTGACAAGCTTTTTAATTCTCAAAGGTACATGAGGACCCTATATAAACCAATATTAATATCATATTTTGAATCAATCTAAATTGCTACGCGTACCACAAAGTGCTACTATAAAGTAACCTACTAAACTTCTATTTGTTGATAATAAAATCAAAAATCGGGAGTTTTAATTAAGACCTATATTTACCGCAAAACCCAAGTTGTATGCCAGAGAGTTTACGCGTAAGGTATTTGCTGCGCGGCAGTCTGTTGTTTCTGCTGTTCTTGGTGTGGGGCTGTTTTGCCGAAGTGCAGGCCACACACATACGGGCAGGAGACATTACCGCACAGCGAGACACCACCCCCAACCCCAACCCGCGCCGCTTCTTCTTCACAATGATTATTTATACCGACCACGCGTCCAACGCCGAGGACCCCATCGTGTTCATGAACATGGGCGGAGGGGTGATCCTGGAGGTGGCGCGCGGGCCCGTGACAGACATCGGCAACGATGTGGACCGCGAGGAATACAAGTGGGAGTATACCTTCCCGACAGACGGCACGCACCGGGTGTCCTGGGTTGGGGTAAACCGTAACAACGACATCCTGAACATGGCGCCGCCCTCTGACCAGCGCTCGTTTTACATCGAGACGGTCATCAACATCAACGCGCTGCGGGGCTTCAACAGCACACCCGTCCTGACGGTGGCACCGATAGATATTGCCGCCGTGGGTCGCAAGTTTGTGCACAACCCCGGTGCCTACGATGCCGACGGCGACAGCCTCTCTTTCAAACTGATCGTGCCCCGCTACGAGGACGCCCAGGGGCGCATTACCGTAGTGCCGGGCTACAGCCTGCCGCACCTCACCTTCCGGAACGCCAATTGCACCACCTCCGACGGCTCTGGCCCCGCCACCCTGACACTGGACCGCCTGACGGGCCAGCTCACCTGGGACTCGCCCTGCGTGAAAGGGGAGTATAATGTGGCCTTTGTGGTGGAGGAATGGCGCGTGTCTGCCAATGGAGGCGCTGTGAAGCTCGGGGAAGTGGTGCGCGACATGCAGATTCTGGTGAAGGAAACACCTAACCGCCCGCCCGTGCTGGTGCCGCGCGACACCTGTATTGTGGCCGGCACACTGCTGCGCGGCACGGTGGTCGCCACAGACCCCGACAACGACCTGATCAATATCACAGTGGCTGGCTCGGGTATCGTGCCCCCGGCCACTTTCTCACAGACTGTTAACGCCCCCGGACAGGCGGCTGGCCTGCTCTCGTGGCAGACCAAATGCAACGATGTGCGGGAACGCCCTTACCAGGTGATCTTCCGGGCGGAAGACGTGCGGCCACCCGGCGAGACGCGTCTGACCGACCTGCAACCCTGGAACATCACGGTAGTGGGGCCTCCTCCACAGAACCTAGCCGCCAATGAGGCCTCGCAGGGGACCGTGGCCGTTACCTGGGACCCCTACACCTGCACCAATGCCACCACCATGCGTGTGTATCGGCGCGAGGGGCCTTCGGGCTTCGTGCCAGGCCCATGCGAAACCGGCGTGCCAGCCTCCACAGGCTATGTGCTGATCGGGGAGGTGCCGGCCGGCTCAACGAGGTTTGACGACAACACCGTGCAGGCAGGTGTGGAGTATTGCTATATCATCTATGCCGTGTTCCCTTCTCCGGGCCGGGGCGAGAGCCTTGCCTCCAACGAGGCCTGTATCGGCGTAGACCAGGACATCCCATACCTCACCAACGTGACGGTAGACCAAACCGATGCCACAACCGGGCAGATCACAGTGAAGTGGACGCAGCCAGAGGTAAACTCACCCGCCGAGGTGCTGGAGTACCGACTGTCGCGCAAAGTAGGGCAGGGCACTGGCACAGACTTCGTGGAAGTGTCCCGAAGCCGCCGATTAACCGATACCACCTTTGTGGACACGGGCCTGAACACGCTGGAGCAAAGCTATAGGTATAAACTGGATCTTTACCAGGTGCCGGCATCCGGCGGCGGACAGCCTACCGAGGTGCGGGCCACCACCGAAGCCTCAAGCGTGCGGCTGGAGGTATCGCCTGCCGCAGACGATGCCCTGGCATTTGTGCTGGCCTGGACATACCAGGTGCCCTGGGACAACAGCACCCTGCCCGACCGCATTTTCAGGCGTGAGGCAAACGGTGCGCTGGAACTGCTCGATAGCGTGACGGGCAGTACGACAGGCGGCACCTATACCGACAACAGCAACACCCTGCAGCGAGGCGTAGACTACTGTTATGTGGTCGAGACAGCCGGCGCCTACACGGTGGTCGGGTTGCCTTCGCCGCTGCTGAACAAAAGCCAGGAGGCCTGTGCCCAGCTTCCGCTGGAGATATGTGCCCCTGAACTGAGCATCGACCCGCTGGACTGTGCCGCCTTTACCCGCTCGCCACAGTTGCCGCCATACCAGAACGTACTGACCTGGGTGCCGCAGATTACCGGAAACTGCACCGATCAGATTGACTTTTACACGGTATACTTCCGGACCAGCCTCGAAGGCGAATACACCATGCTTGGCACCACCGAGGAAACCACCTTCACGCATTCCGGGCTCGAGTCGTTTGCGGGCTGCTACGTGGTGACGGCCACGGATACCGCCGGGCGCGAGAGCGTCTTCAGCAACGAGGTGTGCAAAGACAACTGTATCTTCTTCAAGCTTCCGAACATCATTACCCCCAACGGCGATAACAGGAACGATGTGTTCCGGCCAGAGCCAGGAACCGCCTTTATCCGCAGCATGAAGTTTAAGGTGTTTAACCGATGGGGCGTGAAGGTGTATGAACGCAACGCGCAAAGCGGCGGCGATGCCCTTTACATCAACTGGGGCGGGGTAGACAACGACGGCAACCGACTTACGGACGGCACTTATTACTATGAAGCCGAAGTAGAATTCCATACCCTGGACCCAAGCAAGGCGAAGGCCACCTACAAGGGTTGGGTTGAGATTGTGAGGTAATGGAGAGCAAAGACACGGATCAACTGCGGGGAAAGCCTGTCGTTTTCTACGACGGAACCTGTGGCTTCTGCCAGGCGAGCGTGCAGCTAGTTTTGAAGTACAACGGGCGGCGCGATTTATACTTCGCGCCGCTGCAGTCCGAAGCGTTTGCGGCCATTGTGCCAGCCGCGCAACGGCCTGAGCCGCTGCCCGATTCTGTGGTTTTTTATGAGCACGGCCAGGTATACACCGAGTCGGAGGCGGTGTTGCGCATTGCCCGCCATCTCGATTTTCCCGTTCGCGCGCTTTACTATTTTCGTTTTATTCCTTTATCTTTCCGCAACATTTTATACCGCTTTATAGCCAGGCACCGCTATAAAATTGCCGGACGGGAAGACGCTTGCCTGCTGCCAAGTCCGGCAGACCGCGCCCGGTTCGTAGCCTAAATTACAGCGTGGTTTATTAGGTATAGCAGTTGTTGCCAACAGGCCGGCTACTGCTCGAAATTAAAGCGGAGAACGAAAAACGAAATTCGAAAAACGATTAACGAATGAAGAAAGCATATATTTTCCCTGGCCAGGGTTCGCAGTTTGTGGGTATGGGCAAAGACCTTTATACCCAGCACGAAGAAGTGAAACAGCTGTTCGATAAGGCCAACGAGATCCTGGGTTTTAACATCACCGAGATCATGTTCAGTGGCACCGATGAGGAGCTGAAGCAAACCAAGGTTACGCAACCCGCCATTTTCCTGCACTCTGTGGCGCAGGCTGCCGTAGCCAAAGACTTTGCCCCGGACATGGTGGCGGGTCACTCGCTGGGAGAGTTCTCAGCACTGGTAGCCAGCAAGGTGCTGAGCTTTGAAGACGGCTTGCGTCTGGTGTCGAAGCGTGCGCTGGCCATGCAGGCGGCCTGCGAGGCGAACCCCTCCACAATGGCGGCCATATTGGGCCTGGAAGATGCGAAAGTGGAAGAAGTGTGTGCCTCGATTGACGAGGTGGTAGTGGCCGCCAATTACAATTGCCCCGGCCAGTTGGTTATCTCCGGCTCCAACAAAGGCATTGAGATTGCCTGCGAGAAAATGAAAGAGGCTGGTGCCAAGCGTGCCTTGCCGCTTCCGGTTGGCGGCGCCTTCCACTCGCCCCTGATGAAGCCGGCTGAGGAGGAACTAGCGAAGGCCATCGAGGAGACTACTTTCTCAGCGGGCATCTGCCCGATCTACCAGAACGTAGACGCCCTGCCCCATACCGACCCATCTGAGATCAAGCAGAACCTGATCAGGCAACTGACTGCCCCGGTGCGTTGGACACAGTCTGTGCAGCAGATGCTGGCTGACGGCGCCACCCATTTCGTGGAGTGCGGCCCAGGCAAGGTGTTGCAGGGTTTGGTAAAGAAAATTGAGAGAACTGCTGAGGTAAGCTCTGCGGAGTAAACTGTAGGAGGTATAAAGTAAAAAGTCCCTCTTTGGCCAGGTGCCAGAGAGGGACTTCTTTTTAGGAGGCCTGTGCATGGTATAAATGTGATGCCAGCAAGACTTAAGCTATGAGAGAGGTGGCGTTATTGATCCCATCAACACTAATTTATTACAGACTTTGCTGGTATAGCATCAGATCTTCGTCATCCGAAGGTAGCCTGACCAGTTTAGTATACACGAGACCCAGCTTTTCCAGCAGCCTTTGGGAGGCCGTATTCTCTTTTGCAGTGATGGCGTAGATTTGCTTGATGCCAAAACAATCCGAAGCAGCCGATTTTATCTTGCTGGCCGCCTCAAACGCGTATCCTTGCCCTGCGAATTGCGGCAAAAAGGCAAAGCCAATGTCAATGCCATCCAACCCTTCCCGGTCATGCAGCCCACACGTTCCCAGCTTTGCACCATCTGCTTTCCGGATGACGGTATAATTGCCATATCCCAACCGCCCTAACTGAGACATCAACTTATTTTTGATATACCCCTTCGCGTCTTCAACAGACCTTACATTTCGGTCGCCGATGAACTGCAGCCATTGTGGCGTGTTCAGGAGCTCAAAAATAAAGGCAGCGTCTTCATACGAAGTGGGCCTTAGTATGAGTCGCTCTGTTTCGAAGGATGTATAGATGGGCAAGTTTTTAAGTGATTAATTAGTGGGGGAGATAGGGTATAGGTCTTTTGCATAATAAAGGTGAGCCATAGCCGAAGCCTGTGTTATGCACCTTGTTGGGCGAAAACATTCTTTATTTTTTTAGCAACTGTATTGTGAATTAAAAGCCCACCAGTAAAAGGGTGTAAACAGAATTGAAATTATGGCTAATGTCAGAGGGATTTTAATTCCGAAGTAAGTATCTATCCCTTTGTTCGTGAATAGATGCACCAATAGGAACACTGACCAAATAACAAGATTTACAAGTGTAGAATATTTAAAAGTTGTCCAGAATCTGTTTTTGTGTGCACAGATGTCTCTTGCCAATATCTTTCCCGCAAACTAAAGAGTAAAGGAGAATGCAATCAACAATCCCAACGTTGCAAATCCATTTGTAAAGAACCATCCAAATAGAAACAAGCTTTCTCCTGTCATAATAACACTGTACAAGGCAAAAAGTACCATTGCACCAATTCCTATAGGCAGGCCTAAGGATAAGGAAGCTTTTGCTCCTGTGATTTCAATGCTTTCCTGTTTTCTCATTATAATTTTTTATACTCCTAACTACTATATAAAAGCCACTATGACGGTTACCCGTACAATCTGGGAAGGCTGCTTTACACCTTTCGAAAAATCAGTAAAATCTCACCCATCAAATCCCCATACCTCCAATTCATCCGGGCAATCCTTCAATAGTTGGTCCACGCTTTTCCCAAGCACCGGGTGCGCCAGATCAGGCGCTATCTCGGCTAGCGGCAGCAGCGTGAAGCGGCGGAGGTGCAACTGTGGGTGCGGGATGGTGAGGCGCTGGGTCTGCAACACCAGTTGGTCATAAAACAGGATGTCGATGTCGATGACGCGGGCGCCCCAATGCTCCTGCCGCACCCGGCCCAGTTCCTGCTCGATCTGGTTGATGGTATGGAGCACCTGCTCCGGAGCGAGTTCGGTTTGCACTTCCAGCACCTGATTCAGGAAATTGGGTTGGTCGGTTTTTCCCCAGGCGGCGGTTTCGTACAGTTTTGAGGCGGTGGTTATACCCCCCACTTGTGCGGCAATGCTTTCACGGGCCTGACGGAGGTATGCGGTGCGGTCGCCGAGGTTGCCGCCCAGCAGCAGGTATAGCTTAGGCATGTTTCCGGAAGAAGGCGATAGTCAGGTCGGCGGCCTGCAGCGCGGGGGCGGGCAGGCCGCTTTCGGTATAAGGGTGTTGTCCGCCAAAGGAGTGATTGGTGTCGGGCAGAAAATGAAGCTCTGCGTCCGGTTTCCAGCTCTTGAGGTCGAGGGCCATTTGGGTAGGCAGGGTTTCGTCCTGCTCGCCGTGCAGCAGGAGCAGGGGTTGCGTCATGCGTTTCACCACGGTTGGGATGTCGAGGCGGTACTTGTTTACGAGGTAGTCCTCCACAATCTGGTAGTAGAGGGGCATCTGCTGGCCGGTGCGGCCGTTCAGCACATACTGCACGCCCTTTTCTTTCCACTGGCCCATGTGCAGCTCGTCCCAGTGGTTGTCGTAGCGGTTCACGGCGGCCCAGGTGGCCACGGCTTTTACACGCGGTTCTTCCGCTGCCTCCAGTATAACGGCCCCACCGCCCCGGCTGTGCCCGATCAGGTAAATCCGGCTCAGGTCCAGTTCCTGGGCCTGCAGCGGCGGGTTGTCGGTGTGCAGCAGCTCGATCAGGGCACGCATGTCGTCCAGTTCCAGGCTGAAGTTGTTTTGCCCGAACGCCTCCAGGTCGTGCATGTCGCTGTAATCCTCCACAGTGGTGCCGTTGTAGGCGAAGTTAAACTTCAGGAACACGAAATCATTCTCGGCAAAATGCCGCGCCAGCAGGTTAAAGTGGCCCCAGTCTTTAAAACCCTTAAAACCATGGGCGAAAATAACAACGGGCTTGGGCTGGCCGTCCTGCCGGTAGGTGGCGTCGGCGGTAAAAGGGCGGCCGTGGTCAGGGTATACTACAAAGTCTACTTTCATTTTTTCTGAGCGCTTATAGGCTAATTTGTTGAACGGTTGAATTTTTTTGCCGCTTGTGTAGGGTATGGATCGCGACGCTTTTGTATTGCGCAGCCATACATGCACCAGTATTTTTTACGATCAGCAGGCACATGCAGCTACAGGCAAGCGACAACCGGCACTTGCATGGGGCGCCAATCTAACAATTTAACCTTGCAGCAATTTAACAATTAAATGCCGTTTTGCCAGCACGGGTTTGGAAACCACTCTGTGAGGTAGTAATATTGCGGTCTTAACACATGAGCATTAGCCTAAAGGAAATACAAGCGCCCATAGCGCCGGAAATGCAGCTTTTCGAAAAGAAGTTCAGAACCTCGATGAAGTCGAAGGTGCTGCTTCTGGACCGGATCATGAGCTACATCGTGAAGCGCAAGGGCAAGCAGATGCGGCCGATGTTCGTGTTCTTCACGGCCAAGCTTTTCAGCCCCAGCATCAGCGAGGCAACCTACCGCGGGGCCGCCCTGATCGAGCTGCTCCACACAGCCACCCTGGTGCACGATGATGTGGTGGACGACGCCAACTACCGTCGTGGTTTTTTCTCCGTAAACGCCCTCTGGAAGAACAAGATAGCCGTGCTGGTGGGCGACTACCTGCTCTCGAAGGGCCTGCTGCTCTCACTGCAAAACGACGATTACGAACTGCTCAAGATCGTGTCGAACGCGGTAAAGGAGATGAGCGAGGGCGAGCTGCTGCAGATAGAGAAAGCCCGCCGCCTCGACATCAACGAAGACGTGTATTTCGACATCATCCGCCAGAAAACCGCCTCCCTGATTGCTTCGTGCTGCGCGGTGGGGGCCGCCTCGGCGGGTGCCTGCAAAGAGGAGATTGAGAAGGCCCGCCTGTTTGGGGAAAAGGTGGGCATCGCCTTCCAGATAAAGGACGACCTGTTCGACTACGGCACCGCCGAGATCGGAAAGCCGGTGGGCATCGACATCAAAGAGAAGAAAATGACGCTGCCCCTGATCCACGCTCTCCGCCACGCCGACTGGCTGACCAAGCGCCGGATGATCTACAACGTGAAAAACAACAACGGTGACAGCAAGCGGGTGCAGCAGGTGATCGAATTCGTGAAGCAGTCTGGTGGCATCGAATACACCGTGCAGCGCATGAACCAGTACCATGCCGAGGCGCTAGCCATCCTGAACACGTTCCCCGCCTCCCCATCCCGAACCTCGCTGGAGCAACTCATCGCTTATACCATCGAGCGAGAGAAATAGCCGTTATTTCCCGGTTTACACCGCATACGTTTTTTAACACGTGTCACTACGTCACTTAAAGGGGTATGCGGAAGCTTTTGGAGGTATAAAAAGTGCCTTGGGAGCACTGAGAAAGCATATGGGCTAGGTCGAGAATAAAAATTGAAACCTTTTCAATGTGTTTGGAGTAGCAGTTGTATTGTGCCGTAGACCGATCCTTTGAATTTCACTTTTTGCTTCGCCCCCTATGCTAACCATGCGTAAGACCCTGCTTCTGTTTAGCACCCTGCTGTTGCTGTTTTCCCCTGATCTGCTGGCTCAGGACCACGAGCCTAAGTTTGTGCACGAAAAATACAGACACCCCACCCAACTGATTGCCGAGAACATGCTGCCGGATGTGTACGAACTGACGAAGCTGTGCGTAAACTCCGTCACCTTTGTGCGCTTTGTTGTAGGGGCTGACGGAAAAGTAAAGAACGTGGCCTGCACCCAGAACACCCCGGCCGTTATAGCGAAGTCGCTGAAGCAGACGGTGCTGACCACCAGCGGGCATTGGTTGCCAAAGGAAGTGAACGGGAAGCCGGTAGAGAGCAAGCCATACCTGCTTCCCGTGATGTTTGATGTGAACTACGGCTGCCCCAAATCCGACAAGAGCACCAACAAATACGAAGAGGCGATGCGCCTCGTGCTGGTGTTCGACGACGGAAACGCGGCAGACGCGATGGAATGCACCATGCTGCCCCCCATGGTGCAGCGTTACGTGAAGCGATAACACAGCGCGCCAGCCCCTGTATACCCTTCAGAGATTTTTGTACCGATCGGAGGTATAACAGCAGTTAAATACGCTGTTACTATAAAAGGCATACTTTCCAAACCACAGTTATGGGGATCAGCAGCGCCACCTGGAACCGCTTTCGCTATACCGTTTACCTGCCCTTATACGATCTGGTGGCAGACCGTGTCTTCCGGCCCTACCGACGGCGGTCTATCGCGCTGCTGCAGGCAGCGCCCACCGATGCCATTCTGCTCTTGGGGGCAGGCACCGGCCTGGATTTGCCATACCTCCGGGGTTATACCCACCTCACCGCCATCGACATTACCCCCGGCATGATCCGGAAACTCTTGAAACGCGCGCAGCGGCTGCACATACCCGTCCGGGCCGAGGTAATGGACGGGGAACGGCTGCGGTTTGCCGACGCGTCTTTCGATGCCGTTATCCTGCACCTTATCCTGGCCGTGATCCCGGACCCGGTGGCCTGTCTTCGGGAGGTGGAGCGGGTGCTGAAGCCTGGCGGCGCCGTGATGGTGTTCGATAAGTTCCTGCCCGACGGCGTGCAGCCCTCGCTCGTCCGCCGCCTGCTCAACCCTGTCACCCGCCTTCTTTTCTCCGACATCAACCGCAGCATGGGCCGCATCCGCTCCCATACCACATTGGTGCAGGAACTGAATGAGCCAGCGGCCCTGGGCGGCGCTTTCCGGGTCATCCGGCTGCGCAAAGCGCCTCTCAGTCTTCAGGGCACAGGCGTATCATGCTGAGCCAGTATGGGTTGGAGGGTTAGAAAAAATGAATAATCATTTGGAGAAATAAAATAATTGACTACCTTCATGACTCTCAAAGGTGATTGATTAATCACTGGAACTAGACCAAGCAACAGACTTTTCGGCTTAACCAATGGAAAATTCACAGTTTATATCACTACCGCAATCGATTCCAGTGCAATGAAACGCATTGTTTTTAAAGAGGACGCAACGCGAAATATTGGCCAAATGCTCTATATAAAAGGATATATCTTGATCTTTATGTCTACAGCACAGATAAAATTTGACAGCCGTGTTCACCAATTGGAGACTGGGTATGATACACAACTTCAAGCTAACTTTATATGCAATCGATTCCAAAAATGCTTTTCATGTGTTTTTTGTCACTCCTGAAGCACCTGGATAAGGCGTGACCCCGAAGGGATTCTTCAAAAAAACCAGGCTAACCATTCATTTCTCATATACCTAATAAATTATCGCTTATGGCAATTTGTACCAGATTATCTTTTGTAATGGCTGTGCTCTGCCTTACAGAGGTTTCATCGAAGGCAGCGATGCTGCCCCCGGCGGCAGACGCTGCGCCCGGCATCAGCTTGCGCAGGGCAGACGTGGTTGTGCAGGGCAAGGTCACTTCGGGCAAGGGGGAACCGCTGCCGGGGGTAACCGTGGTTGTGAAAGGCACCTCCAACGGGGCCACCACCGGGATAGATGGCACCTACTCCCTGCGTATGGCGCAAGCCTCGGGCACGTTGGTGTTCTCCTACATTGGCTTCCTGACGAAGGAGGTTCCGCTGACGGGGCAAACCACCGTGAACGTTGTGCTGACAGAGGACATGAAAGCGCTTGAGGAAGTGGTGGTGGTGGGGTATGGCACCCAGAAGAAAAGCGATATAACCGGTGCCGTGGGCTCGGTGAAGGCAGAAGAGATACAGGAAGTGCCCGTGACAAGCGCTGCACAGGCATTGCAGGGCCGTGTGGCCGGTGTAAACGTGACCATGGCCGGAACCAAGCCCGGTGCGGGCGTCACGGTACGGGTGCGCGGTAACCGCTCCTTTTCCGCCAACAACGACCCCCTGTACGTGCTGGACGGAATTCCGATCACAGGCGGCATCAACGATATCGCCCCGCAGGACATCTCCTCCATCGAGGTGCTGAAAGATGCCTCGGCCACGGCCATATATGGCTCGCGGGGTGCGAACGGCGTGGTGCTCGTGACCACCAAGCGGGGTACGGTGGGCAAGCCGCAGGTGTCTTACGACACGTATGTCGGGTTCTCGAAGGCGTTGGGCAAGGTAGACATGATGAATGGTGCCGAGTTTGCCGAGTACAAGCGTGAGTCGCGGAGGGCCACGGGCAACTACAACGATAACGACCCTGAGGCAGCAGATAAAGCCCTGTTCGAGCCTGTGGAGCTGGAGTCTATCCGGTTGGGCCGGTCGACAGACTACCAGGAGGAAATGCTGCGCACCGGTATGATCCAGAATCACCAGCTAGGCGTGAATGGCGGCACGGAGAACACCCGCTACGCCGTTTCGCTGAACTACTTCAAGGACGAGGGCATCATCAAAATCCAGGACATGTCGCGCTATACTCTCCGCGTGAACCTGGACCAGAAGATCGGGGATCGGATTAAGTTCGGCGTTTCCTCGCTGATCAGCAAGAGCGTGCTGAACGGACTGAACCTCAACCCCTATGACGATGCGCTGGCAGAGAACCCGTTGGGCGTGCCCTATGATGAGCAAGGCAACCTGATTTTCCTGCCCACCAACGACGGCCTGCGCTCAAACCCGCTGAGCGAGCTGCAGAAGGGCGCGCTGATAAACCGGGAAGACCGTTTCCGGGTTTTCAGCAGCCTGTACGGCGAGGTGCAGCTGGCCGAGGGGCTCAGCTACCGCCTGAACTTCGGCCCTGACCTGATCCAGAGCCGGACGGGCAACTTCACCGGCCGCTTTACCAACGCCCGCCGCGGCAATGCGCCCACTGCGCGCACCGACGAGAACCAGGTGTTCAACTATACCCTCGAGAACATCGTCAACTACAACAAAACCTTCGCTGAGAAGCATAGCCTCAATTTCACGGGCCTCTACAGTGTGCAGCAGCGGCAGGAGGAAGCATCGAACGTCGATGTGTTCGGCGTGCCGGCCGAAAGCATGGAATACTACAACCTGGGGTCCGCCGCCAAGGTGACCGGGGTGGGCTCCTTCTATCAGAAATGGAATATCCTCTCGTATATGGCCCGGGTGAACTACGGGTATGACAGCCGCTACCTGCTGACGCTCACCGGGCGGGCCGACGGTTCCTCCCGATTTGCGGATGGCAAGAAATGGGGCTTCTTCCCGTCGGTGGCGCTGGGCTGGAACATCAGCAACGAAGCGTTCCTGCAGGACATCACCTGGCTCACGACGCTGCGTCTGCGCGGCAGCTACGGCGAAACCGGCAACACAGGCATCGACCCCTACCAGACACAGGGCTCTCTGGCCCGCACCACCTATTCCTTTGGCAACACCGGCCTGTTCGGCTTTCGCCCGGGCGCTATACCTAACGATAACCTCCGCTGGGAAACGACAAGCTCCTACAACATCGGGATGGATTACGGGCTCTGGAACAACCGCATATCTGGTAGCGTGGAGTTTTACCGCCAGAACACCCGGGACTTGCTGCTGCAGCGCCAGTTGCCCTATACCAGTGGGTTCGGGAATGTGCTGGAGAACATCGGAAGCACCCAAAACACAGGCGTAGAGTTTGCCCTTTCGGCCGTGGTCATCCCCGGAAACGACTTTAACTGGTCGGTGGACCTGAACGCATTTGCCAACAAGGAGAAGATTGTGGAGCTGTACGGGGGCAAGACCGACGACGTGGGCAGCCAGTGGTTCATCGGCCAGCCGATCAACGTGTTCTACGACTATGAGAAAATTGGCATATGGCAGACAGATGAGGCGGAGCAGGCGAAGGTATACGGCCAGAAACCAGGCGAGATCAAGGTGCGGGATGTGAACCAGGACAACCAGATCACGGCCGATGACCGTGTGCTGCTCGGCACGCCGCGGCCTGACTGGCAGGGTGGTATGACGCACCGCTTCTCCTACAAGAACTTCGATTTGTCTGTCTTTGTCTTCGGGCAGTTCGGCAACGAGATCATCAGCAACCTGCACGAGGGCGGCCCGATCAACCTGTTTGGCCGTTACAACAGCCTGGACGTGGACTACTGGACGCCGACCAACCTGACCAACGCCTACCCACGGCCTAATCAGAACCAGGAACGCCCTGTATATGCCAGCACGCTGCGCTATTTCGACGGTTCTTTCGTGAAAATCCGGAACATCAACCTCGGCTACAATCTCCCGACGGCCCTGACAGACAAGATAAAGCTGGGATCGGTGCGGATATACGCCACGGCGCAGCAGCCGTTTATCTTCTCCTCCTACGTGGACGACTACAAAGGCATCGACCCGGAGTTCCCGCGCCAGGATACCCCGTCCTACTCGCAGTACCTGTTAGGGCTTAACGTTAAATTTTAGAACCTATACCTGAATTTTATGAAACGACATATATATAGCCTGCTGATCATCTCCTGCCTCTCCACCTCGTGCAACCACCTGCTGGAGGAGGACTTGCGCACCGACCTGACGGAGCCCTTTATCAACACAAGCGACGGCCTGGAGGCCGCGGTGGTGGCCGCGTACCAGCCCCTGCGCCAGTACTACGGCGTGGAGCGCGGCATGACCACCACCGTGTTCGGCACCGACATTTACATGCAGGGTTCGGATGGCAGTTTCAAGTTTTTCGACACCTACTCGTCTCAGCTGGACGCCCGGAACGACTACAGCCGGGAAATCTGGAACAACTTCTACGTGGGTATAAACACTGCCAACGCCGTGATCGGGCGGGCGCCCCAGATCACGGACATGAACGAGGTGACCCGCAACATCCGCATCGGCGAGGCAAAGTTCCTGCGGGCGCACCACTACTTCATCCTGGTGCAGACCTACGGGCCGGTACACATCACGCTGGAGGAGACAAAGGTTGTGGAGACTGCCTCCAGCCGGTCTAGCGTGAAGGATGTGTACGACGTGATTGTGGCGGACCTGGAGGCGGCCATCGCGCAGCTGCCGGCCAGCTCCAATGATTGGGGGAGAGCCACTAAGCCTGCCGCCGAGCACTTGCTGGCCAGGGTGCTGCTGACGCGCGCCAGTTCCACCGCGGCGCAGCCAACCGACTACGAGCGCGCCGCGGCACTCGCCAAAACCGTTATCAACGACTACAGCTACCGGCTGCTGCCGGATGTGGCGAACGTGTTTGCGCAGGGCAACGAGCAGAACGACGAGGTGATTTTTGCCGCCCAGTACATCAACGAACTGATCTACAACGGCGACGGCCCCAACAACGCCAGTCGCTTTGTGCTGATGCAGTATGACATTGAGCCGGGCATGAAGCGCGACCTGACGAATGGCACTCCCTGGAAGCGCTTCCGGCCAACCGACTTCCTGCTGAACGAGGTATACGCCGACCGTGAGAACGATGCCCGGTATGACAAGTTCTTCAAGAAGGTTTTCTACGCAAACAACGCCACCACCATCCCGAAGGTGAACGGGGCAGCGGCCTATAGCGTGGGCGACACCGCCATCTGGCTGCCGGGCGTGGAACTGCCTGCCAGCGTGGTGGCCAGCAAGCCATACCAGGTCGTGCTGCCAAGCCAGTATACCCCTAAAAAATACCCCTCGCTCAGGAAGTTTGAGGATGCCCTGCGGCCCGACAACCAGGCTGCCGGCGTGCGCGACTTCCCGATGATGCGCCTGGCGGAAACATACCTGATCGCGGCGGAGGCGCTGATGATGAGCGGCAAGGCCGAGGAGGCGGCCCAGTACATCAACACACTCCGGAAAAGGGCCGCAAAGGTAGGGGCCACGCCCGAGGAGACGGAGCGGCACCTGCAAGCCATGGTCGTGTCGCCGGGCCAGCTCGACATCGACTTTATCCTGAATGAAAGAGCGCGGGAACTGGTGGGCGAGATGTTCCGCTGGTTTGACCTGGTGCGGACAGGGAAGCTGGTGGAGCGCGTGAAGGCCTACAACCCATATGGGGCCGCCAACATAGAGGCACACCATGTGCTTCGCCCCATACCCCAGGACCAGATCGACCGGACCAGCTCCGAGTTCGCTCAGAACCCCGGTTACTAAGCGGCAGCGCTCACCCGGCTCAGGCAGGTTTATACCTGAGCCGGGTGAGCGCCTGTTCGCTCGCTCGGATATCCCTTTGAAAGCTGCTCGTTTGCCGTGGCGCATGCCAAGGCTGCCATATCAAATGTAAAATGACTATATTACTACCTGAGCGGGCCTGTTGGCACAGAAGCAGGATGCAGCAGGATGTCAAGCTCATATAAAAAACAGAATTTACAACAACCACACACATACCATGAAAAAAAGCCATTTGCCACTTTTGCTTATGCCATTGCTTATCGCCGGTGTCCAGTCCGGGTGCTCAACCAATCATAATGAGACCGTGCAAAATTCCGAAAACATACAAGAGGCCGGCTGGACGGAGCTGTTCAACGGCAAGGACCTGACGGGCTGGAAACAGATCAACGGTAAAGCCAGCTACAAGGTAGAGGATGGGGCCATCGTGGGAACCACCGTGATGGACTCACCCAACAGCTTCCTGGCCGCCGATAAGGAGTATGGCGACTTTATACTGGAATTTGAGGTGATGCTCAACAACGACATCAACAGCGGCGTGCAGTTCCGCAGCATCTCGGATCCCGCCGTGATGGAGGGCCGCGTGCATGGCTACCAGTTTGAGCTGGACCCATCCGACCGGAAATGGACGGGTGGTATCTACGACGAGGCCCGGCGCGGCTGGCTATACCCCCTGTCGCTGAACCCCGACGCCCAGTCGGCCTTTAAGAAGGGAGAGTGGAACAAAGCCCGTATCGAAGCCATCGGCAATAAGATCAAAACCTGGATAAACGACGTGCCCGTGGCCTCGGTGGTAGACGACATGACGCCGAAAGGCGTGCTTGCCCTGCAGGTGCATTCCATCGGCAACGCCGCCGATGCCGGGAAAGAAATCAAGTGGCGCAACATCCGCATCAAAACCACAGACCTGACCCCGCGCGAGGGGCACGATGCCTACGTGGTGAACCTGGTGCCCAACACCCTGACCGACGAGGAGAAGGCCCAGGGCTGGAGCCTGCTTTGGGACGGCAAAACGACCAACGGCTGGCGCGGTGCCTACCAGGATAAGTTCCCGGAGGGCGGCTGGAAGCTGCAGAACGGCGAGCTGCAGGTGCTGGAGTCGGGCGGCGCCGAGTCGGTGAACGGCGGCGACATCGTGACGGAGAAGGAGTACGGTGCGTTTGAGCTGCAGGTGCAGTTTAAGCTGACGGAAGGCGCCAACAGCGGCATCAAATACTTCGTGACCGAGAAAGAGAAAGTAGGCAAGGGCTCGGCGATCGGGCTGGAGTACCAGGTGCTGGATGATGAGAAGCACCCGGACGCCAAGATGGGCCGCGACGGCAACCGCACCATCGCCTCGCTGTATGACCTGAAGACTTCCGAGAAGAACCCGCGCTTTATCAAGCCCGTGGGCGAGTGGAACCTGGCGCGCCTGGTCGTGAAGCCCGACAACACCGTGGAGCACTGGCTCAATGGCATCAAGGTGCTGGAGTACAAGCGTGGCTCGCAGGAGTTCCGCGACCTGGTGAAGATCAGCAAGTACAAAGACTGGGAGAACTTCGGGGAGGCGGAGAAAGGACACATCCTGCTGCAGGACCACGGCAACAACGTCGCTTTCAGAAGCATCAAAATCAAAGAGTTGTAACACGGCTCAAAGGGTAGATTGGTTTTTTTCAGGCGCCGATTTCCGGGGGAGAAGGCGTAAGGGTATGGCGCCCGGCTAAGCTTACGGCAGCCAGAAGCGAGGCATTAACTTCAAAAATTTACAAGAGATGAAAGAAGGTATAGAGCATCAACAGCAAAACGCACGGCGCGACTTTATCAGGAAGGCGGCCATCGGCACGCTGGGTTTTTCGGTGATGGGCTTCAGCGCCAAAAGCTACGGTAGGATACTGGGGGCCAACGACCGGGTGCGGGTAGGCATCGTCGGGTTTTCTGATCGGTTCAGGCACTCCCTCTACCCGGCCTTTATGGACCACGCGAAAGCGATGAACTTCGAGTTTGTGGGCGTGTCCGACATCTGGAACCGCCGCCGCGACGAGGCTGAGGCCTACGCGAAGGAAAAGCACGGCATCAAGCTGAAAAAATACCGCAACAACGACGAGCTATACAGCAAGAAGGACGTTGACGCAGTGATCATCAGCACCGCCGACTTCCAGCACGCGCTGATGGGCGTGGAGGCTGTGCGCAACGGCAAGGACGTGTACCTGGAGAAGCCAATGGCGGAGACCATGGAAGATGCCCGCGCGATTCTGAAGGCGGTAAACGAGACGGGCAAGATCGTGCAGATCGGGTCGCAGCGCCGCAGCGCACCCAACTACATCGCGGCCAACGAGTACATCAAGTCCGGCAAGTTCGGCGACATCAAGATGGTGGAGATGACCTGGAACGTGAACCAGCCGGGGCGCTGGAGACGGCCGGAGCTGGTGAGCCAGATCCGGAAAGAAGACACCGACTGGGACCGCTTCCTGATGAACCGCCCGAAAGTGGCCTGGGACCCCCGCAAGTACCTGGAGTACCGCCTGTTCTGGCCATACTCCTCCGGTATACCGGGCCAGTGGATGTCGCACCAGATAGACACCGTGCACTGGTTCACGGACCTGGAGCACCCGCGCAGCGTGTCGGCCAACGGCGGCATCTATATGTGGGCAGATGGCCGCGAGAACCCGGACACCATGACAGCCGTGTTTGACTACGGCCCCGGAAGCGAGCCCGGCAAAGGCTTTCAGGTGGTATACTCGTCACGGTTCAGCAACTCGGCTGGCGGCGTGAAGGAACTGTATTACTCCAACGGCGGCATGCTGAACCTCGACACGAACATGATCACCTCCGAGGGAGGCCTGACCCAGAACATGGCGGACCAAATGGGGATGCAGGCGAACCTGCTGCCGGACTATACCCTGCCCAGCGACGCGAAGGTTTCGACGGACGCCAACACGGGCGGCGACCCGATGACCTCGCTGCACATGCGCAACTGGATGGAGTGCGTGCGCAGCCGCGAAACGCCGCACGCCTCGGTAAAGGCGGGCTACAACCACTCGGTTGCCAACATCATGACCCGAACTGCCCTGCAAACGGGCAAGCGCGTGACTTTTGACAAAGCGAAGCAGGAGATTATCGCCAGCTAAATGTCCTTTGAGGGAGCCATACGGGTGCAGAACGGGCAACGGAATTCCCGCTGCTGAATACAGGCCATACCATAGGTATGGCCACTGACAAAACTTGATCGAACAGGTATGAGACAAAATTGGAGATGGGGGCTGGCTGTGCTTGGCGTTTGGCTGGCCTGCGCTTTGGGCGGGAATTTTATGGCGATGGGCCAGGCGAAAACCAACCGCATCCAGCTGACAGTAAACAGAAAGGCCAAGCGGGTGGATGTCACCATCGACGGCAAGCCCTTCACGTCCTATGTATACCCTGAGGAGGTAAAGAAGCCGGTTTTATACCCTATCCGCACAGCCAAAGGCACTGTGGTTACCCGGGGCTGGCCACTGGAACCAAGGCCTGGCGAGCGTGTGGACCATCCGCACCATGTGGGGCTCTGGTTCAATTACGGCGACGTGAACGGGCACGACTTCTGGAACAACTCCAACGATACCGGCGACCACAAGGGCCCTTTCGGCACCATCCGGCACCGCCGTGTGGACAAGATGACCAGTGGCAACGACCAGGCCTCGCTGGAGGTGAGCGCCGAATGGCAAAAGCCTGACGGCACGCCCTTGCTGGTGGAAACCACCCGCTTCGTTTTCCGGGGCGACGGCGACACCCGCACCATCGACCGGATCACCACCCTCACGGCGCAGAAAGAGGATGTGCTGTTTAAGGACAACAAAGAAGGCCTGATCGCTTTGCGGGTGGCACGTGAACTGGAACACCCGTCCACCAAACCCGAGGTGTTCACGGATGCCAGCGGAAAGGCCACCGCGGTGCCCCAACTGAACAACGAGGGCGTGACAGGGCTGTACCACAGCAGCAAGGGTATAACCGGCGATGCGGTATGGGGAACCCGCGCCGAGTGGGTAAGCCTGAACGGGAAAATAGGCAAGGAGCCCATCGCAGTCGTGATCATGGACAACCCGCAGAACGTGGGCTTCCCGACCTACTGGCATGCGCGTGGCTATGGCCTGTTTGCGGCCAACCCGCTGGGCCAGCAGGCAATGAGCGAGGGCAAGGAAGAACTCAATTTCAAACTCCCGGCCGGCGAGTCGGTCACTTTCCGGCATCGCGTGCTCATTCACTCCGGGGCAGACTTCAACACCGGGCAGGCAGAAACGGCGTACCAGCGCTTCATCCAGAAGCAGAGCGGCGTGTCAAAAGGAAAATAAAGCCGATAGTTTTGCGTGGATGCCTCCGCAGGGTGTACGTTTGATTGTGAGCCGGATGTAGGGCATTTGGGTATAAAACAGGTGTTTTGCGCACGTTCTATACCCCGGCTCTACTCAGAAATTAGTATATTTAACTCCAAAAAGAAGTACCGCTTGCACAGGCAGCACACCCATGACGAAACAGCCTCAGAACAGGTTAAAAGATATCGCCCAAGAACTTGGCTTGGCCACCTCTACCGTTTCAAGAGCCCTCAGCGATCATCCGCACGTGAGCCAGGAAACGAAAGAGCGGGTGCGGCAGGCTGTCGAGAAGTCGGGTTACCAGCTGAACGCCATGGCCTCCAGCCTCCGCAAAAGCAAGTCGAACATCATCGGCCTGATCGTTCCCCGGATCTCGATGTACTTCCAGTCGGCGGTGATCACGGCCATCCAGAACGAGCTGCAGAAATGCGACTACAACCTGATGATTTTCCAGTCGAACGAGTCGCCGGCCCTGGAAAAGCAGCTGGTGAGCGTGCTGCACGCCCTGCGCGTGGAAGGGCTGATTGTCTCGTCCACGCTCTACACCGAGGATTTCTCGCCCTTCGATGTCTTCCGGAAAGCCAACGTGCCGCTGGTGTTTTATGACCGCGTGCCCAAGGGATACTCCGCCCACAAAATTCAGGGCGACGACTACCAGGGAGGGTATAAATCAACGCTGCACCTGCTGGAGCAGGGCTGCCGCCGGATCGCGCACATCAGCGGCCCGCTTACCTGCAGCCTGTATAACGAGCGCTACGCCGGCTACCAGGAGGCCCTAAGGAAATACAACGTGCCGTTGGATGAGCGCCTGGTGTTTTTCCATGAGCTGACCTATGAAAACGCCATTAAAACCTGCGATGAGTTGTTTGGCCAGGAGCCATACCCGGACGCCGTTTTCACCTGCAACGACACAACGGCCATTGCCGTGCTGGATTATGCCAAGCAGCTGAAACTGGACATTCCGGGAGCACTAAAACTGGCGGGCTACTCCAACGACCCGCGGGTGCGGATCATTCAGCCCACGATCACGTCGGTAGAGCAGTTCCCCTACGAGATGGGGGAGCAGGCCGCCAAGCTGATTCTGGACCTGGTGCAACAGAAGCTCACGCCGGGCAAGAGCTTTATCTCGCTCACCACCCCTGTGGAGGTGATCCGGCGCGAATCAAGTGGCGAATAAGTTTGTGACTTGGATAATTTGCCCTAACTTATAAAGGATTTTAGAAAAGATATATTTTTTACCTTTCACTGCAATCGATTGCTATTTGAAATCGGCTCTGGCACACCAAAAGGTTCCAGCGCAAAGCAGCAGAAAACGCAGGCCTCGCAGCGCAAATGCCTGGCAAGAGTACCCAACTAAACGAAACAACAACCCATGAGTGGATTAGAGCAGTTTTCATTGGCAGGCAAAGTCATCGTGATGACCGGGGCCACCGGTATTTTAGGCGAGGCCATGTCGCTTGCCATCGGCAAGGCAGGGGCTAAAGTGGCCATCCTCGGGCGCAACCAGGAGCGGGCCGAGGCACGCGTAGCCGCCATCCGCGCGGCGGGCGGTGAGGCCATCGCGGTGCTGGGCGATGTGCTGGACGAAGTACAGATGCACACGGCCAAAGAGCGGGTGCTGGCGGAGTGGGGCACGATAGACGGCCTGGTGAACGCGGCCGGCGGCAACATCCCCGGGGCCACCGTCATGCCCGACCAGGATTTGTTTGACACCAGCATAGAAGACACCCGGAAAGCCGTGGACCTGAACCTGTTCGGCACCATCATCCCGACGCAGGTCTTCGGCCGTGTGATCGCAGAGAAAGGCAAGGGAACCATCGTGAACATCTCGTCGCTGACGGCGCAACGGCCCCTGACCCGGGTGCTGGGCTATACCATGGCTAAGAAGGCGGTGGAGGCCTATACGCAGTGGATGGCTGTGGAGCTGGCCCTGCGTTATGGCGACGGCGTGCGGGTGAACGCCATCGCCCCCGGTGTGTTCCTGACAGAGCAAAACCGCAGCCTGCTGCTGCAACCTGACGGAAGCTATACAGACAGGGCGCAGAAGTTTATCACCAACACCCCCTTCCGAAGACTGGGCGACCCCGAGGAACTGACCGGGACGCTAATTTACCTGCTGAGCGACGCCTCCAGGTTTGTGAGCGGCGAAACGGTGCTGGTAGACGGTGGTTTTAACGCCTACAGTGGGGTATAGCAACAACAAAGGCACAAAAAGACCATGAAAGTAAGGTATAGCAAATGCTGCGGTGGTCCTGTTGCGTCGTGCCCAGGATCATCTGATATCATATAGCCGACATCTAAACAAAACGATATGCCACTGATACAAAGCTGGAGATGGTACGGGCCAAAGGAACCGGTTTCGCTGCAGGATATCCGCCAGGCCGGAGCCACCGACATCGTGACGGCGCTGCACCATATCCCCAACGGGGAGGTATGGCCCGTCGGGGAAATTCAGCGGCGCATAGCCGAGGTGGAAAGCGCCGGGCTGGTATGGAGCGTGGTGGAGAGCGTGCCGGTGCACGAGGCCATCAAAACCCAGACCGGCCACTTCAAAACATACATCGACAACTACAAGCAGTCGCTCCGCAACCTGGCTGCCTGCGGCATCCGCACCGTCACCTACAACTTCATGCCCGTGCTGGACTGGACCCGTACGGATCTGAGCTACGAGATGTCCGACGGGTCGAAGGCGCTGCGCTTCGAGAAAGCCGCTTTTATCGCTTTTGACGTGCACATGCTGCAACGCGCGGGCGCAGAAAACGACTATACCGCCGCGGAGTTGGAAAGAGCCCGGCAACGCTTTGCGGAGATGCACGAAGACGAAAAGCTGCTGCTGCAGCGCAACATCATCGCGGGGTTGCCCGGAAGCGAGGAGAGTTTCACGCTGGCGCAGTTCCAGCAGGCCCTGGATGCCTACGCAGGTATAAACGCCGACAAATTGCGACAGCATTTGATACACTTTTTACAGCAGGTGATACCGGTTGCCGAAGAGGTGGGCGTGAAAATGGTGATCCACCCCGACGACCCGCCCTACCCCATTCTGGGGCTGCCCCGGGTGGTAAGCACCGCCGCCGATGTGGAAGCGCTGGTGCAGGCGGTGCCCTCGCCCAGCAATGCCCTCTGCTTCTGCACCGGTTCCTTCGGCGTGCGGGCCGACAACGACCTGCCCCATATGGTGCGGCAGTTTGGCGACCGCATCCATTTTGTGCACCTGCGCAGCACGCAGCGCAACGCCGAGGGCGATTTTTACGAGGCAAACCACCTGGAGGGCGACGTGGACATGTATGCGGTGATGCGGGAGTTAGTCCTGCTCAACGCGACCCGGAAAGCGCCCCTCCCATACCGCCCCGACCACGGCCATCAGATGCTCGACGACCTGCGCAAAGTCACCAACCCCGGCTACTCGGCCATTGGCAGGCTGCGCGGCCTGGCAGAGCTGCGCGGCCTGGAGATGGGTATAGAAAAATCAATGAACAGTTAACGCGAACCTCTCATGAAAGACCATACCTTACTGGCGCCCCCGGCCTCCAACCACATGCTGGAACAGCCTAAAAACAGTTTCCTGACCGAGGATTTTCTGCTGCAGACGGAAACGGCGAGGCGTTTATACCACGAGTTCGCCAAAGACCAGCCCATCATCGACTACCACTGCCACCTGTCGCCGGAGGCAATTGCCCGGAATGAGCACTATCCGGACATGTCCAGCATCTGGCTGGCAGGCGATCATTATAAGTGGCGTGCGATGCGCACCCTGGGCGTGGAGGAAAGCTACATCACGGGAGATGCCAGCAACGCCGAAAAGTTTACCGCCTGGGCCAGGGCCATGCCCTATACCATGCGCAACCCCCTGTACCACTGGGCGCAAATGGAGCTGAAAAACCCGTTTGGCGTGACAGAGCTGCTGACCGAGCACAACGCGGCGGAAATATACAGCCATTGCAACATGCTGCTGCAGCAACCGGCGTTTACGCCGCAGGGCCTGCTCACGGGGTATGGCGTGGAGATGGTGGGCACCACCGACGACCCAACCGACGACCTGCACTACCACCAGCAACTGGCAGCCTCCGGGTTCGGGGTGAAAGTGCTGCCGTCTTTCCGCCCCGACAAGGTGCTGAACCTGGCGGGAGGGGATACCTACAGGGCTTACCTCCGGAAACTAGCGGACGCCAGCCAGGTGAAGATCGTCAGTGTGGACACGCTGCTGGAAGCGCTGCAAAACCGGGTGGAGTTTTTCCATGCCAACGGGTGCCGGGTTTCGGACCATGGCTTGTCGTACCTGCCTTTTGGCCGCGCGCGAAGTAAAAAGATGGACGAGGTGTTTGCCGCCGTGCTGGCCGGGAACGACAACGAGGCCAGCGCCCTGGAGCAGGACTTTGCCGGCGTTATCCTGGCGGAGCTATGCAAACTATACCACCAGCGGGGATGGGTGCAGCAGTTCCACCTGGGCGCGCTGCGCAACAACAACTCCCGCATGCTGCAAGTGAACGGCCCGGACACAGGGTATGACTCGATCGGTGATTTCGCGCAGGCGTCCAGCATGTCGACCTTCTTTAACGCGCTGGAGCAGCAGGACAGCCTGGCCAAAACCATCCTCTACAACCTGAACCCGGCCGACAACGCAACCTTCGCCGCCATGACGGGCAACTTCCAGCAGGCAGGCATCAAAGGCAAGATACAGTTTGGCTCTGCCTGGTGGTTCCTCGATCAGCTGGACGGGATGAAAGACCAGATGAACGCTTTGTCGAACATGGGCCTGATCAGTTGCTTCGTGGGTATGCTCACCGATTCCCGCTCGTTCCTGTCGTACTCACGGCACGAGTATTTCAGGAGGCTGCTGTGCAACATGTTCGGCGACGATGTGGAACAGGGCCTGCTGCCAGCCGACATTCCCTGGATCGGGAAAATGGTGCAGGACATCTGCTACCGCAACGCCAAAGACTACTTCCCTTTCGGGGAATAACAAATTTTGCTGTCCGCGCAGTGGCGGCAGCGCTAGCTACATAAAACGTTTTTATCTTATGGAAAAGAAAGTTGTGCGTGCGGGTATAGTGGGTTCCGGTTTCGCCGCTAAATTTCACTACGATGCCTTGCAACGGGTTTTCAGCACGAAAGTGGAGCTTGTCGGGGCCTATTCTCCCTCATCGGAGCGCCTGCAGGCCTTTACAGGAGAGCGAAGCCTGACCGCGTTCGGCAGCCTCGAAGAACTGCTGGAAAGCTGTGATGTGCTGCACGTCTGCACCCCGCCCGTTACCCACGAGCCGATTGTGGTGGAGGCCCTGAAACGAAACAAGCACGTGATCGTGGAGAAGCCCTTCACCGGCTACTTCGGCGACGGGAGCGCAGATTTCAACGGCGACACCTTCTCCCGGGAGAAAGGGCTGGAGGAAACCCTGCAGAGCATCAGTCGGATGCTGGCTGCCGAACAGCAAAGCGAGGGTGTGATCATGTATGCCGAGAACTGGGTATACGCCCCCGCCATTCAGAAAGAGCGGGAAATGCTGGAGAAAACCGGGGCGCAGATCCTCTGGATGCACGGCGAGGAGTCGCACTCGGGCTCGCACTCGCTGGCCTACGGGCAGTGGAAGCTCTCCGGCGGCGGCTCCATGATCGGGAAAGGCTGCCACCCATTGTCGGCGGCCATATACCTGAAGCATGTGGAAGGCCGCGCCCGCAACGGGAAGGCCATCCGGCCAAAGACCATCTCCGCCCGCACGCACGCCATTACGCGCATGCCTACTTTCCAGGACGAAGGCCACCTCCGGACGACCTATAAAGACATTGAGGACTTTGCCATGCTGCACGTGGTGTTTGAAGACGGCACCATCGCCGACGTGTTTGCCAGCGAGCTGGTGCTGGGCGGTGTGCACAACTGGATCGAGGTGAACACCAGCAACCACCGCACCATCTGCAACATCAACCCCAACACAGCCATGCAGGCCTATACCCCCTCCGAGGCATATTTTAAGGATGTGTACGTGGTGGAGAAAACGGAAACGAAGCAGGGCTGGTCGTCGATCTCCCCGGACGAAGGATGGTTTGCCGGTTACCAGCACGAGATGGATGCCTTTTACCGGACAGCGGCCTATGGCGAGCCGGTGGAGAGCAACAGCAGCCTGGCCGCCGACGTGATCGCGACCATCTACGCCGGGTATGTTTCCGCAGAGAGAACAGGAGCCGAAGTGCCCATCACGATCATAGGGTAAAATACCCGGGTGCTAGGGGCACATAAGCATTAATCTGCTAAAACGAATTATCCACCCCTGCCTTTTTTGGGAGGGGTATACATCACACTTGTAGAGATTTCCCTCCTTGGAGGGGCAGGGGTGGGATACACTTGCACATGCATTCAGGGGCTGGCAGCTTAAAACCGCATCCAAAAAATCATACCGGCTATCATCCGTGAGGCCATTTTAACAGAAACCAGTTCATCGTTATGACGGAAAAAACTAAAATAAACCAGCACGACACCACGGCAACTGCCAAAGTGGGGAATTACCGTTGGGTGATATGCGCCCTGCTTTTCTTCGCCACCACCATCAACTACATCGACAGGCAGGTGATCGGGTTGCTCAAACCCACCCTGGAGGCAGAGTTCAACTGGTCGGAGCTGGATTATGGATATATCATCATGTTTTTCTCCGCCTCCTATGCGCTGGGCTATATTGTGTTCGGGAGCATTATCGACAAGATAGGCACGAAGCTGGGCTACTCTATCTCCGTGACGGTATGGAGCGTGGCGGCGATGCTGCATGCAGCGGTGCGCACCACGATGGGCTTCGGGCTGGTGCGGGGGCTTTTGGGCCTGGCGGAGTCGGGCAACTTTCCGGCTGCCGTGAAGGCGGTGGCAGAGTGGTTCCCCAAGAAGGAGCGCGCCCTGGCCACCGGAATCTTCAACTCCGGCACCAGCATTGGCGCGGTGGCGGCCCCGCTTCTCGTTCCCTGGATTCTGGGGGCCTACGGATGGCATGAAGCGTTTCTGATCACGGGTGCGTTGGGTTTTGTGTGGCTGATTTTCTGGTGGTTGCTGTATGAGGTTCCCTCGCGCCACAAAAAGCTGACCGCCGAGGAGTATGCCTTTATACATATCGACAACGAGCCCGCCCTGACCGAAACCTCCGGCTCTATCAAGTGGAGCAAGTTGCTGCGTATCCGGCAAACGTGGGTTTTTATCATTGGCAAAGTGCTGACCGACCCGATCTGGTGGTTTTTCCTGTTCTGGCTGCCGTCTTACTTCGCCACCACCTTCAACCTCGACCTGACGAAACCAAGCCTGCCGCTGGCGGTTGTATATACAGCCACCACGTTTGGCAGCATCGGCGGCGGCTACCTGTCGTCGGCCCTGATCAAGCGCGGCTGGCCGGTGCTGAAAGCCCGGAAAACGACCCTGCTGATCGTGGCGCTGGTGGTGCTGCCTATCATGACGGCACGGTATGCCACCGACATCTGGACGGCGGTGGCCATCATCAGTCTGGCGGCTGCGGCGCACCAGGCCTGGAGCACGAACATCTTCACGATCGTGTCGGACATCGTGCCTAAGAAAGCCGTGAGCTCGGTGGTGGGCATCGGCGGCATGACGGGCTCCATCGCCTCCACGCTGTTCCCGCTGCTGGTGGGCACGCTGCTGCAGTACTACGAAAGCGCCGGAAACATCGGGGCAGGGTATAACATCCTGTTCATCATCTGCGGCTTTGCCTACATTCTGGCCTGGGCAATCATACACCTGCTTACCAGACGCATGAAGCCGGTAGAGCTATAATGCCCCACGCGGTATTTCGTTTACATTCAAGAAGATTAGCATTTAACCATGAAAAACACACGTTATCCACTACTCCTGCTCTTTCTCTCCTGCGGCCTTTTCTATTGCCAGAAGAGCGGCAGTACCCTTGCGCAGCAAGGGGCGGGCGCTCCCGAAAAAGAAGGCAAAGCCGAACCTGTAACCTATAACCTTGAAGAGGCCCCGGTGGTATCGCCGGAAAAGTCGATCAAACTGATGCAGGTGGAAGAGGGGTTTGCGGTGCAACTGGTGGCGGCCGAGCCCTTGGTGAACACGCCCGTGGCCATGACCTTCGACCACAAAGGGCGCATCTGGGTGGTGGAGATGGAAGGCTACATGCCCGACACGCTGGGCACCGGAGAGGATGTCCCGAATGGGAAAGTGGTGATTCTGGAAGACACGGACCAGGACGGCGTGGCCGACAACCGGAAAGTCTTCCTCGATTCGCTGGTGTTGCCGCGGGCCATCTGCCTGGTGGATGAGGGTATTCTGGTGGCCGAGCCGCCCATGCTATGGTACTATGAGATAAACGGCGACAAGCCCGGAAAACGGACGCTGGTGGATGCGGCCTATGCCGAGGGCGGCAACGTGGAGCACCAGCCCAACGGCCTTCTGCGCGCCATGGACAACTGGATATACAACGCCAAGTCAGCGAAGCGCTACCGGAAAGTAGGGGAGAAATGGGTGATTGAGCCAACCCATTTCCGGGGCCAGTGGGGAATCGCCCAGGACAACAACGGTCGCCTATACTATAACACCAACTCCGAGAACCTGCTCGGTGATTACTTTACGCCGGGTTTTGGGGCAACCAACAAAAACCAGCGCGGCGTTGCCGGCTTCAACGAGAAAATAGTGGCCGACAACAAGGTATATCCCATGCGGCCAACGCCCGGCGTGAACCGCGGGTATATGGAAGGGGTATTAGACGACAGCCTGCGCCTCGTGAACTTTACCGCCGCCAGCGGGCCTGTGGTATACCGGGGCGATCTGTTTGGGAAAGCCTATACCGGCGATGCTTTTGTGGCGGAGCCCTCGGCTAACCTGATCAAACGCAACACCCTGAACGAAAACGGGAATATGACGGAAGGGAAGCAGGCGTATACCGGCAAGGAGTTTCTGGCCAGTGTAGACGAGCGCTTCAGGCCAGTGAGTCTGTATAATGCCCCGGATGGCGCGCTGTATATCGTGGACATGTACCGCGGCATCATCCAGCACAAGACTTACCTGACCACATACCTCAAAAACCAGATCGGCAGCCGCAGCCTGTCTCAGCCGATAGGGTATGGCCGCATCTACAGAGTCGTTCCGCAAAACAAAGCCGCCCGGATGGTGCGCCTCCCCGAGGAGCCTGCGCAGCTGGTTGCCCTGCTGGGCCACGAAAACGGCTGGGTGCGCGATAATGCGCAGCAACTGCTCATCGACCGGAACATGACGCAGGCCATACCTGCCTTGCGGCAGGCGATAACGGAAACGGGCAAGCCCCTGCAGGTGATGCACGCCCTCTGGACGCTGGAGGGATTGGGCGCCCTGAAGGCGGAGGAAGTGATAACCCTGCTGCAGCAACCCGCCTGGCCCATCCGGATGCAGGCGCTGAGTGCGGTGCCTTCGGTAATAAGCAAGTCGAATTACAGGCAGTTTATACCGGTGCTCGAGCAGCTCGGAAGCGACGTGACCGCCGCCCCCTATGTCGCTTTTCTGGCGCATTCTGTCCAGCCTTTCGACCAGAAAGCGGCTGATGCGCTGCTGCAACAAGTAGTGAAAAGCCATCCTTCAGACAAATTCGTGGCCGATGCCGTGATCAGTGCCTTGCAGAACCGGGAAGCGGATTTTCAGGCCAGTATCAATTCCGTTTTGCCGGATGCCACGCTTGGGTTTAACAAGCGGCTACAGCAGGTGGTGGCGCAAACAAACAGCGCCCGGGCCAATCGGAGCCCGAAAGCCCTGCTGAAGGAGTACCCGAAAGGGGCGGCCATGTTCGCCTCCTCGTGCCAGACCTGCCACGGCGCAGACGGAAACGGCGTGAAATCGCTGGCCCCGCCGCTGAACCAGTCGGAGTGGGTGACGGGCAACAAAGGCAAGCTGACCGCCATCGTGCTGTATGGCCTGACGGGCCCGGTAACCGTGAACGGACACGTGTACAAAGCCCCCGAAATCAACGGCGACATGCCCGGCATCGGCTACGACGAGAAATTGTCGAATGAGGATGTGGCGCAGCTGCTTAGTTATATCCGGAAGTCGTGGCGCAACAACGCCGATGCGGTGAGTGCCGAAGAAGTGACACAGGTGCGCCAATACCTGAAAGGCCGGCAAAAAGCCTTCACCGCCGCAGAGCTGGAAGCTTTTCAGTAAGAGTTGTTTTATAGAGATTGAGTAGATTCGAGAGCCAATTCCGTTTAGCTGCCTGAATTTTGGGTGGTTAAAAGGAATTGGCTTTGTTTAGGTATAAACTGTAGCCAATTAGGAAAATGAAAATACCAAAAATTAAAGGGATTATAGACCGCAGAATTCTTATCAATTATCAAGTTGACAAAGAGGTCTTGCAGGACTATTTACCAGAACCCTTTACGCCTAAATTGGTGAATGGGAAAGGTATTGCAGGAGTTTGTCTGATTCGACTTAAAGAAATTCGACCAGTCGGATTTCCCAGGCAAATTGGAATATCCTCTGAAAATGGTGCTCACAGGATTGCTGTAGAGTGGACTGAAGGTGAAGAACTAAGAGAAGGTGTATTTATACCGCGAAGAGACACTTCCTCGAAACTGAACTCATTAGCTGGAGGAAGCATATTTCCTGGAGTTCATCATTTAGCAGAGTTTACAGTAAAAGAGTCTCAAGGGAATTACGAAGTGAGTTTCATTAGTGAAGATAACACAACCCTTTCGATTTCAGCAAAGGAGACAAGTGAATGGAATAATGAAAGTGTTTTTGATAATTTAGAGTGCTTATCAGATTTCTTTAAAAATGGAGCTGTTGGCTACTCACCAGACCAGAATGATTTTGACGGACTTGAATTAAGGACTAAAAATTGGGAAGTGTCTCTTTTGGAGGTGCAATCGGTGCAATCAAGTTTCTTTGATGATAAAAGTATATTCCCAGAAGGCTCGGTTAAATTCGATAATGCATTATTAATGAAGGGTATAGAACACGAATGGATTGGACTGAAAAAAATAAAAAAATCCACTAAGCAGTAGCACATACATAAAGAGTTATAAAGAGTAGTATTTGGATTTATTCGTATATTATTTTAAAGTTGAGATATGGAAGCTATAAAAGAGGAGCTACACAAACTGATTGATACAACTAATGATGAAAAATTATTAGAAGATATCTTCATGATTCTTACTGGTAGGAGGGACTATAAAGAAGGAAGCTTATGGAATGGCCTGTCTGAAGAACAGAAGCAGGAGGTATTAGCAAGTGAGAACGAAATTGGTGATGAATCTGCATGGACATCGCATGAAGAAATGAAAAGAAGAAATTCTAAATGGCTCAAATAATTTGGAATAAGCGGGCCAGCAAACAATTAGCCGCCTTACAAAAGTATCTACAGGAAGAGTTTGGAGAGAAGACGGCGCAGATATGCACAGTACGGATATTTGAATTTCTAGAATTACTGCTCAAATATCCTCAAATAGGGAGTGTAGAGAATACAGAGAAAGGCGTTAGAGGCTTTTTACTACACAGGCATACTACCATTCTTTATAAGCAGAAGCAAGAAAATATCTATATCCTCGCTGTCTTTGATAATTGGCAACACCCTGACAAAAAGAATATTTAAAAATTATATGTGCTAACCAAACCTATGGTGAACAAACACACTCTAATAAATGATATTACGATAAATTTTATAGGGGGTATGAGATGAACAAAAGCGGTGTCAACCAAGCTTAAAGGAATATGCAAGTTCCAGATTTAAGCCAAGCCAACTACCGCTTCATGCTCAGTTTAACGTCTTTAAAGGTAGAGGAGTTTTTCGAGCTGTTGTCTTATTTTGCCCCCTTGTGGGAGCGCTACCACCGCCACTATGACCTGCAAGGCAGGCCAAGGCGGATAGCCAAGTACTCCGAGCACGCCTCGATGAGCCTGCGGGGCAGCGCCAGGAAGCTCTTTTTTGTGCTTGTCTGCCTGAAGCAAAATGCCCTGCAGTGCTATCACGCCATGGGCTTTGCCATGAGCCAGGGCAAAGTGAGCCAGTGGCTCAAGGTGCTGCTGCCCTTGCTGGAGGAGGCCCTGCGGCGGATGC
>NZ_JAKVIR010000011.1 GCF_022601975.1 Pontibacter sp. E15-1
CTGCTAAAGGTGCTTGGCTTCTTGTTAGCCAACCATTTTTCTTTTTACCTTTAGAGCCTACCACACAACTTGAGTTATACGTAGTTATTCAGCATTACTGGCATAACCAGCATGAGCACATTCTCGCTGTCCTCGCTCACAATCGGCATAAGTAAGCCTGCGCGGTTTGGTGTAGACAGCTCAAACGTGATCTCGTCTGAATCGATATTGTTTAGCATTTCCATCAGGAACTTGGCGTTAAACCCGATCTCCATGTCCTCGCCTTCATACTGGCAGGCAAGGCGCTCATTTGCCTCATTCGAGAAATCAAGGTCTTCGGCCGAAACCTGTAGCTCAGATCCGTTTAGCTTGAGGCGGATCTGGTGCGTGGTCTTGTTAGAATATATAGAGATGCGCTTTACGGAGCTCAATAGGTCCTGACGGTCAATCACCAGTTTGTTGGGGTTCTGCACCGGTATCACGTTCTCATAATCCGGGTATCTTTCGTCAATCAAGCGGCAGATCATTCGGATATTATCAAAAGTAAAGAAGGCGTTGGATTGGTTAAACTCCATGCGCACTTCGGTGGCCTCGGAAGGAAGCGTGGACTTAAGTAAGGTAAACGCCTTGCGAGGTATGATCAGAGAAGCCTCCTGCGCCGTGCCCACGTCGGTGCGGCGATAACGGAGCAAGCGGTGCCCGTCGGTGGCGACAAACGTCACATTATCTGAGCGTAGCTGCACGAAAATACCTGTCATGGCCGGACGAAGCTCGTCGGTGCTTACCGCGAAAATCGTCTTGTTGATTGCCCTGGCCAGAACGTTGGAGGGTATGGTTATGGCGTTTGCGCCCTGTACAACTGGTACCCGCGGAAAATCAGTGGCGTTCTCACCGGACAGTTTGTAACGGCCGTTCGAAGAACTGATTTCAATGGTATAGGTCTCCTCGTCGATGGTGAAGGTCACCGGCTGATCCGGCAGGTTCTTCAGCGTTTCGAGCAGAATCTTAGCGGGAGCGGCGATACGGCCATTCTCCTTCGCCTCCACGGCCAGCTCCGTGATCATGGATGTCTCCAGATCACTGGCTGTGATGGTGAGCGTTCCGTTGTTTATCTCAAACAGAAAATTCTCAAGGATTGGCACCACCGGATTATTAGTTACCACGCCGTTTATGCTGGAAAGCTGCTTCAGGAGAGCAGAAGAAGAGACGATGAATTTCATTATTTTACCTATAATGTTATTAGGACAAAGTTATAAATATTTCGCATTTCTCCTATCCCTTTCGCCACTCCTTTTTGCTGTCAGGTTGTAGCAGAGGCGTATAAAATTTAAAAGCGCTCGTATTTGCGTTTGCGCAGGTAAAAGCGCGCCACGCCAAACAGGCCGAGCACCAAAATGGGGGCCACCAGGTTGAGCAGTTGCCAGTAGGTCTTTTCCTCTTTTACCCTCACTTTATCCAGAGGGCGCAACTGGATTTCTTTGCTGCGCACGTTGATTAGCCCTTTCGCGTCGAGCAGGTAATGGATCGTGTTCAGGGCCAGCTCCCGGTTTGCAAACGTGATGTTGTTGTAGCGATCGAAGCCTAGCGCATAGGCTTGCCCCGTGCGGGGGTTGATTTCGTTACGGACCAGGTCACCATCTGAGAACACGGCAACTTTTGTCACTGCCCCCTCCCCTCTCACCTGTTGTTCCTGCGCTCCCTGCGGCGCCCTGCGGTTTTTAAAGAGAGACGTAAACTTACCCTCCAGCAGATAGCCTACAGGCTGCGGCCCCGCCCTGAAAAGCTCGGGGTTCACTTCCATCCGAGCCTCCTCCAGCGTAACCGGCACCGGAGGCTGCAGCACCCTGGAATAGGCAGAGGTATAAACCAGTGGGGTCTTGCGTATGCCATCGGCCTTCACGGTGTCTATCGTGCCCACGAACCTGGTATAAACAGCGTCCAGGTTGCGCGTTACGGGGTGCTTGCTGAAGTTATTGAGCAGCGGATAGAATCGCCAGTTGATCATCTCTGTTTGCGGTCTGTCACCCAGATAACCCGTCACCATGGGTATAAACCCAGAGTTCAGGTCCATTACCAACGTTGGGTTCAGGCGCACGCCATACCGGAACAGCAGGTCATCCAGATTCAGGTTATAAGGAATGGCAAACATACCCCCTGCCGCCGCACTGTCCATGTTCGCGTTCATGGCATCCACAAAAAAGACCGCCTTGCCGCCGTTCATGATAAACTGGTCGATTTTATACTTGTCCAGCTCGGTAAACTGGGAGGTCGGCTTGGCCACGATAATCAGGTCCAGCCCTTTCAAGGTCGGTATCTCCGAGAGTTCTCCTCGTGCCACACGGTAATACTCTTGCAGCGAGCCAAGCAGGTCGGTCACCTGCTGCATTTCCAGTTCGCCCTGCCCCGTGATGTAGCCGATGACCTTGTTCCCCTGAAAGGCTGTTTTCCGAATGGCTGAGGCCAGTTCATACTCTATACCCTCCACCGACTGGTTCAGGCGCTGATCAGGGGAGGCGGACAGGTTGCCCTTGAGCAGGTTCACAGCCGTCTCCTTGCCCTTGTAGCGCACCACCGCCCCCGGGAAAACCAGCCGCTCGACCTGCTTGCCCTCTTCAGTGGCCTTCACGTTGGTGGGGATGATTCCTTTTTTCGCCAGGGAGGCGATGTACTCATTGCGCTGGGTTTTGTCTGTTATCGCGTTGGGGTCGATAAAGTTATAGCGCAGGTTTCCGCCGGAGTAGATGCGGAACTCATCCAGGGTCTCGCGCACGGACTGCTGCAAGCGCTTGAAGCCCGCCGGAAAGTCGCCCTCTAGGTATACGTCCACCACCACTTCCTCCTGCAGGTTTCCGAGCATCTGTTTGGTTACGGGAGCAATGGTATAGCGCTTGTCGGCCGTCAGGTCTATCCGGAAGAAGGCTGCGCCTGCCAGCGCGTTCAGCAGGATAATTGCCGCTACCCACGACACGAACCGCAGTATGTCGCTTTTGCTTTTGGATTTTTGCTGCACTGTCGTTACCGTTACCATTTTCTACTTTTCAGGACAAGTTTGGTGGCCAATAGCATGACGGCAATCACACTCAGGAAATAAAGAATATCGCGGGAGTCGAGGAGGCCTTTGCTGATGGCGGCATAGTGGTATGAAATCCCCAATTGGCTTACCGTGTAGCTATACCTCCCCCAGAAGGGTATAGAGGCGATGAGGTCGAAGCCGGTATAGATGATGTAACTCAGGAAAACCGCCAGCACAAACGAGATGATCTGATTGTCTGAGACGGACGAGGCGAAAACCCCAATCGCGGCAAACACACCTGCCAGAAAAACGAGGCCGATGTAGGAACCGAACACCGCAGCCGAGTCGATGTTGCCGGGCGGGTTGCCCAACTGATAAATGGCCCAATAATACAGCAGCGTGGGCAGCAGCGCGAAGATGGCCAGCAAGAGAGCAGCGAAGTACTTTCCCAGTATAAGGTGCATGTCTGTCAGGGGCTTCGTCAGCAGCAGCTCAATAGTTCCTTCGCGTTTTTCCTCGGCAAACATGCGCATCGTGATGGCCGGTATGAGGAAAAGGAACAACCAGGGAGCCATGCTGAAAAGCGTTTGCATATCGGCGAAGCCATACTCCAGCACACTGCTTTCCGGGAACACCCACATGAACATTCCGATGGCCACCAGAAAAACCGTGATGACGATGTAGGCGATGAGCGAATTTAAAAAGCTGTTGAATTCCTTTCTTAAAATGGAGAGCATTGATTTCAACTTAAAAACTATGCATTAGAAGTTAAAATGGAAGTACTGAACTCCGTAAGTCCTTTGCCTCTACTCAACTTTTCTAATCTTTAATTTTGAATTTCTGATTACTTAGTCAATTGCTGGAATATCTTCTCCAGGGAGTTTTCCTCCTGGCGCAGCCCCACCAAGGGCCAGTTTTGCTCTGCCGCAATCCGGAAAACGCTGGAGCGGATGTCTGCCGCCTGCTCCGAGGTAATGCGGTAGGTATGGCCCTGCGCCTGATCGACGCGCAACACGCCGGGAATGCGTTGCAACAGCTCCGTTTCTACGGACTGCTCAAATTCCACCAATGTCACTTTCTCCTGCTTATTCCCTTCCTGCAGGCTGGCCACGTCGCTGTCGGCCACCAGTTTCCCCCGGTTGATGATCACGACCCGGTCGCAGATGGCGGCCACCTCCTGCATGATGTGGGTAGAGAAGATGACGGTTTTGTTCTGCCCGATTCGTTTGATGAGCGCGCGTATCTCCACGATCTGGTTTGGGTCCAGCCCGGTTGTGGGTTCATCCAGAATCAGTACCTGCGGATCATGCACCAGGGCCTGGGCCAACCCCACCCGCTGGCGGTAGCCTTTCGACAATGCCCCGATCTTTTTGCCCTGCTCCAGCGTGAGCCCACACAGGTCCACCATCTCCTGCACACGGTCTCTGCCGCGTCGTCCTTTCAGACCGTAGATGGACGCAACAAACTGCAGGTACTCGTGCACATACATGTCGAGGTACAGCGGGTTGTGTTCCGGCAGGTAGCCCACGATGCGGCGCACGGCCATCGGGTCCTGAACCACGTCGTGCCCATTCACCAGTATGGTGCCGGCACTCGGCGGCAGGTAGCAGGTGGCAATCTTCATGGTGGTGGATTTGCCGGCACCGTTAGGCCCCAGGAAACCCACGATTTGCCCTTGCTCCACCGTAAACGAAACATCGTCCACGGCATGCTGTGTCCCATATATCTTAGAAAGATGCTTTACTTCGACCGACAAATCAATACATTAAATGAGCCTCTATTCAAATTAAATCCTACAGGTGGGGTATGGCTGCGCAAAAACGGCAGTACAGTATACCATCCCGCTCTGCGCTGTAGCAACACCTCCGTGTGCACTTCGTAACGGCGCAATCGGACGTGCAAAGCTACAAAAGCCGTTCCACTCTTACGCTATTGCTGCCGCTTCCCTTTCGGCATGAGCGGCCTCACTTCAATGTCCACGTGGTGGTAATTGGGGTGCGACTGCAGCACATGCAGAATGGTGGAGGCGATGTCTTCGGGGCGCATCATGTTGTCGCTCACCGTCACGCTGTCGATGTTATCGAAGAAATTGGTTTTGACTGAGCCGGGGTAGATGCAGGTCACTTTTATACCGTACTCGCGCACTTCCTTATACAGTGAGTGGGATATGCCGCGTACCGCATGCTTGGTGCCGCAGTAGCCCGACATCTGCTCGATACCGGTAGTGCCGGCGATGGAGGAGATATTGATAATGTGCCCTTCCTCAGCCGCTTTCATACCCGGAATCACGAGGCGAGAACTATAAAAGACGCCGTGCACGTTGGTGTCGAACATAAGCTGCCAGTCCTCCACCGACATTTCGTCCAGTTTACCGGTCACGCCCAGCCCTGCGTTGTTCACCAGCACCGCCACCGATCCACCGAAATGGCTGACCGTACGCTCATATGCCTGTTGCACCTCCTGGTGGTTGCGCACATCGCAGGCAACAAAGTGAAAGTTGGCGTGCGCTACCTCGGGGGCTGTCCTCCCCCACCCGGCTACCTTCATGCCTTGCGCTAAAAGAAGCTCCACGGTGGCAAGGCCAATGCCTTTGCTCACGCCTGTCACCACGGCTATTTTATTTGCTATTTCCATCTGTCTTAAAATCTTTGGGTTGGATATAAATCAGAGCAAGTTTAGGTTTCGCTTTCGAAAATCTAAATGTGTGTGCTCACAGGTCACCTAACTGGGGCCGGATCAGGAGCTCTTCCACTACGCTGTTCTCAGACAAGGCATAGGCGTTAAACATGGCCATCGCCACGTCCTCAGGCTTGATGAACCGTTCCGGAGGTAGGTCCACCCCATCCCAGCTGGCCGTAAGTGTGGCCCCAGGCAAGATAGCCGTGACGCGCACGTTATGCTCCTTCAGCTCCTCGCGGAGCACCTTGGTCATGCCGTAGAGCGCAAACTTAGAGATACAGTATGAGCCGCCATTGATGTATGGGGTGATGCTGGCCGTAGAACACAGCGTAAAAATGTGGCCGGAGCGGCGCTTGATCATGTCTGGCACAAGGCCTTTGGTGAGAAAATAAGCGCTGTACAAGTTTGTCTGAATCATGTATGGCAGGGCCTCCTCATCTTCTTCGGTTATCTTGCCGGGTATAAAAAGGCCGCTGTTATTCACCAGCACGTCCACGCGCACGTTCAACTCCCGCACGTAACCCAGAAACAGCTTGAGCGACTTCCTGTCACTTAGATCCGTCTCCCGGTAAAATACTTTCGAGAAAGTGTAGGCTTGTTCTATCTCCAGCTTTAACTTTTGTAAGTCCTTTTCGTTTCGGGAACAGGTGATGATATGATACCCCTCTTTGGCAAACTGCTCGATTACGGCTCTGCCGATTCCTTTGGTACCGCCTGTCACCAAAATGTATTTTTGCATAGCTATGTAAGGCTTTATATGTTTTCCTATTTTAAACGTAATATAGGTATTAAACAGTATTTTTGCGCATCATCCTGCACAAACGCATGATTAAACAGCTTCTAAAACCCCTATGCTGCAACATTTCGGAAAGTATTTACTCTTTATGTCGAGCCTCTTCACGCGCAGTGAGTCGCCCCGCATTATTTTCAGAAGAACAATCGACGAGGCCATCCTGATTGGCATCAACTCCATTTTCATTGTAGCTATTGTCAGCACCTTTATTGGGGCCGTAACCTGTGTGCAGGTGGCTTATAACCTGAACAATGCCTTTATACCACGCTCCACCATTGGCTTTATGGTCCGTGAGATGACGATCCTGGAACTGGCGCCAACCATTACCTCTATCGTGCTTGCCGGTAAGGTAGGCTCCAGCATTGCGGGCGGGCTTGGCACAATGCAGATCACCGAGCAGGTGGATGCCCTCGAGGTAATGGGTATAAACTCTGCCTCCTATCTGGTGCTGCCGAAAGTGATCGCCGCCCTGCTCATGTTCCCGCTGCTGGTGATCCTGGCCATGTTCCTGTCCATTGCGGGCGGTTACCTGGCGGGCACCTTATCTGGCGCCCTGACCGCTCAGGAGTATATAACAGGTATCCGTGAGGATTTCATCTCGTACAACATCGTGTTCGCCCTGATCAAGTCTGTCGTGTTTGCGTTCCTCATCTCCTCCATTTCCTCTTTTAGGGGATATTTTACCTCGGGCGGAGCATTGGAAGTGGGTGCGGCCAGCACGACTGCGGTTACAAACGGCGTGATCGCAGTTCTGATCGCTGACTTTATCTTAGCGCAGTTGCTGCTCTGAGCCAGATTTTTCAATTATGATAGAAATACACAACATACATAAGAGTTTCAATGGCGTGAAGGTGCTGGATGGCATCAGCGGCGTGTTTGAAACCGGGAAAACAAACCTATTATTGGGGGCCAGCGGCACAGGCAAAAGCGTTTTGCTCAAGTGCATTGTTGGCCTGGTAAAGCCCGATATCGGGAGCGTAACCTTCGACGGCACTTACTTTACCAACAACAAGCTGGACATCCGGCAGGAAATCCGCCGTAAAATTGGCATGCTGTTCCAGGGCGCGGCCCTCTTCGACTCGATGACGGTAGAGGAGAACGTCGCGTTTCCGTTGAAAATGCTGACCCCAGACGTTTCCAGGAGCGATCGCATGGACCGGGTGAACTTTTGCCTGAACCGCGTTGGGCTAGAAAACGCCAACAAAAAAATGCCCTCCGAAATTAGCGGCGGTATGAAAAAGCGGGTGGGCATTGCGCGCGCTATCGCAACAGACTGTACCTACCTTTTCTGTGATGAGCCAAATTCCGGTCTCGACCCGCTTACCTCACTCAAAATAGATGAACTGATCAAGGAGATTACCCAGGAATTCAACATCACTACCATCATCGTAACCCACGACATGAACTCGGTAATGGAGATAGGCGACAACATCATGTTCCTCTACCAGGGCAAAAAGCTGTGGGAAGGCACCAGCGACACCATTATGGATTCAGACGTAAAGGAACTTCAGGAGTTCATTTTTGCAAACCGCCTGATGCGGGACGCCAAAAAAGTGGAGGAAAGCGAAGAAAGCCACGAGCCTGCTACATCGCCTGTAAAACCTTAGAACTTATTTCATACCCCCATCACACAGAAGGCCCGGCTATAGCAGCCGGGCCTTCTGTGTGATGGGGGTATGAAATGTATAAGCTAGCTTACCTTATACCGCGTACAGCATCCCCGCGAGTGTTGCGGTCATCATACAGGCCAGAGAGGCTCCCAGCAGCGCCAGGAAGCCAAGCTTAGAGAGATTGCCCTGCTGGCTTGGTGCCATACTGCCAATGCCCCCGATCTGGATAGCGATGGAACTGAAGTTGGAGAAACCGCAAAGCGCATACGTTGCCATTACGATAGACTTGGGCCCCAGGCTGCCAGCGGCTTTCATCTCAGCAAGGTCAAGGTAAGCCACAAACTCGTTGATGGCTGTTTTCTGGCCAAGCAAGCTTCCAACCTGCAGCGTGTCTACCCAGGGCACGCCCATGATAAAGGCAAACACCCGGAAAATCTGGCCCAGGATATACTGCAGCGAGAAGCCATGAAAGCTGCCGCCTGTGCTGGTTACCACCCACTCGTTAAGGCCAGTCCATACCCCGATCATATCGGTGAGCAGGTAGTTGACGAGGGCGATGACCGCGATGAAGGCCAGCAGCATCCCGCCCACATTGGCCGCCAGCTTTAAGCCATCTGCGGCACCTCTCGACAAAGCGTCAATCAGGTTTACCCCTAGCTGCTCTTCGTTCATCTCCAGCTTGGTGGTGATATGCTCGGGATTCGTTTCCGGCACAAGTATCTTGGCCAGCACAATCCCGGCAGGGGCGTTCATGATGGAAGCCGTCAGCAAGTGAGCCGCGAAAACCGCCTTTTGGGCCGGGTCATCACCCCCCAAAAAAGATACGTAGGCAGCCAATACCCCTCCTGCAAGCGTTGCCATGCCGCCAGTCATGAGGCACATCAGCTCGGAGCGCGTCATGCGCCCGATAAAAGGGCGCACCAAGAGAGGAGCCTCGGTTTGCCCCAGAAAAATGTTGCCCGCGGCAGACAAGCTTTCGGCACCTGATAGGCGCATGCCTTTAGACATTACCCAGGCAATGCCGAATACAATTTTCTGAAGGATGCCCAGGTAGTATAACCCCGATGATACGGTGGAAAAGAAGATGATGGTAGGTAGAACCGAGAAGGCGAAAATAAAGCCCAGGCCGGCGTTATCGGAAGGGTTAGCCAGGTTGCCAAATAGAAACTGCGCCCCTGCCTGCGAAAAATCAAGGAATGTCACGAACCCGCGGCTGACGGTGGCAAAGCCGTCTGCCACCAGCGGCACCTGCGTTACAAGCACGCCAAACAAAGCCTGAAGGAAAACACCGAAGCCGACAAGCTTCCAATCTATAAGTTTTTTATTTTTTGAAAACAGGAACGCAATAGCCAGCAGGACGAGCAGACCAATCACTCCTCTTAAAATTTCATACATGCTAAGGGGAAAAATTTGCCAAAAGTAGAGTTTATATCTTATTAAAACAAAAGTCCTGCGCCACCTTGGCGCAGGACTTTTGTTTTAATAAGATAGGGTATGGATCAGTTACGCTTGTTCAGCTCATCCCGGATTTTGGCGGCTCGCTCGTAGTCCTCTTTGTCCAGGGCATCGTTTAGCAGCTTGTTCAGCTCATCCACCGATGTCTGGCTCAACGACTCTTTGGCACTTGAGGAGGTAGTGGACGAAGTGCTTTTCACTGTCATTTCCTCGTTTTCCTCATCCCCGTCCTCCAGATCACTCAGGATGATGCCCGCCTCAGACAGCACACTCTCCACGGTATAAATCGGAACGCCGAAGCGCAGCCCGATCGCAATGGCATCGGAAGGGCGCGAGTCGAGCTCAAACTCCCTGGTCCCGTCGGTACACATGATTTTAGAGTAAAACACACCTTCCTTCAAATCAGAAATCAGGATTTCCGTTATCGCCACATCCATGTGTTCGGCAAACGTCTTAAACAAATCGTGCGTGAGGGGGCGGTTTGGATTAATCTTCTCTATCTGTATGGCGATAGATTGCGCCTCAAACATACCGATGATGATCGGCAACCTTCGGTTCCCTTCTCTTTCTCCGAGCACAAGTGCAAACGAGCCTGTCTGAGACTGGCTTGATGAGAGACCAAGAATCTCTAACTGAATTTTCTCCACAGTTTCTTTTAATCTATTTGTCTAAAGCTTTCGCAGCTTCAATCAGTTTCGGTACAACCTCGAAAGCGTCGCCCACAATGCCATAATCCGCGGCTTTGAAGAACGGTGCTTCCGGATCCTTATTTATAACGACAATCACTTTAGAAGAGTTAACTCCGGCAAGGTGCTGTATGGCGCCGGAGATGCCTATCGCGATGTATAAATTCGGGCTTACGGTGATACCAGTCTGTCCCACGTGCTCGTGGTGCGGCCGCCAGTCCATGTCAGACACGGGCTTGGAACAGGCAGTGGCCGCGCCAAGGGCACTGGCCAGGTCCTCGATCAGGTGCCAGTTCTCCGGCCCTTTCATCCCGCGCCCACCGGATACAACGATCTCGGCCTCAGGCAGTAACACCCCGTCAGACTCCTGCATCACCGTTTCCTTCGGTGCGCCCACAAAGTCGCTGTCAGCCAGATCGGCAGCCAGCGTCTCTACGGTGGCTGTTCCGCCGGAGTTTGTAATATCGATAGAGTTTTTCTTAATGGCAATTATTTTTAGGTCGCCGGTCAGGGCTACCTCGGCAAATGCCTTGCCCGAGAACACCCCGCGGGTTACGGTAAAGGAGCCGCCGTCTGTTTTAGGCAACTCCGTCACGTTGGTGGCCAGCGACCCATTCAGGCGCACTGCCAGCTTGGCGCCGATAGCCGCCCCGATGTTGGAGTTAGAGAAGATGAGCACTTTGGCGCTCTCCTGCCCTGCTGCCTTGGCAATCACTTTTACATAGGCATCCGCCACAAACTGGCTGAGGCGCGCGTCACCGTCGTACAGCACTTTGCTGATTCCCTGCTCTCCAAGTTTGGTCAAAGCCTCCTGGTGCACTTCGCCAATGGCCACTGCCGTGGCCGTGGTCCCCAACTGCTGCGCCACCTGACTTCCATAGGTGGCCGCCTCTAACGACGATTTCTTGATCTCTCCGTTCAGGCCTTCTACAAATACTAATACAGACATACCTATAGTACTTTAGCTTCGTTTCTCAATAATGTAATCAATTCACCGGCATTCTCAGGCTCGATCATCTTCACGCCGCCTTTTTTCTCGGGCTTGCTGTAGTTGATATAGTCTGCTTTCACGTCGGCGCTTACCGGCTCGGCTACTTTCAGCGGTTTGGTGCGGGCCGTCATGATGCCGCGCATGTTCGGGATGCGTGGCTCAGCCATGGGCTGCTGGGCACTTGCCACAAAAGGCAGCTTTACCTCCACCACTTCTTTTCCGCCCTCAATCTCGCGCTCCAGTCGGGCAGTGGCGTCATCCACCATGTCCAGTTTAAAGGCCGGCACTACCGATGGTATGCCCAGAAGCTCCCCCACCATGTTGTGTACCTGAGAACCGTTGTAGTCAATCGACTCTTTGCCCATCAGGATGATATCGTAGCTGTTTTCTTTGGCCACGGCGGCAATTTGCTGGGCCACAAAGAAAGAGTCCTTTGGGAAGGCGTTCACGCGGATGGCATCATCTGCCCCGATAGCCAGGGCTTTGCGGATATTGGGCTCGGTGTCGGCCTCGCCCACATTCAGCACCGTCACGGTGCCGCCTTTAGCTTCTTTCAGTTCGATGGCCCTGGTGAGGGCGTACTCATCCCAGGGGTTGATAACGAACTGTACGCCGTTTTTGTCAAACTCCCTGTTATCGGCCGTGAAGTTAATCTTGGCCGTCGTATCCGGAACGTTACTAATGCAAACTAATATTTTCATGAGTAGAAATGTTAGCTTTAAAAATTTTAGATTTGTGCGAAGTTAATTAAAATATAGCCAATTGGAAATGAACGAAAGCAGACTTGAGCAGCTCTTCAAATTTTTGGAAGACGACCCAAACGACCCCTTTACGTTGTATGCCATCGCCACGGAATATCGCAGTGCAGATCAGGAGAAGGCACGCTCCTATTATGAGAAGCTGCTTACTGAGCACGAGAATTATGTGGGTACTTACTACCACGCTGCTAAACTGTACGAAGAGATGGGCCAAAACGATATAGCCGAGCAGACGTACAAAAAAGGCATGAAAATCAGCCGTCAGGAAGGAAACCTCCATGCTTTCTCTGAACTGCAGCAAGCCTACAACAAAATGATGGGCCTGGATTATGAAGATGACTGATCGGCTACCTGTTCATCCGCAAATGGCTTTACCTCAAATATAGTATGCATGCAGCACATTTCCAAATGCTGCGTTTTCCCTGGAGGGCAGGGCTATTTAGGCGGGTATTCCCGTTACTCCCTATTTCCGCAACGCCCTAGATTTATAACAAGAGAAAACCCATACCACTAGCTATGGAAAGCGTTTGCGGTATGGGTTTTCTGATGAAAATCGCTAATGTAAGTGCCGGCTTAAGGGATGCACAAACAGATCAGCCTGAGCCCGGAAAGCCTCTCTTCTGTCTTAGTGCCTCCTGTCTATACCCTTCATCAGGACCATAACGGGGCTACAGACATGCTTCGCTTAAGCGCCCACATGCTCGAAGAAACGCACTTTGGTGCTTTTGGGCACGAGCTTCAGCCCTTTAGGCACATCCTGATGGGACTCCCGCATATGGTTTTTATACCAAACGGAATAGCTGTCCTCATCGGTCCAATAGGTCAGCAGCCATATCTCGGCCGGGTTGTCCTGAGGGCTGAGTACCTCCATCCGCACAAAGCCAGGTGCACTGTCTACGAGATGTGGCCTGTTGACGAAAGCTTCTTTCACCTGCGCTGCCATATCATTGGCGATGGTAAAGGTGCTTAATGCTATAAACATAAGTTAGGAGTTTGGATTACATCAGGTCTTTTCCAGAGAGGGCGCAAGCGCAACTGCAGATCAACACGTGATGCAAAGAGGTTAATATACTACAAAGACAGCTAAAACGAGGCGGAAAATCAAATTCCTGACCACTCAAGCATAAAATAAAATCTTTTCCGAAACGCTTTGCCTTTACGTGTTCTTTCATACATGCCTGAAAGCGAGCTCAAAATACGGGTGCTTTGCTTTTGAGGGATTGAGAGATGCAAACACGCCGTGTATGCCGGATTGCTGTATTTGTTGCACCAATAGTGGCCGAAACAAAAAGGAACATGTTGTGTTAACAAAGCAATATGAAGCTAGAAGGACAAACTATCCTGGTGGTAGGCGGCACCTCCGGCATCGGGCTGCAAACAGCCCGCCTGCTAAAAGAAAATGGCGTACAGGTGATCATCGCCTCACGGGAAAACTCTCCCGAAGGGACTGCGCTCGGCCTGCAGCATGTGCAGCTGGATGTGCTGCAGTTCGACAAGGGCTTCTCCGCACAACTCCCGTCGCCGCTACACGGCCTCGTATACTGCCCCGGCAGTATAAACCTGAAGCCTTTTGAAAGGCTCACTCCCGAGGATTTTCAGAAAGATTATGCGTTAAATGTGCTGGGCGCAGTGCAGGTGTTGCAGGCAGTTATACCCTCTCTCCGCAAAGCCAATGGTGCAAGCGTAGTTCTGTTTAGCAGCGTGGCGGCCACACTGGGTATGCCGTATCACGCTTCCATCGCCGCGGCCAAAGCTGCGCTGGAGGGATTGACTGTGGCTCTGGCCGCAGAGTATGCCGCTGCCGCTATCCGCTTTAATGCCATCGCCCCGTCTCTCACCGACACTCCCCTTGCCCAGTCCCTGCTTAACTCCCCGGATAAAGCTGCCGCTTCCGCCAAACGGCATCCCCTGGGGCGCGTAGGGCAGCCGCAAGACATGGCCGCTGCGGCTGCTTTCCTGCTTTCTGAGGATGCCAGCTGGATGACGGGGCAAATCCTGCACGTCGATGGCGGCATGGGTTCCGTCAAGTTGTTCTAATTGTTCTAAATGAAGCAAATGATATATAGCTATCCCCCCGTACATTCCACCGTAAGTAGACACAGTCGTTCATTCAAAAGCATTCTATAAATTGAAGCTGCCTACTTTCTCTGGCGCCACCCTAAAGCGCGTCCAATTTCAGTTTTATACCTCTCATACCCCTAGTAACACCTGTCATGGTACTTTTCTGGTTTAGGCGCGACCTGCGGCTGCACGATAATTCGGCACTTTCGCACGCTCTTGCGAGCGGCCAGCCTGTTTTGCCTTTGTTCATCTTCGATAGCGACATCCTGACAAAACTGAGCGACCCACACGATGCCAGAATCACGTTCATACATCAAACGCTCACCAGTTTACACCAGCAACTGGAGCAGCGTGGCAGCACGCTGTTAGTGCGTCATGGCAGGCCACTGGAGGTGATGGCGCAACTCCTGCAGGAATACCCCTTACAGGAGGTATACACAAACCGTGACTATGAGCCCTATGCGCGGCTGCGCGACAGCGAGGTGACTAAACAGCTGTTAGGCAAAGGCATTGCTTTCAGGGGGTATAAAGATCAGGTTATCTTTGAGCAAGACGAGATCCTGACGAAAGGCGGCACACCGTACAAAGTATATACTCCTTACAAAAATGCCTGGAAATCCGCTTTCACGGAGTCGATGGCCACGCCATACCCCTCGGAGGAGCAACTGCACGGGCTACAGCCGCACCCTGCCACCACGCTGCCAACGCTTGCCGATATCGGCTTTGCTGCCGCTGAAATCCCAACCCCATCGCCTAGCCTCTCGGAAACCGTGCTGCGCCAGTACGACAAAACCCGGAACCTGCCTGCCCTCGATGCCACCTCCCGCCTGAGTCCGCACCTGCGCTTTGGCACGGTAAGCGTTCGGCAAGCGGTGCAACTCGCGCTGCAGCACAACGACACATGGCTGCAGGAACTCATCTGGCGGGAATTTTTTATGCAGCTCCTGTTTCATTTCCCCGAGTCGGCGGAGGAGAGCTTCGCCCAGAAGTTCAGGCATATCGATTGGCGCAGCAATGAGAAGGAGTTTCAGCTGTGGTGCGATGGGAAGACGGGTTTCCCGCTGGTGGATGCCGGAATGCGGGAGTTGAATGCAACGGGCTTCATGCATAACCGCGTGCGCATGGTGGTGGCCAGCTTCCTGGTGAAAGACCTGCTGATCGACTGGCGCTGGGGCGAGGCGTACTTTGCCGGAAAGCTCCTGGACTACGAGCAAGCCAGCAACGTGGGAAACTGGCAATGGGCCGCTGGCACTGGGGCTGACGCGCAGCCTTACTTCCGCATCTTCAACCCAGACAGCCAGGTGAAAAAATTTGACAAGGACCATCGCTACATCAAGCGCTGGGTGCCCGAGTTTGGGACTTCCGCCTACCCTGCCCCCATGGTTGATCACGCCGAGGCCCGGGACAGGGCCCTAGCAGCCTATAAAAAATCAATCGCCTATACCCTATAAGTATTCCGCCAGGCAATATAAGGCAGTATCCATGAGATTTACGGAGAACTGACTGCCTGACTGCACCTTACAGGAGGCCTCAGCCATACACTCCAGGATACCTGTATTTTGGGATGCGCTTGAAGTTGTATAATATTGCAGATGCTCCAGCGCAAAATTGTGTTCTTCGGCTGGCTGGCGGCCCTCCTGTTGCTGCAGCCACTCAACGGGCTAGCCTCCCCCCTACTCGACACCACAGCCAATGCGGTGAACAAGCAGCGCTTGCTCGTGATGGGCACTGCCTTTACAGCCGGTTACACTGCCCTGCTCGTTTCTCTGAACAACTCCTGGTACACCGAAGAACGGACAAGTTTCCATTTTTTCAACGACAACCGCGAGTGGCGTAATATGGACAAGGCAGGCCATTTTTGGGGAGCCTTCCACGAGAGCCGGGCAGGTATAGACATGCTGCGTTGGGCCGGGGTGCCGGAAAAAAAAGCCATTCTCATCGGTGGCCTCACCGGCCTGCTGCTGCAAACCCCCATCGAGATCTTCGACGGCTACCAGCCGGCATACGGTGCCTCCGTCGGTGACGTGGTGGCCAACGCAGCAGGCTCCGCCGCCGTGGTGGCGCAGCAGTTGGCCTGGCATGAAGTCCGGATCATGCCCAAGTTCTCTTTCCATACCACCCGCTACGCCGCAGTCCGGCCCAATGTGTTGGGAAGCAGCCTTGGAGAGCGTGCGCTGAAGGACTACAACGGGCAGACGTACTGGCTCTCAGCGGATATTGGCGCTTTTGTGAAAGCGGAAAGCAAGTACCCGAAGTGGCTGAACATTGCGGTAGGGTATGGCGCTGAGGAGATGGTGTATAACCACGAACCGAGCAACCAGGCCGCTGGCTTTTCAGCGCATCGCCAATATTACCTGAGCCCCGACCTCAACCTGATGCATTTTAAGGGGCGAAGCAAGGTACTTAACACCGCCTTATACATCCTGAGCATCGTGAAAGTGCCTGCACCGGCGCTGGAGTATAACCGCAAAGACGGCCTGAGGCTGCACCCACTCTACTTCTAGAAGCGCTCTGTCTATATAAACCTCCCCGGCAACCACTGGCTTGCGGCTGTAACAGGCCAAATGACGCTTTAAATCCGTACCTTTGCATTAGAGTAAGGCATCGCCAAGATTGTTTATACATACTATAGAGCGATCCGCTGACAACGATTAACGAATAACGAAACCATGAACGTAGGAGACCGTGTGCGCCTGATGTCTGGCCGTGAGGAAGGCATCATTACCCGCATTTTAGATAATAATATAGTAGAGGTTGCCATCGACAACGATTTCACGATTCCGGTGGCGCGCCGCGAGATTGTGGTGATCGCGGCCGAGGAATCCGCTTTTGTCAGGAACAACGACGAGGGGATCAAACCGACCGTAAAAAAGGAGATCGCTGCCCCAGTGCTGGTCGCGCAGGGTATATACCTGGCCCTGGTGCACCAGTCTGATGAGCTGCTGGCCGTGACGGTGATCAACAACACCGATCACGACGTGCTTTTCACATCCGGCGAGGAGCGGGAAGGCAACTACCGTGGGCTCCAGAACGATAGGCTGACCCCAAAGACAACGCGCGTGATCACCCATTATCACTTAAAGGACTTTGAGAAATGGCCTGGCCTGGTTGTGCAGTTTGTGCAGCACCGCAACGGCAGCCCTACCCTATATGAGCCCACGACAAAAAAGGTGCAGTTTAAGGCCAGCTCGTTCTACAAAAGCAAAAAGACCGTGCCTGTCCTTAACAAGGAAGGCTACGTCTTCCAGCTCGACCAAAAGCCAGTGGTCGTGAACACCGACAAGATAACGGAGCAGCTGATAGACGCTACCACCCAGCACCCAAACTTTAAGCTGCAGGCCCCGGAACACGAGATTGACCTGCACATCGAAAAACTACTGGAAGACTACAGCGGCATGAGCAACAGCGCGATGCTGAAAACGCAACTGGAAAAATTTCAGGACAGCCTGGACCGCGCCCTGGCCGCCAACATGCACGAGATTGTGTTTATACACGGTGCCGGAAACGGCGTGCTGCGAAAGGAGATCCAGAAAATCCTGAGCCGCACCCCTGGCATTAAATTTTTCGAGGACGCCCACAAAGAGAAATTCGGCTATGGCGCCACGTTGGTAAAACTTAAGTAGTTCCGAGTTCCGAATTACAAGTTCCGAGTTAAAGGTCTGGTTGAAAAAAACTCGGAACCCATCATTCGGAACTCGGAACTCAAACCCCTATCTTTGCATTACAAAAAATAGCAGCAAGCCGTCTTATCGCCCCGAAAGCTTTCGGGGAGGAAAGTCCGGGCAACATAGAGCATCCTACTTCCTAACGGGAAGGGTCCTGCGCAAGCGGGATACAGCCAGTGCCACAGAAAATAACCGCCCTTCGCAGTAAGCAGGGAATAATAGACAGCGATCAGTTTTCTGGTAACTGTTTATGGATAACTGTTCACTGAAAAAGGGTAAGGGTGAAAAGGTGCGGTAAGAGCGCACCAGCGGCTGGGTGACCAGTCCGGCTGGGTAAACCTTAGGAGTTGAAAGACCAAATAGGCTGACAGCGTCTCGCTTCGGCGAGGCTAAGGGCTGCTCGTCCGATGTCAGTGGGTAGGTCGATGGAGCCTGTGCGCGAGTGCAGGCCTAGATAAATGATAAGATCCCGATCCGTCGGGAACAGGACCCGGCTTATAGGCTTGCTGTTACTTTTTTCCTCCTGGATTATGCGGCCATCGGTATGGCCGGGCGTGTTATACACGCATCCTATTCCTCAAATTCCGATTTTTGATCAGGTGAACACAGGTCAATGCGGGGAATTATCCCGGCAAATGACCGATTCTATACGGTGTGGCTTTTAAAGTAATACCGATATCAAATAGATTCTGCGCATATGGAAGTGCAAAATAACCCACCCCTACCCCTCCCAAGAGGGGAATTGCACTATTTGAAAGGCAAGGCTGTGTGCAATCATCAATTGATATTGGTATAAGTGGCGATATTGATGGGCACAAAATAACACCTCTATCATATTGATCCGCACAGATACTGCTTTCTTTTAAATTAATCAATTTCACTCCTGCCAGTAGGCTTAGGTTATTAGGCTTAAAGATCATACCGGCCAGATGAAATTTAAAGGCACTACTATAGGCGTCGTTTCTCAATCTCAAAGAGCAAGAGTACTGCTATATATAAACCATACCCACTAAGTAGGAAAGTCCTAGTATACTGAAAAATTCCCCTCTTGGGAGGGGCAGGGGTGGGTAAATCAGGAAGAAAGATTTATCCAGCTTTTGTAAATCGCAACTTGGATTAACATAATATTTCAACTCAATACAGGTATAGATTCAAATTCGGAAGTCTTTCCAAGGCTTTATATCTTTGCAGCCATACCTGAAACCCGCTTATGACCGACCTGACGCTGTACGACCCCTTCGAGAAGATGCAGTTTACTGACAAGCACTGCTTCCTGTGTGGCGCATCCATCACCCCCGAGCAACGCGCCCCGGTGTTTGCCGATTGGCTGCAACAGCGCTATTCCCTGCAACAGAAAGAGCTGTTGTTGCTTGACAAGAGCGTGACTACTTTTGGCGAGCTCACCATCCCCTGCTGCGACCATTGCCATACCCATTATCTGTTGCCGTTGGAGACAGAGATAGAAAGTGCCGCCGCCCAGGGCATAGAGGGCCTAAGGGCTCTCGACCAGCAGCGGCTTTTTCAGTGGATAGGAAAAATGTACTATGGCACACTGGTAACAGAGCTGATTAAGGAAATGAATCCGTTGATGCTGCCGCAGTACGCTGTGAGCGAGGACCCCAGAATGCTGGGCAGGTTCGGGTCCTTTTTTCAAGTGCTGCAGTCGTTGCGGGTCCCGATGATGTTCTCAGACTTTCTGCCGTGTTCCCTTTTTTTGCTGGATGTGCACCCGCTGGAAGACGAGCTGCCATTTGAGTATCAGGATGAGCTGACGACCATGGCCTTTAGTATCAAGCTGGGAAGCGTGGTGATCGTATGCTCGCTGCTCGACAACGGGATCATACAGCAGGCGATGGGCAAATTATACCGCCTGACGCAGGGGCAGCAACTCCACCCTATTCAGGTAGCTGAGTTCAAGGCGAGGGTATTTTATGCCGCCTATATCTTTAACGTGGTGCCTGAGTATTTTATCCGCCCGCCAAAGCCAGACGACGATCACCTCGTGCTGGACACGCTGATTGATGATATCCGGAACGAGATCTTCAACCCCTGGGACATGACAGCATATGCCCACATGCTAGAGGAAATGCTGAAGCCCTGGGGTATACGTGAGCAGGAAATCATGGCTACGCCGCAACAACCCCTGAGCTTTTTAACAACTGAAGCGCAAGGCTTCAGGCCTATCGTTCAGTTCAGAAAGTAAAGTATAAAAGCTGCAGGGGCACCGACAATCAATCGGTGCCCCTGCAGCTTCTCTGCTAAAGTCTGCCTATTCGATAATAAAACTAACGCTGACGTTGGTGGTGACCACCACCTCCCCTGCTGCTATGGTGGGTCCGCCGGAAGCATCGTATGCCGCCGACTCCATCATGGCCATTTTATACATCGGCCTCGGCCCGCCTCCTCCATCGCTTTCCTGGATTGAGTATACACGACCAAGTTTGGATCCCAGCTCTGAGGTGAGCGCTACGGCTTTCTGCTTGGCATCTGCAACGGCGCGTTTTCTGGCCTCCGCCTTAAATTTCTCTACGTCGGCCACCTGGAAGTTTATACCGTTAATCTGGTTCACGCCCACTTCGTAAATGCCTGCCAGCACCTCATCAAACTTGTTTAGCTTCCTGATTTTGATCGTCATGGTTTTCTGGGCCAGGTATGCGCTTGGGTTTATCCGACCATACTCCGGGCCGCTATAAATGGGCTGTAACGTGACGTAGGAGGTCTGGATGTCTCTGTCTTCAAGTCCTTGTTTTTTGAGGTAGCGGATAATGGCCGCTGCTTTCTTATCGGTTTGGGTGCGGGCAGCCTCAAGCGTGGGCTCTCTGGTTTCAACACCCAGGTTCACGATTACCTCAGTAGGCGGCACCCGTACCTCGCCGGTGCCTGTAACACTGACAAGCGGCGGCAGAGGCAGTTGCTGCGCCTGCGCCTGTACTGCCAAAAACATCAAAAAGAGGACAGTCAATAGTTTCGTTTTTTTCATATGTCATGCGGTTTTAAATGGTTTCGGCAAATTATAGGTTTGCGCTATATAGAACGACCAGAATCAAAACGTGTGCCAGGCCAAATATTGCCTGGCAAATAATAAAAAAAGCCCCGGACACACTGTGCGTCCGGGACTTTTTTATATGGTAGTGCTGTTTTCTTATGCCTCCTCATACTCATCGTGGGCGGCTCTATACCGCGACAGAAGAATAGCGCCAACGGTTAAGGCTCCGGCAGTCAGAATCAGTTGTGTGGTGGTGAAGCGGCGCGTGGCCTTCAAAATAATATGCCCCACATCCTGCATCAGTTCAGGCAGTTTATCATGATTTCCCTGAAACACATGCAACGCAGATTCTACGGTTCTGGACATATCGTGTGGCTGAAACATGGCCATCACGCTGCCAGCCTGCGCACCCTTATTTTGCTGTGTGCCCTGCGAAGAACTATTGGTATTTTTGGATTTATCGTTGCTCTGGTTCTGAGATGTATTATTTTCCATAGGTTGCTTATGTATGATGTTGCTGTTAAAATTCATTAGGGGTATACGGGAAGATGCGCAAAAGGCTACGCTTGCTGCGGTCGCCCCCCGAATTGCACGACGGCCTCCGTCATGCGCTGCTCCAGGCTGTCGAGATTCAGCATCATGCTTGCCGGAAACCCTACCTGTACGTCATCCAATATCAGGACTTCACTCTCCGGATTGTAATCGTATTTTCCGGACACGCCCTTTTCTTTGAAGCTGCCATTGTTCTGCTGTAGGTTTAGTCCAAGGCCCTGTAACTTGCCTTTCAACTGGTCGAAGGCCTCTGGATTGAGTCCTCCGTACTGTAATCTTCTTGCCATGTCTTGGTTGAGGTTTGGTTGAATGAATAGGTATATAGTAACGGCACCTATACCTATAGGTTAGTGTACGCCGCTTTTCATTTTCTTAAGACACGCAAGCCAAAAAATTTCAGCCTGAGTATCAAGCGCATGCCGTTTGGCAGCCAATTTTATTGTGCCAACCGCTTGCAGGTAATCGGGCATGCACTATATTTGCACCACAATTAGGCAGAACGGCCCGTTCGTCTAGGGGTTAGGACGCCAGATTTTCATTCTGGTAACAGGGGTTCGATTCCCCTACGGGCTACAGGAAAGGCCTCCAGTTAACGCTGGAGGCCTTTTTTATGCTCTTCGGACACTATTCGGACGCTAAATACTAGAAGTATCATCTGGCTTGCATCAATACTCTCAGCCAACTTCTGTATATTTTAAAAGTAATGGAAACAAAAGGAATGTTATCATAAAAGCTGTTTTAAAACTTATGCGGGAGAGAAAAGCAAATTCCGCAAAAATTGTTGAACGCTGTGGAAATAGTCTATATGGCTATAATCTTTATTCTTAAAATGGCTCTCAAATAGGTTTTGAAACAGCTTCCAAGACTAGCGAGGCATCTATTAAATCTTTAATAAGCTAGCCATGCCACTTTTTAGATAAGACTAAACTAAAGAGCTATAAGTTCAGCAATATCTATCTTTTAATATTTAGAATAATCTTAGTATTTTGTGAATGGTTATTAGCTAATATCTCTTACTAAGAAAACAACTTAATTCTCTGTTCTAATGCTCTTCAATTCTTCAATAAGTCCACAGGCACTTTTCTTTAAATTATATCAAGCTGAAACGGAGCAAGATGTAGACGATATTATCAAAAAAGAAGCAGATGTTTTCCGCAACGAAAACTGGAGGCCTTTAGGAGGCAATCAAAGTAACTATGGTGTTATTGAGAATCAACAGTCCTCTCCAATTGCTGCTTTAGTTGAAAAGATCACAAACTCAATTGATGCTACTCTAATGAAGACGTGCTATGAAGCAGGCATAGATCCAAAATCAGCGGAAGCACCTAAAACTGTTGAAGATGCTGTAAAACTATTTTTCCCTAATCAAAAGAGTTGGGACTTAAGTAAATTCCGAAGAGAGCAAGCAGAGAATATACAGATTTTAGCTGACGGTACGCCCAGGAACACCTCAGTTATTATTTATGACAATGGTGAAGGCCAGCATCCTGAGGATTTCGAATCTTCTTTTCTATCGCTACTTAGAGGTAATAAAAATGAGATTCATTTTGTACAGGGTAAATACAATATGGGTGGTAGTGGGGCTATTGTTTTCTCAGGTAAGCATGGCTACCAGCTTATTGCTTCTAAAAAATTTGATAAGAATGGAAAGTTTGGATTTACTCTAATTCGCGAACACCCACTAAGTGCACAAGAGGAAAAAGTTAAAAAGAATACTTGGTACGAATTCTTAGTAATTGACGGAAAGATTCCTTCATTTGAAATTGATGAGCTCGACCTTGGACTTAAAAACAGAAAGTTTAAAACAGGCACTGTTTTAAAGCTGTATTCTTACCAATTCCCTGCAGGTTATGCTGGTTTTGCTCAGGATCTTAATCAAAGTATAAATGAATACTTATTCGAACCAGCTTTACCTATTCTAACTGTTGACACCGAGAAGCGATACCCGAATAATAAGGTACTTGATTTAGATCTTTATGGTCTGAAGCGAAGGTTAGAGAGCGACAGTAATAATTACATTGATCAGTACTTCTCTGAAGAATACCAGGATGAGTTGTTTGAGTCAATGAAAGTTACTTGCTATGTTTTCAAACCCAAGGTTAAAGACAAAGATGTAAAAAAGAGTAAAGAAATCATCCGAAATAGGTATTTCAAGAACAACATGTCTGTCTTGTTTTCTGTGAATGGGCAGGTTCATGGTCATTATTCTTCTGAATTTATCACACGTGCTCTTAAGTTTAATCTTTTAAAAGACTACCTTCTCATACATGTAGATTGTACAAACATGAAGTATAGCTTCCGTAAGGAACTATTCATGGCTTCTCGCGACCGCTTGAAACAAGGAGAAGAAGTAAGAAAGCTTCGTGATTACTTAGCTGCTAAACTTAGAAAGAGTAAACTTGAAGAAATTAATAAATACCGCAAAAGTTCTATTGGGTTAGAAAGTGAGGACACTACAGAGTTAGTAAAATCATTTGCTAAAAATCTTCCAAAAAACAGCGACTTAATGAAGCTGCTAAGTCAAACATTAAAACTTGAAGAGCCAAAAAAGCCAGCTGAGAAAAAGCCAAAGAAGGAGAACAAACACCATCAAGAAGCCGAGCCTTTCTTACCACAACGATTCCCAAGCATGTTCAAATTAAAAGGCAAAAAAGGCGACGAAATTCCTACTGTTAAGGTCCCGCTGGACGGAGAAAAGACTATTCTCTTCGAAAGTGATGTAGAAGATCAATATTTTGACCGTACAGATGAGCCTGGTAACCTAAAGCTAGGACTGCAAAATATCAAGCGAGACACACGTACAGGCGGTGATAAACCTGGTTCAGAGCGTGAGATAACTGAAGTACTTAACATTGTTAAGAGCAGCCCCAATAAAGGTAATATTAAAATTACCCTCAATCCTACAAAGGAACTGAATGTTGGTGATGAACTGGAAGTAAAAGTTTCTTTAAATGGAGCAGGACCTGTCTTTGATGAGCATATACTTGTAAAAATTAGTGCCCCTGAAGCACCTAAAGAGCAAGCTCCACAGAAACAGGAAGAAGAGATGGACTCTATTGGCTTACCAGAATTGAAGAAGGTACACGAAAACCAATGGGATGAATTGGAGGCACAAGGTATATCGATGGACTACAAAACTGTAATGTACCCTAGCGGAGAAGGTGATAAGCTTGATGTTATTTATATAAACATGGATAGCCACGTTTTTCAATCCTATCTTTCTAAAATAAAAAATATATCTGAAGACCAATTAATGGTTGCTGAGAAGCGGTATTTGTCTTCAGTCTATTTTCATACATTGTTTCTTTACATGATTACAAAGAATAGGAACTACAAACTATCCTTAGAGCGTGAAGGTAGTGAGGAAGATATTACTGTCGCAGATTACTTGAAAGATATATTTGACAGCTACTATTCAGATTTCCTACTAAATTTTGGTATGGAAGAGTTATTGAGCAGCTTAGATGAAAGTTAGTACCAGCTGTTATTAACTATAAAGAAGGGTACAACCCTCCTAACCATTATCATTTCGTAGCCAACAAAAGTTGGCTACGAAATGATAATTAATTAGTCTCCTCAGTAAAGTAATAATGAGCTTCATCAAATTCAGTTTCAGAAATTCCTCCTCTTAATATGTAAGAACTAAGTTTTCGGACTACATCATTTGTCAACTCATCAATAAGTGAAATCTTATAGGTATAATTTTTTATGAAGTTTTCTGGCTTCATGCTGAATATCGTTTTATAATCGACAAAACCACCCTTGAACTGAGGTGTTTTTGTCAGAAATCTAAACCTCTCTCCAATAAACCCATTAGTAACATCATCAGTAATACTTGTACGCAAGGCTTTTCTACCCTTGTTTTCTCCACCATCATTTTTCTTACTTAAGAAAGATTCCAGATGGCGCTTCTCAATCAGGTTGATTTTACCCAACAAGACTTCTTCTAAATTACCATGACCAATATTACACCTCGGAGTCAATACTACTACTAATTCTGAAGTAGCTTTACTTTCAAATATATCTCCTGTCCAATAACTATATGCACTTGTTCTACGGTAATAATGCTCTATTGCATGCACCTTGACTTCTTCAAAAGTCTTTGCAGTACTGATTTTAGTGGCCTTTAAATTCTCAAATACAGCCCGAAGAGCAAGTCTTTGAAAAACTTCTCTTGTTCTTTCAACTAGGTTTTCAGGATTAGTTGCCTTTATCGATTTGATAATGTCATCAATCTCACTCCCCTTGAACTGCTCTACAAAAGCTGAATGAATTTCCTCCATTATTTTAGTCTCAAGCTCTCCACCATAACAGAAAATATTTAGAAAATTTGATTCAACCATAAGATGCAGTTGAGCGCAAATATTATTTGCAGACTCGTCGGACTTCTCCATTCTATACACAGTGCCTTTATCAGCTAAATCATCAAAATATTCTAAATTTCCACTATGAACGAAAATAGGAATTCTATTGGTTGTGAATTCATTATGAATAAACTCTGCAGCTTTGTAGGACTTTGCATCCGTTTCCTGCTTATTGTTGGACAAATCCATAATTATTGCTCTTACGGTTTTCCTATTTTCCCATTCATCCATGTATTCAGAATATTCTTTCGACTTTCTAAATACAACTAATTCATGTGAGTTGCCTAATCCCATATCCTCAAAAGCAAATTGAAAGCTTTTAATGATTTTTTCATCATCTTCTAAAAGGACGATAGAATATTTTGTCATGCCAATAATTTGAGTTAGCTACTTTGTTTCTATAATAAATTAGTTTTCAGTACTTCTTTTGATGTAGAATGCGGGACCGTATATCCTATTTTCTGCCCATATATTCCAACCTTTAGCAGTTAACATACTTCTTGTAAATGCTAACCCTAGCCCTGTAGCATTTCTTTCATTTTTCCCGGTAATCCCATATTCAAAAATAATTTCAATATCTTCCTCTGGAATTTTTGGACCAGTATTACTTATTATAAAAGTATCCGGACTTTCATATTCAAATATTATTATCTTTTTATTCTCTGCAAAATTTAACCAGTACACTGCATTGTTTATAATGTTAAGTATTGAAATCCAAAAAACGTATTCGAAGCTAGAAATTTTCACATCTTCGACATTAGCACTTATTGTTACATCTATATCAGCATCTTTGAAAGTAGATTCAAAAAGGAAGCAAACTCTATTGAATGTAGAAAGTGGTGAAAATGATTTTGGTAACGATCTTCCAATAGCAGGTTTTAGCGACTCTTTGAGAGAATTTAAAGTTTTTGTAGCAGCTCCTATGTTCGCAACTCTTGCAAGTAGCCTCTCCTGTAATTCTTTTTCCTGAATCTTTAGAAGATTAGTTTCCAAAGACTTAACCGTTGACCCTAAAGCAGCTATTGGCTGAGAAATTTCATGATATACAAGTTCTAATCCGGTACCTAAAGAAGCAAGTCTTTGTGAAAATGTCAAAGAATACTCCATACTATCTAAAGCACTATTTGTCTCTTCGATAAACTGTTTTGATACTTGATGTAATTCGGCATTATCAGAATTACTCAGTAAGTATTTTATAAATTTTTCTGTATCAGGTCTAGCATTTCTACTCTTTATTGCACGACCAATGTTATGAATTTCTCTATATTTAGCACGTCTTCGACCTGCCCCCTCTAGTATACCATTTATGATTTTCTTGAAGGTGATAAAGGCTTTATTTTCAAAAAAACCTTCTCTGTTAGTCTTTTCATTTAGAGCATCATTCTCAGGAGAGTATAAAAACAAGTAACCTAAAATTTGATTAGGGCCTATGGTCACCTTGTGCTGCTGAACTCTCTTTGCTCCAAGTCCAAGCCAATCTTGTTCTTCCTCACCATAGGGCTTGACACCAAAACCATTTTTTGAAATTTTGAGTCCTAAATACTTTTTTAGGATTCTAGTAGCTTCGTTTTTACCCTTCGCTCTTAAACGTAATGCTATTTTTTCTTTAGCATCCGTATCCAAATCATAAACTCTTATATCAAAATAGAATTCTCCTAAACCTGTTTCTTTTTCTTTATTTGATGCTTCACGATTCTCTTCTAACTCCTTTATCTTTCTAATCCTTAGGTCATCATCAGAAAGTATAAACGAGGCATTCAAAGTAAATTCTTCATCCCTTATATCTTCATCTAAACGTTTACATAAATATTTTCCTAAAACATTTCCTAGAATATCAACTTTACCGAATATCCTATAATCAAAGTATTCTATGATGGAAGATGGCTCAATCGGAATGAATTCTATGTTATTTTGCTCTTCATTTTTCAAAAGATTTATTCCATAAAATAATTCGAAAGTACTTTCTCCATTTGATACTCGAAGATGCTCATCTATTATTCCATTCGCTATCAGCTCATTTTGAATTGAATTATTTAACTGAAGAGGGGTAATCAAATCAACTAAGGATTTAAAGATTGCAGTATCCTCTATTTCCTTGGTTTGAAATTCATTTTCAATGATTGTTTTGATAGAATCATCGAGATGCTGGAGTATAATCATCGTTCCTTCTAAAAAATCATCGAAAGGAGATTGATGAAGGAACTCTTTAATTGTATCATTAACAGGTAATTTAAATTGATCTGTTAACTCATCATTATTAAATAAGCTGTTAAAATCTGAAGCTGCTCCACCAGGGAACTCAATCTTTTCAAGAAGTGTCTCTACTCTGAATTTTTCTCTATCAATTTTTAGCCAATTGTATTCTAAATCTTCTTTCTTTTTCGTAATTACTGTCAAATACCTTCCTAAGGCCATAGATGCTAAACGACCTATACCTTTCATACCTAAGTATCTTCTTTCATAGATTATACTTTTCCTCTTACTTTTATCTTCATCACGTTTGCTACTAATAGAGGGTCTCAGCCAACCACCGAACAACGTTTCTGCATTCATTCCTAATCCATTATCTTTTATTATTAGGAAAGTGTTCTCTACTGCAGAATCAAAGTGTGTATAAATCCAACATTTATCAGCATCAGCATCATATGCATTTTTAACAAGTTCATTTAGAGCTGTTGATGGGTGCCCTATTAACTCCTCACCCATCTGTATAATTGACATTGCTCCTGGTTGAAACTTGTACTCTTTAGTTGATATCATATAAAAACAATAATAAGAGTATAATCAGATTGATGTGAAATTTCTTATATAAAGCAAGCAGCACATCCTTCCCCTTCAGAATCATCAAGTATGTCGAGAAGATAAAGTGAAGTACTTTTATTACCCTTAGAAGCTTTCTTTATATAATCTTCTTTTATCTCATCAGTACGAACTGCATTGCGTTTAGCAAGAATTTCATGGTTAATCCATATGACTTTCTTAATCCCATGCTCTTCTTCTACTTCACACAGCAGAATTTCATTGCCATGCTCATCTTGATATGGTACGCCAATAAGTTCACGCAGCGTTTCTCCTTGCATCCAAGTATAATCTCCTTTTTCATAGAGCTCAGCCTTTAAGAAGTCTTCCAAGTGATTTTCAAACAGCCAGACCCACTCAATCTTTTGCTGAAAGAAACAAAAATAGCAACCAGATCGGGAACGGGCATACTCTCCCTTTTTGCCATTTACTTCAAAAGGAATCTTCTCATAATACTTTGGTACACCTACTGAAGAATCCCGCAAGATCCTGAATATATCGTCTCTAACTAGTACCTCGTCATTATCAACCAATGGAAATTCTTCAACTACAGCTAGTGGATAGCCTGTAGTTTTAAGAAAAGCAAATACAGCAGCATTAAACAGTTTAACATCTGCATCGAGTAAAGCATTTAATTTTTGTAACTGCCTAAAGCTAAAAGAAAGTGGTCTATTAATAGTTTCTAAAAGACGAGTAAGTTTTCTTTCTTCAGCATATTCATTATAGAATGCTGCCATAAAAGGTATAGCATCATTCTGTAACACTTTCTGTATTACGTCTTCACTCCATATGTTTTTTCGGAATGGAAAAATTGACTGAATATTAGACTTCTTGGAGATGTAACCTTCACGGTCTTCATCACCCCTTATGCCAACATAAGAAACAACAGGATCATCGCCTACAAACTTTTCAAAAGGCTCCAGCTTCAATTTTTTAGTACACCATCGTGCCTCTGAGGAAGGTAAGTACCCTCTAAAGTCCTCATACAATTTATCGAAAGGGCTTCTGTCGTTGTTCTCAAATGGGCTCAGGCGAATAATTTTCTTGCCCAGTATACCTTCAATATTGTTTAGTAAGTCGTAAGTTTCAGGAAGTTCCTCACCAGTATCACAGTAATAATACTCCATCTCTATTTCTGGATACTTATCCTTCAAGTATAAAGCTAGTGCTGCACTATCTTTACCACCTGAAATACCTAATACATGTCTTACTTTCTTACTCATCTTTCAACTGCTCCTTCAATAAATTAGTTAGGACTGCAATAGATTGCTGACGATCTAAACCATTTAATTTAAGCTGCATCTCAGCAACTACATTTTGTAATTGTTCGGTTTGATTTCTTGGATATCGAATTACCTGTTGCTGTAGCCCACCTTCAAATGAGTTTATCTCTATTTTAAAAGCCTCTTCCCGCTCTACGTCTACATTAGCATTAGCTAAATCTGTAAGGCGATCTAAAGAGTAGATCGTTTTCTGAAAATGCTGATAAAATAGCTCTTCGTCGGCATCATCAAAAGAACTTAGCGGTTTCTGGACAAGTGCAGTTGCAATGGAATTTAGCCAAGAATCACGATCATCCAACTTACTGTTAAGTCTTTGAACAAATGCTTTCTGCTTTGATTCAAGCTGATGTCCCTTCAAGTTTTCAAATCTCTTTTGTAAAGCTGCTTTATAAAGCCCTAACTCAGGTTCAGTACCAACAACTTTGCTTACAATGTATTCCTCTAATCTACTCACGAACTTCTTATAAGCATCTCGCAGCTCTGCCATGCTTGCACGAAGAGCTTCTATATACTCCTCCTGCATAGCAGCATTTTGCTGCATCAAAGGAAGTGAATATCCTAGAGCTTGCGGAAAATCATCGAAAAAAGCGGCTTCAGGATCCTTTATTTTAGCAATTGTTGACCTGAGGCTAAGAGTGTTTTTCTCAAGCTTTTTTGTCTTCTTTGTGTACTCCGGCAACGATTTATAGAAAACTAAGAACGGTTTAATTGTTTCTATAAATGTCTCCTTCGATGGACTTTCAGTAGGAGCCTTTTGAATTATGTCTCTATATTGATTAAAGAATGAGAGTCTTTCACCTTCTACATCAAAAGCCTTAATTGTATATAGATTTGGGTTCCTGGCAACCTGATTTAAAACCTCTGCGTCTAAATCAGCTATAAACCCACCAGGGCCAAAAAGAGCGAACTGATGACGATTTATAAACAGGAACGTAGGCAGCCAAAAATCTATAAATCCCTGTTTTACTTTTAGAGGTTTGCTTAAAAGTATATTAATGAGTTCAGAAAGATTCCTTTCACCTAAACGGGTATCTTTTAAGAACTGAACACATCTCTCCCAAATACCCTTGAAAGTAGCATCAGTTGGAGCAGAAAGAATAAATCCGTTCTCAGAAAATGTATGTATACCGGTGTTTTTAAGCAGTGAAAGATAAATAGTTTTCTCTGGAGGAAACTGTTTAGAGTTAAAATCTAAATCTTTTACACCCCAATTTTCGACTAGAGCCCTAACATAGTTCTTACGAGCACCCGATATCGCGCCAGTAAGTTTAGATTTATTAACTAATTCACTTTTGAAACTAGGTGTGTCTGGATATACTTCATTGCAAATATCAGACAAGGAGCGATTGAAAGAGCTTCTGTTATTGAAGTTGATATCAGCCTCACCATTAAAAAACCACTTTATTTTTCCTTCGTTGCTGTAAATGCTACCTAAAACATACCGGTTTAGTAAAGCAATCTGATCTGTAAGAAGCTCCTCTAAATCTCGTTGAGCAACTTTATCATTAGGATTAAGCTCTTTTACTTTCTTTATCTTCTCAATCTCCCTGATTAAGCTTTTGATTTCAGTGGTATTGCTATATAACCCATAGAGTATAGCCTCCTTGTTGTCACCTACAGCGGCTTTTACATCTTCTATACCTATTTTATCATTAAAAACTAGGTTTATAAATCCATCAATCTCTAGTTGAGGGTTTTCTAATATAGGTTCATTAGTAAGCTTAAATTCAAAAATTCTTGGCGTTCCTTTTTCATAAGAAACTTGTTTTGCTTGCACATATGGAAAAACAAAATACTGTTTCAGGTACTTAACTACATCCGTCACATGCTCAACTAGCTGGCCAGCCTCATCAACGGCAAGTTCAATATCAAGATCTGTACCTTCGAACAAGAAGAAGCGATTACGATGCTTAGCAAAACGAATAATCTTGTGTTCAACCAACTTATCAATAACCTGCTCTGGATTTTCAATTCCTAATGCTAGTTTACCATAAGTAGCCAAAAACGATTTATCAAATTGTGCTCCTTCGTTAGTGAAAATAGTTAAAAGGCCTAAAGCTTTCAGTATAGATCTAGCATCTTCAGTTCTTCCTTCGATAAAAGCATCTGCTCTTTCTAGGGCGCTCTTCAAAGAAGCCCATTGACCAAAGTGAGGGTTATGTTTAGATCTTAATAAATTATAGAAGTGATGACTCAGGTAATCATATACATTTCTTAATGAAAAGAAAGCATTAGAATTATTGCTAATGGTACCTAAACCAAATTGATCATCTGATTCAAGAAAGGTAAACAGTGACCGCTCGTTCTGTCCATACTTCTGCATTGCTAAGGTAAGCACAGCAGCAGCAAGTATATCTATTGGATATACATCCCTTGCGATTTCTTTACTGAAATAATCATTTAATGGAAATGCATTAGCCTTAGAAATTGCTTCCATCAGCTTTTCGAGTGCTGCAGCATTAATTTCTTTCTCTGATGAGGCTAACCTTTTAGAAGCTAGAAAAAGAAGTTGCTCGACGGGCTCATTAAAAGTTAACTCCTTTAAGCGCCCCTTTACTTTTGTCCATTCTTCTTTTTGAGATCGAGTAAGCTCGTGTGCGTATGCACTAAAATCTTGATGCATTACTGTAATTAGCAATACATCCTTAGCTTTATCATTTACATACTCTGCAAGCTGCTGAATAAAGTATAATTCTTGCTCAGGGTTATTTTTTGCAGCATACTCAAGAAACTTTCCAAATTCATCAATAACGAATAAAAGTCGCTTTCCCTGTTTCTGCAGATTTAATCGATGCTCATCAATCCCATGTATAACTTCAGAAACAGTATAGTCTAGGGAATTAGGTATAAATTGTACTGCTAGTGTCTCTATGAATGAAGAATAGTTACCTATCAAATAGACAAATTCATTCTCCCCTCTTTCTAAATCTGCATTCTCAGGAAATGAGAAGAAGCCGTGTGTTTTATTTAAAGTTTTTTCTAATGCCCAGATAAATGCTGACTTACCAGTTCCATAAGCTCCGATAATGTTGAATGAATGATGGCCAGCTTGGTAATTACTAACTATCTGATAAAAAACACCTTTTGAATTTGGTGTTGGTATATAATTTATCTCTTGATTAATATCTCGTAAGATATTAATCGATGGCGAGAACTTAACTGCCATAGTATTTGCTTAAAATATCGTACTTATTAATCCTTTCTCTCCTTAGCGTCAGCACTCTATTTCCTGCTGTAGAACTAAAAGTAATGTCACCGCCATAGTTAGCAACCATAGATTCAATTTTACTATATAACCCTTTCTCACTCATAGCGAAAACAACACCTGGAGAATTATCACCTACTTCTATCTCTTTAAAGCTAATAGTTTCACCATACACATCGTTGTCGAGAATATTGTAAAGTACTATCTCCCAAGGAAGATCATCACGCTCACTATTCTGAATAGTATAGTGATCTTCTAATTCACCTTTTTCATTCCTGATCCTAGTATGGGAGAGTAGGTTCAGATCGGGCAGAATACCTGAATAATCTTCTTCTACATCTACTTTTTTCCCCTCAACAACTATGTAGCTTCTTATAAAAGCACTTAAGTCTTTTTCTACGGTATTATTGTTGAAACTAGATTCTGTTTCGTCACACTTCCGTTCTAGGAACTGCGTTAGTTTATATTTAGTAAAATCGAAGCTTTCTTTTCTGTATTCATTAAATACTAGATTGTATATAGATGCTCTATTGTGCTTTACTAGGAGGTAATGCAAAAGCCAAGCTGTTCCTATATCCTCAATATAAGGATCTAGGCCATAGACACTATTGAAAACTCGATCTGCAATTTCTTGAAGCTCATCGGACTCATTTGTTAAAGCAAATGCTTTAAGCCAAAAACGGATCGAAGAAACCATGTTCTTACCTACACCTAAATCAATAACTGCTGATTCTTCAGAAAATTTATGTTCTTGAATTAGGAAGTCATATCCTTTTTTGAGCCAGAAATGCTTGCAAATGAAAGACTCATGCCCTGAAAAGGAAAGCTTTGCCATATGATGTAATTCAATAAAATATTATAGTAATTTTATATTCAAATTACGCATAACTATTGGTCTAATACAAACTAGAACGGGCTAATATGAGATAAAAAGTGTAAGTAATTAAGAGTAAAATATTTATAGCGGTTTAGATTTAGCTAGGAGTTACGCAACTACCTGGATTCTCGTAAAATTAGCTAAAAAGAGAAGGAACCAGGTAATTATATAGCTTATTTGCTTAGTGAGCCACACAGGCCGAGTTGCGTGAAGGCCAGTGAAGTGCTGGACACTTCGCATGATGTGTGACCTTCCCCCGACAAACCGGACCATTGTAAAGTAGATAAAACGGGCAATAATCGTATTGTTTTAAAAGTGAAATGCCATGAAGAAATTAAAATTCACCGAGGCGCAGATCAACTTCGCCATCAAGCAAGCAGAGACGGGTGTCAAGGTGGAGGAGGCATGCCTCAAGATGGGCATCTCGGAGGCCACCTTCTACAACTGGAAGAAAAAATACGGTGGTTTAGGGGTGAGTGAACTGCGCAAGATGCGGCAGTTGGAGGAGGAGAACCGCCAGTTGAAGCAGTTGATGGCGGACCTGAGCCGGGACAAGCAGATGCTGCAGGATGTGCTGCGAAAAAAGCTTTAAGGCCAGCCCAGTCAAAACGGCTGATCTCAATGCTAACAGAAAACTACCGGGTCTCTGTTAGAAGAGCATGTAAGGTGGTGCTGTGCCCCCGCTCGGGCTGGTGCTACCACTCCAGGGCCAGGGATAGCTCCGTGATCAGGAGGCGGATGCAGGAGATCGCCCAGGTGCGGGTCCGCTATGGGTTCTGGCGTATCTTTGTCCTGCTCAGGCGGGAAGGCTGGCGGGACAACCATAAGCGCGTGTACCGCCTCTACAAAGAGGAGGGGCTGAACCTAAGGAGCACGCGGCCCAGGAGAAGTAAGGCCGCTGAGATGCTTCACTAAATACGGACAGTGGATTTGCTTAACTTAGCAAATCAAGATGAGTGTTCTGAATGTTGTCAGAAACAAATTGATATACCTAATGGTAGCTGTTATCTATAGGGGAACGCCCTTTAAAGTGATATTGAAAATTATTTAAAGAAAAATCACTTGTTTTACTTAAAGATTCCTTTTACCGCCCATAGAACTGCAAAACCTACCTGGAAACAAAAAAAGCTACCTTTTACAGTAGCTCCAGATTTAAAAAGTCCCTCTCATTATTCAGATTTGGCCCTTTTCTTATAAGTTCTTTTCGGTTTACCATCCTCACCGGCACCGGCATTCAGGGAAATATCAGGCGCATCATCAAGCACGCCATTCATTCTTTCGAATGTGCCTATTACAGCCTTTATCTCGTCAATGTTGCTCAGTTGCTTGATGACATTCATCTGCAGTCTGTCAATTTCTGTTCTTAGGTATTGCTTTAAATCAGCCATAGTTTATAATATGTTAGATATGAAAATTGTTACAGGCAAATGTAAAGGTTTCCGCGCAGAGACACAGTTTACAGGTTCGTAAATCTTCATCTTTCTTTAAACATTTGTCTAGATCTGATACACAATTTAAATAAATTTATACCCATCGGTCACTTATTCAAATTTTAGTCAATCATTACATAGTTTGCTATACTAACTTTTGAAATTAAGATCACGAGCTTCTCTGCCGCCGGCGCCTTTGAAACGCGAGCCACCTTTTTACAGATAGAGAAAAAATTAGCCGCAAAATAACAGAAGAAGGTGTTTCTTAGTTAACGACCCAGTGCGCGCAGATTGCCGGGCAGCAGTAGTTGCTCTTCCTCCCCTACTCGCAAATGCTTTTGTTGTACCTTTGCTGCATAAATTGCCTTTTTATGACTCGCAAGAAATACGTTTCGCTCATCCTGATCCTGGGAACGCTTACGGCCCTGGGGCCTTTCTCCATTGACATGTACCTGCCCGGCTTCCCGGCCATTGCCAAAGACCTGGGAACTACGGTAGCAGAGGTTTCACTTTCCCTGTCCAGTTTCTTTATCGGTATATCTGCCGGTCAGTTGCTCTATGGCCCCCTCATGGACCGGTTTGGCAGAAAGAAACCGCTATACATTGGCCTCGCAGGCTATTTACTTGCCTCGGTGGCCTGTGCTTTTGCCACCTCTATCGAAGCGCTGATCGTATTGCGCTTCATCCAGGCTGTCTGCAGCTGCGCCGCTGCGGTGGCCTCTGTGGCCATGGTGCGTGATCTGTTTCCGGTGCAGGACAACGCGAAAGTATTCTCATTGTTAATGCTGGTAGTAGGGGTCTCGCCGATGATTGCACCTACTGTGGGTGGCTATGTGACGGCCGGATTCGGGTGGGAGACTGTGTTTCTTATCCTGGCAGGTATGGCGGCTGCTATACTCACTGCTGTTTATTTTGGCCTTCCCGAGAGCAGCAAACCAGACCCATCCTACTCCCTTAGGCCGAAGCCAATCATTTCGAAGTTTTACATGGTTCTAAAAGAACCTCATTTCTATACCTATGCCTTGTCCGGCGCAGTCTCCTTTGCAGGGCTGCTGGCGTACGTGTCCGGCTCGCCGCTGCTATTCATGGAGCTCTTTCAGGTGAACGAAAAAGAGTACGGCTGGATTTTCGCTTTCCTCTCCATCGGACTGATCGGTGCCAGCCAGGTGAACAGCATCATGCTGCGCAGGTACCGCAGCGAGCAGATTATTGTTACGGCGCTCGCTTGTCAGTTACTTATAGGGGCTGCGTTGTTGTTAGGCACCATAAACGGGTGGCTGGGTCTGTTCTCGACCATCGCCTGTATCTTCCTCTTCTTATGCTGCCTCGGCTTTACCTTCCCCAATGCCTCGGCGCTGTCTCTGGCGCCTTTCACCAAGAACGCTGGCAGCGCCTCTGCGCTTATGGGTGCCACCCAAATGGGAATAGGGGCTCTGGCAACCGTCATTCTGAGCTTCTTCAGCAATCATTCCGCCGTTCCCATGGCGGGCGTAATGGCCGCATCGTCCATGGTAGCGCTGCTTGTCTTGCTGCTGGGTCAGAAAGGCATCCAAGCAAGAGGGCTACAGTATCGGACAGGCAACCCTGCTGCAGGGGCTATGCATTAAGCCTGTTTCCGAACTGATACGGTTATTTATTGGGGTATAAAAATGTATCGCTCCTCTCCCACCTGTGGAAACTTTTTAACTTCCTTCAAATCCTCGTGGATATGGTTCGATAGTTCTTTCCTTCGGTCTACTTGTCTCATCCTGAAATAGGTTGACAGGTTTAATTTAACATTACCGTTTTCTTCTTAACCTCCAAAGCCTTTGCTTTGAAGGCTTTCTTTTTCCATGTTCTCATTTTGACTTCCTGCTGGCCCTGCATTTGGCTGGGCGTTAGGTAATGGCAGCTCTGGTGGGGCCTGAGGCTGTTGTAGATCTCGATGGACTCCCTTATCACCTTCTCTGCCTACTCCTGGCTGCCAAAGCCGTCCCGGATGTTGAACTCGTCCTTGAGGATGCCGTTGACGCGCTCAGCCACCGCGTTGTCATACTGCTCCGTCATGCTGGGGCTGATGCCCGCCTTTCTCAGTATCCTCTGATAGTCGGCGCAGCAGTACTGCAGCCCCCTGTCGGATTGGTGGATGAGCTCCTGGTCATACTGCCTGTTGCCGATGGCCATCCGTAGGGCCTGCACGGGCCCCTCGGCACGCAGGTCCCCTGCCAAGCAGTGGCCCATGATCCGCTTGGAGTAGGCGTCGGTCACCAGCGAGAGGTAGCCGAAACCCTCCCGGGTGGGCACATAGGTGTTGTCTGAGACAAAGACCTGCTCGGGGCGGGTGATCTCCAGCCCCTCCACCAGGTTGCGGTGCCTGCGGAGCCAGTGCTTCGAGTCTGTGGTTTTGGTGTAGCTCTTCCGGGGCCTGATGAGCAGGCGGTGGCTGCGCAAGAGCGCAAAGCGCCTGTCCCTGCCCACCTTCAGGCCTCTTTGCTCCAAGTACCCCTGCAGCAGGAAATGCAGCTTCCTGGTGCCTAGGCGGGGCATCTTCAGGCGCTTTTCCCGCACCAGGGCCAGCACCTGTCTGTCCTGTTGCCCGTTTTCTTCCCGCACCTTGCGGCGCTTGTAGTAGGCCTGCCTTGTATACCCAAACAGCTGGCAGGAGCGGTTGAGGCTCACTTTCTCTTCCTCGGCGAAGCGTTCGACTATTTGGGTAAAGGCTTTTTTCTGATCTGGAAGCCGAACTCCCCCTCGGCCACGTCGATGAGCGTGTAGAGGAACTTTGCCTTCAGCTCCGCCTGGCTGGCCCTTTCCTGGGCCTGGGCCAGGCGGGCCTCGGGTTCCTTGATCCTTTGGTTGGGGTTATGTCCATGGCCGTTTTGCTTGGTGTGCCCCAAGGTAGCCGCCCGTGCTTCCTGAGCCAAACCAGCACCGTGCTCCGGCCCTGGATGCCGTACTTCCCCTGGGCTTGTTTATACGTCAGATCGCCTAGCTCGACCTCAGCGATGACCTGCAATTTAAAGCCCAGCGTGTAATCCCGCTGTGTGCGCCTGCATTTTTTCTTTGTGTCTTTTTGCATCTGCTCCTCAGCTAGGTGTCAACCTATTTCAGGACGGGACATACCCCATAAAAAGCCGCTTCATCTTAAATGGTGCGGCTTTTTTGGTTCGATAATTCTTCACCTTCAACTAGGCTGTGTCTGATGAATCTAACTCAAAGTCACTGAGTATTGTTAACTTTTTATGAGACGTTATGAACTAAGTGATGAAGAGTGGGGAAAGATAGCTACCCTTTTTCCCGACAACACCAACAAGCGGGGCGGGTAATGGTGAGCTCCTCCCATCTTTAGGGCCGGTCAAAAGTGGAGAATTCGGGTTCTACTATATTATGTTTCAGCCACTCTTCCGGCGTCTTGTCGCCCAATGAGCTATGAGGCCGGAAGTGGTTATACTCCTCTTGCCAGGCTTCGATTTTCTGCTGAGCATCCTCCAGTGACAGGAACCAATTCACGTTCAGGCATTCATCCCGGAAGCTCCCGTTGAAGGACTCAATGAAGGCGTTATCCGTGGGTTTACCGGGCCTGGAGAAATCCAGCGTCACCTTGTTCTCATAAGCCCACCTGTCCAGGGCCCTGGAGATAAACTCGCTGCCGTTGTCCACCTGTATACGCTTGGGCAGCTTTTTGGTGTCCTGCCTGATGCACTCCAAAGCGGCTACAACATCTTCTCCCTTCAGTGACTGTCCCACCAGTATGCCGGGGCACTGGCAGCTATAATTATCGACTAAAGTCAGGCAGCGGAATTTGCGGCCATCGAAGAGCTGACCGGCCACAAAGTACATTAACCGGCACTCATGATTACTGGAGAGTTCCGGGCGCTCCAGTCGGTGGTCGGCGGCCTTGCTTCTCCTGGGCCGCTTGCTCCTCAGGTTCAGCCCCTCCTCTTTGTAGAGGCGGTACACGCGCTTATGGTTGTCCCGCCAGCCTTCCCGCCTGAGCAGGACTAAGATACGCCAGAACCCATAGCGGACCCGCACCTGGGCGATCTCCTGCATCCGCTTCCTGATCACGGAGCTATCCCTGGCCCTGGAGCGGTAGTACCAGCCCGAGAGGTGGCACAGCACCACCTTACATGCTCTTCTAACAGAGACCCGGTAGTTTTCTGTTAGCCCTAAGACCAGCCGTTTTGACTGGGCTGGCCTTAGGGCTTTTTTCGCAACATGTCCTGCAGCATCTGTTTGTCCAGGCTCAGGTCCGCCACCAGTTGCTTCAGCTGCCGGTTCTCCTCCTCCAACTGCCGCAGCTTGCGCAGTTCACTCACCCCTAAATCACCGTATTTTTTCTTCCAGTTGTAGAAGGTGGCCACCGAGATGCCCATCTTGCGGCATACCTCCTCCACCTTGACACCCGTCTCTGCTTGCTTGATGGCGAAGATGATCTGCGCCTCGGTGAATTTTGATTTCTTCATGGCAATTCGCTTTTAAGACTATACGATTATTGCCCGTTTTCTCTACTTTACATTGGTCTGGTTTTTCGGGGGGAGGTCAATTATCAAAAACAATTCACAAATAATAGTTATAATTTTCCTAAATTTAATTAATTTAGATACATATATAGTTGCTTTGTCTAGAGCAATAGAAAAACCTTAATGAAAAAAAGCCCCAGTTTATCTCTTAATATACAGGTAAGTCAGTGGGCTTAGCAGGTATCAATAATATTGGTAAAGACTCTCCCCTTAAGGCATAAGCCTTCGATTAACTAAATAACTCAAAAAAGGCCGCGAACCCAGTTCTTGTAGAACTAAAAAACTCAAAGGGGCTCAAGGTGCCACACCCTGCGCTTGTTATTTCGCCTATTAAATCACTTCAGGCATGAAATATCAAGATATGAAGTGCTTTCTTTTACCGTACATGCCTCATGTTTTTGTAAAAACATGAGGCATTATTCCTGTACCACCAGCTATATGCAACTCAAGAACATGAGCATTTAAACCCATGAGTAGTTAGGGCTCCCTTACTACGGCAAATGGAAAGGAAAATAGCTTTACCTCTTTTTATGATCCCAAGTTAGATAAGGTGGGGATCGCGCAGCAGGGGTTGGTAAGGGAATTGCTTAATCTTTAAAATAATGCCTTAAAGCCGTGCAACAGAAATAAAAACAGATGTTGGAGCAGGGCGTGGTTACGAAGGAGGAAGAAAGTTATCTGCTAATTTTGAAAATGGACACCTGCCGCAATGGGAATCCGTTGGAGATAAGATTGCGGGGCATTGGCATCGAAATTCACAATAGCGTGAAAAAAAAAGTCTTTACATACCATCTTTATTACCATGCCTTTCAGTCAAGAATTAGGATTATCCTTGAGCTAAAATATTGTTATGGAGCATTATGGGTAGATTACAATTGAAGGCGAGCATAACGAATTCACCATAATAATTCCGGTTAATGCTTCTATTCCTGTCTTGTAAAATAATTTGACAAATGAGCCTATTTTGGCCCCTTAGCCGAGTGAATTTTATAGTTTATAATCCATATAATTTCATTCATAAATATATGTCACAATTTCTACTTCATACTAACACAGTAATGTCATTGATCCTCGTCATTACAGCAGGGGGGGCACTTTTATATCTATTGCAATCTCAGGAAAAAACAGTAGAAAAGAAGTGGCTTATTGTTAATTTTTTTGCATTTATGATATGGCAATTGAGTGATATGTACCGTCTTAGCTTACACCCATCTTTTATAGGCACTAAAGAATATAAAATTATAATTATATATTTATTTGCTCCATCCCTCATACTATTAGAAATCGGCTTTATTCAATTTGCCTATTATTTTATACATCATGTGTTTGATAGGGAGAGAAAGATAGTATTATGGATGACAATCGGTGTTTCCCCAATTTTGATAGGCTTAATACATTTGAATGAATTTTATAGTGATTATAGTACAGATGTATCAATCCAGATCATTGGATCATACACTTTTCTAACTAATTTTTGGGCAATGCTAATTTATATTAGAAAGGCAAGATTAAGTCTGCCTAACAATCAATCATCTTCAACAGCCTATATTGGCTTAGCATTAGTATCAGCTGGCTTTATTATTACTAGTATAGTTGCAATAGTGTTTGGTTTGTACAGTTACATCGGGTTTTGGGCTTACTTTATTGGCGTTTGGGTTGGAAACATTACTCAATTTTTTATTTACATGAGTTTTGCTCCCGTGTCTACAAGTTATCAAATTAGGTTAGTAGGATTTACTCTTGTAACAATGCTTACAATATTATCAGCAGTGGCATTGGCATTTTTCCCGCCTGCTTTGTTTTATGATATTGACCTTCGGAACGAGCAGCAAGAGGGATTATATAAACTGTTTCTTATCATTATTTTTGCCACGCTATTCATATTATTAATTTTTCCGATTATTGTTCGGTTCAGTCTTATCCAACCCCTGAAAAGTCTTTTAAAAGCAGTTAAAAGGGTAGATGAAGGTAATCTGGCTACTCAGGTAATAATCAATAATCGGGACGAAATTGGAATTCTATCTACTAGTTTTAACCGAATGACCCAATCTCTAAAGAGGGCACATGAAGAATTGAAGAGCTATGCAGACACTCTCGAAGCCAAAGTGACTGAACGTACTGCCAAGGTAGAAGCTCAGAAAAAAGAGATTGAAGTTCAGCGAGACAGTTTAGAGGCAGCATTAATCAAGTTAAAAGAAGCACAGAGGCAACTTATTCAAAAAGAAAAAATGGCTTCCTTAGGAGAAGTCACCGCAGGTATAGCTCACGAAATCCAAAACCCGCTCAACTTCGTCAATAATTTTTCAGAGGTGTCGGAAGAGTTGGTGGAGGAACTTGAACAGGAGGCTTTTGCGAATCGAAAAGAGGGCGTGTTGGCCATTGCCGCCAACCTGAAGCAGAATTTGCAGAAAATCCACCTCCATGGCCAACGAGCTGACGGCATTGTGAGAGGTATGCTGCAGCATGCAAGAACTTTTACAGGAGAAAAGCAACTGACAGATATTAACGCCTTGATAGATGAATACCTGCGTCTAGCATACTATGGCATACAAACTCAAAACAAAAGCTTCTCTTGTACCCTCAAAACTTCCTTTGACCAAGACTTGGGAAAGGTAAAAGTCGTGCCGCAGGAGTTGGGGAAGGTCCTTCTCAACCTTTTTCACAACGCCTTCTATGCCGTGCAGCAGAGACAAAAGAATACATTAGTGCAATTCAGTGTTGATACAAAAGTCTATAATCCAACTGTCAGCGTAAGCACCCGGCAGTTTGAGAGTCAGGTGAAAATACGGGTGCGTGATAATGGAATAGGTATGCCTGAGAGCGTAAAGAGCAAGGTCTTCCAGCCATTTTTCTCCACAAAGCCTCCAGGACAAGGTACAGGATTAGGTCTCTCCCTCTCCTATGATATCATCACGAGAGGGCACAGCGGAGAAATGTGTGTAACTTCTGAGGAGAATGAATGGACGGAGTTTACTGTTTCGCTTCCGCATATGCCTGTTACAGAAGAACAACCTGCTGCTTCTACTGTTCATCAACCTGAAGACACTCTGCCACAGCCTTCAAATCCACGTGGATATGGTTCGATAATTCACTCCTTCGATATACAAGAAAAGCCTCTCAGTTAATTCTGAGGGGTTTTTTCATGAACTTAGGAGGCTAATTTCAGTTCCTCAACCTCTCGCTATTTTAAGATATGCCTGCTAGGTGTCTGTCAGCAGGGGCAAAATTATCTTTAATTGGCACTCTCCTTTGGTGCTCCTTCCCTGCCCGGCAGCATTTGCTTGTATTGGCTTCGAATGAAGTAAGCTTTGGGCCGACTAGCTCCTCATTATGATCAATTCGTTAGTAGAGGCTTGAGAAGCCGTAAATATTTATATACCCCCTGATTACTGTTTCTTTAGTTTGTCTTTAGCAAGAGTTGACGCCCGGTATACCAACTCAGCGTTGAGGACGATGCTTTTACTGACGGCGCCATCGTCTTTTATTTTCTCCAGCACCAGTTCTGCGGCTGTCTCTCCCATTTTTTCCAAAGGCTGTTCTACACTGGATAGCTGGGGAAAAACATTGGTGGATAGTTCAGTCCCTGAAAAACTTGCAACAGCAACTTCGTCAGGCACTTTTACACCTGCTTCTAAAAGATAATTCATAGCGCCTATGGCTTCGGTATCTGTGAAAGCAAAAATACCGTCAAATTCAATCTTCTTATCAAACAGCTTTTTTACAGCCATTTTGCCGTGTTCAAACATGGTACCGTCAGTTTTTATAATCAACTCCGGATCAAAAATGCCGTGCTTGGTTAAGATACGCTTGTATCCGCTGGCCCTTTCTGCCGAGTTGCGCACCGTTGCAGGGCCCATGATATGGGCTATTCTCCTACATCCAATCCTAACTAAGTGCTCCACCATGAGCGACGCCTTAATATGGTCATCAACCAAGACTTTCGACACATCCAGTGACGTGGCGGGAATCCTGTCAAAGAATACCAGCGGAGTACCCCGTTGCATTATCTCTATGTAAAGGTTCTGGTTGAAAGTTTCGTGGCACAGGTTGAGAATGATGCCATCTACATTAAAGGTCTCCAGCAGCAACAGATTTTCCCGCTCACGCGAGGGGTCCTCGTCTGACTGTAAAATAATAACCTTATACCCCAGGGGGTACAGGATATTCTGAACACCCTGCAGCACTTTTGCTGAAAAGGGGGTAATCATTTCCGGAACGACAAACCCGATACTGTTTGTCTTCCCATACTTCAGGCTCAATGCAGTTGCATTCGGCTTATAGTTGAATTTCTGGGCGGCCTCCAATACCCTTTTCTTGGTATCTGGATGTATGTGAACATCATTTAAAAGCGCCCTGGAAATGGTTGAGGTAGACAAGGACAGGTATTGGGACAGGTCTTTTATCGTGGTTCGTTTCATGGTGCTGCGTTTGATCAAAAATACATAAAGAAAGCAACATATCTCTTTGGGAACGTTCCCGGATTTTGGGAACGTTCCCATTTCTGTATTCGGCCTAAAAAATATGTAAGTACTCACTATTCTATTTAATTTGAATAAGCAATCAAATTTCAGGCAGTTATAAACATCTTACTATGAGTACATTAGAGAACAGAACCGAATCAGGAAGTATCAAGCCAGGCATTTTGCACATTGGCGTAGGCAATTTTCACAGAGCCCACCAGGCGTTTTATACCAACGCGCTTTTAGAGTTTGAAGACCAGGCCAATTGGGGAATTTGCGGGGTTAGTTTGTTGCCCTCCGACAAAAAAACGGTGGACGGCTTGAGACAGCAAAATCTTGCCTACACGGTAACGGTATGCGGAAGGGATGGCATAGACAAAGTCTATGAGAGTGGTGCGATAAAGGAGCTTATAGCTGGCTACGAGGATCCAAAGGCCGTAATTGCCAAGATTGCCGCGGAGTCCATCAAGATAATCACGCTTACCATAACAGAGGGTGGATACAACCTGGATAAGCAAACGGGGGATTTTGTGCTAAGCAATGAGGCGATACAACATGACCTGGAGAATCCGGGTAGTCCCAAAACGGTTTTTGGCTTTGTTGCGGAAGGATTGCGGGCACGGAAAAAACTAGGTAAGGGAGGACTCACCATTCTTTCCTGCGACAACCTGCAGCACAACGGAAACACGGCAAAGAAAGCTTTCACAGCGTTTATAGCGGCGCAAGATAGTGAATTGGCAGCCTGGGTCGGACAGAATGTTACGTTTCCCAACAGCATGGTTGACCGCATTACCCCCGCCACCACAGAGCAGGACAAGGAACGCCTGAACAGAAACAGTGGGATAAACGACCAAGCCCCTGTTTACTGCGAAGATTTTATCCAGTGGGTGATAGAGGACAACTTTATAGCCGGGAGGCCAGCCTGGGAACGGGTGGGGGTTGAATTTACAGACGATGTGAGCGCCTTTGAAAACATGAAACTAAGCCTCCTGAATGCCTCCCATACCTTACTCTCCTATCCTGCTTTTCTGAAAGGATACCGCGCTGTAGACCAAGCGATGCAAGACCCAGATATCGTGACGTTCGTGCGCAATTTCATGGATATAGATGTGACCCCTTATGTCCAGGTTCCTGAAGGCACAGACCTCGATGAATACAAGCAGATTCTGGTGGAACGGTTTTCCAATCGGGCCGTCAGCGACCAGGTGAGCAGGTTATGCTTCGACGGGATTTCCAAATTCCCGGTCTATATAATGCCAAACTTGCTACACATGATCCGGGATGGCAAGGACCTGACACGTGTAGCCTTCCTTATAGCAGCCTACAGGCACTATCTCAAATACCTGGTCGACGAAACAGGTCAGACCTATCAAATTGCTGAGCCCTGGCTCACCACAGAAGACAAACAAGTGATTGCAAGTGAGATACCAAACAGATTCCTGGAGTTGTCAGCATTCAAAAGCTTAGACTTAAAGAGCTCAGCGGAGTTTGCAAGGCTGTTCGCAAAGTTTGTAAAAGAAATCAAAGAAGAAGGAGTTTCCAGGGTACTGCAAACTGTCCTGATCAAAACTGAATCTTTCCAATTAAACTAAAACCACTACTGTCATGGGAATGATCGATATACAACCCGCCACTGTTTCTGCTAAAACTTCTACGGGAGTAAAACTCAAAAACAGGCTATTGCCTTTCGCGGTCGTCACGTTTATCTACTTTATCGTCGGGTTTCTGACCACCGTCAACGAACAGTTGCAAGCTCCTCTCAAATTCACCTTCCTGGATGATGCCGGGAGTTTGAAGAACACGTTTACCACGCTCATCACTTTCGCTTTCTTTCTGGGATACCTGATAAACGGGACCCTGGGAAGCAAATGGGTAAATGCCAAAGGGTATAAAAATACCCTGTTGCGCGGCCTTCTGCTGATGCTCTCGGGGTTAATCATGTATTTGTGTGCTGCGCTGCTGGGCGATAATTACCCCTATTTGGTTTTCCAGGTAGGTGATTCCATCATAGCATACGGATTTATTGTTTTCGTTATGGGATCGTATCTGATGGGAACCTCAGCGGCCGTGATTCAGGTGGTGGTGAATCCATACGTCGCTTCGTATGATTTGCCCGGCACCCAACCGGTTCAGCGCCTCAACATCACAACCGCAATCAACTCCATCGGTACAACCTCCGCACCCTTCTTTGTCACGGTTGTGATGTTCAGCGGAATCTCCATTGAGAACATCGAGATTCATCAGCTGCTATGGCCCCTGATGATGCTGATTGCCTGTGTGCTGGCAGTTACGGTAATGACGAGTAAACTCCACTTGCCGGATATAGCCCATACACGGTTTGCTTCGGGAGAGGTGCCCCAGAGAAGCATATGGTCTTTCAGGCATTTTGCCCTGGGTGTGCTGGCAATCTTCTGCTATGTCGGGACAGAGGTAGCCATTGGGGCAAACATCAACCTCTACGCTTTTGAGCTGATGGACTCCGGGCACGCCATTAGCTTCTTCGGCAGAACCGACCTCATCATCGGCGGCATGGACTTCGGCATACACGCCTTGTTGTCTACTTTGTACTGGGGCGGATTCCTTGTTGGGCGCTTTGTTGCCAGCTTCTTCAGTAACATATCTGCCAGGCTACAGTTAACGGTTGCCGCGTCACTGTCTACAGTTCTGGTAATTGTCGCGATGATCACTCAAAATCTGTGGTTCTTGGTGGCCATCGGCTTGCTGCATTCCACGATGTGGAGCTGTATTTTTTCGCTGTCAACCAAAGGGTTGAACAAGTACACGTCCAAGGCTTCGGGGGTATTTATCTCTGCTGTGTTTGGAGGCGCTGTCTTCACGATCATGCAGGGTGGGTTGGCCGATATTATCGGCTCCTGGAGGTGGACCTGGTCCCTGAACGTGATCTGCGAACTGGTGATTTTGTGCTATGCCCTGTTCTGGTTCCGCATCAGGGAAAAGGACAATCTCGATGAAGTGGTATAAAACTCATCTTCAAGTATCTATCTAAAATTTTAAATAGGGAAATCATGCGTAAGGTAAATTTGCTATCGATAATATTTTTTATTCTGGGAGCCGGCACGGCACTCGGTCAGGAACTGCACTCTTCGCTGCAGATCCGGAACAGCCACTTATGGAGGGGCCTGGAGGTGGCGACGGGCCTTGTATATACCGGAGACGTAAAGATCAGCTATAAAGAATTTTACGGTGGGTTCTGGAGTGGTGGAGACGCTAGCGGCTCCTACAAAGAGTTTAACAACTTTATAGGGTATAAGAATCAGGGTTTGGTTCTGGAATTGTGGGATATCTATAATTTCTCCCCGGAGGCCACCTATAACAATAAGGAGTTTTTTAACTACAACTCACAGGAGACAGGCCGTTTTTGGGACATGAGGTCAAACTACACGATCAGCACTGCCCTCCCCCTGACGTTGAGCTGGAACACCGTTGTTTTTGGCAGAGACAAAACCACTGAAAGCCGAGAAAGCAAATACTCCACTTTTGTTTCAGCGGAATACCCTTTGTATAAAAAACAGGGGTTAGAAGTGAGAGGCAGAGCCGGCTACAGCTTCGCGTTAAACCAAGGCAAAGGCGAAACGGCCAATTTCTTTGCCAACGACGCGGGTTTTAGTGAAATAAGCCTTATCGTCTCTAAAGACCTGGAAGTACAGGGCTATAAAATTCCGCTGGGAATCTGGGGTATGTGGAACCCTGTAAATGAAAATGCATTTCTTCAGTTTTCAGCGCAGGTCTATTCATTCTGATAACACTGCTACGCACTCCGGGTATGGTGCTTCCGAATGGCCGCTGGCTCTCGGGCGTCTGCCTCCGCTCAATCCCTGACATAGGTATAAGCTGTTTTACACCAGCAATTTTTAAACTATTTATAAGCTGATAATCTGATGAAGTGTCAATCAAGAATTTTTTGTTTCGGAGAAGTGCTTTGGGATATTCTGCCCAGCGGTAAGCTTCCCGGCGGGGCTCCCATGAACGTAGCCATCCACCTTCGGCGCAACGGGTTTGATCCTGCGGTGGTGAGCCGGGTAGGAAGCGATGACCTGGGCAAGGGGCTTATTGCTTTCCTGCAAGAACAGCACATCGACACAGCGTGGCTGCAAACGGGCCTAACGCACCTGACTGGGGTGGTGAAAGCTAATATCTCTGACCGCAACGAGGTGACCTATAAAATTGTGGAGCCAGTGGCCTGGGACTACATCCAGTATGAGGAAAGGACTGCAGAGCTGATTGCGCAGAGCGAAGTCTTCCTTTACGGCAGCCTGGTGGCGCGCAACGCCACTTCCCAGGAGACCCTGCTCCGATACCTGCCGCTGGCCAAACGCAAAGTTTTTGATGTGAACCTGCGGCCGCCGTATTATACCCCTGAACGGATTCTGACGCTGTTGGAATATGCCGACATCGTGAAAATGAATCATCAGGAACTGGCCGCGATTTGCGAATGGCTTGGGGCAGATGGAGATGAGGTGCAGCAGATGCGTTTCATCAAAGACCATTTTAGCCTGGAACTGGTGATTGTAACCCGCGGAGACAGGGGCGCTGCCGCCATGCATGAGGCGGGCTACTTTGAGCATGCCGGTTTTCAGGTGGAAGTAGAAGACACCATAGGCAGCGGTGATGCTTTTCTGGCGACGTTCCTGACCAACTATCTGCAGGAAAAACCTCTGGAGCACACCCTGGAGAGAGCCTGCCTGGTTGGTGCGTTTCTGGCAACGCAGCGCGGGGCTACCCCTGCCTATGTGCCGCAAGAGATCACAGAAGCTTCACTCAGTGCCTTGGTGTGAGTGGAGGGATGCTTTTATAAGAGTAAGGATAAGTTATGGCTGGTAAGCAAGAATCTGATAGCCAACAGGTGTTGTTCGAATCGGGAGTGTAGTATAACTTGAGTGCCTCGGTAAAGTTGAGATCGGTATATAACTGCTTTTTTCGCCGTTCACTCACTAACGATAGCACTTAATATTTGAGCAGCAGCACATAGCTTCTTCACGGCCACTATACTGGAGTGGAAACACCTGCACAAACCATATGAGTACGAAGATATTATCCTGAGTAGTCTCCGATTTCTGGACGACAACAAGCGGGTGTAAGTTCAGGGGTACGCGATCATGCCCGACCATATTCACCTGCTCTGAAAAAAGGAAGAGCCGTACAAGTGACGCAGCGCTAGTCTTGGGAATACAGTAGAGACGCAAAATTTTGCGTCTCTACTACACACCCTATGTTCTCTACACCACCTGATCATCGGTAAGCTACGGCTGAAAGTGGTTGGTATGCCGGAACAGACAATAATTGTAAAGCATCATCCAAAGAAAACAGCTGCTGTAGAAAAATTCCCCCAGTTCCTCTTCTTGTCCTGTGGGCTCGTCCAGCATCAGCAGCGAGGCGAACAGATAGCCAAGACTCAGGAATCTGGGTGGAAGTATGAGCTGCTTGTGCCGTGCGAAGAAGTCGCGCACCATTTGTATACCCGTAAGCCAGGGCAGCACTAACCCATACATAGCCAGAACCAGCAGTGCAACAAGCCTCGTCCTGATCCGAAACGCACCCTGCACCATGTTGTGGATATTCGTTTCGTTCTGGTCGCTATATGTGGAGAATACTCCCTTCGTTTCCCAGTCGAAGACGCGCTGCATCCAGCTGATTTCCTCAAAACCCGCAAGGAAATTGAAGGCCGAGAAAATGGCGAAAAACCAGTGCAGGTAGCCATACCGCTTTTTAATCTGAAGGGCAAGGTATACAGAAAGGCAACCGGTTAGCAGCAAAAGGGCAAACGTGAGCCACTCAAAGAGGTGATCCTCCTGGAGCACTAGCGTGTAGGCATCCATGCTCAACAGATAAAAGAGCAACATAACGCCCGTTATAACCGGAAACAGGAATTTGCTAGAGCGCTGCAGCAAATTGAAAGATAATTCCACTTGGCAAAATCTTTAGTAGTATTAAATCATATAAAAACAAGTTAAAACTGTCTTATTCTTATAACGCTACCTTAACCTGTAAGTTGTTAAAACTCTATTCTATACACACTATGCATCCGAGGCTAATCCCATATATGGAAGCGTTTTTACGAACATCCAAATCCGCCTTTAGATAGGATTGTAAGCGGAAACCTGGAAGTCGCCTGAAACATGCATTGGGTATAAAAAGAAAAGCTATGCAAAACTGCCGAGGGGATCCTGAAGCGCCTTGGCATCGACACAATCGACCTTTATTACCAGCATCGTATGGACCCGCAAGTGCTTATTTAAGACACGATTGGGGCCATAGCAATCTGGTGAAGGAAGGGATGATCCACTTTATCGGTATTTCTGAAGCGGAGCTAAACACCAATTTGCTCCCGCTTTTTTTATTACCTGACCGCAGCCGGCTTGTTCTGTGGCACTAGCGCTGCCGTCTGGGCCGGGGTTGCCAGCGGGTCTTTAGCACCAGCAGTTGCAAGCTGCGCGCCACCAGTATAATACTTGTTCAGGTATGGCTCCAGGATAGGCTCCATTCCGCGCAGCACTTGTACGGGCAGCGAGGAGGTAAACCCGAAATCTGCAGCTTCGCGGCCTGGCACAAAGGCCGTCAGCGTGCCAAAATGCCTGTCGCCGAGGAAAAAGACAAAGGTGGCTGTACGGTTAACCGCCCGCGAGGTGATGCGGTGCCCTCTGGAGCTCAGCGTGACCATGCGGTTATCGCCTGTGCCCGTTTTGCCGCCCATCCTCAGTATCGCCCCGTCTGCCCGCACGAAACCACCCTGCAGTCTGCGAGCTGTCCCGACTTCCACCACCTCCAGCAATGCCCTTTTAAGTGTGGCGGCCACTTCCGGCACCAACACCTGTTCTCCCGGTGCAGGCTGGCAGCCTAGCGCCGTCTCGTAGGGGGTATGGGCCGCAAAATGCAGCGATTCAATGTGCAGGGTTCGCTGCCGCACACCGTTGTTCAGGATGATCCCCATAAGCTCGGCCAGGGCTTCGGGCCGGTCGCCAGAAGACCCTAGGGCCGTTGCCAGCGAAGGCACCAACTGCTGAAACGGATAGCCCAGGCGCTGCCATCTTTGCTGTATAGACTCGAAAGCGTCCAGCTCCAGCATGGTGCGGATACGCGAATCGCGGGCACTCTTAAAGCGTGTCTTAAACAGCCAGGCGTATACTTCCCGGCGCTGGGGCTCACTTTCCTTCACAACTTCTGTCCAGGTAGCCTCCGGATGGAGCAGCATGTATTGCAACAGCCAAAGCTCGAGAGGATGGGCACGGGACAAATAGCCCTGATCGGCTAAATTATACGCCTTGGGGCCATAGCGCTCATAAAGCTCTTCCACTCTGTCGTTCTTCAGCTTCTCACCAGGCAGTTGCTCTCTCAAAAACCGGTCAAAGGTCTTCAGGTCTTTGTCGGGGTATAGAAACCGATGCACCACCGCCAGCCTTACCGGGTTTTTGCGCATGCTGTTGAGTAATGTGGCAAATCGCTGCTGCGCGTCCTGTCCTTCGTATTTCCGCCAGAAGCGCCTCAGGTATGTTTGTCCCTCCCTGTCAGCGAACTGTGAGAGATACGTGCGGCGGCGCGGGTCGAGGTCGTTGCTCAGGAGCGCGGCGGCGTTGTCCACGTTTTGGTAGGTCGCGTAGCGCACCACATCGCGCATAAGCCGGATAAACGGCAGGTTAATGGATTTCAGGAATGCCTCTTGCACGGAAGGGTTACGCCCGTTGTCACTGTTTTGGAAATTGTGGAATGTATGCATCCCTCCTCCGGTAAAGAAGCCCTCATAGGGGCTTGCCGAATAACGGCGTTGCAGGGCAGCGTCGAGGGTTGCCTGCAGGCTTTTGTCTTTTGCCTGCGAGAGGTATTGCAGCACCCAGCGCGACAGGTTATCCTGTGGGGTGGCCAGCGCCTGTTTCAAATCGGCCTGCGGCGCACCGGCATAGCGCGCATGCACTTCTGCGATGATCTGCAGATAGGTAGTCAGCACCCGTAGCTTTGCCGTAGACCCCAATTCAAGCTTGCTGCCTTCGTTCATATCAAAGGGCTGATCGGTATTGTCTGTCTGCACGCGCACCAGGTTGCCTGTGGGCGTCCGCTCCAGCAACGTGAAGCTATACCGCACTTCCTCAGTCCGGCCTGCCTTCAGCATGCGGTCGCCCAACACCCCTATCTTGCCGGCAAACTCAGGGTCACTCAACTGGTTGAGGTAGGCAGTGACTTGCGCCTGGAGGTCGTTCTGCAAAGTGGCGGTGGCATCCAGGTCCAGGCGGTCCAGGTCATAGAGTGATTTCCCCAAAAGGTTGGACAGGTGCGTGCGTGCAATGAGAGCGCCCTTGTCTGTATCCTTAATCCGTTGCGCCGGGGCTTCGTCAAAATCCCTGAAACTGACTTCCCGGGCCAGTCCGGCATCGCGCAAGCTGGGCTGTATATAGTTGTTGCTGGCCAACAGGCGCAGGTAGGCCGCTGTCAGCGAATTCAGTTCGGTATGTCCCTCCTGGCCCAGGTAATAGGATGGCCGACGCTGGGCGATCATCAAAGACAGCACCTGCCGCAATGCCTGGCCTTGTGCCTGCAGCGTGTCGCCGGTTGGGTGAGGCTGTCGCAGCAGCTGGTTCACCTGCTCCATGTCGGAGTTAAACCATACCCAAAGTCCGTCGGCAAGGCCATGCACCTCGCCATATCCCGGCGCCCCCGAGAGCGGCACCGTGTTCAGGTAGGAAAGCACAAGTCCCTTCCGCGCCGGCAAGGTCTCTTTACCCCCCTGGTATGCCCGAACGCTTGCCGACACCATCTGCTGTAGTTTCTCGCGAGGCCCCGCAGTGATACCTGACGGCGAGTGCCTGTACTTCTCAATCTGCGTGGCCAGCGTGCTGCCCCCAATGGTTTTGTAATCAAGTCCAACCCTTTTTGCAGCCTCGTGCAGAGAAGCTCTCGAAAAGCGTTTCCAGTCAACAGCGGGGTTCATGTATGGGTTGTCGGAGGAGAGCAACTCACGGTTCTCAATAAACAGCAGCGAGTTAACGATCAGGGGTGGTATAGAGTCGAACGCGGCATAAATGCGGCGTGGGTAACGGAACTGGTATAAGGGCTGGCCGCTGGCATCGGCGATGCGCAGGCCAGTCTGCATTTTCTCGGTGTAAGGTGTAAAATAACCGTCCTGGGTATAGGCGAGCAGTTCAGGAGAGAAACTTGCCTGCGAGGCGATGTACATTCCTTTGCGTTTTGCCCTGTCCAGGAAATTTGGAAGTTGCGCGTAGCCAAGCCTTGTGTCGAAGGGGCCGTTTTGAGGGAAAGCGATCGACTTGCTTGGCCCGCTTTCCAGGCGATAGGTCAGGGATGACGCGATGCGCGTGAACTCCTGCGACTGAAACCTGGAGGTGTTCATCTCATAAAGCACAAGCGAAACGGCGATAATGACAACAAGCAGCGCTATACCTGCAATCGCCCATTTCAGGACAGACCAGCGTTGCTTTTTTTTCCTTTCCTCAGGAGTGATAGGTGAGTAGTTGACGACCATCGCGTATGGGATTTAGAGTTATAGCATAGTATCTTATTAATATTTACGACGCGCCAGCGAAGTGGGTAGTTAAATACATAAAACAATACCTGAAACATCGGCGGCACCCCTTGGGTTAACTGCTCATTTGCACCTTTTTAAGCGGTTAAAGGACTTCCTTTGTTTGAACCGACGTTACGGCATACATCTATTGTTGTGATACTTAAACGGCAAAAAAAAGTAGTATCTTTTGATCTTTTTTTAGTAAGATATTTTAGTAAGACGCAGCCTTATAACTCATTCAGGAGATGGCCTATTCCAAACAGGTATAAATAGCATCTTTCGGACTCAAGTATGCTAAAAAAGCAAAGCCCGCTTATCGAAATAAGCGGGCTTTCAAAAGGAATTGATTCGTTAAATAACGGTTACTGCGTATTTATACCTTAGGGTATGAGCAGGAGAATTTAAACCTGAAATTTAATGCATTTGATAAACTCAGAAACTAAACAACTCAAGGTACGATTCTCTGCTCCATGTAAACCCACCCCTGCCCCTCCCAAGAAGTAGGGCTGTTAAGTTCTAAGAGTTGGTAGTGTGCCTTTACCTAAAGTTTCAAAACACCAAAATAATAATTCTCCCCTTGAGGGGAGTTAGAGGGGTGTTTACTCTTTGCGAAAAGTACTTTTTGCTGGCTTTACACCCCTGCGGTCCCCTCAAGGGGACAATTTTCGTTAGAACTTAACTGCCCTACTCCCAAGAAGAAAATCTCTACCAGAGTAATTTATACCCCTCCAGTAAAGAGCTGGATTGGGTAAAGCAGGATGACAATTAAGGCGACTTTCGGAAACCGCAACGTGGCTTGGATGGACAACCGAGAGTTTAGTTAGCCGCTAATTCTTGACCTGTACGGGCAGGTCTTCCAACTGGGCATACTGTAGTTTCCAGGCCCCGTCCGTGCCCTTCTTCCAGAGCAAAATGAAGTTACCCTCGCCATACCCGTGGGGCTGATCGGGGCTTCCTGGCAGCACATCCACCGAAAAAGTGCCTGCCTCATAAGCGAGCTGGCTGTCTTCGCCTGCACTTACCACGTTGGTTTTTAAATCGCTGATGGTGCCGATAGTTTCGCGCACCCACTTTTCTGCCACTTCATTCTTTCCCTTATAATGCATCTCGCCTTGTATAAACTGCACATCGTCGGCGAGTAGCGCGTCTACTTCCCCGGAAGCATTGTTATTCCAGGCCGAGATAAACCTGCTGTTCAGCTCTTTTACGCTTACGCTATCATCAGACTCTTTGCAGGAACTGAGCAGGGCTACAAAAGCAACTAAATATAGGATCGGTTTCATACGTATCGGTTTTTAGTGAAAACTAAAAAAGCTTACCTGACCTGCCGGGGCTTTCATCCAGCCTGGAAAAATGCGCTGGCAGATCAGGCAAATTGTTTACCAGCTTTTCCTTCTGTACTCTGAGGTATAATATGGAGTAGACGGGTCACCGTAGGATTCATTTGGCAACAGGGCCATGTTCACCAGTACAGGATCGTTTACGGCGGTGTAGCTCTGGTATGGCATTGCCGCCATCTGCGTTGGCGTCACTGCATTTCTGGTTGATTTAGGTTCGTGGGTATGGCTGCTGGTAGCCACGCTTCTCTGGCGCTGTGCCTGCGCGGCAGCGGCTCTGTTGGCAGCAGCCACCCGGTTGGCTTCGGCAATGCGGTCCGCCTCCCGCTGTTTGTTCTTGTTGTCGATGTGCTTGCCGATGGCGTAGCCTGTACCGCCGCCAACGGCCCCTCCTACCACGCCACCAACCACGCGGTTGCGCTTATGGATCACCGCACCTGCGGCAGCGCCAGTGGCCGCCCCGATAACGGTGCCTTTCGCCTGTGGGCTCCATTTCTTCTGTTGCGCCTGTGCGGCACTTCCCCATACAAACGCCAGCAGAAAGGCAATGCTCAAAATATACGGTAGCTTTTTCATGTTCATATTATTTTGTGAATAACACTTTGTTCAAGATTGAAAACTGAGTTTACAAATCACGTGCCATAATCATAACTATCTGATAATGTGAAAATTGATAAATCATCATACCCCCCTTCCTGCTGAAACCAAAAATTTTAGTCAATTTTAGCCAGCTTAAAGGCCGGTATAAAAAGAAAAAACCGTTTACGGGAATGCCCGCAAACGGTTTATAAAAAGGTTTATCACTCCTGTTGCACTAGGCCCTGGTCAGGCCATCGCTTTTCACAAGCCATTTGTAACTCGTCAGCTCATCGAGGCCCATGGGCCCGCGCGCATGCAGTTTCTGCGTGCTGATCCCGATTTCTGCACCAAGGCCAAACTGGGCGCCGTCGGTAAAGGCGGTGGACGTGTTGGCGTACACCGCGGCGGCATCCACGGCGCGCATAAACTGCTCCACGTGCTGGGCGTTCTCCGAGATGATTGCCTCGCTGTGCTGCGAGCTGTGGGTATTTATGTGCTCAATGGCCTCTTCCAGGCTGTCCACGGTTTTCACTGACATCTGGAGCGAGAGAAACTCCGTTCCGAAATGCTCGTCGGTGGCCGGTATCAGCTTGTCCTTGGGGTAAGTGGCTTTTAGCGCCTCGAAAGCCGGGGCATCGGCGTAAAGGGTTACGCCTTTGTCTGCAAGGCCTTCTGCTATGGCAGGCAGATCTGAGAGGCGGCTCCGATGGATTAACAGGCAGTCCAGCGCATTACAGACACTTACGCGACGGGTTTTGGCGTTCACCACAATCCGTTTCCCCTTTTCAAAGTCTGCGTCGGCATCGAAGTAGGTATGCACGATACCCGCCCCTGTTTCTATCACCGGCACTTTGGAGTTCTCGCGCACATAATTGATCAGCCCCTGGCTTCCGCGAGGGATGATGATGTCTACATAGCCCACGGCATGCAGCATCTCGTGCGTAGCCTCCCGGTCTGGCGGTAGCAGCTGCACGATGTTTTTATCGAGGCCATTTCGCTCCAGCACCTCATGTATCAGTTTTACGATGGCAGTGTTGGAGTCTTTGGCGTCGCTGCCGCCTTTCAACAGCAGGGCGTTGCCGGAGCGCAGGCAGAGGCTGAACACGTCGAAGGTCACGTTGGGGCGCGACTCATAGATGATGCCGATCACACCCAGGGGCACAGACACCTTTTGCATGTGCAGGCCGTTCTCCAACGACTTTTCTGACAGCACTTTGCCGAGCGGCGAGGGCAGGTTGGCCACGTTCCGCAGATCGCTGGCGATGTCGGCGATCCGCTCTGCCGACAGTTTAAGCCGGTCATACTTCGGGTCGTCCTCCGGCATTCGCGCCAGGTCCTTCTTATTTGCGGCCAGTATGGTGTCGGTGGCTTGGAGGGCGCTGTCTGCCAGATCCTCGAGCACCTGCACAACCTGCGCCTCGGGCACCATGTTCAACTTCCTGCTGGCCTGTTTTACACTGTTAAAAACTTCTTCTAAACTCATATGATCAGATACTGTGATATTCAAACAAATATAAATAATTGTAATGCACAATAGGCTTCTGATTGCTCATACCTATTTTTTCGGTGGCTTTCTTCGAGCCATACTCTGCTTTGCCCAGGCCGATCTTCTCACCGTGCTCATCCCAGATCTGGATGATGTCGCCCTTCGAGAAGTTACCCGACACCGACACCACCCCAACAGGCAACAGGCTGTTGGCTTCTGCAGCGTGTAGCGCCTCTTTCGCGCCTTCATTCACCACTACTTCGCCTTTGGTATAGTTGCCACTGTGCGCCACCCACTTTTTCAGGTTGGGCTTGGCCGATTGCGGCTCGAAATACGTGGCTGTCAGGTTGTTTTGGAAGAAGTCCACCAGCACGTTGTCGCGGTTTCCGTTGGCAATGTACACATGTATACCCAGATAAGCGGCTTTCTTCGCCATCTTCATCTTGCTTTGCATACCCCCGCGGCCAAACGAAGACTTGGTGGTAGACACGTAGCGGCCCATGCCTTTAGAGCTGCTCCCCACCCGCTCAATAAGCTTAGACTCCGGGTCGTTGGGGTGGCCCTTGTAAATACCGTCCACGTTGGTGAGCAGGATCAGGGTATCGGCGTCGATCATGGCCGCCGTCATACTGGCCAGCTCGTCGTTGTCGGTGAACATGAGCTCGGTAACTGCTACCGCGTCGTTCTCATTGATAATCGGGATGATGTCGTGCTGGAGCAGCCCTGACAGGCAATCTTTGATGTTGAGGAAGTGCCTCCTCGACAAGAAATCCTGTGGGGTAACCACAATCTGCGCAATCCGGTGCCCCTCCTCCTGAAAGAGGTCTTTGTAAGAATGGATGATGTCTATCTGCCCCACAGAGGCAAGGATCTGCTTGCGCACCACCGACTCGGTTTTCTCGTCGAAGGTGATGTGGTTGCGGGCAAAAGCTACCGCGCCCGAAGAGACGAGCACCACCTGAACGCCCTGCTCTTTGAGGAATGAAAGCTGCTTGACGAGTTTGGCCATCCGCTCTTTGTCCGGAGAGCCATCGTCTTTGGTTAATACATTAGAGCCTACTTTTACGACTACTCGCTGTGGCTGATAATTCATGTCTGTGTTCGCTATTTTATTCGAATGGGTGAGCGCCGCAAACAGTCGTTTGTGGCCTCTGGTGTACGCACATAAGTTGAACGGCCGCCTCGGTGCGGTATGGTGCAGCAAGTGGCTAAACAAAAATCACTGCGATTGCCTCTCAAAAGAAGACGGCAACCGCAGAGATCTCTATTGCAATGGTATGTGCATGTATAAATTTTGCCCCTTGCGCTGCAAAAGCAAAATTCATACATGCTTTATGGTGAAAAAGGCCTTTGGTGCAAAGCCTGAGATGGGTGTTAGACCTGGTTTATCGCTACTGGAGCAGATCGTGCAAGGCGCTGATCGTTAGCTTGCTGTTATCTCTTTCGCGTTGCTCTTTCAGGGCAAGGATGCGCTGGTGCGAGCCTACCAACCCTTTGATCACGGCAGAGCTCAGGCCCTGGTGCTCCATCTCGTTAAGGCCGGTAATAGTACAGCCCTCCGGAGTGGTTACTTTGTCGATCTCCTGCTCGGGGTGTGATTTGTTGATGGTCAGTAAGGTCGAAGCGCCTTTGCTTACCTGCACCGCTATCTTCTGGGCATCTTCGGCATCGAGGCCAAGCTGGATGCCGCCCTGGGTCACGGCCCGGATAAAGCGCATGTTGAAGGCGATGCCGCTGGAGCACAGCACGGTAGCCCCCGCCATGAGTTCTTCTTCAATCACCAGCGTCTCGCCAAGGCAGTTGAAGATTTCCTGCACGGCATTTTCCACGCCAGCCGCCTTGTCGTTGAAGGCGAGGCTCGTCATGGATTCCTGCACGGCAATGGCCGTATTGGGCATACACCGCACAATCGGGAAGTCGCCGACAATATCGTGGATATTGGCAATGGTCACGCCTGCAATCACGCTGAGCAGCACGTGCTTCTCCGGGTCAAGGATGGGTTTTATTTCTTTAAGCACATGCTCTAAGTGTGCGGGCTGCACACAAAGCAGAATGTAGCGGCAATTTTTTACGGCAAAGCTGTTGTCGTTGCTTACATGCAGGCCTTTGTCTTTTAGAGGCTGTAGTGACTTCGTGTTTCTCCGCGTGACATAGATATTCTCCGGTTCATACTTCCCATTGCTCAAAAGTCCTACGGCAATGGCGTTTCCGAGATTACCTGCGCCCAGGATAGCTACGTTATCTGTATACATTCTAAGTCTTTAAGATTGAAATTTATGGTTAATTCGTCGTGTGTTTTAATCCACTAGACTGCAAAAGTACAAAAAACATAGCTGGATTAAAAATCTAACGCCCCAGCAGCGGCCCTAAACAAGCAGAAACCAGACGACCTAGCCTTGTATAAATCCGCCGCATCTGCTGGCTCTTAAACTCGAACCAAACGTATGGCGGCTATACCTTTCATTCAACCCAAACAACAAAGTTATACTTACATAAAGTACTATAAAACAATATTTTATAATACTACACCTGCTTTTCAAGTAAACTAAAAAACTTAGCTTTACATCCAGCCTTCATCACTTACATGGCTTCTCAACTTAATGCCTCTGGCACGGTATAAAAACGCTTGGTTAAAATTTTATTAAATAAATGCACCGATCTATTCGAACTTTGTAATCCATACCCATATACTCCTGACGTATAAAGCATCCCGGCATACTGGAAAGTTGCAATTTTCTAGGATTGTTGTTCTTCTTCTTCTAGCGTTTGCCTGCACGTATACCTCCTTAAATTTTATATATACCCTCCCGCGAAAAATGAATGTGCGCTGCGGCATCAGGCTATCTCCTTGCGCCGCAAGTTGTTTAAACCCTGGATATTAAAGAATCTTGCGCGAAAGCCCGTATATTCCGTATACAGCATAGCTTACAGCCTTTTTAGCTTGATATCCAAACGATCGTGGACTCCAGGGAATTTATGTATGATCAGCCAAGCGTTCTGCTGGCGCTTGCCTTATTCGTCCTGATGTTACTGGCGAATGAGGTGGGGTATAGGATTGGGCATCACGTAAAGGACAGGCTGAATGAGGACATCAAGAAACAGGCGGGGTCGATACACACGGGCATCTTAGGGCTTTTGGGCCTGTTGCTGGCATTCACCTTCAACATGTCGATGCAGCGCTACGACAACAGAAGCTATGCTGTGATAAAGGAGGCCAACGCCATAGGCACGGCCCTGCTCCGCACCCAACTGCTGCCCTCCCCCTACGACTCTGTAACCTATTCGCTGCTTCAGCAGTACGTGGCCATACGCCTGAAAGCAAGCAACGTGGATCTCACCCGGTTTGATGAAAGGCACCGTCTGAACAAAGAAACGGATTCGCTTCAGCATGCCATCTGGCGCAATGCCATGCTGGCCAGCGACCTGGATGCCCGGCCCGTAACGACTGGCTATTTTATCGCGGCCATGAACGAGACCATTGATGCCCGCGGAGAGCGGAACGCCATTCTGGAGCGCCATGTGCCAGAGCCAATCCTGCTGCTGCTGTACTCTATTTTTATCGCCTCGGGCGTGCTGATGGGGTATTTGAGTGGTTTGGGCACTAAACGGAGCTACGTGCCAACCGTCATCATGACCCTTCTGATTGTATTGCTCGTCTTCATTATCATCGACCTGGACAGGCCCAGAAGAGGCCTCATCAAAATCAGGCAGGATAGTATGGTGGAACTGCTGGTACAATAAGCGCTTCGGAAACAGCCATGCCAACTAAATAAGCGAGGCCCTTCTACAGCGCATACATGCTGTAGAAGGGCCTCCTTACAAACTAAGCTAAACGCGTGAGTAACTATACCGGCATAAGTTGCAGATTATGTTCCTCACCCGGACTTAACCTGCCGCGCCAGACGTGTCCTCCGAACGTCCGGACGGCATTGTAAGCGACCCGGCATTTCCATTCTGCCACGCCCTCCCGCCGCATGATCTCCAAAAACATCCAGTCTGCCTCGCGCCTGGTATACTTTCTGTATGGCTGCACCGTATGTGCCGGCAAAAGCCCGCCGTTTTCATACAGGAAATCGTGGAGTAGCGGCGCTACGATAGACAACTCGAATGGGGCGATAGCCCACCATACCGCCCGTGGCACAGACGCCAGATCAAATTCGAACCCATGCGGCACCGTAATGTAGGTGCCTTCGTCGAAATAGGTATACTCCCGGTCCAGTATCCAGCGTTTAATCCGGGGGTTATAGGTAAGCACCGGCGGCGGCAGGTATGAATTGGGGATGCGAACCCGGTCCTGATGGAGGTAAAAGGCGTATTGATGCACGGCTGATTTCAGTTAAATTGTCTGCGTTTATTAAGTCTTAAGACTTGCTGCCTTGGATTCATCACGTGTTCTCGAAAGCGCCCGTATCCAGCCACTTGCTTGCAATCAGGCACCACCAGTCAATCGCGATGCCCGCGAGCACATAGTTGTATGGGAGCCAGCCATAGCCCTGCATCCCCCAACCGGTGCCCCAGGAATTCCGGATCATCAGGGCGCCGCGGGTCGAGAGCTGCGGGTTGTCCGGATGCCTGATCTCATAGTCGTCGTCGTAGCCGACAGCCACCACGGCATGCCCGCCTTTCACACTCTCGGTCTTCTGCGGAAAAGGAATCTCGCCTCCCCTACCCGACTGCCCAATAGAGTCGTACACCGTGAAGCCGAACATGGAAGGCTGCCCCTTGTTCAGGTTGGTCTTGATCTGGTCCAGCAGCATGGTGCGCGACAGGCTCGGCAAATCCAGGCGGTAGTAACTAATGGATTGGTAATTTGCGGCAAACGCATAGCAAAAAGCGTTGGGCTCTTTGTCGAAATCCTGGAGCACGTAAGGGCAGTACTCTTCCGGTGGCACCCCGAACAGTGCCATCGCTTTCATGGTAGACCGCAGGTAAGCCCCTGTGTCTCCCTGCCAATGCAGCAGGTTGCGGGTGGCTTTGTACAAAAACATGCGCGAGGCGTCTATATGCTTGCCAAAGGCGCGGCGCTCATAGTACTCCAGCAGCGCAACGCCCGCGTTGGCCGTGCACGAGCCGATGCTTCCCTGGTCTTCGACCGGAGAGAACCACTGCCGCAAGTCGGTGCGCGGAGGCAGTGCAGTGCGGGGGCCGTCGATGCCTAACCGCGAGAGCATGTGCTTTACGGTTTCATCTACCCCCATGGCCACTTTCTCAGGTTCGATTACATCCTGCACCGGGGTATAATCGCGCACGTCCGGCAAATCCGGAAGCCAGCCCAGATGCTTGGCCGGAACAGTCTGCCCGTTGTATGCGCCTGCTGCATCCATGGGCACTTTATCAGAGCGGGTTTTCAGGCCCCTCTCCGACGAGGCAATTTTCAATACGTCCATCGTTTGTTTTCATTTAAGGTTTAGGCTATATGTGTTCAACAGCGCACTCCGGATCTGCCAGCTAAAGGAAAATCGGAAACTGGGTGGGATTGCCCGCGTTGCCGCGACTGCACAAATTTGTTTGCGACAGGTATGGAATCGGCAGAAATGCGTAACTACCACGGGTGATGGGTATACGGGTGAGAGATGCAGACCTGGATTGGAGCAGAATGCAGTAGTATGGGCGAGCAAATAATACCTTGGGTAGTATTTTCATACTCCAATTTCAAGCGATTTGTTTAACTATACTTATATTATATTGACTTTATACCACTACAAAAACATAAGCTCGAATCACTCCTATATGTAGTGGATGGGGAGAGTTATTCGGTAGAAAGCCATACCGTCACAGCTCCAGGCATCCTTTCTTTGGGCGATGCGAGCAGGTTGGGTTGAAATGTGAGGCACAAGCGGACGCTTGCGCCATATAACGCATTTGTTGATTGATATTAAACCTGCAGATGTTGCGAATAAAGATACCAGCGATGTATAAAAAAAAGAATCCACCCAGGTATAAACTGAGTGGATTCCCTTTTTTATATCGGTCTTGTCTGGGGTAACACCCAAGGCGAGGATTCAGGTCGCTCTTGCTCGCTTACTTAGCCGTGTGTCGCTCGATTTCCCGCAGGTTCTCCATTTTTTTGTTACGCAGGAAACCGTTGATATCTTCGAAATGCTCACGGATGCGCTTGGTGCCAAACTCAAACACCTTGGTCGCGAGCCCATCCAGAAAATCCCGGTCATGCGACACGAGGATGAGGGTGCCGTCGAAGGCTTTTAGCGCGTCTTTCAGAATGTCTTTTGTTTTGATGTCGAGGTGGTTGGTGGGCTCATCCAGAATCAGGAGGTTTACCGGTTGCAACAGCAGCTTGATCATGGCCAGACGCGTCTTCTCGCCACCAGACAACACTTTCACTTTTTTCTCTACCGTGTCGCCGCCGAACATAAAGGCCCCCAGCAGGTCTTTCACCCGGGTGCGCACATCGCCAATGGCAATCTCATCGATGGTCTGGAAAACCGTCAGCTCGCCTTCCAGCAGCGAAGCCTGGTTCTGGGCGAAATACCCGATCATGCTGTTATGGCCCAGTTGCACCTTGCCCTCAAAGTCCAGCTCGCCCATGATGGCTTTCACCAGCGTGGATTTACCCTCGCCATTTTTCCCTACAAAGGCAATCTTCTCCCCCCGGTTTATCGTCAGGGACACGTCCTGAAACACGGTATGGTCGCCGTATTTTTTGGTCATCTCCTCCACAATCACCGGGTAGTTTCCGGAGCGGGGCGCAGGCGGGAACTTCAGGTTCAGGGCAGAGGTATCTACCTCGTCTACCTCGATAATCTCTATTTTCTCCAGCATCTTCACCCGCGACTGTACCTGCAAGGTTTTGGAGTAGGTGCCCTTAAAGCGGTCAATAAAGCCCTGGATGTCGGCGATCTCTTTCTGCTGATCCTCGAACTGCTTCTGCTGCTGCTCGCGTCTTTCCTGGCGCAACTGCAGGTATTGGCTGTAGTTCACCTTGTAATCGTAGATCCGGCCCATCGTCACCTCGATGGTGCGGTTGGTGATGCTGTCCACAAAGGTTTTGTCGTGCGAGATCACGATCACCGCCTTGGCGTTGTTCACCAGAAAATCCTCCAGCCACTGGATCGACTCGATGTCGAGGTGGTTGGTCGGTTCGTCCAGCAGGATCAGGTCGGGCTTTTGCAGCAGGATCTTGGCCAGCTCGATGCGCATGCGCCAGCCACCGCTAAACTCCGTGGTGGGCCGGGTAAAATCGGCGCGCGCAAAGCCAAGGCCTTTCAGCGTTTTCTCTACCTCGGCGTCAAAGTTAATCTCTTCGATGGAGTAGTACTTCTCCCCAACTTCCGACACCTGCTCAATCAGTTTGTAGTAGTCGTCGGAGTCATAGTCGGTGCGGGTTTTGAGCTGGGCGTTCAGTGCGTCCATCTGTGCCTTCATGTCCAGGATGCTTGCAAAGGCCTTCGAGGCTTCCTCAAAAACAGTGCAATTGTCATCGGCCAGCAAATGCTGTGGCAGATACGCGATGACAGCATCTTTCGGGGCCGAAATCTTGCCGCGCGTGGGCTTGCTCGCCCCTGCGATAACCTTTAACAGCGTGGACTTTCCCGCGCCGTTCTTGCCCATGAGGGCGATACGGTCGTTTTCGTTGATATTGAACGAAACATTGCTAAAAAGGGCCGCGCCGTTAAACTCAACCGCAACCGCGTCAACTGAAATCATAGGTATAGATCGTAAGGCTGCAAAGGTACTATTTTTTATGCCTCGGCCTTAACGTTTCAGGAATTGATGTATACAAGTTGTGCCTCGGCGTGCCGCCCCTTCAAAAAAATATGAATAAGCTCAAAAACAGGTATGGCTGCCCGCTTTGCCTGTAGCATACGGACAGCCATACCTCCTGAGTTTTGCTTATAAGGACACTACTTTACTCCACGAGGAGCTTTGCCTGGAGTTTCTGCCCGCCAGCCTCCGCCCGAACGATATACAGTCCCCGACTCAGGCGCTGCTGCATCGGCAGCTCAAAAGAGGTCATTTCCTGCCCGGTGCTTTTCAGGGTTGCGGTTGTCACTACGCGGCCCACCACGTCCTGCACCGTCAGGAGCACCGCCTCGCCGGGCTGCACATTTTTCAGGGAGAGATATACCCTGTCCCCGGCATTCGGGTTGGGGTATACCTGCAACTGCGCTGCATCAACAGCATTGGCACTTGCCAGTTTAGGCGAAGAGGCGATGGTTGGGGCTGTTGGCTGGGCCATTGCTATCACAAAATAATTGTTCTGCGCCCCGCTTGCCGGGCTGGCCAGGTTGCCTCCTAAACTCACGGTGCCAGCCGGGAAGGCCTTGCTGTATAAATTCATCTGGCTGATTTTCGAGTCGTTCACGCCGATCTTTCCGGTCTCTACTTTCCAGCTGCTTAACCAGGCGGGCAGCACGGTGGCCCGGGGGTCGTAGGCGACGTATACCGTGGCAGGCTGGTTCAGTTTAAACGTGAGCTGCGAGGAACTGGCGTCTTTCTTGTCATCGTTGGCCGTCCGGATCATGGGGGCTTTGTTTAGAGAGCCGGGCACCGCGGTCACCGCATAGGTACGGTCGGTATAAAAGGCATTAGAAACGACTAACTCAGACAGCACATAGCTTCTGCCGGAAGTGGCTTTGATTTCGGTGATCAGGCTGCTGGGCTGCTGCACCTGGGTGAATGTAGCCATGATCGTTTTATTGCTGCCCATGGTTACCGCCAGTGGGTTGGCTGTGCCCGAAGCGTCGCCACTCCACCCTGAGAACTGGTACCCGGAAGCTGCCGTTGCGGTCAGGCTCACCACCTCGCCGGCAGCGTAAGCCGACTTGTTTGGAGACTTGCTGACGGTGCCGCTGCCGGTCGTGCTGGTAGTGAGGGTATAACTTGCCACAGGGGGTATGATTTCGATGGCGGAGATGATCGCGTTGTTCACCACAGAGGTGAAGCTAATATCAAGCGTTGCCCCTGTTACAGCAACATTGCTGAATGTCTTGACGATGGCTTTGCTTGCCCCATCCTGTGTATAGATGTCGTAATTGCTCAACACCCGCGTCCCTTCCAGATCGACGTGAAACACCCGTGCTCCCGAAGCACCCGAGGTTTTACCGCCTGGCACGCCAAAGTAAGGCTCCAGGAAATGCAGTTTCACGGTATACTTTCCGGCTGCGCTCACCGGTATACGGTAGCTAAAAGGGGCTCCGTTTTCTGCCAGTCTGTAGTTCAGGTATAGCGGGTCATCGGTAGTGCCCTGCACATCAAAATTCTTGGAGGAGGTGGTTCCGCCAGTGTATCCGGCATCCGCAGCCCAGCCACGCGCCTGGCTATCGGTATACGAAGCGCCCCCGGCATTCAGCAAGTTGCCGTTTCCGGCTGTGCCAGACTCATTAAAGGTGGCCTGAATCGAATAGGCCCCAATCGAGCTATAATCGGAGTCGGCCCCCAGGCTACCTTTGGCTCCCTTGATATGGAGAAAATAGCTACCGGCAGGCAGCACACCGCTGTATGTGGCAGATATCGTCTGCCCATCCACCGTGGCAAGCGTGGCATTAGCCCCGTTTTTGAGGGTGAGCAGCACATCGAGATTGGCATATGAGGCCGAGGGGTCTACCTGAATATCCACCTGCCCCCCGGCCGTTTGGAAGGCGAACACGTCTACATCTGACCGGCTGTGGATATAGCCTTTGTTGGCTGACGCAGGCGTGCCTGCCTTGCTGGCCAACAGTGCAGTGGCGCTGCTATGGGTGTCGCCGTGGTCGTCGGGGCGGTAGCCAAAGCCGTTTTGCCCGGTAATAATCGCGAGGTCATCCTCCAGGTTGTTGGCAGCAAGATACTCCCCTTTGCTCCATTGTACCTGATCCTTGTAATAGCCAGCCCCCATGATCGGAGCCCAGTTTTCCTGCCCATAATAATAGGTTTCGGAGGGAGTGTTGCGCCCATCGTGCGAAAGGCCCAGGGTATGGCCAATCTCATGAGACCCGGCCTCGCCGGCATACTTGGCGCCAGCGTTAAACACCCAGCAGGGGGTCTCGTTTCCCCAGGTGAAGGAGTTGACATACGCCACGCCGCCCGCGCCGGGGTAGAAAAAATCTGTTGGTGTAAAGATGACGCGCATCCGACTGGCCGCGGGCGCGCTTAAGTATACTGACTCGTTTGTGGTGATGTTGATGGCGAAAGGTCCGAAATCCTCGCTAATCAGCTTCCAGGCATCAATTATCTCGGCAGCCGTAAGGTTGGCGGGTGCGGCGTTTATTTCTTCGCCATTGTTCCAGTAGGTTCCTTTCACGTACTGGCCGTTGAAGTCGAGCAGCACCACCGCTGCGGCTCCGGGCATGCTCTGCAGATCCGTCGCCGACAGGGGCTGCTCTACGCCCTGGGCGGCAGGTGTTCCTCTTTCGGCCACTGGCCCCTCGGCATACTCCACGCACACCACCTTGTCAATGTCCACCTCCTTCAGGAAGGCTTTGCCCTGCGGGGAGGTTACGTACTGAAAGGCTTTCTTCTCCGCTTTCAGGACAACATAGCCTGTAAGCTGCGTTCCTGCCACTTTCAGGAAAAACGTACTGTTCTTTTTTCCTGCCACACTCCCAATGTATACTTCGGCATCACCCTCTTTTTTGCTGGTCTTGATACGGAGCGCCAATGCATCCTGTCCGGGCACCTGCTGCTTTATAAGCGGGGCTATACCCCCTTGCCGCATTTTTAAAGACTCCACTTTAAAGGTACGCGCCACTTCGGAGGTAGTGCCCAGCGGCAGGGATGCCTGGGCCAGGGAACGTTGCTGGCATACAACCAGCAGCAGCAATAGGATAAGGGTAGTGTAAAGTTTATTCATAACGAGGGGGAGTTTGTGGGTAAAGGGAACGGTAAGGGACTTAAATGGTTTTGGAAGAAAAGAAGAAGCACCTGCGCTGTTTATATTATTTATCTGGCGCTAAAGAGGCTCTTAACGGAAGTGTCTGGGTTTCGGCACCCACAGGAGTATGGGCGGCAAGGGTATAAATTGCAGGCCTGCTTAAATCAGTTGAAAAACGAAGTTCCGGGAAACGTTGGTCTGAGGAGGTATGCATATGCCAATGGGTTAACGAATTCAGGCTTGGACTGGGGAGCGGGTATCTTTTCGGTCGCTCAATCCCCAAAACGTAAAACTCCGGGAAAAGCTGAGGTCCTATTTGCCCCTTTACGTGTACGTAGTCAGTCCCATAATATCCTAAAGTAAAAGTTCACCAACCACTTACAAATCAACAGAAAGAATAGAAATTCACCCGGAATTTGGCATATAAAATTTATACCTATCTGTTACGCAATGTTCTTTTTAATGTTTGCCTTCCGAATCAGACTGATACATGAAATAGCATTCCTTTTTTCATACCGGATGGTCAGGCGGAGGACACGATATTGAAAAGTCCTGAATACCAGCAGAATGACAGCTATTTTATTGGTTATCAAAGAGATAAATAGACTTATAAATAATATTTTATCACGAAATTTTTTTGTTATTTACAGAGAGATATTTATATACCTAATGCCTGCATACCGTATTTTAGCTAAGAGCATGTTTAAAATTCATCTTTTGGGCTGCAAATTGTTCATAAAGGAACCTGACTTCGCCTTTTTGTCACCCCATAGCGCTGCTATGCGGCTCAAAAAACGCTTCGCCAGAACCCTTCCTGAACAATTTTCGCTTCCAAAAACGAAATTTAAACATGCTCTAATGGGGGTATAAAACGCTGAAGGGAAATTTTAATGGAAGAGACATGATTACTGAAACAGCTATACTGGACCAGGCGCAGACATTCGCCATGCAGCAGTTTTCGCGCGATGCCTCCCCTGAAACAGCCCACTACAATCTCCCCCATACCCAGCAGCTTGTCAGCCGTACCCAGGAAATCGGCGAGGCCTGCGGGTTAGCGGAAGCGGAGTTGAAACGCGTGCTGCTTGCCGCCTGGCTACATGACCTGAGCTACCTGGAACCGCAGGAACCTAACGCGCCGAACACCTCCCGTGCCTTTCTGCAGGCAATAAGCCCGGACGGCACAACCGACCCGGAAATAGAGAAAGTACTGCACTGTCTCGCTGCCAGCCGCTATCCGCAGCAGCCCCAGGATGCTGCCGAAGAGGTTTTCTGTGATGCCGTTGCCAGCTTTCTGGCCTCCCAGGATTACCTGTTGCAGGCGGTAAAAGATACTAAGGCGACACCTGCCAAAAGCGCTGAGGTATACGCGGAGTTAAAAAGACTGCGTGTGCTGCTGCAAAAGCACGATTACTTTACACGGTATGCCAAACGCGTCTTTTCGGGAGGCAAGGAAGACACGCGCAAAAAACTAAAGAAGCTGAGCCAGGAATTCTCTGAAGACAATGCCGAGTTGCAGGCGCTCTGGGAAGAGAACAAGCAGCTGCGCAAAGACCTGGGCAAAGAAAGGGAGCAAAAGGTGAGCAAAGGCATCGAGACGATGTTCAGGACGACCATCACCAACCACATACAGCTTAGCGTGATGGCCGACAGCAAGGCCAACCTGATGATCTCCATCAACGCCATTATTACCTCTATCATGATTTCGTCGTTTGTCCGAAAGTTCGACGAAGTTCCGCATTTGATTGGCCCCTCCATCCTACTCACGCTGGTCTGCGTGCTCACCATCGTGTTTGCCGTGCTCTCCACGCGGCCCAACATCAAAACGAAAGTCGCGCCGAAAGGCAGGCTGGATTACCTCTTCTTCGGTGATTTTGTGCACCTGACCGCCGACGACTACAGAACCGAGCTGAGGGGCATTATGCACAACCACGAGCGCCTCTACGACAGCATGATCGACAACATCTTTGTGCAGGGCAAAGTACTGGCCCGGAAATACAAGCTGCTCAAGATAGCCTATACCATCTTTATGGTCGGATTTGCGGTCGTGCTCCTGAGCTATGCCATCGCCTGGCTCTTTTTTGCCCCGGAGGTATAACGCTACACGCCTATCTGACAAAACAATCGTGGGAAAACCCCCATCCCGGCGTTTCGTTAAGCAGGGAATGAGCCGAGCCTTTGTAAAAGAAGACGATGCGGGAGAACCGCCGATTATACCGTCCCGCCCCGCGCTTCCGCCGGGTGCCAGCAACTATGTAACCCCAAACGGCCTGGCCCAGCTCCGCGAAGAACTGACTGCCCTGGAACTGCAGCGGGCAAAGGCAGAGGCCAGCCACGACGATGAGGCAAACCGCACGCGCCAACTCACCATCCTGAACGCCCAACTCGCCGCGCTCACCCAGCGCATTTCCAGCGCCAAGGTAATTGAGCCGAGCGCGCAGCCGCCAGACGTGGTTAGGTTTGGCGCTACAGTCACGCTACTGACCCGCACCCCTGGGCAAGCCAGCACGGAGCGGCGGTTCACGATTGTGGGGGTAGACGAGGCCTCGGTGGCCGACGGGAAGGTAGCCTTTGTGGCCCCTATCGCCCGGGCCGTTTCTGGCGCGCGCGTAGGGCAAAAAGTAAGCCTCCGGATGGCAGGCAGGGAGGAAACCTTGGAAGTGATCGCCATCGCCTATACCTAGCCGCAGCTCGTTTCCCCGCGAATCTTATACCCCCACTTCACAGATGAGGCAGGGTTTCAGGCGTATTGCTAAATAAAAGCCCGAGATGTTAGTGCAATTTTTTTATTTACTAACTAATTTAGCATTTCAGTAGCATGTTGTCCTCTCCTAAAATGATATCAACAGAGGCCGCGCGTCAGAAATGAATTCCATTTTACCACTATGCCAGAGACAGGACCGAAGCATTACTTTCAGGAGGAGCGCAGCGTTGCAGAGGTAAAATGGGAACTGCTCGGGAAATGCCTGGGGGTATGGAGCAGCAGCCATCTTGCCTTATACCCTCCTGACGCAAACGTGCCGCTTCATTTTATCGATCTCAATGCGGCGGAAGGGTATCATACCGACGCGCTTAACGACCCTATACCATGCAACTGGCTGGCACTCTTTCGCAATACTGTGAAAACGCCGCGGCTGCAGCAGTCTGTCAGGTTCTATCTGGGCTACCCAATGAAACAACCGCTGGAAAACCTACAGGCGCAACTGGCAGAAACGAATGCGTACGAGCTACTTTCCGAGCCTCCTATCCTGTTGCACTCCAGGGAAAACCGGGATTTGCTGGAAGCGGCTTTGGCAGCACAAGAGGCGGCTTTCATCTACATGGATCCCTTCCGTTCAGGCTATGCGCAGAAGATGCTGCTGCAGTCAGGAGACACTGCGCGGCAAACGGAAATGTTGCTGCATTTTACCCCGGACGGAATACGGAAGGCACTTGGCGGTAAAAAAACGGGCAAGGCGCTTGCCGCTTTCTTCGGTGAGCGGATGCGACGCATCAAGGCGTACTGCGGCAGGGAGAAAGACAATGCCCGGCGTGCGCAGTTTATGGCGCAGCACCTCGAAAGCCTTCTCCTCGAAAAAGGACTCAATCCGCTTTTCTTTCCAATATATAAGCCCGGTACTGGTGTCGTGAGCCAATACCTGATTTTTGCCTCTCCCCAGTCGGCACGGTATACCTGTTTCAAGCATCTCATACTTCCCTACACTGATTATCAGCAGGATGGCGTGCCCTTGCTGGCCGCTAACCACGGGCATGACCCGCAACTAGCGCTGTTTTCACATCGCCCCGCCTTTTCTCTGGAGTTGTTGGCAAGCGACCTGGCCTGCGGGGCATCCCGCTTCAAGTTTAAGGCAGTGGAGAAAGTGTACGAGTTACACAGCCCCAACACGCCCTATACCCCAGACAATTACCTGGTGGCCTACGAGCGCCTCCGCGACGCAGGACGCGTGGAATTACTGAACGGCAAAACCATGCAGACTGTCCGGAAGGTCACGTATACCTCGGTCGTCAAGTACCTCTCTTAAAGAGAACGAATCAACCACCCTCCATACTCAGGGAGTGTCTTTCTTCATCGGGGGATTGATCATGATGTGCGCGCCGTGGGTGCCGGGAAACATGATCCAGGGCATGGCGGGTGCTTCGGGTTTTAGGGGCAGGCCGGTGCTTTCGGAAGTAGCGTAGGGGATGTATACCACATACCGCAGATACCCGTCTTTTGCCTCGCCTGTTGCCTGGTCTACAGCCTCATCCTGTGCCGTATACACAAACAGTGTAGAGGGTTGCACGGGCATCGTCAGTTTTCCGCTTTTCACTTCCTGCTCCCGCATGTCGAATATTTCCTTCGATGATTTTCCCGATTTCCTGAGCGCGCGGCCCCGGGCCATAAACGGCTCCAGGTCGCGGTGGTAGCAAGACACCGAAAAGCCTTTCTGCGCCGGATCGTCTGCCAGGCAAATCAGCTCATTCGTCCCTTTCCGCAGCTCCACCAGTTCGCCTTTGGCAGTATACCCATACACGGTTGCGGCCTCGCGCTTATCGGCGGGAGCCGCCAACACGGCACCCCGCACCTGAGCCTCGGCCGATGGAACGGTTGTTTGCGCCTGCGCGCTGAAGGCAAATATGGAAAGTGAGGCAATGGCAAGAATCTTTATCATGGAATAATGGCTGAAGTGTGTACAAATGTGTGTGCATGAGAATGTTGCTACCTTTTACGGCGAAAGTGTCTTTTTGATGAAGCCCTCTATTTCTTATGGTATCAAATGCCGGAAAGCATGGCGCAGGCGCATGATGCGATGCATCCCCTGAATTGCTCTTCCGTGTTTTCCGAAAAATTCTGCTACAAGCTGTGGTGTCTGAACATGAGCTCGGGGATATCGCGGTTATTTCAAAACTTGAACAGCCTTGCTTTCATAGCTTGCTTTGCGCTCCACGCCCGCTGGGGCGCGTTTTTCCGCTCGGCACTGTGTACATTTCCTGCCTAACGGCTGCCACTGACGTGGCACCAGAAATCTACAAGGTGCCTCTCGGAAAAACTGGGAATCATTTTGCCCTGATCTAACTGTACTTCTCCATAACAGAAAAACCTATTTGAAAACAGGTGAACCTACAGCTATTCCCGAGGTCACGTTATCTGAAAAGGCGGCTTCTATCCCTGAAACTTGCATACACTAATCTTATGGGCCATGCCTCCGTAGACTGTCCTAGACTGTTCGCGGCAAAGCATTGTCCGCGCTACACGCTTATTTACCAGTATTCTAAGAATCCACTTTACATGAATCAAGCTTACTTTAGCCCCGGAAACGACTGCCTGCAGGCCATACAGGATAACATTACGGCCACCATGCGCTCTATCAAGATTTGCGTGTTCACAATCAGCGATGACCGCATCACAGAGGCTTTGCTGCGCGCCTGCCACAAGGGGGTGCAGGTGCAACTGCTTACCGATAACAAAAAACTGTATGACCTGGGCTCTGACATCCGTAAACTGGCCGCCGAAGGCATTTCGGTGCGCATAGACCGGACCCACAACCACATGCACCACAAGTTCGCCATATTCGACCAGGAGGCGTTGCTGACTGGCAGCTACAACTGGACGCGCAGCGCCGCAAATTACAACCACGAGAACCTGCTGGTTACCAACCAACCCGATCTCGTAAGTGCTTACCTCCATACCTTCGAGAAGCTTTGGGCAGAGATGGCCGTGTATAAGGTTAAGCGCCCGTAAGTGCGCACGCTAAACTAACGGTTGCCGTGCGCCAGGATAGGGGGCGTATGTATAAATTTCGTAATTGGAAGTGAATTTATACATGCGCTGTGGAACGCCGGGAAGTGGAAATACCGTTAGTTTCCGCTTTTCTCGGGCAGCTTATACCCTTTGCCAGCGTCATCCAGTAGCAGCACCCAATCGTTTCCGGGCCCGTTGGAAGGAGGTATAAAAGTACGGCGCCCGCTGTTGCTGAATTCACCGACCACGGAGGCCTCCCCGGTACGCGGATCATACCAGGCGGCCCTGACGGTTTTACCTGAAATCAACCCCATCCGGACACGGATGGACTTGCCCTGCGTGGTATAAATAAAGGCATAGCTGCGGCCGCGGGTAGCCTGAATTCGCTCGAGCCCTGCGTAAGCGTCTTCCACCAGTCTTTGGTCCGGCACACGCTCCAGCATCGGCCTCGACTCCATTAGTGCCCGCACATAGGTCATTTGCGAAGCGCCGGGTAGGTCAAGCGCTCCCTGCCAGGTATGCACCGGTCCGTTTATACCCTCCCTGTTCTGGTCATACATCTGCCACACGCTGTGGCAGCCATAGGTATGGCCAAAGGCCCCGGCAAACAGATCCTGATAAGCGGCCCGCCGCACATCTGCCGCATCGGAATAGCCATTCTCCCGGGCATTGAAGCACACGGGGTGCGCCTCATAGATGGGCTCTCCGTCCATGGTCGGTTTTACAGGCGTCAGGGTATAATCGTGCGAAATTTTCTCATACACGTCCGCATTGCGGCAATGGCCAGTCTGAAACATATTAAAATCGAGCCAGCCATCCTGATGAAACCAGGTGGAGGAGCCGCCGCCGGATTTAGGCTGCGGGTGAAAAGTCATGAGCACCTTGTCCGGGTTTCCGTCGCCAGCGCCCGCCACAATGCCCGCTGCCATGGACCGCCACACGGCCACGTCCTGCTCGTTGCGGGGCGTGCGGTCGCCGCCCAGTATCCAGATGATCGGTTTGTCTTTATAGCGCCGCCCCACGTATTCGCCGTATACCCGGGCGTTGGCTATGTCAAAAATCTCCGGCCCCACGCCCCACGAATCCCGGTAAAGTTTGTCGCCCCAGGTGGGCAGCATGCCAATGGTCAGGCCAACTTCGGATGCCCTGTTCACAATATAGTCCACGTGCCGGAAATAGGCCTCGTTGGGCTGCGTAGGGTCGTCCTGAAAGAGCGGCACGTCGCCGTATGGGTTTGGGGTGTGCAGGCCATCAAGTTCAGCCAACACCACTGCCTGAATAACGGTGAATCCTTTGGCTGCGCGGTTCTCTAGGTATAGGTTAGCTTCTTCCCGATTCAGCCTATGGAAGAGTTCCCAGGCCGTGTCGGCGAGGTAAAAGAAAGGCGTGCCATCTGCTTTCACCAGAAAGCGCTGGTTGTCGCTCACGCGCAGGTGCTGCGCCGGGGCAGGCAAGGTCAGCAAAACTGAAACCATCAATAAACAGCGTTTAACATATTTAGGAATCATACTTACAGCTGATGATACAGGACAACAGGGCTCGCGAATTGCGTCTGATTTAATTGTTGATTGTTGATTGTTGGATGGTTAAATTGTTAAATAGTAGCATGGTTTATTGGTTGAGAACACAAGGCTTATCTACAATTTTCATCCTCTGTACAGCTACACTCTTTCTCTGTACAACTATTTACGAAACAACAATTTAACAATTCAGCCATATAACAATTCAACCATTTAACAATCAACAATTAATAATATAGCCATTCATAAGAAAAACACCCAAGGCTATACCCATCTCACTTAGCGGCTGGTAGCGCAAAAGCCACGTACTGGTCGCCGGAAGGGCTTCCGATCTTGCCGCCTCCACACGCGATCACCACATACTGCCTGCCGTTCAGCTGGTAGGTGGCTGGGGTGGCATAGCCCGCCGCCGGGAGCTTCGCCTCCCACAGCACCTTGCCGGTCTGCTTGTCGAAAGCCCTTATTTTCTGATCCTTGGTGGCTGCGATAAACACCAGTCCTCCTTGAGTGACCAAGGGACCACCGTAGTTTTCGGTGCCGGTGGGTGGGATGCCTTGCCTGGTCAGTTCCTCATACTCGCCAAGCGGCACCTTCCAGAGCAGTTTGCCGGAGTTCAGATCCACTGCGTTGAGCGTTCCCCAGGGCGGTTTGATGCCAGGGTAGCCGTCTTTGTCCAGGAAGCGGTTATAGCCCGTCATGCGGTAGGGCACCTCATCCATCACGTCCTGACGCGGGTTTTTGCCCCCGGTGGGCTCCTTCGCGCTGGCTGCCGAGGCAGCCAGTTCCGGCGCTTTGTCTTCCGGCTGTTGTAGCAGAAAGTTGACCAACGCCTGCTTCTCCCGCTCGGGTATATACCGGAAAGAGGGCATCATATTTCTTCCATTATCCAGGATGCCCCGTACTTCCTTCTCCCCGTACTTCTCCCCGAGGCTAACCAGGCTAGGATAGGCCGTTCCGTTGCCCTGCAATGCAGTGCCGTGGCAGGAAGCGCAGTGTTTGGCATAGACAACCGGCCCGTTCGGGTGCTGGGTAGCGGCTGCGGAATTCTCCTTCGGCACATCCACCATTGTCAGGGACCAGGGCAACTCAGAACTGTTGACGTACAGTATGCCCGTCGCCACGTCTACCGCGGCCCCACCCCACTCGCCTCCCCCGTCAAACCCCGGAAAGATCCAGGAGCCGTTCTTGCCAGGCGGTGTAAACATCGCGTGGTCCTGCACTTTGGTATACTGGGCCATCATCTCCGCGTGCTTTTCCGGGGTCAGGTCCGTCACCAGCTCGGGGCCAAAGTGCTGGCGGGCAAAAGGCTCCGGCAAGGTAGGGATTGGTTGCGTAGGCCAGGCTTTCTCCCCCGGCAGAGCCGCTGTGGGCACCGGTGTTTCTACGATCGGGAAAATGGGCTTGCCATTGGTCCGGTCGAACAGGAAGACATACCCGTGCTTTGTGATCTGCGCCACGGCATCCACGGCCTTGCCCGCACGCTGAATCGTCACCAGATTGGGATTGGCCGCCAGGTCCCGGTCCCAGAGGTCGTGGTGTACCGTCTGGAAGTGCCATTTATACCCCCCTGTGGCCGCATCCAGGGCAATCAGGCTGTTGGCATACAGGTTCTGTCCTTTGCGCACCCCCCCATAAAAATCCGGGGAGGCGGTGCCTGTGGGCACGTATACGATGCCGCGCCGCTCGTCCAGGGCCATACCCGCCCAGCTGTTGGCACCGCCAATCCTGCGCCAGCTCTCAGGGTTATCCCAGGTATCGTAGCCTGGTTCGCCTGGGTGCGGGATGGTATGGAAAATCCAGCGACGTGCCCCGGTGCGCACATCAAAGGCCCGGATATGGCCCGGCAACGCATCGGCCCCCTCCGAAAGTCGCATCCCCGTGATGTATAAATCTTTGAAAACTACGCCCGGTGTCGTCCCGACGGCATAGGCGTCTGAAGCGTCAAAGTCCAGGTCCAGGTGCTGGCGCAGGTCAATCCAGCCGTGCTGCCCAAAGCCCTTGGCAGGTATACCCGTGCCGGCATCAATTGCATAGAGCCTGGGGCCAACAGCGTACAAGATCCGCTGCTGTTGTCTGTCCTCGCTTTGCCAATAAGCAACGCCTCTGCTCACGTGCATGGCTGGGGTTTCGTCTTCATCTGTGCCAGACACCTTGTAAGGGTCGAAGAGCCACCGCTGCTTGCCGGTAGCCGCGTCCAGGGCGAAGAGCTTTAGCTTTGGCGAGGTGCCATAGAGCACGCCGTTCACCACAATGGGGTTGCACTGCAGCTGCGATCGGTTGTCGGGGTTTTTGTCGTGGGTGCTATAGGTCCAGGCCACTTGCAGTTGCGCCACATTTGCGGTGTTGATGCTGGTGTTGGAGGAGTAGCGGTTGCCGTCAACGCTGCCGGCATAGGTATGCCAGCCGCTGTACCGATCTTCCGCCTGCTGCTGACTTGTATTTGTGTTTCGTGTGCAACCGAAGGCCAGCACTCCGGCGACGGATACCGCCAGCATACCTAGTTTTCGTCTCATGGGCAAATCAAGGATTTATTCTTCCTTCGTATCTTCCCCAACTGCAACCAGGGATAGGCATTAACCCAGAAGGAATATACCTGAAATATAGGAAAATTATTTTATGAAATACGTCTATACCCTGAAGACCAGGCAGTAGTGATACAGCATTCTGCGTACAGCGGCGAGTGATGCGTAAAAGGGGGAATAAAATAATTGCACTTATTTTGAGATATTACTAAACTCTGAAACAAAAGGCCCGTACATATACATGGCTAAAAGTTGAAATTTATTTTTCAAATAAAAAACGAGAACTCTCTGAAATGAGGGGTCTCGTTTTTTATTTATAGCGATTTTTATGAATATGCAGTGCCCTGAACTGCTTTTGTTTAAGACAGTTTTTCTAATCTCCCTTTCCAGAATCAAAATTTAAAGTATGCAGCAAAACAACGACGAGAACACCTGGGATGACGAAAAATACCGGCTGCTGAACGCGCATTTCCGGCAACAGATCAATCAACTTTTGCAGTCGGACCCTTTTCTGGCAAATGCCGCAACAAGCGGGCACCAAATTCAGTTGCAGGATATTGTCTACCGCATGTCGGTGCGTGATCAGGAACTGTGGGCGGAGTTTTTGAAGCTCGACAGGATGAAGCTGGACATGGATATAAAGGCCCACCTGGAAGGTAGCGGCAAACCGTATCATCCCCGCACCCGTTTTGGCGACCATGCCGGGAAAGAAGGCGATGTAGACGAACCCTGGTAGCTTCCTAATTCATAAAGCCGACGCAGGTACACCTCATACATGGCGCGTCCCTGCAAGAAAAAAGCTCTCGCAGGGACGCGCCATATGTATAAATTATCTTTTCCTTTAAGTCAACCGTTTAGACAACCTCAATCAGTAGCCTTTGCTGCCACAGCCTTTTTACTGGAATGCTTCTCCGTGCTGAAATAGAGCCTGAAAGTGGTGCCTTGGTCCTGCTCGCTTTCCACCTCAATCCTGCCGCCAGCGTTATCCATCATGCGCTTGACAATGTAGAGCCCCATGCCCGTGCCATCCACATGGGTATGGAACCGCTTGAAAAGCGTGAAGATTTTGGTCAGGTTGTCTTCACTCATTCCCAGCCCATTGTCCTGCACCGATAGCACGGTATAGTCTCCCTCCTGCGCCGTTTTGATGTAAATCTGCGGTTGCCGGTCCGGAGAGCGGTAGTTGATGGCGTTGCTGATGAGGTTGAACAGGATGCTGTACAGGTTCTTGCGTGAGAACCGGATAGAGCGCACTTCGTCCAGGTCGACATGCAATTGTGCCTTGCTGAGGGTGATGTTCTCCTGAATATTCTGCTTTACGTCTTCCAGCACTTCCTCTAAATCCAGGGATTTTGCGTCGCCATCCACGTCGCGCTGTACTTTGGCGATGTCTGTCAGGTCTTTGATAACGTTCTTGAAGCGGGTGATGGCGTTCTTCACCATGCCAAAAACGGGTTCGGTGGGCATGCCCGGCAGCGGCCCTGCCGTTTTCAGCTGGTCCTCCAATAATAGCACCAACCCCTCTATATTCGCCACCGGGGCCTTCAGGTCGTGAGAAGCGGTATACACAAACGTGTCCAGGTCGGAGTTTACCCGGATCAGGTGCTCGTTGGTGTTCTGCAGTTTCTCCTGAGCCTCCCGCAGGTCCGATAGGTCGATGAACGAGCCCAGCATACGGTAAGGAATCTTATACTCATTGTGCATGATGTATGCCCTGTTGGCCACAAAAGCGTAAGAACCGTCGCGGCGGGCAATCCGGTATTCTCCAGACCACTGGTCTTTACCGTAGTTGATGGCCTGGTTTATACCTTTAACAATGGTTTCGCGGTCGTCGGGGTGTATGAGCGCGAACCATCCCTCTACGCCACCCCCCATGTCGTTTATTTCATACCCCAGAATAGTCGTCAGGCTGTCGCTCCACCATACGCTGTTGTCGGCAAGATTCCAGTCCCACACCACGTCATTGGTTGCCATCGACACCAGTCGGAAACGCTCCTCACTGCTGGTCAGCGCCTGTGTGCGTTCGGCCACCCGGCGCTCCAGTTCATTGTTCAGCCTGATCAGGTTTTCCTCTGCCTTCTTCAGCTCCTCGTAAGCGAGCAGGGTTTTTTCCTCGTTGTCCTTCTTTTCGTTGATGTTGGCCATCGTCACGGCCACGCCGTCGCCCATCTTCACTGCCGAAATCTCATACCAGGCACTTTCCCCGTTGATGTTCATGTGCTGCTCTTTGTGCATGGGTTGGCCCGTCTCCACCACCTGCACCAACTTTTTGAAGAGGCCGCTTCGCCTCAGGAAGCCTGTCTCCTGCTGCACGAGCGTTTCCACCAGCTGTTCCTGCGTCTTCCCGATCAGCTCCTCTGCCTGCTGGTTCAGCAGCATCCACCTAAAGTCAGTCACCTCATGTTCCTCGTTCCGGACAGCCATCAGCGCCATGATACTGTTCAGCGAGCTGTTGACAACCCCCTCCACCACATTGCTAAGCGACTTCAGGGTGGTGATGTTCACAAAAGACACCACAACGCCGTCCTTATTTCCGTCGTGCTTCAGGTAAGGGATTATGCGCATCAGGAAATACTGGCCCTCCATCGTCTCCACCTCCTGCTCTACCTCCTCAGAGGTATTGTTCACTTTCTGGATGGTGTCCTGCAGGTGCGCATACCTCAAGTTGTGCGACAGGTGATGGATAGGCCGCCCCAAATCGCCGTCTATGATGTTGATGATGCTCTTTACCGTCGGCGTGAACTTGCGGATAATCAGCTCATGATCCACAAACAGCTGCCCCACGTTCGAGCTGCGCATGTAATTGTCCAGATCTTCGTTCAGCTCCTGCAGTTCGCGTATTTTGAGTTGGTGCTCTGAGTTTACGGTGTGCAGCTCCTCGTTCAGCGACTGCATCTCCTCGTTGGAGCTTTGTAGTTCCTCGTTTGAAGACATGAGCTCCTCGTTGCTTGACTGGAGCTCCTCGTTGGCGGTACTGAGGTCCTGCACCGTCAGCTGCAGGCTTTCCCGCGCATCCTTCAACTCCGACTCAATAGTCGTCAGTTGTTGGTAATAGTCGGCGTCGGACACCGTATCCAGATCGACCGGCTTAGGGGGGATGTTGACCGGGGCCAGTTCCTGCAGCAGCACCAGCACAATGCGGGGATGCGTCACATCCTCGGAGATAGGCTTAAAAGTCACCTGCACAGCCTTAACCTTAGTCCCTACCCTAATCTGCGACTTGTGCACCACCACCTTTTTGTTTTGCTTCAGTGCCTTCCGGATGCCCACGCTCAATGTCACGGCCAAATCCTCGCTCACCATTTTGAGGAGGTTGAAGTGTAGCCGGTTGTCCGGGAATTTCAGGTAGCGGTTAATTTCGCCGATGCCATGCAGCAGCTGAAAGGTCTCATCCACATACAAACCCGTTACCTTGAAGTCTTCGGTAACAGTGTCCATAAACACTTCGTTGTACTGCGTCATCTGCGGGGCTTTGAATCCGCCGGTCTTTAGTATTGGTTCGATGGGGGGAGAATAATCAGTGATACCATACTGTTGCTTAACGCCGTAGCTTGCCTTGTCCTTACGGTATAGCTTCCATTTTCTGTCTTCCTCCGTAAAGTACACCTTCAATTCGCCGATGTGCTCGCTAGGCCCCAGCATCAGGTACCCCTTCATGTTCAGCGCATACGGGAACAGACCGAGCACCTTGTTCTGCAGGTTGGAGTTCAGGTAGATGAGCATGTTGCGGCACGTGATCAGGTCCATCTTGCTAAAGGGCGGGTCTTTCTGCAGATCGTGCTGCGCGAAGATCACCATCTTCCGGATCTCTTCGGTAAGGGCATAACTTGTGCCCTGCGGGCGAAAGAAACGCTCAAACCGTTCTTTCGTCATGTCGGCGGCAATCGTTGCCGGGAACACAGCCTTGGAGGCTTTCGTGATGGCGCGCTGGTCGATGTCGGTGGCAAAAAGCTTGACAAGCGGCTCGCGCCCCATTCTTTTATAGGCCTCCCAGAAAAGCATGGCAAGGGAATAGACTTCCTCGCCGGTGCTGCAGGCGGTTACCCATACCTTCACGGGCTCGTCTGGGGCTTTGTCTGCTATGATTTTCGGGATCACCTCGCGCTCAAACAGGTCAAAGGCCTCTTTGTCGCGGAAGAACTTGGTCACATTGATAAAAAACTCCTGGCAGAGCTGTTTTACCTCGGCAGGGTGCTGCTGCAAATACTCATAATACTTTGGCAGATCGTTTATCCGGAGTTGCCCCATCCGTTTCTGTATCCTGCGGTTGAGGGTGGCTTTTTTATAGTCGCTAAAATCGGTTTTGGTATGGATGCACACAAGGTCCAGAATCTCCTTTAGGGTTTCATCCTCATATTCCTCGCTTCCTGGCTCATGCACAGCCTGTACCAGTGGCACTTTCTTCGTATAGTTGATGATCTCCTCCGGCATCTTTTCCGGTGACAGGACATAGTCTGCATGGCCTGCTTCTATCGCGCTGCGCGGCATGCCGTCGAACTTGGCCGTGCCAGGATCCTGAACCACCACCATGCCTCCAGCCTCTTTTATCGCTTTTATACCTTTAGTCCCGTCCGTGCCAGTGCCAGAGAGCACGACTCCGATGGCACATTGGCCCCGGTCTTTGGCCAGAGAGGCAAAGAAAAGGTCGATGGCAAAGTTCGGCTCACGGTTGCGCTCCTTGTGGGCCAGCCGCAGCCGTCCGTGCTCAAGGGTAAGTTGCTTGCCGCTGGGCAGCACATACACACAGTTGGGCCTGGTGTGCATCTTGTCCTCCGCCTCCCGCACCTGCATGCGCGTGTGCTTGGTGAGCAGCTCCGCCATCAGGCTCTTATGGTCTGGCGACAGGTGCTGAATGATGACAAAGGAAAAACTGGAGTTGTTTGGAAAATGGTCGAATAGGGTATGGATGGCCTCCAGGCCGCCTGCAGAGGCACCTATACCCACCAGGTAATGGTCTGCGGGGCGTACAGGGCTCGTCTTTTTCTGCGTCTGCATCTTTTTTTCCATGCTGCGAAATGCTTTTTTCAGGCTCACACCTTTCCCAAAGCTAGTATTTTTCCTTGATTATCTTTTCCAGTACAGCGCTTCGAAGCACTTCAGCAGCGTCCAGCACTTCAGGCTCCCAGGGCAGGGAGGTAAATTTCACCGTTTCCTGGTAGGTGGCAAAAGAATTGCGCGGGTGGTAGCTTTTTCCGTCTGCTTCCATCTGGATCGCCTGGTTCGGGTTCCCTCCCCAACTCACTGTCTGAAGCACTTCCGGCCGGAACCCCAGGATATATTCTCCCTGGTCGGCGTTAATAGCAAGTGCAATCAGGCCACTGGCCAGTTCTTTATACTCCTGGCTCTGCGCGTATTGGTGCGGAAGCCTGTCGGTGGCGATGAGCTTGTCTGACTTGTTGCGGCGCAGCCAGCCCGCCAATTTCTTCAGTTCCTCCTTGTCAGGGGTTTCGCCACTCGTCCATACGTTGCCGTCGTACAGCACAGCGGCCCCCGTGAGGCCAAGCAACTGCAGGATGTTGGGAGAGCCGCTTAACAGCCCGTCCGTGAAGCTGGCTCCCCGGTAAAGCTGCTCGAGCAGTTGGGCATGGATGCTGTGCAACCCGGCCCTGAGCAGGATAGTCTTTTCGCGCTCCTTGCCAGCCAGTTGCGCCGAGATGATGCCCGAGAGCAGTTCGAGGGAAGAGCGCTGCTCGTAGTTCAGGCATATGGGCGTTTTATTGTGGCACGACACAAGCCCCCACAGTTTGTTCTCAATAATGAGCGGCAGCGACATAGAGGCCATCACGTTGAGGTTTGCCAGGTACTCCAGATGCACGGTGGCCACACTCCGCAGATTGCAGTCAGACAGGTCGGTGAAGCGCTGCGTCATCGGGTTAATGATCGGGATCAGGCGCACCGGTTCATACGATCGTGTCGGGATCAGGCGGTATGGGTTGCTGAAGTACAGGTCGCGGGCCTGCTTGGGCACGTCGGAGGCCGGGAAGCGCAAATCCATGTAATCGTCCATGTCCGGCTCCTTGGCCTGGGCAATCACGATGCCGTTCCACTGCGGGTCGAACTGGTAGAGCAGCACCCGGTCGAAACTCGTCAGCTTCTTGACTTCCGTCGCCGCGATGTCCGCCACTTCCTGGGTTGTGCCGGCTTGCTTGAGCAGCCCCGTCACGTACTTGATTTGCTGGTATAGCCCGATGAAGGACGCCTCGGTGGAATCGGGGTCGTTTTCCTCCAGTTCAACGAGCACATACGCTTCTTTAGGGTGCACCAGGGCCGTGAAGTGCTTTGGCTGCCCCTGCAGTAAAAACGTCAGGCTGAAGGGGATTTTGTCTTTAAAGCCCTGGCTCTCGACCTTTGCTTTCAGATCGCTGTACTGGTTTTCAGGCAAAAACTGCGACAGGGGCTTCTCAAGCAGAGAATCCATCTCCATAGAAAAGTGCTGCACCACATTCTCACTCGCTTGCATAATGCGCAGGTCCACCGTGTCAAGCACAAGCAGCACGCCATGCGGCTGAATAAGGTTTACGAGGTGCAATGGAATGCTTCCGCAAAACTCAGAATCGTAGTTCTTATCCATTGTTACGTTAACCGTAGCCGTAGTTTTCTCCATCTGAAATCAGTTTTAAACGCCCCATCGGCGCATGTTCTCGATATAGGGTGCTACTGACCAACAAATCCCCTTGCAAGAAGCTGGTCAATTAGCCCAAAGTGTCTGTATGTGCCTTTCATGGTGTTTCATGCAACAGCCTGTCATACAGCGGGATCAAATCCACGAAACATTGCTTTTGCTGCGTACAAATCACCAAACAATTCTGGCAGCCCAAGGTTTTACAAATTTTTGTGCTCCCAATTCAAATTTAAGGGATATTCATATGGTTTCAAGCATTTCATATTACAAACAGACGATAAAAAATTAACCCGGATGGCAGCTTCACGGCATTGCCTGTGCGAGGCATGGAAAGGAGTAACAGCGGCGGCGCACCCGCCTCAAGTATGCCTTTCGGGCAGACTGTGTTCTGAAAGCCCGGGGAAAGTAGTTTTTGATTTTTCAGGTTCCTGGAAGACTGTATATCGAATCGTATTATTTCTGCTGTTATACCCTCATTTTGCTTTATATTTGTGTAACGCATCATCCAAAAAAACGTGCGGTATGCACTTGAAAGAGCTTTATGCATCTGATTTTTATGTGATAAGGCTTGATGAAGCCCATGAAATCATCAAAGCCAGATGGCTTAGACCTGTGAGCTTTGAGGAGATGAAGACGGGTGGCACCCAACTGTATGTGGCTTTAATGCATACGCAGGCAGCGCGCGTGGTGGCAAACGCGCAACTGCTCGGTTCCCCTGACGCCGTGACGAAAGAGTGGATGTCTGCTGAGTTTTACAAACTGCTTTTCCAGACAAGCCTGAAGATGATCGCACGTGTGCTGCCGGACAATGTGTTCTCAAAAATTGCCTTAGAGTCTGTGGCAACCCGAGCGGAAGCGTTGGGCATTACGAGCTTCCGCGTACGGAATTTCCTGGAGCAGGAGGCGGCAGAAGCCTGGCTTGCTTCGGAAACCTGCCGGGGGGTATAAACCTGCCGGGTATAAACAGAAACACTAAATGAGCAGCATAGCCATCCCATTGCCCACGCTCACTAACGTTTAGTGAAAGATTTGCTTCATGGAAAAACAAGTATGAATGACACGACACCGGAGCTCCGAACCGTAGAGGTGACACGCTATGTAACCCCCTTGCGTGAGGGAGGTTCTTTGCCCGCTCTTGTGGAGGCTGACGATGAGTTCCTGTATGTGCTCAAGTTCAGGGGCGCGGGGCAGGGCATCAAAGCCCTGATTGCCGAGCTACTTGCCGGCGAGATTGCCCGCACGCTCGGGTTTAAGGTGCCAGAGCTGGTGTTTGCCACGCTGGATGAGGCGTTCGGCCGCACCGAGCCTGACGAGGAAATACAGGACCTGCTCCGGGCCAGCGAGGGCCTCAACCTGGCGCTGCACTATCTCTCCGGGGCGATCACGTACGATGCACTGGTGACGCGGGTGGATGCCAAGCTTGCGTCTCAAATAGTGTGGCTCGATTGCCTGGTCACCAACGTAGACCGCACGCCCCGCAACACAAACATGCTGATGTGGCACAAGGAATTGTGGCTGATCGACCATGGGGCTTCCCTTTATTTCCATCATGCAGGGTATAACTGGGAAGAGCAGGCCAAACGTCCCTTCGTGCAGGTGAAAGACCATGTCCTGCTCCCGTGGGCCTCCGCCCTGGACACTGTAGACAAGGAATTCCGAAGCCTCCTGCCCCCCGAGCGCATTCGCGCCATTGTCGCGCTCATACCGGAAGAGTGGCTGCAAACCATCGACTCCCCTTTTGAAACAGTAACGGAGCACCGTGAAGTCTACGCGAAGTTTCTGGACACGCGCATCGCGCATTCCGACGTATTCCTAAAAGAAGCCCAACATGCAAGAGAAGCACTTATTTGAGTACGCCGTTATACGGGTGGTGCCTTGCGTGGAGCGGGAAGAGTTTGTCAACGTCGGGGTGATTTTATACTGCGCAACAGGCCGATTTCTAAAAACCGTTTACCACTTGGATGAAACGCGCCTCACAGCCTTTTCGGCCGCTTTGGATGTAGCCGAACTGCAGGAAAGACTGCACGCCTTTGAGCAAATTTGCGCGGGCGGGAAAGTCGGGGGCACGATCGGGAACCTGCCCATTGCCTCACGCTTCCGGTGGCTGACTGCTACCCGCAGCACGGTGGTGCAAACGTCGCCGGTCCACCCGGGCCTTTGCACAGATGCGGAAGCCACGCTCCAGCACTTGTTCAAACAATTGGTGATGTAAAAGTGATTGGAGGCGAGTTACCTTGTTTAATTCAGGATAGATTGATCCTGTATAAATTTATCCTGTATAAACTCACCTTTTTTAAGCTGCAAATGAGTGCTTGAAGAAGCAAATTCGCAGGCACTTTTATACCGAAACCTGCCCCATACCATTTACGGCGCTGATGTTGTCCTGCACCCTGGAGTGAATCACGTCTTTCCTGTCGCGCAGTGGGCCTCCCTCCTTCCCCGTGAACACCGCCTTTATCTCCGCCAGTATCGAAAGTGCTATTTCCTCGGCGGTCTCAGCTCCGATGTCTAAGCCTGTGGGGCCGTGGATCGGCTCTTGCTGGGCATTCGTGACGTTCATACCCTCTTCTTTCAACTCCTCCAGCATGCGGTCCAGCTTTTTCTTGGGGCCAAGTGTGCCCACATACGGCAGCTGCAGCGGGAGTAGTTGCCGAAGCATGGCCAGGTCGTAGTTGTAATTGTGCGTCATCAGCACAAAAGCAGTTCGCTTATCGATGGAAACCTGTGTAAGCACCTGCTCAGGCTTTGAGACAAGCACCTGCGCGGCCTCCGGAAAACGCGCAGCTGTTGCGTAGTTTGCTCTCCCGTCAACTACCGTGCATTGCCAACCCAGCACCGTGGCCATTTGCACTAATGGGATTGCATCGTTTCCGGCCCCTACCACCACCAGCGAAACAGCCGGAAGCAATGCCTCTAAAAACCCCGTCAGTTGCTGCGCCCCGGTATACATGGCTATCCGCGACATGCCCGACTGAAGCACCTGGCGCGCCTCAGAAACGAGTGTCGTTTGCAGGCCACTGTCCGGGGCGGTCCTACCCATCACCTGGCCCTGTTCGTCCATCAAAAAACATGTTCCCACCTGAGTCGTTTTTTTGTGCTCCAACGAGAATAACGTAACCAGCACAGCAGACTGCCTGCGTTGCAGATAGGATTTCAGCAATTGTATGGGATGGCTGGGGGCGTCGCTATCGATGGGCTCAATCAGGATCTGAATCACACCGTTGCAGCCCAGGCCCACCCCTAGCTTCGCATCGTCCTCATCAGTGGTATCGTAGGTCACGAGCATGGCCCGTTGCTGCGCCATCACCAGGCGGGCTTTGCGCAGCGCGTCCCCCTCAAGGCAACCGCCGCTGATGGCCCCCGTCAGCTGTCCGTCTTCTGTTACGAGCATGCGGGCGCCAGGTCGCCGGTACGACGAGCCCTGCACGTGCACGACTGTTGCCAGGGCCGTCTGTTTCCCTTCCTGCTGCGCCACGTCAAAGGCGGATACGATGTCCTGTATTTCTTTCATCTTGGTTTTAAACAGAGCAGAAGAGACTGCCATAGGTATGAGCAGTCTCTTCTGATGCCAGTTTTCAATTAGTGCAAGTTTAACTCATGCAAGTATTTACATCACCTTGTCCAGAGTGATCGGGAGATTGCGCACGCGCTTTCCGGTGGCATGATACACCGCATTGGCGATAGCCCCAGCCACTCCCGCGATGCCAATTTCCCCGAGTCCCTTGGCTCCGATCGGGTTCACGATCTCGTCGTGCTCCTCCACAAAAATAACATCTATCGAATGAATATCCGCATTTACGGGCACATGGTATTCGGCCAGGTTGTGGTTCATGAAGCGGCCATACGTCGTATCCATCAGCGACTCCTCCTCAAGTGCCATGCCGATGCCCCAGACCACGCCACCAAGTATCTGGCTTTCCGCGGTTTTGGTGTTGATGATGCGGCCGCCGGCGATGGCGCTTACCACTCGCGTAACCTTGATCGTTCCGAAGTCCTCGTCTACCCGTACCTCCACAAACACGGCAGAATGGGCATATGGAGCATACTTTTTCTGCTTTTCGGCAGGCTTAGAGGTCACTTCCTCTTCCAGATAGTTTATTTCAGCGCTGCGCATGATCCTGGTAACAGCCAGCGCTTTGGAAGGATCGCTTCGAAGCCGCATATGCCCTTCCGAGAAAATGACTTCGTCATAACCTGCCGTGGCAAACGGCGTGTCTTTCACTTTTCGGGCAAGCTTCAGCAGGCGCTTGCCGATGGCGTCGCACACAAGCGTTACGGCAGACCCAACGGAGGAAACAGTCCAGGAGCCGCCTTCCAGCGGCGCGTCTGGCAAGGCAGAGTCCCCGAGCTTAAAGCTCACATCCTCCAGTTGCAAGCCGAGGGTTTCAGCGGCCAGCTGCGTCATCACGGTATAGGTGCCCGTGCCGATATCGGCGGTGGCGCTGCTCACGGTCAGTTTGCCGTCCACCGTCAGGAGGGCTTTGGCGCTGGCCTGCTGCTGTGATGCCTCCCAGGCACCTGACGCCATACCCCAGCCAATCAATTGATGCCCCTCCTTCATGGAACGTGGCTCCGGGTTTCGCTTTTCCCACCCAAACTTCTCTGCGCCCTGGCGGTAGCACTCCCGCAGTTCCTTGCTGGTGAACGGGGCGTCCTCGTTTTGGTCTTTTTCGGTATAATTTTTCAGGCGGAGCGCCACTGGGTTGATGCCCGATGCCGCTGCCAGCTCATCCATGGCGCTCTCCAGCGCAAACTGGCCTGTGGACCCTCCGGGCGCACGCATGTCCAAAGGGGTATACACGTCGAGCCCGATCAGCTTATAATCAAAAGCCACGTTGTCGCACTGATAGAGCACGTTCTGCCATACCACCACATTCTCGGCGTAATCCTCAAACCGGGATGTCTCCCCGAATGCCTCGTGCCGCACGGCCTCCAGCTTCCCCTCCTTCGATGCCCCCAGTTGGAGCTTCTGGATTGTGGCCGGACGATGCCCGAAGGAGAACATCTGTTGCCGCGTAAGCATGACCCGCACCGGGCGCTTTAGCTCCAGGGCAGCCATCACCGTCAGGAAAAGCTGGTACTGGGGGCGAAGGCCGGAGCCAAAGGCGCCCCCCACAAACGGAGAGCGCACGCGGGCATCCTTCGGCTTGAGCCCGAAAATCTGGTCGATATACTTCTGGCTGTTCTGCACGCTCTGCGTTTTGTCATATATGGTCAGTGTGCCGTCTTCTTCCCAAATGGCCGTCGAGGCGTGCATCTCCATCGGGTTGTGGTGCTCCGAGGTATGGGTATACTCCTCTGATATCTGCATGGCAGCGCTGGCGAAGGCGGCGGCCATATCGCCCCGCGCATCAGGTGGCGGCTGCGACTTATATTTCTCAGGGGTATAGGCTTTCTCGCGGTTTCCCTCAAAATCTGTTGAGAAAGGGGCATCTTCATACGTTACATTCACCAACGTGGCGCCGTAACGGGCCGCTTCAAAGGTGTCGGCGACGACCAGGGCGATAGGCTGTTGGCTGAACTGGATTTCATCGCTGTACAGTGGCCGGAACGGAGAGCCCGGCGGTGAGTCCTCATCCTGATAACTTTTGTCGAACCACGCCGTTTGGGGGCGGTTTTCGTGTGTGAATACCTGCAGCACGCCATCCAGTTGCAGGGCCTCTGTTGTATCGATGGATTTGATTTTCCCTTTTGCGATCCTGCTGGAAACCACGAAGCCATACGTAAGCCCCGGTGAATCGAATTCGGCCGCATACTTGGCCTGGCCCGTCACCTTCAGGCGTCCGTCCACACGGTTGGTGGGTTTCCCGATATAGTCTGTTTTCATAGTCATGCCTTATTTTCGGTTGCTTGCTGCAGCGCACGCACAATGGCCCGCTTTGCCAGCTCGATTTTAAATGTGTTATGGCCGTATCCTTTGGCCCCTTCCAGGTATGCCTCCGCCACTTTCCTGAAATTCTCTGCTGTGGCTGGCTGGCCGTGCAGCAATGCCTCGGCCTCGGGCTTGCGCCATGGCTTGTGGGCCACCCCACCCAGCGCGATGCGGGCTTCTTTCACCACGCCGTCTTCCAGTAGAAGGCCTGCGGCCACCGACACGAGCGCAAAAGCGTACGAGGCCCTGTCCCGCACCTTCACGTAGGCATAATGGTCTGCGAAGCCCTGGGCAGGCAGTTCGATGGAAGTGATGATCTCGTCCTGATTCAGGTTGGTGTCCTGCTCGGGCGTGTCGCCTGGCAGGCGATGGAACTCCGCAAACGGTATGCCTCTTTCGCCATTTGGCCCGGTTACGTGCACCACGGCACCTAAGGCTGCAAGCGCAACGCACATGTCACTGGGGTGCGTGGCGATACAGTGCTCGCTTTCACCGAGTATGGCGTGGATGCGGTTAAAACCGGTGATGGCGGCGCATCCGGAGCCCGGCTCCCGCTTGTTGCAGGGTGTGGCTTTGTCGTAGAAATAATAGCATCGGGTGCGCTGCAGCAGGTTGCCGCCGTCTGTGGCCTTGTTGCGCAGCTGCGCGGTGGCTCCGGCAAGTATGGCATGCGACAGCAGCGGGTAGCGCGTTTCAACCTGCTCGTGATAGGCCGTGTCGGCATTTGTGACCAGCGCTCCCAGCCGTAGCCCTCCTTCCGGGGTGTCTTCCACTGTGCTTAGCGCCAGCCTGGTGATATCCACGATGTGGCGCGGATGCATCACATCTATCTTCATGAGGTCCAGCAGGTTGGTGCCGCCAGCTATAAACCTGGCTTCCTCGTTTCCGGCAACCTCGTTCACGGCTTCGGCGACGTCGCCGGCGCGGGTATAGGTAAAACTCCTCATTGGGCCTTGCTCCTTTCCAGTGCTTCCTGCACCACTTTAAAAATATTGGTATAAGCCCCACAGCGGCAGATGTTTCCACTCATCAGGTCGCGGATATCATCCGGGGTTTTGGCTTTGCCCTCGTTGATCAGTCCAATCGCGGAGCAAATTTGCCCAGAGGTGCAGTAGCCGCACTGGAATGCATCGTGGTCGATGAAGGCCTGCTGCACTGGGTGCAATTCCTCGCCATTCGCCACGCCCTCGATGGTGGTGACGCTGGATCCGTCGTGCATCACGGCGAGCGTGAGGCAGGAGTTGATGCGCTTGCCATCCAGCAGGACGGTACAGGCTCCGCACTGGCCATGGTCGCAGCCTTTTTTGGTGCCGGTAAGCTGCAGGTGCTCCCGCAGCATGTCCAGCACCGAGATCCAGGGTTCCAGCTCCAGCTGGTGCTGGGTTCCGTTGATGGTGATGCGAACCGACTGCTTGGGAGGCAGCCATGGTGCTGCCTTCTCGATCGTTTCGGGTTGCTGTTTGTTGCTCATAGTACTTGGGTTGAGGTGAAAATAAAGCATGCATTGCAAGTTGCAATATCGCTGAGGACTCACTTTCTAGGGAAAGGCAAGACGGAAGTAGGGTATTGAATCAAAGCTGGTGCCGTACCGACTCCCCTAACGGCGCGCATGGTAACTGCTGCTTGCTAGTACGCGGAACGATTTGGGCAGGTTCAGGGGGTTTTGCTTATTACTGCTTTACAGAAGTATCGAATCAGAGCGCAAATTGTCCATCTGCCTCATACCCCCACAAACGCAAACAGGCCCGAGATCTTCGGGCCTGTTTGCGTTTGTGGGGGTATAATCTGGTTAAAAACTATCGCTCATCTCAAGGCTGGAAAGCCTTTTCTCGAACTGGCTAAGGGTGGTAAGAAACTGCTCAGAACCGAGCTCTATTTCTTTCAGTCCTTCGTGGGCCTGCTCGATACGGCCGCTGTCGTATACTCTGAAGAGTTGCAGGGCATGAGAGGTCAGGGTCTGATGCGTCCGGTGAAGCATGCGCAATTCTGGCTCCTGACTGTAATGCTCTCCCCCGGTCACCCGGAACCATTCCATAATCGGCCCACGCTGCGAAAAGAAATCGACATCCTGCTTGCCGCCATAAAGCACCGAGCGCACTTTAGACTTAAACAGGATATGCTTGATTCTTAACTGCTGAAAATCTATCTGGTATTGCTGCATGAATTGCTTCCTATACTATGGGCTAAGGTTTTTGCGTCATAAACGCTATAAAGATGCATGCCCTGATTCATGGAGCTTATGCTTGAGGTTCACCATTTCGCTCACGTCTAGTGCGAATACCAGAATACCGGAAACTGAATCATGCTCGTTGTAAAGAGGCTGGTAACTGAAGTTAATGTAGATCTCCTCCAGTTCTCCTGTATTCGAACGATCGATCTTGACACATCGTTCATTTGCCGTAAATATTTCGCCTGTTTGGTATACATTGTCCAGCAACTCTATAATTCCTTGCTCCACCACTTCCGGAAGTGCCTCCGCCACAGTCCTTCCGATCAACTCTTTGTCAGGGAAAAGTCCCTGGTAGAGTGGGTTGACCAACTCGAAGCGGTGGTCCGGCCCTTTCAGGATGCACATCATGGCGGGTGCCTGCATAATCACACGTGTCAGGCTTCTGCGTTCCGCTTCAGCCTTTCGGAAGGCGTCCTGCACCTGATCGGACAATACAGAGGCCTGCTCGTTGACTACAAGCAGCTCATGCACCATATGGCGGGTATCGTGAATATCGGTGGAGCTGCTTACCCACATCTCCACCTCCCCCTGGGCATTTTTCATGGGCGTGCTTCGGGTAGAATGCCAGCGGAAGGTTCCGTTCTTATCCAATATCCTGACTTCTGCCTGCAGGTTTGTCTGGTCCCTCATGGCGCTTTCCCATCGCTGGCGGAGCAGCGACACGTCATCGGGGTGCACAAAGTCGCTCCAGAGGCTGGCGAATAACTGCGCCATCGAGCGCCCTGTATAACTTATCCAGCTTTGGTTAAAGTAAATAGGCTCTCCGTTCGCTTTGCTGGTGCTGATCAGCATCGGGATTGCTTCGGCCATGAAGCGGTATTTGCGCTCACTTGCTATAAGCGCCTGCTTTGCCATTTCCCGCTCCGTCACATCGGTGGTGCGCTGCACAATATACATCACCTCTCCGTCATCGTCCAGCACAGGGGTATGGGTTGCTTCCCAGTAGCGAAAATCATAGCCGCCACCCAACTCCTCCGGGCGCGGGATATCATACCGGGTTACCGGGAAATAATCAATCTTTTTCGTTTTCAGGGCGTTGTCGAGTGAATCACGTAATGTTTTCACGTTTCGCGACCCCTCGTCATGCGGATTGTCCGGGAATTCCTCCAGCAGGTACTTCCCAATCAGGTCCTCCCGCTTGCGTATCGTCGCCTTCAGGTATGCCTCGGTAGCATCCAGTACCTTATACTCTGTAGATAGAATGACAATCGACTCGGGGATCGATAGAAAAAGCTTTTTATAATCCATTTTAATAAAGGCTTAATGTAGCTGCGGGGAAACATGTTTCTTCACACAGCAAGATAGTTAATTATGGCCAAAAGCTGTTACCACATCGTAAGACATATTGCCGTCAAACAAATTTGCCTTCCGCATGTTTTTGCAGGAAACCACCTCGTCCCAGCCTACCCAAATCAACATGCTGAGCGTCTGCAAAGTAACGTCCTGCATTTAAAAGGCATGGTTGTTTGCGGCATTTTTGCGCTGTGCGGCAACAAGTGGACTTAGGATAAGGTAGCAATAAAGGAAATCATAGTATATAGAACATGGATAACGAAGAAAAAAAAAATGAGCTGGCCACTTTCGCCGGAGGGTGCTTCTGGTGCATGGTCAAGCCTTTCGACCAATGGCCGGGTATAAAAAAAGTAATATCAGGTTATACAGGCGGCCATACCGAAAACCCTACTTACGAACAGGTATGCTCCGACACCACGGGACATTATGAGGCGGTGCAAATCACCTTCGACCCCAGCGTGATCTCCTACAAAGAGCTACTGGAGGTATTCTGGCAACAGGTTGACCCTACGGATGCCGGTGGACAATTTGGTGACCGCGGCTCGTCTTACCAAACGGCAATTTTCTACCACTCCGAGGAGCAAAAGATACAGGCCGAAGAGTCAAAAAAGCAGGTGGATGAACACGGCCCTTTTTCACGGCCCATTGTCACCCCAATCCTGCCAGCCAAAACCTTCTACCCTGCCGAGGAATACCACCAGGACTATTATAAAAAGAACCCCGCGCATTACCAGCGCTACAATGTAGGCTCGGGCAGAGCCGGACATAACCAACGGCACTGGAACAAGTAACAAATCAGAAAATCATATAGAGAATGAACTTATAAAGGGAGCCAGCGAATCAGCTGAGCTGCCTTCTTTGTATTATAGCAAGGATAAAAAACTGCTATATGCTGGAAGTTATACCCTGCGGAATGATAGATGGAGAAATAGCGAAATACCCTATATTGGCTTTGCAACCGCTACCTGTTTGTAGCACCCATCGATCCAAAAAGCACAAGATGAAACAAAAAATCCTCTTACTGGCGCTGCTGCTTACCTTCGGGTTTGCTGCCATGGCACAGCTGAAATCCAGTTCCACTCCCAGCTATTCCGTGCAATCGCCGGACGGCAAAATTACTGCCACGGTCGCGCTTCAAGACAAAATCATCTATACTGTGCAGCATGAGGGCGATGTGGTGATTGCCCCGTCGCCCATTTCCATGCAGCTGGACGACGGCGAAACGCTCGGGGCAAGCCCGCGCCTGAAGAGCCCGAAAAGCAACACGGTGAACCAGCGTATCGCGACGCCTTTTTACAAACGGGCACAGGTAGAGGACAAGTACAATGAACTGGTTTTAAACTTCCGGGGCGGTTACAGCGTCATCTTCCGGGCGTATAACGATGGCGTGGCATACCGCTTCTCCACATCCAGAAAAAAGGATTTTCGGGTGCTCAACGAGGAGGCCACCTTTAACTTTGCCGCCGATCATACTGCCATCGTGCCCTACGTGAAGCAGGAGAAGAAAACCACCATCGAAGAGCAGTTCAACACCTCCTTTGAGAACACCTATACCCACAGCCCGCTGTCCCGGCTGGACCCGGAACACCTCGCGTTTATGCCGTTGGTGGTAGATGTTGGGAAGGGGAAGAAAGTGGCCATCACGGAGGCGGACCTGGAGAGCTATCCGGGCATGTACCTGATCAACAAAACCGGTGGCTATACCCTGACGGGCGTGTTTGCCGCATACCCCAAGCGCGTGGAGCAAGCCGGACACAACATGCTGCAGATGTTTGTAAGAGAGCGTGAGGGGTATATCGCCAGGGCAAAAGGCACCCGTAGCTTCCCGTGGCGCGTCATGGTCATCTCCACCGACGACAAGCAGCTTGCCGACAGCGACATGGTGTATAAACTGGCGGCTCCCTCGCGCCTGAAGGACATATCCTGGATAAAGCCTGGCAAAGTGGCCTGGGATTGGTGGAACGACTGGAACATCTCCGGGGTGGATTTTGAGGCGGGCATCAACAACCCAACCTACAAATACTACATTGATTTTGCGGCGGCCAACAACATCGAGTATGTTATCCTCGATGAAGGCTGGGCCGTGAACATGAAGGCTGACCTGATGCAGGTAGTCTCGGAGATCGACCTGAAGGAACTCATCGCCTATGCCGGGCAGAAGCATGTGGGCATCATCCTTTGGGCTGGCTTCCATGCCTTCAACCGAGACATGGAAAACGTAGCAAAGCACTATGCCGACCTGGGCGTGAAGGGCTTTAAGGTAGATTTTATGGACCGAGACGACCAGGAAATGGTAGACTTCTTTTACCGCGCCGCCGCAGTGGGTGCCAAGAACAAGCTCCTCATGGACTTCCATGGAGCCTACAAGCCTACCGGTCTGCAGCGCACCTACCCCAACGTGATTAACTTTGAGGGCGTGCACGGGCTGGAGCAGATGAAATGGTCGGGCCCCGAGGTAGACCAGGTGACATATGACGTGACCATGCCCTTCATCCGGATGCTGGCTGGCCCGATTGACTATACGCAGGGCGCCATGCGCAACGCCACCCGCGACAGCTACCGCCCGGTTAACTCCGAGCCGATGAGCCAGGGCACCCGAAGCCGCCAACTGGCCGAGTACGTGGTCTTCGAGTCGCCGATAAACATGCTGGCTGACAGCCCTACCAACTATATGAAAGAGCAGGAAAGCACCACCTTTATGGCAGCCGTGCCCGAGGTATGGGACGAGACGGTGGCGCTGAGCGGGGCCATAGGCGAGCAGATTGCCATTGCCCGCCGCAAAGGCAACGTATGGTATGTGGGTGCCCTCACCAACTGGGACCCGCGGGAGATGGAACTGGATCTGTCTTTTCTGCCTGAGGGTAGCTACAAGGCTGAAATATTCCGCGATGGCTTGAACGCCAGCCGAAACGCCGCCGACTATATCCATGAAACTATCGCTGTGCCGCAAAATAAAAAACTCAGCGCGCGCATGGCACCCGGGGGCGGCTACGTGGCCCGGATCTATCCACATTAAAGAGCTACTGGCGCATTTATACCACAAAGGCCTGCTACACACCATACGTGCAGCAGGCCTTTTCGGTAAACGGTCGCCTCCTGATACCACTATCAATTATATTTTGCACAGTCAAATTTGACGTTACGCAAGTGAGCCGCGCAGTTCTTAAAAGTCCCCCTTGGGGGTAGGGGCCCTCGACGAAGAAGGGGGCAGGGGGATGAGAGGCGGCCGAAACAGCCTTTTCTGCTCTTGCTTGATAAAAAACAGCTTCTAAATATCTCTCAGGTGATTGCCCGCAGGGAGTGTCATCCCCCAACCCCCTTCAAAGGGGGACAAAAGTAGGTATTGCGTAACAGCAGGTACAAACACTTCACGAAAATACTTCAATACGCAAAATCCATTCGATAATGGTATCATACCTCTATTGCTGAAAAATCTGGGTATACACAGCTAAAAAGCGCAAAACAGCACCCGGATGACTGTACAAGTTTGAATAATAATGGCTATTTTAGCTGTCTAATTTGAAAAGCTATGTTCAAAGGAATTATTGCAGCGATGTTGATCACATCAGGGTATTTCTATACCTCCCAGACAGACACTGCCGAAGCCAGCATAAAGCGGGGCAAGGCCGTGTATACCGCCAATTGCCAGAGCTGCCACATGGCCGAGGGACAGGGTATCCCCGGGGCCTTCCCTCCCCTTGCCAAGTCAGATTTTCTGATGCAGGACCAGAAAAGAGCCATCGGCGTGGTGCTGAACGGATTGAACGATGAGATTAAGGTGAACGGACAGACCTACCACATGCAAATGCCCTCGCATGCTTTCCTGACGGACCAGCAGGTGGCGGATGTACTCACCTTTGTCCAGAACAATTGGGGTAACAAGGCAAAACCCGTAACTCCGGCGCAGGTAAAAGAATTGCGAAAGAAATAGGTAAGCCGTATCCCTTTGCTCCGTTCTGAAGCCATACCTCATGCCTTACATTCGTGCCTGGAGCATGTTTGCATTTCGTTTTTGAGAGCAAAAAATGTTCAGGAGGGGTTCTGGCGAAGCGTTTTTTGGGCCGTTTCGCAGCATTAAGGGACTATCGAAAGGCGATTCAGGTTTCTTTAAGGGCAGTGTCGGCCCGAAGGTTACGTTTTAACATGCCCTTATACCTATGCAACACTGGGAGCTTTTGCTTTTCTTTTTTGTGATTGCCTTTATATATGCCTCAGTGGGTTTTGGTGGCGGCTCCAGTTATCTCGCTATCCTCGCCCTGTACGCGCTGCCTTTCAAAGAGCTCCGGCTGATTGCCCTGCTCTGTAACATTGTGGTTGTGACCGGCGGCACCATCCTGTTTGTCCGGAACCACCACGTAAACTGGCGCAAAATCTTGCCCCTGGTGATTTTCAGTGTGCCCATGGCTTTTCTGGGAGCCACCCTGCGCATTGAGCAGCGCACGTTTTTCATACTGCTGGGCTGCAGTTTGCTGGTGGCCGCCGTGCTGCTCTGGTCGCGCAAGCGGCACACCGACATCCCGGCGGCTGGTGCCCCAGACCGTGCCACCTATGCCAAGGACGGCTTTTTGGGCGGAGGTATCGGCTTTCTGTCGGGAATGCTGGGTATTGGCGGCGGTATCTTTTTGTCGCCCCTGCTCAACCTGATCCGGTGGGATAACCCCAGGAAAATTGCGGCTACGGCCAGCGTGTTTATCCTGGTCAACTCCATCTCCGGCATCGCGGGGCAACTGCTGCAGCTGCCACCCGGCATTAATTTCACGCGTATCCTGTTATTGTGCGGGGCCGTGTTTGCAGGCGGCCAGTTGGGTTCCCGGCTTGCCATCCTCAAATTAGACCCCTATATGATCCGGCGCATGACGGCGGTGCTCATCTTTGTGGCAGGCATTGAGGTACTGTACAAACACTTAGTTTAAAAAAGGAGACCATACGATGAAAGTAAATGTGCTGGCATTCGGTATCGCCAAAGATATCTTCGGAAAACCCGCAGTGGCCGTGGAGGTAGAAGAGAACACAACGGTGGCCACCCTGAAAAGCGCACTGGAGGCACAGTTCCCGCGCCTGAAACAGCTCTCTTCGTTTATGATCGCGGTGAACAGTGAGTATGCGCAGGCCGACAACGTGTTGCAGGCGCGCGACGAAATAGCCATCATCCCGCCCGTAAGTGGCGGCTAAGCCAGCCAGTGTATGATCGATATAAAAGTTACCGAAGCCCCCCTAGACATCCCGGCATGCATCAACTGGGTGATGTCGCCGCAAAGCGGGGGGATTGATGTGTTCATCGGCACCGTGCGCGATGCTACCCAGGGCAAGCCGGTGCTGCGTCTGGAGTTTGAGGCATACGTGCCCATGGCCATGCGCGAAATGACCAAATTGGCCGAGCAGGCTTTGGAGAAATGGCCCCTACACAAAGTGCTCCTGCACCACCGCACGGGCGTACTCCCCATCGGCGACGTACCCGTGGTGATCGCCGTTTCCGCCGCGCACCGCGCCGCCGCCTTCGACGCCTGCCGCTTCCTCATCGACACCCTGAAGCAAACGGTTCCTATCTGGAAAAAAGAGATTTTTGAGGATGGCGAGGTATGGGTGGCCGCGCATCCGTAGGCAGCATCAAAACAATGGTATGCGTAACGCTCAATCGTAGATCGCATACTTCCCTTAATCTCCTACATATAAAACAATCAACCCGAATTAATCTTTTCCTTGCATGATATCGCTTTTCCGGACAGACTCCGCTCACGAAGATTTTGTGGCACTTGTACGTTAATTGGACATTGACCTCAGTATCAGAGACGGGGAAGACCATGCGTTTTACGCCCAGTTTAATAAAATCGACAGTATCCGGAATGCGGTGGTGGCGTATGTAGACGGAATCGCGGTGGGCTGCGGGGCATTTAAGCAGTATGCTGCCGACATCGCAGAGGTAAAACGCATGTATGTACGACCTGAGTTTCGGGGACAGGGTATAGCCGGAGACGTATTGCGGGAGTTGGAGGCCTGGGCGCAAGCATCGGGGTATAAAAAGCTAGTTCTTGAAACCGGACAGGCGCAGCCCGAAGCAATCAGGCTCTATACCAAAAGCGGCTACAACGTTATACCCAACTACGGCCAGTATGCCGGGGTAGAAAACAGCGTTTGTATGCAGAAAATATTCGCGCAACCGGATACACATTCCGATACAAGCGCTACGTAACACTCACCAAAACCTTTTCTCTTCAGGTATACCGAATTTATTTAACCAAAAGCCGTTTCACTTTCTCCAACTCCTGAGGCGTATTTACATTCAGCAGCGCGTCGGGGTGCTGCGGATTGATCAGGTTCGTTTCGCTGTTGATCAACACCTTGCGCGGACAGGTATAGCCCTGGGCCAGAAAGGACAGCAGCAAAGGATAGCTTTTTGGCTCCCAGATTGTGATGAGTGGCTCCGGAAAACCGTCGTGCGGACTCACGAACGTGGTTGCAGTGGCGGCGCTGTCTCGTTGTGAAGTTAACTGCTCCAGCGTTTGCTCGTCAAGCAAAGGCAGATCGCAGGCTACCACCAGCCAGGCAGCATCCGGCTGCTCCCGAAAGGCGGATAGGATAGCGCCATAAGGCCCCAGGCCAATAAAAGTGTCCGACAGTGTTTTATACCCATTGTTTACCTCAACTTGCTGCTCTGCCCGGCAGGATATGTATACTTCGTTGCAAAAGCCTTTCAGCAAATCTGCCATAAAATAGCGCTGCGCCTTACCGTGCCAGTCAATTGCCCCTTTGTCGCGGCCCATGCGGAGGCTCTGCCCCCCGGCCAGCACCAGTCCGTTTAACACGGGTTGCGCCCGCTGCATCTGCTCCTGAAAAAAGGAGACGATTTTAGCGGTGTCGCTTAGTTTATATATGGGCAACGCTTGCCACCCGGGTATGGCTTCCTGCACAAAATCAAAGACTTGCTCGGTTCCTTCAGCCAGCAGGATCAGCTGCACATTGGTGAGTTGCGCCACTCTTTTTTGCAGGGAGGCGCGCTTGCGTTCATCTATAACCACTACCTGCGCCTGCGCCTGTTGGTGATTGCCGTTTACCAAAACCAGATCCATTTCCGAGAATAGCTGCCTGAAGCGGAATGCGTTCATGGGCTGGGTAAAATCAACTTGATGGTAGGTGATCTGATCGGTGTATTCTGCTACGGCACCCTTCGCCAGTCGGCCTGGCAGCGTTGCTGCAGCGTCGGCATGCGCATGCGAGGCATCCACATATGAGCATTTATAGCTAGAAGACAGCGCAGCGATTACCTGGTCTGCCAGTGTTTTGATTTCGCCGCAGGGCGTGCCTACAAAGGCCCATTCGTTGCGGGCGAAATGGCCAAGTGCCGGTTTTGTGAGTACGCTGTGTTTTTTATGCTCTTTCAAAGTCACGCTTCCCTCCTGTCTTCGCTATCAGTTTCGTCTCCTTTATCACAATGTCGTGGCTAAGGGCCTTGCACATGTCGTACACCGTGAGCGCGGCCACAGAGGCTCCCACCAGCGCTTCCATCTCCACGCCGGTTTTGGCCGTGAGGCTGGCAGTGCAGTCTATCACCAGTTCCTGCGCTGCATTGAGTTGCAGTTCTATATGGCAGTTATCAAGCCCAAGCGGGTGGCACAGCGGGATCAGCTCGCTGGTCTTTTTCGCCCCCATGATGCCCGCGATGATCGCTATCTGGAACACCGAACCCTTCTTGGTCTGAATATCGCCTTCGTTTAGTTTTGCGAGTACCTCCGTGGGGAGCACAACAATGCTTCGGGCTGTAGCGGTGCGGTGCGTCACCTGCTTCCCGCCCACATCCACCATCGTGGCTTTCCCCTTTTCATCTAAATGCGAAAATTCGCTCATGCTTTTATGTATGTCAATTTAAAATTGGCTATTCGTATCATCTTAACGAAACGTCCATACCCTATACGCTTCACCTTCCTTGAAATCTGTCTTATGCTGCGGCAGTTCCAGAAAGGCTTCGGCCTCCACTAGATTGGCAAAGTCGCCGGAGCCATTCCCCTCTAACGGCGTGGCCAGCAACTGCCCGTGCTCATTTACGGTTAGGGTTACCTGCAAAAAGTATTGCAGCGGAGGCTTAAACGTAACCGCTTGTGTCAGTGCGGCGTGCCGTTGCGGTGATGCCATACCCAGGCACGCATCGAGCCAGGGCAGCATATAGCGGTGCAGGCACATAAAGGTGGATGCAGGGTTTCCCGGCAAGGCGAAAACCAACACACCATTCGCGTGTTTGCCGAACCAGAAGGGCTTGCCGGGCCGCTGCTGCACTTTATGAAACAGCCGCTCTACCGCCAGCGTTTCCAGCACCTGCGGCACATAGTCGAATTTGCCCATGGAGATGCCACCGCTCAGCAGGATCACATCATACTGTTGCAGGCATTCTCTCAAATGCTGCTCTGTTGCCGCAACCTCGTCGGGTATGTGCAGAAGATCGGCGTGGAGCTGGTATTTTTGCAGGGCCGCCTTCACCATGTAATTATTGGACCGCCTGATCTGGTAGGGCAGCGGAGACGCCTGCACCTCCACCAGTTCATCGCCGGTAGAGATCACCACCACGCGCGGCAGTTTTTTCACCTGCAGTTCCGTCGCGCCCACGGCGGCGGCCATACCGACCAGGGCCGGGGTTACGCGCTGGTTCGCCTTGGCGACCACATCGTGCCGCTTTCGGTCTTTGCCCTGCTGGTGTATGTTCTGACCTTGTGCCACTTCCGGCGCCAGCACAGTGGCTGTTCCGTTTGCTATGGTCAGGTCCTCGTAGCGTATCACGGTGTCTGCAGAGGCTGGCAAGGCCGCTCCGGTCATAATCTCGATGCAGCTAGCCGCGTCTTGCAACGCAATGGGCTCCTCCCCGGCTGCCTGCGTTGCGGCGATCGGAAACGCACGCACGCCTTGTGCATAGGCGGCATACCGGATCGCGATGCCGTCCATCGCCACCCGATTGAAGGGAGGCAGGTCCCGGTCGGTTCTGAGGTCTTCGGCCAGCACACGGCCAAGCGCCCGTTCAAAAGGCAACACCTCCACACCAAAGTCTTTAACCTCCGCCTGGATGATTGCTTCTGCTTCTGCTACTGTCACCATGTGTTTCTGTTTTTCAGGATTCTGATCCGCCTATACTGATGCAGGACTTTCGTGGGGATTTCGGTTTATGCTGTTTACTGTATAAAGCTTTCTAACCAGAACAGCGCATTCGTTCAAACTCATATGGCACCCTAAAATCACCCAGTAGGTATAGAACCATACCATACTAATTACCAGTAAACTAACCTATACCAGCTGCCAGCTTGGTTTAACCGCCAATGGTAGCCATTGAGGCGCTCAGCGAAGCCTGGCCTGCGTTGTTTTTCTCCGCTTCCCAACCAGTGGCGTCTTTCAGGCTGATGGCTTTTTCGAGTGCCGCCTGCAGTTCTGCCTCGCTTGCCCCTGCCCGAAGCAGGTCTTTAAAGTTGAGCACGCTGTGGCCGTAGAGGCATGTTTTCATGTCGCCGAGCGGCGTCAGCCTGATGCGGTTGCAGGAGCCACAGAACGAACGGGTATAGGCCGCGATGATGCCCACTGTGCCTTTATACCCCGGTATCTGGTAATTGAAGGATGTTGAAAAAGGCGGATCGACCAGTTTCGTGATGGCTGGATAGGCTGATTTGATGGTGTCGAGAATCTGCGCATGGTCCCAGCTCAGGCTTTTGACGTGTCCCTCTCCCCCGTTAAAGGGCATTTCTTCGATGAACCGCACGCTTACTGGCTTAGACTTGGTCAGGGCCACTAAGGGCAGGATATCGTCGGTGTTTTGTCCCTCCATCACCACCGCGTTCAGCTTCACCTCGATGTTATGTTTCAGCAGTTGCTCCAGCGTGTCGAGTACCTGGGGCAGTTCGTCGCGGCGGGTAATCGCAAAAAAGCGGTTGCGGTCCAGGGTGTCGAGGCTCAGGTTCACGGAGCGGATGCCTATTTTTTTCATCTGCGGCACGAAGGGGGCCGTCAGTACCCCATTGGTCGTGATCGTCAGCTCCTTCAACCCATCCAGTTGAGACAGCTTAGTCAGAAAAGGCATAAACCCCTTGCGCACGAACGGCTCGCCGCCCGTCACCCGGATCTTCTCGATTCCCATTTTCACGAACGCGGCACAGAGGCGCAGCATCTCCTCATACGTCATCAGCTCTTTGCGCGCGAGCCAATCAATCCCCTCCTCCGGCATGCAGTAAAAGCACCGCAGGTTACACCGGTCGGTTACGGCCAGGCGCAGGTAATTAACGGTTCTTCCGTGTCTGTCTTTTAACATGTTGCTAATCTTTGTGCGTACGTGACCAAAAGGCCTTCATTTTTATACTTCCAACTTCTTATGTTTACGCAAACCCGGTTTGTTTGCTCACAATGGTGCAATGCGCTGCACAAACCCTTCGTGCTGCAAAGGCGATCGGGTCTGGAACTCCCGAAACTACCTTTGGCTGTAAAGTTAAACATGCCGCCCGATGTAGACTATCATACATCCGGCGGCATGCTTTTCAGGATTTCAGTTGCGGAAAACCGAGGTGTAAAACAATGCAGCTTCCACTTCTTCGAACTGGATATGGCTAAAAGGCGTGCTAATGCCTGCTTCCTCAGTACGAATACATCTTAATGCGTCACGGCTTAAAACATTGTGGTTCTGCAGGTATGCACCGTCATCCAGCTTATCTCACTCAGACTGTTTTCAGGCCTTGCTGCTCCGCGAACGGCTGGTCATACAGGCGCTTTCCGGTGGCTTTGAAGATAGCGTTTGCCACTGCACCGCCTGTTGGTGGAAGCGCGGGCTCCCCTAGTCCGGTCGGGTCGATGCCGTTGTTCACGAAATGCACATCCACCTCGGGCACTTCTTTCATCCGGATCAGCCGGTATCCATTGAAATTATTCTGCTCGGGGGCTCCGTTTTTAAACGTCAGGTTGCTGTACATGGCATGGCCCAGGCCATCCACAATCCCGCCGCGCACCTGCTGGTAGGCACCGCTGAGGTTGATCACCATACCGCAATCGGCGGCGGCATATATCTTCTTGACGACAGGCTGATTGTCCTGCATCGCCACCTCTCCTACTTGGGCCACATACGAGCGGTGCGAGAAGTAAACGCTAAAGCCCTGGGCGATATCCTTTTTCCTGCCCCAGCCAGATTTCTCCACGGCCAGGTCAATCACGCCTTTCATGCGGTCGATGTCATACTTAACCTCGCCCACGGGTTCTTTTTTCGCTTTGGCAAGCAACTCCAGCCGGAAGGCCACCGGGTCTTTCCCGGCTGCGTGCGCCACCTCGTCCAGAAACGACTGCTCGGCAAAAGCCAGGAAGTTGGTGATCGGGGCTCGCCACGGGCCGGTGGTGATCGGCGACTTGTGGTCTACAGAATCAATCAGCAGGTTGTCGACTGCTCCGGAAGGGAAGTTGTCCTCGCGTGTGGGGTTGCCGGCATTCATACCCACCCCGCGCAGTTTATAGCCGATCATGTTGCCTTTGGCATCGAGCGCAGCCTCAAAACGGTAGCGCACCGCCGGTCGGTATGTTCCCCCGGTCATGTCATCTTCGCGGGTCCAGATCACTTTTACCGGTGCTTTGATCAGGCTGGAAAGCTCTGCGGCCTCCAGCACATAGTCTGCGCTTAGCCGACGGCCAAAGCCTCCACCCAGTCGGGTAAGCTCCACCGTAATTTTTTCGGGTGCTATATCCAGTAGTTTGGCCACCTGGCCGCGCGCCATCTCAGGCGTTTGGGTCGGGCCGACCAGCTCTACCCCGTCTGGGCGTACATGAGCGAAGAAGTTCATCGGTTCCATGGGGCTGTGCGACAGGAACGGGCACTGGTATTCGCTCTTCACCACTTTGGCCGCGCTTTTAAACGCAGCTTCCACGTCACCGTCTTTTCTGCGAACAGTCGCCTCCGGACTGTCGAGCAGCTCTTTGAAGATTCGGTCGTGGTCAGCGCTGCTTTCCAGGGCGGCATCGGGGGTATAGGAAATTTTGAGGGCTTTGCGGGCCTTGTTCACCTGCCAGGTCGACTTGCCCACCACGGCCACGTTGTTCTTGAACGTCACCACATCCACAATGCCGGGCATTGCCTTGGCTGCAGCGGCATCCACCGATTTCAGCTTCATGCCAAACGCCTCGGGGCGCTGGATGACGGCAAAGAGCATTCCCTCACGGTAAAAATCAAGTCCGTAGAGCGGCTTGCCGGTAAGAATCTCATGGTTGTCCACGTTCCGGACGGCCGTACCGATCAGCTTGAAGTCTTTCGGGTCTTTCAGCTTCACATCCGTGGGTACCGGCAGCTTGGCGGCGGCAGTGGCCAAATCCCCATAGCTCAGCTTCTTGCCATTCTTGGGATTCAGCACCATGCCATTCTCTGTTTTCAGGGAGCTGGCAGGTACTTTCCAGCGCTTGGCAGCGGCCTCAACCAGCATTTGCCGGGCGGTTGCCCCTGCCTTGCGCAGTCGCTCCCACGAGTGGGGCACGGCGCCGCTGCCGCCTGTCACCTGCCGCTCAAACTTGGTTGTGTCCAGCGGTGCCTGCACCACCTTCACCTTTGTCCAGTCGGCATCCAGCTCCTCCGCCACAATCATCGGGAAAGAGGTTTTGATGTTCTGACCAAGTTCAGGGTTAGGGGAGAGTATGGTCACGATTCCGTCAGGGGAAAGGGCCAGGTAGCTGTTAAAGTCTAACGTGCCGCTTGCCAGTGCTTTGTCGCTCACCACCTCAAGTGCCGATGCCACTGAACCGGTCCAGCTGAAGCCCAGAAATAGACCGCCACCCGCTGTGGCAGCCAGCTTCACAAAATTGCGTCTGCTTGGTTTAGATAAAGTTGACATGGCTATTTGGTTTTGGTGGCGGCTAAGGCAACTGCCTCGCGGATGCGGTGGTATGTGCCGCAACGGCAGATGTTGCCGTTCATGGCACTCACAATTTCTTCCTCGCTGGGGTTTGGGTTTTTGCTGAGCAATGCCGATGCGGTCATCATCTGGCCTGCCTGGCAGTAGCCGCACTGCGGCACGTCCACTTCTTCCCAGGCCTGCTGCACCGGATGGTCGCCCTTTTCAGACAGCCCTTCGATGGTGGTGATAGGGGCGGTGCCGATGGCGGAGACCGGAAACACGCACGAGCGGACGGCATTGCCATTCATGTGCACGGTGCAGGCCCCGCACTGGGCGATGCCGCAGCCATATTTCGTGCCCACAAGACCGAGATGGTCGCGCAGCACCCACAGTAAAGGGGTATCTGCCTCAACGTCGGCCTCGTAGCGTCGGCCGTTTATTTGCAGCGTATAGGTGGCCATAGAATCTAAAGTATTTAGGTTGAAGTAGTAATATAATATGAAACCGTGAAAAAATGTTCCAAATCCAAAAAAATCAATTCCGTGATTCCGAGGTATGTAGCCGTTTATAGTCTTCCGGTGTGTCAATATCAACTGCGCCTAAGCTAAAAGGCAACGTGGCTACATCCTCGGAGTGGCGGAACAACAGCTTCTTCGCCCCCTCTTTCCCGCGCAGGTACAGCAACTCCTCGAAGTATACCCTGTTGAAAAGCACGGGGGTGCCGAGGGTGCCTTGATAGTAGCAGGCGACAATGCCCTTGCCGCTGCCAGCGTTTGTCTGCACCAGGCTATTCAGCAGGGCGGTTTCGACAAAAGGCTGATCGCAGACCATGAAAATAGCGCCAGTAACTTCCGGTGCTGCCGCCATAAGCGCTGCGAGTCCACAATGGATAGATGCGCTCATCCCCTGTCGCCAGTTCGGATTGTGAACAGTGAGCACTGGTTTTTGAGTGTCGGGCAGGGCTAACGTTGCATCTGGCTGTAGCACCACCACCACCGGCTCACACACCGAATCCAGCGCGACGTCTATAGCGTGGCCCAACAATGTTTTGCCTTTGTACAGCAGTTCCTGCTTGGGTTTCCCCATGCGCACCGAAGCACCTGCCGCCAGCAAAACCAGTCCTGTCATGTATTTCGATTGTTATAACTTTTTCCCCTTGAAATCATTTCTGGGATACCCGAGAAGCAATATACAAAAAAATCCCCTCCCTGCGTGCGGTACAGGTCTGAGTGCTTGTCACATCCTGTTTATAACAAAAGTGGGCAGGAGCAATAGAGGCAAGGTAATTACAGGCGATATACCATACATATACATTTACAAATCAGTTATTTGTAATACACATACAAACTTTTAATTTAAGTAATTTTTGTAAAATGCAGGTTGGAAAAGCAAGCCATATAGACGATTTTGGCCAAACGGTAAATATCCTTTTCCATACCTATACCTCCGATTCTGTAGTCTGATGGTCTCGCGCGATGCTTGTTTCTCCGGCAAATCTCCACTTATATAGCAGAATAAATCTAGTTTAGAAACAATACTTAGCTATATTTAACCGGTAATTTTGAAAACTGCGGCACAGCATTACCCATAGGGGTATAAGGCGCTTCAGAAGCTTTCCATACCGTGAATTTCCGCCAAACGATGGACAGTTATACCCAGATGCTGAGGTATAACGCGTCCAACTTGCGGGAGGCATGCAGTATAAACATCAACATTTAGCATATAAACCAATGAGTAAGTTAGTTATCAGGAGCCTGCAGGAGCTTATGCAGCACGAAGGGGCTGAAATGGGCGTGTCCGAATACCACACGATCACGCAAGAGCAGATCAGTAAGTTCGCCGACGCCACCCTCGACCACCAGTGGATACACCTCGATGCGGATCGCGCGAAAGCCGAGACACCCTTCGGAAGCACTATCGCCCATGGCTACCTTACCGTTTCGCTCCTTCCCTACCTGTGGTCGCAGATCGCGACGATTGAAAACCTGAAGATGCAGGTAAACTACGAGATTGAGAGCCTGCGCTTTAATCAGGCCGTGACCGTGAACAGCGCTGTGCGGCTTCGGGCAAAGCTGCTTTCCGTGAAAGACCTGCGCGGCATCGCCAAGGCCCGCCTAGAGGTGACGATGGAAATCCAGGATAGCAAGAAGCCTGCCTTTACAGGAATTATCACCTTCCTGTATCACTTTAATGACTAACCACAAATCATTGATTAAAAACACACTAACAGCTTAAACTACGCTGCAAAAAAGCTTGCATCCGGTCGTAATGCGATCCTTTCCAGTATACCCGGCTACAGGATTGGCATTGGTAGAAAACAGTGAAGTATTGCCTGGTTTTGGGAGGAAGCTGCGCCAGCACTTGCTCTTTTGCCACCTCTCCAATCGGGCCGTTGCAAACGAGGCAGCGCGTGAAGGGTAGCGCCTTTGGCTTCAGGTCGAAATAGTCCAGTACTTCCTGCAACTGCGCTTCGAGATGCTGCGAGCGGAGCCAGTAGCCCCACTGTATGGCTTTCTGTTTTAGCAAGCCTATGTCGCGAGTGAGGGCAATGCGGTTCTCTGACACGGCGATGCAGGCGATTTCCTGATCGGTGTAATCGGTACGGTAGGCACTGTCGAAGCCCAGCATGCGCAACGACCGGGCGAGCCTGCCCAGATGCACATCGAGCACAAACCGGTCGGGCACCTCCAGCCCATACCTCACAGAACGGGAATCCGGGAACAGGCTGCACCACTTAGCCGGGTATACGGCAACATCATCGCTTGCCTGCAGGGCGTAGTATAACCCAACAGCTTTTCTGTTCACCAGCAGCACATCCACCTCCGGGTGCGGGACCCTAATTGCCTCAAGTGCATCTTTCACGGCCGGACTGCCGGCAAACGCATACCGCAGTGGCTGCCCGCGTTTGCTGGCTGGCAGAAAATCGTTCAAGCTTCCGTAAAATACTACTGTGGCTGACTTTTTCATACCTCTTCCCTTCCCTCATACCGTCCACTCGCTTGAAAGGAAGCGCCGCCACCGGTTGCACCAGTCAACGTGTTGGTGCAACCAGCGGCGGGACTCCCTCTTTGTTTAAGCGTCTACGGCATCATAAATAACGACTTTCGACCACAGCTCTTTGCACCGCTCCACAAAAGCCTTGTGCACCGGGTGTACCTGGTATGTTTCCTGATCCTCGGGGGTATCAAAAATCAAGAGCAGCGACAGGTCATACCCTCGTTCGATGACAGGTCTGTCGGTACTGGCAGGCACACCGATATGTATGGTGCGGATGACTTCGATGGGCTTCAGGCTTTGCAGCCCCTCAAGCAGCTTCGACTTGTCTTCTTCGGAAGCGGCGTTTTTCAGCCAAAAAAACACATTGTGAACAAACATAGTTGATGGTTTGGTATAAAAATGATTGCAATGGCACCGGGCGGCTGCGCGGCGCTTCTGAAAAATAAGGGATATCCGGGCAAATACCAATTCCTATTTTGCGCACGTGGCCGGTATAAACGGATACAGACCGGACCGCACTTCAAAATAGGTGCTTCGTAGCTGTTGGAAAAAGGCCTCGCGGCCATTTGCGATCCGGTTAAATTGTTTTCCTTATTTTCGTGCTGCCATACCCTGTGGTATGGATTTTATAGGGCACCATACAACCATACATACTACGCACCGCATGCAGGACTATTTTGAACTGAAGAAAAACAACACCACGTTGCAAACCGAGGTCGTTGCTGGGGTATCTTCATTTCTCGCTACGGCATACATCATCGTTGTCAACCCGAGTATCCTCAGCCAGGCGGGCCTGCCCTTTTCCGGCGTCCTGACCGCAACGATCATCGTCAGTTTTTTTAGCAGCCTGATGATGGGGCTATATGCCAAAAACCCCATCCTGGTGGCTCCCGGGATGGGCTTAAACGCCTTTTTTACCTATTCTGCCGTGCTGGGCCTTGGCGTTCCGTGGCCAGTGGCGCTGGGCGCCGTGTTTTGGTCGGGGGTAGTTTTTCTGCTGCTGTCTGCCTTCAACATCCGGACATTCATCCTGCTGGCCATACCCCGCACGCTGCGTTACGCCATCGCAGCGGGTATCGGCTTGTTCATCACCCTGATCGGTTTTGCCAACGCCAGGTTTATTGTGTCTAACCCGGCCACTATTGTGGGGCTGGGCGAACTCACCCCGGCGGTGCTCACTTTCCTGGCTGGCCTTCTGGTCACGGCAGTGCTGCTCACGCGCAGGGTAAAGGGCGCGATCCTGTTTGGTATACTGTTTACCACGTTGGCGGCATACCCGCTGGGGCGATGGTGGGGATTGGACGGCACCGCCGCCAGCACGCTGGTAAACTGGCAGGGCCTGTTTTCGTCCCCGGACTTTAGCCTGCTTTTGCGCCTTGATTTTGTGAACTCCCTGCAGTGGGCGATTGTGCCAGTAATCTTCGCGTTTGTGTTTACCGACATGTTCGACAGTATCTCCACTTTTGTGGGCCTGGCCGAGGCCGCCAACCTGCTGGACGAGCACGGCGAGCCCCGCTACGTGAAACGCTCCCTGCTGACGGACGCCGTGGCGACCACCCTGGCCGGACTGGCGGGCTCCAGCCCCGGCACGGCCTACATCGAGTCGGCGGTAGGGATTGAGGCGGGTGGCCGCACCGGGCTGACGGCGGTGGTAGGCGCCCTGCTGTTTCTGCCCTTCCTGTTTCTAGCTCCCCTCCTCTCTATGATCCCGGCCATTGCCACCGCCCCCGCCCTGGTGCTAGTGGGCGTTTTCATGGTGCGACCCGTCACTAAAATCAACTGGCTTCAGCTCGACGACGCTATACCGGCTTTTCTGGCCATGGTCCTGATCCCGTTTGCGTATTCCATCACGCAGGGCATTATCTGGGGATTTCTGAGCTGGACGCTGCTAAAGGTTTTGAGTGGAAAGCGCAAAGAGGTGAGCCTGGCGCTGCTCGTGATCGATGCCTTCTGTATCCTCGCGCTCCTGCTGGCTTGATCTCCCGCGCCGCGTGCTGAAATTCTGGCTTTTGGCCACCGCGATTTACTTGCAGATTAGCCTGCTGCACCCGTACTTTATGGGGTTCGGGCAATAAAAAGTAACGAATTGAAGTTTAAGTTAGTAGTTTTGCGACAACCCGTAACAGTTTACACTATGCAGAGCGCCTACAGAGCGTGTCATTAATTATTTACAACCCAGGCTACTGCGCCCGGAATTTACCCTCATACATATGAAGTCATTCTTTTTACTATCAATCTTTGCGTTATCCTTCACGCTGGCTAACGCACAGGGAACGGCAAAAGAAGGATCTCCTGCCACCAACACGCTTTCCAGGCAATTCAACAACCTGAAGGGCAACGCCAACTCCTATCAGGAAAATAACAAGACCTACAAGGTGGTCGCCGTCACGTCGCTGGACGCCTTTTGGAAGAGTGTCCAGGACACGATCAAGGCCAGGGAAGTTGCCCTGATCAAGGCGGGCAAGTCAACGGAGGAGGCGCTGACGCAAGCCAAGGACAGCATTCAGAAGCAGAACAACCAATTGCAGGAAATAAAGCAGCAATACGCTGTGAAAGAGCAGGAAGTGCAGCAAAGCGCCCACAACGTTGCCAACCTCTCGGTGCTGGGCCTCGACATGGAGAAACAGCATTATGTGTTCCTTAGCTTTGGCGTCATCATCACGCTACTCCTGGTGCTGGGCATTATCATGATGCAGTTCAGAAGCAGCAAACAGACGGCAGTGGTAAAGCAGCGGGCTTTTGATGAAATCGACCAGGAATACAGCGAGTTCAAGAAGAACGCCCGCGAAAAAGAACTGAAAGTGAAACGGGAGTTGCAAACGGAGATGAACCGCATCGAGGAGTTGAACCAGCAGATTATCGCGCTCAAGAAGCAGACACACAACTCATAGGCCTGCTGCCGCAAGCCATACTAATTCCCTGAAAACACAAAGAGCCCGACGCTAGCGTCGGGCTCTTTGTGTTTTCAGGGAATTGGGTCTTCTATTTTTCTACAGGGCTCTGCAGCAGCACCATAGAGCGGGCTTCCACTTTAATGGCTTTGAGCGCATCAAAGGTTTGTGCCTTATTCGGCAGTTTACTCATGGTCGTGTCCAGCACTTTGGTCCACTTTTTCCCATACTTTTTAGGTGGCAGCTTGTAGGAGATCGGCTCGTGGTGCGCATTAAAGATCAGGTAGAAACTATCGTCCTGGATTTTTTCCCCTAAAGGCCCCACGGAACGCAGGCCATGGCCATTCATGTAAACAGCCAGAGACTTCGCGAAATCATGCCCCCAGTTCTCATCTGTCATCTCTTTCCCTTGTGGCGAGAACCAGTGAATGTCCTCCACGCTTCCACCCTTGATGGAGCGCCCCTGGAACCAGCGACGGCGACAGAAGACGGGGTGGTTTTTGCGCAGGTCAATAACCGTTCTGGTAAACTCCAGCAAGTCCTGATCCGCATTTTCCCAATTGATCCAGGAAATCTCATTGTCCTGGCAGTAAGCGTTGTTGTTACCGAACTGCGTACGGCTTACCTCATCGCCGGCCACCAGCATCGGCACGCCCTGCGACAGGAACAGCGTTGCCAGGAAGTTTCGCTTCTGTTGCTCCCTCAGTTCCAGGATGGTCGGGTCGTCTGTTGGGCCCTCTACCCCGTGGTTCCAGGAGCGGTTGTGGCTTTCCCCGTCGTTGTTGTCCTCGCCATTGTCGATGTTATACTTCTCGTTATAGGACACCAGGTCGTTGAGGGTGAAGCCATCATGCGCTGTCACAAAGTTGATGCTTGCCGTAGGGCGACGGTAATCGTCCTGGTATAGGTCCGAGCTGCCGGTGAAGCGCTCGGCGAACTCGCCCAGCATACTGTCGGCCCCGCGCCAGTAGTCGCGTATACAATCGCGGTACTTGCCGTTCCACTCTGCCCATCCCGGAGGGAACTTGCCCACCTGATAGCCTCCCTCGCCAATGTCCCATGGCTCGGCGATCAGCTTCACTTGTGAGATGATCGGGTCCTGGTGAATTATGTCGAAGAATGAGCCAAGTCGGTCAACGGCGTGCAGCTCGCGCGCCAGGGCCGAGGCCAGGTCAAACCGAAACCCGTCTACGTGCATCTCCAGTATCCAGTAGCGCAGGCTGTCCATGATCAGGCGCAGCACGTTGGGCTGCATGGCGTTCAGGGTGTTGCCCGTGCCGGTGTAATCCATGTAATACCGCTTGTCATCGTCTGTCAGGCGATAGTACGCGGCATTGTCGATGCCCCGGAACGACAGCGTTGGGCCCATGTGATTTCCCTCCGCCGTATGGTTGTACACCACATCCAGGATCACCTCGATGCCGGCGCGGTGCATCTCTTTCACCATGTTCTTGAACTCTATCACCTGCTCCCCGAAAATCCCGCTGCTGGAGTAGCGCACGTCCGGCGCAAAGAAACCAATGGTGTTGTAACCCCAGAAATTCAACAGGCCTTTTTCTTCCAGGTAGCGGTCTGTCACGAAGTGATGCACCGGCATCAGCTCGATGGCCGTGATGCCCAGCTCCTGCAGGTATTTTATGGTAACGGGGTGCGCCAGGGCGGCATAGGATCCCCTGATCTCCTCGGGGATATCGGGGTTCATTTGTGTAAACCCTTTGACGTGCGTTTCATAAATGATCGACTTGTAATACGGCACCTTCGGGGGCTTGTCCTCTTCCCAGTCAAATTTCGGGTCCACTACAACCGACTTAGGCACGTAGGGCGCACTGTCGAGGGTGCTGAAGCTCAGGTCGGCATCAGGGCTTTTTACATCGTAGCCAAACAAGGAATCGTGCCAGTTGATCGTGCCGGCGATCGCCTTGGCATAAGGGTCGATAAGGAGCTTGTTGGGGTTGAAGCGATGTCCATTCTGCGGTTCGTAGGGGCCGTGCACGCGATAGCCATACAGCTGCCCGGCATGCACGTCGGGCAGGTATACGTGCCATACATAGTGGGTGCGCTCGGTGATCTCGATCCGGACATGCTCGGTTGTGTCGTCTTTGGAGTTGAAGAGGCAGAGCTCAACGCTTGTGGCATTGTCAGCAAAAAGGGCAAAATTCACGCCTTTTCCGTCGTAGCTCGCCCCTAAAGGAAAAGGGCTACCAGGGTATACAGTTATGTTCATGAATGGGGATATTGGTTGTCAATCTGTCCGCTTTAAAGCGATTACAGTGGTTTTGGTTGTGATATGATTTGTTCTGGCCGCTGCCCAAGATGTGTAGTTGCCTATACCCGACAGCGACTCCTATTATACTTCATACATCCCAAATAGTTGGTTTACCGTGCATACAATGCTCCCGAGAGCGCATGATTCCGGCAAACTAGCTGGGTGTTAGGGCCATATTTTAGCGTAATAGCCCGTTCGCTGTCTTCTTCCCAGAGAATGATTCTGAGCACAAGCAAGTTGCATCTTGAACCGTTACAAGTTTGCCCAGTCTCGGTTGCCCCGGCAGGAACGCGCTGCAACACTGGCCCCCTCCGCAGAGTAAACAGAAGTCTTGACTGTAATGCCATACCCCTTTCCCTATGCCTTTTTTTAGCAAAAGCACCCGAAGCGGCAACGCTCCGAAAACAACCCCAGACCGCTGGCGACGGCGTGCAAGCGGCGTGTCTCCCCAGCGGAAGTTCCGCGCCCGCAATACCCGGCGCCGTGCCACAGACCCCCGCAAAGTGAAGGGCGCGGCAGAGAACAGGCTGAAGAACTTCCGGCAGGCCTCTATCCTGGCTGTCGCGCTTACGGGGCTCATGCTCATGCTGGCCTCCCCGGACGAGGCCGGGCTGGCAGCCCAGGACATGGCCCAGCCAGACGCCACAGCCGACTCGTTGCTGGTGGCCGAAGAAGCGCTGTATATAACCGAGCCAGACACCATAGAAAAAAGCACGTCGATAGGTATGGCCAGCAAAGAGTCGGCCGACGAGGCGCTTGGCGCGCTGAGCAAGCTTTGGGAGAGCTTTTACTTCAACCTACCCAAGTTGCTCATCGCAATCGGCATCCTGGTGCTGGCTTGGCTCCTGACGCGGTTGCTGCGCATGGTCCTCCAGAAGACCCTGGGCCGCTGGCAAAGCTCCAATGCCATCACCACCCTCGTGCTCATTTCGGTATGGCTTCTGGCCATCGGCCTGGCGGTGAGCGTGGTGGCCGGCGACATCCGGGCGCTAGTCGGTTCCTTTGGCCTGATTGGCCTTGCCCTCTCCTGGTCGCTGCAAACGCCGATCGAGAGTTTCACCGGGTGGCTCCTCAACTCTTTCCAGGGCTACTACAAGGTGGGGGACCGCATCCGGGTAGGCGAGGTTTTCGGGGATGTATACCGCATCGATTTCCTGACCACCACCGTCTGGGAGATCGGGGCCCCGTACCAGCCCGGCTTTGTGCAGGCAGAGCAGCCCACGGGCCGCATGGTCACGTTCCCAAACAACGAGATCCTGACCGGCACCGTCATCAACCTGACCGGTGATTTTGCCTTTGTATGGGACGAGCTGAGCGTGGCCATTGCCAACGAATCGGACATGAAGCTGGCCATGGCGGTGCTGGAGCAGGTGGCGACGGGGCTCCTGGGCAATTACATGATGGAGCCCGCCCGCCAGTATGCGCAGTTGCTGCGGCGTGCAGGCTTGCAGGACGAGGTGGCCGAGCGCCCACAGGTGTTCGTGTCGTTGGAGGACTCCTGGACGAATGTCACGATCCGGTACCTTGTAGGCGCGCGCGAACGCAGAAAATGGAAAAGCGAGCTGACGTATAAGATAACCCAGGAGCTGTCAAAGGACGAGTATTTTGAGAAAATCATACCGGTATACCCCCGCCAGCAGGTGCAGTTCATCAGTCCGCAGGGCGTGCCTGTCGGCTCTTCCTACTTCAAAGGGCCAGGCGAAGCCTAAAGCCGCACTTTTTCAGGAGGGGATGGTATCGAGTTCTTTGATCTGCGCTTTATACGATGCGGGGAGTATGGCCGCTTTCAGGAGCCACGCCATCCGTAGCTTTCTGCTGAATTTATACAGCGCGAGCACGGGCGTGAGCAGCGAAACAGACCCTAGCCGCAGCATTTTGTTAACAGTGGCAGGCACCACCAACACCTGCCCTTGCAGCAGCAAGGCATACCGCACCAGCCCCAGGTGCTTGCGGTACTGCCGGTACAGGTCTGCGGTATAGGGGCCGTGGAGCAGGTTCTGCCGGAGGTGCTCTTCCCGCATCAGCAGCCAGTCGGGGTAGGTGGCCGGAAGCCCCGAGATGCCCATCCGGCTTCCCATTCTGTTGAAGACAGCAAACACCTCGATTTTTTCGGCCTCGGTCAGTCTGCGCTCCAGCAGCTCCTGCGACCGGATGGAGTAATCGATTAGCATAAAAAGCACATCGCGGTAGGCCCAGTCCGGAATGGCCATACCCCGGCTCGCCTCCACGCTGGCATGGATGGCCGCCATCTGGTCGATGGCGCGTTGGGCTCCATCCAAATCCGAGAACACGATTCGCCGGGCGTAAGCCACCGTCGAGAAAAGCCTGCCCAATGGGTCAGCCGGAAGCCTGCCGGTATAGTAAAGCCAGTCCACTGCCTTGTTTAGGGCGAACTCAGCAGAAGCACCGGCAAAAATAAAGAGAATAGTGTCGCTCTTGCCCCAAATCTCCCGTACCACTGAGCCCTTGTCTACAAAATAACGCATGCCTGTTAAACAACCTCCCTGCGTAAAATGTGCAATGCTTTTGAATAATAATTCTGTTGCCTCCCACGGATTTTGTTTGGGGCATAGGCATCCCGGCAGGTGCGTTTCCTGTAAGTGTAGTTGTACCTAACCTTGATATACCCCAATGACACAGCGCGACATAACCGACACCCAAGCCACAACCTGGACCTGTGTGCAGGCGTATGGCGGACTCACAGACGAGAAAGCCGAAATAGCAGCCTCACTCACAGAAACCGACTCCGGCCACGTGCCGGTTGTTTGCACCCCGAGTGGCGGCGCCCAATCAGTACGTATAGAATTGCCCAAAAACTGGCTGGAGGACACAACGGATGAGGCGTTGCTGGCGTCCATCGCTGAGGCCCAAACAACAGCATCGCAGGAACAGGAATAGCCTGAATAAGTGCGTGGCTAAAGAGCAAAATTCGTCTGGCCTACTACGCCCGTCTATCACATCAAACCCGACCGAAATGCGCATGCAAATGTATGAGGAACGTGCCTTACAGGAGTTGGCAGAATGGCAGCAGGACATGCAGCGGCCTCCCTCGCTGACCAGCAAGTTAACCAGCCGGGTACAGCAAAAGCTCAACGGGTATATTCCGGAGAAGGTGCACGCCCTGATCACTTCCACCATCAAGCAGATGATCCGGGGTGTGCTGTTTGGGGCTGAGTACACTACCCGGATACCCGAAAAAAGCTCCACCCTGTTGATAAAAGAGGCGCTTGTGCAGGAGCGCATCCGGTTTTACAAGCGTGCGGCGGCGGCTGAAGGGGGCATCACGGGGATGGGCGGAATTCTGATGGGCTTCGCCGATTTCCCCTTGCTGCTGGGGCTCAAGCTTAAACTGCTGTATGAGATTGCCGCCCTGTATGGCTACGATGTCGCGGATTACCGTGAGCGGCTCTACCTGCTACATGTATTCCAACTGGCCTTCAGCAGCCAGGAGCAGCGCGCACGGGTATACCGCCGGATGGAGCACTGGAACGAGAGAAAAGCGCACCTGCCCGACGACATCCACCAGTATGACTGGCGAACCTTTCAGCAGGAATACCGCGACTATATCGACATTCCGAAAATGGCCCAGATGATACCGATCGTGGGTGCACCGATTGGGGCGCTCGTCAACTACAAACTTCTACAGAAACTTGGGGATACGGCCATGAACGCATACCGCATGCGCTGGCACGATGAACAGCACCTGATCGGATAAAGCCGCCGGCTGGGCCTGTGTTCCGGGTCAGTTCGTAAACGGCCCTTCGTCCTGCTGGCTTTCCAGCACCTCCTCCAGCGCGTCGGGCAATGCCGAGAGCAGGTTATAGCCGGTTGCCTTCTCAATGGCGTCCACGGTGGTGATGTAGCTCGTCCAGTCATCGCGCACAGTCATGACGTTGGGCATGTTGACGGCGATGACACGCGTGCTTGTGTTGATGCGGGCCAGGTCATCGTTGCCTTCGGGCAGCACAACCAGCACTTTCCATACCCGGCTGGGCACCGTTATATGCCCGTTGTCTATTTTCTTCGCGGTGCCCTCGCTGCCGGTGCCCCCTACCCCATAGCTGCCCATCACCACATACACTTCCTGGCCCTGCGCCACCAGGGAACGGGTATAGTCTTCCATGCGGGCCCAGGTTTCGCGGTTCAGATTGGGAGCCTGCGGAATCATGTTGGTCATCAGAAAGGTGGCTGAGTTGTCGTCCAAGGTCTTGGTGCGGTCGGCGGAGGGCGCGTTGTGGCCCCGGTCGAACCCGCTGCCAGAATAGCTGGTGCTCGTCACGCGGTACCACCCCTCGGGCAGCGAGGCGTCGCTGCGGAAATTGTCCTGCCGGGAAGCATCGCCAAGCCATGCCGCGCTCACGTGCCAACTCACCCAATTGGGGGTGCCCCGGTCGCGGCTATACGACAGCACATACTGGGGCTTCAGGAGCAAGTAGTTATTATAGTTGGCTAAATCGGTGGTCGCGCCGCTGGGATTGCCCAGCAACAGTTGTTCCTCGGCTAAAGACTTGCGCGGAATAAGTTCGGTTTGCTGGCAACTGTTGCAACCAACCGCAACGACACAGACAAAAAGGAATTGATAGAGAAAACGAAATCGCATAGGACAGATAAACTAAAAGCCGAAGATATACCCATACTTCTAAACGCAGCCACAAAAGCCTTGTTATGACTTAATAAACGGGTTTAAACACCAACCGCCTTCCGCTCACTCTTCCTGAGGCGCACCCCTCCCTTTCGCTTCTGCCCCATCACAATTCGAACTAAAAAACTGCCTGCTCGATATGTATAATTTCCTGACGGATAACGCTTTTACCATTTGACAATCATACATGGCAGTTTTAGTGCTGCGGGTGGATATAAAAAATCCGTGGCGCACGCCTGCTCATCAGTCGATTGATGAGCGCTTGTTTAAATTTCTTTTTTTGGCAGCGAGAATTGTTCGGGGTGGGTTCTGACAAAGCTTTTTTTAAGCAGCAGAGCGACGGGATAGAGGCACCAAAAAACTGCTTCAGGTTCTATTTTGGACAATTTGCGACCCAAAAGATGAATTTTACCCAAGCTCTTAGTATATTGGGAGGAGCATGGATGCTCACTCATAAAAATTTAAACAGCACAGCTATGGGAAAGTCACAAGACTCCAAAAAAGAGGTTAAGAAAAAGCCTGCCAAAACCGAAAAGGAAAAGCGCGCCGCGAAGCAGGAAAAAAAGAAAGGCAAAGAGTAGCGTTTCGCTTGTCCTGCTTAGGATAGAAAACAAATGGGTATGGGGACCTGGCTTTAAACCGGCGGGTCCCCATACCTGTTTTTAGGCATGAGCCGGTATGCTTTCTGCTGGCATTTCCAGTTTGTCCCGGATTGGATGAAGCGTGTTTGCCCCGCACCGGTTTGCTTTAAATGGATTTATACCTTATTGTTGCCCTATAAACCCAGCATTGCGCTGAATTTCCTGAGATCACATCACGATGAACATAAACGCTATTTGCTCTGATATAGACGGCACGCTGCTGGATAGCCAGCGCGGCCTCTCTCCCCGTACCATCCGTACCATCCGCAGCCTGGAGAATAATTTTCCTGTGATCCTGGCCTCCGCGCGGATGCCCAGTGCCATGCGCCACCTCCAGGACGAGCTGGGCATCCTGCACCACCCCATGATCTGCTTTAACGGGGGCTACGTGCTCCTCTACAACGAGGGGGCTGACACGCCGGACGTGGTGGATTCGGTGCAAATCCCGCTGGCCACCTGCTTCGACATCGTGGCAATGGCCCAGGGCAGCGCTATCCATATCAGCCTCTATACCGAGGATAACTGGTATGTGCCACAGTTTGACCAATGGGCCGAGCGGGAGGAGCTGCATACCAAGGTCTCGCCGGAGGTTTCCTCGCTGCAAATGACCCTGGAAAACTGGCAAAAAGCGGATACTGGCGCGCACAAAGTCATGTGCATGGGCCCGGAGGACGAGATTGCAGCCCTGGCCGATAAACTGACACACAAGCTGGGCGACGAGATTTACATATACCGCTCCAAGTCTACCTACCTGGAACTCGCTCCGCGCTCCATCTCGAAGGCCACCGCGCTGGAAATGATCTTAAAAGCCAACTATGGCATTGCGATGCCCGAGGTGATGGCCTTCGGCGACAATTACAACGACATTGAGATGCTCCGCGCCGTGGGCAAGGGCATTGCCGTGGGCAATGCGCGCCCGGAAGTGAAAGCCGCTGCCGACGAGCTGACGCTCAAAAGCACGGACGACGGGGTTGCCGTGGCCATTGAAAAATACCTTCTGCAGAAGTAAGGCGCCGGGCGCTTTGCTCTTATCCTGCTGCCTGAACCACGGCCGCCTTTTCCTGTATATGCTGCAGCAGTTCATGCAGTTCCGTGGCGGTGGTAAAGGGGTTCATTAACGTGACGCGCAGGAAAAACCCGGACTTCAGGATGGTTTGCACAATATAAAACCGTCCGTCCTCGACCACAAGCCGCCGGATGGCCTGGTTAAGTTGCTCGGGGTTGTCCGCTGCACGAAGTCGGAAACAGACGATGTTGCACGCCGGCTCGTAGGCCAGCTCAAAGGCTTCGTCTGTGCGCAGGATGGCGGCCAGTTCGGTGGCCAGCCCATACAGCCGTTCGATGTTCTGCCGGAAAACATCCCGCCCGTGCGTTCTGTATATGGCATACACGTTCAGGGCCGACATGGCCTTGGTGCATTCAAAAGAGCGTTTTCCGCCGTTATACCATTCCTCAGACTCCTGTTCTGCCCAAAGGTATTGCGCCCGTTGTGAGAAGGTTTTGTACGCATCGCCGCTCCGTTTAAAGAGCAGGGCCGTGGACAGCGAGGGGGTCATCATCATCTTGTGGTAATCCACCACCACCGAATCGGCCTGCTCAATCCCGCTCACCAGGTGCCTGTATTTTGGCGACCAGGCCGCTGGTGCCCCGTGCGCCCCATCCACATGGAACCAGATGCCGTGACGCTGGCTGAATCTGGCAATCTCCGCGAGGTTATCGTAAGAGCCTGTCGAGGTGGTTCCCGCGCAGCCAATCACACAAATAATCTGCTTGCCATCAGCTTTGGCTTTCTCTAGGTATTCCTCCAGCAAATCGGTGCGCATCTGAAACGCATCGTTTACCGGCACCTTGATTACGCCTTCCTCTCCCATACCCATGATGCGCGCCGCCCTATCAACACAATAGTGGGCCTCCTCTGAGACCAGTACTGCCAAACTGCGATTCTCCGGATTGCCCTTGTGCCATACCTCCGTGGAATGTGCCCGTGCAGCCAGCAGCGCGGTCAGGTTGCCCAGCGAGCCGCCGGACGTGATAAATCCGGAAGCCTCGCCGCCGAAACCAAGCAGACGCGCCAGGTCCTCGGTCAGGATTTTCTCCAGCGTGTTCCCCACCATCCCCATCTCATATACCCCCATCCCCTGGTTCAGGAGGGCCGCCACTGCCGACGACAGGATGGTAACGGGTAGTGTGGGTGTTGTCTGGTGGCCCATAAACCGTTTCTGATGAATCTGCACCGAGTTGGCCATCACATCCTCAAAAAGGCTGAGCGCCGACTGCAGGACGGGCTGCTCAAAGTCGTCTTGCCAGTAAGCCAGTTGCGCTTCGGGCGCTTTCCACGGCATAACCCTGTCGCCCGGTTGGGCCGCAGTAGCCCCGGCGAGGTAATCAGAAATCATGTCGATGAGTTGATGCCCCTCGCTGCGGAAGCGCTCTGCGTCGAAGGCCTGCTCTAAGGTGTCTGCCATAGGGATGCGTTATGAAGTGTCACTGCAAAAGAACTAAATCTACTGATACGGGATATGATTTCCCGCCTGAATCTTCACAAATTCGGACGGAGTACTTTTTTGGCTTGAAGCGATAAGCGGCCACACCGCAAAACGCGGTTGCCTCAAGACCTCTGTCAATGCCATACAAATCGAGAATCACGCTTATTTCTTGCTAACGGATGAAAGACTTCACGATGGCTTGCCTTCAATCTGCCTGAATTCGTAAATCCGAAAATGCATAAATCCAATCCATACCTCTCTTCCATATGAGCATCTCCCCCACTGCAACACCGAAGCCCCTGAAAGGTTACGACGACTATCCTGTATACCCGGATGAAAACCTTTGGACCAGCTATACGCCTGCAGGCACCGCGTTTAAGCTGTGGTCACCGGTGGCCACGGAGGTCGCCGTTAATTTTTATGCTGAAGGCGACGGCGGGTCCTTGCTGGACAGGTTCATGATGGCAGAAAAGAAGGCGGGGCTCTGGCAGTTATACCTCACCAAAGACTTGCAGGGCCTCTATTATACTTACCAGACAAAAGTGAACGGGGTATGGCTAGAGGAAACGCCCGGCATTTACGCCACCGCGGTCGGGGTTAACGGCAAGCGCGCGATGGTGCTGGACCTGGCTTCCACAAACCCGGACGGTTGGGAGACGGACAGCGGCCCTGCCCTCGCCTCCCCCAATGATGCTGTGCTGTATGAGGTGCACGTGCGGGACCTGACCATATGCAAAAATGCCGGCAACCGGACGCCCGGCAAGTACCTTGGATTGGTGGAGGCAGGCACGCGCAACGCCGAGGGGCTGGCTACCGGCCTCGACCATATGAAAGAACTTGGCATCACGCATGTGCATTTGTTGCCCGTGTTCGATTTCTGCTCTATCGACGAGTCCGCCCTGGAGCGGCAGCAATACAACTGGGGTTACGATCCGCTGAACTACAATGTGCCCGAAGGCTCATACTCCTCCGACCCATACCACGCGCCTGTCCGCATCCGGGAGTTTAAGGCCATGGTGCAGGGCTTGCATCAGAGCGGGCTGGGTGTGATTATGGATGTGGTGTACAACCACACGGGTACCACCGACGACTCCAACTTTAACCTGGAGGTGCCGGGCTACTACTACCGGCATACAGGCAGCGGCGGCTGGTCCGACGCCTCGGGCTGCGGCAACGAGACGGCCAGCGAGCGCACCATGATGCGCAAGTTCATCATCGAGTCGTGCCTGTTCTGGGTACAGGAATACCACATCGACGGGTTCCGCTTCGACCTGATGGGCATCCATGACCTGGAGACCATGAACCAGCTTTCTGACACGCTCCGTCGCGTGAGGCCCGACATCCTGCTGTATGGGGAGGGCTGGACGGCGGGAGCGAGCCCGCTGCCCGAGGAGGAGCGGGCCATCAAGGCTAACACGTATAAAATGAGGCAGATTGCGGCATTCAGCGACATGCTCCGGGACGGGTTGAAAGGCTCTGTGTTTGATGCCCGTGACAAAGGCTTTGTGAGTGGCGCCCGGGGTATGGAGGAACGGATAAAGTATGGCGTTGTCGGCAGTATCCGGCACCCCGGGGTGCACGCCGACAAAAGTCCCTGGGCAGGGGCTCCCTGGCAGGCGGTTTCCTATGTGGCGTGCCACGACAACCAGACGCTATACGACAAACTGAAGGCCTCCACCGAAAAAGAACCGGAAACCGATATCATCAGCATGCACCTGCTGGCCAACGCTGTCGTGCTCACGTCGCAGGGCATCCCTTTCCTGATGGCTGGCGAGGAAATGCTGCGCACCAAGCGGGGCGAGCACAACAGCTACAACCTCCCGGACTATATCAACCAAATCGACTGGGCCTGGAAGACCGCGCATCCGGATGTTTTTGGCTATTATACCGCCCTGATCGCCCTCCGGAAAGCCCATCCGGCGTTCCGGATGCCCACCACAAGCATGGTGGCCGAGCACCTGCGCTTTGTTCCGTCAGCGCCTGGCTTTGTGGGGTACTACATCGAGGGCCACGCGAACAGCGACAGCTGGAAAAACATCGCTATTTTTTACAATGCGAACAAAACGCAGGTACGCGTCGAGCTGGAGGGGACATGGCAGGTGGCGGTGGCAGGCAGGTCCGTGCATGCGGAAGGGATGCAACAGGTGCACGGCCCCGTTTTGATGCAAGGCCTGTCGATGTTGCTGCTTTTTCAGGAAGACTAGGTATGGCCGCGTGTTAGCTATTAGCTATAAGGATGGCATGCTGGGGAAGGTCGCTTTTTGGGATGACACGCTTTTGTCGTCCATGATGCGGAGACGGCGGCAAAGGGTTTTTAAGATGCCTCGCAGCACTTCCACGTTGTTCATCATGATTTCGTAGAAGGGCTCCTGCTCCAGTTTCAGTAGCACGGTTTCCTCCATGGAGGTAGCGCTGGCAGACCGGCTTTCGGCGTCCAGCACCGAGAGCTCGCCCACAATGTCGTTATCTTCCAACACCGCGAGGGTATGATCGCCATCGTGCACCCGTATGCTGCCTTTGTATATAAAATACATGCAGGTTCCTTTGTCTCCCTTGGCAAACAGGCTTGTGTCGGCCTCCAGATACACCTCCTCCAATATCCCGGCAAGCCCCACCAGTTCCTGCTCCGGCGTGTTCCGGAATATGTCGGTAGAATGCAGTATAAGTACTTTCTCAATCAGTAGCATCGTCTTATTCGTTTAGCGTAGCCAAAACATACTCCCTGGTTTCCTGAAACAGCGGGTCTTCCGGCCCTGCCGCAGGTGCCAGGGCCTGCACGGGGAAGCCCCCGCTCTGTAGTCGCGGGATCATGTAGCAGGCCACCGACTTTGTCCATCCCCGAAAGCCTGCCTTGTTCTGCACCAGTATCTCTTCTATAATTTCTCCGGCCGACATTTCCCGCTGTTGGTACCGGTATACCTGCCCTTTGCCGATGTCCTGCTCCAACTCCATCAACATGTTAAGCCCGGTAAAGTACTTTTGCGGGATCACCAGCTCCAGCATTTCAATCGCGTTGTACACTTTCGCGTCGTTTCCCTGCGTGTAGAGCTCCATCACCCGTTCAATCCGTTTGCGGTCGTATACCAGGGCCAGGCCCTTGCACAGGGTCTGGATATCCTGGCGGATCTCGGAGCACACAGCTTCCTGAAGAGGTTTTACGGTGTCGTGCGCCACTAATTGCAGGTAATAGCTCGCTTTGAGCTGGCTCTGCCGCAGCAGGTGCAAGATGCGTTTCTTGAGCAAGCGCTGTGTAGCCCCTGATACGCCGGTTTTTTTCTGCCACAGGGCATCCAGTATTTCGGGCAGGTCTTCGTGGTTTTCCTGTACAAGCCGCTCCAGAAAGCCTGTCGAATAGTTTCCGCTCGTTTTGGAAGCCACTTTAATCAGCACCGACACAAGGGCTTTGGACAAAGCGCCTTGCCTGATTTGAGGTGCGGCAAACACAGGGTCGCCGTAAAGCAGTAGTGCCTTTTGCAGCGTAGCCGCAGCTTTGCGGCCCAGCCCTACCTGAACCGCCTGCTCCAGCAGGTGCAGATCCCTAACCTTGCCCACCCCCTCAAGGGCCTTTTTATACACAGCCGGTGTTTCGTCGTGGAGCAGGGTCTCGAGCACTTTCTCGTAGTCGCCGCGCTGGGTGTCGGCCACAATCTCAATGGCGGCCAGTTTGTCGGCTGTGTCGCTGCCATGGGCCATGCGGAGCAGCTCTCTCGCCACGACTGCGTCAGCGGCGTTTTCACGGCGAGACAGGAGCCCGGTGAGGGCCGCTTTTTTGTTTTCCTTGCTCAGGGTGTGCATCGCGGCAGTGTCTTCGGCTAAGCCGACAGGCTCAAACTGGTAAACAGCTTTTGTCAGCAGGGCCTGCACCATTTCGTCGGTCTCCTGCAGCAGTTGCTCCCGAAGGGAAGGCAGTGCGCTCTTGAGGTTTAGCTCCAATATGCGAAGGACCGCGTACTCCCGAAGCTCGCGCGCGCCGTGCTGCAGTTGCCGGAGCAGCAGCGCAGGCAACTCCGCATACCCCGACTGCTCCAGCAGGTGCAGCGCATGGATGGCCACCTTCGGGTCTTTGCTTTTCACTTTCTCCACCAACACCTCTTTTACAGACTGCTGGTGCAGAAACAGCTCGCTGCCCGTAAAATACCCTCTCCGGATCACGCTCTCCAGCGTGCGCCGGTAGGCGCGCCGCACCAAAAAGACACTCGCCCCCCACCCCAGAATCATAAAAAACAGCAACTGGCTCACGAGGGGTATGGCCAGGTGCTCGTGCCCGAAATACTGCAGGTAAACGATCAGAAAAACACCCACAAAGAAAAGCGCGAAAGGCAGCGTATACCCTTTCGCGATTAAATGCCCTTTGAGGCGACTGTGCGGGTGGAGCGGCTGAAACAGCACAAAAAACACCGGCTCCTGCAGCGTGGACCGCAGAATCTCAGATAAAAGCACCATCACCCCAAAGGCATACAGGTGCATTTCGAGCGTGCCGTCTGACAGCAGGATAAAGCCGACAACGGTCAGCATCAGCGCAGGGGCAATCAGCAGGCAGTTCGCAAGCCCCAGCCGAGCGATTACCCGACTGCTGAAAAGGACTTTAAACCCCAGGGCAAGCAGCCGCCCAAAGGCAAAGAACACCGCGATGAAAGTGGCCAGCTCATGGTCGGTGGTATAGCGACGCTTTATCTCCGACAGGAAGGTAAAATCGATAAAGGCATAGATGGTATAGGCCAGCAAAGACCAGAAAGCGATGTATAGAATGAGGCGATTGTGGAAGTAGCGCTTCACCACTGGCTGCCGCGAAGCTTTGTCGGGTGCGTGGGAGGCCATGTGGTGTAGCGCTATCATTCTGTCTTTGTAGTTGAACCTGCGCAACAGCACCAGCACCACGACAAAAGACAGAATGGAAACCCAGAGCAGATTGACCACTCCGATAAAAGGCACAAGGGCTGTAACAGAGAAATAGCCCAGCATCTTGGCAGGTATATCGCCCGCCCCCACGATGGAAAAAAGCCGCTTGCTCTCCCGCACATTAAACAAAATGGCCGCCATACCCCAGAAAGCATACCCGACCAGCATGTACACCACCATGTTCCAGACGGCAAGCAACAGGGGGAGTCCCTCAGAGGAAAAGAACGTGAGGGTTACCCAGTGCACCAGCAAAGACACCGCCGAAAAAGCCACTACCACATAGAGAAGCTTATCGGAAGCGAGCCGTTTCTCCAGACGGCTGTAGAGTAGATTGGCCACAAACAGAAAGCCTGCTGCCAGGATATATACCCTCGGGAAAACAGTGACGGGGTAGGAAGAGAGAATAAGAGTGAGCGAGCTGGTGAACAGGAAAGCGGTGCCGACACCCAGAAAATACTGCACCAGAAAGAGGTGACTGACCAGCTTTTCCTCGCTTGGCTTTATATTGAGCAACTGGTTTATGCGTCTTCTCATAAGCTTTGTGTCTATCTGGCAAAAGGATCTGGCACGCCAAAGGGTCTATTCCTGGCTTTGGAGCGTTCAGTTACACTCAATCATACTCTTAGTAGATACTACACTATTCAAATAAAATGTTGCACCCACGTGCTGCTTTGGCCAAAATAACTCATACGCTGTTGGCTGATAAAGAAGCATTTGCGCTGAAATTAGCATCCAGCTGTTGAGCAAGCCATCATGCCGGAACCTATACCTCCAACGCTTAATCCATGTTTAGCGAGTTGTCATATCGAAGCGAAAATTATACTGGATTGGATAAAAGAAAGGCTCACTGAACGTGTTGGCTGTGAATTAAAAATTGCAGCTATCCCTCTGACAGTTGCGTACAAAACAGTCAAAATTTATTTGCTATGAAAAAAATACTGTATAAAACCATGGCCTTGGGTGCCTTTTCGGGTATGCGCTCGATGGCGGGGCCGACGCTTGTCAGCCACTTTGTATGTAAAGACAAAAACAGCCCGTTAAAGCACACGCCTTTGCGACTATTGGGCAATGAAAATGTGGCCCTGCTCCTGAAAGGACTTGCCGGCGGCGAGTTGGTGGGAGATAAATTACCGAGCGCACCAGACCGTATAGCTGCGCCAAGTCTGGTTGTACGCGGTGCTTCCGGTGCTTTGGTGGGAGCTGCGGTATACCTCATGCACGACGGAAAAGGGTTGCATGGCGCTTTTGTTGGGGCTACGGCTGCCATAGGGGCCACATTTGCCAGCTTTTACCTGCGCAAGTATCTAAGTGAGCACACGAGCCTGGCTGACCCGATTCTGGGTGCCCTGGAAGACGCGCTGGTAGTTGGCGGCGGCCTGAAAGCGGCACAACTGTAAGAGTGGGTTTCATAAAAAATCCCCTTTCCGGATTAAATAGCTCTCGGTTTAACGAAAGTATTCAATCCGGAAGGGGATTTTTGTTTTCTACAGGCACTGCACACAGGAGTTGCAGACAGCCTAAAAAAGGATATATGGATGCAATGCCTTAGGCGGGCATCTCTTCGTAATCGATGCTTTTGGGCAGGTTACTGAACTTAAGCACCAGATCCTGCGGCAACACGGTAAGTTTTCGTTTCTCAACATCCAGCCAGGCACCGTCCACTGTCACAACGGCGGCCCTGATCCCGTCCTCGCGGTACACAATGTGCCGGATAGACCAACGTGAGCCATCCGGGCGGCTTTTAAAAAGCTCTATGGTTACTTTAATGTTTTCGTTAATCCCTACCTCGCGGAGGTACACCAGTTCTTCCCGAAACAGGATAGGCCCTACCTTTAATTCCTGAAAAACAGCGAAGTTAAGCCCCAGGCTGTCTAAGACAGCGATACGCGCTTGTGCTGCAAAGTCGGCGTAGGCAGAGTGACGCATGTGCATGTTGATGTCCAGGTGAGACCACATCACTTTCCCCTCGTAAATGTTATTCATGGTATTGGTTGGTTATGGTGTTCAGTTCACGGTTACCGGCCAGGAAGATGCCGATAGCCATTAAAATAAGATGCGGCTTTTCCCCTCTTGCCTCATCTTCACTTCAAATATAGGATAATCCACTAAAAATGTAGCGATTAGTCTCCACTAATAAGCTACAATTAGCCACAAGTGTTATTATGACTTTCTTTCGTTATACTGCCAGCAATATACATGCCGCAATGGGTGCGACAAATTATCGTCACGTATTCCCTAAACACCTATGTCCTCGTTCCAAACGGCAGGCTGCTCCCGGATAAATTTTTGCATCAGTTCGTAGCACGCCGCATCGTCTGTCACGGTCACCTCTACCCCTCTCTCGCGAAGCAAAGCCTCTTCTCCCATAAACGTCTTGTTTTCGGCCACGACCACCCTGGGGATGCCATATAGCAAAATGGCACCGGAGCACATCGGGCAAGGAGACAAAGTGGTATAAAGCGTGCAATCCTGGTACACAGCTGCTGGTTGCCTTCCTGCGTTTTCCAGGGCTTGCATTTCGCCATGCAGCACCACACTGCCTTTCTGCACCCGCGTGTTGTGTCCCTGCCCAAGTATCTTGCCTTGATGCATCAGCACTGAGCCAATAGGTATCCCCCCCTCGTCATACCCCCGCTGCGCCTCTTCAAAGGCCACTTTCATAAATTTGTCCATACTATTGATTTGATTCCTCTGTGGTCTATGCTTAAATGCTTAAGCGCTTGTTTGCATTTCGCTTTTGGAAGCCAAAAACGCGAAGGCAGATCCCTTGATCAATATTTTGCAGCCAAAAGGATGAATTTTAAACATGCGCTAAACTTAACATTTGTCTTTATCTTATACAATCCCCGCCTATGGTATTTAAACGCTGAAAAGCGTGTTTTTTACTGCCGACTAAACATGATATAACCTCATATCACCTCACGATTTTATGTAATCGCATCATTATCAATAAGAAAGTCTAAAAATCATCAAAAATGAGTATTGCCCTTTACGGCTTGTTTTTGGATATTTGATTATTGGTTAAACCATAAGTTGGCTTTTAATCACACCGAACCTTTAGGCTACCATTATGAAAATAGGCACTACTAACCCTGAGCCCTTCCCATTACTTAGCAGTAGAGAATGCGCTATTATAGCTTATTTCGCGGATGGGTATACCCCCGCTCAAATAGCAGATAAAACAGGCTTGACTACCCGGTCTGTATTGCAGCAATTGTATATTATGAAGCAACAGCAAGGCCTGCGGCATGTGTATGAACTGATCAGTTGGGCCTACCTGAAGGGTTTTTTGATATAGGAATCCGCATCTTAAAGGTATGGATATGCGCTTTCCATGGGTGCGGCAGCCAATATCAAACTGATTCCTTCATGCAAGTAAAGCATTGGAAAAGCACCTGCTCCCGATTCAGTCACTTATGCTATGGCAGGATTCAGATCAGGTCGAAAGACCGGGCATATTGCGTCAGTTCGTAAAAAGAGGTGGTAGCAAGCTTGGCTTTTATATTGCGCCGATGGGTTTCAATCGTAGTCACGGATATGGATAGCGCCTCGGCCGACTCTGCTGCAGTTTGCCCCAAGGCCATCAACCGGAGCACCTCCTTTTCCCGGTCAGACAGGCGGCTGAAAAGGCTGTAGTTTTTTCTCAGAAAGTTATTTTCCTCCAGCAGCCGAGACACTTTCGACGTGACATGGTGCAGCGGCTCAATCGGAAAGGCTGTCGTTACCGACAGCAAGGGCGCTCCGGTATCATCCCGCATCAGTATTTTAATGGTGCTGAAGTGCCACGTCCAGGGATGGCCCTTTTTAGTGCGCACCTGCTGGAAAAAGGAGACAATCTCGTTGTCATCGTTGTGCTCGAGCATCTCGATGATTTTTGGTACATACTCTTTGGCATCCTCCGGATTAAAGAATTCGGTATTATAAGCAGGCCCCATCTGTCTGATTTTTTTCAGCGTCGTGCCAAGCTCAATCTCCCCTCGCCTGGAGATATACTCCACGGCCATCTCTTTCTGAAAGTTATGGATGATCAAGACAATGGGCAAATCATCTGCCACGGCGGCGATGCTGCCGATTTTGTCCTTGATTTTTTGTTCTTGCTGGGGTGCAGAAGGCACGGCAGGTTGTTTGTGCGGTGTTTTCATAAGTTTGGCTTAAGAGAAATACACAACTATTTTCAGCAGAGTCAAGAAAGCACTTCCTTAATTTCATCTTTTTTAGCCGCATTTGCAATGCCACGTTCACTTATCCCTTCCAAAGAAACTCCTGTTCGTATCGCTTTGAAAATGCACCCCTCCATTTGCCAAACAAATTTCAAGGTCTTCATTAAATGGGTATTTAAACTATATTCCAAGTCAATATCGGTCTGACGTTCGGAAGTAATGTGCAACAGGGTCGCCAACTTATATAATACAGGAGGCAGAAAGCGTTTCATACACTGTAGCAGAAAACAGGTTAGAAGAAATTAAGTGAACGGGAAGATGCCTCATGCTAAAGGACCAATTTTAAGACCCTCCTAGAGCTGGCTTCGTAGTATAGAAACATGGATCATTCCGCTAATTCGTCTATTCCTACGCTAGATAAAGCGCACCCGCACGTTTTAGAAACCGCTACTTTTGCTATGGGCTGCTTTTGGGGTGTGGAGGCATTTTTTGGCAGCATCGAAGGCGTGGTGCGTACGCGCGCCGGCTATACGGGCGGCACAAAGCTTAATCCCACTTATCATACCCTGGGCGAACACATGGAGGCAGTGCAACTCGATTTTGACCCTTCGCAAATAACTTTCTCGCAGTTGCTCCAGCGTTTCTATCATCAGCACATTGCCGCCCGCCCTCCGTATAAAAGGCAATATTCTTCGGCTGTGTTCTATCATACCCCCGCCCAGCTGAGAGCAACCCAGGACTTTGCAGCACAACACACCCAGCAGGCAGCGGACTGGCGTTATACCCTGGTGATGCCAGCCTCCGCGTTTTACCTCGCTGAAGACCGTCATCAGAAATACAGGCTGCAGCGGCACAAGGCGCTTTTCGACGCTTTCTGGCAAATGTACCGGGGCTGGGAGGGCATTTTACACTCCACCGCCGCTGCTCGCGTAAACGGGTACCTGGCAGGGTATGGCAGTCGTGAGCAGTTAGAGAAAGAAATAATCCTCCTGGGCCTCTCTCCGGAGGCCCGCCAGATGCTCTGCCACCATGTAGCGTCGGTACAGAAAGCAACTTCACCGTAACACAGCACATGCATACCCTTATTCATATGAGATGTATGACTAGCCTGTACGATACAGATCCTCTTCTGTAACACAGGATATACCTACTCTTGCTACAAATCCGTATATAGGTATATGAAAAACTTATACCTACCTCTGTTTATTTTCCTGCTTGTGGGGCTAAGTGCTCCTCAGGCTAACGCGCAGGCTGCCAGGCAGCTACCGTCTAACCTGCAGGAGCAAGTAAATCAAAAACGCCTCATTAAGGCTGACTCCATGTTTAAGGTGCACGACCTAAGAGCCTCTGAAACCCGAAAGTCGCTGAAGGTGGCTGAGGCTGAACTGAAGTCGGCACAGGCAAACTACAAAGAGGCCAAACGCCGCGACAAGGAAGCCTCCAACGCAGCAAAGGAGGCAAAGAAAGCCTATAAAATGGAACAGAAAGCACAACAGGCCAGAGCCAAAGCCGAAAATCAGGCCTCGAAAGCGAGAGCGGCTTCCATTGAATCCGAACGCTGACATTCCGGCTGACAAGCCGTTATGGTGGGGCATCTAAACAGCAGCATCGGGGCCAATCTCCCGCGGCAGCCCGTTTGGATATATACCTTTCTGATTATTCCACGTACTAAGCGTACATTGCGCAGAAGTTAAATAAAGTTTTTGTGCGATAGGCTAAAATGACTTCGTTACGCCATTATCCATACCCTAGTGTGTATGCGCGCAGAGCGAGGTAATTTGAAATTATATATGAACATAAATTCTTTACTATGAAAAAGATTGTTTTAGGATGTGCTCTTCTGCTCGGATTTGCAGGCCTTGCAGCTTGTGAAAGCACAGAGAGATCGGATGCGACGGTTCAAGACAACAAGGTGGTTGTTGACCGTGATTCAGTTGCCACAGAGTATGAGGTAACCGAGACTGTGGTAGAGTACGATACCACCACACGCACAAAAACTGTGGATGCGGACCATGACGAATAGCACTAATCGCTAACGCCTGATTGTAAAGTAAACCGCATCCTCCAGAAAAGGGGATCGCCTGATCAACCCTCAGGCGATCCCCTTTTTATTTCCACTTGTGCGTACTCATACTTCCGAATAGTGTGATTCCGGGCGATAGCATGCTGCCCAAGTAGCAGCACTACACACCTCGCCTACTCACTGATTAAAGCCAAACTACCCCTCCTGAAGCGTTACATCATATACCAAATTGCAGCGGATGCGTTTAAACGGAACATGTTGATTTTCAAAAAAAGTATTTACTACATTGCCCTGGTATTGGGCACGCTGCTTATCCTGATCACGCTCCTGTCTCTCATATATGATGTGCGGTACTGGTATCTCAAGGCCCTGGATTTCCCTCGGGTGCAGGTTTTGGTAGGTCTTGTATTCTGCCTTGTGGCCTTTGCGTCCGTCAACCGGCTGTGGCGTACAGCGGCGTGGCTGTTTACAACCGGCCTGGTGACGGCTATCGTCTTACAAGGCTATTTTGTGTGGCCCTATACCCCGCTGGCTGCAAATGCGGTGGCCACTGCGAATGCCTCAGAGGTGCAAAAGAACAGGAGCTTCAGCGTGCTGCTGGCCAACGTGCTGATGAAGAACCGAAACGATACCGCGATGCTGCAGGCGGTTACTGCGGCTAATCCGGACATTGTGCTGTTCATGGAAACTGACGCCTGGTGGGTCAGCAAGCTCCGCCCGATCGAGAAACGCTACCCCTACACCGTGCTGCATCCCCTCGACAACACCTATGGTATGGCGCTGTATTCTAAACTGCCCCTTTCCCAGACCGAGGTTAAATTTCTGAGCCAGGAGCGCGTGCCCTCCATACATACCACCGTCACACTGCCTAACGGCACTTCCTTTCTGTTGCATGCCGTACACCCTGTTCCGCCTAAGCCCAGCAAGCACCCCGACAATGTGGGGCAGAAGGAAGAGGAACTGCTGAAAGTCGGCCAGATGGTGGCAAAGCGCAAGATACCCACCGTTGTGGCCGGCGACTTCAATGATGTGGCGTGGTCTAATACCTCACGGCTGTTTGGCACAAGCAGCAGGCTGGGCGATGTGCGCATCGGCAGAGGGCTCTACAATTCATTCGATGCCACATCCCCCATACTTCGCTGGCCCCTGGACCATGCCTATGTCTCTGAGGAGTTTGAGGTGCTGCGCCTCGAACAGCTTCCTAAAGTCGGCTCCGACCACTTCCCTATTCTGGTGGTGCTCACGCTAAAACAGGAAGCGGCAGCGATTCACTAAATAATTTCAAGATTATCGAGAAACACAGTCATCACGTATTATAATAAGCCTACCTTTGCAAATGATTACTTTGCCAGAAGTATAACTTACCCAAGCCGTTCCTCTTTTTATTTTTGCATCAAATCGGTCGTCAGGCCGGTTGCGCCTCAGCACCCCATGTTCACAATTTAAAGACTGCATTTAAAGCACATAGAGGGAGGCCAGGCTAAGAAACAGAAATTAAAGACAACTTACAGGGAACGTTTAGAGTACTATGCCTTCGGCTAACGCACAGTATATCAAAATTTTATCATTTACTAATTCTTATAGTATGGAGTGCATTGATTTACAAACCGGGTATATGTTGCTGGCTTTCCGGAGCCTGCAGGAAACAGACCGGGCAACAGCATTATTAAAGGTAAGGGGAATACAGGTAGCCTATACAGTGGCCCTGGAGGAAATAGAAGAACAGGAAGGTGCTGCTTATGTGAAGCAAATCCAGCAGAACGGGCAAAAGCTATACTGGAATTACAGCAACCAATCCTCAAGCAAGCTTTGCGACACGGCAAAGGCTTCACTCGGCTCCGCGCTGGGGCTGGCCAACGCCCTCAGCGGCGTGCCGTGTGACTACTTGCTGATTTACGAAAAAGAAAAACCGCACTTTGAGTCGCATAAGCCTGCAGTGGCGCAACCCGCCGTCCCGGTAAATTAGGTAAACATATCCTCCATTAAAGAATTTTCGCTTAGGCAAAGAAGAGATTTCACCTGGCGCCCCTCCCCCTATTCCCTGTATCCCTGGCTAAATTTTTAAAGAAACACATGTATCATCAGCGCCTGCTGGGCTGTCGGGGAGCTGCAGGCTGATCCGTATTGTATCGGGATAGGCGCTTTTGCGTAAAACCCTTCAACCGCCTTGACAAGCGGAGGATTTATCCCTATACTTATCCTGATAACATACCTATACCTATGCCCAAAGTATTAATTATAGATGACGAGCGGGCTATCCGAAGCACCCTGAAAGAAATTCTGGAGTTTGAGGATTACGCAGTGGATGAGGCCGAAGACGGCGAGAAAGCGCTGGAGCTGATCAGCAAAACGAAGTATGATGCCGTGCTGTGCGATATCAAGATGCCCGGCATGGACGGGATCGAGGTGCTGGAGAAGGCCATGAAAATCTCCCCCGACTCCCCTTTCATCATGATATCCGCCCACGGCACCATCGACACCGCAGTGGAGGCCACCAAGAAAGGCGCTTACGACTTTCTGCAGAAGCCACCCGATCTGAACCGGTTGCTGGTGACCGTCCGCAATGCCCTCGACAAGTCGAGCCTGGTGACGGAAACGAAAATCCTGAAAAAGAAAATCTCGAAGACGTATGAGATGGTGGGGAGCTCCGTTGCCCTGTCGCGCGTGAAGGGCGCCATAGAGAAGGTGGCCCCAACCGATGCCCGCGTGCTAATCACCGGCCCCAACGGTTCCGGGAAAGAGCTGGTGGCGCGCGCCATACATGAAAACAGCAACCGCAACAATGGCCCGCTCATAGAGGTAAACTGTGCCGCTATCCCAAGCGAGCTGATCGAGAGCGAGTTGTTTGGGCACGAGAAAGGCTCTTTCACCTCGGCCGTGAAACAGAGAATCGGGAAGTTTGAGCAGGCCAACGGGGGCACCCTTTTCCTGGACGAGGTGGGCGACATGAGCCTTTCGGCGCAGGCGAAGGTGCTGCGCGCCCTGCAGGAGCACAAGATCACGCGTGTGGGCGGCGACAAAGACATAAAAGTGGATGTGCGCGTGGTGGCCGCCACCAACAAAAACCTGATGGAGGAGATTGAGGCAAAGACGTTTCGGGAAGATTTATACCACCGCCTTGGGGTGATTCTGATCCACGTGCCCCCCCTCAACGACCGCCGCGAGGACATCCCCGACCTGGTGCAGAAGTTCCTCAACGACATTGCCAGCGACTACGGCAACAAGCCCAAGAGCATCACTCCTGCCGCCATCAAGTTTCTGCAGGAGCTGGACTGGCGCGGCAACGTCCGGGAACTCCGCAACGTGGTGGAGCGCCTGGTGATCATGAGCGGGCAGGAAATTACACTTGAAGACGCCCAGGCCTACGCCCGGCCCATCACGACGTAAGCAGGTTAGTTTTTTTATACTGCGCTAAAACCACCCGCTGCTCCTTCTGGCTGCAGCGGGTGGTTTTCGTTTATACCAATTGATTTGTCTGGGTGCGTTGCTGCCTCTTCTCCAAACAGCGCACAGCTGATTAATCAGGCCTTCATCCGAAGAAAAACAGTACTTTTGCGGGCTAATTACCTGAGTGTAGCTTACAATGGACAGCTTTACCTATAAACAGCATTTTTCACGGAATTTTACGCTTGCCTTCCCGGTGGTGCTTAGCCAGTTGGGCCATATCATGGTAAGCGTTTTCGATAGCCTGATGGTGGGCCAGATTGGCACGCTGCCACTGGCCGCAGCCTCGCTGGGCAACAGTATCTTCACGATTACGCTCGTGTTTGGCCTGGGCGTTTCCTACAGCATCACGCCCCTGATCGCGGCGGCCGACGGTCGCCGGAACTATACCCGCATCTCACTCCTGCTCCTCAACGGGCTTGTCTCCAACGTGCTGCTGGGCATCCTGCTCTTCATCGTGGGGTATGTTTTTTCGCCCTACATCACGCTGCTCAAGCAACCGCCGCAGGTGGTTGAGCTGGCCATACCCTACATCAGCATTCTTTTCCTGTCGATGGTGCCGCTGATGGTGTTTCAGGCATTCCGGCAGTTTGCAGAGGGGCTCTCGCTTACCAAGCAGGCCATGTGGATTTCGATCATCGCAAATTCTCTGAACATTTTGCTCAATTATATCCTGATTTTTGGTAAGTTGGGTTTCGAGCCAATGGGGTTGATAGGGGCTGGCTGGGCAACGCTTCTCTCGCGCATCGTGATGGCCATTATGATGGCGGGCTATGTGCTCTACGGAAAACGGTTTGATGTTTTCAGGCATTTCCTGCGCCTGCGCCACTTGTCTTTTATTCATATGTATCGCATCTTTAAGCTGGGCCTGCCAATCTCGGGGCAGATGATCTTTGAGATGGGTGCCTTCAGTTTCTCGGCTGTGATGATTGGCTGGCTGGGCGCCAAGGAACTGGCCGCGCACCAGATCGCGATTAACGTGGCCTCTGTTACCTATATGATGGCCAGCGGCATCGGCGCGGCGGCCACCATACGGGTAGGCAACCAGAAAGGCCTGGGCAACTTCCGGGCGATGCGCATGGCGGGCATTAGTAACCTCGTGATGGGCGTGCTGTTTATGGTGGGCAGCGGCCTGCTTATGGTGCTTGGCAACAAGCTGATCCCGATGCTGTACATCGACGATCCGGAGGTGATTCGCATCGCCTCTTCGCTGCTGATCATCGCGGCCCTGTTCCAGATCTCGGACGGGGTGCAGGTGGTGGGCCTTGGGGCGCTGCGCGGCCTGGAGGACGTTAAAGTGCCCAGCCTGATCTCGTTGCTGGCGTACTGGGGAATTGGCCTGCCGGTGGGCTATTACCTTTGCTTTAAAGCCGATTTTGGTGTAGCCGGCATCTGGGGAGGGTTACTGACCGGGTTGACTGTCGCGGCGGTGCTGCTCACGCTGCGGTTCCGTTCGCTGAGTAACCAACTAATGAAGCGGTAAGGCACAGAAAGCACGACCACTGCCCCGTTAACGCCTGTGAGCCTGGCCAGACCACAACGTTGTACTTGTAGCTGTGTTGATGTATGTATACCCTTTTATTGTTTCTGTCGCTTTGGACGGACATACTTTTTACGCTTCTTTTTCCGGCTAAACTCCCCGCCAGGGATGCCCGGCTTACCGCGCCTGCCGCAGCGGCAAGTATGGAGCAGGTGGTATGGTCGGCGGACAGGCGCCTGACCTGGGACGACTTTAAAGCGGTGCCGGAAGCTGGGAACCCGCACCATGCCCTGACGGCTGCCAACCTGGCGGTGAATACCAAATGCACCCAAAACAGTTTCACGTATCAGGTGAACTGCGTCTTTCTGCCCACCGCCTCATGGACGAAAAACACCCGATCCGGCAAACTGCTCCGGCACGAACAACTGCACTTCGACCTGACGGAGGTATACGCCCGCCAGCTGCGCAAAGAACTGGCACAGCTTAATTGCGCCAACCAAAAGGAGAAGCTGAAAGGAACAGTGCGTGATGTTTTCGCCAGATGGAAAACCGCGCAACAGGCCTTCGACACAGCCTGCGCACATGGCCTGAACAAAGCTGAGGAACGCGTGTGGGCCGCTAATATCACAAAACGGCTCCATGCCCTGGAGGCCTACAAGTGACGGTAATCCCACCATGTATAGCATTCACATGTGCTATCTCACCGAGGTCCCCTATTGCTGGGCCGCGTTTCCATACTGGGTATACATGTATACCATCAGGTATCATCAAACGGCAGCCTTGCAGCTTATACTACTATCAATTAGAATTTGCACAGTCAAATTTGACGTTACGCAAGAGAGCCGCACAGTTCGTAAAAGTCCCCCTTGGGGGTAGGGGCCCTCGACGAAGAAGGGGGCAGGGGGATGAGAGGCGGCCGGAATAACCTTTCGTGCTCTTGCTTGATGAGAAACAGCTTCTAAAATATTTCACAGTAGACTCTACGCAGGGGGTGTCATCCCCCTAACCCCCTTCAAAGGGTAGGGCTGTTAAGTTCTAAGAGTTGGTAGTGTGCCTTTACGTAAAGTTTCAAAACACCAAAATAACAATTCTCCCCTTGAGGGGAGTTAGAGGGGTGTTTACTCTTTGCGAAAAGTACTTTTTGCTGGCTTTACACCCCTGCGGTCCCCTCAAGGGGACAATTTTCGTTAGAACTTAACGGCCCTACCTTCAAAGGGGGACGAAAGAGGGCATGGCGTAACAGCAAGTAATAAACACTGCACGAAAATACTTTAATAAGCTAAATCCATTCGATAATGGTATTAAACACATCAGCATACAAAAAAGCTACTGCCGCTGATAACGGACAATAGCTTTTTTGTATGCTGCTACAGATTATGGCGCAGGTTATACCGGAATAAATGGCTATTCCACTTTATCCAAATCAGCGCTGGCAGGGCCGGTAATTACTTTTCCCAAGGGATCGAAGCGGGAGCCGTGGCAAGGGCAGTCCCAGGAGTTTTCTACATCGTTCCAGTTGACCACGCAGCCCAGGTGCGGGCAAATGGCGGAGTGCTTGTGCCGCACGCCATCCTGGTCGCAGTATACGGCAAGCTTCGTCATCCCGTCCCGAATAATGCGCCCAGTGCCGGGCATCACCTGCATCGGGTCCTCCACCTCACCGGGCGTCACGAAATCCTTGAACTGCGCCGCCACGTTCAGGTTTTGCTTGAAGTACTCCCCGGCCGATTTGAGGGGGCTGCGGCTTGGGTCGTATAAAGCTGTCCATGGGTTTTGGCGGTCCATGATCAGGTCGGTGAGCAGTATACCCGCAATGGTGCCATGCGTCATCCCATGGCCAGAGTCTCCGGTGGCGATATACACGTTGTTGGGATCACCCGGATTGCGGCCTATATACGCCAGCCCGTCTACAGGTTCAAACACCTGCCCCGACCACTGGTATACCACTTCTCCGGCAGACGGAAACTTGAGGCGCGTCCAGCGTTCCAGTTCCTGGAAATGCTTCGTCAGGTGTTGGTCCTGGCCCGTCTTGTGGTCTTCTCCGCCCACAATCAGAATGTCATAGTCCTCTTCGTCAGGGTTTCGCTGTAGCCGCACGTAATGATAAGGATCCTTCATGTCCCAGTACAGGGCATCTGGTATGTCGCGCTGGGGCACCTGCACCCCAATGGCGTAGGTGCGGTATGGGGCGAGCTTGGTGTGCATACTTACTTTGTTGGTCACGGGCGTGTTGGTCGCAATCACCAAATGGTTAGCCGACACGGCATGGCCGCTCTCCGTCACCACTGTGGACACAGCGCCTGGCTTGAAATCCACCACATGCGAGTTGGTAAAAATCTGCCCATCTTTCTCAAGGATAGCCCCTGCCAACCCAGCCAGGTACTTCATGGCATGGAAGCGGGCCTGGTTAGGATAGTGCAGGCAGGGCAGGGCTGTGAGGTATGGCGCAGGGCATTGTTTGCGGAGCACCACGTCATGCCACCCGATTTGTTGCAGCGCCTCCAGCTCCTGCATGAGCAGTGCCTCCTCCTCTTCCGTCGTGGCTACCAGGTAGCCGTCCACCCGGTCGAAATCACACTCTATACCGGCATCCTTGGCGATCTCCTCTATTTTGTCAATCGCCTGGGCGTGGCTCTGGCACGCCAGGCGCGCGCCGTCTTTCCCAAAGTGCTTGATCAGGTTATAGTACATATCGTCCAGGGCGTTGGAGAGATGGGCTGTGGTCCGGCTGGTCTCGCCCCCGCCAATGCTCTTCGACTCCAGCACGATCACGCGTTTCCCTTCCTTGGCCAGCAGGTATGCCGTTGTTAGGCCCGCGATGCCTGCCCCCACCACGCACACATCGCAGGTCAGGTTCTCGTGCAGCGCATGGGTGTTTGGTAAGGTGATGTTTTTTTCCCAGATGGGCAGCGTGGCCCCGGATTCCTGTTTCATAGTATCTTCGTTTTAGCACTTAACAGCGTCGGAACAGCCCTTTTGCAGGCTGCCACGCTACTGCATAGGATTACGGTGCGGCGGGGCTTATGTTACTGATGCCTCATCCCCCACCTGAAAGGAACAACATGCGCCAATTTCCCTGGAATAAACCCGTCCGCACATAACTAAATTTATTAGCAAACTAACTATATTAGCGAAAGCAAAACGGCATATGAAACCAGAAGCATATATAAAGGGGCGCGGAGCCCAGTATAACCCGGCGAACCCATACCTCAAACAGGAGTATGTGGCCGAGCATGTCGAGGGATTGGATGAGCCGATGCTATCGGATTCGAAGACGACCTTCCTAAAGGAGTTTCCCAAGAAGATCGTGAACAAGGTAGACAGCCCGGACCTGGGACTGAGTTACTCGTTGAACCCCTACCAGGGCTGCGAACATGGCTGCGTATACTGCTATGCCCGCAACACGCACCAATACTGGGGCTACGGGGCTGGGCTGGATTTTGAGCGGAAGATTATTGTGAAAGAGAATGCCGCGCAAACGCTGGCCCGCCAACTGGAAAGCAAGAACTGGCAGGTGATGCCCATTATGCTGGCCGGGAACACAGACTGCTACCAGCCGATTGAGGCCCGCAAAAAGCTGACGCGCCAATTGCTGGAGGTGCTGCTGCAATACCGCCACCCGGTTAGCATCATCACTAAAAACGCGCTCATCCTCCGCGACCTGGACGTGCTGCGGGAGCTGAACAAACTGGACCTGGTGCACGTGAACATCTCCATCACGACACTCGATGAGAAGCTCCGCCAAAAGCTGGAGCCACGCACGGCCTCGGCTGCGAAACGGCTGGAGGTGGTGCGCCAACTCAGCGCTGCAGGGTTGCCCGTAAACGTGATGGTAGCCCCGATTATACCCGGGCTCAACGACGCCGAGATACCGCGCATTATAGAGCAGGCCGCTGCGGCAGGAGCCTGCAATGCCGCCTATACCATCGTCCGGCTGAATGGCAGCGTGGGCCCGCTGTTTGAGGACTGGATCAGGCAGGCATACCCCGACAAAGCCGAGAAGGTGCTTCACCAGATCGCGGACTGCCACGGGGGCCAATTAAACGACAGCCGCTTCGGCACGCGCATGCGCGGTGAGGGGAAGTTTGCGGAGGCGATTGGCAAATTGTTCCGGATGAGCAAACACAAGTATATGGCCGGGCGCAGCACAAAGCCGTTTGACTACAGCCACTTCTGCCAGCGGGTCGGGAAGCAGCTGGGTTTCTTTTAGCCTCTGGAAACTGCCCATGTATGCGCGACTGTCGAAAAGCGCTTTGTGATCGGCAACCTTTTTTACGACATTGCCAAATCAGGTATCGTCACAACGCAGTAAAGCCAAAATGCTTTCAGCTGAGAAAAACAGGGTTCTGTAGGCTTGCACCCAGTGCATAGGTTGCGTAATGCTGTTGAAACCCAGGGCTGACAACGTAGTATTAGTGATCATACCGCGCTATAACAATCAACACCTATGGAAACCGGAAATGACATTGTCGTGAAAAGCTGGCTGGAGCTGCAGGAAGCGCTCTTCAAAGATAGCTGGGATGAACGGATCAGCCGCTTTCGGTCATCCTATGTATACCGGGGCAACTGGAACAAGGACTTTAACCTGAGCACCAGCCTTATGCGCATCGGCAGCCAGTACGACACGCTGGAGCCACACCTGCTGCGCAATTTTCGGAAGTACGCCCACAACAGCGCCTCTCCCGCCGGCGACTCCATCTGGAACTGGCTGGCAGTGGCGCAGCACCACGGGCTGCCCACCCGACTCCTCGACTGGACGTATTCCCCGTATGTGGCGCTGCACTTCGCGACGGCAGACATTTCGCAGTATGACCAGGATGCCAGCGTGACCTGCATCAACTACGTCAAGACAAGCCAGCACCTGCCGGAGGCGTTAAAAAAAGCGCTCGCGGATGAGGGATCCAACGTGTTCACGCCAGAGATGCTGGAGCCGGTGGCCCCGTCCCTGAAGTCTTTGCAGAGCTTTCAGCAGGAGGATTACGTGATTTTCCTCGAGCCCCCTTCCCTGGATCAACGGATCGTGCACCAGTATGCCCTTTTCTCCCTCATGTCGAGCGTGAAGGCAGAACTCAATACCTGGCTGCGGCAGCACCCCGACCTCTATTTCCGGGTGATCATACCGGCCTCGTTGAAGTGGGAGGTGCGCGACAAACTCGACCAGGCCAACATCACGGAGCGGGTGCTCTTCCCGGGCCTGTCGGGTTTAAGTCAATGGCTGAAGCGCCATTATACCCATTCCTGATTTTTCACGGAGTAATTTGGCAACCTATAGCAGACTTGCTGTATTTAAGTTATATTCAACTTTAGGTAAACAGCCGCGAATTGCAAAACTCATGACTGTTTATACAAGCACCTTAAAATCAATCAGCTATACCTACATCTGTTGATTTTAAGATCAAACAAAGAGCCTGTCTGGATTTCGCTTCCAAAAGGTGAAACTTATACATGCTCTCATATGAATCGGTACTTAAAATAATTTACTCAGCCAGTTAATGAAACTACCCCTATTCCGTCGAGAAAACCAGATGCGTTTTTCTTTTACCCCTCCTCAGCACCCTTTACATATAGCTCGTTCCAGTCGGGGAAGCCATTCACTCCCCATCCTGGCTATGCTCAGCGCCCTCCTGCTGACAAGCGCCTGCTCAGAAGACCGGAAACCAGCTAACACCGTAATGGCCGCCGAACACCGGGACAGCACAGCGACCGCCGCCCCTGCTTTGCCAGCACCAGACACCATGGCTTCCGCCGCTGAAACACCACCAGTCACTACCCCTGTAGCGGAAACCCCAACTGAAACCTATACCTACCCGGGGCCTAAACCGCTGGCGGGCGCTATACTCCCTCAAAAGCGCATTCTGGCATTTTACGGCAACCCTCTGTCGAAGCGCATGGGCATACTGGGAGAGTTGCCCCCTGAGCAAATGTTGCAGAAACTGGACGAAGAGGTGGCCCATTGGGCGAAGGCTGATTCGGCAACCCCGGTGCAGCCTGCACTGCACGCCATTGTGGTAACGGCGCAGGGCCAGCCAAGCGCCGGAGGAAAATACCGGCTCCGGATGACCCATAAGATGATAGACGACGTGCTGGATATGGCCAAGAAACGGGATGCCATTGTTTTTCTGGATGTGCAGGTAGGCCAAAGCACCCTTCAGGAGGAACTGCCCGCCCTGGAGAAATACCTGAAGATGCCGCAGGTTCACTTGGGCATCGACGCAGAGTTCTCCATGAAAAACGGCGGCGTGCCGGGTCGCAAAATCGGCTCATTCGATGCCGCAGACATCAACTTTGCCACGAGCTTCCTGGCCGATTTGGCAAAAGCGAACAATATCCCGCCTAAGCTATTAATCGTGCATCGCTTTACGCAAGGTATGATTACCAACTCAAAAGACATAAAGCTGCGCCCGGAGGTACAGGTGGTGATGCACATGGACGGCTGGGGCGGCCCGCCACTGAAAAAAGACACCTATCGCCGGTATATCAAAAACGAACCGGTTCAGTTTACAGGCTTCAAACTGTTTTATAAAAACGACACCAAGAAACCGCCCGGACGTCTCATGACTCCTGAAGAGGTACTGGCCCTGGATCCAAAACCAATGTATATCCAGTACCAGTAAGCGCATGGTGCTTGCGAGGCAGGATGCCCGCCCGGAAAGAAACCAACCGCATCAACGATGCACTATAGCCTGGCGGGCACCTTCCGCAAATGTGCAGGTATGTTTAAACGCCGTGTATACGCCTTGCCCGGAGGTTGAATAGCTAGTCTTGGAATGCTGAAATTATTTTTTGAAGCGTTATATTATCTCATAAACCCTTCACCCTTAACGTCTTTTGTTTTTTTATGTAGAAATAGAGAAATATCCTGCTTTTAAGGAGTAAAAAGGTCCGGAGTTTGCGTTGTAAAAGAACAAGGCTTTACCACATTTTGCTACTTCTAGTGCATGCAATGAATATCTAAAGCGTCTACACCCCAAAAACCTGGAAACCATGTTGAAAACGCTTACTACCTCTTCGCTGGCAAACTTTACAGTACGGTTCATACAGATCATCATCGTCTTCCCAATGGCCGTGCTGCTGAGTTTTTATATCCCCCCTTACAACTCCATGGACTATGAGTTGCACTTCCTGCTGTGCCTCCTCTTGTCTGCCGCTTTCTCTGTGATCGTGACCAAATACAGCCGCAAGCTGATCGTGCTTATGTTCATTGGCATCCTGGGCACCTTTGTTTACAACACGGCCTTTAAACAGGAGACATTTGAAGGCATCTACGACGATTACAATGCCCTGCTTGTAGATATGACCAGTAATCCGCACAAGGTATCTTACTTCAAGCCTGTGCGCGGTACCTACTTCCAGAACCAGCGCGTGAAGAGCGCCATGCAACCGACACACCCAAAGGTAAGGGCCTTCGCGGTAGCGAACTCAACCCGTTATTTTCATGATGAGTATTACCAGAAGTTCGGCAAGATGACCCGCTACTTCTCGCTTTTCAAGCACGTGCGCCTCAATTGGAAATATGTGAACGACCCATTGGGTATGGACTATTACTCCCCCCCTACTGAAAGCATGAACCTTCTGGCAGGCGATTGCGACGACTATGCCATCTTGCTGGCCTCTTCTGTGATGGCCATCGGGGGAGAGTCCCGGGTGGTTATCTCGCCCAACCATATGTATACCGAGGTGAAGGTAGGGGTTGTAGAAGACCTGGACAAGATCAGCTTCGCCATTCGCACCCTTTTCCCGGACGAGGTCGCAGGAGGCAAAATCCACTTCCACGAGACAGGCGATGACCTTTGGATAAACTTCGACTATACGGCTGCTTACCCGGGAGGCCCCTTTCTGGAGCCAGAGCTTTACAGCGTTATTTCCTTTGAGAAATAGTTTCAGCGGCGCATTTACATTGAGGTACGCAAATTTTTCTGGCTGCAAATCAGCGCATTCCGGCTAAACAGAGATATTTTTTATACTGTGATTTTGCATATTTAAAATCACCGGCTATATTTGCACCACAATTAGGCAGAACGGCCCGTTCGTCTAGGGGTTAGGACGCCAGATTTTCATTCTGGTAACAGGGGTTCGATTCCCCTACGGGCTACCAGAAAATCCCCTCAGTTAATTCTGAGGGGATTTTTTATGCGCTTCGGACACTAATACAGATTCCTATTCCTGTATCTATTATAAAGTGCCCGTCAGCAGCAGCTAAAGCATCCGCTTTTGCGCCCAATCTTTCAGGGGTCATTCACTACTCTGCAGCATCAGTTTGTACAGACTCAGGTCAATCACCAGCTTCTTCAATTGAAAGTACTCATCCTCCAGCTACTGTAGCATATTCAATTCCGACTTTCCTAAACCATCATTATTTTTCTTCCTGTTGTAGAAGGTGGTGGCGGATTTGAATTTTGACAAGCAAATGCTGCAGGACGTTCTGCGAAAAAAGTCTTAAAGCTGGAGCGTCCGGAACTCTCCAGTAACCACGAGTGCTGGTCGATGGATTTTGTGGCAGATCAGCTCTTCGACGGCAGAAAATTCCGGTGCCCGACTATAGTCGATAAGTATAACCTCCAGTGCCCAGGCATACAGGTGAGACAATCATTGAAGGGGAAGACGTGGTGGCCGCATTGGAAAGCATCAGGCAAGAGACTAACACACTGTCCAAACGTATACAGGTGGACAAGGGGAGTGAGTTTATTTCCAAGGCCCTGGATCGGTGGGCCTATGGCAACAAGGTGACACTGGACTTCTCCAGGCCCGGCAAACCTACCGACAATGCCTATATCGAGTCCTTCAACGGGAGCTTCCGAGTTGAGTGCCTGAACGTGAACTGGTACCTTTGCCTGGAGGATACAATGGAGAAGATAGAGGCCTGGCGGCAGGAGTATAATGGCTTCCGTCCACACAGTTCACTGGGTGACAAAACGCCGGAAGAGTGGATGCAAAAAAATATAGCAAAACCCGAATCTTCTACTTTTGACAGATCCTAAAAATGAGAGGAGGTCAATCTGATTACCTTTCCATTATCAATAATGATGTAAAATTGACTATCACTATTCTCTTCCGTCAAAAGGTAAAAAGTACTTGTACCAACCTTGTTTTTATCTCCTTCACAAGCTTTATATGAGTTAAGAAAACCTTTTTCTACTCGCTCAGTTTGGTGTCTTTATCAAGTGTCAATTGCTTGGTCTTAATATTCAGGTTAGCTTTACTGAATTCAATTTTGCCTACTTCCGGAACCCCGTCTACGCAATGTAATTCTATCCCATCCCAGCTGTACAGTTTTACATCCACGTAATTCCATGCCGGCGATAGTGCTCCACATTCGGAGTTCGGCTCAGTTATAGAGTTTGGTTCACCGAATGCTTTCAACAATGTAGATTCATATGACATTGTATTTATCCCGTTTACTGAAATCTCGTCATACCTAACTATGTCAAGTTACTGTGCATTAGCCTAGAAAGCAATTAAGTAAGAAAGATATTCTGGTTAACGTCATTTTCATACTTTAACTACCGTATAACAATTAGTATATGAAAAGTAGGTAATTTCGAAGCACGAAACTTTAGGTTAAGCACGAAATTTGACAAAAGCCAAAACCCTTGATTTTACAACTATCCCGCCTATTTTTTATATACTAACTGGTAGCAAATGGGTTTTATTTTCCATCGAATACTTTCTTTACTTTTTCATACTCTGATTTGAGCATTAATCTGTCATTTGTTAGAGTGATAACTTTGGCTTTTTGCTTAAATTGGTCAAGATGTTCATTCTCCATTGCACACAATAATATTTGTGTTTTTTTAGATGTTCTATTGGTAAGCAAATTTACTATTTTCTCATAATTCGTGTCAGATTGTTCTTGTTGATTAGGTGTGTCAATCACTAATGCAGATTTGACTTCGTTTCCATATTCTTCAACCATTGTAAAAATGCTTAAATAGTATGCTAATATGGCTCTTGAACCCTCAGCAGCTCCACCTTCTTTTATTACTTTATTATAATCGAGGGGCGAATCAATTGAAGAAATATTAACTGCTTCGGCATCTAATAATTCTATATAATCAGAAAAAATTGAACTGAAGGAATTGTTAATCTTTTCTATATCTTCAATAGTAATTAAACCCTTTTGTTCTTTACCTATTTTCCTTATGTCCTTTTTGAGTATGTCTACAGAATTAACTTTTTGAATTTTATCTTTTAATACATTCTGTTTGATTGAATTACCAGCAATGTTTTCTATGATTTGATTAAAATTAATATATCTATATTCTATTGCATCTCCTTTTACAGAATTCTCACTCTTTATATCTCGAGTAATTGGATGTTCTTCATTTATAACATATTTCTCATTTATTTGAAGAATGCTTTCTCTTGCCTTATTTAAGTTAATATTAGCATTACTAAGTTTTTTGGTAATCTTGTCAAGTTCATTTAATATCGATTCTAATTGATTCTCCGCTTGACTCTTGTCCGTCATTATTGAAGTTCTATTTATAATCGAATTCTCGTGGACAGTCCCACATAATGGGCATTCGACTTCATCTTCTTCTATATTTTCAATTGTAAATTTGTAATCTTTATCGAGTTCTGAAATGATTTTTTCAGTAATTATTTGTTGCTGCTCTAGATATACTCTATCACCATTTAATGAGGTTAATTGACTAAGTATTTTCTCCTGTTCTTCTAGTAAATTTTTTAAATCGACTTTAATTTCTTCAGTCAATACTTCGAATTTTTTTGCTTCAATTGTGGCGTTGGTAATATGTGGAATATATTCCTCTACTACTTCTAAAGTTGTTTCAATTCTTTCGATTTGAGCCTGCACAACATTTTTCGTTTCCTTCTTTTCAGCTTTGTCACTTTCAAGTTCAAAATGTTTAGGCGTAAGTAACCCTACGTGGTACTTTATGATTGTACTTCGCCAGTTGGAGAATTGTTCTAATTTTTCAAAGTTGTCCCAAGCTTTTGACCAACTTCTTTTTTTGTCAATATAAAAAGGTAAAAAATAAAATGCCGGTGGTGGGGTTTCCATTAATCCCGTACTGCGATTTGGAAGAAGAGCCTTGAATTCCAAAATCTCAGCTATTTTTTCAGAGTATTCTCCAGTTATCTTTTCGTAATCAACAAAATTACTCTCATTGATTTTTAGAGAAACTTGATTTTTGTATCGTTTAACAATATAATTTCCAGTAGCAACACTAAATTCTACAATAGTTTTGCTATCGGTTTTACTCCAATTTGTATCTAAAGTTGGTTCACATCCAACGCCCCAAAACAATAGTTTAACCAGTGTTGATTTCCCTACACTATTATCAACTGCCGTTATTAGATTCAAAGTTTCGCTGAATTCGAACTGATTTGCTGATTTTGTTGAATTTGATAGAATCAGCAGACGTTTGAATTTTAAGTTTGGCATTTTTGGCTGTTCTTAGATTTCTAATTAATATTTTAAAATTTTCTTTACTCATTATGACATCATTATATATTCACAAATTATTGCACTTTTAATCTCTAAATCATTATTAAATTGTCTTATAAGTTTTTTAGGAATTTCATTTCTTACATTTTCGATTAATTTATCTAAAACATCAACTCCTTTATTGATATTTAATTGAATTTCATCAACTAGAAACTTAGTAGTGTCCATTTGAATAGTGCTAGTATTACTTATTCTTTTTGTTCTATATCTATCGAATGAGCGTTTTAATACTTTCGAATTAATAGAATTTAATCCTATTTCTGAGCATATCGCATGAAACTCAACTTCAACTTTTGTTTCGTCTTTAATCTTAGTAAATGAATTAATAACTTCCGTAACTGTTATAGATGTGAGAGCTTTATTAGTTAATAAATCATTCCATTTTGTAAAATCATAAGTAACTTTTCCTTTTCGGTTAATCTCATCAATCAGTAATCGGTATATCTCGACAGGACTACAATGAGAACTAGGAAATAAATTAGATACTAACTTTGCAATTGAGGCAATTAAATCATTTTGAAAATTCTTTTCAGATAACTCAGGTACGATAAATTGAATATTAGATGGTAATGATGAAATACCCATTTCGTTTTTTATAGCATCCTCTAGTTCCTTAAATTGAGCATCCGATAAGTCATCTAATGTTATTTTATTGAGGCTTAAACCTTCATCCTTGAGAGTGAGTGAAAAGTTATTTAGAGCCACCAAGTTTAATTCTGTTATTCTATCCTTAAATGGTTTTTCAAAACCACTACTTATAAGTTTACCTAATACACATTTTTTGTTCTTTTTTTGATGAACCAATTTATGTGCTGTAAAGCGTCCTTTTGTAGTTTTAACTTGATTAAATTCAAATTTAGCTTTTAAAGCATCTAATGAGTCACTTACGACCACATCTTCGTGAAGTTCTACGAAAACAGCATATTCATTGGCTTTAATGTGGTCGTTTAATATCCGATACAAAGCCCAGTGATATTGATAAGAATATTTCTCAAACGTTTCAGAACCTGCCTTTTCTCGTTGAGCTGCTAGAAGTGGATTTTGATTTGTTTTAACACTCATTGTTCTGGATGGTTGTTTTTTTACCTTGCTGCTAACTACTGTACAATAGGAGTGCCCTCTCCTACTTTCTGCACTATGTGTGGAGTGGTGTGGCTGTTTTTTTGAGGTAACTTTAAAGATGTAGCAGTCATCTTTACTCTAGCCATAGCGAAACACTAATATAGTATACTTCTACAAATTATCAAGCGGACTCACAATTTTATCCAACGCATATGTGGTCACGTGGGTGTAAATCTCGGTTGTTCTACTGGAGCGGTGCCCCAGCAGCGTTTTTATATACCGCAGGTCCGTGCCCTACTCCAGCAGGTGCGTCGCGAAGGAGTGCCTCAGCGTATGTGGTGTAACCTTTCTCTACACGCCCGTCGTCTTCATTCTGGCCCAGAACACACTGCAGATGCTCTCTACTGTGTACTGCCCGCCCGTCTGCCCCTCAAACAGCCACACTTTGGGCTTATATTGCTTGTAATACGCAGGTTCTCCAAAAGCTTCTGCGAGAGCAATGTGGTGCAGTTTTTCTTCCCCTTGTCCCCGCATAAATAAAGCAGGTTCCTGTCCGAGCGAACATCCGTGATCCTTAGGTTAATCACCTCCCCAATGCGCAGGCCACCCGCGTAAAGCAGCTGCAGCATGCAGCGGTGCTTCAGGTTGTCAGTGGCCTCCAGGATGCGCTTGACCTCCTGCTTGCTGAGCACTGTGGGCAGGAGGTCGGGTTCTCGGGCCGCTCCACGTTGTTTAGACGAACCTCGTGGCACCTCAGCACCCGCTGGTAGAAGAACTTCACAGCATTTATACTCTGGTTCACAAAAGAACATGAATAAGTGCCCGCCTGCACCATCTGCCTGTGGTACTGCTTGATGTCCTCGGTAAAGGGATTTACAGCTTCCAGGCCTTTCTCCCTATGGCTGTTCAAAAAGCGCAGCAGCAGGCCATGGTAGGTGCGTGTGGTGTTCATGGAGTAGTTGAGCAGGAACAGTTTTTACAGGTAGCCGATCGGGCAGGTGAGGTAGTCCGATCCCTTCACAAAGGTTTGCTTACAGAGCCTGCGCAGCAGCACGATGTCGCGCACCTCCAGCTCCTGGCTCAACCACAGCCAACTGATACCCTCCATCTCCTCGGCCAGCGCCTGCATGTGCTGCCCAACCTCGGGTATGGCAAAGTACTTCTGCGCCTTCTGCCAGGTGGCACAGTGGCACTGCCAATAGCAAGTAAAGAACCCTACTATTTTGAAAAGAAAGCTGAATGAGCGTGCTGTTGTCGTGCTGTCTGGGCTGAAGTGGTACGATGAACAGTTCTGTTACAACCTATGTCATTAATCGGGAACAATTCCCCTTTGGCTATCAGCAAAGGCTTCACCACCTAGCGCTTTGCCTTGCTTACTTAAGAAATTAAAATTTATACTGAGGGCATTTTCTGATTTAAGACACTAAGTTATAATGCCTTACGGTGATGCATCCTGTTGTAAGTCTAAAGCGACGTATACTAGAAACCATACGCAGCCCGAGCAAATCTTATTTCTGCTACACAGAGTTTTTGCGGTGCGCTTTATACTGAAATTCTATTTCATTAACAGTTGTAAACATTCATGCAGGAGGCCTGTAGTTAATGCATCACTCGTAGCCATCTAAATTTATGAGATTTATACTTTTGCTTGTGTTTCTTTTGCCAATGCTGGCCTTTGCCCAAACAGGTTTGATTACCGGTACGGTGCGTGACCGTAATACCCAAGAGCCCTTAATCGGTGTGTCAGTGCAGGTAGTCGGCAGCCAGCTAGGCACAGTAACCAATGAGAAAGGCACTTTCAGAATAGAAAGCTTACCAGTGGGCAGTTACACAGTGCAAAGCTCTTACATTGGGTATCAGCCTCAATCGAGGTTTAACATCAATGTAACGGTGGGCAATGTCCAGATTCTGAACTTTGAGATGGCACCCGCTGCCAGCGAGCTGCAACAGGTGGAGGTGGTAGCAAACCGCAGGCAAAGTGCTGCTGTAGCCGATCTGGTTACGCCGCTTTCGGTGCAGAGCCTGACGACAGAGGAAATCCGTAGCAACCCTGGCGGCAACTTCGATATTTCTAAGGTGGTGCAGGTGCTGCCTGGCGTTGCTACCAATGGCGCTGGGGGCGGCGGCCGCAACGACCTTATTATACGCGGGGGCGCACCAAATGAAAACGTGTACTACCTCGATGGCATTGAGATTCCACTCATAAACCACTTTACCACACAGGGCAGCGCTGGCGGAGCAACCGGTATACTAAACGTTTCTTTTATAGAAGACCTGAAAGTAAGCTCTTCGGCATTTGATGCGCGCTACGACAATGCCCTGGCATCTGTGTTTGAGTTCCGGCAGCGCTACGGCAACCCCGAGCGTTTCTCTGGCAATGTGCGCCTGAGCGGCTCAGAGTTCGCCACTACCTTAGAAGGGCCTGTGGGAGCAAAAACGACTTATCTGGTATCGGCGCGCAGGTCGTACCTGCAGTTCCTGTTCAAGCTGCTCGATCTGCCCATCCGTCCTAGCTATTGGGACTTTCAGTATAAAGTAGACCATAAACTGAATGATAAAACCTCTCTCTCTTTTATAGGCGTAGGTGCCATTGATGATTTCTCGTTTGGGGTACCCCGCGAAAGCACACCGGAAAATGAGTATATCCTGCGCTCCGTTCCCTATATCAACCAATGGAATTATACAACAGGTGTAGCTTTGAAAAGGCTCGTGAATGATGGTTACGTGAACCTGGCCCTGAGTCGAAACGCCTTCGACAACGCCTTAACCAAGTATGAAGCCGCCGAAGAAGGAGAAAACCAGAAGCTAACGCTAAAATCTGGCTCCCGCGAAACGGAAAACAAGCTGCGCCTGGACGTGAACAAGTATATAAACGGCTGGCGATATGCCTACGGCGTATCGGGGCAGTACGCGCAGTTTACCAATAACATTTACAGCGTGATCCGAAAGGAGCTGCGCGATGAGCAGAATAACCTGCTGCAGCCGGGCATTACGTTAGACTACAACTCCAACCTTGACTTTTTCCGGTACGGAGCATTCGGTCAGGTGTCCAGATCGGTGCTGGATAACAAACTGGGGCTATCGCTGGGTATCCGAACCGATATGAACTCCTTTACCGAAGACGGAAACAACCCCTTGAAAAAGCTATCCCCGCGCCTGGCTGTCTCCTACTTGCTCAACGATAAGTGGACGATCAACGCTTCGTCGGGTATTTACTATAAATTGCCCATTTACACCGTTTTGGGCTACCAGGAAGATGGCAGGTATCTAAATAAAAAGGCCGATTACATTCGGTCTATTCATTACGTACTGGGCACTGAGTTTCTGCCCCGCCAGGACCTGCGCTTTACCCTTGAGGGCTTCTATAAAGACTACAGCAACTACCCAGTGTCTGTCCGGGATGGAATTTCGTTGGCGAACCAGGGCGGTGACTTCGGCGCTATCGGCAACGAGGCAGTTGACACAAACGGCAAAGGCAGGGCGTATGGAGCAGAGTTCTATCTACAGAAAAAGCTAACAGGCACCGTGTTTTCTGTACTATCTTATACCTATGTGCTGAGTGAGTTTGCCGGACTGGATGGACGGTATGTTTCCAGCGCCTGGGATTACCGCCATCTGGTGTCGGGCTTGTTGGGCAAGAAGCTACCGCGTAACTGGGAGTTCGGGGCCAAGTACAGATATTCAGGGGGTGCGCCTGCCACGCCATTCGACCTGGATGCATCCCGCAGAAATTACGCCTCACTGGGTGTGGGTATACTGGATTACTCCAGGCTTAACTCCGATCGCCTGCAGGCTTTCAGCCAACTCGACGTGCGCATCGATAAAAAGTGGAATTTAAACCGCATCACGCTTGACCTTTTTCTGGATGTGGCCAATGTGCTGGTCAGCAACACTCCGGGCTACGATCGTTATACTTTCCAGCGCAACGACGACAATACTGGTTTTGCCACCACAGATGGGAACCCGCTGCGCACCGACGGCAGTAATGCCATTCCGGTAGTCCTAAAAAACACCGACGGAAACCTGGTGCCTACATTGGGCTTTATAGTTGAGTTTTAATCACTTGCATAAAGTATAATTTTTTAGAACACTGCCCCTACCCTATGACAAATGTAAAGACGCTGGCAGTACTGAATGCCCTGTTTTTCCTGCTGCACCTGGTGCCGTCGCAGCTAACGCAGTTGAAGCTTATCAATACCCAAACCATTGGCGATGTGTCGGATAACTACCCTACACTCTTTACCCCTGCCGGCATCACCTTTTCCATTTGGGGGGTCATCTATCTTGCACTTTTCGCCTTCTGTATATATCATTTGGTTAAAGCATATAAAGAGCCGGCTGAGCATGAAGCCAATGCGGACCTGCAGCGACTAGGGTATTTATTTATGGCCAACAACCTGGCAACTGGCGTCTGGACCATCGCCTGGGTAAACGAGTGGCTGCTTGTATCGGTGGTGCTTATACTTATTCAGCTGATAACGCTAGTAGCTATGCACCTTCGGCTGGGCATATTTGATGTAGGCTGCTCTGCAGCCTCGCGCTGGTTTACGCAGGTGCCACTCAGTTTATACTTTGGCTGGATCATTATTGCCACTGTTGCCAACATAAGCGCTGCCTTGGTTGGTGTAGGGTGGGACAGTTTCAATCTGAGTGCTGGGTTTTGGGCCACTTTCATGATTATCGCTGCTACTTTAATCGTTGTGTTTGTCGTCTATGCCAGGTCAAATCCTGTAGTTGGTTTGGTAGGGGTGTGGGCACTATACGGGATTATTTTAAAGCACCGTGAAATAAACGTTGAGGCAAGCCCGCAGATCATCACTACGACATGGATCGCTTTGGTAGTAGTAGCGCTGGTGGTAGTGGTTGTCTTTTTTAGAAATGTAAATAGCAGGCGGAAAGGGGCCTTTACAACTCATTAGATTCGCATAAGAACAACGTCTCTATCAGCTATGCGATCCTGGAACAACCTCTACCGAAACTCCGGACTGTTATTACGTAGAGGAAGAGCCACATTCAAACAACCAAGTTGTGATTTACAAAATCAGGATAAAAATATTATCCTGATTAACCACCCTACCCCTCTTCAGAGCAGATAAGACCAACTTGAGGTTCTAAATATAAATGTCGGTTTCACTTACGACTTACCAAACCATATAAGCTATTTATTAGCGGTAAGCACATGCTGCTGTGGGGTATGCTTGTGCAGGTAAGCATTCGGATCATGCGCGATGGCCCCTTCCGGAAGCCACTGCCACCAATAGCCCAGGTCTTTTCGGATAATGTTACTGTAGAAAGCGGGCAATTGCTGTGATTCTCCTTCAAAATACTTCCTGAAACCGACGTCCTCAACCAGGTTTTTGCGCACCTTCCGGAAGAACCGAAGGCGGCCATACCCTTCCGAGGAAACAGCGCGCATCAGGTTCATCCACTTCGCTGCACTACCGGACGAGGCCATGAAACGCCGGTAAATTGCTTTATTGGAAAAAGTATAGGCTGTCAGATCAATCACTTTGTCGTAGAACTCTACCCAGCCATAGTTTTTCGGTTTAATATTCATGGCCAGGTGATTGTTGAGAAAGTGAAACGGGAAAGGCAGCACCCTGCCTTCGCGTTGGTACTCCAGGTTGAGCGGAGCCGCTTCTCCAAAGGCGCTTAAAAGTGAATAGCCGGGGAAAGCCGCTGGTGAGAGGTCCACAAAACGCTTGGTAAGCTCAAAGGGCTCCTCCCCCGCATCGCTATCCAGCCCCAGCACAAAGTTTGTCTGCACATACGGCACATACTGAAACATCATATTGATGTGCTCTGCGATGCGGCTTACCTTCTCTTCCCCCACAGCGCGTGAAGTTCTTGACTTGTTTCCCAATTCATACCACGATTCTACACCGGGCAACAGAGCCTCAAACCCATTGCACTGCAATACCTTCAGGTGCTCCTCAGTAAGTATTGAAAGGCTGCTTTCCGCAAAAAAACGAAAGCTTCTCAAAGGAGCGGCCGAGGCGATGGCCTCCATGTTGGCATCGAAGCGCACGCCAAAATTGGGGTCGTGCCAGCCAACGGTGGGCTTCTTAAACTTTGTCAGCAGAAATTGCAGGTCTTCTTTGATGACGTCAAAACCCAGTGGCTGGTAATCCACGGTGGCGTCGATGCAAAAGGGACAGGTATAGGGACAGCCCACGCTCCCGAGCATGGGCACCATCTTAAGAAAAGGGGCTTTCCTTAGCGTAGGCTCCATAAATTTCCACCGTTCTTTTACCCCCGGCAGGAGCGCCGGCTGCCGATCCGCAGAAAGGTGCTTCCCTTCGGGCTTCTGCGGGCTGCAGTCCTGAAGCACATCTGCAATAGTGGATTTATGCGTGAAGCCCAATACGTAATCAAAATACTTGACAGCGTCGTCGGGATAACAGCGGGCATGAGGGCCCCCTAACACGGTTACGGCGCCCTTGGTGCGGAAATAGTTGCTGAGGGCATAGGCCAGCAAAGCCGCCTGGGTGAAAGAACAGATAAAAACAAGGTCCACTCCTGTGGGCAGTTCTTTCTGCAGATTTTCCTGTCCCGTATAGCAGATCAGTTTCACGTCATGGCCTTCCTGCTCGCACCAGGTAGCCACTACCTGCGGCATAATACTGGCCAGATTGGCATGCATCACCCTGGCCCATAAGGTACTGCTTGGGCCTTTACTTACCAGATCAATGACACCGATTTTTAATTTTTTCAAGCTGACTTATATTTAAATAAATCATTAAAAGATTCTATAGTAGTTATTTAACGGAAAGGGCTGATTATCGGACACAGAATTATATTGTAAAATAACTACAGCAAGTTGCAATACAGAATGAACGTATGTTGCGCCGCATATGTAGTGGGTGTATAATAACAAATACCATATGAATAACGGAACAGTAAAATTCTTTAATGACCTGAAAGGGTTCGGGTTTATCAAAGAAGCAAATTCAGATCAGGAGTACTTTGTGCACGTTTCTGGCCTTGTAGATGAGATCAGGGAAAATGACGAAGTATCTTTTGACCTGCAGGAAGGAAAAAAAGGACTTAACGCTGTAAATGTAAAGCGCGCTTAGTCTTCAGCATAAACTCACGGAAAAGCCTTACTACACAGTAAGGCTTTTTTTATGGGTACATGTTTTCAGGTGAGCTTTAGCAAGTTCGATAGCCTTTGACAAAGGTAGCAAGAAGCTGATTTCTCAAATCATGCTTTTTAAGAAGAATAAGATTAACCATTTTAGTACCAGTCACTTATAGTTTAAAGACACTCCTATACGTATACTTTACCAGGAAACAGAACAATGCCTGCCACTATGGAAAATGTATATCCTGAAGGTTCAACAGTTTTTGCCAGATCAGCTCCTGCTCTCCCTTTAAAAGTAAGACGCTTTGCAAAACGCATTTATTATTGTACCGACCCGGCCAATCCCCTGGCTAAGGACCAGGTTTTCTATGAACGAGAGTTGATGGAACATCAGACGAGTACCAGCAACGTCTGAATCTCCGCATCACTCATATCGTAAAGTATTTCCTCTAAACCTATGGGTATATGGTTAGATAATTCTACTCTACGGACTACACAAAAGGCCTCCAGTTAACACTAGTGGTCTTTTGTTATTAATCTCGAGCACTATTTGGATCCCGTAAAACCCACTTATACCCATATAACGTTCTTTTTCATACCTCTCCTTTATACCCCATTTACATGAAGTGCCTCGCTTAAACTTACTGTTTCAAACTGTCGGTTGCCACGACTGATGTATCACTCATCATGACGCCGATTGGATTTGTTGAATCTGATGTTGGTGGCGGGGTGGTACTGTTGATAGTCGCGGTGCTATCTGGATCAGTAGAACTTCCACCACCGGTTCCGCAGGCCATCAAACCACCTATTAATGCGAGGGCTACTAAAATCTTTTTCATAGTATGTCTTCTATATTTTCCGAGCTATACTTCCTCAGAATAGTCTCGATTAAACCAGTGGCTGATTACCCTGAAGAAAAGGCTGGGTATATTCCCGTTTGCCTGTTGCCTTATACAATGCATTTGCCAGCGCACCAAAAATGGGCGGAAATAACGGTTCGCCCAGGCCAGTGGGGTCGGCCTCGCTTTTCACGAAATGAATCTCAATCGCTTTCGGGGCTTCGCTGTGCCGGATCATGCGGTAAGTATCGAAATTCTTTTTCTGAGGTACGCCCCCCCGGAAGGTCATCTCGCCATACAGGGCATTCCCGATCCCGTCGATAATTCCCCCTTCCCCCATGTTGGTGGCTGCGTCAGGGTTCACCACAACGCCGCAGTCAACGGCAGCAAATACTTTTTCCACGATGGGCTTGTTTTCACGCATCGACAAATCAACCACCTCCGCGACGTAGGTATTATGACAGAAGTAGGCCGAAACACCCCGGTGCGCTCCGCTATTTCCCTTCTCCCAGTTCGACTTATCGCGCACCAGTTTCAGCACGCCGGCATAGCGTTCCGGGTCATAATCGTTTTGCTCGCCTACGGGTTTGGTCTTGGCGCGGTCCAGAAGCTCCAGCCGAAACGCGATCGGGTCCTTACCTGCAAGTTCTGCCACCTCATCCAGGAATGACTGCTCAGCACCACCCAGGAAATTTGACCTGGGCGCCCGAAATGCCCCAATGGTGATATTGGAGTTCAGCTCCCATTCCTCGGCCAGGTAGTTGTCTACAGCGCCGGCCGGAAAGCGGTTTTGGGCGAACCCAAGCGGGCTTTCCGGAATACCGCCTGCTTTCACCTGATAAGCAATCAGGTTATTCTGGTCGTCGAGGGCGGCTTTGTAAGTGGCCGTGTACGTGGGCCGGTAAATCCCATACGTCATATCATCTTCCCTGGTGTATACCAGCTTGACCGGGGCATTCAGCTTTTGGGAAATAGTCGCTGCCTCCACCAGATGGTGGCCGTAAGCCCTTTGGCCGAAACCGCCTCCCATCCGGGTTAATTTGATTTGGATTTTTTCTCTGGGCATTCCCAGTCGGGCTGAAAGGGCTTGCATAATGAACTCCGGTGCCTGGATCGGGCCGACTATCTCTGCATTCTCTGCGGTAACGTGGGCAAAACAATTGACAGGCTCCATGGCATTGTGCGCCAGGAAAGGAGCCGAATAGGTTCGCTCAATTACTTTGGCTGCTTTTTTAAAAGCTCCCTTAGGGTCTCCGTCCTGGCGAAGCACTTTCCCGGGCTTTTTGGCCATTTCCGCCATTGCAGTCTGATGGGTTTCGGTGCTTTCCAGGCCAGCGGGTATCGTGACGGATTGTTTCCCGCCCCTGCCTGCTATGACTACTGTCGTGTCGGCAATTTTTTCCCATGCTACTTTTAAGGCCTTCTTGGCATTCAGCACCTCCCAGGTGGTATTGCCCACCACTACCACCATCTCCGTGAAAGTGGTGGTGTCAAAACCGTTTCGTTCGTAATCGTCGGCCAGGGTTTTGATGATAAACACATCCTTGATGCCTGGCATGGCTTTGGCCGCGCTATCCTCCACCGACTTCACTTTCAGGCCGAAGGCAGGCGGATGGGCAACCATGGCAATCTGCATCCCCTCTCTTTTGTAATCCAAAGTGAACAAAGGCTTTCCGGTCACGATGTTCAGCCCCTCCACGTTCTTTTTAGAGTTGCCGATGATCTTGAAATCGCTCACTTTCTTCAAGGGTACCTCTTCTGGCACCGGAAGGCCGGCTGCCTGGGAGGCCATTGCGCCATACCCCGCTTCTTTGCCGCTCGCCTTGTGGTATAGGACCCCGCTTTTGGTGGTGATCTCGCTGGCCGGGACCTGCCAGGCTTGTGCCGCCGCCCCAATGAGCATATGCCGGACGGTAGCCCCTGCCGTGCGCAACGGTTTCCAGGCCATCTGCATGGCCAGGCTGCCCCCGGTAAACTGGCGCTCAAACCGCTCCGGGAAGAAATCAGCCTGCTCCACAATCACGTCTTTCCAGTCTATGTCCAACTCTTCGGCTAGCATCATAGGTAGGGAGGTTTTGACATTCTGCCCGAATTCCGGGTTAGGCGACATCAGCGTTACTACTCCGTTGTCACCGATTTTGACATAGCTGCTGAGCTCAAACCATTCTTTAGGCAGCCGCGACGTCTCTTCAGTAGATGGCTTGCACCCGGCCAGCCAGCTAAAGCTTAACATCATACCTCCGCTTGCCAGGGCAGAAACCTTTAAAAAGGCTCTCCGGTTTATCGTTCTTTTTACTTGTGTCATTTGCTGGGAAGGTTAAGGTGGTTAAGACTGAGCGGCTGATTTGATGGCCGCTTTGATACGCATATAGGTCGCGCAGCGGCAGATGTTGCCGTTCATGGCCGATTCGATTTCCTTATCGTCAGGGTTTGCAGTGCGTTTCAGCAAGGCGGAGGCGTTCATGATCTGCCCGGCCTGGCAGTAGCCGCACTGCGCCACATCGTGCTCCAACCACGCTTGCTGTACGGGGTGGTCGCCGTTTACTGACAGCCCCTCGATGGTGGTGATAGCCTGATCGCCTACCGCCGAAACCGGAAGCTGGCAGGAGCGCACCGCCACATCGCCTAAATGGATGGTGCAGGCTCCGCACTGGGCAATGCCGCAGCCGTATTTCGTTCCCACCAGGTTCAGGTGGTCGCGCAGTACCCAAAGCATCGGTGTGTTGGGATCGACATCTACCGTTTGCTTTTTCCCGTTGATTTGTAGGTTGATCTTTGCCATCATACTGTTAAGTTAAGTAAGAGCATGTTTAAATTTCATTTTTGGAAGCGAAAAATGTTCAGGAAGGGTTCTGACGAAGCCTTTTTATCGCCACATAGCAGCGCTATGGGGCGATAAAAAGGCGAAGTCAGGTTCCTTGATGGACGTTTTGTAGCCCAAAAGATGAATTTTAAACACGCTCTAAGTCTAATATCCATATTTATAAGCGGAAAAGGTAACAAGTTCAAAAGTTCTTGTGCCTGTTGTACTCTTCATCCGTTACCGGCTCCAACCAAACTGTCGGTCCGTTTTCCCTTCCTGTAATAGCGATTTGTATAAACTCGCTATCTGCACTTGCTCCGTGCCAATGCGGTACATCTGCCGGGCATTTCACCACATCTCCCTTAACCAGAACTTTCTTTGGGCTTCCTTTCTCCTGGTAATAACCTTCTCCATCAAGCGCCAGAATTATTTGTCCGGCCGGATGCGAATGCCAGTTCGTCCTTGCACCAGCTTCAAAGGTTACACTTCCTAATGCGTTTTGGTTGATACTATCCGATTGTACCAACATGGTTAAATAGGCATTGCCATTAAAGTTTTTGTTTTCAATCTTATCACCCTTCGGAAAAATGGTTTCTTTGCTTGATTCCATACCTGAAGTATGCGCTGAATCCTGTTGCTGCGCACAGGAAGATGTCAACACCCCAGCCAGGAAAAAAACAGCAAGATTTTCAAACTTCATGAGGCTAAACTTTAGAGGTTCTCTTGATAAAAATCAACCAGCTTATCCACCGCCTGCGCCACATATTCAGGTTTCCAGTACGTTTGGATATGCGTGGCGCCATCAATAAGGAATAACTCCTTCTGCTTGGCGTTCGTGGCTTTATTGTAGGCATCCTCCGTCATATAGTATGTATCGGCTTTGCTTCCTGCAATCATCAGTAATGGCTGATTTATCAGGTCCATGTTGGTGCTGGCATCAAACGTCATCAGGTCCATCAAACTACTCATCGTATACCTGAAGGTGGAGTTTGGCTGTGCGTGCGTTCTGTGGTAGTAATAGTGGCCTTCGCGATAGAGCTCATACGGCATTTTGTCTGCCATTTCATCCGTTATCTCTGTGTTGGCCGCATACAGCACTTCCCCTCCGGCTGCTTCCAGTGCCCTCGCTTCTGAGGCTTGTTTCAAGCGTTCCTGGATAGTTGAAAGTTGTGAATCCTTGAAACCGTTTCGCCTCACGACACCCGAGTTAAACATGCTTAAGGTGGCAACTGCTTTAAAGCGTTTGTCGGCCTGGGCGGCCTTCAGAGAGGACCCTCCACCACCACATATACCGAGCAATCCAAGTCTTGACGTATCCACACCTTTATACCGGGAAATAAAGTCGCCCATGGCATGGATATCCTCAATCCGGTGTGCGGGTTTATCTACATTGCGAGGCATACCGCCACTGGCACCCTGATAAGCTGCATCAGCCGTGATGGTGATATACCCCAGTTCTGCTAATCGCTGGGCATACAGGCCCGCTACTTGTTCTTTTACGCCTCCGTTGGGATGCGCGATGACTATTGCCGGATATTTCTGCCTTGCATTGTATTTGGCGGGGTGTATACATTTGCCGCTATGGTAATCTCGTCAATTTTATAGGTTACCGGATGGATGTTTACCTTTCCTTTTACATTTTCGGTAATGGCTCCGGCATATACCAAGGTATATGGATTTTGGAGCTGTGCCTTTTGAGTGGCCTGCGCCTGCCCCCTACTCACAGTTACTATTGACAATGCTAATCCGATGATTAATGATAAACTTTTCAAGTTATGAATTTTAACCTCATCCACTCTTAGCGGCTTTTCAGTACTTCATCCAGCACAGCCTGGGCCGCTTTCCCTTCGTTTTTTCCTACAGTGGATGCTATGATGCCAGCGAATTGCCGCAACTGACCAGGTGAATAGCCAACATTCAGGCAAATGTTAAAATGTCCTCGCAGCATAGGCTCCACGCCACCCATACTGCTGAGCGCCGATATAGTCACCAGTTCTCTTTCAGGGTAGCTCAACACATCGCGCTCAAAAATATCGGCAAAAAGATGCTCTTTAAGGAAAACCTCTATTTCAGGCGAGAAGGCCGCATACCCTGTCTTAGGTCCATCTTGCGGCGTTCCTGTTAAGTCACCCAAAACCGCCTTTCCCCTTTCATACCTGCTTCGCTCATCCCTGATCGGGGAGGCTTCTGGTCCCCATTCATCGTGGATGCCTTTGGCCTTGCGCTCATCCAATACGGCCATCAAGGTTTGAAGTCCGCGGATACTGCGGGGAAACCCACAGTAAGCATACAGATGGACAATTGCCTCTTTGGTCTCGTTGACGGTTAATCCTGCATCCAGTCCCTTGTTCAGCGCAGATTTCAGGTGTTGCAGTTCGCCTTTGGCCGTGTAGGCCGCTATCGGTATAAGGCTTTGCTGCTCCTTTGTCAGGCGCTGATTTTGAGGAGTTTCATTTTGTGCCCAAGTTTGGTAAGTTGAACCGAGGGTAAGGACAGCCAAACAGAGAAGATACTTGAAAGTGAATATTTTCATTTCTTTTTTTCGTTCATGAATTTAAGCTGGTCCCGGTGATGGCTTACAGTACCTGTATGCTTTGTAGCCACTCGATTACCTCGGTCCGGGCTTCTGCTCTTTTGTCTCCCTTGATCGCCAGGAGTATGCCGTCTCTTTCCAACCCGCCTTTCATGGAAAAGCCTTTCAGTATGTTGGCATCAGGGCACAAGTCGTTTACCGTCTCAAAGCTGCTTCCTATACCGTACCCGCCATTGGTATTGAAGGGAATCACTGTTTTGCCGCTTAAATCGTAGGCGTGCAAAAAGCTTTTCATGGGGGGCGGTAGCTGCATGTCCCAGGTCGGGAAGCCGAGGAACACCGTGTCGTAATCCTGGATGTTCCCTATTTTAGTCTTGAGAGGAGGCAAATACCCCGTTTCGTTTTCGCTGTGCACCTGCGCCACGATGGCTTTGTAATCCTCCGGGTATGGCGTCTCCAGCTCCAGCGCTACCAGAGTGCCGCCTACCTGCTCCTGTATGATTTCCGCAATAGCCTTGGTGTTGTTTGTCCGCGACAGGTATACAATCAGGATGTTTTCATGCTTTAAGGCTTCCTCGGTTTCAAGGGGGGGACTTTGTGCATTCGAACAAGCCGATAGCATACATACCGCTGCGCTTACCATTACCCAAAACCTTGCTATCCTTTTCAACATTAGTCTATTCGCCTCTCTTGTAAAGGTCCAAAGAGTAAAGGATACTTGTTGTAGACAGATTACTGAAATTCCTACCACTATTACTGATCCAGTTCTTTTTCCTTTAACCATTTGGCCAAAATACCCCATGCGCAATCGGGTCAAAGGTGCCGGGAGCCGTCACTACCGTGCCCCACCGCAAAGCTGCCTTGTTCCTGAATCACCAGAGGCTCCTTGCCTGTGCCCTCTTTCATGGATACACAGCCTGCCATACTCACAGCGGCGATCAGGTATAATAGAGTACAGTAGATTTTACGACTTAGTATTTCCAGGCGATCAGATATTTTCCCGGCTAGTAGTCTCTTTTACAGCTCTATGGCGATTGACTTCTATAGTCTGCCACAGCCTGCCCTCCATTCATTCAAACCATTGCTAGCACCTTTCTGTGGTATGGTTATGACCTTACTAATGCCGAATGCTATGCGTATCCCGCACACTGCTGAATGTCAGGTCCAACAGTTTCCAGCCATCCGCTTGCTTTTTATAGACTTCGGTAACCGTAAATTCATTCGACACCTCCTGGCCCCGAACCACAGCCTGTAATGTAATGCGGTTCCAGAGGATGGCTGTGTCGTCAATAAACTCTACCGCAACATCATGCACATCGGCATTTTTGTACCAGATACTTCCGGATTTAATGATCTCAAGCTCCTCGTCTTTCTTCCAGGTTCCACTCATGTGCACAAACTTTGACTTGTCGTGGAAGAGCGTGGCGAGTTTGTCCACGTTTTTGTCTGCCATCCATTGCCATTTTTCTTTGGAAAGCGCCCGGAGTTCTTGCTCTGCGTTGGGCCCAACCGTTGTGGTTGTGCTAAGGTTGTTTTGTGAGAGGTTATTTTGGGAAGCGCATGACCCAAGAACGCTCATGAATAAGAAGAGTCCGATAATTGATATTCTCATTTGGTTTGTTGTTACTCCCATTACCTTTAAAAAAGGGGACAGAAAATGGTTTTTCACTGTTGCGTTTTCAAAGGATATTTTATGGAAACCCAGTTGGCAAAGGTGCAGGCAAAAGGTCTGGATATGCAAGAG
>NZ_JAKVIR010000012.1 GCF_022601975.1 Pontibacter sp. E15-1
TATGGTATGGTATGGTATGGTATGGTATGGTATGGTATGGTATGGTATGGTATGGTATGGTATGGTATGGTATGGCTCGCGCCGGATAGAACTTAGCCAGGAGATGCCGTTAAAAATTATCGTTTACCCACTTCCAGGCTGCCTCGCGCTGATCGAAATCAAAATACTTCAGGTCGCCGCTCAGGAAAGGGGAAGCAGCTTTCACAAGTATTTCCTCCCATTTGCTGTCGCCCACCATGGCTGCCCTGCTGATGTCGGGCGCGTATTTCACGTCCATTTTTAGGTCTTCCCAGATTGCCTGCAACGTGATTCCCTCCAGGTCGAGCATCTCGGCATATACCCTGATCTTACCGAACTCCGCGATGCGTTGCGCAAACATAGGCTGCAGGATCGCGTAGTCGTTCTCGTCAATCCGCCCGGAAACGCGAAATGCCACCAGGTCGGGGGTAGGTGTGTCTAATAGCTGTAACATGGCAAAAGGAATCAGATGGTATGACTATATCTACGGGGCTACTGCTCCATGCGTTCCTGAAACAGGCGGTTACTGCTGCTCCATTTCCCGTAGGGCGCGGGTTAGTACAACCGCCGCGGTTTCTGTGTGGCCGTCGCTGAACTGTATGAGGTAGTCTTCGCCCGACATGCCTGATTTGGAGGCCAGCTTCTCAATAAACTCCTCGGCCGTTTTCACGTCGGCTTTGTGTTTTTGCCATTTCGCCTGCAGGTGTTGCGCAGCCTCCGCGCAACTGTGCTTGCTGCCGTTCCGGATAAAGGTAGCTCCTTCCATACTGCTCACGAAAGCAATCAGTTTCTCTACTTTCTGGATTTCTGTGAGGTGAGGCCGGGGGGCATCGGTAAGATGAGGTATTCGGGGGAGGGCAGTCGCCTCCTGCATCCCCGGCGTTGCCGCCAGCAACGCTGTCAGTACTAAATGGTAAAGTCGCATGGTTACGCTATTAAGTGTGTATCAAGAGTATAAGGCAAGATTCATGCACTTATACTGCATTTGTAGCCTAAAGTGGCCCAAAGCGACAATTCTTTTAACTCGACTACTTAAGTTGATATTTATTCGGGAGATAATAATGTGTTTGGGCTATGGCAACCTGCCGCTTCGCAATTTCAGCGGGGCTGCACAGGTATAATTTTGGCCAACGCCTGAAACTGAGAGAGGCCATATACCCGTATGGGGGGCACTGGCGGCAGGAGGTATAACCCTGGATATGGACTTGCGTTGTGTGAGGTATGCAGGATATCTTCAACAGTGTTTTCGGGATCCATGACCAAACGCTAACCTGGTGGCAAATGTCTGTGCGGGCCATCGGTGTTTTTTTCGCGGCCTTATTTATCATCCGGGTGGGGAGCCACCGCATCTTCGGCAAGAACACGGCCTTCGATATCATTCTCGGCATTATCTACGGCTCGGTGCTGAGCAGGGCGATTACGGGCAATGCGCCTTTCTGGCCCACGATAGCCGCCGCGCTCACGCTGGTGCTGCTGCACAAGGGCTTGGCCATGCTGGCCTATCATACCAGCTTTGGCTTTGGGAATGTGATCAAAGGGCGCCCCCGGGAGTTGGTGAAAGACGGCAAATTGCAGGAAAAAGCACTAAAGGCTAGCAGCATTACGGAGAACGACCTACTGGAGGCGGCCCGAAGCACGGGTGCGGTCACGGACCTGAGCCAGGTGGACCGGGCGTACCTGGAGCGAAGCGGCAACATCAGCATCATACTGAAGGAACCGGAGAAAGAGGGGAAATAAAAAAGGCTTTCCCGCGCTGGCGCGGGAAAGCCTTTTAAGGTTATGTGTTAGAATGGAAGCTTTGCAGCTTATGCCATCTGCGACTCTAGTTTCTGAGAGAGCACGTTTTTCGGAACAGCGCCTACCTGCTTGTCTACCACTTCGCCATTCTTGAAAACGAGAAGCGTCGGGATGCTGCGGATGCCGAACTTAGCGGAAGTCTGTGGGTTGGCGTCTACGTCTACTTTGCCGATAATGGCTTTGCCTTCGTACTCGCCCGCCAGTTCTTCCACAATCGGGCCTACCATGCGGCACGGACCGCACCACTCTGCCCAAAAGTCTACCAATACGGGTTTATCTGAATTGATGATCTCATCAAAATTTGCGTCTGTGATTTCTATTGCTTTGTTAGCCATGACTTTAGCGTTTTTTTGTGTTAGTTTCTTGATTTAAATATAATAACAATTACTCTTTGGGCAAATAACAGCCCAAACTAAAACTGCCTGACAAGCTGTCGGAAACATATCCTGCAAGGCAAACTATACATACGGCGTAAGCCGTGTAATGGTCGCTGTCGTTTGTATGAACAAATGTTGTCGGGAAAAGTTTCAGCGGCTGCGAAAGAAAAAAGAGGCAGCCTTTAAGCAGTCGTTGTGCATTGCCTCAACAGCACGTGGTCCGGGAGCGGAGGCCATACCCTGGCGCAACTGCGATGAGCGATTTATAGCTATAAGTGAGTAAATACTTGCCATGCCTGCCCCACATCTGGTGAATGGATCAAAATTAGGAGGCAAGATTAAATCTTATAGCGTAGATGAATCCGTACATATCTTTTTATAATGTTCAATTTCAAATAATTACTTATGAAAAACTTACTTCTATACAGTACACTGTTTGCTGCCACGTTGCTCACCTTCTCGTCCTGCGACGTGGAGGATGAGATTGACTTTCCCCTGCCCGGGCATGGCGATAAGGCAAACGCATACATTACCAGCAATACCAGCGGCATGCTCACGATGCTCAACGGAGAGGACCTATCCGATGTGAAGGCCAGGCAGAAGAATATCGCCTCGATGGATGCCGACGGCGTCTACTACAACGAAGACAGAAAAGAAATTATCCTGGCGTCCAGATCGACCAACCGAATCGAGATTTACCAAAAGCGCAAAGACGGCTCCCTGGAGATCAAAACCACCAGCGACCCCAGGTTTACCAACGCACGCGAGATAGCCGTAAGCGGCAACATGATTGTGGTGGTGCAGGACGGAGACCCGGCCCTCAACAACAACATGAACAAGCTGTATGTGTATGAGCGCACCCCGAGCGGGGTCCGTTACCGCAACACATACGATGTTGATTTCAACCTGTGGGGCATTCATGCCGAGGGCTCTACGCTCTTCGCCGTAGTCGACAATTCCGGCGACATCGTGTCTTTCGACAATTTCTTTTCCAACCCGAGTGGTATGATTCAGCCAACGAAGCGGGTGACAATTGAAGGCCTGGTGCGCACGCACGGCATCACATACTCTAAGATGGATGACAGAATGGTGCTGACCGACGTAGGCGACGCGGCCGTGGCCGACGATGGCGGAATCGTGGTTATCAACAACTTCCATGCGCTGTATAGTGGTATGGCCAACGGCGGAACGATTGGTGCCGATGACCAGATCAGGATTGAGGGCGGCAACACCATGCTCGGCAACCCGGTGGATGTAGGGTATGATCATGAGTCGAAGAGCATCTATGTGGCCGAAAGAGCCAACGGGGGTGGCAAGGTGCTCATCTTCAGCATGCCTGCCGCAGACGGAAACCCTTCTCCTATCTATGTTAAAAACGTGGCCGGAGCTTCCTCTATCTACGTGATGCAATAGCAATTTCCATAGTGCAAAAAAAGACCGGGCCTCAATGGGGTCCGGTCTTTTTTTGCACTGTTTTCTGCGGAACCAGCTTTACTCCAGCAGCAAGATATCGAGTAAGCCACGCTCCCCAGCATAGTTGCAGGCAGAACTGTAGCGGTAATGCTCCGGCTCACTCACCCATTCTGCCCGTACCGGGTTCTGGTGTATATAGCCTAGCTTCTGGTCGATAAAGGCATTGCTGATGAGCTCCTTGGCCTCGTTGCCGTCCTGCCAGAGTTTATAGTGTCGTACTTTCGGGTTTTGTATGGCATTGAACTGGAAACGGTGCAGCAGCCACTGCCTCCGGCTCTCGGGTTCTTCCTGTAGGGCAGCCACGATTTTCCGGCTGGTAAACTGCTTAAAATCCCGCAGGATGTCCGAGAGGTTCTTGCCCTCTTCAGCCGAGGCAATCAGGTGCAGGTGGTTGCTCATCAGGCACCATGCATGAAGGCGCAAGCCTTTGTTGTGCTGGCAGTACTGAAGCGCATCCACGATAATGTGTTTATATATGGGCCGCGTAAACACATCCACCCAGTCCACCACCGTCATGGTCAGAAAGTATATGCCGCCGGGTATAATCCTGTTTTTGAGCCCCATGCGTAGCTATACTTCTAAAAGCAAGAAGCTGTTCTGCTGTTATGGATTTTCTGCTGTTTCGGATTTCTTAATCCGAAACTTTTCCTGAAGCGGATTTCCTAATCCGCGTTAGCAGAACCACGGGGATTAGGAAATCCCCGGCAGGTGGCTTTCGGACTAGGAAGTCCGAAAGAGCGGAAAGAGCGGGAACAGCATAGCTTTCCATATATAAATCCACCTATATCAGCTTACACTCGCCCACGCCCATACCTTTGATAGTCTCCAGAAACAGTTTCGGGTCAATGCGGTATTTGCGGGAGTACATGGGCAGCACCAGTTTCTCTTCCGGCACATGGAGCGTGATCTCCAGGCGTTTCTGGCCAGCGCTCTCCGTAATGGCGGTCTCCAGGGCCTCGGCCAGGTTCGGGGTGAAGTGCTGCATGTTGATGTTGAGCTGCACGCCCTGCGCCATCTTGTCCATCACATCGCCGAGCAGCTGGATGTTGGTCGGCTTCAGTTCCCACTGGTCCTCGGTTTTATACCGTAGCTGCACCTTACCCCGGATAAAGAGGTATAAACCCGTTTTCAGGTAGGGCGAGAACTTCACGTAGTCCTCCCCAAAAAGGGCCATCTGCATGGTCGAGTCGTAGTCTTCGATGGAGAACAGCGCGAAAGGGTTGCCGTTCTTGGCCGTCCGGATCACCACTTCCGATACCATGCCGGCCACGTTCACATCGCGGCTCTTGTAGTCTGTAATCCTGTCTAGCGAGCAGGTGCAGTAGGAGTCGATCTCCAGCTTAAACTGGTCGAGCGGGTGGCCCGACATGTAAAAACCGACCACTTCCTTCTCGCGGCGCAGCATCTCGGCCTGTGTCCAGACGGGCACTTCCGGTATTTTGGGCATCGGGGCGGCCACGGCGGCCCCACCGCCAAACAGCGACTGCTGCGCTGCCTGCAACTCTGCCTGGTAGCTGTTTCCGAAGCGCACTGCTTTCTCTAGCAAGCTGATATTCTCCCCCTCGGGCACCTCCATCAGCTGCGCCCGGTGGTATAGCTCCCACGAGTCGAAGGCACCGGCCAGGGCCATGCTCTCAAACGTCTTCTTGTTCACAGCCCGCAGGTTCACGCGCTTGGCAAAGTCGAAGATATCCTGGTACAAGCCTTTTTCCCTTTCCGAGATGATGGCATCCACGGCCGATTCGCCGGTTCCTTTTATCGCGGCCAGACCAAAGCGAATGTCGCCCTGCTCGTTCACGTTAAATTTCAGCAACGATTCGTTCACGTCCGGCCCCAGCACCTGTACGCCCTGCTTGCGTGCCTCCTCAATAAAGAACGTCACCTTCTTGATGTCGTTCATGTTGTTGGTGAGCACGGCGGCCATATACTCGGCCGGGTAATGGGCCTTCAGGTAGCCCGTCTGGTATGCCACCACTGAGTAGGCGGCAGAGTGGGAGCGGTTAAAGCCGTACTGGGCAAACTTCTCCATCACGTCGAACACCTCAGAGGCTTTCTTCGCCGGGATCTTGTGGATCTCCCCGGCTCCAGCAATGAATTTCTCACGCTCCTCGGCCATCTTCTTCATGTCCTTCTTACCCATCGCACGGCGCAGCAAGTCGGCACCGCCAAGTGAGTAGCCCGCCAGAATCTGGGCGGTCTGCATAATCTGCTCCTGGTATACCATGATCCCGTAGGAGTACTCCAGGATCGGTTTCAGCAACTCGTGCGGGTATTCTACCTCCTCGCGGCCATGCTTCCGGTTAATAAAGTTCGGGATGAACTGCATCGGGCCCGGGCGGTACAAGGCGTTCATCGCGATCAGGTCTTCAATGTTGGTTGGCTGCAGGTCCTTGAGGTACATGCGCATACCCTCCGACTCAAACTGGAACGTACCGATGGTGTCGCCGCGCTGGTAGAGCTGGTAGGTTTTCTCGTCGTCTATCGGAATCTCGTCAATATCAACCTCCACCCCGTGGTTTTTCTTAATCAGCTCGATGGCATCTTTGATAATGGTCAGGGTTTTCAGACCCAAAAAGTCCATCTTCAGCATACCCGCACTTTCAATCACCTTGCCGTCAAACTGGGTTACCAGCAGGTCGGAGTCTTTTGAGGTTGATACCGGGATGTAGTTGGTGATGTCGTCGGGGGCGATGATAACGCCGGCGGCATGTATACCTGTGTTTCGGATGGAGCCTTCCAGCTTCTCGGCCAGGCGCAACGTGGCGCCGCGGTGGTCGTTGCCCTCACGGATGGCAGCCAGCTCCAGATTCTCGATAAAGGCCTTGGCCAACGTGGTGCCCGGTGTTTCCGGCACCATCTTGGCCAGCTCATTGGCCTCGGCCAGCGGCAGGGAGGTGGTGCGGGCCACGTCCTTTATAGACGATTTGGCGGCCATGGTGCCGAAGGTGATGATCTGGGCCACTTGCGTTTTGCCGTATTTCTCCACCACGTAGTCAATCACGCGCTGGCGGTTCACGTCGTCGAAGTCAATATCGATATCGGGCATCGACACACGCTCCGGGTTCAGGAATCGCTCAAAGAGCAGGCTATACTTAATCGGGTCGATGTTGGTGATACCCACGCAGTAAGCCACCGCCGAGCCAGCCGCCGAACCACGGCCCGGCCCCACGGCCACACCCATGTCGCGACCCCGGTTGATGAAGTCCTGCACAATGAGGAAGTAGCCGGCAAAACCCATTGTCTCGATGATGCGCAGCTCGTAGTCGAGGCGCTCCTCGGTTTCTGCGTTTATCTCCCCGTAGCGCTTAGCGGCACCCATATACGTCAGATGGCGCAGAAAGGCGTCGGCGTTGGCGTGCTCCGGCGGTATAGGGAAGTTGGGCAGCAGGATATCGCGCTTCAGTTTCGGCGGCGTGATCTTGTCTACGATCTCGTTGGTGTTGTCTACCGAGGCAGGCACGTCCTTGAACAGTTCGTTCATCTCGGCCTGCGTCTTAAAGTAGAACTGGTCGTTGGGGAAGCCGAAGCGCGTTTTTGGGCCCGCCTCATCAATGCGGTTCAGCATCTGGCGCACACTGGACATATGGCCGTGCTGGTTGCGCACGTTGTCCACGGTGTCGTAAATCACCTTCTGGTCATCCGACAGGAAGCGGTAGTACTTCGTTTGGAAATCCCCGACAGGCGTGCTCTGGTCCTCGCCGGTGTTCACGCACAGCAGGATATCGTGGGCGTTCCAGTCGTCCTGGTCCACATAATGCGAGTCGTTGGTGCAGATCACCTTGACGTTATACTTGAGCGCAAACTTGAGGAGCACCTGGTTCACGTCTTCCTGGCTCATACCGGTTCCGTCGATGTTCTGGATGCCGTGGCGCTGCAGCTCAATGTAATAGTCGTCGCCAAACAGGTCGAGCCACCATTTCAGCAGCTCCTCGGCCGCTTCCTCGCCTTTCCAGAGAATGGTTTGCGGCAGCTCGGCTCCGATGCAACAGCTAGTGGCGATCAGGCCCTTGCTGTATTTCTGAAGCAGTTCCTTGTCGATGCGCGGCCATTTGCTGTATATGCCCTCGATGTAGGAGAGGGAGCAGAGCTTGGCCAGGTTCTGGTAGCCGTCCTGGTCTTTGGCCAGCAGCAACTGGTGGTGGCGCACATCCTTCACTTCCTTTGTAAAGGTTTTGAGGTGGCGGTCCTTTACCAGGTAAAACTCGCAGCCCACGATCGGCTTCACGTTATACTTGTTCGCCTCGGCCACAAAGTTGAAGGCGGCAAACATGTTGCCGTGGTCGGTCATGGCAACGGCGGGCATGCCATCGGCCTGCGCCTTTTTCATGAGCGCGCTGATGCTCGCCTGGCCGTCGAGCAGCGAGTACTGGGTATGGGTATGTAAATGCGAATAAACAGGCAAATTTCTGAGAATTAGAAATTAAAAATTACGAATTAGAAATGACAAATCAATTGAAAAATCATTTCTGAGTAGAGCGTTAGCAGATTAAAACCAAAGATTAAGAATCAGAAAAATCAAAGCGAATTAAACGTCTTTAACATTTTTAATCCCTGATTTCTAATTTTTAATTTGGCGTAGCTCAAGTCATTTTCGGGATGTTAAAATTACGGAAAATAGGCGCCTCTCCCAAACCCAAACCGACCTTAACCCTAACAAAAATGCATCGGGAATAATCCCGGCAAGTAAGGGCCTTTTGATCTAACAAAACCGCGGCGGCAGGGTTAGTACCCGAGGGGGATGGGTTAGCCAGCGCGGGTTTTGGGGAGCAACGCATGCCCGCCCAGGACGAAGGCTATACCCCAATCGCTTATTTATGCTTTTTATACCGGTAGGTACTACAACGCCAGGGTATAAACGGCACGTATGTATAAGCCTGTGCCTGAATTGGCGCAGCAAAAATATTCTATGGCAGCAGGTAAATTGAGTGAAATGTTCCGGGCGCTACGCTCACGCAACTACAAACTGTTTTTTGTGGGGCAGGGCATTTCGCTGATCGGCACCTGGATGCAGCAGGTGGCCCTGAGCTGGCTGGTGTACCGCCTCACCGACTCCGTTTTCCTATTGGGCGCGGTCACGTTCTCGAGCCAGATTCCCTCTTTCCTGCTCGGCCCCTTTGCCGGTGTGCTGGCCGATAAGTTTAACCGGCACAAGGTGCTGCTCGTTACCCAGGCCCTCTCCATGATTCAGGCTACTACCCTGGCCGTGCTCGTCCTGACGAACACGATTGAGATCTGGCATGTGCTGGCGCTGAGTGCGGTGCTGGGCACCATCAATGGGTTTGATATTGCCACCCGGCAGGCCTTTGTGGTGGAACTGGTGGAGAAGCGGGAGGATATGAGCAATGCCATCGCCCTCAACTCTTCGATGTTTAACATGGCGCGGCTCATCGGCCCCACCGTGGCCGGACTCCTGATATCGGTCGTGGGGGAAGGGATTTGTATCCTGATCAATGCGGTCAGTTACCTGGCTGTGCTGGCCTCCTTGCTGCTCATGCACCTGAAGCCTTTTGTGCGGGTGCAGCAGCAGCGCAAGGTATGGGCCTCGCTCAAAGACGGTTTCCGGTATGCCTTTGGCTTTCCGCCCATCCGGGCGCTTATTGTTATTGTGGCTTTGCTGAGCCTCTTCGGGATGCCGTTTACCGTGCTGCTGCCCGTTTTTGCCCGCGATGTGCTGCATGGCGGGGCCAACACGCTCGGCTACCTGATGGGCGCTTCGGGGTTTGGGGCGCTGGGCGGGGCCTTGTTTTTGGCGCAACGGAAATCGGTAGAGGGCCTGGGCAAGGTGATTATCCTGACGATGCTGCTTTTCGGCGTTGCGCTCATCGGCTTTTCCTTCTCCGTGGTGCTGCTGCTCTCGCTGGCACTGATGCTGGTAAGCGGCTTTGGCATGATCGTGACCATGGCCTCCTGCAACACGCTGCTCCAGACCATTGTGGACGACGACAAGCGTGGCCGCGTGATGAGCCTCTATGCCACGGCGTTTATGGGTATGGCCCCGGTGGGGAGTATGCTGGCGGGCGCTGTGGCCGAGCACGTGGGGGTAGCCTATACCCTCGCTGGTTGCGGTTTCCTGTGTGCCATCAGCATTGTGCCTTTCGCCGTGAACAGACCCAAACTGCGCCAGATGGTACAACCCATCTACGAGCGCCTCGGCATCGTGCCCGAGATTGCCTCTGGCCTTCAGTCGGCCTCTAACCTGAGCACCGCACCGGAGGAAAGGCGGTAATGGCGATTGGGGATTGTGTTTCCTGTGCCGGTTATGTTCCCGCATGTTCACTTGAGAAAAGAGCCATGATTTTGTAGGGACAGGTCGTGACCTGTCCGCGCATCGGCCAAGATTATGCAATCCCATACCTGAACTGATTCAGTTCTGAAACCCTGATGCTGATGCTGACGGCTTGGTTAGGGAACGATTGGACAGGTCACGACCTGTCCCTACGAAACACACTGGAAGGACAGCATCTTGCTTTTTTGATGCGCTATAAGTCCATTCCACTGATTTCCTACCTTTAAATGCTTAACCTATTCAAACGGTAAAGGCCCACTGTCCAGTGGGCCTTTACCGTTTTAGTCTAACATCTAACGTCTAACGTCTAAAAAATCACTTCTTCCTCACCCGAAGCTTTTCCCCGATACTCACCGAGAAGTCGGATTTGTTGTTCCACTCCATGATGTCTTTGATCGTGACGCCGTATTTGCGGGAGATCTGGTACATGCTTTCGCCAGAGGCCACGGTATGGTAGCCGCTGGCAGGGGCTGCGCTGGTCGCAGCGTCGTCGGTGGCGGTAGAGGCGGCTTTGGCGGGAGCCTGTATGCGCAGCTCCTGACCCAGCCGGATGCTGTTGTCGGCTAAATTATTCCAGTTGCGCAGTTCCTCCAACGACACCTCATACTGCCTGGATATCTGGTAAAGGGTCTCGCTGGCAACCACGGTATGGAAAGCGCTTCCCAGGCTTCTGTGCGCAGTCGGATCGTTTGCAGCGACTGCCTCCTGGGCGGGCTGTGCCAACGGCTCGGCTATATACAGTTCCTGGCCGGGGCGCAACGCCTCGCTCCCGAGCTTGTTCCAGGCTGTCAGGTCATGTATCGTAACAGCGTACATCCGGGAAATGCCATAGAGCGTTTCGCCTGCCTTCACGGTATGGCGGGTAGGCTTAGGAACCGGCTGTACAGGTGCGGCAGCGGGAGTGCGTTTGGCTGGGGCAGCGGTTGGCTTTGCGGCTGGCTCGGGACCGCTCTCCACAAAGATATCCCGTACGGCCGTGACTGTGTCTGTATCCTCCGCAGCAGTGTCCCTAATTACCCAGTCTCCCTCTATTTCTTCTGCTACCGTGTCTGCTGGCAAGGCCAACGCAGCGCTGTCGGTTGCAACAGTGGCAGTGGCTTCCTCCGGTGCAGGTAGCGTAACCCAGCTGGTGGTGTCGGTCTGGGGGTATAAAACGGCTTTTTTCTGAACAGGTGCGGGGGTTGGCAGTGGCTTGGCAGGAACATCCGCTTTAGGTATGGAAACGGAGGTATCCGTCTCTGCCTCCAGCACGATAGGGTCTATGAAATCAGCGTCGTCAGCCTCTGTTTTCGCCGTAGGCACAGTGGCGGCACTGCGAACGGTGGCTTTTTGGGCTGGTGTGCTTGGCACAGGCGCACCTTCTGTCGCAACCAGTTCCTCCTCGTCTTCAACCTCTTGCTGCGGGGTTGTCTCCTCCTTGTTAAAGCGTTTGAAGCTGTTGATGAATCTTTTGAAAATGTTTTCTTTCGGGGCCTCGTCCTGCTTGCGGGCAGGTGTGGGGCTGGTTACCGTGGCCTTGGGCTGGGTATAGCTTGGCGCAGCCTCAACTTTGGTCATCTGCTTCTTCTGGCTCAGGTCGCGCACTTCCACGGGGGTATGGGCCGGTCGGCGCTTCTGCAGCCACAGCACGCGGCCCGGCACGGGCACCTCGTTGCGGTTCATGCGGTTCTTGAAGAGCAGGTAATTCAGCTTCACGCCATAGTGCTGGGCCACTTGCTGCATGCTTTCACCGGGCTGCACCACGTGGTACTCCACCTCCGCGCTGCTTCGCTTCGACTCGATGTAATACGCGGTGCCTGCCTCAATCCTGTCAAAATTGCGCAGGTCGTTGTACTTCAGGAACCTGCGGGTGGAAATGCCCGCCTGCAGCGCCAGCTTGTCTTTGGTGTCGCCGGGGCGCGCAATCACGGTGGTGAGGCCGTTTCGCTCAGCCCGCACCAGCGCCCCCACGCGGTTTCCTTTGGCCAGCGGCGGGGCCGTGTCTTTGGATGCCAGCAGACCGGCATCGCTGCCGCCGTTGCGCACCGGCACAATCACGTAGTAATCCTTATCGGAGGGGATTGACCCGCCCAGCAGCCATTTGTTGTATTTCTCCAGTTCTATATAATCGGTCTGGGTGTCCATGGCAATATCGGCCAGGCTTTGGCCGGGAGTGCAACGCATCTCGCGCAGCGAAAGCGCAGGTGGGTTGCTTTTCCCCACAAACGCGTCGTAGGCGATTTTGTGCGCCAGAAAGGTGAGCACGTAGGGGTGCGAGCGCTCTGTGATCTCCATTTTGCGCGCCCCGTTGTCTGACGGCTGGGTATAGGTTTTGGCCCCCGAGTAGCCCAGGTAGTACGAAAGCAGGGAGTTGAACCAGTTGTTGTAGTAATTGTTGCTGCGCTTGAAGTACTTGGCGGCACCCCGGCTGGCCTCGATGATATGGCGGCGCTCGTCCACCTTGTTGTCCATGCGGAGGTTAAAGTCTGAGGCGGCCTCGCGCTTAAACTGCCAGTAGCCCACCGCGTTCGACGTGGACACGGCATCGCCGATCAGGCCGCTCTCCTGCAGGGCCAGGTACTTGTAATCGTCCGGCACGCCCTCCTCCTTAAACACACGCTCAATGATCGGGAAATAGGCATCGGCCAGGTCCACTTTCAGCTTAAAATAGGTCTGGTTGCGGTGCAGGGCATCCACCTTCTTCTGGATCTCCTCCTGCGCCCCCCCGGAAAGCACCAGGTGAATGTCGGCGAAGTTGACGTTTCGGGGTACAGTGACAAACTGCGCCAGTGCCAGCAGGGGCAGAAGCAACAGGACGAAAAGGCTGCTGATGGATTTTCTCATGGCTAGGTACTTGATCTTGGCTAAAAGTTGGCGCTGGTGCTCTACTTACCGTTGAGTTGGTGCCAGCTAAATAGCTATGCGCTAATATGTTCGAAAGGTACTGTATCTCGTTGCAAAAATAACGCAATTTGCCTCGCATTTTAAAACGCTTGGCTAAGTTCTTTCCTTATAATTTTGGCAGGCGGAGGGCGATCTTTCCCGCGAAGAGGGGTGGTATAAAGGCCAAGCGGCAGGCTTGTAGCGTGTTATGAAATGAACCTGGAGCCGAAAGGCTTTTTGTAAAAAAATCGGGCGAAGCCGTCAGGCGCTCCCGGTTGCGCAGATGGCGGCGGTGTTAGAGGAGACAGGCAGCGGCGTCAGATTTTGCGGGCTATCAGCAGGCCGTCGCGCACAGGCAGCAGGATGTTCTCCACGCGCGGGTCCTGGTGCACCTTCCGGTTAAAGTCGATGACGGCCTTGGTGTCCTCATCCAGCTTTTTGCGGTATTTCTCCAGCACTTTCCCGCTCCAGAGCACGTTGTCGGCAATGATGTAGCCGCCTGAACGCACCTTGTCGATCACCATATCATAGTAATGGGTATAGTTGATCTTGTCGGCATCTATAAACACCAGGTCGAATACGGCGTCGATGGTTGGCACGATCTCCAGGGCATTGCCCATGTATAACTTTAGCTGCGGACCCCACCCGGATTCGTCGAAATAGCCCCGCACGCGGTCTTCCAGCTCCTCATTCTTGTCCACGGTGTGCAGGGTGCCGCCCGGCTGCAGGCCCTCGGCCATACATAAAGCAGAGTAGCCGGTATAGGTGCCGATCTCCAGGATCTGCTGCGGCCGTATCATCTTCGAGAACATCGAGAGCAGGCGCCCCTGCTGGTGCCCCGACAGCATGCGTGGCTTCAGCACGCTCAGGTGCGTCTGCCGGTTGATCTTGTGCAGCAGCTCGCTTTCAGGGGAGGTATGTTCCTCCGAGTAGCGTAGCAGGTCTTCGTTTATGAATTCCATATTTGATTGTCAGTTGTTAGTTGTTGATTGTTAAATGGTTGTCCTTAAGCTATCACAACAATAAACAATCAGCTATTAACCCGGTACATAATTCAGGAAGCTGAGCTGGTCTTCGCGCAGGGCGTCGTTGGCAATGTCGAGCAGGTCGGTGGCGGTGATGTTCTTGATCTGGGCGAAGATCTCGTTTAGCGAGTCCACCTTGCCCTGGTCCAGCAGGCTCTTGCCGATCATCATCATCAGGCCCATGTTGCTTTCCTCGGCCATGGCCAGTTGCCCCATTAGCTGCTCTTTGGCCGTGTGCAGCTGCAGCGATCCCAGCGGTTTCTCGCGCAGCTTCTGCAGCTCCTTCAGCACCAGCGAGGTGGTGCGCTTCAGCTGCTTTTTCTCGGTGCCGAAGTATATTGTGAGCAGGCCGGTGTCGATGTAGGTGGCGTAGTTGGCGTCGATGGTATACACGAGGCCATGCTTTTCGCGCACGGCCAGGTTCAGGCGCGAGTTCATACCGGGGCCGCCCAACAGGTTCACGAGCATGAAGAACGGGATGCGGCGGTCGTCGGAGAGGGCATAGGCCGGTGAGCCGATCACACAGTGGGCCTGCGAGATGGGCTTCTCCAGCGTGATCGATTTGGGGGTATAGGCCGTGAAGGGCACGCGCTTGCGCGGCTTCTTTATCTCTGGGATGTCGCCGAGGTATTTCTCCGCCAGCCTCAGCACTTTATCAAAAGGCAGGTTGCTGACAGAGCAGAAAATAAGCGCGTCGGTGCTGAGGTTGCGGTCGATGAAACGCAGGAAATCCTGCTTCTCGAACCCCGACACGCTCTCTTTGGTGCCCAGGATGTTGCTGCCCAGCGAGTGCCCTTCGTACACCACGGCGTCAAACTCATCCACAATGGCATCCTCGGGTGCGTCTAGGTACATGGCCATCTCCTCCAGAATCACGCCGCGCTCTTTCTCTATCTCGCGCTCCGGAAACACCGACCGGAAGGTGATGTCGGTCAGCAGCTCAAAAGACTTGTCGAAGTGCTTGTCCAGCACAGAGGAGTAAAAGCAGATTTTCTCTTTGGTGGTATAAGCGTTCAACTCGCCGCCCACCGACTCGAGCCGGTTCAGGATATGGAACGACTTGCGCTTCTCGGTGCCTTTAAAGGCCATGTGCTCCCAGAAGTGGGCAATCCCGGTCTGGTCGGTCAGCTCGTCGCGGCTGCCGATGTCCATGATGAAGCCGCTGTGGGCTATCTTGGTGTGCAGCACCTGCTTGTGTACGACCCGGATTCCGTTGGGTAAGGTATGGATATGGTAATCAGGCATTCAATCTCAAATTAGCCTGCAAAGGTACGGGAAAGCGCGATGAGTTAAAAGCCATACCTCCCGGCGTGTGCAGAGAGGCATACCCCCGGACGTATAATTATTTTGCGCGCGCGGTTAGCGGGCGGCAGGCTTTTGCGCCGGGCGACTGCCCACGTTGATCACGAGGCCGAGCGAGAAAACGGCATAGCCGGCCGTGAGGGCGTCCCTGTTTTTGAGGCCGAAGTTAGAGCCGCTGGTATATTGCAACTGCACGGCGGGGTTCAGGGTGAGGCGGGTATAAAAGATCGGCTCCAGAAAGATGTTGTCTTCCTCATCCTTCACCACGCCGTTGAGCAGATGCTTGCTCATGTCCACGTAGCTGGCGCGCAGGGCCGTGCCGTAGTTCAGCGGGAAGTCTTTGCCAAAAAAGTGCAGGGACTTTTTCCGTTTGGAGCTAAAGTTCACCTGCACGAAATACTTGTTGAAGCTTACCTCGCGGCGCTGAAAGGTCATGTTCCCCTTTTCGTCCTCCTCCTTGTCGGTGCGGTCGCTGCTGCCGCCGCCAAAGCCGCCGTATACCTCCAGAATGCGGTTGTTGTTCTGGCCGAAGGTGGTGAAGTAGCCACCGCCCGCCTCCAGCAGGTTGTGCCGGAAATCGCGCTTTCGGCGCTCACTGTTCAGCATCGAGCCGTTTACCAGCACCCCGAAATGATCCGATACGGCATAGGCCGTGTTAAAAGTGATGTTGCCTTTGGGCGTGATGTGGCCCCCGGCGCTCAGCTCGCCTTTCTGGGTAAACATGGGCACGTTGGGCACGTTGGGCATATACGCCGACACGCAACCCGACATGAAAACCACTAAACTGCAAAAGCCGGCAAGGGAGATAATTCTTTTCATATGATGGTATAAACAGGGGCGGCCCGTGTCCTTTGCCTGTATGCGATGGCCGAAATGCAGTTGCCGGCGCAGTCGCGGTGTTGCAGGCCGCAGGTACACGGCTTCCTTTCACAAATATCAAGACTGTATTTGATATATTTCAAGCTTTGGGGAAGTATTATGTGAAAGTAGACTTAAAACAAGGGGAAATACGCGCTAGCGTTTGGGCTATTGGCCGAACAATTTTATCTTGCTGATTAGCCCGGAACGGCACCGATGCTTCCGCAATGCCCAAACAGCTTTGCAGGGTAGTTGGCGGCCTGTTTCGGCAGGCGTAGTTTTGCCCGAAGCAGCAAGAGCAGCATGAACAAGATACTGATTATACAAACGGCCTTTCTGGGAGATGTGGTGCTGGCGACGGCGCTGGTGGAGAAACTGCATGCCTTTTACCCGGAGGCCCAGCTCGATTTCCTGCTGCGCAAGGGCAACGAGGGGTTGCTGCAAGACCACCCGCTGCTGCGCCAGGTGCTGGTATGGAACAAGCAGGAAGGGAAGTACAAAAGCCTGCTGAACCTGCTGAAGCAAATCAGGGCAGCGCAGTACGACCTGGTGGTGAACGTGCAGCGCTTCGGGGCGACCGGCATCCTGACGGCCCTGTCGGGGGCAAAGGAAACGGTGGGGTTTGAGAAGAACCCGTTCTCGCGCCTCTTCACGCGCCGCTACGTGCACGATGTGCAGTCGGGCACGCATGAGGTGGAGCGCAACGACCTGCTCATCCAAAGCCTGACCAACGCCCTCCCGACCAAGCCCAGGCTATACCCCAGCCCGGTGGATTTCGCGAAGGTGGAGCACTGGAAACAGCAGCCCTTCATCTGCTTGGCCCCTACCTCGGTGTGGTTTACCAAGCAGTACCCGCAGGAGCAGTGGGTCACGTTGCTCAACTCCCTCGACCCGAATTACAAGGTATACCTGCTGGGCTCGCCAGCCGACAAACAGCACTGCGACGAGATCATCAGCCAGAGCACCAACCCCCGCGTTGAGAACCTGTGCGGCCAGCTGAACCTGCTGCAGTCGGCGGCGCTGATGCGCGACGCGGCGCTGAACTACGTGAACGACTCGGGCCCGATGCACCTCGCCTCGGCCCTGAACGCCCCGACCTGCGCCATCTACTGTTCCACGGTGCCCCGCTTCGGCTTCGGCCCCCTTTCTGATTTTGCCACGGTGGTGGAGCGCGAAGAGCCGCTGTACTGTCGCCCCTGCGGCCTGCATGGGTATAAAGCCTGCCCCGAAGGCCATTTTAAGTGCGCCCGCGAGATCCGGAATGAGCAGCTGCTGGAGGTGTTGAAAGTTAGAGAGGGGTATGAGTTGGAGAGGTAGAAAAGTTAGAGAGGTATGATTTAGAAAGTTAGAGGGGTATAAATTTGAGGTATAAATTTATAGAGTTAACTAGTACTCGAACAATTTATTTACCAGAATTAGCGTTTGCTTGTATAGGAAGAAAAGCTGCTTTTATGCCTCATTTTTAATTCTTAATTTCTAATTTTTAATTTGGCGAAGCACTAGTTGGATGGGTTGTCTGGAGAATGCGGGATGGAACTGATCGTGATCACGTCGCCGGAGCGGGTGGGGCAGGAGCAGCAGGTATGCTGCCAGCTTTTTGCGCTTGGGCTGCAGACACTGCATGTGCGCAAGCCCGGGGCAACCCTGCCGGAACTACGCAACTGGCTGCAGCTACTGCCGGAGCGGTATCACCGGCACATCATGCTGCACACGCATCATGCGCTGGCGCAGGAGTTTGCCGTAAAAGGGCTGCATTTCCGGGAGACTGAGCGAGCTGCCACTGCCACAACTGAGAAAGGACGCCTCATTTTCTCCTCCTCGTTTCATACCCTCGGGGCCGTGCAGCAGCCACAGCCATACCTTGATTACGCTTTCCTGAGCCCGGTTTTCCAGAGCATCTCCAAAAAAGACTACCCCGCCGCCTTTACCTCAGATGATTTGAAAGCAGCCCTCCCAAAGGCAACGCTGCCGCTTGTGGCGCTGGGTGGTATAACTGCGGAAAAACTACCACTGGTACAAAACCTGGGGTTTGCCGGGGCCGCCGTGCTAGGGGCTGTTTGGGGAAACCCGGAGCCAGTGCAGGCATACCGCAGACTGCTTCAGTTCAGAGAAGACCTCACAGCGTCTGCAAGACCTGTGAGTGTCTGAGCGAAGGCAGCTGCTAATAAAACAGACACAAATTTCTACACCGCTACTCCTCCCACGCCGCCAGGCCACCCGCCAGGTTGTAAAACTGCACCTCCGGGAAACGAGCTTCCAACAAGGCAATCGCCCGCTTACTGCGCACCCCCGACTGGCAAAGCACCACTACCTCAGGCTGCAGGGCCAGCGTGTCCAGCACTTCCTCCAACTCAGACAGTGGCACTGCGTCACCGCCAATATTATAGGCCTCATACTCCTGCAACTCGCGCACATCCAGCACCTGCACTTGTTTGCCCGCTTCCTGCCAGGCCTGCAACTCGCTCGCCGATATTTCCCGATCCACGGCACAGGTAACGCCATAACTTGCCTGAAGCGAAGTTACAGTATCGGCATAGTGGGTGCGCGGAAACTTGAAGGAGGAAAAATGGAGGGAAAGTGCATCGAACAGTAGCAGCTTGCCGGAAGCCACCTCGCCCAAACCGCAGATAATCTTTATCGCCTCGGTTGCCTGCAGCGTGCCGATGATGCCCGGCAGCACCCCAAGCACACCCGCCTCGGCGCAATTCGGGATCTCACCAGCGGGAGGGGGCTCTGGAAACAGGCAACGGTAACTTGGTCCGTTATGGTAATTGAACACCGACACCTGCCCCTCGAACTGCGAGATGGCCCCGAAGACAAGCGGCGTTTGCAGGATGGTGCAGGCGTCGCTCACGAGGTAGCGGGTCGGGAAGTTGTCGGAGCCGTCTACCACCAGGTCATAGTCCTGCACCAGCTCCAGCGCATTTTCCACGCTTATTCCGGCGGGGTGCAGCGCAAACTGCACGTATGGGTTTTGCTGGGCCAGCCTCCGGGCAGCAACTGTTACCTTCGGCTCGCCCACATCAGCGGAGGTATACAGGATCTGACGGTGCAGGTTGCTCTCGCTCACCACATCCATGTCGGCAATGCCGATGGTGCCCACGCCTGCCGCAGTCAGGTACTGCAGCACCGGGCACCCGAGTCCGCCCGCGCCAATCACCAGCACCCGGGACTGCTTCAGCTTTTGCTGGCCAGTCTCGCCCAACTCCGGCAAAATCATCTGCCTGCCATACCGCTCTCTCTCTGCTTTGCCTAACATTTTGGTTGATGATTGTTAAATTGTTGAATGGTTAGATTGTTGAACGTTCCCCCGCTAAACTCATACCCTTTAATTTCTTGACTCTCTACTTCTCTAACTTTCTATATCTCTAACTTAAAACGCTGTCCCAGTCTTTCCAGATGGCGTCATACCCCTGGTGGCGGATCATCTGCACGATTTCGGCCGGGGTGCGCTCGTCGCTGATCTCGAACTGCTCCAGGGCGTTTATACCCCCCGCATACCCGCCCGGATCGGTTTTAGAGCCCGCGCTGACAGACGTAATCCCTAATTTAATAACATTATTGCGAAAATGCTGGCTCTCCCGCGTCGAGAGCGAAAGTTCTGCTTCCTCGTTCCAGATGCGGTAAGCGCAGATCAGCTGTACCAACTCCCGGTCGCTCATCTCCACCTTGGGGGGCAGGCCGCCGGAGAATGGGCGGAGCCGCGGGAACGAGATGCTGTACTTGGTTTGCCAGTAGGTGCGCTCGAGGTACTGCAGGTGCAGCGCGGTATAAAAGCTGTCGGTGCGCCAGTCCTCCAGCCCGATCAGCACGCCCAGACCGATTTTGTGGATACCGGCCTGGCCCAGTCGGTCGGGGGTTTCGAGGCGGTACTGGAAATTCGATTTCTTTCCCTTCGGGTGATGTTTTTTGTAATCCTCCTGGTGGTACGTCTCCTGGTATACCAGCACCGTGTTCAGCCCCAGCGAAGCCAGTTGTGCATACTCCTCCTGGTCCAGCGGCTGCACCTCCATGGAAATGTGCGAGAAGTAGGGCCGGATCAAGGGCAGCACCTCTTTAAAATAGTCCATACCCACAGTTTTGCTGGCCTCGCCGGTTACCAGCAGCACATGGTCGTAGCCATACCCCTTGATCACCTCCACCTCCTTCAGAATCTGCTCCTTGGTAAGTGTGGTGCGGGGCATGGGGTTGTCGAGGCTGAAGCCGCAGTAAGTGCAGATGTTCTGGCACTCGTTGGAGAGGTAGAGCGGGATGTATAGCTGCAGCGTTTTCCCGAACCGTTTCTGGGTAAGCTGCTGGCTCAGGGCCGCCATCTGCTCCAGGTAAGGGGCCGCCGCCGGCGAGATCAGCGCTTTGAAATCCTCCAGGGTACGCACCGGCCTTGCCAGCGCCTGCTCCACATCTACGCTGGTTTTGGCATAGATGCTTTGCTTTGCCTCGTCCCAGTTGTGATTTTCGAAAATGGCGTTAAAACTCATTTTAGTTAAAAGTTAAGTAGGGACAGGTCGCGACCTGTCCAATCTACACCGGCAATGGTGCCGGTTAATTCTTTGCTGAACCGTCTCATTAAAACCTCATCCTATCATGGTTGCTTAAGGGGCTGTAGCGGACAGGTCGCGACCTGGCCCTACGATACCTCAATTAAAGCGCATCCAGAAAAGAAGTGAGCGGGCTGCTGGCCTGCGCCGTGATTCCGGTTGGTGCCAGTTTTGCCTCATACGCTATACGTCCGGCCTCCACAGCCAGCTGAAAGGCCCGGGCCATTTGCACCGGGTTCTGGGATACGGCTATAGCGGTGTTCACCAGCACCGCATCGGCCCCCAGTTCCATGGCTTCGGCGGCATGCGAGGGCGCCCCAATACCGGCATCCACCACCACGGGCACCTTGCTTTGCTGAATGATAATCTTCAGGAACTCGCGGGTCAGGAGGCCGTTGTTGCTGCCGATGGGGGAGCCCAGGGGCATGACGGCTGCCGCACCCACTTCCTCGAGGCGCTTGCACAGCACCGGGTCGGCGTGGATGTAGGGCAGCACCACAAAGCCAAGCTTCGCGAGTTCCTCGGTGGCCTTCAGCGTCTCGATGGGGTCGGGGAGGAGGTATTTCGGGTCTGGGTGGATCTCCAGCTTGAGCCAGTTTGTTTCCAGTGCCTCGCGCGCCAGCTGGGCGGCAAACACAGCCTCTTTGGCATTTCGCACGCCTGAGGTGTTGGGCAGCAGGTTGAACTGCGGGTGCGCAAGGTATGGCAGAATATCATCCTGGCCGTGCTGCACGTCCACGCGTTTCAGGGCCACGGTCACCAGCTCGGAGCCGGAGGCCAGCAGCGCCTCTTCCATCTGCCGGCCCGAGCCGAACTTGCCGGTGCCGGTAAAGAGGCGCGAGGTAAAGGTTTTATCAGCTATTTGTAGTGGTTTCATACGAAGGTGCTGGGTTTAAACTGATGTGATGGTGGAAGTTGGCAACGGCGTCGCTTCTATCTGTTGCCTGCGCAATGGCCGAGGAAACGGCGACGCCATGAACTCCTGTGGACAGCAACTGCGGCAGATCCGATACTTCGATGCCGCCAATGGCAATAATTGGGATCAGAATGCCTGCCTCACGGCATTGCCGGAGCAGGGCGGTATACCCTTCCAGGCCGAGTATGGGGCTCAGGTTTTGCTTGGTGCGGGTAAAGCGGAACGGGCCCAAGCCAATGTAATCGACTCCTTGCGCAGCCAGGCGCTCGATGTCTGCAAAGGTGTTTGCTGTGCCACCGATGATTTTGTTCGGGCCTAGCAGCGCGCGCGCCTCCACTGGCGGCATGTCCTGCTGGCCCAGGTGCACGCCATCAGCATCTACCTCGGCAGCCAGGGCCGCATTGTCGTTCAGGATAAAAGTGCAGCCATAGTGGCGGCAGATGGCCTTTGTTTGCAGGGCCTGGTCCTTCCATACCGCGTCGGGCTGGCCTTTTACGCGCAACTGTAGCCAGTCGACCCCTGCCCGGCAGGCAGCTTCGGCCGCCATGGCATGGGTAAAGCCTGGTTGCTGCTGTGTAATATAATGTAGTTTCGAAATCATACTTATAAATAGTGATAGCCTAACAAAGTGCTGTTGCTGTTGAGGAAGCGGGTGGTATAGTCTTTGGCTTTGCGACAGGCCTTGGGGAGCGGGTAGCCCTGCGCCAACAGCGCCGTAACTGCGGCCGACAAAACACATCCAGAGCCGTGTTTGCCCTGCGGCACCGGCTGCTTGGGCCGGAAAGACCGCATTGTGCCATTGCTGAACAGGTAGTCGTAGCCGGGTTTAGCCTCGTTGTGGCCGCCTTTCAGCAGCACGTGGCAATGCAGGCTCAGAGCTGCGGCGGCTTCCATTGGGGGCAGGTGGGGCATCAGCTGCTGCATCTCGTTCCAGTTTGGGGTGATGAGGTATAGCCGCTGGCAAAGTTCCTCCAACTGCGCTGCATGCACCTCCTCGTGGAAGGGAAAGCTCGCGCTGGCCTTCAGAATCGGATCCCAGACCAGCTTCGTCTCCGGCGACAGCCGTTGCACCAACTCCAGCACCTGTAGCAGCGCATCCATGCTTTGCACCAGCCCGATCTTGGCAAAGGGCACTTTATACCTGCCCAGCAGGGCGGTCAGCTGCTTTTCGAGTTGCCCTATACCCAGCCAGTCCACTCCCGCAAACATCGCCTCATGCTGGTAAGTGATGGCCGTGCACGCACTCAGTCCCTGCACTTTCAGCGCCTCAAACGTTTTACTGTCCGCCGTTAGGCCCGCCCCCCCGCTGGGGTCGAACCCGGCAATGGAAAGGGTATAAGGTCTTTGCTTTGGCATGGCGTGGTGTTAGTTAAAAGGATAAGGCTGCAAGCGCGCGCCAGCGACTACTCTTGGGCTATGAGTAAATCTCAGAGCCTTTGGCCTTGAAAACAGCCGCCTGCTCCTGCATGCCTTTCTGTAGCGCCTCTTCCGCTGACGTTTCCTTTTGCCGGGCGTAGTCGCGCACCTCCTGCGTGATTTTCATCGAGCAGAAGTTTGGGCCGCACATCGAGCAGAAGTGGGCGACCTTGGCACCTTCGGCCGGCAGTGTTTCGTCGTGGTACTCGCGGGCGGTATCGGGGTCGAGGGCCAGGTTAAACTGGTCCTGCCAGCGGAACTCGAAACGGGCTTTGCTCAGGGCGTTGTCGCGGTGCTGGACACCGGGGTGGCCTTTGGCCAGGTCGGCGGCGTGCGCGGCAAGCTTGTAGGTGATCACGCCATCTTTCACGTCCTTCCGGTTGGGCAGGCCGAGGTGCTCTTTTGGGGTCACGTAGCAAAGCATGGCCGTGCCATACCACCCGATCATAGCCGCGCCAATGGCCGAGGTGATGTGGTCGTAGCCGGGGGCGATGTCGGTGGTGAGGGGGCCGAGGGTATAAAAGGGCGCCTCGCCGCATACCTCCAGCTGCTTGTCCATGTTCTCCTTAATAAGGTGCATCGGGATGTGGCCCGGCCCCTCGATAATCACCTGCACGTCGTGCTTCCAGGCAATCTTGGTCAATTCTCCCAGTGTCTCCAACTCAGCGAACTGCGCGGCGTCGTTGGCATCGGCGATGGAGCCTGGGCGCAGGCCGTCGCCCAGCGAGAAGGCCACATCATAGGCTTTCATAATCTCGCAAATTTCCTCGAAGTGGGTGTAGAGGAAGTTCTCCTGGTGATGCGCCAGGCACCATTTGGCCATGATCGAGCCGCCCCGCGACACGATGCCCGTCAGACGCTTGGCCGTGAGCGGCACGTAGCGCAGCAGCACCCCGGCATGGATAGTGAAATAATCCACGCCCTGCTCGGCCTGCTCTATCAGCGTGTCCCGGAAAATCTCCCAGGTCAGGTTCTCGGCTTTGCCGTTCACCTTCTCCAGCGCCTGGTAAATCGGCACGGTGCCGATCGGGACAGGCGAGTTGCGGATGATCCACTCGCGGGTTTCGTGGATGTTCTTGCCCGTCGAGAGGTCCATGATGGTGTCGGCGCCCCAGCGGCAGGCCCATACCGCCTTCTCCACTTCTTCCTCGATGCTGGACGTGACGGCCGAGTTGCCGATGTTAGCGTTGATCTTCACCAGGAAGTTGCGGCCAATGATCATCGGTTCGCTTTCGGGGTGGTTAATGTTGGAGGGTATAACCGCACGGCCGGCGGCCACCTCCTGCCGCACAAACTCCGGGGTGATGAAGCCTTTCGGGGTGTTGGCGCCAAAGCTGTTGCCCACGTGCTGATGGCTGATGCTCTCCTGCTCCGTCAGGCGCTGGTTCTCCCGGATGGCGATGTACTCCATCTCCGGCGTGATGATGCCTTTGCGGGCATAGTGCAGCTGCGTCACGTTCTGGCCCGCTTTGGCGCGGTAGGGTTTGCTCAGGTGCCCGAAGCGCAGTTCTTGCAGGCGCTCGTCGTGCAGGCGCTCCTGGCCATACGCCGACGTGATACCGGCTAGCTGCTCCACGTCCCCACGCCGCAGCACCCACTCCTCGCGCAGGCGGGGCAGGCCATTGCGCACGTCAATCGCTGCGTCCTCGTCGGTATAGGGGCCGCTGGTGTCGTATACCGTCACGGCCGGGTTTTGCTCGCGCTCTTCTACCCCCAGGAAACTGGTCACAGTGTCTTCCAGCGAGATCTCGCGCATGGCCACCTTAATGTCGTGGAGCTGTCCGGGGATGTATACCTTGCGCGAGCCCGGGAAAGGCGTGCGCGTAATGGTGTTGTCGGTTGGTGTTTTCTCTTGTCTCATATTTTCTTGGTGTGATAAATTTCTTGATAGGGTTTCTGGCGCAATCATCTAAAATTCCCAGCGCAAGCGTCCGCTTGTGCCCTTTTGCGAATGCTGACCTTCTGGCTAGCACAAGCGGACGCTTGCACCATAGAAAGCCAATTTAAATTGGTATAGGGTCGGGTCAGCCGCCCTGGGTCGCGCGGATAAGCGTGAGGCGGTCGTTGGGCCGTAGCTGGTGCGTGGGCCATTGGTCGCGGGGTAGCACCTCGTTGTTGATCGCGATGGCAAGGCCGCGGCTGTGCGGAAGCTCCAGAAGCTGGAGCACAGCAGTTACTGTGGCCGGCTCAGAGAGCTCCCTTTCGTGGTTATTCAGGAAAATTGTCATGGTTTGCTCGGTTTGGGATGCAGCTAGCAGTGGCGCTTACCGCCCAAGCGGAAACAAGAAGAAGTAGGAGGACAGGTGTGTGTATCGTCATGACTTTTCCCTTCGTCAGTGCTAACTGTATCAGGTTCAGAGGGTATTTCTCAGTTCTGCCGCGTTGGTTTGGGAAGAACACCCCTAAAGTGTGTGCTAAATGTAGGAAAAGTTTCGGGCAATATCCAAATGCGCCGCCTTTAATCGCCATAAAAAAATGCTTTGCTGGGTATGGCGATTGGGCTATTGCCGGGAAGGATGGCAGGAGGGGAGTATGAAAAAGTGCCTCAATTGCCAATCAAGCAAAATTTAGTACATTTAAGACGTTACGCAACGCTACAAAAAGAGACGAACCATGAAGTATCTGCCTATAGCGCAAGGGTTGTTTGTGCGCAACCGCCGCCGCTTTGTAAAACAGCTCAAGCCATCTTCCGTCGCTGTCTTTCACTCCAACGACGTGATGCCGACCAACGCCGACGGCACGCTGCCTTTCCGGCAAAGCAGCGACTTGTTCTACCTGTCTGGCATAGACCAGGAAGAAAGCATCCTGATGCTTTTCCCGGATGCGAAGGACGAGCGCATGCGGGAGGTGCTTTTTGTGCGCGAGACAAACGACCAAATCCTGACCTGGGAGGGGTATAAACTCACCAAGGAGCAGGCGCGGGAGGTGTCGGGCATCGGGAGCATCCTCTGGACACACCAGTTTGAGCAAGTGCTGGGCAGCCAGTTGTTCGAGGCGGAGCACATCTACCTGAACACAAACGAGCACCTGCGCGCCGTGGTAGAGGTGGAGACCCGCGATGCCCGGTTTATCAAGAAAGTAAAAGAACTTTACCCGCTGCACAAGTATGAGCGCAGCGCCCCAATCCTGCATCAGCTGCGTGCCGTTAAGTCGGAGCAGGAGGTGGCCCTGATCCAGCAGGCCTGCGACATTACAGAGAAAGCCTTTCGCCGCCTGCTCGGTTTCATCAGTCCCGGCGTGATGGAGTATGAGATAGAGGCCGAGCTGTACCACGAGTTCCTGCGCAACCGCTCCCGGGGCCCGGCCTACGCCCCCATCATCGCCTCGGGCGGCAACGCCTGCATCCTGCACTATACAGACAATAACCAGGAGTGCGAGGAGGGCGAACTGGTACTCATGGACTTCGGGGCGGAATATGCCAACTACGCCGCCGACCTGACGCGCACGGTGCCGGTAAGCGGCAAGTTCACGCCGCGCCAACGGGAGGTGTATAACTCGGTGCTGGCTGTGATGAAGGCCGCTACCCAGATGCTGGTGCCCGGCAACACGCTCGGGCAGTACCATAAGTTTGTGGGCACCGTGATGGAAAACGAACTGATCAGGCTCGGCTTGCTGAACGAGCAGGATATCCGCCACCAGGACCCGGTGAATCCGCTCTACAAAAGATATTTCATGCACGGCACCTCGCACCACCTCGGCTTGGATGTGCACGACGTCGGCAACCGGTTCCGGCCGTTTGAGGCGGGTATGGTGTTCACCTGCGAGCCAGGCATCTACATCCGGGAGGAAGGCATCGGAATCCGGCTGGAAGACGATATCCTGATTACCCCGCAGGGGCCCAAAAACCTGATGCAGCATATTCCGATTGAAGCCGACGCTATTGAGCGGCTGATGCAACAGTAAGAACTGCTCTTTACAAAGCCACAGAATAGGTTGTCAGCAAAGTGCCGGCAACCTTTATTGTTGTCCTTACACTGAAATTCGTTCGGTTGCATCAAAAAAAATAGCCGTGTACAACCTTGTGCAGCTGTATGAGTTTGAAGTATAATAAAATGTGCCCCCACAAATGCTTCCAAACTGAGAATGACAGTGGCAGTGAGGGTATTAGAACACTAACCTTTGTACCGTGCCTATGGAAAAACTTCTCCTCCCGCTAAATTTTCGTGCAAAAGCCGCTGCCTTGAATGCAGAGGCGCGCCTATTTTTTAGGCAGAATAGAAACACCTTTCCAAACATGCACGTATTGTCATATCAAAATATACTTTGTAAAATCATGCAAACACAACTTACAAAACTAAGTAGACTGGCTTTGGCGCTTGTTTTCTTGCTCACGGCAAGCAATCAACTGTTCGCGCAAAGCTCAGACCAGCCAATGAATCTCCAGATATACGGAAGCGCTTTACAGTATAAGGGTGAAGTTGAAAACCAGTTCTGGGATAACAATAGGCTCGAGTGGGGCGGTGGCCTAAACCTCAACCGCTATATCAGTCCTTCGTTCGACGCTGGATTGCATCTAACCTACGGTAGCGCAGAAGCGCGCATAGATGACTTTACCCATTTTGATGCGCAGATAGGAACAGCCATGCTTGCCGTTCGGCTAAAAATGTATGGCACTATCCTGAAAGAGGATGCCTTCATTGGGCCATACCTGCAGGTTGCTGGTGGTGGTGCCTGGGCTAAAACAGACGCTGTTGCCAATCAAATCCGCCAGCAGGACGACAAATTCTTTACAAGTGCCCTGAAAGGCGGCGCGGGTATCCGTTTCCGTTTCTCTGATGCCGTAAGCGCGTTTGTAGAATCAAATTACATGATTATTGGCCAGGATAAGATCGACGGCATTTTTAGCGGTGAAAACGATCGCTTCCTGATGCACAATGTAGGCCTGGGCTTTAACCTTGGCAGAGCGACAGACACAGACGGTGACGGCGTGTCTGACAAAAGAGATGAATGCCCGGATACCCCAACGGGTGTGCAGGTAGACAAAAAAGGTTGCCCGATTGACTCTGACGGTGACGGCGTGGCAGACTATCAGGACCAGTGCCCAACCGAGGCCGGAACTGTTGCAACGCAGGGATGCCCTGACCGTGACAACGACAACGTAGCTGACAAAGATGACCGTTGCCCAGACCAAGCGGGTACTGTAGCGCTGCAGGGTTGCCCTGACGCAGATGGTGACGGTGTAGCAGATGACCAGGATGAGTGCCCAGACACGCCAGCAGGTGTGCAGGTAGGCCCGAATGGTTGCCCAGTAGACTCTGACGGTGACGGTGTGCCAGACAACGAGGACAACTGCCCTAACTCTCCGGGTACAATCGAGACAAAAGGATGCCCTGAGCTTGACCAGGCAACATTGAAGTTACTGGAAGAGAAAGTTCGCTTTGAGTTTGACCAAGCCCGTGTGCAGGATTCATACAAGCAACTGCTTGACAGCATTGTGGTAGCCCTTTCTAAGTACCCTGACCATGTGTTGCTGATCAAAGGCCATGCAGACTTCATCGGCTCTGAGGAGTACAACCAGGTTCTGTCTGAGCGTAGAGCAGAAGCCGTGAAAGAGTACTTGATTCAGCAAGGTGTGCAGAACCCTGACCGTATGGTAACAAAAGGTTACGGTGAAACACAGCCACTGGTGCAGGTTAACCAGCGCCAGTCACGTCGCAGAACTGAATCCGCGAGAGCGAAAAACAGAAGGGTAGGTTTCGAAATGAACACACCTGACATGCAACTGAACCTTGAGTAACAACTCATCATTAAGTACAAAGAGGCCGCAGGATTATCTTGCGGCCTCTTTTGTTTTAGAGGCACGCACATTGCAAGCGGCTCATACGCATTAGCAATCAGAGCCAGTGCATTTAGGGTATATATGCCAAACAGAAGGTGCTATGCCTATATATGCTGGAGCAAACCGATAAGCATTTTGCGGATCGGTTATATTTAACAAGGCCTCTATGGTGCTCAATTGAGCACCATAGAGGCCTTGTTAATGAGTATGTATAAAAGCAGTGCTGTTACTGCTTCTGAGCCAGGAGGTATAGCACTGCCATCCGGATTGCCACACCGTTTTCTACCTGGTTCAGTATGATGGAGTGGTGGGAGTCGGCAGCATCGCTGCTCAGTTCCACGCCTCGGTTTATGGGGCCGGGATGCATCAGCGTAATCTCTTTGTCCAGGCTGTCGAGCATCTTCTTGTCGATGCCATAGTAGAGCGTGTACTCGCGCAACGACGGGAAATACTTCATCTGCATCCGCTCCAGCTGTATGCGCAGCACGTTTGCCACATCGCACCACTGCAGCGCCCGCCGCACATCCGTTTCCACCAGCACCCCGAGCTGCCTGATGTGCCTGGGCAGGAGCGTGGTAGGGCCGCACACCATTACCTCGGCTCCCAGCTTCTGGAGCGCGAAGATGTTGGACAGCGCAACCCGTGAGTGCAGGATATCACCGATGATCACGACTTTTTTGCCTGCCACTTCGCCGAGCTTCTCCCGGATGGAGAAAGAGTCGAGCAGCGCCTGCGTGGGGTGTTCGTGGGTGCCGTCGCCGGCGTTCACGATATTGGCCTTGATGTGGTTCGACAGGAAGTGCGGCGCACCCGGGCTGGAGTGGCGCATCACGATCATGTCTACCTTCATGGCCAGGATGTTGTTGACGGTGTCGAGCAGGGTCTCGCCTTTCTTCACGGAGCTGCTGCTGCTGCTGAAGTTCACCACGTCGGCCGAAAGCCGCTTCTCGGCCAGCTCGAAGGAGAGGCGCGTGCGGGTGGAGTTCTCGAAGAAGACGTTGGCGATGGTAATATCGCGCAGCGAGGGCACTTTCTTGATTGGCCTGTTGAGCACATCCTTAAAGTTGTCCGCCGTCTCAAAAATGAGCTGTATGTCTTGCGGAGTAATGTCTTTGATGCCTAACAGGTGCCGGACGCTGAGCTCTTGCATGTGGGAAAGTTTAATCTTCGGTTTTGGTAATCAGCCATATATTGTCTTCGGGGGCCTGCTGCTCCTTCCACTCCACAAGCACCCGCTGGCTTTGCAGCGAGTTTACCTGGCGGCCCACATAGGTGGCCTGTATGGGCAGGTGACGCGTGTACAGGCGGTCGATGAGCACCAGAAGCTCCACGCTGGCAGGGCGGCCATAGGCAATCATGGCATCTAGGGCGGCCCGCACCGAACGACCCGTGTACAGCACATCGTCCACGAGAATCACCTTTTTGCCTTCTACCAGAAAATCCACTTTGGTGGCGTTGGCGGTGAGCGGCGTTTCGCGGCGACGGAAGTCATCGCGGTGGAACGTGGTGTCGAGGTAACCGGTAGGCACCTGCTTGCCCAGAATGGCGGCCAGGGTGCTCTGAATGCGCTGCGCAACAAACCTACCGCGCGGCTGCAAGCCCAGGATAACAGAATCAGAAAAGTCGCCGTGGTTCTCGATAAGCTGGTGGCAAAGGCGCAACACCATGATCTCGAGCAGTGGAGGGTTTACGATGAGTCTTTTCTGCATAGCCGGATGTATTAATTGCAAATATAGCGCACCAGATTAAGATGCGGAAATAATTGTTGGGGTGTGATGGTGGATTGTCAGTTGCTGATTGATATTTGCTGCGTGTTTCACATGATACTGATTGGCACGCGCCAGAAAAATCACAACAGCAGAAGAGCACAGCGGAGGTATAACATATGTATACAGCAGCCTTAAGCAATTACCAACTGACAATCAGCAACGAATAAGCAGCCCTCAGAAAGAGATTTTGTTGATGTAGAAAACGGTGCGGAAACCATCTTCTTTGGACTTGATGCGCTGGAAACCGAATGCCGCAAAGTGATTGCCATACCACTTGATAATGCCGGGCGCGATGGTATCCTGTATTTTATCGCTCTCCGCATACGTAAGCACTTCCGTCTCGGTCTCCTCCTCGTTATACCTCCCTTGGTCCATCACTTGGTATATGATTTTCTCCTCGTCGGGGTAGGCCATGACCACCCGGCCGTCGGGTAGCCAGCCGACCTCTATCGTATGCACCAGTTGCGCCGTCACCAGCCCCTTCAGCGGGAAGATGTTATCCCAAAGCAACTTTCCCTGAGCATCGAAGGCGATGGCCACCGCATGCGTGCGCTTATACCCTTCCTGCTGCCGCCTGCCCATCGATATGGCCCTGTCAATCCCGAAGGAGTTGTTGTTGCTGATGTACTGCGGGAAGTATACCTCGGCGGCCAGCACGTAGCCCGTGGGCGTCACGATCAGGTCGTGGAGGAGCAGGCGATAGCGGTAGCCCAGCTTTTTGCCCTGCTTGAGGCGGGAGCCCTCCCGGCGGCGAAGGCGTTCTTCCTGGCGGGGTTTGAGGTACTTGAAAAAGTTCTTGAGCTGGAGCATGCTGTAAAAAGCCCCCTCCTCATCCACTAGCCCGGCAGCGAGCGGTGCCGTGAAAAAGCCCTGCACATTTTGCAGGTCGCGGGTGCCGTAGGTGCCCAGCAGCAATTTCCGGGTACTGTCGCCGGGAGAGACCTCGGCATTCAGCAGGTTCCGGCTTTCCTGCTGCAGTATAAACCGGTTGTCGAGCAGCTTGCCCATCGCATCGAAGGCCTTCACTTGCAGCCGCGTTATCCGCCCGTTCGACTCTGCCAGCACGGCGTCCACGCGGCCGTTCTCGGGGTCTGCGAGCAGGTCCGAGAACGTGGACTGGTCTCCGTAGATCGAGGGCAGCTGCTGGGTTTTGCCCGTTCTTGCGTGGATGTGCCACAGTTGGGGCTTGCGCTCCCGTGTGTTGTGCCCGATGATAAAGTAATTCCCTTCCAGCACCACAAACTCATACACGGCCTCAATCTGATCCAGCTTATACCGTTTGTGCTGCAGCTGCCCGGTGACATAGTTTACGCGCACGATGGTATACTGCTGCCGGTTCTCCTCCCCAAAGATAAAATAGGTATAGGGGGCCTCGGTATACTGCCGTAAAAACTCACTGTCTGGCGGGATGGAAACGGTGTCGGCCCAGGCAGGCTCGAGGCGCGTATTATACTTTGTGAAGTTAAAGGTGGCCGATGTCTGCCAAAGAGTGTTGATCTTGTAGTACAGCAAAAGGCTGCTGTCGGGCAGTGCAATCAGGTCGGCATCTGTTTTCTCGTACTCCAGGGGCAGCTCCAGGCGTATGGGCTGCGCCGGCTCTTGCGCCATCAGCGGATACAACAGGAAAAAGAAAATACAGGAAAGCAGGTAACGAAGAAGGACCATAAATAACAGGTTGAGAGCGCTATCAGGTACGGCTATATATAACATAGCAGCTAAAGCATTTTACTGCATTTAGCTGCTATTCGTTGTTTGGGCGGTCGGTTTTACCTGCTGGTGTTAGTTGCCAAGGGCCAGCAGAATGTCAAACTCCTCGGCGCGGAGCGGCATCACAGACAAGCGCGACTGGCGCAACAGGGCGATATTCTCCAACCGTGTGTCCTTCTTTATCTGCTCCAGCGTCACGGGTTCTTTAAACGCGCGAAATGGCACCAGGTCCACCACAACCCACTTGCCGTCATCAACGGTGGGGTCGGGGTAAGCGGCTTTATCCACCTTGGCAATGCCTACAATGGCCTTCTCCGACACGCTGTGGTAGTAGAGCACCAGGTCGCCAGGCTGCATTTGCTGCATGTTGTTGCGCGCCTGGTAGTTGCGCACGCCGTCCCACATGGTGCGGCCATCGCGGACCAGGTCGGCCCAGGCATATTTATCGGGTTCTGATTTTACAAGCCAGTGTTGCATGCTTAAGTATAATTGAATTTTGTAGATGTATAGGTATAACCCATAACAGGGAGACTACCGAGTGGTTTAAAATGACAGGCTTACGGAAAAAAGGAGGAGCAGCGTTGCGGGAACAACCAAGTTTAGTAGTGAAGAAAGGGTTGTCGAGCATTTATCTGCAGCGGCTTTTAGTTTTCGTTTGCCCCGTTTACCTGTGCCTGAGAAAGGCGGCGCACTTTCAGCACTTCGCCTTCCAGCGAGAGGATCTGCACCTCATACGCCTGCGGCGGGTTGCTGCCGGGCTGCATCCTGATCTGTACCCGGTCCCGGGTCAGCTGTTCCCATACCCCAGTCTGTTCCTCCAGCCCGTCGGCCGGGGCGATCTCGTAGCGCTTGATCACGCCGCCCGACTCGAGCGTGAAGCCGGTGCGCCCGCGTGAGGGCGGAAAGTCGAAGGTGTTGGGACGGTATACCACCGTGTCGCCGCTGTCTTCCTCAAAAGAGTGTAACCAGGTCTTGTTCACCAGCGCTGTCGCCAGCTTGTCGCTTTTCTTGCAGGTGGCAGCCAGCAGCATAAGGCTGATGAGGCAAAGGAAGGAGGCGTATTTCATGCTTCGTATTCGGTTTATAGGGCCAAGATAGGCATTTCCGGCTTTACATTGAAGTCGACTAATATAAAACCGCGAAGTATAGGCATGGCCGAAAACGAAAGAGGCTGGCCGAATATAAACCGCGCGGCAGGCAAGGTTCGGTGGCATTTTCTATCTTTGTGTCTATACAGAAACGCGCTTTGGAAAATAAGAAGATCATCAAACTGTTTAAGCTCACGGCCGAGTTGCTGGAGCTGCACGACGAGAACCCGTTTAAGGTTCGCTCTTACGGGAATGCCGTCGGCGCGCTGGAGCTGGTGGAGGCACCTTTGGCCGGTATGAGCCAGCCGCAGCTCGAGGAAATCGGCGGGGTAGGCAAGGGTATCGCGGCTAAGATCGTGGAAATCAACACCACGGGCTCTTTCGAGGAGCTGGACCAGATGCTGGCGGCTACACCGCCGGGCGTGGTGGAAATGCTCCGCATCAAAGGCATCGGGCCAAAAAAAGTACGCACCATCTGGAAGGAGCTGGGCACCGAAACCGTGGAGGATTTGCTGGAAGCCTGCGAGCAGGATAAGCTGAGCAAGGTGAAAGGCTTCGGGGCCAAAACCCAGGACAACATCCGGCAGGCGCTGCTCTTTACGCAGCAGAACCGCGGCAAGCTGCTGTACGCCGAGGCCGAGCCCGCCGCCGAAGAATTATTACAGCAGTTGAAGGCGATATTCCCGGATACGCCAATCGCCCTGGCTGGCGATGTGCGCCGCCGGATGGAGATCGTGGAGTCGCTGCAGGTGATGGTGGCCACCGAGACGCCGGACGCTGCCACAGCTGCTTTAAACAAGCTGGACGTGCTGGCGCAGGAGGAGCAGGCATCAGGCCCCTGGGTATGGCGCGGGCAGCATACCGTGAGCGGTCTCAGCACCGAGATCTTTCTGGTGCCTGCAGCACGGTTTGCCAATGAACTGCTCAAGCACTCGGCCTCAGCTGCGCACCTGACCACTATTTTCGCCGCTGGTAAAAGTATGCTTTCTGTGATACGGCAGGAAGACCACGCTACCGAGGAGGATATTTACGCCGCGGCAGGTATGGCTTACGTGGTGCCCGAAATGCGCGAAGGCACCACCGAACTGCAACTGGCCATGGAGAACAAATTGCCGAAACTGCTCGAGCAATCAGACCTGAAGGGCAGCCTGCACAACCACAGCACCTACTCCGACGGTGCCCATACCCTGGAGCAAATGGCCACTTTCCTGCGCGATGCGGGGTATGGCTACCTGGGTATTTCGGACCACAGCAAAACGGCCTCCTATGCCGGCGGCCTGCGCGAAGGCGATGTGCTGCGCCAGCAAAAGGAAGTGGATGAACTCAACAAAAAACTGGCTCCGTTCAAAATCTTCAAAGGCATTGAGTCGGATATTTTAACCGACGGCTCACTGGATTACGAAGACGACATCCTCAAAACGTTTGACTTTGTGGTGGCTTCGGTGCACAGTGTCCTGAACATGGACGAGAAAAAGGCGACGAACCGCCTCATCACCGCCATCGAGAACCCGTATACCACCATCCTCGGTCACCCGACGGGCCGCCTGCTGCTGCGCCGCGAGGGCTACCCGATTAACCACAAAATGGTGATCGATGCCTGTGCCGTTAACAACGTCATCATCGAGATCAACGCCAACCCTTGGCGGCTGGACCTGGACTGGCGCTGGGTGCAGTATGCTATGGAAAAGGGTGTGCTGCTCAGCATTAACCCCGACGCCCACCATACCAGTGGCTACGCCGATATGAAGTATGGCGTGCTGGTGGGCCGCAAAGGAGGCCTGACCAAAGAAATGACCTTCAATACCAGGTCGGCTGAGGAGGTGGAAGCGTACTTCCGGGAGCGGAAGGCGAAGATAAAGTAGCCCGTTTGGTATAACTTATCAGGTATAAATTGTTAGGTATAAATTGATAACAAGGTTCTCACTGGCGCAATTCTCCAGAATTGTGTCTTCCCATAAAGTCGAGTCTGTGACTCGACTGGGCCTTACATGCAAACTCGCGCGCACTTTGGGGAATTGTAATCATCCCCCTGCCCCCTTCAAAGGGGGACTTTTATTAGAGAGGGTATAAAGAAGTAACTCAAGCTATGGCGGAAGCCTCTGCTTTTGTCCTTTAATTATTACCCCGAGCTTGCGTAATCACTTGGTCCGGCACATATAGCTGCTTGTGCCGGAATTTGATTTATTGACCGTATAAAATGCCAAAAATACTCATCCTCCGTTTTTCCTCTATCGGCGACATCGTCCTGACGACGCCTGTGGTGCGCTGCATCAAACAGCAGGTGCCGGGGGCGGAGGTGCATTATTGTACCAAGCAGGCTTTCAAAAGCATCCTGGAGCCGAACCCATACATAGACAAGGTGCATCTGTTGGGCGGCAGCCTGAAGGAACTGGTGCAGCAGCTGAAGGCAGAGGACTTTGACTATGTCGTGGACCTACACAGCAACCTGCGCACGCGCGTGATCAAGGCACGGCTGGGCAAGCCTTCCCGCAGCTTCGACAAACTGAACTATCAGAAGTGGCTGATGGTGAACTTCAAGATCAACCGCTTGCCAGAGCAGCACATCGTACAGCGCTACCTTGATGCCGCAGCATCCCTTGGCGTGAAAGACGATGGCCAGGGCCTCGACTATTTTATACCTGCCCCAGACGAAGTAGACACCCAAACACTGCCTGCGCCCTTCCGGCAGGGCTACGTAGCCTTTGCCATCGGTGCGCAGCATTATACCAAGCGTCTGCCCACCGCGCGTATCATCGCGCTGTGTGAGCGTCTGCAGCAACCCATTACACTACTAGGCGGCAAAGAGGACGCTGCCACCGGAGACGAGATCGCCGCCCACTTCGACACACGAACAACAAACAACGAACAACGAACAACGATTTACAACGCCTGTGGCAAATACAACCTCAACGGCTCGGCCTCTTTGGTACGGCAGGCAACGAAAGTGGTAAGCCACGACACCGGCCTGATGCACATCGCGGCGGCTTTCCGGAAAGAGATTATCAGTATCTGGGGCAACACCATTCCGGAGTTTGGTATGTATCCTTTCCGGACCAGGTATAAGGTGCTGGAAGTACAGGGACTTAGCTGCCGGCCATGCTCCAAAATTGGCTACAGCAAGTGCCCGAAAGGCCATTTTAAATGCATGCAGGATATATCTTTTGATAACCTAACAGCAAACCATGCCGAAGCATAGTATGAATTGGGAGGAAACAGACGCGCAGTTTCTGGAGGCTTTGCTGCTGGCCACTGGCGGTGAGGGAGGGGCCACGCTACAAGACGTGCTCCTGATGGCTGATGCCATAGACGGCTCGGTGTTTACGCTGCAGGAAGTAGAACAGGCGCTGGAAAAACTGGTGGCTGTAGGCTATATAAGCGTGCAAAAAAACAAGCTTTCACTCTCGGCTGCTTTTATGGAGGCTTATACCGCTACTGCAGTAGAAGAAAATGCCGAGGAGCAAGCACAACTGTTGCAATTGCTGCAAGCCAAGGAACTGACAGAGCCGAAAAAGGAGGAAACCCGCGCCACCCTTAAAAAGTACAAACTCAAGAATTACTACCAGCAGTATACCGAGCAGTTTGGAGGGTAATATTTAGATTGGCGATGTATCATTTTGCCAACAGCTACACTTTCATATTACTAGGCATGGGAGTACTTTTACCTATACCTGAAGAGCATCCAGTGCACTACTAGCTAACAAGGCGAAGTTCCTACAGGCCGGATCAGTCTGGCGGCTTTTACTTTTCATTGCAATCGGAGAATCATATAGGTTTTCCTTTCCATCTGCTCAAAGCCACACCGATTAATAAATTTACAATTTGTGGTGGACTTTCCAGCCCCTAAAGTGTTCTGATCGATAAAAATCCATTCATTCATAGCATATATTAACGGCTTTCTATTTCTTCTCTGATTGTGTGGAAAGATTCTGATAGCCTATTCATCAATGTTTTGATATGCTTCAGATCAGCATATAATTCTTCATTTGGTACAGTTGTTCCATATCTGAAAGCAGTGCTCTTAGGGTCAGTATAGTTAAAGGCTTCAATGATATTGTCAAACCAAGGTGGAACCACAGCATTGAATTTCTCTTTTAGAATTCGATTTAGTCTTTCCTTTAGTACTTTCAAATCGTGAGTTTTCTCTACTCCAGAGACAGCTTTAATGTATAATTCTATTGCATGTCGATAATTATAAATAGCAGGTTGAAATAGTTCTCGTTCTTCATAATTTTCGTGGGCAATATCTACTAGCTTGTCTCCAGCCAATTTGAAGGATTTAGCAGTTTCAAAGATGTCAGTGAATTTAAACTCTCCACCAAAAACTACTCCACGCCAAGATTCATCAATGGCCTCTGGCATTTCTCTAAATATTGGAATTAGGCTTAAAATGGTGTTGTCGATTGGTTCGTTATCCCAGTGATTGTTCGACTTTAGCCCATACTTGATATATTCTAGGTCTGGATAATTTTCCCAGTGCATGTTTACATAGGCTAAAACCCGAATATCTTCAATGGTAAAAATTCGACTAAATCCCTTTTCTGGGTTCGCTTGTGAATTCAAGTATGCGGGAAAATGATATACCCAAGATTTAACAGTGTTCTTATCAACGTCAAAAATGCGTGCCACTTCAGCAACTCCATATTTTAGAGAGTAATTGACCATGTTGTATAATTACCACAACTTATTTCTAAACAGAATCTATTACAATATACACCTAAATCGCAACAGCTAACCCTAACTGGCCTACCGAATATACTATATAGCCACGGCAAAATGAAGCATATTATATAACAGGCCTAAAAAAGCCGAAGCGCCCCATCATCTTGACAGGGCGCTTCGGCTTTTTACTTCGAGTGAGCACTAGCTCTCCGGTTTCTTAGGAAATCCTGTCGAAGCCCAGATAGGAGTGCAGCACCTTGGGCATGTCGATGCCGTCGGGCGTTTGGTTATTCTCTAGAATTGCGGCTACAATGCGCGGCAGGGCCAGGGCGCTTCCGTTCAGGGTATGCAGCAGCTGCGTTTTACCCGATTCGTTTTTGTAGCGCAGCTTCAGGCGGTTTGCCTGGTAGGTCTCAAAGTTAGAGGCGGAGCTCACCTCCAGCCAACGGCCTTGGGCCGTAGAGTATACCTCCATGTCGTAGGTCAGGGCAGAGGTAAAGCCCATGTCGCCGCCGCAAAGGCGCAGCACGCGGTAAGGCAGTTCCAGCTTCTGTAGCAGCCCCTGTATGTGCAGGCTCATCTGCTCCAGCGCCTCATAGCTCTTCTCGGGCAGCGTGATCTGCACAATCTCCACCTTGTCGAACTGGTGCAGGCGGTTGAGGCCGCGCACGTCTGCCCCCCACGAGCCTGCCTCGCGGCGAAAGCAGGGGGTATGGCCCGTATTCATCACCGGCAGCTGAGCGACAGGCAGAATCATGTCGCGGTATATGTTCGTGATCGGCACCTCCGCCGTCGGGATCAGGTAGAGGTTGTCCTCGGTGGCGTGGTACATCTGGCCCTCCTTGTCGGGCAGCTGGCCCGTGCCGAAGCCAGAGGCCTCGTTTACCAGTATCGGAGGCTGTATCTCCATATAGCCGGCGGCGATGGCTTCGTCCAGAAAGAAGTTGATGAGCGCGCGCTGCAGCCGGGCTCCTTTGCCTTTGTACACCGGGAAACCGGCCCCCGAGATCTTGTTGCCCAGCTCGAAATCAATGATGTCGTACTTCTGGATAAGTTCCCAGTGTGGCTGCGCCCCGTCAAATAATTTCGGAATTTCTCCGTTTTCGAGAACTACTTCGTTGTCTTCTGCTGTTCTACCCGTAGGCACGCTCTCGTGCGGCAGGTTTGGCAACTTGTAAAGCGCCTGCTGTATCTGGTCCTCCACCGTAGACAGTTGCTCGGCCAGTGATTTTGTCTTCTGCTTCAGTTCGGACGTTTCAGCTTTGGAAGCCTCGGCTTTCTCGCGCTCTCCGTTCTTCATCAACACACCGATTTCCTTGGCGATGGAGTTAGCCCTGCCCTGCAGTTCGTCGTGTTCGCTTTGCAGTTGGCGGCGCTGCTGGTCAAGTTCCAGCAAGGCGGCTACCTCTTCGGCCGCATTTTTGTAGTTTTTCTTGTTCAGACCTTCAATTACGTGTGCCGTCTGTTCTCTTAAAACTGTTACCTGTAGCATAGTTGGGTATTATGTATAGGTGCAAAAATATACTTTTTTGAGGAGTTAGAGGCATTTTCGAAATCTTTTCGGTTAATATTGAAACTTTTTTTATAAAACACTCCGTAATATTTGTTAATTATAAGGTATTGCAATAACATTGCGTTACAATTGAAGAAGGTCATTTCCCGTGCCTCTCTGACTCTTTCGCAACCTATTCTTTTTTCCTAACTAATAACAAAACCTCTCGCTGCGTTCGCTCACTGTGCAACCTGGCAGGCTACTAAACTACCATACCGTTATTTATGTATAATATTGATGAATTGAAAGATAGACTTCTTTCAGAACTCAAGGAAATTGCTGAGGACTTAGGTGTCAAAAACTTTAAGAAACTCAGTAAGCAAGACCTTGTCTACAAAATCCTCGACCAGCAAGCCGTTACTCCCACCGAACAATTACCTAAAAAGTACAAGGCTGCTGCTGGTGCAGCCGCTGCAAGTGGTGCTGAAGCCCAGGATAGCACAATTGCTGTAGCAGAAGAAGCCCCCGTACGAGAGGTGGCGGTAGCCGATGCCCCAGCCCCAGCAAAAAGAGAAAAACGCCCTGTCCGCGAGAAGATAGCTGTCCGTAGCGAAAGTGCTGCAACCACAGCCACCGCTCCAACGCCAGCAGCAGCCCCAGCTCCAGCCAAAGAAAATGGTGTCCAGAACAGCCGCGAGCGCGTTCGCCGCGACGTGAGAAGCGATAGCCGCGAGGATAACAGCTCCCGAAGCGACAGCAGAGGAAACGATAACAGGGGAAACGAAGCCAGCCGGGACAACCGCAGCGACAGAGACAACCGCAACGATAACAGAGGCAATGAGGTACGTGAGGCCCGCCCTGAGCGCGATGCCCGGGCGGATAACCGCAACGACCGCGACCGTAACGAAGCGAATCCGCGTCGTAACAACCCACAGCCGCAGCACACCAATACCACTAACTTCAAAGAATTTGACGGTATAATCCTGAATGAGGGAGTACTGGAACTGATGCAGGATGGGTATGGCTTCCTGCGCTCCACGCACTACAACTATTTGGCTAGTCCGGACGATATTTATGTGTCGCCCTCGCAGATCAAGTTGTTCGGCCTGAAGACAGGCGATACCGTGAAAGGCCAGATCAGACCGCCGAAAGAAGGCGAAAAATACTTTGCGCTGCTGAAAGTGGAGACCGTAAACGGGCGCACTACTGAGGAGATCCGCGACCGTATCCCGTTCCAGCACCTGACACCGCTTTTCCCGGAAGAGCGTTTAAAACTAACAACCCGTCCAAGCCAACTTTCCACCCGCGTGCTAGACCTTTTTGCCCCCATAGGCAAGGGCCAGCGTGGTATGATCGTGGCACAGCCGAAAACAGGTAAAACCGTGCTGCTGAAAGAGATCGCAAACGCTATCTCCGAAAACCACCCGGAAGTATACCTGATGATCCTGCTGATTGATGAGCGCCCGGAAGAAGTAACCGACATGGCCCGCAGCGTAAAAGCAGAGGTAATCGCGTCTACGTTCGATGAGACTGCCGAGCGCCACGTGAAAGTATCGAGCATTGTGCTGGACAAAGCCAAGCGCATGGTAGAGTGCGGTCATGATGTGGTTATCCTCCTGGATTCTATCACGCGTCTGGCCCGTGCTTACAATACCGTAGTGCCTTCTTCTGGTAAGATTTTATCAGGTGGTGTGGATGCCAATGCGCTGCACAAGCCGAAGCGTTTCTTCGGTGCTGCCCGTAACGTAGAGAACGGCGGCTCCCTAACGATCATCGCTACGGCCCTGATCGATACGGGCTCTAAGATGGACGAGGTGATTTTTGAAGAATTCAAAGGTACTGGTAACATGGAGCTTCAGCTGGACCGCAAACTGGCCAACCGACGCACCTACCCGGCGATCGACGTGCCTGCTTCCGGTACACGCCGCGAAGACCTGTTGATGGACAAAGACGAGCTGAACCGCATCTGGATCCTGCGCAAGTTTATGTCCGATATGAACTCGATTGAAGCCATGGAGTTCCTGAAAGACAGAATGAAAGGCACCAAGAGCAACGAAGAATTCCTGATTTCAATGAACAGCTAAGCGCAAGTTTCGCATTCTCTATAAAAGCACAGTCCGCTTGCCGAAAGGTAAGCGGGCTGTTGCGTTTTGCATGATTCTGTGTTGTGCCATTGTCAGACAGAAATTTCGCAAACAAGGAAAAAGTTTACATTAGTGGAAAACGCCCCTCCTTGGATAAGGAGGGGCAGGGGTGGTTTGACCCGGGATTGTTTTACTATTCGTTTAATAGACATCTTTCCAATTAAATCTACGTTTTTAGTAGATTAAGGAGGAAAAGCGATGAAAACAGCGACGGAATTAGCAAAAAGGCCAGCGGAGTTTCTCCGCACCACCGGTGTCAACTACGCCACCTTCACCATTATTCTGGAAAAGGCAGCGGCGCATGTAAAGCAGTTCAAGGAGCAAAACCCCATCCACAGGCGCGGCCGCAAAGGCTCGCTGAGCCTCTCCCAGCAGCTGCTTCTCACCCTGATGTACATGCGCCAGTACCACACGTTCCTCTCGCTGGGGCAGGCTTTCTCCGTCAGCGAGTCCTATGCCCACAAGCGCTACTGCCACATGCGGGGCATCCTTGTGCAGGTGCTTGAGATGCCTGCCGGGCTGCTGGCCCCCACAGGGCCGCTGAAGGTGGCCGTGGACGTGAGCGAGCAGCCGGTGGAGCGGCCACTAAAGGGGCAGTGGGACTACTATTCGGGTAAAAAAAACGGCACACGGTTAAGGCCCTGATCGCTGTTTGCCTGCTCACAGGGCTGATTCTGTGTGCCTGCTGCGGCAAGGGCCGCCTCCACGACTTCAAACTCTGGAAGGAGAGCAGGTGGCGCCTCACGCCTGAGTCGGCCCTGTTCGCCGACCTGGGTTTTCTGGGCATCGGCAAGCTCCACGCCAGGTCGGTGCTGCCTTTCAAGGCCATCAGCAAGCACCCCCTGACAAAGGAGCAGAAGAGGCACAACAAGGCGCAGGCGGCCATCCGGGTGCCGGTGGAGCACGTCAACCGGCAGTGCAAGATTTTCCGCATCGTCAAGGACACCTACAGAGGAAAGCACAGGAACTATGGCCTGAACTGGAATCTGGTGGCGGCCATCAACAACCTGAAGGTGGCCTGCCGACACCTCAGCCATGCCACCCCTTGAATTTATTTGGAAAGATGTCTAATGGTCCGCTCTTGTGGTTGAAAAGAACCACCCCGCCTGCGGCACCCCTCCTTGAAAAAAGGAGGGGAGTGGGAAAATGCGTTAGCAGCTGCGGTTGAAAATAGGATGCATCAGCGTTCTGACGTCCAACTCAGCTTACTGCCAGAAAGCATACCCCGGCTGCTCCAGCAGATTAACGGTATAGGTAATCACCAGGCCATAGATCAGGTGGGCAAAAATGAGCGTGATCAGGTATGATTTCAGGGCCAGGATCGGTGGCTTCGGGTGGACCATGAAGAAGAAATACCAGGCTACCATGGCAAAAAGACCGTGGCCCAGACCCAAAAACAAGCCCCATGATGCCGTCAGTTGGCCTACCCCGGCATCCCAGAGAGCTAGGTAGATGAGTGCGAAGGAAATGCCGATGGCATAGTTGGCCACCGTCCCGACGGCTTTGGTGCTCACCGCGTCCGAGAGGCTGCCGTCAGGTTGGGTGCGCGACATGAGCATGGTGCCCAGTATTTTGATTACCTTCATCACACGGTGCGTGGCATAGGACAGCAGGTATAAAAAGGCGGTCATGGCAGCGGTGGCAGCCAGTCCGCCCAAAAGCGCATACATAAGTTTCATAGCGGAAGCGGTATGTTTCACCTGTATACGAGCCTGTGGGCGGATGTGTAAGATTGCCGCTAGCTATATGCCCGCACCACGATCATGGCGATGAAGGCCGCGCTGATGCAGAGCGAGGAGATCTTGTTCATCTGCATCGTGTTTTCATAATTTACCACCCTTGGGTCGCGCTGCGCCTTCAGTGCCCAACCCACAAAAAAGTACATAATCGGTGCCGTGCAGACCAAAAAGATAAAGATATTCTTTACCTGCCCATTGGTGAGGTATATATAAAGCAGCAGGGAGGTGCCTAGCAGAAGGCTAACGGCAGCAAAAAAGTACGTGCCCTTTATACCCAATATCAGGCTGAGGGTGCGGTCGCCGCGCCGGCTGTCCTCGTCGTGCTGGTAAATCTGGGTGAGGGGGTATGAACCGCAAAGAAAGAGCGTGCTGACCAAGGCAAACCAGATGGCAGGTGCGCCTAGCACTGCCGACAGCCCAAAACCAAGCCCGATCTGCACCATCATAAATGTAAAGGCCCCCTGGAAAAGCGTGACCACGGCAGTGCTCAGGAGCGGGTATTTCTTCAGTCGGATGCCTTCGTAGCTATACGCCTTCGAGACGAGTAGATAAATTGCCACCAGGGAACCAAACAAGGGCGAAAGCAGCAAGCCAAGCAGGACGGCCAGGGTATCAAATATTAACACAAGATGCATGAGATGCCGCGTTACCTTCGGGGGATGCTTCAGGCCGCCGATGCTGCCTTCGTCGCGGTCGTAGTAGGAGTTGTAGCCGTTGCTGGCGGGGTATACCAACACATGCAGGATCACGAAGACGGCCACCGCCCGCCATACCTCAAATCCGGTCACGGTGCTGAGCGCGAACCAGAAAATGGGCATGAGGTAAACAGAAAACGGAATCCGCATCAGCGTCAGGGCACTGCTATAGCTTTTCATTCAGTGAGGAGTATGGGTCTTGTTGCGGCTCGGCACAGCGGCTGGATATAAAGCTACCGCATTTATACCTGAACTGGCACAGGCGTTTTTCAAAGTTAAGCGTATTCTTTCGGATCGTTCAATATGCTCGCCCCGGGTTCGTCTTCCGGGTCTGGGTACCCGATCAGGTAGACGACGTGCTTGCCCATGCGCGTGCCAGCTTTCCCGGATCGCCAGCTGTAACCGGGCTCCTGCACCTCGTCGGCCATCTGCTGCAGCATGCGCGGGGTATACATACGGAGCAACGACACGGTGCCGTCCCAGATAATGCCCAGCGGAATAAGCGGGAGGATGTAGGTGAAAAAAAGCCGGCTGAAGCGAAACGGCCGGATAAATGGCGTCGCAACGAGGATGATCACCGGAAAAGCGGTCCAGAGCAGCAGCAATTCCAGCCAGCTTTTGCTTGCTCCCTCATAAATCCCGATCGCTGCCCTGCGGCTGGCGGCGTGTTGCAGTATGGCCTTTGCCACGCGGGGCGGGAAGTGGTGAAAAGAAGAGAAGATAGTGCGCACTCCCTTGAGATGGTCCGGCACGGCGGTGGCGTCTACGGGCTCAGGTATAAAATCGAGCATGCCGCCAGTTGTTTGCTGCAGGTAGCTGTATGCACCGAGGTTGGGGTAGAGGTCTGAGAGGGTGACGTGGACGGTAGTGCCCATGCGTTGGCTTAGCTGCCGCTGTACCACCGCGATGCCGCCCCCTGCCCCGGAGCAAAGGTCTGTGATGTGCCGCTGCCGCGTGCGCTCCAGCAATTCCTGCAGGAGCGGCAAGGCGGCTTCGTACGCGCCCAGCTTCGAGATCATGAAGCGCAGGAAGTCGAGCATGCCCTGCCGGATAACGTGCGGGAACCAGTGTTGGTCCTCAAATTCGAAAAGCTGGAGGCGGAAGTTCAAGGGCGGGTTTTTATATGCCATACCCCGCCCCAGCCCGAAAGGTTTTCGCGTCAGCCCGAAACGGTATACCTGCTACACCGGCCGGAGCCTATGTGCTGAGGCCGTCTTTGCCCGCGGCTATCTTCAGGCCATCGCCGGTGTTGCTGAAGAGCTCCCAATACATCTCAGCAGGCTCTTCCGGGGCGGGAGACACCGTCAGGGTGCTCTGGTCAGAAAAGTGAAGGACGAACCCCTCCGCCTCTTTGGTTTCAACCCGCTCCACTACCGGGGCCGGGATCTGTTTCACGTGGGCCAGCAGGCGTTGGTCGCGCAGGCTCGAGCCGGGGATTTTCCAGTCCCATACCGGGGAGGGGAGGCCCGCCTCGCGTTTTCGGATGTATACATCGCTGTGGTTGATCGTTTCCCCGCCTGCCGGTTGCAAGTGCCAGGGGCAGTTCACGGCCAGCGTTATCTCCCCGATATCCAGGATCAGGCCCTGCGGAGTGGTATAATGCATGCTGCCGAAATGGAAAAACTGCACCTGCTCGTGGCGGGTAGTCTTGGTGAGCGGCAAGCCTGCCAGGCGGCTAAAGGCTTGTAGGATTGTTAGTTGCATAGGCAGAGGCGTTCAGGAAACGTGTGTGGCGCAAAGATAGGCAGGCTCTCCAAAAGAATTGGCGTGCAACTGAACGTTTACGAAGTTTTGCACCTTTAAAACAAAGATGTTGTGTACAAAAGGTATATTTGCAGTCGTTTTAGAGAGCGTGATCGGGAATTTATCAGGGCGTCGTTTAGTGGATAAGCATGCTGCAAGAGCAAGAGAAAGTAGAAAAGCCAAAGAAGTCTGTCTATAAAAGCGTGGTGGCGTTTACCTGGAAGTGCCTGTTTCTGGGCGTTGCCTTCGTGCTGGGCTACCTGCTCAGCGTAGACAATAACCTGTTCTACCTGTTCGGGTCGTCGCCGAGCCTGGACAAGCTGGAGAACCCGCGCTCAGACCTTGCCTCGGAGCTATATACCGCCGACGGCAAGCTGATCGGGAAGTACTTCCGAGAGAACCGCAGCCCCGTGGGCTACGACAGCCTGTCGCCCGTCCTGCTGCAGGCCCTGATCGCGACTGAGGACGCGCGCTTCTACGAGCACTCCGGCATCGACCCTGCCGCCATCGTCTCGGCGGTGTACGGCAGCCTGCACGGCGATGCCCGCGGGGCCAGCACCCTGACGCAGCAGCTCGCCAAGAACCTCTACAAAACCCGCACCGACGACTCCAAGGGAGTGCTGGGCCACATCCCGGTGGCAAACCTGGTCATCTCCAAAACAAAGGAGTGGCTGACGGCCATCAAACTGGAGCAGCGCTATACCAAAGAAGAGATCCTGGCGATGTACCTCAACACCGTGGACTTCGGCTCGAACTCCTTCGGTATAAAAGTGGCCTCCAAGACCTTCTTCAACACCTCCCCGGACAGCCTGAAGACCGAGCAGGCCGCCGTGCTGGTGGGTTTGCTGAAAGCCCCGACCTACTACAGCCCCCGCTTTAACCCCCAGAACGCCACACGCCGCCGCAACACGGTGCTGGCCCAGCTGGCCAAGTATAACTACATCACACCGGCCCAGTCCGACTCGCTGCGCCAGTTGCCGCTGGTGCTGGACTATAGCGTGGAGAACCATTACGACGGCCCCGCTACCTACTTCAGGGGCGCTGTGGCGGATTACCTGAAAGAGTGGACCAAGCAAAACGGCTACGACCTATACCGCGACGGCCTGAAAATATACACCACCATCGACTCGCGGATGCAGGCGCACGCCGAGGAGGCCATGGAAGAGCACATGCGCGCCCTGCAGCACCGCTTCGACAACCATTGGAAGGGCAAAAACCCGTGGGTGGATGAAAAGGACAAGGAGATACCGGGCTTTATCGAAGAGACCATCAAGCGCACCGCCTATTACCAGCGCCTGAAGCAAAAATACGGCAACGACACTGCCGCCATCAGCAAGGCACTGCATACCCCGCACGAGATGAAGGTCTTTACCTGGGAGAACGACTCGCTGGAGAAGACCATGACGATGAGCCCCCTGGACTCGCTGGCCTACTACAAGCACTTCCTGCACGGCGGTATGATGACCATGGACCCGTTCTCCGGGCACATCAAGGCCTGGGTGGGTGGCATCAACTTCAAATACTTTAAGTACGACCATGTGAAGCAGGCACGCCGCCAGCCGGGTTCCACGTTTAAGCCCTTCGTGTATGTGTCCGCCATCGACAACGGCTACTCTCCCTGCGACAAGATCGTGGACAAGCGCATCACGATCAACTACGTGGAGAAGGGCGAGAAAAAAAGCTGGTCGCCCACCAACGCCGACTGGCAGTATACCGGTGCGCCGATGACGCTTCGCCGCGCCATGGGCAAGTCCGTGAACTCCGTTACGGCGCAGCTTACCGAGAAGGTGGGATGGGAGACGGTGGTGAAGTATGCGCACCGCCTGGGCATCACGAGTCCGCTGCAGGCCGTGCCGTCTATTGGCTTGGGGCCCAGCGATGTGTCTATCTTTGATATGGTGGGCGCTTACAGCACCTTCCCCAACCAGGGTTTCCATACCAAGCCCATGTTCATTACCCGCATCGAGGACCGCAATGGCAACCTCATACACCAGTTTGTGCCCAAGCAGAAGAAAGTGCTGAGCGAGGAGACGGCTTTTCTGATGATGCACATGCTGAAAGGGGGTATGGAAGAGCCGGGCGGCACCTCGCAAGCGCTTTGGGAGTATGACCTCTGGAAAGGCAACGAGATCGGCGGCAAGACCGGCACCACCTCTAACCACTCCGACGGCTGGTTTATGGGCGTGACCAAAGACCTCGTGACGGGGGTATGGGTGGGTGGCGAAGACCGCAGCATCCACTTCCGGACCTCGCAGCTGGGGGAGGGCTCTAAAACGGCGCTGCCTGTGTTTGGCCTGTATATGGAGAAGGTATACCAGGACAAGGAACTGGGCTATACGATGGGCCGTTTCCCGGGGCCAACCGTCAAGGTCAGCAAGAAGTACAACTGCACCACGGTATTGCCAAAGGCGGCCCCAGACTCCACGCAAATCGACTCTGTGCTGGAGTTGCTGAACATGGGCAACGTGCTGTAGGATTCGAACACCTATATAAAACAGGAGAGGGCGCTACACGTAGCGCCCTCTCCTGTTTGGTTAATGTGGCAATCGCCTCAGTCCTTCTCCTCCTCATAAAAAGACTCCAGGGCCTCTTCCAGATAGTTGTACTCAAAGGTAAAGCCCGTTTGCAGCACTTTGTTGGCGCTCACGCGCTGGCCAGCCAGCACTACCTCGCTCATCTCGCCCATCATCAGGTTGATGGCGAAAGCCGGCACTTTGGGCAGCACTAGGGGGCGTTTCATGGCCTCAGCCAGCTCTTTCATAAACTCTTTGTTGGTTACAGGGTGCGGAGCCACCACATTGTATACCCCCTGATAGTGGGTATCTTCGAGGGCTCTGATGTAAAGGCGGCAGGCATCGTCGAGGTGTACCCACGACATATACTGCTTGCCCGAGCCCAGGGGGGCACCGGCCATCAGCTTCACGGGGCGGGCCATCTGGGGCAGAGCGCCGCCTTTTGTGCTCAGCACGATGCCCATGCGCAGAATCACGGTGCGTAGGTTCAGCTCGTGCATTTGCCAGGCCGCGTTTTCCCAGGCTTCGCATACCTCGGCCAGGAAGTCGTCGGCAACGGTAGCGCTTTCCTCAGACATCAGCTGGTCGCCAGAGTCGCCGTAAATGCCTATGGCAGAGGCCGAGATAAAGCCCTTCACATGGTGGTCCATCTCCTTCAGTGACTTGTAGAGGAGGTTGGCGCTTTGTACCCTGCTGTTTACGATTTCCTTTTTGCGCTCGTCCGTCCATTTCTCGCCGGCTACGCTTGCGCCAGCCAGGTGCACGATATAATCTGCGTAGGTAATGGCGTTCTCATCTATGTAGCCGTCCTTCACATCCCACCGAAAGGTTTTATAGGTAGATACCTTGTCAGGGTTCCGGCTTAAGTGCGACACCTCATACCCCTGGTCGATGAGCATCTCAGACAGACGCATCCCAACCAATCCTGACCCACCTGTTATTAATATTTTATCAGCCATATGTGCTTTTAAATATGATTCGGCATAGAATTACCCTATACGCAATACAACTGTATTAAAGTTTATTGGTATTGCATAGGAAAAAACAAAGTGGGCGAACAGTTGAAGCCCCTAAAGGGCAGCCTGCTATTTGCTGGTGCGGATATGCCCTAAAAACTCGTTGCGGTATTGCTCCTGGTCAAACAGGCCAGAGTACTCTGCCGTAATGGTGCTGCTGCTCACGTCGTTCACGCCCCGGCTCATCACGCACAGGTGGTCAGCCTCAATCATCACCGCCACGTTGTCTGTCTTCAGGGCCTGCTTCAGTTCGTTGGCAATTTGCATGGTCATGCGCTCCTGCACCTGCGGGCGGCGGGCAAAGTAATGCACAATGCGGTTCAGCTTCGACAGGCCGATCACATGCTCGTTGGGGATATAGGCCACGTGCGCCTTCCCGATAATGGGCACAAAATGGTGCTCACAGGAAGAGTATACCGTGATGTCGCGCTCCACCAGCATCTTGTGGTAGCCGTACTTGTTCTCGAAGCGGCGCGCCACAGGCTTATTTTTGGGGTGCAGGCCGCTAAAGATTTCCTTCACATACATCTTGGCCACGCGCAGCGGCGTGCCTTTCAGGCTGTCGTCTGTCAGGTCTAGGCCCAGGGTGTGCATAATCTCGTGGAAGTGGCCTTCGATGATGGCGATCTTCGCCTCGTCGGTCAGCGCAAAGGCGTCCGGACGCAGGGGCGTATCCAGCGAGCTCATGATATGGTCGTCCATTGCCTCTTCGTCTCGGTCTATATCGGTTTTGTGGCTATCCATGGTATTCCACAAAGTTTCTTTCTGTTTCATAAAGTGTTACGGCTAATTCGTAGTCGGGGCTGATTTTCTCCCGGAGCTTCTCCCAGATCACCACCGCGATGTTCTCGGCCGTGGGGTTCAGTTGCTTGAACTCCGCAGTGTCGAGGTTCAGGTTCTTATGGTCGAAACGGTTAAGCACCTCTTCCTTTACCAGCGTGCTTAGTCTCTTGAGGTCGTATACATAGCCGGTCTCCGGGTCCACTGTGCCTGTGAGCTTCACAAAGAGCTCATAGTTGTGCCCGTGGTAGTTGGGGTTGTTGCATAAGCCAAACACGGCGCTGTTCTTCTCATCCGTCCAGGCTGGGTTGTGTAGCCTGTGTGCGGCATTAAAATGCTCCTTTCGGCAAATGGTTACTTTCATAGGGTTTTAGAACAGCTGCGGCGGCTCAATTGTTCGCCGCCGGGCATAATCGCCTGCGGCTGCGAAAGCGATAGCCTGCAAAGGTAACGCACCCGCCACGATTCCCAAACCAATTTCAGGTGAAAATAATTTCCCGGTCTTTCCTTCTTTCTCCTCCTGATTCTCTACTTTAGTAGACGAGAACAACTTTATACAGTACAATACCACCTTTTAGATGAAAAGAATTTTAGTTGTAATATTTTTGATGCTTTCGGGTGTGAGCCAGGCCCAAGTGGTGCAGGTAGTGGAGAAGGAGCAGGAGGTAAACAGCGTTATCCGGCGCGGGCAGCAGCTTTCGGTGCAGCTGGACCCTAAAACGGTAGACCGGTCGTGGAAGGACTACCTTGGTAAAAAAGCCGGAAAGGTAAAAAGCAGCAGGGGGGTATACACGGTGGAAGGAGCCGTAATCGATACAATTTCAAGCTCTCCGATGCGGGTAGTTTCGGTGGTGGGCAGCAGCGCCCAGGGCAGCACCGTATGGTGGAGCCTGGACATGGGCACGGCCTATGTCGACAAAGAGGCTACCCCCGCCGAGTATGCTGCCGCTGAGAAGTTTCTGCGCGGCTTTGCCCGCAAACTCTACCGCGACGATGTGCTGCGCCAGATAAACGAGGCCGAGGACGTGCTGCGCGCCACCAAGTCGGAGCAGGACCGGGTGGTAAAGGAAGCCAACAAGATTCAGCAGGAGATAGACAAAAACAAGCAAAGCAGAAAAGACCTGGAAGCCGAGCTGGTGCGCAACGCCGAGGAACTGAAGCAGCTCGAGCTTAGCGTGCAGCATAACGCCCGGCAGCAGGAAGTGAGCCGCCAGCAGGTGCAGGATATGGAAAAGTCGGTGGAGGCGGTGCGGGCGAAGCTCCTGAACATTAAGTAAGCAGTTTCGGCTATACGCAGAAGGCCCGCTACACCTAGTATAGCGGGCCTTCTGTGTTCTGTGGTATCTTGTTTTAATTTAGTATGAGCCGGGCTATAATCGCATCCAGCGCTGGATCTCCTTCTCTGCGAATTTCTCGTCGCGCCAGCCTACGTAGTTGGTGTTGGCTGCCGGGTTAGAATGGGCGAACCAGCGCTGCAAAATATCTTTCACAGCCGGGTAGTCTACGCTGAGGCTGGTATAATTGGTGGCGTTTATCGGGCGCTCGCTCGGGCGGGCGGGCACGGCCACCACAATGTGCTGCAGTTCGCCATCTGTTTCCAGTTGTATCAGCCCGATCGGGATCACTTCGGCCACGGTACCGGTTTCCAGCCGCTCCGACAGCACCAGGATCTCCAGCCCCTTTCCCTCCTTGTTGATTTCGGTGGAGGGTATAAACCCGAGATTGGCGGGGTAGGGCAGGAAACCGATTACCCGGTCCTGGCCCGCGTCTTTGTCGTTGACAAACGCCTTCTGCTCGGCGTCATACATCATTTTGTGGTTGCTGCCGGCGGGTGTCTCAATCACGGCCTGCAACTGCTTGTTGCTTGTATAGGTTGGCAGCGAGGCGTAGTCTGTATTGCAGGAGCAGAGCAGCACTGCCAAAAGTAGCGTGAGGTAGCGGCTAAGCGTTAAGTTCATATGCGGTGGTTTGGCTTCAGGGTTTTACAAAGGTACAACGTGTTTGCGGGTATACGCGGCCAGCGGCAAAGCAAAAGTGCAGAAACGAAAAGAGGAGCCGTTTTGAGCGGCTCCTCTTTCACTAACACTATGGGTACTCTATGAAAACAGGTATTTTTATCTTCTCTCTTTGATACGAGCAGCCTTGCCCTGGAGTCCTCTCAGGTAGTACAGTCTCGCTCTTCTTACCTTACCTTTTCTGATCAGGTCAATCTTCTCGATTGCTGGCGAAAGGAGCGGGAAGATACGCTCTAAGCCGATTTGGTTAGATACTTTTCTTACCGTGAACGTCTCACCGTTGGTGTTCACGTTCTTACGCTGAATCACAACGCCCTGGAACTGCTGCACACGCTCTTTGTTACCCTCGCGGATTTTCACGTGTACGTTAACGGTATCACCTGCCTGAAAAGTTGGGAAAGAGGCACGCTTGTCGGTAGATTCCTGCTCTATGAATTTAATTAATTCGCTCATGATGGCTATGTTCTTAAAGTATCTTCTTCAAATTTCGGACTGCAAAGATATGTAATAATTTCATACATAAGAATCATTGCAGAAAAAAAATATAGTTTTTGGCCGCCTTTTCTCTATGAGTTTGAGGCTTGTAGCCTTTTACGTTTGCTGTAAAGGTGTTATGCGCCGTTCAGCAGATCGGGGCGGCGCTGTCTGGTGCGCTCCACGGCTTGCTCAAAACGCCACTCGTCAATCTTCGGGTTGTTGCCCGACAACAGTATATCCGGCACCTGCATGCCCTTGTAATCGGCCGGGCGGGTATAAACAGGCGGGGCCAGCAGGCCATCCTGAAAAGAGTCCGTCAGGGCCGAGGACTCATCGTTGAGCACACCCGGTATGATCCGGATGATCGCGTCTGCCAGCACGGCCGCACCCAGTTCTCCGCCCGACAACACATAGTCGCCGATGCTGATCTCGTGGGTGATGTAATGCTGCCGCACGCGCTCGTCCACGCCTTTGTAGTGGCCGCACAGGATCACCACGTTCTGCAGCAGCGAAAACTGGTTGGCAATTCCCTGGTTCAGCGTTTTCCCGTCCGGCGTCATATAAATAATGGCGTTGTAGGTGCGCTCGGCTTTCAACTCGGAGAGGAGCTTGTCAATGGGCTCGATCATCATCACCATACCGGCCCCGCCGCCAAAGGCGTAGTCGTCTATCTGGCCGTGCTTGTTCACGGCGTACTTGCGCAGGTCATGGATATGGACTTCCACCAGGCCTTTTTGCTGCGCGCGCTTCAGTATAGAATGGCTAAAGGGGCTTTCCAGCAGGTCTGGCTGGCAGCTGATAATGTCAAATCGCATTAGTTTTCTTCCTCCGTGTCGTCGTCGCGGTCGTCGGCTTCGTCGGGGCTGGCAGGTTGGGTATACACTTCGAGCAGGCCTTCCGGAAAACTCACATGGAGTTGTCGGGCCTCGTGGTCGGCGCGAAGGAGAATCTCGTTCATCACCGGCACCAGCATCTCCTGGTTCAGGTAGTCCATCACCATCAGCTGCTGCTGCGGCAGGTCGTAAAACTCTTTCACGGTGCCAAGCGGGCCGTGCTGTTGGTCTACCACCTGGTACCCGATCACCTCATGGAAGTAAAACTGATCTTCCTCCAGTTCCGGCAGCTCGTCGAGTGGCAGGTAAATGGCTGTGTTGCGCAACGCCTCCGCTTGTTCGATGGTTTTCACGTCTTCGAACTTAATGATGCAGCGGCCTTTCTGCACAGGCTCCAAGGTATCAATAAAAAAAGGAATCAGCCTTCCCTTTTGCTCAAGGAAAACTGATTCCAGATCTTCATAATCTTCGGGGTAGTCTACGTCGAAAAACGCGACTACTTGCCCCTTGGTGCCATGGGTTTTGACGATAAAGCCTAGCTGGAAGCAGTCATCAATGTTCATGGCAGTTTAAATTATGCTTGCTCTTCTGTAGTTGCTTTGCCTTCGGCAGCTGCCTCCGGAGCCTCTTCAGCCTCAGCCTCAGCCTCAGCGGCAGGGGCGTTTGCAGCAGCCTTATCAGCCTCACGCTGACGGATAGCCTCTGCACGAGCCTCTTTCACTTTCGTCTCGGCATCGAAAGCGGCTTTCTTGGCAGCCTCTTTGGCAGAACCAAGGTCCTGTCGCTTGCCTTCGATCTTCGCTTCTTTCGCTTCTTTCCACTCGGCTAAACGAGCGTCAGCAGTTTCCTGTGTAATCGCTCCTTTGATCACACCAATCTGAAGGTGTCTTCTGAAGAGCACGCCAGTGTAGGAAAGCATTGCCTTTACCGTGTCGGTAGGCTGTGCACCGTTCATCAACCACTGAAACGCCTTGTCTTCGCTAAAGTCGATAGATGCAGGGTTTGTGTTTGGGTTGTAAGTACCCAGTTTCTCGATGAACTTACCATCACGTGGTGATCTTGCATCGGCTACTACGATATCGTAGATAGCTGCTTTCTTGCGGCCTCTGCGGGCCAGTCTGATTTTTACTGCCATTTTGTATATAAAATTTACGTCGGTGGAACCCGTCCACCAGTTTAGAAGCGCAAAGGTAAGGATTATTGTCTGATAATCTACCGCCTTTTCTGAATTATTAAGCTATTGAAAGCCGGCCTAAAGTGTAGCCACCAAAAAGCCCCCCGTTGCGGGTGGGCTTTTTGGGCTTTTGAGTTTTAAAATGGTAAGCACTCGCTTAACATAAACTCCAAAAACTGCCTCCGCCCTTGCTGCGTGTTTTCACCAGCAAGCCGAGATGCGGTTGTTATACTTTGTAGTTGATTTAGTCAGGTACTTAAAACTCTTCCAGCACAATGTGGTGCAGGTATATATTATGCTCGTCAATAACATCGGTTTTAGACTGTAGCTTTTTGCCGTTCTGGTAGAAGCCTTCTTTAAGCGAATACCTGAATGTGTGTTTCGCTCCGTTTATAAAAATCACCCGTTCCCTTTCCAAGTTGCCTTGCCAAGGTTCAAACAATAAATTGTCATTGCTTAACATGGCAGAAACTGTATCCTGGTACTCCGTAGGAGTTGACTTTATGACCTCCGGGGTTAAAATTTCTTTTTTATAAGCCATAGTTTCCTCCCATGTCGATTTAATGTCACCTGATTCATAGTAAAAATTGGATGTTGAAATCTTGCCGCTCTCGAACAGGTTTTGGCCTGACGCATCTACAAAATTGATAAAGTGATATTGAATAAGCGGCTCCCCAATCTGCTCTTTCTTGCAGGCTAAGCACAGCGGGATGAAGAGCAGGATGAATAGTAATTTTTTCATGGCTTGTTTATTTAAGATTGTTTTCAGGGAGATTTAGGTTAGGTATAAATATAAAGGTATATTCTATATTCACAACGGCTATCGGAAAATAAGAAAGCCCTCCGTTGCGGGAGGGCTTTCTGTATATAAAATCATATATGATGTTAGGCGGCGGCTCTTGTCCGGGGCGCTGTTTTCGCCTTCACTTTCACTGGCTTCAGTTTAATGATGCTTAGTTTGTCCAGCGTCCAGATCACCGGCCAGGTTGGGTCTACCTCCCACCACTTCACTCCGAAGTTCACGCGGTTAGGCAGTTTGTGGTGGTTGTTCTGGAACAGCTCGCCGCCCGTCAGGAAGTCGAAGAAAAGCGAGTTGCGTGACTTGTCGTTGTTGTCGAAGTTCTGGTAGCCATACTTGTGGCCGCTCCAGTTCACGATCGCGCCGTGTACCGGGCCCATCAGGAAGTGGATCGGCAACAGCAGGAACATCCACCACTGCGTAGCGAAGGCAATGTAGAACACCACGTAGAACACGCCCCAGCCTATCCTGGAATAGTAGGAGTCACCTACTTTCTCCAGCGCAGGCCATACCGGGTAATCGCCATCGAATCGGCGCTCCGGGTCAACACGCTTATGCAGCACGTTGTTGTAGATCTCCTTTGTCTTCCACATCATCGTGAACGCATTGTTGGAGTAATGCGGCGAGTGCGGATCCTTCTCGGTGTCGGAGAAGGCGTGGTGCATGCGGTGCAAAATGGCATAGGCACGCGGCGACAGGAACGAAGAGCCCTGCGCCATGTATGTCAGCAGGTAGAATGCCTTCTCCCAGAAAGGGTTCATGGTGAACATTTTGTGGGCGGCATAACGGTGCAGGTAAAAGGTCTGCACGAAAAGCGACAGGTACCAGTGCACCACAAAGAATACAAGTATGGCCATTAACTTAAGGAATGATGGGTATGAGTTGAGTCTGTTGTCCGGCTGGTTGCCATAACCGTGCCATGCGTTCCCGCAAATTTACAACACGAATTTAAAGTTAAATAGAGAAGACGGCGTAAAAGTTCAGAAAATGATTAAAATCATCTTTTTAGCGTGGAAATTCCGGCTAACGGAAGGGCGACCAGGTGGCATTTTGCGGCGGCAGGGCACTCACGGTAATGTTGGTCTTCAGGGTGGGGTGCTCGAACTGCAACTGGCGCGCGTGCAGGGCAATGCTCTTGTCGGGCAGGGGCTGCGAAGCGCCATACTTCAGGTCGCCGAGGATGGGGCAGCGCATGGAGGCCAGCTGCACCCGTATCTGGTGCGACCTACCCGTGATGGGGTTTACCTCCAGCAAATACTTGCCCTGCTGCTCTTGCAACAGCTTGTAATGCAGCTCAGAGCGCAGTCCGCTTCTATTCTCTTTGGCGTAGGCCTTCGTCATGTTTTTGGAGCCGTCCTTGATCAGCCAGTGCACGAGCGTGCCTTTTTCCTGCGCTGGCCTGTTTGCTACCACGGCCCAGTAGGTCTTCTGCGTTTTTTTGCTTCGGAAAAGCTCATTCAGGCGTGCGAGGGCTTTTGAGGTTTTCGCCAGCAACACCACGCCACTCACAGGCCGGTCGAGGCGGTGCACCACGCCCACAAACACGTTGCCCGGCTTGTTATACTTCTCCCTGATGTATTCTTTGGCGAGGTCAGCCAAGGTCACGTCGCCTGTTTCGTCGCCATGCACCAGCAACCCTGCGGGCTTGTTTACCGCCAGCACATGGTTGTCCTCATACAGTACCTCTAGCATTTTTAATTACGAATTGATAATTACGAATTACGAATTTCAAATTCCGAGTTAGAATAAAGGGAGGCGAATTTTTAAAGGCTTTAGGTATACCTAAACCTACCCCTCAGAGGATGGCGAACAATAATGCAGTTGGATAATTCTATACCCATACCCCCATTCGTAATTCGGAACTCGTAATTCGTAATTAATAAGCTTCTTTCTCGCTCGGGAAGTCGAGGCTTTTCACGTCTTTGATGTAGTTGGTCACGGCGTCGGTCATCACGGCGTGCAGGTCGGCGTAGCGGCGCAGGAAGCGGGGCTTGAACTCCTTGTTGATGCCCAGCATGTCGTGCACCACCAGCACCTGCCCGTCCACGTGCGGGCCAGCCCCGATGCCGATGATGGGTATGGTGAGCGCCTCGGCCACGCGCCTGGCCAACTCCGACGGGATTTTCTCCAGTACAATGGCAAAACAGCCCAGGTCCTGAAGCAGCTGCGCATCCTCTATCAGCTTTTGTGCCTCTGTGTCTTCCTTGGCGCGCACGGTATAAGTTCCGAATTTATATATGGATTGTGGCGTGAGGCCCAGGTGGCCCATCACCGGTACGCCGGCGCTCAGGATGCGGGTCACGGAGTCTTTTATCTCAGCGCCGCCCTCCAGTTTGATGCCATGCGCCCCAGACTCCTTCATGATGCGGATGGCAGAGCGAAGCGCCTCGGAGGAGTTGCCCTGGTAGGAGCCAAAGGGCATGTCCACCACCACGAAGGCCCTGCTGACGCCCCGCACCACCGAGCTGGCGTGGTAGATCATCTGGTCGAGAGTGATGGGCAGGGTGGTTTCGTGGCCCGCCATCACGTTAGAGGCAGAGTCGCCGACCAGCAGCACGTCCGTGCCTGCTGCGTCCAGGATGGTGGCCATCGAGAAATCATACGCCGTGAGCATGGAAATCTTCTCGCCGCGCTCCTTCATGTTCTGCAGCTGGTGCGTGGTTATTTTCTTTACGTCGCTTTTATGAACAGACATAGTTGTATCGGTTTGGATATGTAAAGCTATAAAATCCGCAAACAAAAACAGCCACATGGGCTGTGGCTGTTTTTGTTTATCTGGTCCATCTCGACCTGCGCTTAGTCAGTTTCAGGTCTTGGAGCAGCGCCGAGCGGGCATTGATGGTCATGTTGTAGCCCCGCTGTGTGCCAAACGGAATCCAGCTGATGCTCATGTCCCAGCAGTGCAGGTCGCGGTGGATGTTGACGGTGGCGTAAGAGATGTTCTGGTTCGTGATGTCGTAGGTGCCGTTGTAGGATATCTGCCATTTCTCCGTCAGGGCCAGGGTGCCGTTTATACCCATCGTCTTATCAACTCTGTCGTCCTGGGTCAGGGACGTGGCTTTGGAGTAGTATAAGGTGAAGTCCACGGCCAGCGTCCACGGAATCTTAAAGTCGATGTACTCCGGCAGCAGCGGGTCCATGTCCTGCTGCAGCGCCGGCAGGTTGGTAGGCGACGGGGTATCGGTTTTGCTGGCTTTCGGGTTCAGGTTGGCCCGCAGGTTCAGGTTGGCGTTGGTGAGCCTGGCCAGCCGGAACTGCTGCGGGTCGAAGTAATAAGCGTCTGTCCTTCTGCCCACGCCCGCGTCGTTATACTCCAGATCATAGGGGTCAAACGTAGAGCTGAAGGTCACGTCCATTAGCTTAAACAGGCGCGTGTTCATGGTCAGGCGGATAGGGGCCAGCTTGAAGGAGTCGGCCGCGAAGTCGTAGCTGGAGCTAAGCCGCAGGTTGTCGATCAGGCTCACTTTCTCGAACTTGTTTTCCGTAGAGTCGCTCTTGGAGCGGACCTTCATCTCCAGGTTATTGTCGATGGAGAAGCCCATGGAGCTGCTGAGCGAGGAGCCCGGTGCCCCGGTGCGGAAGCGGGAGAGCGTCTGTACGCGTGGCTGGTTCGTGCTTTCGTTCACTCCCGTAATCAGCGTCTGGTAAAAGCCAAAGCGGGCATCGCCAAAGTCAGGGCGGTAGTTATAGCTGATGCTGGGCCTGATCAGGTGGCGGATGGCCTCCACGCGCTTGCCCTTGATGTAGGCTGTGCCGTAGATGGTGGTGCTGAGCGAGGCCCCGGCGGCATACTGGTATACCCTGCCAAAGCCAGTCGTGTCCACATCCACTTTCTGTGAGTCGGGGTCGAAGCGGTAGCTGTATTTCTCGTCCAGCCAGGTCTCGCTGTAGCTTACTGAGGGAGAGAAGTTGAAGTAGCGGAAGATCTTGTAGTTACCCAGGCCAATGCTGAGGTTGTGGTCGGCCTGCTGCTTTCCGTTCTCCCAGATTTCCTGCAGGTTCGTCGCGTTCACCGGCAGGGTGGTGTCGGCGACCGTTTCGCCGATGATGCCGCTCACGCCGCTGAGCCGACGGCCCGTGATGCGGTTGTTCACCTCGTTGCGGGCACGCAGGCTGTAGCCGACGGTAAAGTTCTCATACCACTTGCCGGTGGCGGGGGCGTTGCTGAACAGCTCATACAGGCTGACGGTGCTCATACTCATACTCAGGTCGGGGAGCACGAAGTCCATGGCGCCCGTGGTGGTGTTCTGCGACTGCCGGGCACTCACGGTATAGCTGAAGGGCGAGTTCGGGATGGTTTTCTGATAAGAGACGCTGGAGTTAAACGACGGCGACAGGTAGTTGGCGGAGCTGGTATAGTTGAGGCGCTGGTGCAACTGGCTGCCCGCGTTCACGCTGGCCGAAAAACGGCCCCGGCCCGGCTTCTGCACCGGCGAGTGCGACCACCTGATCCAGACGGTGCGCTGCGACGGGGGAAGCGCGTCGTAAATGCTCTCCGACGTAGACTTGGCCCGCTCAACGTCTGCCTCATCGTTCTTGAAGTTGTCGTACGTCAGGCTGAGCGAGCCGCGGTAGCTGTAGCGCTTCACGTAGTCTGTGCGGGTGTCGATGTTATACCCCCCTAGTGAGTAGATATCGCCCTGTATCAGCGTGCCCACATAGTCGTTCCAGGCAAAGTAGTAGCCGGCATCCTGCAGGTAAAAGCCGCGCGTGTTCTCCCCGAAACTCGGTACCTGTATGCCCGACGACCTTTTCTGCGTTTTGGATGCAGGGAAGAGCCCGAACAGGAAGCCCAGCGGGGTGGGAATGTCCCCGATCACGAGGTTGAAGGGGCCCGACATCACCTTGCTGTTCGGGATCACCTTGAACTTCTCGGCGCCGATGTAAAAGTGCGGGTGCTCCAGGTTGCAGGTGGTATAGCGGGAGTGGAGGCCGTAAAACTCGTTGTTGTCGTTTCGCTTCACCACTTCGGCATGAATGTAGCCTTCTCCCTGCTGCGTCACCACTTCCGAGATGCGCCCCCGGCGGGTTTTGTAATTGTAGGCGATGTTTTTTGCCGCGTAGGTCTCGCCGCCATCGGCAAACACGGGCACGCCCTGGGCTTTCCCGGTGGAGTCGGCGAGGGTGGAGGCGGTCAGCAGATTGGTTTCGTAGTTTATTTCTATATAGGCCGCCTCCAACGACATGGTGCCATAATTGATCTTGGCATCACCGTATAAATGCACGATCTGGCGCTCCACCTCAAACAGGATAGAGTCTTTGGCCGAGTATTTGATAGTGGCCTCAATGTCGCCGCTCGGGGCTGCCAGGGCCACCGAGTCCTGTGTAGCCAGGGTTGTGGCTGTGTCTTGCCGCGCTGCAGATAATTGCCGCGTGCCCTGTCCTTTCGCCGCAAACGGGGCTAAAATGACAAGTGGCAGGAGCAGTAAAAAAATTAAAAAGTGGCGCAAATCGTCAGAGTTCCCTAAAAGTTTCCTTATTTTTGTACAAAGTTATTGTTTAACTTTTAACTAACGAAAGTTGTGAAGAATATTGTTGTTGTTTCGTTTCTGGCTGTCGTTTTACTGCTGTGCTCCTCCAGTAAACTGGAATTTAGGAGAGATTACAAAGTGCGCACCGTGGTGATAGACGCGGGCCACGGGGGGAAGGATGTGGGCTGTAACGGCAAATACTCGCATGAGGCCGACGTTGCCCTGCGCCTCGCGCTGCAGGTGGGCAAGCTGATCGAGCAGAACCTGCCGGATGTGAAGGTGGTGTATACCCGCAAGACCGACAACTTCGTGGAGCTCATCGACCGTGCCGGCATCGCCAACAAAAACAACGCGGATCTCTTCATCTCCATCCACCTCAACGCCGGCCCCCCCACGGCCTATGGCACCGAGACCTATACCATGGGTATCCAGAAGTCGGAGGGCAACCTGCTGGTGGCCAAGCGCGAGAACGCCGTGGTGCTGCAGGAAGACAATTATAAGGAAAACTACAACGGGTTCGACCCGAACTCCCCCCAGAGCCACATTTTGTTCACGCTGCACCAAAGCGCCTACATCGACAACAGCCTGCGCTTCGCCGACAAAGTGGAGAGCGAGTTTCGCTCTAAGGTGGGCCGCAAAAGCCGCGGCGTGAAGCAGGCTCCCTTTCTGGTTCTTTGGAAATCCTATATGCCAAGCGTGCTGATCGAGTGCGGGTTTCTCACGAACCCCACAGAAGAGAAATTTCTTAACGATAAGGCAGGGCAAACGTATATGGCATCAGGTATATACCGTGCCTTCAAGGAATACAAAAAAGAATTGGAGGTTATGAACTAAAGTACAATAAGCTCCCCTTACGTGAAGATATCTAAAGAGATCAAAGTTGCCCTGCTGGGTATAGTGGCCATCGGCCTGCTGTATTTCGGCTTTATGTTCCTCAAAGGCTCCAGCCTTTTCTCCGACACCCGGACCTACTATGTGATGTATAGCGATGTAGACGGGCTGGCCCTATCTAACCCGGTTTTACTGAATGGCATACAGGTAGGGTCGGTGCAGCAAATGACGTTGAAGCCTGAAGAGGGAAACAAGATTCTGGTGCGCCTGGACGTGCAGGAGGACATCCTGGTCGGGGACTCTACCATCGCTTCCCTCGCCAACTCCGGTTTTCTGGGCAGCAAGGCTGTGGTGCTTTACCTGGGCAACAGCAGCAAGAAATATGACGGCGGCGAAAGGCTCATCGGCTTTAAGGAAAGCAGCATCACCGAACTGATCTCGACTAAAACCGTGCCCGTGATCGAGAAAGTGGACACCACGCTGGCCCGTATGAATCGCATGCTGGACAGTGAAGCCAAGGGAAACATAAAGGACATCCTGGCAAACACCAAGGCTACCACCGACGCGCTCAATACTATTTTAATGGCCAACCAGGAAAATATCAACCAGATTACGGCCAATATAAGTGCCCTGACAGGCTCGCTGCGCAAGACCGAGCGCAACATCAACAGGCTCTCTATGAACATGGCAGACATAACCGACACCCTGAAGCAGGTAGAGATAAACCAGCTGGTGCGCAACGCGAACGGGGCTGTAAAAGAACTGGAGGCCGCCGCAATTAAGCTTAACTCGAACCAGGGCTCCATCGGCAGGCTGATGAACGACGAGACGCTGTACGAAAACCTGAACGGCTCCACCGCCGCCCTAAACTCGCTGCTCCGCGATATACAGGCTTACCCGAAACGCTACGTGCAGTTCTCGTTCCTGGGCCGAAAGGACAAGTATAAAGTGGATGAGACAGGCCGCGTGGTGTCGTTGGAGGAGGTAAAGGAGATGCAGGAAGCGCATCCCGCCGAGTTCAGGACCGTGCCAGACACCGTGTATGTGCCAGTGCCCCAAGCCAGCGGCGCTTCCATGCAGCCAGTGAGGAAAGACTCACTCAAGTAACCCAAAGGCATACAGGTTAAAATCGTATATTTGCAAAATCCGCTTCTAGGGGCGGATTTTTCATTTACTGTCTGTCCTATGTCCTCAAATTAACTACTCATGGATATTGAATTCAACAAAAACGAAGATGGCCTGAAGCAGCTGACCTTCCGGCTGCAGGAAAAACTGAAAAAGGTACACCAGGGAGGAGGGGAGAAACGCATCCAGAAGGAGCACGCCAAAGGCAAGATGACGGCCCGCGAGCGCATCGCCTACCTGCTCGACGAGAACAGCGCGTTCCTGGAGGTCGGTGCTTTTGCCGGCGAGGGCATGTATGAAGAGGTGGGCGGTTGCCCGAGCGGCGGCGTGGTGACCGGTATCGGCTACATCAAAGGTCGCCAGTGTGTGGTGGTAGCCAACGATGCCACCGTGAAAGCAGGCGCCTGGTTCCCGATCACGGCCAAGAAGAACCTCCGGGCACAGGAAATCTCCATCGAGAACAAACTGCCGATTGTATACCTCGTGGACAGTGCCGGGGTGTTCCTGCCGATGCAAAACGAGATTTTCCCGGACAAAGAGCATTTTGGGCGCATGTTCCGGAACAATGCCGTCATGAGCTCGATGGGCATCGTCCAGATTGCCGCCATTATGGGCAGCTGCGTGGCCGGCGGGGCCTACCTGCCGATCATGAGCGACGAGGCGCTGATCGTGGAAGGCACCGGTTCCGTGTTTTTGGCGGGCTCATACCTCGTTAAATCCGCCATCGGCGAAACCATCGACAACGAGACGCTGGGCGGGGCCACCACACACTCCGAGATTTCCGGCGTGACCGACTACAAGTGCAAAGACGACCAGGAGGCGCTGGACCATATCCGCAACATCTTCGACAAGATGGGCGACAACCCGAGGGCCGGTTTTAACCGCGCCGCACCAGTTGCCCCTAAACTGGACGAGCAGGAGCTGTATGGCCAACTGCCCTCCGACCGCGTGAAGCCCTACGATATGATGGACATCATCCTGCGGCTGGTGGATAACTCGGAGTTTGAGCCTTACAAAGAGGGGTATGGCCAGACACTGATCTGCGGCCTTGCCCGCATCGACGGATGGTCGGTGGGCATCGTGGCCAACCAGCGCAAGATCGTGAAGAGCAAAAAAGGCGAGATGCAGATGGGCGGCGTGATTTACTCCGACTCTGCCGACAAGGCCGCCCGCTTTATCATGAACTGCAACCAGAAGAAGATTCCGCTGGTTTTTCTCCAGGACGTGTCCGGCTTTATGGTGGGCAGTAAGTCGGAGCACGGCGGCATTATAAAAGACGGCGCCAAGATGGTGAGCGCCATGGCCAACTCGGTGGTGCCGAAGTTTACCATCCTGATCGGCAACAGCTACGGGGCTGGCAACTACGCCATGTGCGGCAAGGCCTACGACCCGCGCCTGATCTATGCCTGGCCAACGGCGCAACTGGCCGTGATGAGCGGGGCCGCGGCGGCCAACACGCTGCTGCAGATCCAGGTATCGTCGCTCAAAGCCAAGGGCGAGGAGATAACCCCGGAGGCGGAGGCCGAGCTGCTTAAGCGCATCACCGATAAGTATAACGAGGAACTGTCGCCGTACTACGCGGCCGCACGCCTGTGGGTAGACGGCATCATCGACCCGCTGGAAACGCGCAAGGTGATCTCGATGGGCATTGAGGCTGCCAACCACGCCCCCATCGAAAAGCCCTATAACGTAGGCGTAATCCAGACCTGAGCGTAATAAATTAAAAAATTATGAATTAGAAATTAGGAATGGCAGTTACTTTAAAAGCATGTTGACATTTCGTTTTTAGAAGCGAAACCAGGTTATTTGATGGCGTTTTGCAGCCCAAAAGATGAATTTTAAACCTGCCCTAAAACTGATCAGGGTGATTTAGCCTTGCTAATTTCTAATTTTGAATTTCTAATGAATAAAATACTGTGACGAAAAACGAAATTAAGGCGCTCATCTCGTTGCTGGAGGATAACGACAACGAGGTGGCGCGCCATGTAGAGCAACGGATTGTGTCGTTGGGTGAGGGGATTATACCCTTTCTGGAGGAGGAATGGGAAGAGACCCTGGACTCGGAGCTGCAGAAGAAGATAGAGGACCTGATACACAGCCTGCAGTTCGACGGCCTGATGGAAAAGCTCAAAGCCTGGAAAGACAGCGGCGCTGAAAACCTGCTGGAGGGTATGTGGCTGGTAAATTCATACATGTACCCGGACGTGGAGTTTGGCGCGATCAACAAGACGATGGATCAGCTGTACTTCGATGCCTGGACGCATATGAAGGAGGAGATGCACCCCTACGACCAGGTGAAGGCCTTGAACAACGTGCTGTTCCGGGAGAAGCGCTTTTCGGCGAACACCAAGAACTTCCATTCCCCGGCCAACTCGATGCTACACCTGGTGCTGGAGTCGAAGCGTGGCAACCCGCTGACACTGTGCGTGATCTACATGACCCTGGCCCAGCGCCTCGGCTTGCCGGTGTATGGCGTGAATCTGCCCAACCTGTTTATCCTGACCTACAAGCTGGACGGGGTGCAGTTTTACATCAACGTCTATAACAAGGGGCTGATCCTTTCCAAAACAGACATCGACAACTATATCCTGCAGCTCAACCTCAACCCGATCGACATATTCTATGAGCCATGCGCCAACATCGACGTGGTGAAGCGCGCGCTCCGCAACCTGGCCTTCTCGTTCGAGAAGATGGACGACCTGGAGAAGGCCACCGAGGTAACCAAGCTCCTGACAGCGATCACCGACGAAGGCACGGTATAAAACCGGTATAAAGAGACGTCGGCAGAGGGGGTATAGACCATGAGGTATAAAAAGGAGAAGGCAGCCCGAGTGGGCTGCCTTCTCCTTTTTATACCTCTGCAACTAAATTAGGGTATGAATTTAATATTTCTTGATCAGACAGCCCGTCGCGCGCTTGTCGCCAGCCGACACTGTTTTGTTAGCCAGCATCGCGTCGATCGTGTTTTTGAGGTAATAGTTCTGCACGCCGCTCTCTACCTGCGCATTGTCATCAATGGCTCCTTTGTACTTCAGCACAAATTCGCCGCCAGTGTTGTGCAGCACAAAGGCCTCCGGTGTCTTGGTGGCCCCAAACTGCTTACTCAGGCTCTGGCCCTCGTCGGCAAGGTATGGGAACGTGTATTTTTTTGAGGCCATGTCTTGCAGCGTTTCGCTGCCATCGCCCACCCCGGGGTTCACGAAAACAAACTGCACGCCCTGGCTGGCATAGGCGCTGGCGAGGGTAACCAAACGGTTTTCGTACAATTTTGCGTACGGGCACTGGTTGTTGGTAAAGACGAGCACCACAGTCTTGGCACTTGCAAAATCGCTGAGCGAAGTGGTCTGCTGGTTGCTGCCTTTCAAAGAGAAGTTAGCCACTTTATCGCCTAGCTGATAGCCGCCAGACTGTGCAAAAGCGCCTGCTGAGAGTAAAAAGGCTGTGGCAAAAGAGGCAAGATATTTCATAGGGATAAGGTTAATTGTCTGTTTAAAGGCTGTCGATGCAGTAGGTAAGTACGTGGCCCTGTATAATTTCGTGCTGAATCCGATACAATTTAGAAATATTTTCGGTTTGCACACGCCCCGTCAGCACATTTGGTTCTGAGGAGGGGCAAATCAGCAGGTTTTCTTTTAAAACCAGCCGCTTCTGGCTGTGTAATTTGTAGAGTGTTTCTTTAGCGCTCCAGTACAGGCAAGTGGTCGTTTCATCTGCAGCCGTGAATTGCTTTTCCGTTTCCGCCAGAAACCGGTCGCTTACCCGCAAGGCTTTCGGGGTGATTAGTTCAATATCTATGCCAACCTCATGCCGGTCTGATAGGATGACGGCGGCGAGCTGTGGCGAGTGCGTGATGGAGACCTGCAGCGGCTGACCCGGGAAATAGGGCTTGCCGTCTGGGTTGCGGGCCAGCGCCAGCGGCGCTTCCGTGAAGTGACGCAGCAGGGTATAAACCAGCACCCGGCTGGCCAGCCACTCCTGCCGCCGCCGCGGGTGCACCTTGCCGGCCACGGCGCTCACATCGGCATAAGAGGGCAGGGCAGCGTATAAATCCGCCTCATTTTCCTGGAGTTGCCATATGCCAAGCCAGGTATGCGGCGTTATCTGTTGGGTAAGCAGGAGAGGCATAGGCGGGGAACAAGGCGATTTATGGGAACAAGCGGCATGGCTTCGCTGTATTTTCGTAAATTTAACTAAAATTATAGATTTAGAAGAGATACGGCAACATGGCCAGTAACCTACAGATACAGAAATTAGCCACCCTCACCGGTCACCGCGACTGTGTGTATACCCTGGAGCAGTCGGGGGAGGAGAACGTGGTTTTCTCGGCCGCCGGCGATGGCATGGTGGTGGCCTGGGACATGAATAACCCGGATAACGGGGAGTTGGTGGCCAAAGTGAACACCTCGGTGTACGCGCTGCGCTACGTGCCGGAGCGTAACCTGCTGCTCATCGGGCAGAACCAGGAAGGACTGCAGGTGATCAGCCTGCAAGACAAGTCGATCCTGAAATCGGTGCCGCTGCCAAAGGCGGCTATTTTCGATATTTTATACCTGGCTGACCTGCAGAAGGTGTTTGTGGCCATGGGCAACGGGGCCGTGTGCGTGCTGAGCGGCGAGACGTTTGAGCTGCAGACCATCCTCCGGAAATCAGACCAAAGCGCCCGCAGCCTGGCCTACAACCCGCAGACCCAGGAGCTTGCCGTAGGGTATAGCGACAACCTGATCCGGGTGTATGACGCCACGAACCTTGCGCTGAAGCACGAGCTGGCCGCCCATACCAACTCGGTGTTCACGGTAACTTACTCCCCAGACGGCAAGCTGTTGCTCTCGGGCAGCCGCGACGCGCACCTGCGGGTATGGGAGGTGGAGCTGGGGTATAAGGAGCGCGGTTATACCATCGCGCACATGTATACCATCAACCATATCACTTACAGCCCCGACAGCCGCTTTTTCGCCACCTGCAGCATGGACAAGTCGATCAAGATATGGGACGCGCAAACCTTTAAGCTGCTGAAGGTGATCGACAAGGTGCGCAACGCCAGCCACGGCACCTCCGTGAACAAATTATTTTGGTCGGCTCATCAGAATCAGTTAGTTTCGTGTAGTGACGATCGCACCATTTCGGTTTGGGATATAAAACAGCTTGAGTTATGAAAATTACACCATTAGAGATCAGACAAAAAACGTTTGAGAAGGCTTTCAGGGGGTTGGATAAGGATGAGGTAAACGCCTTTTTGATGACGCTCTCGCAACAGTGGGAAAAGCTGCTGGATGAGAACAAAGACCTGCGCCTGAAACTGGATGCCTCGCACCGCGAAACACAGAAACTGCGCGAGGTGGAATCATCGCTCTATAAAACTTTAAAGACGGCCGAAGACACCGGCAGCAGCATTGTGGAGCAGGCCACCAAATCGGCGGAACTGAAGGCACGCGAGGCGGAGCTGCAGGCCAACGAACTGCTGAACAAGGCCAGTGTGCAGGCACGCCAGGTGCTGGAAGAAGCCACCAAGCAGTCGGAAAAACTGATTGCCGAGATGCAGCAGGAGGTGAAGGCGCTGGAGCAGGATTACCAGCGCATGGAGGGCTACCTTGAGACCATGGTGCGCGACCTGAAGAACCTGGCCAACGAGGCGCTGGAACGCGCCGAGAAGACAAATGCAAAACCTAAAACGAACTCACATAGTATTCTTTCAAGAGCCGCCGGTGTAAAAGTAGAAACCGCCGAGCTGCTGCAAAACCTGAAAGATATGAAGACAACGAACGAAACTTACCAGTTACCAGAGACCACGGCCACCAACGCGCCCGTGGCCACAGTGCACAGCCCAAACAGCTATCACCCGCTCGGCGACCCGGCGCCCGACGTAACGCAGCCGCAGCCCGAGGTGCCCAGCCCCGCCGAGCCGATGGTGCCCAACGTGCCAGCCCCTGAAATTGAGCAGCCGAAGCCGGACTATCCGGGCCGCGTACCAGCCCCCGATATTGAGCAGCCTGTGCCCGAAATCCAGCCCGTAACACCCGATACCCCCGAGATACAGCCCCCGATGACGGAGCCATCGCGCAACGGCTATGCCAACCGCGTGCCCGTGCGCGAGTCCGCAGGATCGTTTTTTGATGAGATAGGCTAAGGCGATATGGGGCAGATTGCGCTGGAGGGTATGGAATTCTTCGCCTTCCATGGGTTTTACGACGAGGAGCAGAAGATCGGCAACAAGTATGGCATCGACCTCTACATCGACACCGACCTGCGCCGCGCCGCCGAGAGCGACGACCTGCACCAGACTGTGAACTACGAAGTGCTCTACAAACTGGTGCTGGCCGAAATGGTTACACCGGCCCGCCTGCTGGAGCACCTCGGCCACCGCATCATCGACAAGGTGTATGACAAATTTCCGTTTGTGGCCTCTGTGAAGGTGAACGTATACAAATACAACCCACCGCTCGGCGGCATCTGCAAATGGGCTAAAGTCAGCCTGGAGGAGGCCCGATAAAAGAGATTACTTATTGATCCGTAAAGCAGCTGGTTCTAGGTTTAGGGCCAGCTGCTTTTGGTTTATACCCATTCCAACCACCCCCGGCCCCTCCTTATACAATTCAGTACCTCTACTCCAGAGAGGAGTTTGTAATCATTCCTTCGGCTTATACCCATCTAGCTGAAGTAAGTATAGCGTTCCTGAATATATCGATGCTATGAAAACGGGCAATTGGTTTCGCTATGGCAGACTCCCCGCCTTAGAAAAGGAGGGGGCAGGGGGTGGTTGGATACAACAGATGAGTTTATACCTATAGAGATCGCATTTATACCAACCGCAGCAACTCCGCTGCCGCGGCAAAGGCAGACTTGTGGCCTTCCTTCACCTCTGAGGTAATGGCGGGAAGCTGCGTTTTCACTTGCCCATGTCGGTAGAAATTCTCTTCCAGCCCCTGCCGGATGGCTTCGTGGAGCCATTGGAGGTTCTGGTCGCGGCGCTTCTGCTCGAAATAGCCGTTGCCTTTGGTGAGGGAGAGGTATTCTGTTACGGTTTTCCAGATCGTGTCTAGTCCGGAGGGCTGGAGCGCAGAGCAAGTACTGACCTGCGGAAGCCAGCCCGAGGCGGCTCTGGGGTATAAATGGAGCGCGTTCCGGTACTCGGCGCGGGCGGTTTTGGCTTTTTGCACATTGGTGCCGTCAGCTTTGGTGATGGCGATGGCGTCGGACATTTCCATGATGCCGCGCTTGATGCCCTGCAGCTCGTCTCCGGCACCGGCCAGCATCAGCAGCAGAAAAAAATCAACCATGGCATGCACGGCGGTTTCCGACTGGCCCACGCCCACGGTTTCCACAAAGATCGTGTCAAAGCCAGCGGCCTCGCAGAGGATAATGGACTCGCGGGTGCTCCGGGCCACGCCGCCCAGCGACTTGCCAGCCGGCGAAGGCCGTATGTAGGCATCTGGGTTGGTGGACAGGGCATCCATACGAGTTTTATCGCCCAAAATGCTGCCCCCCGAGCGCTGGCTGGTCGGGTCGATGGCGAGCACCGCCAGTTTCTGCCGCTGCTCCCGAATCAGGTATAGGCCAAAGGCCTCGATAAACGTGCTCTTGCCCACGCCTGGCACACCGGTTATACCTATCCGCAGGGAATTGCCGCTGTGAGGCAGCACCGCGTCGATCACCTCCTGCGCCAGATCCTGATCGGAGGCAAGTCTGCTTTCCACCAGCGTGATGGCACGGCTTAGCATTACTCTGTCTCCGGCTAAAATACCTGCTACGTACGTCGCTGCGCTGAGTCGCTTGGCCAAGGGGGTATGGGTTAAGGTTTGGAGTGGCTGTTGCCTGTCACAAATTTAAACTTATTGCGCAAAGCATCTCACTTTCCTTCTGGAAAAGAAAGGGGCGTAGCAGGTGGGCAGAGGCAACTATCCTGCGGGGTTCATCACTGGGATGCCCATCCTTCTCCCGTTTCCTGAAGCCCTCCACAGGTCGATAAGGTACCGGGGCGGCTAACTTCAGATTTGATGAATGAGACGGCAAAAGGAGCATGCGCCGCCTTTGAAACCCAGCGTTCTGCCCCAATTGTAGGGTTGGCCCTGACTGTCACGTGATACTGGGGTTTTTCGGGACGGTTAAAAAGTAAAAGCCCATCCTAGTGGATAGGCTTTGTCGTCTCCGAGCGGAATGAGGACACGGACGGGTATTCCCGCGCCAGCGGGAATACCCGTCCGTGAGGTATAATTACTTCACAGATTGCTCCAAAATTAGCCGCGATTCTAACCAGGTCTCAATGCTTCGTTGTATAATCCTGTGTCTTATGTCCTGCTACCTGTGTCCTTTTTAAAACCCTTGCGGGAAGTTCGGCAGGCCCAGGTCGCTTTTGTGCTTGCCCAGATGGAAGCCATCGTCGGTATAGGTGGCGGCGGTGCCTTTGGCGTTGGGGCTGCTGATCACGCCGAGGTAGCTGTTGTCCTGGCGGGCCACATAGATTCTGCCGTCCGGAGCGAGCTGTAGCGCCCCGATCCGGGGGCTGGAGGAGGTGCCCACCACCACTGCCGATTGAGCGATGGCGTCAGCGTTGCCCGCCGCCAAGTCGAACTGGATGACCTGCGCCTTGCCGCCCCCCACACCATTGGCAGTGCCATACAGCTTCGTGCCGTCTGGCGAGAACACCACACCGTAGGCTTCCTCATACCCCTTCAGCAGCACCGGATCGGAAACCTTGCCCGTGCTGCGGTCAAAAGACAGTACCTCGAAGTTGCTGTCGGCATCCCAGAGCGCGGAGGCCAGTTTTGTGCCGTCCGGGGAAGCATTCAAATAGCCGATGGCCTTTCGGTTCGCGCCGCCATGCACCGTGCCTACCAGGCTCATCACCGGCTGCACCTGCACCCCGTCTTCCGCCGACACCAGAAATGCCATGTAGCCATTGCTGTTCCAGCGGTGCGCAATTACCCACCAGTCGCGGTTGTTGCTGTGGCGCACGGCCGTCAGCTTTTCGGTGGCTGGCGCGATCAGGAAGTTGTTCCTAGACACGATATCGCCGTTGCCTTCGGCCTTGGTCATGTCCACCACGGTATAGCGCAGGCCATTGGATTGCGCCTGGATGTCGGTTGTGAAAATATAGTAGATGCTTTCGCTCCCCGGCTTGGGCAGGATCAGGGCAGACTGTGTGGAGGATTTTCCGCCCATCAGGCCGTTGCCGTTTGGCATCACGCGGTGGCTGCCGTTCCAGACGGTAATGCCGTTGGTGTAAAGCAGCAGCTTGCCGCTTTTGTCGGAGAGGGTAGCACTGCCTTCTTCCGTGAAGAGCCTGCTGCTGGTTGCTACGGCCGAGTCGCCGGAAAAAAGGATGCCCGCACCCTTGCCGAAGTACCAGTTCGATTTCTCGCCTTGCGCCAAGGCTGTAAAGCTACCCGCAAAAAGAAAGGTCGCGGCTGTCAGGTGTTTAAATTTGATCATGGTGGTGTGCTTTGTTTCCTAAACGACCTTTTTGCAAACGTAGTGCCAAGTGTGGCCGCGTGCGGCAAACGAACGGCATGAGGTAAGAACTGGCGCACCATACTGCCACAAAAAAAGAGCGGCGCATTCTGACGCGCCGCTCTCAACTTATACCTTCTCTTTCTTACTCTTTCCTATCTCTGGAGTACTTCTGCTGGTTTGGGTGACTGAAGCAGCTCCGGATGCAGGGATAGAAGCTTCAGCAGGACGCCGTTTGTCCAGCCAAAGCCGTCCTGGTTCGGGTACTCGCCGCCGCCTGCCTCCAGACTCAGATCCTCCACGTTGTATTTCTCCACCAGCTTGCCTGTTTTCTGGTATACCTCAATGTTGCGTCTGGTCCAGTTTCGGGCAACGGCGTCAGCCAGGCGGCCCTGCTTGTAATTGCGGAGCGCCTGTATGGTCATCCACTGCAGCGGAGCCCAGCCGTTGGGCGCATCCCACTGCTGGCCGGTATGGTTCAGGGTGGTCACCACGCCGCCGGGCTTCAGGAAATCGGCTTCTATCTTCTGGGCCACGGCGGTGGCCTGCTTTCGCTTGGCCATGCAGAAATACAGCGGATAAACGCCTGCAAGGGTGGGAATGTTGGTAGTGGTGCCGTTCACAAAGTCGTAGTCGTAGAAAAAGTCCTCTTCCTCGTTCCAGGTATACTGCAGCAGGGCCTTGCGGCGATCCTTTGCCCGACGCTTGTAGGTCTTTGCCTCAGCTTTGTTGCCTGCCATCTCCGCCATCTGCGACAGCGTCATTTCCATATGGAACAGCAGGGCGTTCAGGTCAACCGGGATCAGGTCGGTGGTGCGGATGGTGCCCAGGCTGTTGGCATCGGAGAACCAGCGGCTGCTGAAGTCCCAGCCCGACTCTGCCGCCGCCCGGATGTGGCGGTATACCTCCTCGGGGTTGCGGCCCGACTCCCGCACCAGCGCCACGTCCTCTTTGTAGGCTTCGGGCCGGGGGGCAGGGTTATCATCCCAGTAGCGGTTCAGGATGCTGCCGTCCGGCATGCGCACCACGCGGCGGTGGGTCGTGTTGGCCGCGCTCAGGGTGTTCACCCCCTCCATCCAGAAATCATACTCCTTCTTCAGGGCCGGAGCATACTTTGTGAGGGTCTGCTTGCCCTGCTGCTGGGCCAGCACGCGCAGCATCAGCGCATAAAACGGCGGCTGTGAGCGGCTCAGGTAATAGGTGCGGTTCCCGTTGGGGATGTGGCCGGTGGTGTTGATGAGGCTCGTGAAGTTATCGACCATGTGCTGGATGAGCGCCGTCTCGTTGCTTGCCTGCAGGCCCAGCATCGTAAAGTAGCTGTCCCAGTAATAAATCTCGCGGAAGCGGCCGCCTGGCACAATATACTGTTCCGGCAACGGGATCAGCGAGCCCCCGTCGGCACCGGGCTGGCGCGTCAACACGGGCCAGAGGTATTCGATATGCTCTGTTGCCGTCAGGCTGGTGTCGGAGGTGAAGTTCGTGGCGGGCTGGGGCGGCAGTTCAAAGTTGGCCAGCACAAAGGCTTTCAGGTCAAAGTCGGGCTGGCCTTTTTTCCGTTGGTATGCCTGCACAATCTGATTGGGCGCGGCACGGGGCACACAGTCCGGAAAGGTTTTGGAATCGGGGAAGACGCTTTGGAGCTGCACCTGCTCAAACAACTCGCCCAGGTCTTGCTCGGGCTTGTACAGTTTCTGCGCCGCTAAGGGTTGCGAAAGGTAGATGATGGAAAACAAGAAAAGGTAGATTAGTTTATAAGGATGGGGGAACGTGTTGCGATACTTCATTTTCTTGAGCTTTAGTGACTTTTCACCTTACGGGAGAAATGGTGACACCGGCAATAATACGAGGCCTTTGGCAATATAAAAAGTGCCGGCAGCGCGTTACAATTGATTTATACCGGGAATGCTATTGTTTCTTTAAATCGTCGGGATGCCGTGTACCGGAGCCTGGAAGGGGTATATGCTGCGGTAATAACAGGGGCATGCCAGTGCCACAAATTGGGTTTTCACGTGGAAAAGCCAATGAGCTTCTGCGGAGGCGTCATGAGGCTATCGGCCAGTGCTCCGCCAATTTAGAAATTAGAAATTAAGCATTAGAAAGGAGGCATAAAAGCCGTTTCTATGCCTATAAAAACAAAAGCTAATTCTGGTAATTAAATTGATCGTATACCAGACTGCGCTTACCGGAATGGGTGCTTTTGGAAGGACACCTGGCTCATGGCGTCCTTTTCATACATAGCCACAGCATGCCGCCGATACTCTGGCGCAATGCTCTCCGGACCCGGAAAAACTTTGCCAGGGGCAGGCGCATCCTTCAGGAAAAAATACACTTTGGTGTTGCCATACTTGGTGTGCGGCATGTATGCCCCGTATTGTTGCATTTCCTCCCAAAGCGTGTCCGCCACCGTTACGGCATATACCCGGACGATAGGACCGGTGTTGTTCTCGTTCCGGTACATGGCCACTTCCGTGAAATCCCCTTTCAGGTCCTGCGGGCCTGGCTGCGAGAAGGAGTCATATATAAACCAGATGATGAGGGCGGCGGAAAGGGCAAGGAGTATAGTTTTGAGTTTCATGGAGTAGAGGCTATGGGAATCTAAACTGAGCTGGCTTGCCTTTAGTTTTATCTTTTCTGCCCTTTAGGAGCGAACTGCAGGGACGTGGGAGGTCGGACAGCGGGTGGGCAAAGGCTGATACCATTTGTGGTTTAGGAAGTTGTGGTGGTCAAGTCAGGTAAAAAAGTAAGTGGTTTGTGCGAGTCACAGACTCGCTTTTATTGGGCAGGCACGGAAGTGACTTCCGCGCCATGTATGGTGCTTTAGGAGATGCTATTGGATGTATGCGATCTCTAATCGGCCTTTGCCACCGGCATAGTCTATGGCGCTGCTGTAATTCCATTGCTCGGGTTCGCTTACAAAGCCAGCCTTAACGGGGTTGCCGTGCAGGTAGTCGAGTTTCTGTTCCATCAGCTGGTTGTTGTATAACAATACAGGGTGGTATCCTTCCTGCCAAAGTTTGTATATTTCATGTTTTGAGCTAAGCTCACCGGCGCTTTTCATCAGCCACAGCAGCCAACCTTTTCGGCTCTCCTGCGGGTTTTCCCGGATGGATTTGTACAACTCTTTTGCGGTGTATTTTTTAAAGTCTCTGACAACGGCTGGCAACGTGGGGGCAGAACATATCAGGTGCAGGTGGTTGGTCATGATACACCAGGCGTAAAGTGTCAGGTCTTTCGATTTCTGGCAGTAGGAAAGGCTGTCGCATACTATCTCGCAGTACTCCCGCCTTGTAAACACATCCGCCCACTGCACAATTGCCATGGTGATAAAGTGAATTTCGTTGGGTGCGTTGGCCTTGTACTTGTCGCTCATGCTGTAAGCACGCATGTTGTGATGGTTTGGTTTCATCCCACTCTGGCGCGGAAGTCCCACTCTGGCGCGGAAGTCACTTCCGTGCCCACCCAATAAAAGCGAGTCTGTGACTCGCGGCTAAAGGAAATTGCTTTCCAAAACAATGCTGAATAAATCTTTTTTCTGAGAGCACTGTTACTGAAAAATAATTTTGTTCAAGGCGAGTCGCAGACTCGCTTTTATATGGAGGCACGGGACTGAGTCCCGCGCCAGAGTGGGGCGGAAGGTAAACAGCCGCAGCTGAACTGGTCAACTGCGGCTGTTTCAAGCACTCTTTATTTTTAATTCTCAACTCTTAACTGAGTCAATCAGCTTCTCCAGTATATGCTGCGCTGCCACCGAGATGATAGTGCCTGGGCCGAAAATGCCGACGGCCCCGGCCTGGTACAGGAAGTCATAGTCCTGGGCCGGAATCACGCCGCCTACGATCACCAGGATATCCTCGCGGCCCAGCTTGCGAAGCTCCTCTATTAATTGCGGCACCAGCGTTTTGTGCCCTGCTGCCAGCGAGGACACCCCCACCACATGCACGTCGTTCTCGGCGGCCTGCATGGCCACTTCGGCGGGCGTCTGAAACAGCGGCCCGATGTCCACGTCGAAGCCGAGGTCGGCGAAGGAGGTGGCGATTACTTTGGAGCCGCGGTCGTGACCGTCCTGGCCCATTTTGGCGACCATGATTCTCGGTCTGCGCCCCTCCAGTGCCTCAAACTGATCGGCCAGGGCTTTCGCCTGCGCAAAGTTTTCGTCGTCGGTTAGTTCTGCGGAATACACGCCTGAAATTGCTCTGATGGTTGCCTTGTGTCTGCCGTATACCTTTTCCAAGGCATCGGAAATCTCTCCTAATGTGGCGCGGTGGCGGGCAGCCTCCACGGCCAACTCCAGCAGATTGCCCATACCGGATTCGGCGGCATCTGTCAGCGCCTGCAGGGCGTTCAGCACGCTGTCTTCGTCACGCGTTTCTTTTAAACGTGCCAGGCGGTTCAGTTGCGATTCCCGTACGGCGGTGTTGTCAATGTCCAGAATGTCGATTTCCTGGATCTGCTCAGGTTTATACTTGTTTACGCCCACAATCACGTCTTTGCCGGAGTCGATGCGGGCCTGCTTGCGCGCAGCGGCTTCTTCGATGCGCATTTTCGGCAAACCCGTCTCGATGGCCTTGGCCATACCCCCCAGTTCTTCCACCTCCTGCATCAACTCCCAGGCTTTGTGCGCAATCTCATGTGTGAGGGCCTCCACATAATAAGAGCCTCCCCAGGGGTCCACCACTTTCGTGATGTTGGTTTCCTGCTGCAGGTAAATCTGCGTGTTGCGGGCAATGCGGGCAGAGAAATCAGTTGGCAGCGCGATGGCCTCGTCTAGGGCATTGGTATGGAGGCTTTGCGTGCCACCCAGGGCGGCGGCCATGGCTTCCACGCAGGTGCGGGCCACGTTGTTGAACGGGTCCTGCTCGGTCAGGCTCCAGCCCGAGGTCTGGCAGTGCGTGCGCAGCGCCAGCGACTTCGGATTTTTCGGGTTGAACTGCTGGATCAGCTTGGCCCATAGCATACGGGCAGCGCGCATCTTGGCGATCTCCATGAAGTGGTTCATCCCGATGGCCCAGAAAAACGACAGGCGCGGTGCGAAATCATCAATATCCATACCTGCCCGCAGGCCGGTGCGCACATACTCCAGGCCATCGGCCAGGGTATAGGCCAGCTCGATATCGGCGGTGGCTCCGGCCTCCTGCATGTGGTAGCCCGAGATGGAGATAGAGTTGAAGCGCGGCATGTTTTTAGAGGAATAAGCAAAGATATCCGCGATGATTTTCATGCTCGGCTCCGGCGGGTAGATGTAGGTGTTGCGCACCATAAACTCCTTCAGGATGTCGTTCTGAATCGTGCCGCTCAGTTCTTCCGGCTTCACGCCCTGTTCCTCGGCCGCCACAATATAGAAAGCCATGATCGGCAGCACGGCCCCGTTCATGGTCATGGACACCGACATCTGATCCAGCGGAATCTGGTCGAAGAGGATTTTCATGTCCTCCACCGAGTCGATGGCCACCCCTGCCTTGCCCACGTCGCCCACCACCCGCGGGTGGTCAGAGTCGTAGCCACGGTGCGTGGCCAAATCGAAAGCCACCGAGAGCCCCTTTTGCCCGCCCGCCAGGTTGCGGCGGTAGAAGGCATTGGATTCCTCGGCGGTGGAGAAGCCGGCGTACTGCCGGATGGTCCAGGGCTTCTGCACATACATGGTGGTGTAAGGGCCACGCAGGTATGGCGGCAAACCGGCCCCAAAGCCCAGGTGCTCAAAGTGCTGGGTGTCTGTCGGGGTATAATAGCTCTTGACGGCTATCTTCTCGGGCGTATGCCAGGTGGTGGGCGGCGCAGGTGCCTTGGGGCGCTTGCTTGGGTCCGACACTTTGGCGATATCTATTTTAGAAAAGTCTGGCTTCATGTTTAGACGTTATATGTTGGAGGCAAGCCACAAGTCGCTGTCCGTGCGGCGTATACCCTGGAGCCTATGTTAAATTTATCATTTGCGCTGCAAAGGTGCGCTTTCCGAATCCGTAAATGGTTTCCCTGAAACAACCGGGATGTGTTACGTTCGCGCAAAAGCGCTGCGGTAACCCTCAAAAAGAGCTGCGTCATATCCGAATCGATCTCCCTTTTCGCCTGTAAATGCAACATTCGAACAGGCTCATTCGAAAAACGAAAAACGATTAACGCACGGCAGTCGCCCTTGTTCCAGGCCTGCACCTGCTGGTCCAGCGCTTGTTGTACCGACTGGCTGGCGTTGCAGGCTGCGCGGTTACTTGCTGTCATCGCCTTCTGCGCCATGCAGCCTTTTATGAACCAAGCCCATGATGGTGGACATGTCGCACCCCTCAAAGATAAAGTCGTCATACCCATTGGCCAGCATTTCCTCTTTCATGTGCGCGGGGTCGGCGGCCAGTATGAGGGTAGGGCGCGCGTGGCGGTTGCGTAACCTGGGGCCAAACTCGTTGGCGTAGGCAACTTCCGGGGCCGACACGATGATTACCTCGGCGCTTGCCTTGTCCAGCTCCTCGTCGGCTACAGCCACGGAGTCGAAATGAACTACCTCTGTGTCGAAACCGGCGCAACTGAAAAACTCCTGGGCGTATGAGGCGTTTACGTGCCGCTTGATGGCCTCGCCTACCACGGCTACCACCGCTTTGGGACGGCGACGGCGCTTGCGCAGGTGCAGTTCGGTGGCCATGCGCATCACCTCAGTGGGGTATGCGGCCCGCGTCGTGTCAAAGTCGGCGCTCTGGAGAAGCGCTTCCGGCTCAAATGTCAGCGTCTCTGTGGGGTTGGGGTATTTATTGGTGCCCACCAGCACGTCGTGGCCCGAAGCGATGTTTTTGAACTTACGGCGGCTCACCTCCGTGATCGTGCCCAGGATGTGGCCGCTGTCGTAGGCAGCCTCAAAACCGCCCATACCCTCCACCTCCAGGAAAAGCTTCCAGGCACGGTCGGCCAGCTGGTGCGTCAGCGACTCGAGGTAGTAAGAGCCGGCGGCAGGGTCAATGGCTTTGTCGAGGTAGGCCTCTTCCTTCAGGATGGTGGACACATTGCGGGCAATGCGCTCTGAGAACTCCGTGGGCTGCTCAAAGGTACTGTCAAAGGGCAGCACCGTCAGCGAGTCGCACCCGGCCAGCACGGCGGCCATGGCCTCGGTGGTGGCGCGGAGCATGTTCACGTAGGGGTCCAGGGTGGTTTGGTACCAGGTGGAAGTAGAGCTGTGGATGCGCAGCTTGGCGGCCATCGCGCCTTCGGTCTGGTATGCCTCAATCACGGCGGCCCACAGCAGGCGCACGGTGCGCAGCTTCACGATCTCGAAGAAGTAGTTGGTGCCGGATGCCATCAGGAACTGCATGTTGCGCAGCACCGACTCCAGCGGCTGCCCGGCCTTGGTAAGCGTGTCGATGTAGGCCACGGCGGCGCTCAGGGTATAGGCGATCTCCTGCGTAACGGAGGCGCCAATGCCACTGAAGTTGGTGCCGTTCACCGTGACGCCATATAGCTCCAGGCTGTCTTTGGTCATGTCGAGCACCCGGGTCATGTTCTTGCTTTCGTCTTTCGAGAGCGTGCCATGGGCCGTCATCGGGTCGTAAGCCACAAAGCCCTTGAGGTTGCGGTGCGATACCTGCTGCGTTCCCATCGCCGCGTAGAGCCTCCTTAGGAAGTCCTTTGGCTGCTCGCGCAGGGTATAGCTGATGCAGTGCTGGCCAACAGGTATGGTCGCGACAAGGTAAGCCATGTCAAAGTCGCCGGGCGTGGGTAGCACAAAGTGGATGCCGTCGGCGCCGCGGCGCAGGGCATCCGCCGCCTTGTCAATCGCTGCCTGGCTGTCACCGTCCACGCGCAGCTCCTGGATGTTCAGCCAGCTGTTGTTCCCGGTCTTGTTGCCGCGCAGAAACGGGAAATTGCCGGGCCGGAGCTGCGCGAACGGGAGATCGGCGATATCCTGGGCGGTATAGTATGGCTTCACCGCAAAACCCTCGTAGGTATGCCAGTGCAGGGTTTCGAGGGGGGTGCCGCGGAGGTCTTTCCGGGCTTTCTGCTCCCATGCCTCTGGCCCTGTCGGCTGGAACTCCGGGAAAAGCGGTTGGGGGTGCTGCTGCTCTTCTGTCGTCATGCTTGTCGTTATTTGCGTTGTAAAGATAGGCTTTTTACCTTATGAAGTAAATGGAGCGGGGTAGCGCGGCAACAGGGGGTATAGGCGTTCCTTAGCCGATTTGGGCTATATACGCCTGGTACATCCAGTAGCCGATGAGCAGCCAGATGATGACGATGACTCCCGCCATCACGTAGTTGGTCTTGCGCAGGTTCATCTGCTCCCTGGCCAGCTGCCGGTAGTGCGCCAGCACCGGGGCAGGTATAAGCTTGATGGAGAGCCAGATGCCCAGCGGCAGAATCAGCATGTCGTCGAGGTAGCCCAGCAACGGGATAAAGTCCGGGATCAGGTCGATGGGGCTGAAGGCGTAGGCCACCGTGACCACCAGCACCACCTTGGCCGCAAACGGCACCCGCGGGTCTTTCGAGGCGAGGTACAGGGTATACACATCCTCTTTCAGTTGCCTGACCAATTCTTTCCATTTCTGAAGCATAGTCCGTTGTACGGGAAAGCAGGAGCGAGGTGGCGGGAAGCACTGAAGATGCAGCCGCTTATACTTAGCTGTGCCCGTTTTCCTTGATCAGCGTCGTGCGGGGGGTATAAACTGGCGACGTATACCATAACTACTTCATCAACTACTTCATCCCTGCCAAAATTTGCGTGGCGGCGAATCGCATGCCGGGTGTGTTTTCGGTGTGAGGGAAGGTGTGCTTCAGAAGGTGAGGGGCGGCTTGAGGGAATATGAAAATTACGCTGTATCTTCAGCGCCTCACTTTATACCACCTAACGACATGAATCGCATCCATACCCTAAAAAACTACCGCCTGCTGGCGGCACTGGGCCTGGCCCTGCTGGCTACGCCCGGCATGGCACAGCAAAACAGCAAACTCCTGCCTAAGGCAACCGCCCTGGCCGAAAAAGTGGAGCCCAACGTGATCGCGTGGCGCCGCGACTTCCATGAGCACCCGGAACTGGGCAACCACGAAACCGAGACAGCCGCCAAAATAGCCAGGCAGCTGCAGAAACTGGGCATCGAGGTGCAGACCGGGGTGGCGCACACCGGCGTGGTGGGCATCCTGAAGGGCGGCAAGCCGGGGCCCGTGGTGGCCCTGCGCGCCGACATCGACGGCCTGCCCGTGACCGAGCGCGTAGACCTGCCCTTCGCCTCCAAAGCCAAAGGGGTATACAACGGGCAGGAGGTGGGCGTGATGCACGCCTGCGGCCACGACACGCACATTGCCATGCTGCTGGGCACTGCCGAGGTGCTGGCCAGTATGAAAAATGACCTGAAAGGCACCGTGAAGTTTATCTTTCAGCCTGCCGAGGAGGGCGTGCCGGAAGGAGAGGAGGGCGGTGCCAAACTGATGGTGAAGGAAGGCGTGCTGGACAAAGGCCCCAAGCCGGAGGTGATCTTCGGGCTGCACATCAACTCCCAGACCGAGGTGGGCAAGCTGAAGTACAGGCCGGGCGGCACCATGGCCAGCGCCGACGTCTTCAAGATCAAGGTGAAAGGCAGACAGGTGCACGGAGCCTACCCCTGGAACGGCATCGACCCGATCGTGACCTCTGCCCAGATCATCAACGGCCTGCAGACCATCATCAGCCGCCAGACGGAGCTTCCTGAGGATGCCGCTGTGGTTACAGTGGGTATGATCCATGGCGGGGTGCGCAACAACATTATTCCGGAGGAGGTGTTGCTGGAAGGCACCATCCGCTCGCTGAACACCGACATGCAACAGAAGCTGCACGAGAAGATCAGGCTGACGGCCACCAAGATTGCCGAGAGCGCCGGGGCAACCGCCGAGGTCACTATCATCCCGCAAACGCCCGTCACTTTTAACGACCCTGACCTGACCGCCAAAATGCTGCCCACCCTGCAAACCGTGGCTGGCCGCGACAACGTGATCCTGACCAAAGCGGTGACCGGCGCAGAGGATTTTGCCTTTTACCAGGAGAAGATTCCAGGGCTTTTCGTGTTTGTGGGTGGTATGGCCAAGGGCAAGAAGCCAGAGGAAGTGGCCCCACACCATACCCCCGATTTTTACATAGATGAAAGCGGCCTCACACTGGGCGTGAAAACACTCACCGGCCTCACCCTCAACTATATGGAAAGCAAGGGAAAATAGTCTTCACGGTTGATTGATGCTATTTTGAGGCTAAATGGCTGCATGGTGCAATGGTTGAAATCACGGTTGTCCCGACTGTGACAGGATCAGCCAACCATGCAGCCATTTATTATTTGCAACCGTATTTTTGCTATTTCCCGAGTGGCTGGGAGGTTGCAGGTTGCTGTAGCATTGCTCAGGAGCAGAAGTCGCCGCTGGCGGCGTGCTGGTATAAAACGCCGCCTATACCCCAGGTTTTGCCTGCAACTTAACGTGTGCCTTTTGCTGATTGCGGGAGAATGCGCGCGTAACTGGTGTCGCTGCAGCACCTACTTCGTTTGGTAAGTGTTGGGGAGGCTGGTAACTTTGAAGACAAATCCAGACAGAACTGTAGAACAACGCATGACAAGATATATCCCCAAGGCTGTCGGAGGGCTGCTGCTGGCCCTCAGCCTCGCCTCGTGCCAGCGCCCGTGGGTGGCCTCGCCCCGCCTTGCCGAAACCGATGTGCCGGTAGCCAGGGCCATACCCCCCGACCCGCATCTTGAGGCGAAGATCATACCCTACCGCGAGCAGGTGACGGCCAAGATGGAGGAAATCGTAGGCCACGCACCGGTGGCGCTGGGCAAGGCCGATTACCAGTCGCCGCTGGGCAACTTTGTAGTAGACCTGATGCTGGAGGAGTCGCGGAGCCTGTATAGCGGCCCGATCGACATGGCCACCACCACCAACGGCGGCCTGCGCGTGCCTATTCCGCTAGGAGCCGTGAAGGTAGGCACTATTTTCGAGCTGATGCCCTTCGAGAACGAGCTGGTGGTGTTGACGCTGAAAGGCAGCACCGTGCAGGAATTCTTTGATCAGGCGGCCGGGGTGGGGTATGCCCCCATCGCCAACGCCACCTATACCGTTCAGGGCGGGAAGGCCACGGCCATCAAAATCGGCGGGGAGCCCTTTGACCCAGCCCGAAACTATACCCTCGTCACCTCCGACTACCTGGCGGGCGGCGGCGACAACCTGGGCGTGTTCAGGCAGGCGCTGAAGACCGAGAAAGTGGGCATCATGATGCGCGACGCCATCCTGCAGCACATCCGCAAGCTCACGGCCCAGGGCCGGGCCATCGGCTCCGACACCACCAACAGAGTCACCGTCCTTCCTTAAGCATCCATACCTCATGATTAACAGAAGAGATTTCCTGAGACACGCGGCAGTAGGCACGGCTGGCGTCAGCCTGCTGGGCTTGCCGTTCGCGGCGGAGGCCGCGCAAAACATCCACCTCACTATTTTGCACACCAACGACCAGCACTCGCGCATTGACCCCTTTCCGGACGATGGCCGCAAATACGGAGGCATGGGAGGTATGGCCCGTCGAGCCACGCTGGTGGAGCAGATCAGGCAACAGGAGCCGAACGTGCTGCTGCTCGACTCCGGGGATATATGGCAGGGCACGCCCTACTTCAACTTCTTCGGCGGCGAGCTGGAGTATAAGCTGATGAGCGACATGCGCTATGACGCGGCCACGCTCGGCAACCACGACTTCGACAACGGCCTGAAGGGGCTGGAGGAGCAGCTGCCCCATGCGGCGTTTCCCTTCGTCTCGGCCAACTACGATTTCTCCAAAACCATCCTCCAAAACCGCTTTCAGCCCTACAGGGTTTTCGAAAAGCAGGGGGTGCGCATCGGCGTGTTTGGGCTGGGCATTGAGCTGGAGGGACTGGTGAGCAAAAACAACTTTGGCGAAACGGTGTATACAGACCCTGTGGCAGTGGCCCGCGAGATGGTGCAGGAACTGCGCCAGGCACAAAAGTGTAACCTCGTGATTTGCCTTTCACACCTGGGGTATAGTTATAAAGAGGAAAAAATTGACGACCTTAAGCTCGCAAACCGGGTAGCTGGCATCGACCTGATCCTGGGAGGCCACACGCACACATTCCTTGAAACGCCTGAGCTTGTGCGCCATGAGAGCGGCCACGAAACGCTGGTGAACCAAGTGGGCTGGTCCGGACTTTTTCTGGGCCGTGTCGACTTCGCTTTCAGCAGGAGAACAAAGCAGCGGACAGATGTGAGAACAGCGCTCGTGCCGGTAAACACACCTGTAACAACTTCGTAAAAAAATAATTTTTTGTTTGATGATATTTGATCAAATTTGTAACCCCCTGCCCCTAAAGGAGAGGTTTGTTTCACCAAACGAATCTTGTTAGTTTTGGAAAATTGGATGATAAAAGACTGTTCTACTGTATGGAGTAACTGCCTGCAGGTGATAAAGGAAAATATCGGCGAGCAAAGTTTTAAGACTTGGTTTGAGCCGATTAAGCCGATATCGCTCCGCGAAAGCGTGCTTACCATACAAGTGCCCAGCCAATTCTTCTACGAATGGCTGGAGGAGCACTATGTGCAGCTTTTAAAGAAGGTCATCTACCAGGAGCTGGGGAGCGAGGGCAGGCTGGAGTACTCGATTATCATCGACCGCGGCAACGAGGCCAACAAGCCCCAGACCGTCAACATCCCGACCAAGAAAATACCGCAGGCCGTCGTCAACTCATACCGCCCGGAGCAGAACTTTATCAAGAGCCCCTTCGAGTCGAAGACGATTGACCGCAACTTCCTCAACTCGCAGCTGAACTCAGCCTATAACTTCGAGAATTACATTGAGGGCGACTGTAACCGCCTGGCCCGTTCGGCGGGTTTTGCCGTGGCCAACAAGCCGGGCACCACTTCCTTTAACCCGCTGATGGTATACGGCGGCGTGGGGCTTGGCAAAACGCACCTGGTGCAGGCCATCGGCAACCACATCAAAACCAGCAACCCCGACAAGTTTGTGCTGTACGTGTCGTCGGAGAAGTTCGTGAACCAGTTCATTGAGTCGGTGAAGACGAACAACGTGCAGGACTTCGCCAACTTTTACCTGCTGGTGGATATCCTGATCATCGACGACGTGCAGTTTTTGAGCGGAAAGGACAAAACGCAGGAGATGTTTTTTCACATCTTCAACCACCTGCACCAGTCCGGCAAGCAGATCGTGATGACCTCCGACTGCCCCCCGCGCGACCTGAAAGGCCTGGAGGAGCGCCTGCTGTCGCGCTTTAAGTGGGGCCTGACGGCAGATTTGCAGAGCCCGGACTTTGAGACCCGTATGGCCATCATCCAGAAGAAGATGCAAAGCGACGGCATCGACATTCCGGACAATGTGGTGGAGTACCTGGCCTACAGCGTGGATACCAACGTGCGGGAACTGGAAGGCGTGCTGATCTCGCTGATCGCGCAATCTTCCCTCAACCGCAAAGAAATTGACCTCGAGCTGGCCAAGCAGGCGCTCAAGCACATCATCGAGGATGTAGAGACAGAGGTAAACCTCGACTTTATTCAGAAAACGGTGGCCGAGTACTTTCAGGTGAGCCTGGACTCGCTAAAGGCCAAAACCCGCAAGAAGGAAATCGTGACCGCGCGGCAGGTGGCCATGTACTTCGCCAAGGAGTTTACCAGCCACTCCCTCAAATCCATCGGCTACCATTTCGGCGGCCGCGACCACAGCACCGTGATCCACTCCGTGCAAACCGTCTCCGACCTGATCGATACCGACAAAAAATTCAAAGTGAGCATACAGGAGCTTCAAAAGAAGTTCAAGTCCAAAGCCGGTTGATCCGGCACTTAAGAAATTATACATAACTGTAACTAAAAGCGAAGGGGCTGCACATTCATTTGTGCAGCCCCTTCGCTTTTATGTGTAATCTGAATGCAGTTTATACCTTACAACTGGGCTCCGTCCGTCACGGCAAAGCTGTGCTCTGAACCCAGGTCGCGTACTTTGTTCTTTATCTTGTCCAGGTCCTTTTTCTTGCGCACCTGCTTCAGGTCCAGGTAAATTTTCGACTCATCGAGCAGGGTGACACGCAGGGCCAGAGGCGAGATGTATACCTCCTTTATGTCCGGGATAGGTATGATGTGCTTGGTGCGGAACACCCCGAACTTCTGGACAATGTACTGCCGCGTGACCTCTATGTATGACTGGACCCCGAATACCGAGGTGTTCTGCAGCACCACATACCCCATAAACAGCACCGCCAGACCGAAGAATGCATAATAAAAGATATTGTTCCGGTCCGGGACGTCCTGTGCGAAAAGTACTAAGCTTGCCCAGCCGAGCCAAAACAGCGCGAGCACAAGCTGCACAGTGAATGATAGCTTGGCGCTGCGCGTAGGGCTAAGCTGCACAATCAGGGAAGACCGAGCATTACTGCCAGATGCTGCCATATATAAAGGTTAAGTGAAACAAAAGCGGCTGATGTATCGCCCAACTGCAATATACTACTTTATTCTGCTATTCTGCAAGGCTGGCCTGCAGCGTGATTTCCGGCACCGCGCCGAGCGCCTTCGACACGGGGCATCCTGCCTTGGCTTTTTGCGCCAGTTCCTGGAATTTGGCATCCTCCAGGCCTGCGACCTTTGCCTGCGTTACCAGCTCTATCTTCTCGATCAGCGGTCCGCCGTCTTTCTCGCCGAGGAACACGGTGGCCTTTGTCTCCACAAACTCCGGAGAGAGGCCTTCGCCTTCCATAAGGGCGCTCAGGAACATGGAGAAGCAACCCGAGTGGGCGGCCCCGATCAGTTCCTCAGGGGAGGTGCCGCTGGTGCTGTCGCCGAAGCGCGAGGCGAATGTATACTTGGCCTGCACAGCCCCGTTGCCTGTCTTTACTTCACCTTCGCCGTTTTTCAGGCCCTTGTTCCATTTTGCTTCTGCTCTGTGTTTTTTCATGGTTTTGCTTTTTTTTGGGGTTATAGGTTGTAGTATAAACTTATACCACTGTGTGAAGTTCTGAAATTTTGTTAAAAAATCACCTAAGTAAATACTCCGATGTTTCCGGGAGGGTTATGGCATTGCCGCTTTAACTAATTATCTTTACCTCACACTAAAATAGGATGTATGGGTGTAAAAGCGTTGTTGAGCAGGCCACTGGCTGCGTATGTGCATAGAAAGCACCAAAGCTGGATCGAAAACCCGGTGGAGGCACAACAGGCCACCTTCAAAAAGCTGCTGCACACGGCACAACACACCCGCTTCGGCCGCGACCACGGCTTCCCGGCCATTGCCTCGCACGCCGATTTTGTGAAAGCCGTGCCGGTGCGCGACTACGAGGGGCTGGCAAGCTATTTCAAGCTGGTGAAGGAGGGCGAGCAAGACGTGCTGTGGCCGGGCAAGCCACTCTACCTGGCCAAAACCTCGGGCACCACCTCCGGCACCAAGTACATCCCCATCACCCGCGACTCTATCCCGAACCATATCAACGGCGCCCGCGACGCGCTGCTGGCTTACGTGTATGAAACCGGCCGCTCCGCTTTTCTGGACGGCAAGCTGATTTTCCTGTCGGGCAGCCCGGAACTGGAGCAGGTAGGGGGTATAAACACGGGCCGCCTGTCGGGCATCGCCAACCACCACGTGCCCGGTTATCTGCGCACCAACCAGCTGCCCAGTTACGAGACCAATTGCATCGAGGACTGGGAAGCCAAGCTCGACCAGATCATCGAGGAGACCATCGACCAGGACATGACGCTGATCTCGGGCATCCCGCCGTGGGTGCAGATGTATTTCGACAAGCTGAAGCAGCAGACGGGCAAGCTGGTGAAGGACATCTTTCCGAATTTCCAGCTGTTTGTGTATGGGGGCGTCAATTTCGAGCCATACCGCAAGAAACTGTTCGAGTCGATTGGCAAAGAGGTGGATTCCATTGAGCTGTTCCCGGCCTCCGAGGGCTTCTTCGCCTATCAGGACAAACAGGGCGACAGCGGGCTGCTGCTGCTGCTGGACGCCGGCATTTTCTACGAGTTTATACCCGTAGATGAGTTTTTCGACGACAACCCGACCCGACTGACGATAGGCGAGGTGGAGCTTGGCGTGAACTACGCGCTCGTGATCAGCAGCAACGCCGGCCTGTGGGGCTACTCCATCGGCGACACCGTCAGGTTTACCTCCCTGAAGCCCTATAAGCTGGTGGTGAGCGGACGCATCAAGCATTTTATATCCGCCTTCGGCGAACACGTGATCGGGGAGGAGGTGGAGAAGGCCATGCAGCAGACCATGCAGCTGTTTCCGGAGGTGGAACTGACGGAGTTTACGGTAGCGCCCTATGTGAGCCAGGACCAGGGGCAGTCATACCACGAGTGGCTGGTAGAGTTTGCCCGCCCGCCCGCGAAGCTGGCCGCCTTCGCCGCCGAGCTGGATACCCAGCTGCGCAGGTATAACTCCTACTACGACGACCTTATTGCCGGAAACATCCTGCAGCCCCTGAAACTGACGCCGCTGCCCAAAGGCGCTTTCCAGCACTACATGAAATCGCAGGGCAAGCTCGGCGGCCAGAACAAAGTGCCCCGCCTCAGCAACGACCGCCAACTGGCCTCAGGCCTGTTGGCAATTACGAATTCCTGATGATAGTTCCGAGTTCCTAATTCCGGGTTCCGAGTTAGAGGGAAGTAAAAAATAAGTGGATGGGAAAAAGCATCATTGCTGAGAAATCTTATGCCTTTGCGGTGAGAATCGTAAGGATGTATCAGCACTTATCTGCAGACAAAAAGGAATTTATACTGTCGAAGCAGGTACTACGAAGCGGGACATCCATCGGTGCCAACGTACAGGAGGCAACCGGAGGGCAGTCAACATCTGATTTTATACATAAGCTGAGCATCGCCCGGAAAGAAGCACGGGAAACCGCCTACTGGCTTCAGCTTTTACATGATACAGGCTACTTGGAAGCGAAGCAGTTCGAGAGCACACACGCTGACTGCCAGGGCCTGATTAAAATATTAAATAGTATCATATTAACGAGCCAGGGAAAGAGTAAAACCAACTCGGAACCAGGAATTCGTAATTCGTAACTCACTATGAAGAGAATCGCCATACTTGGCTCTACTGGTTCCATCGGCACGCAAGCGCTGGATGTGATCAGGGCCAACCCCGGGCATTTTGAGCTGGAGGTGATCACCGCCCACAGCAACGCCGCCCTGCTGATACAGCAGGCCCTCGAGTTCAGGCCCAATACCGTGGTGATTGCCCGCGAAGATTTGTACGAGCAGGTGCAGGACGCCCTGCAGCACCAGGACATAAAGGTATACGCCGGCACCAACGCGCTCTGCGCCGTGGTGGAGATGGGCACCGTGGACATGGTGCTCACCGCCATGGTAGGCTACGCCGGACTGCAGCCCACCATTCGGGCGATCAAAGCTGGCAAGCAAATTGCGCTGGCCAACAAAGAGACGCTGGTGGTGGCCGGGCAACTGGTAACGGGGCTGGCGAAGGAGTATGGCGTGAACATATACCCCGTGGACTCGGAGCACAGCGCTATTTTTCAGTGCCTGGCCGGGGAGTTCCACAACCCGATCGAGAAAATCATCCTCACTGCCTCCGGTGGCCCGTTTAGGGGGTATACCACGGAGCAGCTGGCTCAGGTCACGAAGACGCAGGCCCTGAAGCACCCGAACTGGGAGATGGGCGCCAAGATCACTATCGACTCTGCCTCGCTGATGAACAAAGGGCTGGAGGTGATCGAGGCAAAATGGCTTTTCGGGCTGCGCAACAACCAGATAGAGGTGGTGGTGCATCCGCAGTCCATCATCCACTCGCTGGTGCAGTTCGAGGATGGCTCCCTCAAGGCGCAGCTCGGGCTGCCCGACATGAAGCTGCCGATCCAGTATGCGATGGGCTACCCCGAAAGGCTGAAGTCTGACTTCCCGCGCTTCAACTTCATGGACTACCCGCAGCTGACCTTTGAGCAGCCCGACCTGAAGACGTTCCGGAATCTGGAGCTGGCGTTCAGTGCCATGGAAAAGGGCGGCAACATGCCCTGCATCCTCAATGCCGCCAACGAGGTGGCCGTCAGTGCTTTCCTGCGCGAGGAAGTGGGCTTTCTGCAGATGTCCGACATCATCGAAAGCTGTCTGGCAAAAGTTGCGTATATTGCGAATCCTTCCTACGACAGCTATGTTGAGACGGACAAGGAGACACGCGTGCAGGCTACGGAGCTAATCCGGAAGGGTGCGAAAACAAGTACGAAATAAGTCTGTTGCTCTAGGGCGTTCAGATAAGCTGTAGGTGATAATTTTTCTTTTTTAGATGGACATAATTGTAATGGTGGGTCAGCTTGTGCTGGGCCTGACGATACTGGTAGGATTGCACGAGCTGGGCCACATGCTGGCGGCCAAATGGTTCGGGATGCGGGTAGAGAAATATGCCATCGGCTTCCCCCCTAAAATATTCGGCAAGAAGATCGGCGAGACAGAGTACATGCTGGGCCTGATCCCGCTGGGCGGTTTTGTGAAGATTTCCGGGATGGTGGACGAGTCGATGGACACGGAGGCGCTCAAAGAGGAGCCGAAGCCCTGGGAGTTTAGGGCCAAGCCCGCCTGGCAGCGCCTGATCGTAATGATGGGCGGTATCATCGTCAACGTCATCACCGGCATCGTGATCTTTATCGCGCTCACCTACAACTACGGCGAGCAGTACATCCCCGCCGATGAGGTGAAATACGGCATCGTGGCCAACGAGATTGGCCAGGAGATCGGATTTAAGACCGGCGACAAAGTGGTGGCGGTGAACGGCAAGAAACTGGAGCGCTTCGAAGATATCCGCTCGATGGATGCCCTGCTGGGCAGCAACGCCTACTACACTGTGGAGCGCGACGGCCAGTTGCTGGACATACAGGTGCCCCTGGACCTGATGGACAAGCTGGCAGACAACAAGAGCGAGTCGTTTTTTGTGGAGCCGCGCGTGCCCTTTAAGGTAGGCGATGTGGTGGCCAACAGCGCCGCCGCAAAGGCAGGCCTGCAGGAGGGCGACTTCATCACGAAGGTAAACGGGCAGGGCGTGCAGTTCTTCCATGAGTTTCAGCAGGCGATGCAGCAGAACAAGGGCAAAGCCGTGACCATGACCGTGGACCGCGACGGCAAACTGATCAAACTGAAAACAGACGTGAGCGAAGACGGCACCATCGGGTTCCACTCCATGCCGCTGCTGCAGCTGGCCACCCGCGACTATACGCTGGGCGAGTCCATCCCGATGGGCACCGAGCAGGCCTTCAGCGTGATCGCGGCCAACATGAAAGGCTTCGGCAAGATTTTCAGGGGCGAGGTGTCGGCCTCCAAGTCGCTGAGCGGCCCGATCGGAATTGCACAGATTTTCGGCGATACGTTCAACTGGTATAAGTTCTGGACGATCACGGGCATGCTCTCGATGGTGCTGGCGTTTATGAACTTCCTGCCCATACCGGCCCTGGATGGCGGACACGTGGTTTTTTTGACGTATGAGATGATCAGCGGGCGCAAACCCTCTGACAACTTCCTGGAGAACGCCCAAAAAGTGGGTATGGTTATTTTGTTCGGCTTGATGGCTTTCGCTATCTTTAACGATGTGTTCAAGTTGATCTTCTAACCAACGGTTTCATCCATGAAATCCCTTTTTGCCCTTACCCTTACAAGCTTATTTTTACCCCTTATTTTCGTTTTTAGTACCGCAGAAGCAGCCCACGCCGGCAAGCTTCCGCCACCCACGCCAGCCTCCGGCGACAGCGTGTATGTGGTGCAGCAGGGCGATACCTATTACAGCCTTTCGCGGCGCCTCGGCATTCCGCTGGACTCGCTCCAGACCTGGAACAACCATACGCTGCAAATCGGCCAGACGCTATACCTGTCGCGCATGGATGCGCAAACTGCCGCCACGCCCGTAGCAGCACCCGCTTCCGCCCCGGCACCGGTTGCCAAAAGCACCCATGTCAGCAGCGCGGCTATATCTGGCCCCACAGTTCCGACGGGTACGCCGGAAAGTAACTCTGCCGCCGCAGCCCCTGCACCCACCCTGGCAGGCAACAAGACCAAGAGCCGCATCCTGGTCATCCCCTTCGACCCATACCTCTACTTTTCGGATGCCGACTACGAGATTGCCCGGCAGTCGCATATCCCGCGCCAGAACGTGCGGCACGTGTTCCGGAACAGGCTGAACGCCATGCTCGCCCCCCAGGGCTACGAAACCATACATCTGCTGGGCGGCGTGTACCGCGACAGTGTAAGCGAACTGAACCGTGTCTATAAATCGCTCAACTACAGCTATCAGGACAACAAACAGTCGCGGTATAACCACCAGCCTACTGTGCGGGATGAGAAGGAGGGGGCCGCGGCCTGGATGAAGCGCCAGAAGGAGAAACTGGGTTTGAAAGAGGGCGAAGGCGAAATCTCGATTGCCCAGGACCCCAGCAAGCACTTTGGCGTGAAGGTGAAGGACCCGAACTTCTTCAGCTATTTCAACGGCCAGTATGGCATCGACTACTATGTGTTCATCAATCAGTTTGAGGTGAAAACCGTGTATGAGAACTGTTTAGACAGGGCGGCGGAGAACTATGAGCGCGATTTTCTGGTTCACTATTCGATCTATGACAGTAACGGCGAGCTGGTGTCGGGCAACAAGGTGAACATACCCTACCAGTCGAACATCAACGACGTGCAGCATATTGTGAGCGAGAACATGCCCACTATGGCCAAACGCGTACTGGCCGACCTGCCCGCCGGCAAATAATATCCTATGCTACACAAGTTTTTCTTAAGTACAGTGCTGCTGCTGGCGCTGCTGGCCACGCAACCCGCCAGCGCGCACGAGTACCATGCCAGCATCACCGACGTGAAGTTCAATCCCCGCACCCAGCACCTGGAGGTGGCCGTGAAGGTTTTTATGGATGATCTGGAACAGCTCCTCTCGCAGCGCGCCAAAGCAAAAGTCGTGTACAGCGGCAGCTCGGCGGCGGTGCAGCAGCAACTGGCAGCCTACCTGAGCACCGCCCTGACATTTGAACTGGAGAAAGGTAAGCCGCTGAAGTCCAGGCTGGTGGGCTCTGAGGAGGAAGCCGACGTGGTATGGCTCTACATCGAAGTGCCGGTGCAGCAGGCCACCCTCAGGCAGCTATACATCAAAAACGCCATCCTGACAGACCTTTTCAGCGACCAGATGAACATCGTGAACGTGAACCATATGGGCAAGACCGAAAGCGTGCTGATGCAGCGCGGCGACACAGGCAAAAAACTCACGTTTTAAAGTATCGCCTGTTAAAGGCAGCAAAGGGGCCAGACTATTCACCGATAGTCTGGCCCCCTTGCTTATACCCCCTCTATGGCGCAAGCGTCCGCTTGTGCCTCAGAATAATACCGTTATCAAATAGATTCTGTGCATGTGGAAGTGTCTGTGCAGAATACCCCACCCCTACCCCCACGAGGGGAATTGCATTACTTGAAAGGTAATGCTGTATGCGCTTATCGATTGATATTGGTATGAGTATAACCAGCCTCAAGAGCGGCACAAGCGGACGCTTGCGCCAGTATTTGTAACTCCAGAAGCTGATGGGATTTGATTGGGTAGAGCCGGATAGGGTATGGCCCTGCTGTCGGGTCAGCGGTTGCCTTTTTTCGGTTTGATGATGGTGAACTCCACACGGCGGTTCATGCGGCGGTCTTCCTCTGTCTTTTCCGGTGTTCGGATGGGCTTCTGGCTGCCGTGGCCAATGGCGTCGATGCGGTCGTCGGTGATGTTGACTTTGCGCTCGATGTAGCGCTTGATGGCGTCAGCCCTGTCCTGGGAGAGCGAGCGGTTAAAATCGGGGTCGCCAAAGCCGTCGGTGTGGCCGGCGATCTCCAGCCGGAATTTGGGGTGGTCGATCAGAAAGAGCGCCACCTCATCCAGAATCGGCTCCATCTCCTCCTTTATGTTCGACATGTTCTGGTCGAACTCGATGTTGCGGAACACCATCGGGATGCTGTAGTCGATCACGGTGGTCATTACCTGAAACGACGTGTCCTGCTGCAGCGACAGTTCCCGCTCTATCGTGAAGAAATCGGGGCTCTGGATCAGCATCATATACCGCGTCTTGTCAATCAGGTCGAACTCAAAAGTGCCGTCCGGCCGGATGTACTTCGAGGAGATCTCGATGCCGTTGTCCAAATCCACGATGGAGATTATGCCCGACAGCGGCTTGCGGGTGACGGAGTCGGTGAGGGTGCCCTCCACCTTCGTGACGGCCAGCGGGTGCGCCTCCATGGGCAGCGGGAACGAGTAGAGGTCCAGGTTGTCGATGTCGTCGGCCTCGGAGCGGGCATAGTAGAGGTTGCGGGAGGCGGCGTCGATGGTGAAGTAATACTCGCTGCCCCGCCCGTTTACCAGCGGGCCGATGTTACGGGGCTCCTGCCACTCCCCCTGTATCTTGTAGGTCTTGTAGATGTCGAAGTCGCCGAAGTTGTAGAGCTGGCCCCGCGAGGAGAAGTACAGCACCTGGTATAGCGGGTGGAAAAAGGGGCTCACCTCGCTCTCGCGCGTGTTCACCACTGGCCCCGCGTTCTGTGCCGGAGCCCAGCTGCCGCTTTTTGTCTTGTGGGTGAAGTAGATGTCGGAAAGGCCGAAGCCCCCGAGGCGGTCGGAGGCAAAGTACAGGGTGTCTTCTTTGGAAGAGAGGGTCGGCTGCGAGTCCCAGGCTTTGGAGTTGACGTTTGTACCCAGGTTTTTGATGGCTCCCCACGTGCCGTCGGGCTGCAGAGTGGCCATGTACAGGTCGCAGTTTCCCATACCGTCGGGTGCCTCGCAGCGGGCAAAGTACAGCGTTTTCCCGTCGCGGCTCAGGCAGGCGGACCCCTCGTTGTAAATGCTGTTGATGGGTTTGCCAAACGACTTGGCCTCCTCCCAGAAGCCGTTGTTCTGCTTGCTGTAAAAAAGGTCCTCGTTCACGCGCGTCTCCATCCCCTGGTAGTTGATGTTGCGCTTAGAGGTATAAATGAACAGCTGGTTCTCGTCGCTCAGCGTGGGCCCGTAGTCGGCATAGTCGGAGTTTATCGCGTTGCCCATGTTGAGGTATACCCCCTTGGGCGGCTTGAAGGTAGCGATAGACTTGCGGTACTCCACCATCTCGTAGTAATAGTCGAGCGGCACATAGTAGTCTTTGGTGTTCTGCTCCAGCGAGTCGAAGTGCGAGGTGACGCGGCGCACATCGGAGCGGTGGTGCTTGAGCACCAGCCGGTAAAGCACCGTGGCTTTCTCCGTCTGGCCCTGCTTTTCATAGAGCTGGCCGAGGCGCCATAACAACGGAGTGTCTTTGTAGAAGTTCTCGATGCCGAAATTGTGCACGTAGCGCTCCAGCAGGGGCAGCATTTGCGCGTATTTGCGGCGCTTTTCTAATTTTTGTATGGCTGCCAGCTTCTTGGGCTCGTGATAGTAAGGTATTTTATTTAAATTGGGAAATTGTATACCATATCCGGGATTGTATGATTTTTTGTGCACGATCTGCCCATTGCCCGGGGCCAGCGGGATTTGCTTATACCCCTGCCCCTGCCCTGCAAAAGGCAAGCAGAGCAGCATCAAGCAAATGGCCTGCAGGAGCGATCGTTTCATCTGGATAATTGTTGCACCGTGACAAAGATATCAATTCTTTACTATATTTTCCAGGCTGCTGCCTGAACCCGTGCAACTTCTACGTATGCGCGCGGAATGTGCGGCCAAGCCTGTGCTGAGGCCGGGAGCAACAGAGTTGCATGCAATAGTACAGAATTTTACTTCGAGACAAATAAAAAAACCTGCCATACCTGCCTTGGCACAAGACTTGACAATACAATGCAAATCAGAAAAACGGGGGATACGATGTTTTTTCTGTCATAATGGCACTAATCTATATATGAACTATACTTTCAATCATTTTCTACACAACCTTTTGCTTAGCGGAATTTCAGACGATGACGACACGGAGCTCATCCCGATCATCACGGCAGACATTGAGGATGACGTGAAAACGGAGGAGCTGCCGGACGAATTGCCCATTCTGGCAGTGCGCAACACCGTGCTGTTTCCGGGAGTGGTGCTGCCGATTACCGTGAGCCGTAAAAAGTCTGTGAAACTGGTGCGCAAAGCCCATACCGGCGACAAGATCATCGGGGTAGTGGCCCAGAAGAACACCGTAAGCGACGACCCCATGGGCGAAGACCTGTATGAGATCGGCACGATCGCGAAGATCCTGAAGATGCTGGTGCTGCCCGACGGCAACACCACGATCATCATCCAGGGGCAGAGCCGCTTCAAGATCGAGGAGATCAAGCGGGAAGACCCCTACCTGACGGCCAAGGTAAGCCTGTGCGAGGAAACCCCGCTCGACAAGAAAAGCAAGAATGTGAAAGCCCTGGTGCAGTCGCTGAAAGACGCGGCTGGCAAGATGCTGAAGCTAAACCCGGAGATACCGCAGGAGGCGCAGGTGGCGCTCGATAACATCGACAGCCCGAGCTTCCTGACCCACTTCCTGTCGAGCAACCTGAACGTGGAGGTGGCCCAGAAACAGCTGCTGCTGGAGGTGAACGACAGCACCGAGCGCGGCACCCAGCTGCTGGAGCTGATGCTCCGCGAGATTCAGATGCTGGAGCTGAAGCAGGAAATCCACTCCAAAGTGCACACCGACATTGACCAGCAGCAGCGCGACTATTTCCTGCGGCAGCAGATAAAGGTGCTGCAGGACGAGCTGGGGCAGGAGGGGCCCGACCAGGAGATTGAGCGTTTCCGGGAGCGGGCTAAGAAAAAGAAATGGGCTGAGCCGGTGGCAAAGCACTTCCAGAAAGAGATTGACAAGCTGGGCCGCCTCAACTCGCAGGCGGCAGAGTACCCGGTGGCGGTGAATTACCTCGAGTTTCTGCTCGACCTGCCCTGGAACGATTATACCAAAGACAACTTCAACCTGAAGCGCACCAGAAAGATACTTGATGCCGACCATTACGGACTGGAGAAAGTGAAGGAGCGCATTCTGGAATACCTGGCGGTGCTGAAGCTGAAGAACGACATGAAAGCGCCAATTCTGTGCCTGTACGGCCCTCCGGGGGTGGGTAAAACCTCTTTGGGCCGCTCAGTTGCCAAGGCGCTGGGGCGTAACTACGTGCGCATGTCGCTGGGCGGCGTGCGCGACGAGGCGGAGATCCGCGGACACCGCCGCACCTATGTGGGCGCAATGCCAGGCAAGATCATCAGCCAGATTAAGAAAACAGGTTCCTCCAACCCGGTCATTATCCTGGACGAGATAGACAAGCTGGCCTCCGATTTCCGGGGCGATCCGGCCTCTGCCCTGCTCGAGGTACTGGACCCGGAGCAGAACCATACCTTCATGGACAATTACCTGGACGTGGAGTATGACCTGTCGAAGGTGCTGTTCATTGCCACAGCCAACTCCCTCGAGACCATTCAGCCTGCTCTACGCGACCGGATGGAGATTATCGAGATCACGGGGTATACCCTGGAGGAGAAAACCGAGATCGCCAAGCGCCATCTGGTGCCGAAGCAACTCAAGGAGCACGGCCTGAAACCGGAGGACGTGAAGGTGCCGAAGCCAACCATCGAAAAGCTGATCGACGATTATACCCGCGAGTCGGGCGTGCGGAACCTGGAGCGGAAAATCGGGCAGCTGGTGCGCAACACGGCCAAGCTGAAGGCGATGGAGGAGGAGTTTGCCAAGTCCATCAAGCCCGAGGACGTGACCAAGATCCTGGGTTCGGAGATTTTCGACAAAGAGATTTACCAGGACATCGACACGGCCGGAGTGGTGACGGGCCTTGCCTGGACCTCGGTGGGCGGTGATATCCTGTTCATTGAGTCGATCCTGAGCAGGGGCAAGGGCAAGCTGACGCTCTCGGGCCAGTTGGGCGATGTGATGAAGGAGTCGGCCATGACGGCCATCTCCTACCTGAAAGCGCACGCCGACCTGCTGGAGATCGACTACCGCCTCTTTGACCAGTATGACCTGCACATCCACTTCCCGGAGGGGGCAGTGCCGAAAGACGGCCCGTCGGCGGGTATAGCCATTTTCACGTCCATTGCCTCTGTGTTCACGCAGCGCAAGGTAAAGTCGCGGCTGGCCATGACGGGCGAGATTACGCTGCGCGGCAAGGTGTTGCCGGTAGGGGGCATCAAGGAGAAGATACTGGCTGCCAAGCGTGCCGGCATCACTGACATTATCCTGTGCCAGAAAAACAAAAAAGACATCAACGACATCCCGGCGCACTACATCAAGGGCCTCACCATCCATTATGTAGACCGTGTGGATGACGTGGTCCGGATCGCGCTGCTGCAGGAGAAAGTGAAATACCCGCTGAAGCTGACGGTGACGGAAGAGAAAATTCTGAATGGGCGTGTGAGTGACGAACTGAACAATTGACCTTTTCCTGACTGAGCAGGTAGCATTTTATATACTATCTGGTATTCAGAATTACCTATTACGCCATGAAAGCACACAAGCCACTGCTAAGTATGTTGCTGCTATGCTTCGCCCTGACAGCGCAGGCACAGATAGGCGGGCAGCGTGCTTTCTCCTTTCTGGAGTTGCCGCACAGTGCCAAGCGGGCGGCTTTGGGGGGTATAAACGTGTCGGCGGGGGCGCACGATGTGAACATGGTGGCCGCTAACCCCGCCCTGCTGAACGAGGAGATGGACAACCAGCTTTCGCTGAGCTATATCGGCTATCTGGCGGATATCCGGCAAAGCAGCGTAGCCTACGCCTTCCACTCGGAGAAATACGGCCGCTGGGCCGCTGGCGTCAATTACCTGAACTACGGGGATTTTGTGCAGCGCGACGCGACCGGAACGGAGCTAGGCACTTTTAACGTAAACGACTATACCCTGAGCCTAACGCATGCCCGGCAAGCGGAGGCCTTCACGATGGGGGCCACGGCAAAGGTGGCGGTATCCAGCATCGCCGGGAGCCAGGCGGTGGGCCTGCTGGCCGATGCAGGGGTGGCCTTTAACCATCCGGAGAAAGACCTGACGGTGGGCCTCGCCTTCAAGAACATCGGCTATCAGGTGAAAGCCTATGACGGCGGAGACCGCCAGCCCATGCCGTTTGATGCCCAACTGGGTATAAGCTACAAGCCCTTGCACATGCCGGTGCGGCTGTCGCTCACGGCGCACCGCCTCTACCAGTTCGACATCGTGTACCTCGACCCAAACGAGCCGGGGCAACTGGATGAAAACGGCAACGAGGTGAAGGAAGAGAAAAAGCTGGCCGATAAGATCGCACGGCACTTTGTGGCGGGCGCTGAGTTTGTGTTCAGCAAGAACTTTCAGCTTCGGGCCGGGTATAACCACCTGCGCCGCCGGGAGCTGCGCCTCGATACGTCCTCGGGCGGGGCCGGTTTCTCGGTGGGGGCCATGCTGCGGGTGCGGACCTTTGAGCTGAACTACGGCAGCGCCTTTTTCCATCCATCCGGAGCCACGCACTACATCACCGTGAGCACCAATACCCGAACGTTCCTGAAAAATAAAAGTATTTGATAACGCAACAGGCCATACCCTTGTTAGGTAATAGTGCCTGCAATTTAATCAAAAGGAGAAAAGACCATGTTAGATAATATAGAACACTTAACCCCGGCCCAGATTGTAGCGGAGCTGGACAAGTATATCATTGGGCAGAACGACGCCAAACGCAACGTGGCCATAGCGCTGCGCAACCGCTGGCGGCGCATGAATGCCGCAGAAAACATTAAAAGCGAGATCGTGCCGAACAACATCCTGATGATCGGGGCGACTGGCGTGGGCAAGACAGAGATTGCCCGCCGCCTGGCCAAAATCGCCGATGCGCCCTTCACCAAGGTGGAGGCATCCAAGTTTACCGAGGTGGGCTACGTGGGCCGCGACGTAGAGAGCATGGTGCGCGACCTGATGGAGCAGTCGGTGAATATGGTAAAGCAGAAGAAGAAAGAGGAAGTGAAGGTAAAGGCCGCAGAGCTGGTGGAAGACATTATCCTGGATGCGCTCATACCCCCGATCCAGGGCCGAAGCAGCACGCCGGTGTCTTACGCATCTTCCGACCCGAATGCGATGCCCGACACAGACTATGAGCTGAACGAGCGCACCCGCGAGAAATTCAGAGAGAAAATCCGGAAAGGCGAGCTGGAAGACCGCAAGATCGAGATCCGGGTGCAGCAGAGCGCGATGCCGGGTATGGGCGGCCTGGCCCCCGGTATGGATGAGGCATCGATGATGAACATCCAGGAGATGATCAGCGGGATGATGCCCAAGAAAACGAAGAAGCGCAAGGTGACTATTGCCGAGGCCCGCAAGATTTTGCTGGAGGAGGAGGCGTCCAAGCTCATCGACATGGACGAGGTGAAGGAGGAGGCGATCTTCAAGGCGGAGAACTCCGGCGTGATCTTTATCGATGAGATAGACAAGGTGGCCAGCTCGAGCAAGAAGGGCGGCGGAGGCCCCGACGTGAGCCGCGAAGGCGTGCAGCGCGACCTGCTGCCGATTGTGGAGGGCTCGGCGGTAAACACCAAGTATGGCATCATCAACACCGACCATATCCTGTTCATCGCCGCCGGTGCGTTCCACGTGGCCAAGCCCTCCGACCTGATCCCGGAGTTGCAGGGCCGTTTCCCGATTCGGGTGGAGCTGAACAGCCTGACGAAGGAAGATTTCTATCAGATCCTGAAGTTCCCGAAAAACGCCCTGACAAAGCAGTATGAGGCCTTACTGAAGGCGGAAGACGTGGAGCTGACCTTCAACGATGAGGCTTTGGACGAGATCGCCTCGATTGCCTTCGAGGTGAACACAGAAGTGGAGAACATCGGTGCCCGCCGCCTGCATACGGTGATGAGCCGCCTGCTCAACGACATCCTCTTCGATGTGCCCGACAAGATCAGCGCCAATGCCCATATCGTCATTACCCGCGAAACGGTGCAGGAGAAACTCTCGGGCATGGTGAAAAACCGCGACCTGAGCCAGTATATTTTATAATTACGAATTACGAATTACGAGTTACGAATTACGAATGTGAGGTTAGCCCCACCTCACCTCATGCATTTTCTGAACATATATTAAAAGAGCTGGCGTCTTTGCTTTGGCAGGGGCGCCAGCTTTTTTGGTGTAGGCTGGTGTGGTTTCCGCCACGGAGTGCTGCCTGCCTGAATCGGAGGATAACAATTACACTGGTTTATTTCGATGTAGTGCGGTTATACCCTCCTCCGGCTGAAAGGTATCTGGATTTTATCTAGCTTAACCTTGGTTAACTTCCATAATTTATACCCTTGCATCACAAAAGCCGTTATTCGCTAATAGTCTTGGTATCTGATTTAAAATCAGCTGTTTAAAATCGTAAGTATAGGCGGTCTCCCGATTGGGGAGTGTGTTTTACTTTATTTGTTTAAGACGATGGGATATAGGTTTAGAGGATGCTGGATTTTTTTATTGGCGCTGGCGCTTGGCAGCTGCAAAGAGGCTGATGATTTTGAGTTTGTTTCTAAGAAATTTACGGTGCGCATTGAGAACGTTTCTACTGCAAACCTGGTCAATACGCCTCGGGCTGACGGCACGGTACCGCTTTCGCCGGGCGTGTACGCGGTATATGACCATTACAACCCGATGTTTCGGGTAGGGATGGCAGCCGACGAGGGGATTTCACGAATTGCGGAGGACGGCTTCCCGGAGCAGGAAATTATGGAGTTGCAAAGCATGTCCAAAGTGCTTTCCGGCACGTTCATGTCGCCGGGCGGCCCGGATAACGGACCCGCGATCTTTGCTGGCGAAGTCGCCACATTTACCTTCAGGGCCTCACCCGGCGACCGCCTGCAGATCGCCACGATGTTTGTGCAGTCAAACGACTGGTTTTATGCCTTCGGCGACAAGGGCCTTGACTTGTTTGACGGCCTGCATGCCGTGGAGGGCGATGTGACCTCGCATCTGGTGCTGTATGATGCCGGCACGGAGGAGGACACCGCACCCGGCACCGGCCCTTTCCAAAAGCCCGTTCAGGATCCGCTGGCCACTAACATAGGCCCCGACGATGCGGTGAATCAGATTCAGAAAGCGGCCACCCGGCATCCTGACTTCACCATACCGTCCACCGCGGCTGTCATTAAAGTGACGATCACACATCAGTAAACGGCAACGTTCGCTGAGATGTGCGCTCCGGGTATGGAGGAGCAGAAATTGGGCTTGGCTCTAAGTCAGGTAAGCCTACAGCAACAGGAGCTGGCGCTATTGCTTTGGCAAGGGTGCCAGCTCCTGTTATTTTGTATGCGGGCGAGCCCATACCGCATAAGCACCATGTAGGAGCTATACCTTTATACCCTGTTCTTCGTAATTTCTAATTCAGAAATTCTAATTTTTAATCCAACGAAGTGAACATCTACATCATAACGGGAGCCAGTAAAGGCATCGGCAAAGCCATAGCCCAGGAACTGCTGAAAGACGAGAATAACCGCGTGGTGGGCGTGCAGCGCACCGACACCCTGCGGCATCCCAACTACCGCCACCAGCCCATGGATTTTTCGGACATCGAGGCCGTGGAGCATAACCTGCAGAAGGTGTTTTTACCCTACGAAGGTGCCGAAAAGCTGGTGCTGATCAACAACGCAGGCACGCTGGGCGATATCGGATATGTGGGTGAGCAGATGCCGAACGAGCGCTTTGAGTTTGTGTTCGACATCAACGTGATTGTGCCAGCCATGCTGATGAACACGTTTTTGGAGGTATACCGGCAGCACCCGGCCCGGAAAGTAGTGGTGAACGTCAGCTCCGGCGCAGGCAAATACCCCGTGGACGGTTGGGCGAGCTACTGCGCCTCCAAAGCCGCCCTGGATATGCTCTCGCTGACGGTGCAGAAAGAGCAGGAGGTGCGCGGCACGAGTACAAAAATATACGCCCTGTCGCCAGGGGTGGTCGATACGGCCATGCAGGCGAGTATCCGGGAGGCCGACGTGAACCGCTTCAGTAACGTAGCGAAGTTCCAGGATTATAAAGCCAATGGAGAGTTAGCCACACCCGAAGAGGTAGGCCGGAAGATCGTACATTTTCTACACAACACAGACCAGTATAAGGATGTCATCGTATCCGTGCGCGACATGCCCTAGTGCTTCGCCAACCAGTTTGCCACACAAAAAGAACCTTGCCCAACCGGCAAGGTTCTTTTTTTATTTCTCCTGCTGTAGCTATTGGAAAGCTGCCAGAGGATAGGTACAGCTCGAGGGCGTTTTTGAGCATGTGTTTCCCATCGGAACTCTATGGCGCAAGCGTCCGCTTGTGCCTCGTGAGCAACCCAACCTGCTGCACATCGCCTAGTAATAGCAGCACGCTTCCACAAGATTTTTTCAGGATGACAGGAATAGGAGAATGTGACGCCTCTCCGTCAGCACCGGGCGTGGGCTGTTTTGAGGCGCAACAGCTACGGTGCTCTACCTCGCCAAAGAGTATAATCCCGACACAGCAGGATACATTTTTGGGAAATATTGCTTTATTTGGGGTTGATGTATTTCTGAATATGCCCCTGAACCAAGAGAAAAGCCCTATCCATACCGCCTACAGGATGTATGGCAATGCCCTGCCGTTAACCGGCATCAGCGCTATTCAGTGTGGTCAGACAGAAGACTTTCTGCTGAGTGGGCACCTGCCAAACGCAACATCCACTGCCTTACTCAACCGCATTCTACGGACCCTAACGGCCTCAGGTACAGGTAGGGCGCGTGGCTACAGGCAACAGTTTATTTGTAGGCAAAACTTATCAACGACACGCTAAAAACCCCTATACTTATACCATGGAAAATCAAAAGAAAAGAATGCAGGAATACTGGCGGCGCAACGTGCGCATCCTGCTCACGCTGCTGGGGCTCTGGTTTGCGGTGTCATACGTGTTCGGTATTCTGCTCGTGGATGAGCTGAACCAGTTCCGGTTGGGCGGCTTTAAACTGGGCTTCTGGTTTGCCCAGCAGGGGGCCATCTATTGCTTTGTCGTGATCATCTTTGTCTATGTGATTCTGATGAACAAGCTGGACAAAGAGTTTGATGTGAACGAAGACTAACGCTAATAACGCAAAACAATGGGAATTTTAACCTGGACATATATCCTCGTGGGCATCACCTTCGCCCTTTACATCGGCATCGCCATCTGGTCGAGGGCCGGTTCTACCAAAGAGTTTTACGTGGCGGGGGGCGGCGTGAGCCCGCTGGCCAACGGTATGGCCACCGCCGCCGACTGGATGTCGGCCGCGTCCTTCATCTCAATGGCGGGCCTGATCTCGTTTATGGGCTACGACGGCTCGGTATACCTCATGGGCTGGACGGGCGGTTATGTGCTGCTGGCTCTGCTGCTGGCACCCTACCTGCGCAAGTTCGGCAAATTCACGGTGCCTGATTTTGTGGGCGACCGCTACTACTCCAGAACAGCCCGACTGGTGGCCCTGGTGTGCGCCATTTTCGTGTCGTTTACCTACGTGGCCGGGCAGATGCGCGGCGTGGGCATCGTGTTCTCCCGCTTCCTGGAGGTACAGATCGAGACCGGTGTGGTGATCGGGATGGTGATTGTGCTGTTTTATGCCGTGCTGGGCGGTATGAAGGGCATCACCTATACCCAGGTGGCGCAATACTGCGTGCTGATGTTTGCCTATATGGTGCCGGCCATCTTCATTTCGGTGATGCTGACCGGCAACCCGATCCCGCAGCTGGGCCTGGGCAGCACGCTGAGCGACGGCACCTACCTGCTCGACAAACTGGACGGCATGCTGACGCAGTTGGGCTTCGCGGCCTATACCGATGGCAGCAAAGCCACCATCGACGTCTTCTTCATCACGGCCGCCCTGATGGTGGGCACGGCCGGTTTGCCCCACGTGATCGTGCGCTTCTTCACGGTGCCCAAAGTGAAAGACGCCCGTAAGTCTGCGGGGTATGCGCTGGTGTTTATCGCCATCCTGTATACCACGGCACCCGCTGTTGGCGCTTTTGGGATGTTTAACATGCTGAACACCACCAGTAACCGGGAGATCGCCTCGCTGCCACAGTGGGTAAACAACTGGCAGAAAACCAACCTGATTGGGTATGAGGATAAAAACGGCGACGGGCGCATCCAGTACGTGAAGAACCCGGAGCAGAACGAGCTGACGATCGACAAAGACATCATGGTGCTGGCCAACCCGGAGATCGCACGCCTGCCCAACTGGGTGATCGCGCTGGTGGCGGCGGGTGGCCTGGCAGCGGCCCTCTCCACAGCGGCCGGTCTGCTGCTCGTGATCTCCACGTCCATCTCCCACGATTTGCTCAAAAAGACTTTCAAGCCTGATATTACAGAGAAAAACGAACTGCTGGCGGCGCGTCTTTCCGCTGCGGCGGCGGTGGTTGTCGCGGGATACTTCGGTATAAACCCTCCGGGCTTTGTGGCCGAGGTGGTGGCCTTCGCCTTTGGGTTGGCTGCGGCGTCCTTCTTCCCGGTCATCATTATGGGCATCTTCTCGAAGCGCATGAACAAGGAGGGCGCGATCTCCGGTATGATTTCCGGCCTGCTGTTCACCATTTCCTACATCGTGTACTTTAAGTTTGTCAACCCAGCGGCCAACGTGCCGGAGAACTGGTGGTTTCATATTTCTCCGGAGGGCATCGGCACGCTTGGCATGCTTCTGAATTTTCTCGTATCTTATGTGGTCTCCAGGTTTACACCTGCGCCACCGGCGCACGTGCAGGATTTAGTGGAAGACATCCGGGTTCCGCGCGGGGCAAGTGCCGCCACCGTGCATCATTAACCGGCGCATACATTCGTGCGCTGCTGTTAAGCGAGGCACGGGAACAGGCCAGGGCAAACGGTCGGCTCCCGTGCCTCGCTTCATGCAGGAAACAGTTTTCAGAGTCGGGGTATGGATAAGAGCATGTTTAAATTTCGTTTTTCGAAGCGAGAATTGTTCAGGAAGGGTTCTGGCGAAGCGTTTTTTGAACCGCATAGCAGCGCTATGGGGTGATAAAAAGGCGAAGTCAGGTTCCTTTATGAACAATTTGCAGCCCAAAAGATGAATTTTAAACATGCTCTAAGTGCCAAAGGGGTGCGCAACAAAATAAAAGGCAGACGACTATTATTATCTATACCCTGTTTCTGGCGCGGCACCCTTGAACTGTTTATCTTTAATAGAGGCGCGGGTATCCGGGGCTGATGGGTACATGCCGAAGCCATATACCACGCGTTTCCTGCCCCACAAGAGAAAGGGGACCGTTATTCAGCTGACCATAGCGAACATGCTAGTAGCGGCGAAAGCAAGTGGCACCGGCAACGCGTTCAGCTGTAGAATTTACTGTAAATCTTAAACGAAATAAAACTACTTCAGTCATGATGAACTACCAAGTGAAGACATTTGAAGAATACCAGGATGCCTACCAGCGCAGCGTAGAAAACCCGGAGGGGTTCTGGTCTGATATAGCCGAAACGTTTACCTGGCGCAAGAAATGGGATAAAACCCTGGAGTGGAACTTTGACGAGCCGGATATAAAATGGTTCCAGGGAGGTAAGCTCAACATTACGGAGAACTGCCTGGACCGCCACCTGAAAACCCGGGGCAACAAGCTGGCCCTGATCTGGGAGCCCAACGACCCCAAGGAAAGATACATCCGGTATACCTATCGCGAGCTGCACGAGAAGGTATGCCAGTTTGCGAACGTGCTCAAAAACAACGGGGCCAAAAAAGGCGACCGCATCTGCATTTACATGCCCATGATTCCGGAGCTGGCCTTTGCCGTGCTGGCCTGCGCCCGCATTGGGGCCATCCACTCGGTGGTGTTTGCCGGCTTCTCGGCCTCGGCCATGGCCGACCGTATCAACGACGCGCAGTGCAGCATGGTGCTGACAGCCGATGGCCTGAACCGCGGCTCGAAGCAGATACCCGTGAAGCGGGTGGTGGACGAGGCGCTGGAGCAGTGCGACAGCGTGCGGAAAGTAGTGGTGGTGGAGCGCCTGGGCTGGGCCGTGAACATGGTGGAAGGCCGCGACGTGTGGTACCACGAAGAGGTGAAGGGCGTGAGCAAAGAGTGCCCAGCCGAGGAGATGGATGCCGAGGACATGCTGTTTGTGCTGTATACCTCCGGCTCTACGGGCAAACCGAAGGGCGTGGTGCATACCTGCGGCGGCTACATGGTATACGCGCAGTACAGCTTCAGCAATGTGTTTCAGTACCAGGAAAGCGACGTGTATTGGTGTACCGCCGACATCGGCTGGATAACTGGCCATACCTACCTGCTGTATGGTCCGCTGCTTTCGGGGGCTACTTCTGTGATGTTTGAGGGCGTTCCGACTTACCCGGACAACGGTCGTTTCTGGCAGGTCTGCGATAAGTTCGGTGTATCCATTTTCTATACCGCCCCAACGGCGATTCGCGCGTTGATGGGCGGCGATATCGAGGATGTGCTCTCGTATAGCCTCGACTCGCTGCGGGTGCTGGGTTCTGTGGGCGAGCCCATAAACGAGGAGGCCTGGCATTGGTACCACCGCCATGTGGGCAAGGGCCGCTGCCCGGTGGTAGACACCTGGTGGCAGACCGAAACCGGCGGCATCATGATCTCGACGCTGGCTAACGTAACGCCAATGAAACCAAGCCACGCAGGCCTGCCGCTACCGGGCATACAGCCGATACTGGTAGACAGCGACGGCAACGAGATAACCGAAAATGGCGTGGAAGGCCACCTGTGCATGAAGTTTCCGTGGCCGGGCATTATCCGAACAACCTATGGCGACCACGAGCGTGCCCGCCTCAGCTACTTCTCAACCTACAAGGGCCTCTACTTTACCGGCGACGGGGCCAAGCGCGACGAGAATGGCCTGTACCGCATCATTGGCCGCGTAGACGATGTGATCAACGTGTCGGGCCACCGTTTCGGGACAGCCGAGATAGAGGAAGCCATCAACCACAACGAGAATGTAGTAGAGTCGGCGGTGGTGGGCTACCCGCACGATGTGAAGGGGCAGGGCATCTATGCCTTCGTGACGCTGAAAGACCGCCCGGAGCACGTGGACTGGCTACGCGCCGAGATCATCGAGACCGTGGTGGAGAGGATCGGAAAGATTGCCCGCCCGGATAAGATACAGATCGTGAGCGGCCTGCCGAAAACGCGCTCCGGCAAGATCATGCGCCGCATCCTGCGCAAGGTAGCCGAAGGCGACACCTCCAACCTCGGCGACACCTCCACGCTGCTGGACCCAACAGTGGTAGAGGAGATTAAGGCAGGTGCGTTGTAAGCGTTTTTGTATTTAAAGGAAAGCCCTGTAGCATCGTGCTGCAGGGCTTTTTTTATGTATTGCTGTTTTTCATGCTGCCCAAAGCCGTTCTATCGAAGTGCCAACAAAGTTGAGCTCGGAAGGGAAGTATGCTAGAAGGATATACCTGTAGATATGGGATATTGAAAGTTGAAACTTTTAAAATAAAAAAGAAGCGTATGGATTCCATTGGAATTCTTATATTGTAATGACGATATACAGTGAATGAAATGAGTTGCTAAGGTGCATAACGTGCTAAAAAAGAAAATTGTCCTGTATCAGTTATTTCCACCTATAGTGCAGATAAGCCGAATAGACCTCCGTTTATCTGCTAGTTGGCAAACATTTATGAACGAACAACAAAGAACAAGCATAGAAGCCTTAATGTTAGTTAATGACTTGTCTTTGTCTAATCAAAAAGCAATTCTTACTGAATTAAATTCTCTTCTTATAGAATGTACTCAAGATTTATATGATAATGGAATAAAATTTGAGGATGCAGGACTTTTTGAAAAATTGCTATTTCAAATAATATTTCATAATGAAACACTTTTAACCCTTACAAGTGGGAAATTAATTGAAATTCGGGATAAGCAACTAAAAATAAATGACCTAACAGCTGTTTACTCTATTGCAAGACTTCAAATTGAAACATTCATTAATTTATCTTACATATTTTTTGTCGACTCTGAATATTCTAAAGAAATAAGAGCATATGTTTATAAAATACAGGGATTGAGGAAACAAATTGAGCTGACTAAAAAGCATCCAAAGGATTTTGAACCGATTATAAAAATGAGGAATGAACTGGCTGAAGAATTAAGGAAAATCAGAAAGTTGGATGAATTCAAAAGATTACCTTTTTCTAAAAGAAAAAGATTTATAAATCCATCATATGCAAGATTAATTAAATTGGACGAAATATATCCTTTAATAAAAATTGGTAACATATCAAGAACTCATTCTTTGTATTCAAATCATATTCACTCGGAATATATAAGCATTCGTCAATTAAAATCTGCGGTAAATGATAATTCTCAATACGAAAGTTCATTTTCGACTGTGACATTATTGTGCTCAAGAATTACATCTTTGGTTATCACCAATGTGGTTGAACAATATGAATTAAAAAATTATTCTTACTCTAAAGCACCTTTGAAGCTGAAAAAAGTAATTGAATCAATAAATAAATTGTCAAGTGAATTAAAATAAACGATTTGCCAACACCGTGTATAATTAATGGCTAGTTCAAGCTTACTTACGAAAATCTTCGCGGATTATCTATTCGGTTTTTATTTGCTAAATTATGTGCTTAAACCCCTTATCCCGCAAGTTTAGCGAAAGCGTAACTTGTGGCTATATTTTGCAGCCAGTTTGTAACTGGCATATTCTGTTTTATAAAAGAATAGCACGATGCAGCAAGCCTATAAAGTCAAGACGTCCTTTATAAGATGCATGCAATTCACCGCGTATGGGCATCTACCACATCTTAAACGGCGACTGCCTGGCAACGCAGTTCAGGGACCTTACTCTCCAGGATGAGGTGATCGTGTGCCGGGAGTGCTTGGTGGAGGGCAAGACCAAAGCCGAAAACCTCACGGATTTTTGGAACACACGGGCTGCCTTTATTGCCGCCACTTATAACGTGCAGCCAAGCACTTATTTCAGCAACACGGTCAAGGAGTTTGAGAAGCTATACCAACTCACCAGTGCATCGGAGGTTTGCCTGTGGTTCGAAAACGATCTCTTTTGCCAGGTAAATATGTGGTTCGTGCTCTCGCTGCTTGCCACGCTCCCGGTGCGCAACGTATACCGGGTGTTCCCGGTGGCGCAGCCCGGCGCGGATAGATGGAGAGGCTTTTCCGACTACTCTCCCAACCTGCTGCTACAGGCTTACCAGGCGAGGGTGCAACTATCACCCGAAGATATGGCCTTAGGACAAAACCTATGGACGGCATACCAGCAGCATGACCTAGAGCAACTGAAGGCCTTGTCGCATACTCCCTCAGACTGCTTTCAGTATCTGGAAGAGGTATGCCAGGCCCACAGCGACAGGTTTCCGGAGGACAGCAACTTGGACAGGCCCGAGCGTGTCATCAAAGAAATACTGAATACCACCGCTACCGACTTCCCGACCGTATTTGCGGAGTTCTCCGCCAGGGAAGGTATTTACGGCTTCAGCGACCTTCAAGTCAAAACGATTTATAACCGCCTGCTCGGGCAAGCATAGTTTTATCAAATATCCACTAAGTGATTGATTACTCATATTAATTATTGGATGTGTGAATTTCTCATTTCTGAAGCTAAAAGTGACGTAGTTATGACGTAGTAACCACGTGCGTATGGTGTACCCAAAACCAGAACAAACTGGTTGTAAGCAAGTACCTTAGGGGTATGAATTATGTACGTGTTAACTTACTTCAGAACATTATGAGAAACAGTTACAGAAAGTGGTTGATCGCAACTTTGATGGTTGCTGCGGCATTTATTTGTCCGAAGATTATTTACGCACAGCAGTGCCCAACAATTGTCTGGGCCGATGAGTTTAACGGCACCACATTGGATGCCAACAAATGGAGCCACCAAACAGGTGACGGCTGTGCCGAGGGCATTTGCGGATGGGGTAATAACGAACTGCAGTATTACCAGGAAAGCAATGTGACCGTAACCAATGGCCAGCTGCACATCACGGCCAAAAAGCAGCGGGTACAGTCCAAGGCCTATACCTCCGGCCGAATCAGGACGATTAACAAAGGCGACTGGGCTTATGGGCGGTTTGAGGCGCGGATAAAGCTGCCAGCGGGCAAAGGCTTGTGGCCAGCTTTCTGGATGCTGTCTACGGACCAGGTATATGGCAACTGGCCTAAGAGCGGCGAGATCGACATTATGGAGTATGTGTCGGCGGAGGCAAATAAGGTTTTGGGCACGATCCATTACGGGGACCTTTACCCAAACAACCAGCACCAGGGAGCTAACTATTATGTAAACTCCGGCGCCTTTTCAGACGCTTTCCATGACTTTGCCATTGAGTGGGAGCCGGGTATAATCCGTTGGTTTGTGGATGACATCCTTTTCCTGACCAAAACGGCCCAAGATGTGGCACCTTATAACTGGCCCTTCGACCAGCGTTTCCATTTCCTGCTGAACGTTGCCGTTGGAGGTAACCTGGGTGGTACCGTGGATGACAGCATCTTCCCGAAGTCCATGGATGTGGACTATGTGCGGGTATACAATGGCTTTAAGCCCTATGCCACTGGCAATCGCGTGGTGCTGAATAAAGAAGCAGGCGTGGCCTATAGTGTTGGCAACCTTGCTGCCGGCACCACGGTGAACTGGACAGTACCAGCTGGCGCTGCCATCGCCTCTGGGCAGGGCACCAGGAACATTGTGGTAAACTTCGGCGACGCCAGCGGCAACGTAACGGCAACCTTCTCCACCTCATGCGGCTCGCAGCAGATTTCCGTGCCAGTAGAGGTAGAGCCTCCCTTTACAAAAGAATTCAGCTTCGAGAACTTCGACCAGCCAGCTACGGCCACACTAGGCACCTATACCGGAACGCACTCAAAAGTAGCGAACCCTTCGGTGAGCGGCGTGAACACGTCGGCCCAGGTGGGTAAATACGTGCGCAACGCGGCGCAGCAGTATGATGTGCTGACCTACAACGTGACCAACATCGCAGACGCCAGCCAGTACACGAGCAAGAGCAAGAAGTTTTACATTGACGTGTACACAAGTGCCCCGGTAGGCACTGAGATTACGCTGCAACTGGAAACAGCGACAGCCACTTCCAGCAATTACCCTACAGGGCGGCATAGCCGGTACACCGGAAAAACGACCGTACAGAACCAGTGGCAGCGCATCCCGTTCACGCTGCTCGACAGGCCAGACCCGGCGGCCTCAAACTCCGGCGTCACCAAAATGATCTTGCTGTTTGCCTCCAACACCTATACCGGCGATACCTATTACTATGATAACCTGGATAGTTACCAGGCGGGTAGCCAGAGTGCCACTGCTACCTCTGTAGCTGTTTCCTCTATCGTAACCGGCACGGTGAGTGCGGCAGGCGGAAGTAAGTATGGCTTAGCCACAGTTACAGTAAAAGACAACCTGGGCAACCCGGTGGCCAACGCAACGGTTTCGGGCACCTTCTCGGGTTCCTATACCGATACCAAAAGCGGCGTGACAGGGGCAAACGGCACCGTAGACATTGTGACTACAAGCACAGCCAAAGGCACTGTCACCGTGAATTTCTGCGTGAACAGCGTAACGCACAGTGCTTTGCCCTATGATGCATCGAAAAACACAGTTACCTGCACCGGGGCAAGTGGTATGAGCGCCAGCACTACGCAAAATATCAGCGCTCCAGTTGCTGCCAGCGTGCAATCTTTCCCGAACCCCTCCAGAGGAGCCTTCTACGTGCAGCTAAACTTGCCGGAAACGAGCAAGGTGCAGTTAACGCTATATGATCTCCAGGGAAAGGTGATAGAGCAGGCACCAGCCGCTAAATTATCCGCCGGAACGCATACCCTAACATTTGGCAAGCCACTTAAAGAGGCAGGGTTATACCTGATCAAAGTACGCGTGAACGAACAGGAGTTCCAACTGCGACAGGTAATTCAGAAATAAACTATTTTATACTTTATTGAAAGGCCTTGGGGAATACCCAGGGCCTTTCTGTTTAGGGCGGGGTATTGTGTTATGTCTTTTCAAATACATACTGTCATTTCGACCAGCGGGAAATCTGAGTAATTGTTTTTAGTGATTTGAGGGAAAGAGCGCCGCCCAGTTGCTTAAAGGAGTAGAAAAGATTGAACCCTGCCACCAACACCTGCTACCTCAAGCTTGGGCAGAAATGCAACTTGATTGCTTCATGCGCTGTTTGGTTCAGCTGCAGATGGATAAAAAACCGCGCATAAGGATACTGCCTGACAAACGTTACAAGCAGTGACAGCGGTTTCCAACTCTTGGAAATAGGCGCTATACCCACAGCGGAAGCAGTTGCCGCTACGCGCAAACACACATAAAACCCCAATGGCGAACAGTATGAAAAAGCAGTTGATTTTATTGGTCACGTTGGCCGCACTGGCCTTCGGTTGCAAAACTGGGCGAGAGCAGCCAGATAGCGCTGATCCGTTGCACAACAGCCAAAACGCCTTAGACTGGAGCGGCAGGTATACTGGTGTGCTGCCCTGCGCCGATTGTGCCGGAATCCGGACTGTGCTTACGCTAAACCAGGATCTGACGTACACGCAGGAGGCACAATACTTGGGCAAGGGGCAGGAAGTATACAAAGACAGTGGCTCCTTTGCCTGGGATAAAACCGGCAGTCGCATTGTTTTGTCCAGCGATTCTATAAGCACTGCGCCCGAAGCATATAAAGTGGAGGAGAATGCGCTGGTTAGGTTAGACCGCAGCGGAAAACGCATACAGGGAGCCTTGGCAGAAAAGTATGTCCTGAAGAAAGCGGGCACCGAAACCGACATCATGGCCACGCACTGGAAGCTCGTGGCGCTGAACGGGCAGCAGTTGGCCCGGCAAGCGAACCAACAACGCGACCCACATTTTGTGCTTCAGCCAGACGGCAACAGCGTAACAGGGTATACAGGGTGCAACTCGTTTGTCGGGACCTATGCACTGTCTGGCAGCAACGGCATCAGATTTTCGAAGATGGCCTCCACGCGGATGGCCTGTTTGCAGATGACGCATGAAAACGCGTATTTGCAGGTAATGGAAACAGCCGACAGTTTCTCGCTGAAAGGCGATACGCTCACCCTGCAGACAGCAGGAGGGGCCTCGCTGGCCAAATTCGTCGCTGCTGACCTCAACTAACACACAAACCCATACCCTGGCCCGGTTTCGGCTGCCATACTTCGAACGCGGGTGTGGCGGCCATATTTTTAGAGAGATGAACATGAAGCAGGACATACAAAACAGGGAGGACATCAGGCGGCTACTGGATACATTTTATACCCGCCTACTGGCAGACGAGTTGATCGGCCATTTCTTCACCCGCGTGGTGAAGCTGGACTGGGAGGTGCATATGCCGGTGATGTATGATTTCTGGGAAACCGTCTTGTTCGGGGAGATGAAGTATAAAGGGAACCCCATGCTGAAACACATCGAACTAAACGGTATGGAAGCCCTGAAGCCGGAGCATTTTGAGCGGTGGCTGGCGCATTGGCAAGCCACTGTTTCCGAGAATTTCAGCGGGCCGAAGGCGGATGAGGCCGTGCAACGGGCGGGCCAGGTGGCAACGCTGATGCAATTTAAGATCGGGCAGCAGCGGAAATAGGCTATGCCGGAAACATGCTCGAGTATGTCTAAATTTCGTTTTTGGAAGCGAAAATTGTTCAGGAAGGGTTCTGGCGAAGCGTTTTTTGAGCCGCATAGCAGCGCTATGGGGTGATAAAAAGGCGAAGTCAGGTTCCTTTATGAACAATTTGCAGCCCAAAAGATGAATTTTAAACATGCTCTTATACTAAACTGATATGGTGAAGGCGATAGTACTTTTGTTTGTGGCAGGTGGCGTGCTTTACTTTGTGTTTTATCCCTTCCTGAAAAACAAAATCAACCGGAAAAAGACGCTTCGTTGGTTTCTTTTCCTGTATGGCGGTGCCCTCCTGATCTCCACGATTGGCTATTATTTTACCGGAACAGACAAACCGGACTCGTTTAAGCAGGGCGTGGAGCTTATAAAGGAGCAGGAAGCGGTAAAATCTAGGATAGGCCAGTTTAAAGCCCTGAACTTTGAGGAAGACGACCTGCCCGGCAAAGCCGACAACCCCGCTGACCTGAAGTTTACCCTGCGGGGGAGCAAAGCCAGCCTGCTGCTAGAGGCCAAGGTAGCCAAAGACGGCGACGGCAACTGGTACCTGATCCGGATAGAGAAAGACAGCCTCCTCAAAAAGCACTGATACTATGGCCTGGCCCAGGGACGGGCATCACATATAGAAGCCAGTATACGCAGCAGCGTGCTGCGTATACTGGCTTCTTCCGTATACACACCGGTATACCTCAATTCGTGGGCCTTAACTGGATCGATAATGAAATACATCACCCGCACTGTCTGGATTTTGTCGATCGTGAGCCTGTTCACCGATACGGCCAGCGAGATGCTATACCCCATCATGCCGCTCTACCTCAAGTCAATCGGCTTCTCCATTATCCTGATCGGGGTGCTGGAGGGAGTGGCAGAGGCCACGGCCGGGCTGAGCAAAGGCTATTTCGGGAAGCTGTCGGACAACACCGGCAAGCGGGTGCCGTTCGTGCAGCTCGGGTATGCCTTCAGCGCCGTTTCCAAACCGTTGCTGGCCCTTTTTATTTATCCGCTCTGGGTGTTTTTCGCCCGCACCATCGACCGTTTTGGCAAGGGCATCCGCACCGGAGCCCGGGACGCCATTCTCTCTGAAGAGGCCACGCCTGCCACTAAAGGAAAAGTCTTCGGTTTCCACCGCTCCATGGACACGCTGGGCGCGGTGCTGGGGCCAGCCCTTGCCTTGCTCTATCTCTATTTTTACCCCGAGGATTACCGCACCCTGTTCTTCATCGCGTTTATACCAGGCGTGTTGGCCGTGGCCGCCTCGCTATACCTCAAAGACAACCGGGAACGCGTGGTAAAGTCCAAAACGACCACCCCCCTTTTCTCCTTTCTCCATTACTGGAAGGACAGCCCGGAAAGCTACCGCAGACTGCTGATCGGGCTGCTGGCCTTCACGCTGTTCAATAGTTCCGATGTGTTTCTGCTGCTAAAGGCCAAGCAGGCGGGCCTCGACGATACCATGATCATCGGCGTGTACATTTTCTACAACCTCGTGTATGCCCTGTTTGCGTTCCCGCTGGGGATTGTGGCTGATAATTTCGGGCTGAAGAAGATGTACCTGGCAGGGTTGGCCCTGTTTGCGCTCGTGTATTTCGGGATGGCGACCACCCACAGCACCTACGTGTTTTTCGGGCTGTTTTTCCTGTACGGCGTTTACGCAGCCGCCACCGAGGGCATTTCCAAAGCCTGGATCAGCAACATGGTGGATAAAAAGGACACGGCAACCGCCATCGGCACTTACTCCGGTTTCCAGAGCATCTGCACCATGCTGGCCAGTTCGCTGGCGGGGTTCATCTGGTTTCAGTTTAGGGCCTCCGCCGTCTTTCTGGTTACAGGCGTTGCCACCCTGCTCATCATCGCTTACCTGCTTTTTGCCGTACAAACAGTGGCCGCAAAGGTATAGGTCCTCAGGGCTGTGCTTGCCACACCAACCTGCTGGTGCGGCAAGCACATTTTATACCATCAAAAAGGCAACGGGCAGGCAAACACAAAAAGATATGGATAAGATTGATTTTTCCGGGCTTCGGGCCATGTACGTAAACTGCACCCTGAAGAAATCTCCGGCCGTGAGCAATACGCAGGGTTTGATGGATGTGGCCATCCAGATCATGGAGAAGGAGGGCGTGACAGTTGACCAGCTACGCCTGATAGACCACGAGGTAGCCACCGGCGTTTACCCCGATATGACGGAACAAGGTTGGGAAAAGGATGAATGGCCGAAGCTGTTTAAGAAAATTTTCGCTGCTGATATCCTGATCATCGGCACGCCCATCTGGTTGGGGGAGAAGTCGTCGGTGGCCCAAAAGCTGATCGAGCGCCTGTATGGTATGAGCAGTAAGATGAACGATAAAGGACAGTACCTGTACTATGGCAAAGCGGGCGGCTGCATCGTGACGGGCAACGAAGACGGCGTGAAGCACTGTTCGATGGGCGTGCTATACGCCCTGCAGCACATTGGCTATTCCATCGCCCCGCAGTCGGATTGCGGTTGGATCGGGGAGATAGGCCCCGGCCCGAGCTACCTCGACAAAGAAGCCAATGCCTTTCAGAACGACTTTACCAACCGCAACACCACCTTCATGACCTACAATCTGCTGCACCTGGCCCGCATGCTGAAAGCCGCCAATGGCTATCCCGCCTACGGCAACTCCCGGAAAGACTGGGACAGCGGCACGCACTGGAGCTTCGAGAACCCGGAGTACCGCTAACTTATCTGTCATTTCGACCTAAGGGAGAAATCTGAGTTTTGCAGCTCTTAACCTAACGCGGGAGGTATAAAATCTCCTCCCATACCTAAAAGCGGAACATCGTATTTTCCATGCGCTTCCGTTATCTTTGCACCGGACCAAAAACCGAGCGATGATTGACGAAACCCACAACCCCTGGACCACCCTTTCCTCTGAGGACGTATACCAGAACCCCTGGATCAGGGTGCGCGAAGACCAGGTGCTCAACCCCAAAGGCGGCGAGGGCATCTACGGCGTGGTGAGCATGAAGAACAAGGCCATCGGCATCATACCCCTCGACGACGAAGGCTATACCTACCTGGTGGGGCAGTACCGCTACGCCCTCAACGAGTACAGTTGGGAGATACCCATGGGCGGCGGCCTGATCGAAAACGACATCCTGGAATCCGCGAAGCGGGAGCTGAAAGAGGAAACGGGCTTTACCGCCGGAAAATGGACCAATATCGCGCGGCTCCATACCTCCAACTCCGTGACCGACGAGGAGGGCTTTGTTTTTCTGGCGCAGGAACTAAAGCCCGGCGAAACCGCTTTTGAAGAAACCGAGGAACTGCACATCAAACGGGTGAAATTCTCGGAGGCCGTGCACATGGCCATGAGCAACCAGATCACCGACGCCATCAGCGTGGCAGGCATCCTGAAGGTTGCGTTGCTGCTGCAACAGCAGGAGGGCTAATCTATACCATTGGTGCCGGGCGGTGCGTTTATACCATACACGGAGCGGCGATATCCCGTTGAATTTGTACAATAAGCGAGAATGATTACTTTTGGATAAATGAAAGCGGTCAAGTATATCGGACAACGGATTTATACCACCTGGTGCTGCACCTGGTTTGTGCTTCCGTTTGTGGTTAGCTACCCTGCGCAGGCGCTCCTGATCCGGAAGGAGAAGTGGTGGCACCGCGTGCACAACATCAACCGGGGCTGGTCTACGGTGTTCCTGCGCATGTTCCTGGCCCCGCTGCAGGTAGAATGGCGCATGAAGTTCGACCCGGCCCGCCGCTATATTTTCACGGCCAACCACAGCTCCTACCTGGATATCCCGATGATGCTGCATACCATCCCCGGATTTCTTAACTTTGTGGGTAAGAGCTCGCTGGCTAAGGTGCCACTGTGGGGCAAGGTATACGATAAATTATACATCACCGTAGACCGCCGCAACCCGGTGAGCAGCGCCCGGAGCTATATAAAATCAGTCAGGACGTTGGAGCAGGGCCGCAATCTGGCGATCTTCCCGGAGGGCACGATCCCGAAAACGGCAGGCGAGAAGCTGATGGCCTTTAAGGACGGTCCGTTTAAGCTGGCCATCGAGAAGCAGCTGCCCGTGGTGCCGGTAACCATGCCCTACAACCAGCACTTCCTGCCCGACCTGGACGGGAAGCTGAAAGTGCGCTGGCACCCGCTCAAGATCATCGTGCACGAGCCGATCGAGACGCAGGGCATGACGCTGGCAAACCTGCCCGAGCTGAAAGAGCGGGTATTTAACATCATTCAAACAGAACTAACGAAACACACTAAGACGCATGTCAACGGATATTCAGACTATCAAGAAATTAGCACACTTAGCCAGGCTTGAGTTTAACGAGGAGAAAGAGCAGGCCATGCTTCAGGACCTGAACAAGATCCTGAACTGGATGGACAAGCTGCGCGAGCTCGACACCACGGCCGTGGAGCCCCTGACGCACATGTCGGAGGAGGTGAACGTGCTGCGCGAGGATATCCGCAAGAACACCGTGTCGCACGAGGAGGCGCTCCTGAACGCCCCTAAAAAAGACTCTGACTATTTCCGGGTACCGAAAGTGCTGGAGTAACCCACTACCATAAGTAAAAAGACAGGTTTGGTTTGCTTTGGCTGCCGGGCAAAGTCCCTGTAGCCAACGCTGCGCGTGCGGGGTTGAATATGTCTTGTGTCTTGATACTTGTGTCGCCTCACCTATATGAACAAAATCAAGTTTTGGAAAGCCTGGGATACTTCTATCAAGTATCCCTATCTTTTTCTGCTGCTGCTGGGAGTGCTGGCCCTGCTCCTGGGGGTATACCATTATTTTACCGGAGAGGACCTGGCCTTTGGCTGGGATAAAATCACGGACCTGCAGGTGGTGCCGGTGCCGGTGCACGAGGTGACGCGCTTGCTGGAGCCCTTCACGCTGGCCGCCGACGGCTACCTGCTCTTCGAGCAGTATGACGTGGGCCTGCCCGCCATCAACACCGTGGCCGCCACTCTGCTGCTGGGTATCCTGGCCATTTGCCTCGCCTTTTACACGGCGGCCATCAGCACCATGCGCCGGCTGCCCTACTTCGGTGGGGTGCTGCTGCTGATGCTCTTTCTGGCCACCTTCAACCTCGATCTGCTGGGCAGCCTCGGCAATGGCGCCAGCCAGATGCTCCTCCTGATCACGATTGGGCTGCTGGCCACCACGAGTTACGCGTTTCAGGCATTCTGGCCGCAGGTCACGTTCTCGCTGCGGCTGCTTGCCATGCTGGTGCTCATCCTGATCGTCGGCCTGATGGTGTATGGCGTGGCCCAGTTCCCGGCCGAGCTGGTGACGCTGCATCTGGTTAGCTACAGCTCCATCGGCGCGCTGGTGGCCACCGTGCTGTTTATGGTATGGGTGGCCTACGAAAATGTGAACGCCCTGCTCTGGCTCAACACACAGGCAAAAGCCCCGGAAAAGCGGCTCAGCATGTGGCAGTTTGTGCTCATCAGCATGCTGTACCTCACCAACCTGGTGCTGCTGTACCTGCGCAACGTGGGCTACCTGCACCTCGACCTGTTCTACATCAACGGCTACGTGATCCTGCTGCTCTCTACGGTGGCGGGCTTTTGGGGCATGCGGCAGCGCGAGGCTTACTACAAGCGCCTTTTCCTGTTCCGCCCCACGGGGGCCGTGCTCTACCTCGTCTTCGCCACCATCGCCTTCCTGAGCATCGGCTACGCCTTTGCCACGGCCAACGATCCGCTCACGGTCTTTTTCCACGACATGATCGTGTACACGCACCTGGCGTTCGGGGCCGGGTTCTTCCTCTACATCATGCTTAATTTCGGGCGGCTGATAGACCAGCGCCTGCCCGTATACAAAGTGGTGTATGAGCCCAGAAGCTTTTCGCTTTTCTCGTTTGCCCTGATGAGCCTGATTGCCTGCGCCATACTGGTGATGCGCACGCAGTACCGATCTTATTTCGATGTGCAGGCAGGGTACTACAATTACCTCGGAGACCTGTATACCGCCTCCGACAACAGCATTCTGGCGGAGCGCTTCTATCAGGAGAGCGACCTGTATGACGCCAACAACGTGAAGGCGAACTACAGCCTGGCTGCCCGCTACCGGCAGCAGAACCAGCGGAACAACGAGATCTTGCGGCTGAAAGACGCCATTGCGAAGCGCCCTAGCCCGAAACTGTACGTGCGACTGGGCAATCTCTACGACGAGAAACAGTTTTTCTTCGAGAAGCTGTACGTGCTGCAGGAGGGGGCGGAGAAGTTCCCGGAAAGTGGCGAGCTCTACAACAACCTGGCCCTGCTGTATGCCCAGACCAGCGTGCAGGACAGCACCGCCTACTACTTCGACCTGGCGCAGCATTACAGCCATGACAAAGACTTTGTGCGGAGCAACAGGCTGGCCTTTTATACCCGCCAGGCCCTGCTGGGCCCCGCCAAGGAAGTGCTGGAAGATAGCCGGTCGGGCAAGAGCAAGGCCCTGCGCAGCAACATGGCTACCCTGCGCCAGCTGCTCGGCCTGGACTGGCAGACCGACGAGACCTTCATGCCCGACTCGCTGCAGGCCGTGGAGGACTTCACGCTGTTTTACAACGAAACCATCAGCCGGCTCGACAAAGGCGACACCACCCGCCTGAAAGGCATCAACGCCTACCTGGCCTCGCCGGCCAACCAGGTGTTTTATACCGATCTGCTCTACCTGAAAGGCCTCGTGCACCATTACAACGGCCTGCCCAAAGAGGGCAGGCGGGTGGTGGAGAACCTGGCCCTGCAGTCGGAGCGCAACAGCGGCTACTACTACAACGCGCTGGGCCAGTGGATGCTGGAGGAGGAGAACTATCGCGCCGCGGCGGCTTACTTTAAGCAGGCAAAAGACCATGGCTATACCTCCGCTTACCTGAGCCATGGGTATGCGCTGGCGCTGGCGCATCAGCCCCGGGAGGCACTGGCGGCGCTTCAGGAAGTAGGCTACACAGAGAATGAGGCGGCCATCGGCGTGGCCCAGGACCTGGCCGAGGTGCTGCAGCAGGACGTGAAAACCATCGCCACCGAGGTGCCCGACAAAGAGAAAGTCCAGTATCTGCTCACCTTCCTGCCCCAGCTCAGCGAGGCAGACATGGAAACGCTGGTGCGGGCCGTGACCGAGAAAGACCTGAAGCGCAGGGCCCTGGTGGCGCGCGTGGCATACCTGTTGGGCAAGCGCCGCTGGGCCGCCGCCTACCAGGCCATACAGGAAGCCTCGCCGCAGCTGCAGCCCGAAGGCGAACTGCGGTCGGCCCTGAACCTGCAGCAGCTGCAGGTATGGCTGCACACCGAGCGCTACGACGCGCTCCTCAACAAGATGGACAAGCTATACCTCACAGACCGCGACAAGCGCAAGGGGCTGTACTTTAAGGCCCGGGTTGCCGAGGCCAGGGGCCGGAAGGAGGAGGCCGCCGCACGGTATGACCAGGCCCTGAAGATGCTCCTCTACGACGAGGAGGTGGTGCTGGCCGCCGCCGACTTCTACAAAAGCTACAAGCCCAAAGGAGAACAGGCCTACAACATCCTGCTCAGCGGCATCACCTATAACCCCTATGCAGCCGGGCTGCAAAAAGCCTACGCGCTGGAAAGCCTGGAGCAAGGGCTGTTCAGTTACGCGGAGCAGGCGCAGGAAAACTTGTGCAGCTTGCTTGATCCGTCAGAATATAGTACATTTAGTGAGAAATTAGAACAGAAACGCCAGGAGATAGCGGCCCGTGCCGACGAATGGCAACAATGAAAAAGGCCGTATGAACGTACTGATCGAAACGCACGACATCTCGAAAATATACCGCATGGGCGCGGAAACCATACACGCCCTTAAGTCGGTGTCTATCACGATAACCAAAGGCGAGTATGTGGCCTTTATGGGGCCGTCAGGCTCTGGCAAGTCTACGTTCATGAACATCATCGGCTGCCTCGACACCCCCACCGGCGGCACCTATATCCTCAACGGCAACGACGTGAGCAACATGACCGACAACGAGCTGGCCGAGGTGCGCAACAAGGAGATTGGGTTCGTGTTCCAGACCTTTAACCTGCTACCCCGCCAGTCGTCTTTAGACAATGTGGCCCTGCCGCTGATTTACGCCGGTTACGGCAAGAGCGCGCGCGAGGAGAAGGCGCAGCGGGCGCTGGAGAGCGTAGGTCTCGGCACCCGCGGCAAGCACAAGCCGAACGAGCTTTCGGGAGGCCAGCGGCAGCGTGTGGCCATCGCGCGCGCCCTGATCAACAACCCCAGCATCATCCTGGCCGATGAGCCCACCGGAAACCTGGACTCCAAGACATCCTACGAGATCATGGAGCTGTTTGAGGACCTGCACTCCAAGGGAAACACCATCATCATGGTGACCCACGAGGAGGACATCGCCAAGTACGCGCACCGCATCATCCGGATGCGCGACGGCCTGATCGAGTCTGACACCATAAACGAGGATTTTGCGACTGCCGGGAAACTGCAGTCGCCGCACCACCCATGAAACTATACACCAAAACAGGCGATAACGGCACCACCGCGCTCATCGGGGGCACCCGCGTGGCCAAGTCTGACTTGCGCATCGAAGCTTACGGCACCGTGGACGAGCTGAACTCCTACATCGGGCTGGTGCGCGACCAGGACGTGAATCAGGGGCGCGCCGCCGTGCTGAAGGAAGTGCAGGACCGCCTGTTTACCATCGGCGCCTTGCTGGCCACCGACCCAGAGAAGTCGAGGATGAAAACCCCCGACCTGCACGAGGAGGACATTGCCCTGCTTGAGCAGGAAATAGACAGGATGACGGCCGAGGTGCCGCCGCTGCGCGCCTTCGTGCTGCCGGGCGGCCACCAGTCTGTCTCCTTCTGCCATGTGGCGCGTTGTGTGTGCCGTCGGGCAGAGCGCCTCGCCATTCATCTGCAGGAGCATTCGCCAGTGGAAGAGCTGGTTATAAAATACCTGAACAGACTGTCTGACTATCTGTTTGCACTTTGCCGTAAAATGACCCAGGAGCTCGGCGCCGAGGAAATAACCTGGCAGCCGCGTGTCTGAAATAATTATCAACAAAAAACAAATCACTATGTCAGTGGATACACTCACTATACCTACTCAGCGTGCCGAAACATCACGCATCTCGGAGGTGGACTTCAACAACCTGCAGTTCGGGAAAACTTTCTCAGACCATATGTTCATGGTCGATTACAAGGACGGAGCCTGGCAGGAGCCGCAAGTGGTGCCTTACGGCAACATGTCGCTGAGCCCGGCCACTTCTTCGCTGCACTATGGCCAGGCCCTGTTTGAGGGGATGAAAGCCTACAAGGACAAGAACGGCGATATCCTTCTCTTCAGACCCTTGGCTAACCTGCAGCGCCTCAACAAGTCGGCGGAGCGCCTGTGCATGCCCGAGTTGCCGGAAGACCTGTTTATGCAGGGACTGGAGCAGCTGCTGAAGCTGGACAAAGACTGGGTGCCTACGCAAGAGGGAAGCTCGCTATACATCCGCCCGGTGATGTTCGCCACAGACGACTACATCGGTGTAAGGGCATCGCTCACGTACCGCTTCCTGATCATCACCTGCCCGGTGGGCAAGTACTACGACAAGCCTGTGAAAGTAGCGGTGGAGCCGCACTACGTACGCTCGGCAGAGGGGGGCGCAGGCTATGCCAAAGCCGCCGGAAACTATGCCGCCGCCTTGCTGCCATCGCGCAAAATGCAGGAGAAGGGGTATGACCAGCTGATCTGGACAGACGCAAAGGAACACAAGTACGTGGAGGAGTCGGGTACGATGAACGTGATGTTCGTGATCGACGACGTGCTGGTGACGCCAAGCCTGAGCACCAGCATCCTGCACGGCGTGACCCGCGACAGCGTGCTGCAGGTAGCCAAAGACCTGGGGTATAAAGTAGAGGAGCGCAAGGTGGCCGTAGACGAGGTGATTGAGGCACAGAAGGCCGGCAAGCTGAAAGAGGCGTTCGGAACCGGAACGGCGGCCATCATCTCGCAGATCGCCCTGATCCACCACGACGGCACCGACTATGAATTGCCAGCCGTGGAAGGCCGCGAGATCTCGAACCGCGTAGCCGAAGAGCTGAACAAAATCAGAACCGGCCAGGCGCCCGATACCCACAACTGGGTGCACAAAGTTAGCCTGTAACAATTAAATCAGAGACGGGTGCTGCTGTATAAGTTGATAGGCTTGTATGGCAGCATTTCGTTTTTTATACAGTATACATCATCTACATAAACACTAAAACCCATGACAACTGAACAGGTTAGGGAGTTAAAGGTCAGAGTTGAGGCCTTGAGGAGGTATCTTTGACTACGCTGCCAAGAAACAGCAAATAGAAGAGACGGAGCAGAAAACCACGGCCCCCGATTTCTGGGATGACCCCAAGGAGGCCGAGAAGATCCTGAAAGAGGTGAAGTTGGTGAAGGTATGGACAGACCATTACGAGGAGGTGGAGAAAGCCGTCTCGGATTTCGAGGTGCTGTTCGACTTTTACAAAGAGGGCGATGTGTCGGAGGAGGACATTCTGCAGGAGTTTAAAAAAGCTAGCGAGGCCGTGGAGGGGCTGGAGTTCAAGCGCATGCTGAGCGGCGAGGAAGACCAGCTGAGCGCCATCCTGGAGATCAACCCGGGCGCGGGCGGCACCGAGAGCCAGGACTGGGCCGAGATGCTGATGCGCATGTACATCATGTGGGCCGAGTCGCACAAGTTTGGCGTGAAGCAGATCAGCTACCAACCCGGCGACGGCGCAGGTATAAAATCGGCCACGCTCGAGATTACCGGCGATTTTGCGTACGGGTACCTGAAGTCGGAGATCGGTGTGCACCGGCTGGTGCGCATCTCGCCGTTCGACTCAGGCGGTCGGCGTCATACCTCGTTTGCCTCCGTGTTCTCATACCCCGTCGTGGACGACACCATCAATATTGAGGTGAACCCAGGCGATATCGATTGGGACACATACCGCGCGGGCGGCGCGGGCGGCCAGAACGTGAACAAGGTGGAAACGGCCGTGCGCCTGAAGCACAAGCCAACCGGTATCGTGATTGAGTGCCAGATCGAGCGCTCGCAGCTGATGAACAAGGAGCACGCACTCCGCATGCTGCGCTCGCGCCTCTACCAGATGGAGATCGAGAAGCGCAACGAGGAGCGCGACCGTATCGAGAGCACCAAAAAGCGCATCGATTTCGGCTCACAGATCCGCAACTACGTGCTGCACCCCTACAAGCTCATCAAAGACATCCGGACCGGTGTGGAGCGCACCGACGTGCAAAACGTGCTGGACGGAGACCTGGACGAGTACATCAAAGCGTTCCTGATGCAGGCATAGCTACCTGTTTCCAGACAAAAAAAAGCAGCGGTACCCTACAGGTGTCGCTGCTTTTTTTCTGCCTTTTTCATACCTAGAGCACTGTAGCTTTTAGGAAGTTGTTGAAAGATGGCACACTCACCAGGCATAACAATTTGGGCGTTTATCAGGCATAACTGTCCTATCATTTTCTTGTAGGGAAACAGCATTTACTGGTATACTATTGCGATAAGTGAGTCAGTACATGCCTGGAAATGATTCAAAAAATCTTTGAGTCACATGTGAAAATATCACAATTACAGGTATTTAATGTTATGGACTGGCCTGTGGTAGTATAGTAAGTAATATAGTGTTTTGCCAGAATGCTAAAAATATAACTTTAGTGTTAGAGAAAAAGCATCAATATAGTTGATTTAAAGTGAGTGCTTGCTTAAGTCAAGTGTTTGCTTGCTACAATAACAAAGGATAGATAACAATATTGTTGTGACATTAATAATGCAGGGCCTTTACTGTAGAATTAATTTTTTTATCGCCTATTGCTTTTGAATTTGCTAATCCATAATATTGACAGTCGATTTTTACTTAGGACAACACAGTGGCAAAGTAGTAATCTTTGCTAATTGAATGCCCTTATATCGATCCATTCTTATTTTAGCTTCGATGTGTCTGTTGTAGAGCGCAATAGCTAAGATTAATATTCACCAAAACTTTGATAGTAGACTTTTAAGAAGATTTGTACACCCAGTCTCAGAAGCGTCTTTTGTACCGATCTGTAGCATAGGTGCTGTGCTAATGAATTTATATTGCCTTGTAATTCCAATTAACCAGTTTATTTTAACATTAATTTCAACCTTAACTACACACAACACATGCGAAAATTATTACTGATAAGTTTTGCGATGGTGCTCATGCTGCTTCAGCAGGCCCATGCGCAGAGCAGAACGGTTACCGGCACGGTGACTGACCAAAGCACATCCCAAGGGTTGCCGGGGGTCGCGGTAATTGTAAAAGGCACAACCGTTGGGACTGCCACAGGCGTGAATGGCTCCTACACTATAAATGTTCCGACGAGCGGCGCGACACTGGTGTTCCGTTACATTGGGTATCAGACTGTTGAACGCCAGGCAGGCGACGCAAGCACTGTAAATGTTGCGCTCTCTGTAGACAATAAGCAGTTAGAGGAAGTGGTAGTAACGGCTCTGGGCTTCAAAGAAGACAAAGACAAAGTAGGTGCTTCGACCAGCCAGGTATCTGGTTCCAAAATTGCTCAGTCTGGCGAAACAAGTGCGGTAACTGGCCTTTCAGGCAAAGCCTCTGGTATTCAAATTACCCGTTCGTCTGGTGATCCAGGTGCAGGTGCATACATACAGATTCGTGGTCAGTCTACCATCACAAACTCAGTACAGCCGCTCATCATTATAGATGGTGTGCCGGTTAGCAACAGTTCCTTGGGGTCAGGGGTAGGCGGTGTGGTACAGCAGTCTCGTCTGAACGACATCAACCCGAACGATATTGAATCTATTCAGATTTTGAAAGGTGCCTCAGCCGCCGCGCTGTGGGGCTCTCGCGCTGCAAACGGAGTAATGGTTATTACAACCAAAAGAGGTTCTTCAGGCAAGGGGAAAATCAATATTGGCTACGATGTAACCTACTCTTTAGACAAGATTAGCTACACGCACGACCTACAGGATAAATATGGCCAAGGGTCTGGTGGAAATTATTCGCCAACCAATTCTCTTTCTTTCGGAGACAAGATTGCGGACAGAACAGGGGGTGCCGATGATGTAGATAAAACAGGTAGAAAATTTGTTGCTCAGGATGGCACGGAATACTTCCCAATCACGAAGAAAAATGATCGTTCTGTATTTCTAGATGATAACTTTGATGCTGTGTTCCAGAACGGCCACTTTGTGGAGCAAAATCTGAGCTTCAGTGGCGGTGATCAGGATGGAAACTTCTATGCCAGTATTTCTGACCTGAACCAGGAGGGCATCATTCGTAACAACAGCGACTACCGCAGAACAACTGCCCGTATCAATGCAGAGAAAAGATTAGCTCCAGCGTTTAAGGCCAGCGGTAACGTAACCTACTCTAAAATAAGCTCTAACCGAGTGCAGCAAGGGTCAAATACATCTGGATTATACCTGGGTTTCCTGCGTACGCCTTCCGACTTCGACATCAGAGACTATAAAGGCACCTACTTCAATGCCGCCGGAGACGCCTTATTGGGCAGGCAGCGCTCATACAGAAGATATTTGGGAGACAATGCAAGCCCAATTTACAACAACCCGCTTTGGACGATCAATGAGCAGCGCAATACCAGTGATGTGGATCGATTTATCGGTTCTTTTGAGTTTGCCTATGAGCCTACTACATGGTTAAACTTTATCGCACGTGCGGGAGCGGACCATTACACTGATCAGCGTTTAACGTTCTTCCCGTTATTCTCGGCTGAGAATGCCGGAAACGGATCTGCTACTGAGGAAACACTCGCAGAAACGCAGCTAAACGCAGACTTCATCACCCGCGCGACGCATTCTTTTGGAGATCTGGTCACAGGTTCATTCCTAGTGGGTATGAACCTGAACCAGCGCAAGTACAACAGCATTGGGGGTACATATCGTAACTTCGTGCTTGGCCAGAGTATCAGCAACTTCTCTAACGCCACAAATGAGAATACAACACCGTCTGACTTTGAGTCGACACGTCGTAATGCAGCAGCTTATGCAACAACCACGATTGGCTACAACGACATGGTGTACCTGAACGCTTCAGGCCGCTTGGAGAGCGCCTCTACGTTTGGCTCTCAGGCTCAGAGTTCTTTCTTTTACCCTGCCGCCGACGTGGCTTTCCAGTTCAGTAAGTTAGCCCCATTTGCAAACAGCAGGATTCTGAGCTTTGGTAAACTGCGCGCAGGTTACGGTGAAGTGGGAGTTGAGCCTGGTCCATACCTGACAACGGATGACTGGGTTCCTGCCTTCTTCAGCGAAAGCTGGGGTCCAGGATTGGATGCCAATGCCTATAACGGAGCCTTCGTGCGAAATGACGTGAAGGGTAACCCCGAACTGAAGCCAGAGCGCAAAAAAGAGTTTGAAGTAGGAACTGACCTGCGTTTCTTCGCGGATCGTTTGACGCTTAGCGCTACTTACTACACGAACGAAACCACTGACGCGATCTTCAATCTGCCGCAGGCGCCATCTTCTGGTTACCTGTTCAAAACTGCTAACGCCGCTACTTTGGAGAACAAAGGTATTGAGTTGGAAGTGGACGGACGCATTCTGTCAAAGGGTGACTTTACCTGGAACGTTGGTGGTAACTGGACAAGAAACCGCAATAAGGTAACTGACTTGAGAGGCGTAGAGTCGCTTTTCCTTGCTGGTTTCACTGGAGTATCATCAAGAGCAGTGGAAGGACAACCAGTTGGCGTACTTTGGGGTGGCCGGTATGAGCGTAACGAGGATGGTAGCATCGCCACGAACGAAAATGGGTTCCCGCTCACCGCAGCAACTGAGGGCGTGATCGGTAACCCGAACCCAGACTTCAGAGGCGGTATCAATACGAGGTTGGCTTACAAAGGGCTTAGCCTGTTCACACTGTTCGAATACTCGAAGGGTGGTGACATCTGGGCTGGTACAGAAGGCGTATTGCGGAACTTCGGACGATCTACTTATACCGCAGATGAGGTAACTCTTTCTGCACAGGACGCTGCTTCTATCTATACCTACAGTGGCAACCTGGTTTCTGAGAAGTATGCCCCCAATGCAGATGGCTCTTATACCTTCCGTGGCAGGGTAGAGGACTTTGGCGGCGGTAACGTTGCTTTGGATCAGGCTTACTTCACTTCTATCGGAGGTGGATTCGGCCCGAATGGTGAGCAGTTTATTCAGGATGCTTCCTGGATGCGCATCAGGGAAATGACGCTATCTTATACGCTGGCTACCCAGGGGTTCAAAAACTTCACTAAGCTACAGTCTGTGCAGTTCTCGCTGACAGGTCGTAACCTGGCTATCTGGTCTAAAGAGTTTAAGGGCGTTGACCCTGAGACTAACCTGACCGGTACCGGTAACGGGCGCGGCCTAGAGTATTTTAACAACCCTGGTACTAAGTCTTACTTAGCGTCCATCAGAGTTAATTTCTAATTCTAAAAGAAAATTTTAAATGAAAAAGATATATAGATACATCTCCATCTTCTCACTAGCATTATCGGTGATGGGTTGTGAGAGCTTTGTAGAAGGGTTCGAGGAAGATCCGAATAACCCAAGCGGGAATTCTGTTGACGTTAACAACATGATTCAGGGGGTAATGCTGGCTGACGGCTTGATTCACGAAGGCGAGATGTCCCGTATAACCGGCATGTGGACTGATCAGTTTTCTGGTGTGGACAGACAGTATGTAAACTTGGACCAGTATATTGTTACAGCAGGCGACTTCGATAGCCCGTGGTCTAACATCTACTACGCCACCATTACGCAAGCCCGTATCGCAAAAGGAAAAGCCAGAAACGAGATAAACCCTAAAATAGTGGGGGTGGCACAGGTACTGGAGGCCCATGCGGCAGGTACTACAACGGCTTTGTTCGGAGATATTCCTTTCTCTGAGGTTGGCAGCACAGAAACGCCTTCTTTTGACTCACAGGCTCAGGTATACAGTAGCATTCAGGTGTTGCTGGATTCTGCCATAACCAATCTTGCTCTGAACAGAGGACTCCTAAAAGCTGAGAAGGACATCTATTTCGGAGGCGACGCTCAAAAATGGCTCCGTGTAGCGTATACGCTCAAAGCCCGCTATTACCTGCAGGCAGGGGACTATGCAAAGGCTGAGAGTGCAGCGCTGCAAGGTATCAGTGACCCAGCAAACAATATGGTTGTGCCTCACTTCGAATCATATTACAATGCGAATGTGTTTTACTCATTCGGTGTGCTCGAAAGACCCGGCTACATGACAGCTGAAGGAGCATTTGCCCCTAAACTGATCGATCCGGCTCAGAAGGACGTTTTTGCCAGAAACCGTAATAATGCTAAGACGAATGAAACAGCCCGTTTTAACTTTTATTATAAAAGCACTTCTGGTGCTTACGACCTGAACTATACGGGGGCATTTGCCAAAAATCAGGGTTTTGCCTTAGTTACTTACGGAGAAACGCAGCTGATTCTTGCAGAAGCCCGTTCCAGGCAGGATAACCTGCAGGGCGCTGTTGATGCGCTGAATGCGTACAGAAGCAAGTTGAATGACAAGTTTGGAGCAGGTGCTTACCAATCCTTCCTGCTTACTGACTTTGCTATTGGCGGATTTGAGAACAATGGATCACTTTTGCCAAAAGAATCGCTTTTGAATGAGATTCTGGAAGAGCGTTATGTAACCTTCATTGGCAATATCGAAGCTTTCAACGATGTCAGGAGAACGGACAACCGTTTGAACATACCAGTGAAGGGTTCAGGAAATCAGATTCCTGAGAGATTCCTCTACCCACAGGATGAGGTTAACTCAAACCCGAACACTCCAAGCCCACTGCCTGGCTTGTTTGAGCCGACAGCGCTGAACAAATAAGCTTGGTGAAGGCGTTCTGGGCGAAGTGCCTGAGAACATAAATTAGTCCATACAAAAGAAGGCCTTTCAATTTTTAATTGAAAGGCCTTCTTTTGTATATGGTGGCGCTCTGCGAGATTTTATACCAAATCATATATATTGCCTTCCAAAGCAAAAGCGTGTTCTGATGCCGCTAGCTCTTTCATCAATAAAGCATGATCGTATGTATGGGAAAGTGTTTGAGCGATTTGGTAGTATTGGGTATGTTCGCAGAAGCTACATTTATACCAATAGTACCTTAAAGTAAATTATCAGCAATACAGTAACCATTTACATGCTCCTATCAAACCACAGTGGCCATACCCTGGAGGCGGGCGTAGACGAGGTAGGCCGGGGCTGCCTGGCCGGGCCTGTGGTGGCCGCCGCCGTCATCCTGCCCATCGACTACCAACATCCGCTCCTGAACGACTCCAAGAAACTGAGCAAAAAGCAGCGGGACCTGTTGCGGGTGGATATCCTGAAAGACGCGGTAGCCTGGGCAGTAGGGGAGGCCACGACTATAGAAATAGACGAGATCAACATCCTGAATGCTACCTACCTGGCCATGCACCGGGCGCTGGCAAAGCTACAGCCGTCGCCGGCCTATCTGCTCGTGGACGGAAACCGGTTTAAGCCTTTCGGGGAGGTGCCCTTTAGCTCCATGGTAAAAGGCGATGGGCGCTATCTTTCCATTGCAGCGGCCTCGGTGCTTGCCAAAACCTACCGCGACGACCTGATGTGCACGCTGGCAAAAACGCATCACCAGTATGGCTGGGAGCAGAACGTAGGCTACCCTACGCGGCGGCACCGGGCGGGTATAGCAATGCATGGTGCCACAGAGCACCACCGGCAATCGTTCACCCTGCTACCCAAAGACCCTAAAACTGATTAAGTCGGGTTTATGCGGGCCTAGCAAATGCTTTTACTTCAATTTGATCAGGTCGAGGAAAAGGCTGAAGCTGTCGAGGGAAGAGTGGCTGCGCTCAAAGCTGTCGAAGGTGAGGGGCTTGACAATGTAGCCCGTCACGTTCAGGCGCTGTGCCGCCATCCGGTCTGTTTCCTCGTTGGAGGTCGTCATGATAAAGACAGGGATGTGACTGAATTCCGGCTCGTGGCGCAGCTCGGCCAAAAACTCTAGCCCGTTCATTTTGGGCATGTTGATGTCGAGGAGAATAAGGCTGGGTGCCGGGGAGATTTTTTCGGCTCCTTCGGTGCCTCTCAGCATATTCAGTGCCTCGCGGCCATTCCGAGCGACATGTAAGGGGTGCGTGAGGTTGATTTTTCCGAGCTCGCGCTCTACATTCATAATATCCAGGTAATCATCTTCTACTAAAAGGATATTCACAATTTTATCACTCATTATATATTCGGTGCTACTGGTAAAACTAAGACAAAACTATTAAATTATTCCGCGTCTTCCGCGTTTTTGGGCCACGTAAAGGTAAAGGCCGCGCCCTCGCCGGGCTGCGACGTGAGCCAAATCGTGCCCCCCTGCCACTCCACAATCTTCTTCACAATGGTTAGGCCCACGCCGGTGCTTTCTACGGCGTCGCGCTCCTGCAGGGTCTGGAAAATCACAAAAATCCTGTCATGGTATTGTGGGTCGATGCCCGGTCCGTCGTCTGAAACGGAGAACACATGGAAATCGTCTGTCTCGTAGTGCGATATTTTTATCAGCCCCGCCTTTTTGTCATGGTACTTCAGGGCGTTGCTGATCAGGTTGCTGAAGACTTGCTGCAGCTGTATACGGATGGTATGCAGCGTCGGCAGGCTATCCATCACTTCTATTTTGAAGCCGGCAGGCGGCGCAAGCATATCCACTACCTCGCTCAGGAGAATGTTGGTGTCAACCTCTTCCGCAATCTGGTTGGTGCGGCCAATGCGGGCCAGGGCCAGTATGCCGTTGATTAGGTTCTCCATGCGGTGCACCCGGATGCGCATCATCATGAGGTACTCCTGTATGTTGGGCGGCAATTGGGAGCCCATGTCTTCTTCTACCCAGCGCGAAGCCACCTCAATGCCCCGTAGCGGCGCTTTCAGGTCATGCGACACCACGTAGGCAAACTGGTCCAGCTCCGTGTTCTTGCGGTCCAGCTCACTGAAGGTCTCGTCGATCGTGAGGGCCATGCGGTTGAGCGAGTTCGATAGCTGGCTGAGCTCGTCGCGGGAGGTGTCGATGATCTTTGTTTTATAGTCGCCCCGCGAGATTTCCTCCGCCAGGCCAACCATTTTAATGATCCGGTCGGTGATGAGGCGCGTGATATAATATGCCCAGCCAAGCCCGAGTATAATCGAGAGCAGGGTGAGAATGGTGGACACCTGCCGGGTCGTGTTGATACTTTTCTCGAGGCGGGCGCGGCGCTCGCCCCGAACCTGGTACTCGTAGGAGTTGAAGTCACGGAAGGCCGCGCGGACGGAGTCGATCAGGATTTTCTCGCCGAGCACCAGGCTGTCAAGCTTGGCGGAGATGTCCTGGTCCAGCGAGTCGCGGGTGTTGCCGCGTTTCAGGGCAATCAGGGGCTCGGCATACAGGTTCTCGAAGTTGGTCTGCAGCCGTATGATGTCATCTATCTTGTCGGTCTGCTCCGGCGAGTCGGTCACGAAGCTCCGGGTTTCCTGAAGCAGGTTAGGTAGTTGCTCCTTGGCCTGCAGGTAAGGCTGCAGAAATGTCTCGTTCCCGTTGAGCAGGTAGCCGCGCAAGCCGGTTTCCATATCGATGATGTTCCGCTGCAAGGAGGCCGAGTTGCGCACAACAATCTGCGAGCGCGTTACCCAGACGGTATTGTCGATCACATCCTCCGAGAGCTGAAAATTGACGATGGCCACTGCCGTGAACAGCAGCGAGATAAGTAAAAAACCGGCGAATAGCTTTACTGAGAGTTTCATTTGAGGGCGTTCTCCTTGGTCACAAAGGCAGGCAATGCTGCGGAAGCCAAAGGTACAATAGTTTTTGAGAGTTCGGGAAGCCCGCGAAGCCAAAACGGCCGCAGGTCAGGCACATGGAAGGGTATGGGGTCTAACACGTTGCTGTATGGTCTGATAGGTGCGTTATATGCTGCTTTTAAAAGAATCCTATGGGCCCCGAGTACAGGCACGGTAGCCGGCGGGCAGTGACACTGGTACGGCTTGCGTGCACAGAATGTTGACGCCCGTTGCCGGCAACAGGTGCGGGCCTTGCACGTGCGGGAGATTATGTTCGGAAGAGGGGCGAATTTTACTTATTTTTGTCGCACAACAGCTAGAACCTGAGATAAGCATGGAACTTAAGAAAATTGCGTTGAATGACGTGCACGAAGCGTTAGGCGCCAAAATGGTGCCCTTTGCCGGGTATAACATGCCCGTGCGCTATTCCTCTGATATAGAAGAGCACAACACGGTGCGCAATGCGGTGGGGATTTTTGATGTATCGCACATGGGTGAGTTCCTGCTGCGCGGCCCGCAGGCCCTGGACCTGATTCAGCGCATCACCTCAAACGACGCAAGCAAGCTGGCCGATGGCAAGGTGCAGTACTCCTGCTTCCCCAACCAGGAGGGCGGCATCGTGGACGACCTGCTGGTATACCGCCTTTCGGAGGAGGAATACATGCTGGTGGTGAACGCCTCCAACATCGAGAAGGACTGGGCCTGGGTGAACAAGTTTAACACGCAGGGTGTGGAACTCGCGAACATCTCAGACGAGCTTTCGCTTTTTGCGGTGCAGGGCCCGAAGGCAATCGAGGCGCTCCAGCCCCTCACTGCGCTGGACCTGCCGGGTATGGCTTATTATACCTTTGCCAAAGGCACCTTTGCCGGCGTACCCGATGTGCTTGTGTCGGCGACGGGGTATACCGGGGCGGGCGGCTTTGAAATCTATGTGAAGAACGACAATGCCAAAGCGGTTTTCGATGCGATCATGGAAGCGGGGCAAGCCTATGGCATCAAGCCGATCGGGTTGGGCGCGCGCGATACCCTGCGCCTGGAGATGGGTTTCTGCCTCTACGGCAACGACATCAACGACACGACTTCGCCCCTGGAGGCGGGCCTGGGCTGGATCACCAAATTCGACAAGGCGTTTACTAACTCCGATGCCCTGAAAGCGCAGAAAGAAGCCGGGGTGCAGCGCAAGCTGGTTGCCTTCGAGATGCTGGAGAAAGCCATCCCGCGCGCGCATTACGAGATCGTGAACTTAGAAGGCGACGTGGTGGGTGAGGTAACATCGGGCACCATGTCCCCCTCGCTGGGCAAAGGCATCGGCCTGGGCTATGTCACGAAGGAGTTGAGCAAAGTGGGCACCGAGCTATACATCCGCATCCGCAAAAAAGACATGAAAGCACAGGTGGTGAAACTGCCTTTCGTTCAGAAATAGTTATGCGTTGCTCATTGCATGTTGTTCGATGCCTCTTTCCGAATGCGAATTATGAGCGACGAGCAACCAATATCGATCAACGAAAAACGCTCTACATTTCCCAGGACCAGGGGCTGCCAGCCGAATGAGCGGCGAACAACCAATATCGATCAACGAAAAATCAAATAGATGGCAAGTATAGATGTGTGCTACAGCCCCGAGCTGCTGCACTTGTATGATCTGAAAGGAAAAGCAGTAGTGGCGGTGGATATTCTGCGCGCCACGTCCACTATGGTTACAGCGTTTGCGCATGGGGCCACAGCTATTTTTCCGGTAATGGAGTTGGAGGAGTGCCAGGCGTTTAGCCAGCAGGGGTGCCTGACTGCCGCAGAGCGGAACGGTATAAAAGCTGAGGGGTTTGACCTGGGCAACTCTCCGTTCAGCTACATGGACGGGGCAGTGAAAGGGCGGTCAGTGGCCATCACCACCACAAACGGCACGCGGGCCATTCGCCTGTCGGAGGCGGCCGAGGAGATTGTGATCGGCTCGTTCCTGAACCTGAAACGCGTGGCGGATCATTTAAAGCAGCTTCAGCTGGACGTGTTGGTGGTATGCGCTGGCTGGAAGGGTATGTTCAACCTCGAAGACACGCTGTTTGCCGGTGCCCTGGCCGAGAGCCTGCTGGAGGATTTTACTTTTGAGAACGACGCCACGCTGGCCTCCCTGCATCTGTACCGTGCCGCCAAGCCAGACCTGTTCGCCTTCCTGAAGGAATCGTCGCATGTGCGCCGCCTCCAGAACCTGGACATACACCAGGACATCCATTACTGCCTCCAGCACGACCTCTACGAAGTGCTCCCCGTCTGGCAACACGACAAGCTGATAGGAGTTTAGAGAATTGAGGAGTTAGAGAGTTAAGGAGTGAGTAGAGCTTTTTATTTCATTTAAACTCTCCAACTCCTCAACTCTCTAACTTTTTATTGTCTTTGTGTCGTTGGCTGTCGCGGGAGGTTTTCTTTTCCAGGTTTTTGTGCAGGGCTTCGGTCAGGTCGATGCCGGTTTGGTTGGCCAGGCAAATCAGGACGAACAGCACGTCGGCCAGTTCGTCGCCCAGGTGCTTGCCTTCGTCGCTTTTCTTGAAAGACTGCTCCCCGTACTCGCGGGCGATGATGCGGGCCACCTCGCCCACCTCTTCCGTCAGGATGGCCATGTTGGTGAGCTCATTAAAATAACGAACCCCATTCTCCTGTATCCATTTATCCACGGTGGCTTGCGCCTCGGCTAACGTCATATGCGGTGTGTTGCTTGGTATGTTATTTCCCAAATTTAACCACAAAATCGACATATGGGATACCGATGGACAATACATCGCGGGCAATGTCGGGGCTGTTCAGAAAAGCCAGGTCTACGGTAATCTTCTCACCCATAAACCGGATGCCGTAGGAATACACGCCATAGTATGTATCAGTCGGCACGATCCAGTTTTCGGTAACGAGGGCGGTTTTTCGGCCTATTCGGGTCATGCCGCTAAGCGTGAACAGGGGCCGCCCCGATACTTCCCCGTCTACGTAACCAAAACCGACGCCCAGGGTGGCGTTGTTGTCGCGGTTGCCGTAAGTCACGATTCCATACCCTATACCCAGGCCATCAAAGTCTTCTATCGGGGCGTTGGCGTAGAGCACACCTGCCCCGGCGCTCCATTTCTCATTGATGGGGAAGGAGTATTTTGGGGTGATGAAAAAGATTGGCTCCCCGGAGAATGTGGAAATGAGCTCGAAACCGGCCCCGATGGTGAACCGGTCCGTCACGCCGTAATTAAACGAGCTCAGGACGAGGTATGTGTTCTGGTAGTATGCCTCGCCCTTACGCAGGCTGTAGGCCGATGGCGAGAAAAGGTAGCGGGTGGCATTGGGGTTGTCAAACCAGAAAGCCCCGTTTCTGAAGTTTCGCTCGTCTAGTATGCGGAATACTTTCACGGACTGCATCGGTATGGTGATTTCACCGGCTGTGTCGGTGAGCAGCCGTATACCCGCCTCGCTCTGCCCCAGGTATACCCCCTGAAACACGGAACCGTCAAGCGTCTCGACGAGCCACCGCTGTGGCTTTGCTTCCTGGGTTTGGGTGCTGTCGGTTTGTTGCGCGTTCGCTACCGTGCCCGCAAGCGCGACACTCAGAAATATGAACGTGAGAAATGCATAAATACGGGAGATGCTGCGCATAGCTGACAGGCGTTAAGTCCGGAATAAGTAGACACGTAAGGGGTATGCCCCAATATTACAAATATACTTGCATATAGTAATATTGGTTAGCCTTTTTGTTGCCGGGCTACTCTTTGTTTCTGGAGTCGATCACCACCGTGACAGGGCCATCATTCAGCAGCGACACTTTCATGTCTGCCCCAAACTCGCCAGTCTGCACGGGCTTTCCGAGGGCCTGCTCCAGCAGGGCAACAAACCGCTCATACAGCGGAATGGCAAGCGACGGAGGGGCGGCATTGGTATAGGAGGGGCGGTTGCCTTTTTTGGTACTGGCAAACAACGTGAACTGGCTGATGACCAGCAATTCCCCCTGCACATCCTGCACGCTCAGGTTCATCTTGCCCTCCGCATCCCCGAAAACACGCAGCTGTGCCACTTTCCCGGCCATCCATTTCAGGTCTTCCTCGGTGTCTTCCGGACAAAAACCAGCCAAAACCAGTAACCCGAGCCCAATCCTGCCCTTCGTTCTTTTATCGATCTCAACAGAAGCCTCCGTTACCCGCTGTAATACAATGCGCATAGAAATAGGTGTGTGTTTTTGGGGCAAAGATAAGGGTTGAAGGAGTTAATTGTTGATTGTTAGTGGCTGATTGTTGGTTCGCAGTATAATTGTTGATTGTTAGTTGCTGATTGATGGATCGCAAAAAGTATGGTATGATCAACCTTGAAACAACTCCACCCAGGGTGCGAACAATTAACAACGACGTAAAGCAAAAGAGCAGCGCGTTTGTAAAAGTCCCCAATGGGGTTGGGGGATGAAAGGCGGCCGGAAGCACCTTTATGGCTCTTGCTTGACGGGGAGTAGCTTTTAAAATAGCTTACAGGTGATTGTCCGCAGAGAGTTTCATCCCCCTGCCCCCTTCGAAGCTAATCTTGTAGGGAAAAAACAGAAAGCATTTAAAGCATCAAAATCCATTGTCATTCTGTAAAGAATCTTGGTGGAAGGGAGGTTAAGCAATTGCGGCTTGCCCACAAGATCCTTTCAGGATGACAAAAAAGGAAGTAGCATGGATGCTTTTAGGTGTTCGAAAGCTTCTAAATTTTTTCCTACAAGATTGGCTTCGAAGGGGGACAAAAGAAGGCATGGCGAAACAGCAATCAACAATCATCAATCAGCAATTAATAATCAGCAATCAATCCACATACCCCTCGTAGCGGATGCGGCTTACTTTGCCATTTTTGAGGTGAAACTGGAGGGAGATAGGGGCACCCTCTCGGTTGGCGGCTACAATGCGGTCTTTGGTGTGCGTAATCACCACTTCGTTGCCCTGGGCTTTTAGCCTGCCCAGCAGTTCCTGCTCCGTCATACCCACCCGGATGTTGTGGCGCAGCTGCACATCGCCGCTCTGGATGTCGGCCACCTGCAGCAGCAGTTCCCCGGACTGGCTCGGGGCGTAAAACTCCATCATCGAATTGCCCGACCGGATCGTGAAGATGGTGTCGATCATATTGGGCTTGTGGCGGTTTTCGATGGCGTCGGCGTCCACGGTAAAATCAGCGTTGATGTGGTCGAAGTACGTGTTCAGGCTATTGCCCTGGCTGCGGCTGGCAACAAAGGGGTTTCCCAGCAGGCTCACCGTCAGGGCGGCATCTGCGGAGCGGCGCCGGGTTGATGCGGTATCAGCGGCGGCGAGCCGGTGCTCTTCGGGGGCATCGGCATCTTCCTTGCGCCCCATGTCGGCGCTGCAGGCGGTCGTAAACACGTTCACGAGCAGCAACAGCAGCATCAGCCGTACAGCAAGGCTGTACTTATAACGGGAGATGCGGAAGCGGAGGAATAACATGAATAAGGGGGTAAAAAGCAAGCTGGACGAAATTATACATACATACGTGATGATGCCGCTTAAAAGTTATGGCTAAAACGCCTCCGCTTGTTGCCTGGCCCCGGCAGAACGTCTAATTTTGGGGCAAAGATGATACAAAAAAGGCAATGCAGCAAATAGCGTTAATAACCTACACGGATACCGGAAATTACAGTGGCATTTCTGATGAGGAGAACAGCAAACTCTACGATTTGTTGACAGAAAAAGGCCTGCGCGTGTCCCTGCAAATCTGGGATGACCCGGCAGTGGACTGGAGCCAGTTCGACTTCCTGATCCTGAAATCCCCTTGGGATTATTTTGACAAGATCGATGCCTTTTATACTTGGCTCGACAGGCTGGAGCAACTGCCGGTGCGCGTACTGAACCCCGTGAAAACAGTGCGCTGGAACGCTGACAAGCGCTACCTCCTCGACCTGCAGCGGCAGGGCGTGAACGTGGTGCCCACGGTGTGGCTCGAAAAAGGAAGTATGTTTAACGCCACAGACGTGTTTGCCCAATTGGGTGCCGGGCAGCTAATCGTGAAACCGTCCGTAAGCGGCGGGGCCAAGAACACCTTTGCCCTGACGCCCGAGGAGGCAGCGGCCAGCACGAGCCAGCTGAACGAACTGCTGCAGCAGGAGAGTTTTCTGGCGCAGCCTTTTGTGGAAGAAATCAAAACGAAGGGAGAGTGGTCGTTCCTGTTCTTCAACGGCGTTTACAGCCATACGGTGCTCAAAACGGCCAAGCCCGGCGATTTCAGGGTACAGCACTTTTTCGGCGGCACGGTGCATACCCCCGAGCCGCCTGCGGCACTGCTGGCCACCGCCCAAACCATCGTGGACAGACACGCGCCCGGCTGCCTGTATGCCCGGGTAGACGGGGTGGAACAAAACGGTGAGTTGGCGCTGATGGAGTTGGAGTTAATTGAGCCTTTTCTGTTTATGCCGATGAGCGAAGGAGCCTTTGAGCGCTACTACGAAGCCCTGATGGCACAGCTTCAGCAGGCACAGCATGCCGAAGTTTAAAGGAAGAGAAGCCTGAGTTTATACATCAAATTAGTGCTATGCCAAATTAAAAATTAGAAATTAAAAATTAGAAATGAGGCATGAAACCCGTTTCTATTTATATAACAACAAACACTAATTCTGGTAATTGAATTGGTCGAGTACTAGCATGTGCCATACATACAACAGGCCCGATGAAAGCTATCTCATCGGGCCTGTTATAGGTAATAGGGGTATGAAGCAAGGCCTTACGCGTCGCGGCCGTGGAAGATCAGGAGCGGCACCTCCGACTCCAGCACCAGTTTTTTGGTGAGGCTGGGGTGCAGGAGGCTATCGAGGAATGATCTTTTGCGGTTGGTGGCGGCAAGCAAATCCACCTGCTCTTTGGCCACAAAATCCTCCAGCGCGTCTGCCACGTCGGGGCTCTCCAGAAGCTTATACCTGATATTGCCTGTAGGCACAAGGCGCTTCAGCGCAGCCTCCAGGTCTGCCATTTTTTGCTGGTCCTGCGCCGTGGCCTGTTCCTTGGTAATGTGGAGGCACAGAATCTGGGGACTGAAAGGGGCCAAGAACTGGTGCAGGTCGGCGATGGCCTGCGCATCGGCCGCGTCGAAGTCGGTGGCGTAGAGAATGCGCGTCAAGTTGCGTTCCCGGGCATGGGCGGGCACCGATAGCACGGGCACCCGGGCCTCCTTGGCCATCTTTGTGGTAATCGTCCCGAACACAGAGCGGCTCAGGCTGTCGTCGCCCTCCGTGCCCATCACAATCAGGTCTGTCTGCAGTCGGCGGGCCTCCACCGGAATCACCTCCTCCGGCAACCCGTTCACAAACGCCGTGGAGAGCTGTACCTGTTGGCTGTCCGTCAGGCTTTCCTGCAGCTCCTGGCGCAGTTCGTCCAGCTTGGCGCGCTCATCGTCTTCGTTGCGGTGCAATACGCGCTCTGTTATTTTCTCGGAGGCGGTGGTCTGTGCCTGCGTCTCGCCCAGGGGTAGCTCCCAGGGGTCGGTCAGGTAATCCCTGAAGCAGTGCAGCAGCAGGATTTCGGCTGGGGGCGCGGCGGCGGCAAGGCGCAGGGCATAGTGGCAGGCGTTGTAAGTGCTGTCTTCGAAGTCTACCGGAACGATGATCTTGAACATGGGCGTGTACGGTTTGGGTGTGCTGGTATATACGTGCGTGCGGTCGCGTTTTGTTTTGGCAGGCCATACCCGCCCGGTAGGTATGGCCATAGCGCAAGATAGGGCACCGGGTTCCGGCGAAACTTAAAAAAATAGCTTAGTTTTGTAACTAGAGAACACTTGCCATGCCAAAACGCATTGTATTCTACTTCATCGGGTTTGTGATGGTCGCCTCGCTGGCTTTCTACGGGTTCAACCGCTGGAAAGACTCCAGGGAGAAGGTAGACCTGTGGACGCTGGTGCCGGAGAGCGCTGTGCTGGTGCTGGAAACGAACAATCATGCCGCCCTCATCCAGCACCTGCGGGAGACGGGGCTCTGGGAGAGCTTCTCGATACTGCCCTTTGCGCAGCGCCTGGAAGAAGACCTGGCCGCCCTCGACAGCGTGGCGCCCGGCAGTCAGCGCCTCTCCCGCTTTCTGGACGAGAAAGACATCCTGACCTCGCTGCACGTGGTGGGCAAGGCAGACGTGGGCTACGTGTACTATGTGCCCGTGGCCACCGTGGCCGAGCACCGTTTTCTGCGCACCCTCACCGAGAACATCGGCAAGAGTGATGTGTACCAGGAGGAGACACGGGAGTACCAGGGCATCTTGCTCACCGACATCGCCAACACCCGCCTCGGCACGCGCTTCACCTACTTTACCTACCACAACAACATCGTCCTGAGCCCCTCGGCGGTGCTGGTGGAGGAAATCGTGCGCCGGGTTAGCCGCGAGCAGACCGAGTCGCTGGCCGGGGAGTTCCGAAACACCTCTTACCTGGGCAAGCCGCAGGTATACGCCAACGTTTTCGTCAACTACAGAACGCTGCCCGATTTCCTGGGCCTTTTCCTGAAGCAGGAGGTGATGCCGCAGGTGCGTTACCTCTCCTCCCTGACGCAAAGCGCCATGCTGGAGCTGAAGCTGGAACGGGACAAGATCTTCCTCAACGGCTTTTCGTCGCCGGAGAAGCTCAAGAACTCGTTGCACCAGCTGATGCAGTCCCAGAAGCCTCAGCTGTTTGGCCTGAAGGCATACCTGCCGAGCCGCACGGCGCTGCTGCTGCACTTTGGCCTTGCGGAGATAGCGCGCCTGCGGTTGCCCCGGAAGGAGAACACATCGGTATACGCGGTTACGGTAGACAGCCTGGCCAAGTCGCTCAGCGAGGAGGCTGCCCTTGTCTTCCTCGAGTCGCCGAGCATCAGCGCCATACCCGAGAAGGTGGCCTTCGCCCATGTGGCCAACCCGGCCGCCACCGAAAAGCTGGTCGGCAGCCTGAGCATGCAGCTGGCCACGGCCCGCAAGCAAAAACCCGTGACGGAGCAGTATGGCAACTATACCATCCAGCTGCTGAATGTGCCCGAGCTGCCAGCAGAGCTTCTGGGCAAGGCTTTCAGTGGGTTTGAGCAAAGTTACGTGGTGCAGGTGGGCGACTACCTGCTGCTGTCGGAGCGCGCGGCCACCCTCCGGACGGTGCTGAACGATATCTCAGAGGAGAACGTGTGGGGTAAATCGGTGATGCAGAAAGCCTTTCTGGAGCAGACGCTGCAGGAGGCCAATTTCAGCCTCTACCTCAACTCCGTGAACGCCTGGTATATGCTGAACCGCTACGTGGAAGACACCGAGCGCGAGGACCTGCTCCAGAACGCCTCCCTGATCAAGCAGTTCAACCAGCTCAGCCTGCAGTTCTCGAAAGTGGAGCAGCAATACTATACCAGCCTCGTGATCCGGAGGCCAAGCCGCGGCAACAGCGGCGCGGGGCAGGATATCTTTGCTTCGGAGCAAACGCTCTCTTTCGGCAGCCGCCTCGAGACACGGCCCTTCCCAGTCCAAAACCCCAACGACCGTAGCCGCGAGGTAGTGGTGCAGGACTCGGCGGGAGTACTGCATAACATCAGCGCAAACGCCCAGCGCGGCTGGGTCGATAGCTTGGGCGTGTCTATCCGGGGCACTATACTGCAGGCAGAGATGGGGCCGGAGCAGAAGCTGCGCTACCTCTTTGCCACGGCCAACCATATCCACGCCCTGAACGAGCAGGGGCAGGAGCTGGAGAACTTTCCCTTTAACCTGGGGGATTCTTTGAGCATACAGCACCTGGCGGTGTTTGATTATGAGAACGACCGCAACCACCGCCTCCTGATCGACGACAGTATGGGCAACCTGTATATGTATGACTCGCGGGGAGCCGCCGTGCAGGGGTGGCAGCCCCGCCGCATGGACTACCGGCTGGCTACTGCGCCGCAGCATCTGCGGGTGGGCGGCCGCGACGTAATTGTGGTGGTGCTGGAGAATGGGTATATCTATGCCCTCAACCGCCAGGGCGATACGTATCCCGGCTTCCCCATCAACCTGAAATCGCCGGTAACGGGCAGCATCGCCGTGAACATCGGGGCCGATCTGCGGCGCACCACCCTTACCTCCGTGACGCGCTATGGCAGCGTCGTGACGTTTAACCTGCAGGGGAAAGTGCTGAACCGGGAGCAGCTGTATAGGCCGAGCAAGCGCGCCATGTTTGAGTTGGAGCCCGAGGGCAGCCAGGGCAGGTCGTCTATCATCGTGCGGCAGGAGCAGGGCAAGGTCACAGTGTTTGACCAGGACCTGAACCAGGTGTTTGAGAAGCGCTATGTCACCTCCGCGCCCAAGATTGTGCAGTACTTTAACTTTGGCGGCGCCAACCGCATCTACGCCATCACGGAAACCGGCCCCCAGAAAACCTATCTCTACGACGCCGAAGGCAACCTCATTGGCAACCGCATCCTGGAGAGCAGCCAACCAGTAACGCTCTACTACAACGAGGCCTCCAACAGGTATACTCTCTACAAAGTCTTCCGCCGCGAGCTAAAGCAGATCGACTTCAAACTTCCAGATTAGGTAGTAGACACAAGATATTTTTAAGACACAAGACGTTAGACACAAGACGCAAGACAATAGAAATTAGACGCAGGATATAAAATTGGGGACTACGATAGCGTAGTTTACCATACCATACCTATCAGTCCATACCCATCATCGGATCATGTTTCATACTTGCACCTTTCTACTTGCACCTTTCTATCGAGATCTAGTGTGTTGCAAGTCCCGAACTATCCCCTCAAGGGGAGAATTTGCTACAGTGCCCCCTACTCCTCAGAGTGATTTGTCTTGTGTCTTGTGTCTAACGTCTTGTGTCTTAAAAATGTCTTGTGTCCACTTTCAAAAGCTTCTGAACCACCCTTTGCGGTAGAAGAAATAGAGTTGCAGCAGGATCAGGACCAACATCAGGGCAAGCAGAATCGGGTAGGAGTAGGGCTGGTAGAGCTCCGGCATGCTGAAAGGGTGCACTTTGCCCGTGTCGGGGTTTTCGTGCGCGAAGTTCATACCATAGAGGCCCACGATAAAGCTCAGGGGTATAAAGATGCTGGAGATGATGGTGAGCACTTTCATGATCTCGTTCATGCGGTTGCTCACCGTAGACATGTGCAATTCTACCAAACTGGAGGCCAACTCCTTGTGGCTTTCCACCAGGTCGATGAGCTGCACGCTGTGGTCGTAGGCATCGCGGAAGTAGGCTTTCATGCTTTCCGGAATCACCTGATCATCCATGCGCAAAATTTCCGTCATCTTGTCGCGCTCCGGCCAGGTAATGCGTCGCAGGCGCACCAACTCGCTCTTTAAGTCGAGGATTAGGCTGAGGTTGTCTCTGGAGGGTGTCCGGATCACCTGCTGCTCCAGGTCCTCGATGTACTCCCCGATATCGGCCATCACCGGAAAGTAGTAGTCCAGCACCACGTCCAGGATGGCGTAGGCCATATACATGGTGGGCCGGTGGCGGATGATGCCTTTGCCCACCCGGATGCGCTCACGCAGCGGGTCGAGGCAATCGCCATAGTCGCTCTGGAGGCTGAGCACATAGTTGGGGCCCGTGAACAGCGATAGCTGCACATCGTCGAGCGACTTGAACTCCGGGGACCAGCGCAGCATCCGGGAGATGATAAAGAGGCGGTTCTTGTCGAACTCCTCTACCTTGGGCCGCTGGTAGTCGTTGATCACGTCCTCCATTTGCAGCGCGTGCAAGCCGAAGTCCTGTTGCAGCTGCTCCAACAAATTCTGGTCGCCATACCCCCGGATATCGATCCAGTGGCGGGCTTCCGGCTTCGCTTTTACCTGACGCAGCAACTCTTCATAGGATTTGAACTCCAGTTCATCCAGATACTCCTCGTTAAACGACATCAGAAAAAAGCGCGGCGGGTACGACTGGGTAGGCACTGTTACGGAACCCGGCTTCAGCCCAGCCTTGCGATCTAATATTTTATTGGTTTTGCGGCGGTGTTTGCGTTTGGACATTGGTGGATTGCAGGTTATTTGTAGCTAACTCACGTTGCGATTAACTGCTATATATATAAACCCACCCCCGCTCCTGCGAGGAAGGGAATTCGGCAATAGTGAAAAATTTCCCTTTTGGGAGGAGTGGGTTTATCGGTATGATCGTTTATCTGATTTTTATAAATCGCAATGGGTAAGTAGCTGGTATTCGCGCAAAATAGCGAATTGGTTGATTTTTGTAATGGAAAGTCACAAAATAGGTGCTACAAGCTTGTCTGCAGCAACCTGATTTTGGGAATTCACCTCCCAACAACAATCAACAATTACCAATCAACAATCAACAATCAACAATTCGTCACTCCTGCACCGTCACGCTGACTCCCTCCATATCCTCAAGCTTGGCGACTACTTCTTCCTGAAGTTTTTTGCGCACTTCCAGGGTCAGGCGGCAGTTCAGTTCAAAGTGCTGTTCCCGCACCGGCAGGTCATACTCTTTCACGAGGCTCATCACATCGTTCATCTGCGGATAGGCGTAGTGGGCCTGCAGCAGCGCCGTTTCGTGTTGCTTTACCACGGTAGCCAGTGCCAGCGCCTCGGCCGTGGCTGTTTTGTAGGCGTTAATGAGGCCCCCGACGCCCAGTTTGGTGCCGCCGAAGTACCGGATCACGACCACCAGCACATTGCTGAGGTCGGCAGAGCGGATCTGGCCCAGGATCGGGTCGCCGGCAGAGTGATTGGGCTCGCCATCGTCGTTGGCGCGGAAGCGGGCTTTGTCGGCCCCCAGGATATAGGCGTAGCAGTGGTGGCGTGCATCGTAGTACTGTTTCTTCAGTTCCGCGAGGACCTCCTTTACCTCCTCCTCAGTAAAAACAGGGTATGCCAGGGCGATAAACTTGCTGCCTTTTTCTTTGTAAAGGCCTTCGGTGGGGGCTTCTATAGTGTTGTAGGTGTCTTCCATCGTGTCCGGAATAAGGGCATGGCTATAGGGGTATAGCCAACCGCAAAGGTAGCCGATCTGTGGCCAAGGGCAAAACCAGGGGCCGGAACTGTAATTATTGGCGCAAAAGGTTTTACTTTGTGTACACCACCAAAACAACCGCTACTTGTCTGCCATACCCTACCTGCTCACCTTCGACCGCATCGGCAGCCCTGATATAGGGTATATCACCACCACGCAGTATGCCGACAACGTGCCGTTTACCATCCGGCGCGTGTTCTGGACGCACGGCACACCCCCGGAAGTAATGCGGGGCAGGCACGCCAACAAGGCGACCGAAGAAGTGCTGGTTGCCCTGGCTGGCACCATCCGCGTGAAGGCGGACACCGGTACGCAGGTGCAGGAGTTTGAGCTGAGCGATTCGCAGACCGGCCTGTTTATACCTGCCATGTGCTGGACGGAGATCAGGTACTCGGAGGGGGCGATCGCGCTGTGTATGGCCTCCACCGATTACGCCGAAGAAGACTACATCCGGGACAAGGCACACTTTAAGAAGCTGGCCACGCACCTCACGCTGTAGTCTGTATATATTTTTCTTGATGAAGCCAATCCCGTATTTTGCGTTCAGAGATTTTCCGGAAGGCAGCGAGGCCGCCGTGCAGGCAGCGTTGCTGGCCGCTGTGCAGGGCAAACACTATATTCTGGGCAGAGAGCTGGCGGCGTTTGAGGAGGAGTATGCGCGCTACCTGGGGGCAGCGGCAGCCCTGGGTGTGGGCAACGGCTACGATGCCCTGGTGCTCGCCCTGAAAGCGGTGGGCGTGGGGCCCGGCGATGAGGTGGTGGTGCCGGCGCATACCTTTATTGCCACCGTCAATGCCGTGCTGCAGGTGGGGGCAACGCCAGTGTTGGTAGAGCCCGACAGGCACACCTATACTATAACCGCCGCTACGGTTGCCCCAGCTATCACATCCAAAACCAAAGCCATACTGCCGGTGCACTTGTATGGGCAGGTATGCGCGATGGAGCCTTTGCTGCAACTGGCCAATTCGCATCAGCTCAGGATAGTGGAAGACGCCGCGCAGGCACACGGGGCGATGTATAAAAACCGGCGGGCGGGCACCTTCGGCGATGCCGCCGCCTTCAGCTTTTACCCGACCAAAAACCTGGGTGCCCTGGGCGATGCCGGGGCGGTGGTGACGAACAGCGCCGCCGTGGCAGACTTTGTGCGGATGTACCGGAACTACGGCGAGGCGCAGAAATACCAGAGCGAGATGGTTGGCGTGAACTCCCGCCTCGACGAACTGCAGGCCGCCGTGCTGCGGGTAAAGCTGCGCCACCTGGACTACCTGAACGCAGCGCGACAACGCCTGGCCGCTATCTATCTGAACGAGTTACACGGCATCGGCGACCTGATACTGCCCTATACCGCCCCGGGCTGCGGCCATGTATACCACATCTTCAACATCCGGACAAAACAGCGCGACGCGTTGCAGCAGTGGCTGCGGGGGCAGGCGATACAGACGGCCATCCATTACCCGGTGCCGGTGCATTTGCAGCCTGCTTACCGTTTTCTGGGGTATGGCGCAGGCGACTTCCCGGTGGCTGAGGAACTGGCGGACACAAGCCTGAGCCTGCCCTTGTTCCCAGGTCTGCTGCCTGAGGAGCAGGAGCGTGTGGTGGAGGCTGTGAGGCGTTTTTTTAGGTATGAATAGGCGCTTGAGCGGTTGGCCCACGGCTCAGCCGGGAGTCCGACCTGCTGCTGTTTTTGTGTGCTCGGCTAATTCACTTATTTTGCGGCATCCGCCAACGCTGCTATGCTGCAACTTTTAAAATCCTCCTTCTGGTCTTTTCTCTCGGTGCTGGTGCGTGCGGTGTCCAGCCTGACGATTAACAAGCTATTCGCGCTTTACTACGGGCCAAACGGCATCACGCTCTTTGCGCATTTCCAAAACCTGATCGCCATCATCACCACCGTGCCAAACGGAGGCGTGAACATCGGGGCCATCTCTTTGCTGGCTACAGACAAACCCGACAGTATAAGGTACCGGCGCTATTTTATGGCTGCGCTGTTTCTCAACCTGCTTTGCTTTGTGGCCGCGCTGGCATGCATACTAGGGTTTCCGGATTATTTTCTGGGGGTCTTTCTGCGTTCTGTCGCGCTGCCCGGGGTATGGCAGTGGAGCCTGCTGTTCGGCTTGGGCAGTCTGCTGCTCACATTAAATTTATACCTGCTGTCGGTGTTGCTGGCCCGGCAGGAACTGCGGAGCTACGTGTTGGGCGTAAGTGCCATAAGCCTGGCGGGGCTGGCAGCCGTTTACCTGACCTCCGGCAAGTGGGCGCTGCACGAGTTGCTGTTGCTGATACTCGGGGCGCAGGGAGCGATCTTTTTCGTGCTGTTGCCAGTGCTCTACCGCAAAAGGCTGCTGCCCTCCTTCAGCCACGTCGCGGTTCCGGCCCGGGTATACCTGGACCTTTGGAAGTATATCGTGATGGCGCTCAGTGCAGTCGTTTGCCTGAAACTGACGGACTTTTATATCCGCGACTACGTGATCGGCCGTTACGATTTATACCAGACGGGGCTTTGGCAGGCCGTGGTGCGGGTCTCGGAGCAGTACAGCAATGTCTATACCGCTGTGGTCGGTATGCTGGTATACCCGCGCATGGCGGCCCTGGCCAAGGTGCCGGAGCAGCTGCGCAAGTTCGTGCGCCTGACCTTTTACCTCGTGCTGCCCCTGCTGGCGGTTGCGCTCCTGCTCGTCTACCTGCTCCGCGACTGGGTGCTGCTGCTGCTTTTCAGCGAAGACTTTCTCAAGGCCGAGTACCTGTTCGATTTTCAGTTGCTGGGCGATTTTTTCAGGATGTGGAGCGTGATGCTGACCAACCTGCTGGTGGTACAGGCTCAGGTGAGGCTCTACGTTGGCTGGCAGGTATGCTCTGCCGTGCTGTATATTGCCCTGGTATACCTGCTCATCGGGCCCTTCGGGCTGGAGGGGATCCAGATAGCCCATACCCTCCGCTATGCCGTGGTGCTGGTATTTTTTATGCTCTATTATACTAAGTACATTCGTCCATGAGTCCGTTGCCCCTTGTGTCCGTTGTCTGCCTCTGCTACAACCACGCGCGTTTTCTGCGCGAGGCCCTGGACTCGGTGCTGGCCCAGACATACCCTCACATCGAGATCGTTGTGGTGGATGACTGCAGCACCGATGGCAGCGTCAGCATCATAGCGGAGTACGTGGCAAAACACCCGCGCATCCGGTTCATCAGCACAGGCCATAACAGGGGCAACACCACCGCCTTTAACATCGGCTGGCGCGCCAGCCAGGGCACCTACCTCATCGACTTTGCCACCGACGACGTGCTGCTGCCGGAGCGGGTGGCGCAGCAGGTAGAGGCATTTGGGCAGCTAGACCAACGCTACGGGGTGCTTTATACCGATGCAGCGTATATCACCGAAAACGGCGCGTTTACCGGCTACCACTACCGGCGCAAGCCCGGCGGGCAGTTAGACGCAAATGCGCCTTCCGGCGATGTGTTTGCCGCGCTGCTGCGCGAATACTTTATCTGTCCGCCCACCATGATGGTGCGCCGCAGCGTGTTCGAAGCCCTGGGTGGGTATGACGAAACCCTGGCCTATGAGGACTTTGATTTTTGGGTGCGCTCCTCCAGGTTATATCACTATTTTTATTTGGATAAGGTAACGACGAAGCGGCGGGTGCATGCGGCCTCCCTCTCAAAAGGATGGTATAACACAGGAAACAGGCTGCTCGCCTCCACCGTGGCGGTGTGCAGGAAAGCAGCCACGCTGGTGCAGACAGAATCGGAGCGGGAAGCGTTGGCGGTGCGGCTGAAATACGAGGCACGGCATGCCTACCTGACCGGAAATTTCGGGGAGGCGGAGCAACTGCTGCACCTGCTTGAGCAGCAGCGGCCTATGCCGCTGGTATATCGCTGGATGCGGCAGCTGGGCAGGCGCAGGATAAACCTGGGGCTGGTGCGAAAGGTATACTATTACCTGAGGCACAGGAATTAAAAGTGCCAAAAGGCTGTTGCTGCTATTTAAGAAGCCCGACATTTGTAAAACACTTCCCGCTTTTTACGTACGTATAAGTTATTGCACCTCTCTTTCGGGCCACAACTGCACATCGCATAAAAATGTTAGCCCCAAGAGCAGCAATACTGACGTTAAAATAACTATATTTGACTTTTAATCAACCACTATAAGATGATCACAGCAAGCACTACTTCCCGTTCTGAAGTTATAAAATGGATGGAGGATTTTGTAGGTGAAAAGTTCTCTGAACTTCTAAAAACGGTAGAAGAGAGCTGGCAACCTGCTGACCTTTTGCCAGATGCTACATTGGACACTTTCTTCGATGAAATCAAGGATCTGCGTGAGCGCGCCCGTGACCTGAGCTACGACCTGCTGGCAGTATTGGTAGGCGACACGATAACTGAAGAGGCACTGCCAAGCTACGAAAGCTGGCTGATGACGATAAAAGGACTCCCACAGGACCCCGATAACCCCTGGATGAAATGGAACCGCGGCTGGACAGCTGAGGAAAACCGCCATGGCGATGCCCTGAACCGCTACCTTTACCTGAGTGGCCGCATCAACATGCGCGAAATGGAAGCGTCTACGCAGTATCTGCTGGCAGACGGATTTGACCTGCAGACCGACATGGACCCATACCGCTCTTTCGTGTATACCAGCTTTCAGGAAACAGCCACCAACATCTCGCACCGCCGCGTGGCACAGATCGCCAAGAGGCAGGGAGACCAGACGTTGGCCAAGCTTTGCGGCCACGTGGCTGCCGATGAGGCCCGTCACGCCAAAGCCTACAAAGCCTTCGTGAGCAAGATCTTCGAAGCCGATCCGAACGAGATGATGCTGGCTTTTGAAGACATGATGCGTAAAAAGATCGTGATGCCGGCCCACTACATGCGCGAGCTTGGTGTGGACATCGGCAAAACCTTCGGCCACTTCACAGATGCAGCCCAGCGCATCGGGGTGTATACCTCAGCAGACTACACCGACATTCTGGAAGACCTGATCAAGGAGTGGAAGATTGAGGCCATGACAGACCTGAACGAAGCTGGCGAACGCGCACGCGATTACCTGATTGCCCTGCCCGCCCGCTTCAAGCGCGTGGCAGAACGCATGAAAGCGCCTGCCCTGGAGTATAAATTCCGTTGGATTGCCTAAAAAAAGGACGGCATACCATATATAAAATTAAAGGCCTGAACAGCAATGTTCAGGCCTTTAATTTTATATCGGAATCAGGATGTTATACTATAAATTGATCATCATGCATAACGCGCTAGGGCGCAAGCGTCCGCTTGTGCAATACATGCAATCCAACCCGCCACACATCCCAAAAAATAGCGGCATAAGCGGACGCTTGCGCCAGTGTTTGCAGCCTCCCAAAGCACGAGCTTCCTGAACTCAGCAGCTTACCCTTGCTTTTCCAGCAAGGTATTTAGATAGGTATGGAAGTTTGTTGTAAATCCTGACCAGAGAACCTGACCAGAGAATTTACTCCTGCACTTTTACGCCTTTCCAGAAAGCAACATGGTCTTTAATCTCGCTGGCGGCGTCTTTCGGGGAGGGGTAGTACCAGGCAGCGTCCTGGTTCACTTCTCCCTGCACGGTTACGTGGTAGTATGAAGCCTCGCCTTTCCAGGGGCAGTGGGTTTGCTTGTTGCTTTCTTCAAAATGCGCTTTATTGAGTGCATGCGGCGGGAAATAGTGGTTCCCTTCAATCACGATGGTCTCACTGCTCTCCGCAACTACGGTCTCGTTCCATATCGCTTTCATAAGTTTTTTCGTTTGAGGTTAATGAATTGCCGCGTATACCATGCGGGGCACATTATCAACTAACAACGCTGCCGGAAGGTTTTGAGAAATGGGGTATGGCGGTGGATTACCCTTCTCATCATATTTTATTTAACCTGCGCCGCAGAAACAATGCGCCTGCTCTATGTGTTGTACCTCCAAACCCTTTTACCATGGCAATAGGATACCGATTCTCAGAATATATACCCCCACAAGACGATAAACCCGGATTTGAGTCGCTGCTGAAGATTTTCATGCAGCTGGCCACCATTACCTCCGGCGATGTGGGAGAGGCGCTGAACTGGCTCAGCTCGCTCGACAAGCAGTATAACCTGACCGGCGACGAGTATGGCATCGGTGATTTTATAGAGGACTTGCGCAAGAAAGGCTACCTCGACGAAGACAAGGAGAAAGGCAGTCTGCAACTGACGGCCAAAAGTGAGCAGGGCATCCGGAGAAGCGCCCTGGAAGAAATATTCGGCAAGCTGAAAAAAGGGGGCAAGGGCAGCCACAATACGCCGCACACAGGTATGGGCGACGAAACCAGCACCGACCGCCGCGAGTACCGCTTCGGCGACTCGATGGAGCAGATCTCCATGACCGAGTCGCTGCGCAACGCCCAGATCAACCACGGCATCGGCGACCTGCGGCTAACGGAGCAGGACCTGGAGGTGACCGAGACAGAGCACAAAACCCAGGCGGCCACCGTGCTGATGATCGACATCTCGCACTCCATGATTCTGTATGGCGAGGACCGCATCACACCCGCCAAAAAAGTAGCGATGGCACTGGCCGAGCTCATCAAACAGAAGTACCCGAAAGACACGCTCGACATCCTAGTGTTTGGCAACGATGCCTGGCAGATAGAGGTGAAAGACCTGCCTTACCTGGAGGTCGGTCCATACCATACCAACACCGTGGCAGGTTTGGAACTGGCTATGGACATCCTGCGGAAGCGCAAAACGCCAAACAAGCAGATCTTCATGATCACGGATGGCAAGCCGACCTGCCTGAAAGAAGGGCTGAACTACTACAAAAACAGCTTCGGCCTGGACCGAAAGGTGGTTAACAAAACGCTGAACCTGGCAGCCCAGTGCCGCCGCATCAAAGTCCCGATCACCACCTTTATGATCGCCTCCGACCCATACCTCCAGCAGTTCGTGGACGAATTCACGAAAGTAAACAACGGGCAGGCCTACTACAGCAGCCTGAAAGGCCTCGGCCACCTCGTGTTCCGGGATTACAAGCAGAACCGAAAAAAGAACTTTTAGTCTCAAGCAAGACCTCACAGTGTCTGAAAGACCTGTGAGTGTCAGGGCTTATAACCACAAGGTGCATGCTACAAAGTGCCCCAGATATTTTTTTAAAACCAAAAGCACAGCACATGCACACCTTCAACTTAGCGCTCTTCAGGCAGGAATCTCTGAAAGAGCGGTATAAATCAATAACCTAAAATAACGCATCCTCCTGTTTTTAGGGGGAGCAGGTAACCATACGCGATACATGAAATACGAAAACATACCAGCCGAAACGCTTTTACAGATTAAGACACTGGGCCAGCTAAAGGCAGCCGGCTACGAGCCGCAGTCAGTGAAGCAGGAACTGCGCGGCAACCTGATCAAGAAGCTGAAGAACAAGGAAGAGGTTTTTCCGGGCATCTGGGGTTACGAGGAAACCGTTATTCCGGACATGCAGCGCGCCATCCTGTCGATGCACCACATCAACCTGCTCGGTTTGCGCGGACAGGCCAAGACCCGTATCGCGCGCCAGATGGTGGATCTGCTGGACGAGTATATACCAGTGGTGAAAGGCTCGGAACTGAACGACGACCCGTTGCAGCCGCTGTCGCGCTTCGCGAAAGACATGGTGCACGAGCACGGCGACGATACGCCCATTGAGTGGATGCACCGCTCGGATCGCTATACCGAGAAGCTGGCCACGCCCGACGTGTCGGTGGCGGACTTGATCGGGGATGCCGACCCGATCAAGGCGGCCACCATGAAACTGCCGTATTCTGATGAGCGCGTGATACACTTTGGCCTGATTCCGCGTTCGCACCGGGGCATTTTCGTGATCAACGAACTTCCCGATTTGCAGGCGCGCATCCAGGTGTCATTGTTCAACATCCTGCAGGAAGGCGATATCCAGATTCGCGGCTTTAAAGTGCGTATGCCCCTCGATATCCAGTTCGTGTTCACGGCCAACCCAGAGGACTATACCAACCGTGGCTCCATCGTGACGCCGCTCAAAGATCGTATCGACTCCCAGATCATCACGCACTATCCGAAGGATATTGAAACCGGCAAGAAGATCACGAAGCAGGAGGCGCAGTTAAAAGAAGGCCAGCAACTGGTGAAAACCAATATCATCATCGGCGACCTGATTGAGCAGGTGGCATTTGAGGCGCGGGAGAGCGAGTACGTGGATGCCAAAAGCGGCGTATCTGCCCGTTTAACGATCTCAGCTTACGAGAACCTGATCAGTGCGGCCGAGCGGCGTGCCCTGATGAATGGCGAAGACACGACGTATGTGCGCGTGGCCGATTTCCTGAACACCATACCTGCCGTAACCGGAAAAGTGGAACTGGTGTATGAAGGTGAGCAGGAGGGAGCCGGCCATGTGGCGCAGGTGCTGATGGGCAAGGCCATCCGCACGCAGTTCCTGCAGTACTTCCCGGACCCTGACAAAGGCAAGAAGTCGAAGCAGGGGAGCCCGTACAAGAGCATCACGGAGTGGTTCGGCGAAGGCAACTCGGTGGATATCCTGAACGACGCCTCGGAGGCAGACTACAAGAAGGCGCTGCAAAACGTGCCGGGCCTGAAGGCACTGGTGGAGAAATTCCAGCCAGAGTCGAAGGGCGATGAGAAGCTGTTTTTGATGGAGTTTGTGCTGCACGGTTTGGCCGAGCACAGCCAACTCAGCAAAAACCGCCTGGCTACCGGTCTGCAATTCAAGGACCTGCTCAGCGGCATGTTCTCGATGCCAAGCTTCACGGACGAAGAAGACGAAGATGACTTTTAAATGAGTTCCGAGTTCCGAATTATGAGTTCCGAGTTGATAAATGAATAAAATTGGGCATTACTCAGCTAGTCCGCCTTGTGGGTAGGGCCCCTCGACGGAGAAGGGGGCAGTGATGAGATGAAAGGCTGCTTGCCAAAACTAAAAACCGCTCCTCTCTGGCGCAATTCTCCAGAATTGTGACGTGCCAATAAAATCGAGTCTGCGACTCGAATGGGGCGGAGGGCCAGAAACAACAAACGCCTCTGCCACGGATTTGAATCTAAGGTAGAGGCCTTGGCAGGTATGGCCTATCGTCCGGTATTAAATCATACCCCCAAAGGGAACAAAAAGAGCGGGCAGAAATCGTTGAGATTTCTGCCCGCTCTTTTTGCTATAAAAGCGCTTTTGCAATTTGCTCCCATTCCTCTTCCAAACTCAAATCCGGACGCTTTTTTCCGGCTTTGCGGTACCAGTAGTCGGCGTTCCAGGTGTCGCCTTCTTTGCGGTGGAGGTATGCGTGTATCCAGGCGGCGTTCTGGTCGGGCAGGTCCTGGATCAGCTCATGCGATTTATCCCAGTTGCCTTTGCCGTCATACCAAAGTGCCTGCAGGTATACTGAGGCGTTGGCGGGAGGCGTGTTATCTTGTAAGCTTTGTTGGAAGGTATGGAAGTCCATGGGCTGTTTTCTGAAAGTCGTGTTACTAAGTTTGATGGGAGCTTAGTGGTTGCTTCTAAATTTCGAATGACTTTACTCCCTTTACGGCAAAACACGGCCTTCAATTGGTTTTAGTACAAAGATGAAGGGGGAAATATTCCCGTGATGCAACAGTCTAGGTTATAGATAGTAGTGTGAAAAGGCAATTACTTATAGTCTATTTAAATGTAATACTTATCTGGGTTTTTAATTCTTGGAACAAGTTAAAATGGAACTTTCTAGTCTCTCCAGTATGAAATGCGATCAACTTTGAGTCATTATATCTTGAGCCCAAGTTTTGTTTTATTAGTTCATTGAGTAAATCATAATTCTCTATGACTGAAAAGTAGCTTGAATACGCATTTAACGAAAGTGGCGATTGAATTTTTTTAACTTTAATCCAATGTTTAAGTTGTATTTGTCCAACACCAATACTTAAGCTTTCAAATCTCTTTTTGTTTAATAAATAAAGAAAAGGCATAGCAAGATATTCAACTAATCTATCTGTTGTTTTTCTGAAATAAGATTCACAAAGAATTAGAGCAATGACATTCAAATCAGTTCTACCATTTTCAATTAATTTTTTTATCAAAAAGGCATTTTGTTTTATAATTGATTTTGCTATCATCTTAAATTTTCATCTCGAATTTCTTTGTCAGTAAACATTCCTACTATTATAGCGGTCACAGCAGCAAGAATTAAACCTTGAGCGATTCCTTTGTTAAAAATCAAATCAGCTAACCCATTTGCCATCCCTGACCAATCTTTGTTTTCGATATATGGAATTGCCCAATTATATGAGGTTCTAATCATTTGGAAAAATACACCAATATAGCCAACGTAAATTGTGATTAGAAGAAGAATATTCTTTCTACTTGCAATTGCATGATTACGAAAATTCCAAATCGCCATTATAACAATAATTAGTTTATAAATAAAAATGGCAACTAAAGATTGAAGAAGAACTTCGTTTGAAAAGACAAATGCGAAAATAAAACCAGCAATTGCAGGAATTAAGACAGCAGATATTAAGGTAGAAAAAATTGATTCAATGATTATTTTTCTCTTAAGTCTTTTAAGTTCAGCGTCATTTAGGTCAGAACCAATTCCTAAGAAATAATCTTCTCCTAAATAAAAGGATAGTTCCTCATTTAATTCTCTTAGAGGGAAAATAGAAAAATAGATTGGTACATAATATAGTTTCTTCAGTTTTCGAATCCAGTTCGGTAATTCAATTATTAGAATAGCAATAACTATTGGTGTAATCTGTACTTTATAATTCCAAATTTCCTCTATCACAGTTTTATCTTTTTGAAATTACACTTAACTTGTTGTTAGCAGGAGTGTCTACACCTATTTGCTGCACTATGGGTGAAGTTAAATGAGCTAAAGTTATTGTTATTTTCCAGACCTGAATTGAGTGCATATCTACTTTTTAAACGGCACGAAGCCAACAGCTAAACTACCCCCTGATTTATAGCTAAAGATAGCATTATTTCCTGATAAACAATGTTGCACCACGTGTGCTTTCGGTCAGGTGCCCGGAAAGCTTTTACAGCAACCCTTTTGCGTGGTATGCAGTAGCGTATGGGCATGGAGCATATTTCAATCTGGCCGGTGTTGGTGCTGGCCCTTATCCACTTCTTTGGCGGACGGCTGCGGTTTTTGGCGGGGGTGCCGCGCAGTGTCTGGCTGTCGAGTGCCGGTGGCGTGTCGGTGGCCTATGTTTTTCTGCACCTGTTCCCGGAGCTGAGTGAAGGGCAGGAGAAAGTGGAGGAGGCGCTACAGGCCGTGTCGTTTCTGGAGCATCACATTTACCTGATGGCCCTGGTGGGGCTGGCTTTTTTCTATGGCCTGGAGCGTGCCGTGATCACGAACCGCGAGGAAGTGCATCAGGAAGGGAGGGAGGAAAAGACCTCGGGCCTGTTCTGGGTGCACATCGGCTCGTTTGCCATCTACAACGCGCTGATCGGCTACCTGCTTTTTCAGCGGGAGGAAGACTCGCTTAAGACGCTGATCCTGTTCTCGGTGGCCATGGCACTGCACTTCATCGTCAACGACATCGGCCTGCAGGAACATCACCAGAAAAGCTATAGCAAGATCGGGCGCTGGGTGCTGGTGGCGGCTATTGTGGTAGGCTGGGCCGTCGGCTACGTGGTGGAAGTGTCTGAAGCAGCCGTGGCCATGGTGATGGCCTTCATCGGCGGTGGCGTGGTGCTGAACGTGCTGAAGGAGGAGCTGCCCGAGCAGCGTAAAAGCCGCTATTGGGCTTTTGTGCTGGGGGCCTCGCTGTATGCTATACTCTTACTTTCGCTGTAGGCGGGTGCAGTTGGTTCTCGGTTCGGGCCACCATCATGGCTACCGTGGCGTCGCCGGTCACGTTCACGGTGGTGCGGCACATGTCCAGTATTCGGTCGGGGGCCAGGATCAGGGCGATACCCTCCACGGGTATACCAGCCTGCTGCAGCACGATCACCAGCATCACGGTGCCGGCACCTGGCACGGCCGCAGCCCCAATCGAGGCCAGCGTGGCCGTCATCACGATGCCGAGCTGGGCCATGATGTCGAGGTTTATACCATATGCCTGCGCGATGAAAACGGCGGCTACCGCCTGGTATAAACTAGTGCCGTCCATGTTGATGGTGGCACCCAGCGGCAACACAAAGCTGGTGATCTCGCGGTTTATACCTAAATTCTGCTCAGCGCACTCCATGGTCACGGGCAACGTGGCTGCGCTGGACGAGGTAGAGAAGGCCAGCATCTGCGCCGGGAAAATCCCCCGGAAAAAGTCTTTGTACTTCGTTTTGCCCACCGTGATGGCCAGGAAGGGGTATACCCCAAAGATCATAATGGCGAGTCCGGCAATTACCACCAAACAGTAATAGCCGAGCACCAGCAGCAGCTCTACCGCGGCGCCGGGGTCATCTCCGGCAAACTCCACCACCAGTCCGGCCAGTAGGGCGAACACGCCGTAGGGTGCGGTTTTCATGATCAGGTCCACGATTTTGAGGATGACGAGGTTAACGCCCTCGAAAAAGTCGTTGACCGGAGCGGCCTTGTCCGGCGGAATCATGATGAGGGCGATGCCGAAGAGCAGCGCAAAGAAGATGACTTGCAGCATGGCCCCGTTGTTGGTGAGGGAATCGAACACGTTGGAAGGCACGATGTCGATGAGCGGCTGCAGCGGCCCCTGTTGCTTCAGGGCGGCGGCATCCGTGGATTTCTGCGTGGTGGTGGAGGCAAACTGCTGGTTAAACTCCTCCCGCTTTTCCGCCGAAAACGCCTTGCCCGGCTCCGCGATATTGACCAGGAGCAGGCCGAGCACCACGGCCACCACCGTAGTAGCCAGGTATATGCCGATCGTTTTGGAGCCGATGCGCGAGAGCTTGCTCACATCGCTGAGGCTGGAGACGCCCGTGATCAGCGACACCAGCACGAGGGGCACGGCAATCAGTTTCAGGAGGTTGATGAAGATGGTTCCGAAGGGTTTCACCCAATCGATCGTCACGTCTACCAGACCAAGGCCGCTGGCCAGCATTCCCCATAACACACCCAGGGCCATGCCAATCAGGATCTGCCAGTGTAAAGCAAGTTTCTTCATACACAATCGGTGCAGGCAGTGCAAAGCCGGGGCTTCTCTGCCGTTTTATACAATCTAAAGTCTAACAAATCACAACCATACAGGGCTTTTGCAGAAACCGAACAGTTGTTAGGTAAATTTAAGCATAATTAGGCTGCTACACGCGGTTTCAATCTAAAATTTCACCTTTAACTGGCTGAATTCATACTCTAGGCAGGCTACAGGGCACTTCCGGCAGGTTTTGCAGAGGCTGAATCAGAAAACTATACGCTAGCCCAACCGGCGCCCGCTTAGTCTACTTTTCCGGGTATCCCCTGAAAAGACAACAGCCAGCCCTTTTAAAAAGGCTGGCTGTTGTTGTACTGCGGCAAAATCGCTTTTGGGGCGATGCCACTTATTCCTCGGTCACGACGATCTTCTCGATTTTGTCGTTTGCCTTGATCTGGTCGATCACCTCGTCGCCTTCCACCACCTTGCCGAAGCAGGTATGGTTACGGTCCAGGTGCGCGGTGTTTTTGCGGCTGTGGCAGATAAAGAACTGAGACCCGCCCGTGTTGCGGCCAGCATGCGCCATGCTCAGTACGCCACGGTCGTGGTGCTGGTTCTCGCCAGTCAGCTCACAGTCGATCTTGTAGCCCGGGCCACCAGTGCCCGCCACGCCTTTGGCGCCTTCGCGCGAGTTGGGGCAGCCACCCTGAATCACGAAATCAGGAATAACGCGGTGAAAGGTAAGGCCATCGTAATAGCCTTTCTTGGCAAGATCTATAAAGTTTTGTACTGTTTTTGGGGCGTCTTTATCGTAGAACTCTACTTTCATCACGCCTTTGCCAGTATGAATTTCTGCGGTCTTCATGAGGTAATATTTAGTCGTTGAAACAATGTAGTTAACAAAAGTACGCAAATTTAAGTTTAAGAGAGCGAAAGGCCGTATTTCTTATACAGCCAGGCCTTGGCGGCAACCTGCCGCCTGAACCTTTCAAATCACCTTATTTTATACCCTATGACGAAAACAACCATGCTATACTGTGCCTGTATCCTGACCTTGAGCCTCTGGGGCTGCGGATCTGGGGGCGAGAACATGAAAAACGAAACGCAGCAGGAGAGCACCGAGCCCACCATGCAGAGCGAGGCCGCCGGCAATGGCACGGAGCCCTCTTCTGGACTGGCCAGCGAGAACGACGCCGGGCTGGGCGCGACTGACCCCGACATTGGCGGCTACGAGATGATGCCGAGCCAGACGATTGTCGAGAACGTTACGTCCAACGCAAAACTGTCTATGCTCGCGTCTGCGCTCCGGAAAGCCGAGATTGTGGAGGCGCTGAGCGGCACAGGGCCCTACACGCTTTTCGCGCCTACCAACGATGCCTTTGAGGGCCTGCCTGAAAATACGCTGGAAAACCTGATGAAACCCGAAAACAGGACCCAGCTTGTTGGCTTGCTTCGTAACCATGTGGTGGCAGGGATGCTCAAATCTGGCCAGTTGCAAGACGGGTCTACGCTGAAGACGCTGAGCGGCGACGAATTGAAGGTGACCCGGCAAGGCAACCGTATGCGGGTAAACGGCGCCGAGGTGCTGAAAGACAACGCCATGAGCCAGAACGGCGTGATCCATGTCGTCAATAAAGTGATCACGGTGAGCAAGTAGCAGCTTCACCTATAAAACAGGAAAGGCAGCCGATACATTGGCTGCCTTTCCTGTTTTATAGGGGTCATTCCATGATATAATGATCAAGTGATCGGTAGGTATAGATCCCGGTCGGTTGAGCAAGTGGCGCAGAAGGCCAGTGCCGCTATGGCAGCCCCAGGATTGCCGTGGAACGCAAAGAATAGGGCAATCACGTGTCGTGCCCCCGCGTGGCCAGGCTGATGCATAAGTGCCAGAAAAAAAGCATTATACAAAAGAAGTGCCGGGTGCAAACCACCGACTCCAGCCACATGTATGTTGTGGCGGAGAGCTACCTGGCAAGGGATTTTCAAGCGGCAAGACCGGCAGAGAAATGGGTATCCGCTCTGACTTACATCTAAATCGGGGAGGGTTGGGCTTTGAGCGAGACCATGGAAGCGGAAGTGACCACGGTGGCCGCCTTTCAGAGGGCGGTCAACAACAGGCACCCCCTCTTGTTTCACTCAGACAGGGGCGTGTAGTATGCCAGCAGTGTCTTTAGAGAGCAACTGGAAGGGCTGCCGGTCGTGCAAAGTATGAGTCCAAGGGAAATTGTTGGGATAGTGCCGTAGCCAAGAGCTTCTTTAAAACCCTGAAAACAGAATTAATCTACCCCTGCAAGTTCACCACCAGGCAGGCTATATTTGCCTACATTGAGATCTTGTACAACAGAGCAAGGAGGCATTCGGCACTGGGCTATCTGACTCCTTGTCAGCAGGAAGAATATATCTTAACAATAAGGTAGCTGCCTGATAAAACCCATCCAGCAAACTGTTGCAATTCCAGAGGGCACCTGCATTTTTATCCAGCTAAATCAAAAAAAGCCTGTTAAACCTTTTTGGTTGAAGCTAGTCGAAGTGCTGTTTAATTAGTCGCTCCTTAAAAACGATATAAATCCTTATTTTTCAACATGTTGAGGTGTAAAACTTATGGTTTTCAGG
>NZ_JAKVIR010000013.1 GCF_022601975.1 Pontibacter sp. E15-1
GATAGTCTCTCTTTCCCAAGCGGGATGCAAAGGTAACAACCTTTTCCCTTTCCGCAAGCAATAAAAGAAAGTTTTTTCTCGAGGCCTGACAAGGTATAAAGCCTGTGTTGCGAAGCGGGCTGCAAAGGTAAGATCCTTTTCTCCCCAAACAAGCTGCAGGCGATAAGTTATTTTTTAAAGCTTTCTGTCCCCTCTTCCCATCCTCAAACCCCGCCGTTCCTGCTGAACCGGGATGCAAAAGTAGGGAATTAATTTAGAGAGGCAAGCAGTGCAGTTGAAAAAAGTTGGGGAAAGGGGATTGCATAATGGGAAGTGGCTGATAATCTGCTTTCAAAGCCTAAAAAAAAATGAATGAACAAGACAAGCTACTGGCTTTCCGACTTTGCCATCAACCATACAAACATTCATATGCCGGTATAAATAGCTTACATTTTTGTAGCTATACCATCTTACTCCCTACCAAACGTGGTTTATACATCTACTTCTCTTATACTATACCTCCATATATAGCGAGAGCAGAAAGTCTACCTTCCTGCTCTTACTGTATATCCTGCTCTATATATGGTATGGTCTGATAGATGAAGCAGGGCTGACAAGGCTACAACTACTTTCATTCAGAAGACATTCTTCTTTTAGCAACCTCAATTAGCCATAACATTTATCATCCATCAAGTTATACCCCCACCATACCTAACTGTGTAATTGCCCTATACCTTATATCAACAGAAAAGCCCCAGCATCGCGGCCGGGGCTTTCCATTTATATATACAGTCTACTGCTTACGCAATGATTGCTTCTCTCTTTAAGGTACTCTTTCTGTCTGGGCCTACCGACACGATCGTGATCGGTACTTGCAGGTGCTGCTCCAGGAATGAGAGATAGGTTTTGAATGCCTCTGGCAGCTCCTCTATCGACTCTATCTTGTTCAGCTCAACTCGCCAGCCCGCCAGTTCTTCATACACCGGCTCCAGCTTCTCTACATCCATTGTGTGCGGCACCTGATCCGTAATTTCGCCTGAGGCCAGTTTGTAGTGCGTGCACACCTTTATGGTATCAAAGTCGGTCAGCACGTCGGCCTTCATCATGTTCAGCTGTGTTACGCCGTTCAGCATGATGGAGTATTTCAGGCTTGGCAGGTCTACCCAGCCGCAACGGCGCGGACGCCCTGTGGTGGAACCGAACTCGCGACCGGCCTGGCGTATGCTTTCGCCTACCTCATCCAATAGCTCAGTCGGGAATGGGCCGCTTCCTACCCGGGTACAGTATGCCTTGAAGATGCCGTATACCTCGCCGATGTGCCGTGGGGCCACGCCCAAACCTGTGCAGGCACCGGCCACCAGTGTCGTAGAAGAGGTAACAAACGGATAGGTTCCGAAGTCCACATCCAGCAACGCTCCTTGTGCGCCTTCCGCCAGGATGCGCTTGCTGTTCTGCATGGCGTTGTTGATCATATACTCGGTGTCTTCCAGTTGCAGGGTGCGGAGGTAATCCACTGCCTCGAAGAAGGCTTGCTCCTGGTCGCCAAGCTCCAGCTTCTGACCGTAGAACTCCACAATGCTGCGGTGGCGGTCTACGAGGCGGTCATAGCACGCTTTGAAATCATCCGCCAGGATATCGCCCACGCGCAAACCTACACGGCCGATCTTATCCTGATAGGTTGGTCCGATGCCCTTCAGGGTAGAGCCGATCTTGCTGCTGCCCAAGGCCTCTTCCGAAACACGGTCCAGCACTCTGTGCGAAGGCAGGATCAGGGATGCTTTCTTGGAGATGAAGAGGTTCTTCGCTGCATCCACGCCCCTGTCGCTCAGCTTCTGCATCTCGGTGCGGAACACGATCGGGTCCAACACCACGCCGTTGCCGATGATGTTCTGGATGTGCGGATGGAAAATACCGGAAGGAATCTGGTGGAGCACATGCTTGGTGCCTTCAAACTCCAACGTGTGCCCTGCGTTCGGGCCGCCCTGGAAACGGGCTACTATGTCATAGGTCGGGGCTAGTACATCTACTATTTTACCTTTTCCTTCGTCGCCCCACTGCAGACCTATTAATATATCAACTGCCATTTACGTATTTAATAAATTGATTCTTTTAAGAATTGCGCCGCAAAGTTATCATTTTCTGCGATAGTGAAAATCGCATTTAGCTTTGTGACGATTAAAAGCTTGCGGATATGGTCGGATGGCTTGATGAGCACCAGCTCGCCGCCGCGGTTCCGGAACCTAGTGAGCAAGGACACCAGCACGCCCATCCCGCCACTGTCCATGTAGCGCACATTGGAGAGGTCCACTGCGCAAAGCAGCGTTGCCGGGGGCTTCTGGCCGTCCATCTCATCCACCAGGCTTTGGGTGTCAGTGCCGGATATCAGGTCTCCCTCCAACCTGATAAATAGAATGTCATCTTTGAGCTCTGTCTGATACTTCATGTTGCTGCTCTTCTGTCGCTTTCTTGGCGCGGCAATCGCCGCAGATACCGTATAAGTTCAGGGAATGGTGCAAGATATGAAAATTTAGCAGGTCCCCCACCATGGTCTGTATATTATGAATCCGGGGGTCGCAGAACTCCACCACCTTGTGGCACTCCGTGCAAATCACGTGGTCGTGCTGTCGGTAGCCATACGATTTCTCGTACTGCGCCAGGTTGCGGCCGAACTGGTGCTTGCTCACCAGGTCGTTCTCCACCAGCAGGTCCAGGGTGTTATACACCGTGGCGCGGCTGACGCGGTAATTCTTGTTTTTCATACTTATATAGAGCGACTCCACATCAAAGTGCCCGTCGCGCGAGTAGATCTCCTCTAAAATAGCGTAGCGCTCCGGCGTTTTCCGCAGCCCCTTGCTCTCTAGGTATGCCGTGAAGATCTTCTTTACCTCTTCAAACTTTACTGTATTTAATGCCATAGCTGTTCTAATGATAGCCTTCCTTTATTCGAAGCGCTCTACCGTGAGCACCCCGGGTACCCTTCCCATACGCTGCATCAGCTTATCGAGATGGCCGGTGTCGTTTACGAAAACCATGATGTTCCCCTCAAAAATCCCGTCGTTGGAGTCGATAGTGATCGAGCGCATATTTACTTTCAAACTGGTGGAGATGACTTTGGTTAAGTCGTTTACCAAGCCCACGCGGTCAGTGCCCTTGATGCGGATACCGGCCAGAAAAGCGAGCTCCTTCTGATCGGTCCACTTCGCCTTGATGATCCTGTTGCCATAGTTCGACATCAGCTCGATGCCGCGCTTGCAGGTGGTCCGGTGTATCTCAATGCCCCCGTCCTCGGTCTGGAAGCCGAACACATCGTCGCCGGGTATGGGGTTGCAGCACTTGGCCACTTTGTAATCCTCCATGTTCAGGGTGTTCTCCCCGATCACGAGCATATCCGAGTTCACGCCCCTGATCTTCTGCACCTCCTTGTCAAAAGTCTTGAGCTCCAGCATCGACGTGGCCTTCTCGGCAGCAGCCGAAAAGATCACCTCCTTCACGCTCTTTATATCGATATAGCCTGTGGCGATGCGGTAGTATAAATCCTGCACCGAGGGCACGTTAAAGTAAGCCTGCAGCTTGTTAATGTTCGGCTGTGTGTCGGCCACCTCCAACTGGCCCATTCGGTTCACCAGCATCGCCTTGCCTTGCTCGGCCTTGTTTTTGCGCTCCTCGCGCAGGGCATCCTTTATGCGGGTGCGGGCCTTGGAGGTAACCGCGTACTGCAGCCACTCCTCGTTCGGCTTTTGTTTCTGCGAGGTCAGGATCTCCACCTGGTCGCCGTTCTTCAGCTTATAGCTCAGGGGCACCAGCTTCTGGTTCACCTTTGCCCCCAGGCATTGCAAGCCGATATGGGTATGGATCTCAAAGGCGAAATCGAGGGCGGTGGCTTTGTCGGGCAGGATGATGAGCTCGCCCTTGGGCGTAAACACGAACACCTCCTCCACAAAGAGGTTGTTGCGGAACTCATCCATAAACTCGAGCGCGTCGGAGTTGTTTGCCTCCAGCATGTCGCGCACCTTGTTTATCCACAGCTCCAGGCCCGACTCGCCGGAGCCCGTACCCTCGGTCTTATACTTCCAGTGGGCCGCATACCCCCGCTCCGCGATCTCGTCCATGCGCTTGGTCCGGATCTGCACCTCCACCCACTGGCCCGAACGGCTCATCACGGTGGTGTGCAACGACTCATACCCATTGGCCTTGGGCGTGTTCACCCAGTCGCGCAGGCGGTCGGGGCTTGGCTGGTAGAAGTCTGTTATTATAGAGTATACCTGCCAGCAGGCCGCCTTCTCGTTCTCCAGGGGCACGTCCAGTATAATCCGAATGGCGAAGAGGTCATAGATCTCATCGAAGGTGATATTCTGCTTCTTGATCTTCTTTAGGATGGAGTAGATGGACTTGGGCCGCCCTTTGATGGCGAACTTAAAGCCATACTTCCGAAGTTCCTCCTCTATCGGCGAGGTAAAGTCTTTGATAAACTTGTTCCGGGCGCTGCGCGTCTGGCGGATTTTGTTAGATATGTCTTTATACGTATCGGTGTCAGTATACTTGAGGTATAAATCCTCCAGCTCCGACTTAAAGGCATACAAACCGAGCCGGTGCGCCAGCGGGGCGTACAGGTACATAGTTTCGGAGGCGATCTTGAGCTGCTTGTGGCGCGGCATGCTGTCGAGGGTGCGCATGTTGTGCAGGCGGTCGGCCAGCTTGATCAGGATCACGCGCACATCGTCGCTGAGCGTGAGCAGCATCTTCCGGAAGTTCTCGGCCTGTTGCGAAGTGCCGTAGTCGAACACGCCCGAGATCTTGGTGAGTCCCTCGATGATCTTGGCCACGCTCGGCCCGAACTCGCGCTCCACGTCCGATATCTCCATCTCGGTGTCTTCCACCACGTCGTGCAGCAGGGCCGCCACGATGGAGGTGGTGCCCAGCCCGATCTCCTCCACCGCGATCTGGGCCACGGCCAGCGGGTGCAGGATGTAGGGTTCGCCTGACTTGCGCCGCATGTCCTTGTGCGCCTCCAGCGAGGTATTGAACGCTTTCTTGATGATCTTGGCGTCGTTGTCCTTCAGGAAAGGCTTGGCGTACCGGAGCAATCTTCTATAGTGTCGTAGGATCTCTTTGCGTTCTGCTTCTGGATCAATCATGATATACTATTGTGGGAGAACAGACACGCGTACACCCCCTTCCGGGTGCTTGCGTGCCGCTTGTATACTATATAAATAAGGCCGTTGCTTTATTCGTTCAAATATAAGGGAATATAAAATGCAACCAATAACCTGCCGGGGCAAAGGATTGGCGTTCCGGCAGACTCTGTAAGTTAAAAATATTTGAGAAAAATCAGGGCCTGGTATTGCATTTAAAAAAACGGCTTGTAACTTTGCACCACTATTACAAAAAAGCACACGAAAGCGGATGTGGCGAAATTGGTAGACGCACTAGACTTAGGATCTAGCGCTGCGAGGCATGGGGGTTCGAGTCCCTCCATCCGCACACTCACAAACCCTCAACAGCCATGTTGGGGGTTTGTTTTTAGCAAATATCTCAACATTAAATTTTATAAGCCTTGAATATTTCATTAAACCAAACCGACAGCACCAACGCGCAACTGAAGGTAGTACTGGAAGAGGCCGACTACGCCCCGAAAGTAGACCAGCAGGTAAAAGAATACAGCAAAAAAGCCCAGATCAAGGGCTTCAGACCTGGCAAAGTGCCGGCAGGGCTTGTAAAGAAGATGTACGGCAAGAGCATCCTGGTGGAGCAGATCAACAAGACGCTGCAGGAGGAGATCTCGAAGTATATCCGCGAGAACGATGTGAAGCTTCTGGGAGAGCCCCTTCCGGAGCCAAACCAGGACCAGATCGACTGGGACAACCAGAAGGAGTTTGAGTTTACCTATGCTGTAGGATTACTTCCAGACGTGAAGCTTCCGCTGGACAAGAGCGTGGAGGGCTTCGCCATTGAGGTAGACAAAAACACGATCGACGAGGCATACACCAACCTGAAGAACCAGTTCGGCAAAACCATCAACCCGGAGACGTCTGAGCAGGGCGACTTTATCTCTGGTGAGCTGAAGGCGGTGGAAGGCGAGTTCGCCTCCAAGACGCTGATCCCGACAAGCCGCGTGGTGGAAGGACAGGAGAAGTTTGTAGGCGTGAAGGCCGACGACGTGATCCGCTTCGACATCCGCAAGACGTTTGGCGACGACAACGCTGCCCTGGCACATGTAACGGGCCTGAGCAAAGACGACGCGGCAAACCTTAACGGCGAGTTTGAGTTCACGGTGGAGAAAATCAACCGCACAGAAGGCGCTGAGCTGAACCAGGAACTTTTTGACAAGCTTTTCGGTAAAGACGAAGTAACCACCGAGGAAGAGTTTGACGCCAAGCTTCGTGAGACCATCAAGGAGAACTACGAGCGCGAGGCCGACAACCTGCTCTACCGCAAGATCATCGACACCTTGGTAGACAACCTGGATGTTGAGTTGCCAACCGAGTTCTTCAAGCGCTGGCTGACGGTGACCAACGAGGGCAAACTGACCACAGAGCAGATCGAGGAGAACTTCGACAAGTATGTGCGTGAGCTGAAGTGGTCGATGATCAAGAACAAGGTTGTGGAAGACAACGACCTGAAAGTGAGCAACGAGGAAGTGGTAGAGGCGACAAAGGAGAAAATGCTTGCGCAGTTTAACATGCCGGAGATTCCGGAGGAGTTGCTGGAGAGCATGAACAATTACGCCAACCAGTACCTCAACCAGGACAACGGCCGTAACTACATGCAGGAATACGAGCAATTGCTGGCTGAGAAGGTGCTCGCTAAACTAAAAGAGCAGATGACTGTTGTAGAGAAGACAATCACAGCAGAGGACTTCAAAAACAATTCGTTTGAATAAGCAAACGAATACACTATATTAGCAAAAAGGTCCTTTTAACTAAGGACCTTTTTTTTATTTTTGAGTAAACCGTAAACCTAAACAATATGATGTTTAACAAAGACGAGTTCCGCAAATTTGCCGTTAAAGGCCAGGGCATGAGCGGCTTGGGCGTAGACCAATATATAAACCACGTGGAAGGCCGCGCCATGCACACCATCGAAAGCATGACACGCTCCGTAATTGAGGAACGCCCCACCAACTTCCGTGAGATTGACGTGTTCTCCCGTCTGATCATGGACCGTATCATTTTCCTGGGCACACAGGTGGATGATTTTATCGCCAACATCATCACGGCCCAACTGCTGTTCCTGGAGTCGGCGGATGCCAAGAAAGACATCCTGCTCTATATCAACAGCCCGGGTGGCTCTGTGTATGCCGGCTTGGGTATATATGACACCATGCAGTATGTGAACCCGGACGTGGCCACGATCTGCACAGGCCTTGCCGCCTCCATGGGTGCGGTGCTGCTGGCCGGTGGCGCCGCCAACAAGCGCTCTGCCCTGCCGCACGCCCGCATCATGATTCACCAGCCGATGGGCGGAGCCCAGGGCCAGGCGTCTGACATCGAGATCACCGCCCGCGAGATCCTGAAGCTGAAGAAAGAGCTGTATGAGATTCTGGCGGAGCACTCCGGCAAGTCATACCAGGAAGTGTACGACAACTCAGACCGCGACTATTGGATGAAAGCCGATGAGGCCAAAGAGTATGGCCTGATTGACGAGATCCTGACACGTAAGAAGGTGTAACTGTCTTCCAACCAAAATCATCAAAAAACCCGCTTCTGTGTAGGAGCGGGTTTTTTATTTAGTTGATTTATATGGTTTTAGAATGATTTTAAAGGCACTTTTCTTTTTATAGTCTCATAATCCCAAAATAGTTATCAACAGTTAAATGTGGAAACAATTATTGCGTAAACACCTCATAATAAACATTTTGTCCCTTTATATATAAATATAAATCTTAAAATTTACGACCTCGTTTTAACGCTATCGTAACATTTGCATCTAAAAAATTGTGCTCTTTTAACTTTTCAATTTTGTATCTTTGCTTTAGGCTCTAGTTCACAAAGCCTGATTTGTTTGGATCAATCTTTTCGTATGGCTGAAATTACTTGCTCATTTTGCGGCAAAAACAAGAAAGATGTATCGGTGATGATATCCGGTATCAACGCACACATTTGTGACCGTTGTATCGGGCAGGCACAGCAGATCCTGAACGAGGAGAACAAGATACGCGCTAATAGCCGCACTCCGAAGTTCAACCTGATGAAGCCGAAGGAGATGAAGACATACCTCGATCAGTTTGTTGTCGGCCAGGACGATGCGAAGAAGGTGATGTCGGTGGCGGTATATAACCACTACAAGCGCCTGATGCAACCGACCGAGAACGAGGAAGTGGTTATCGAGAAATCGAACATCATCATGGTGGGCGAGACGGGCACGGGCAAAACCTACCTGGCGCGTATGATGGCCGGTATCCTGCAGGTGCCTTTCTGCATTGCCGACGCGACTGTGCTGACAGAGGCCGGTTACGTGGGCGAGGACGTGGAAAGCATCCTGACACGCCTGCTGCAGGCCGCAGACTACAATGTGGAGTCGGCGGAGCGCGGCATTGTGTATATAGACGAGATTGACAAAATAGCCCGTAAGAGCGACAACCCATCCATTACCCGCGACGTGAGCGGCGAAGGCGTACAGCAGGCGCTGCTCAAACTGCTGGAGGGAACCTCCGTGAACGTGCCGCCGCAGGGTGGCCGCAAGCACCCGGAGCAAAAAATGATCACGGTGAATACGGAGAACATCCTGTTTATTTGTGGTGGCGCCTTTGTGGGCATTGACCGCCTGATCAAGAACCGTTTGAACACCCGCCCGATCGGCTTCTCGAAGTCGAAGCAGGACGATGCGGAGGAAAACGAGAACTTCCTGAAGTACCTCACCTCGCAGGATCTGAAGAACTTCGGCCTGATCCCAGAGCTGATTGGCCGCCTGCCGGTAGTCACGCACCTGGACCCGCTGGACAAAGAAACCCTGCGTCTGATCTTACTGGAGCCGAAGAACTCTATCGTGAAGCAGTACAAGCGCCTGTTTGAGATGGAGAACACCACGCTTAGCTTCGACGACAGCGCCCTGGAGTACATTGTGGAGAAGGCGGCAGAGTATAAACTCGGTGCCCGTGGCCTCCGCTCTATCTGCGAAGGCATCATGACGGACGCCATGTTTGAGCTGCCATCAGAAGAGGGAGAAAAGGAACTCATCATCACAGGTAAATATGCCCGTGAAAAATTCGAAAAATCAAGCCTGAAGCAATTGAAAGTAGCTTAAGGCAGTATACATATAAAAACGAATCGCCCCGACAGATTTACTGTCGGGGCGATTCGTTTTTATACCCTTCTCAGAGTTCGTTATAGTGGGAAACTCAACCACAGCTTTCTAACCGCGCCCGGAATAACGGTATGATGTTACGATCTAGCCATATCCTGGCCCAGGTAATTCACCATCAGGTCGGCAGCCCGCTCGGCTGTCCGGAAGGTGCCGATCTTCTCGCGCACCAGCGCATAGCCTTCCTGCTGCTTTTTAATGAAATGCCTGTCGAACAGCACCTGCTTTAGCTCCGCGATGATTTTCTTGGGCGTAAAATCGTCCTGTATCAGCTCCGTGACCACAGGCTTGTCGGCAATGAGGTTTACCAGGGAGATATAAGGCACTTTGATCACCATTTTCGCGATGGTATAAGAGATGGGGCTGGTTTTATAGCATACCACCTGCGGCACACCAAACAGCGCCGTTTCCAGGGTGGCGGTGCCGGAGGTCACGAGGGCCGCCTGCGCATGCGCCAGCAAATCATACGCCTGGTCATATATGATTTTGATGTTGGGGTCTTTGTTGTATTGCTCGTAATGCGACTTGGGCAGATTGGACACGCCAGCCACGACAAACTGATAATCCCGGAACGAGGGCAGCACGCTGAGCATCACGTGCAACATGCTCTCTATCTCCTGCCTGCGGCTGCCGGGCAGTATGGCAATGATGGGCTTGTTGTTGTAGAGCTTGTTCTTCGTCCGGAAGTCGGCGGTGCGGACGTGGTCGGTAACGGCGTCGTTTACCGGGTTGCCCACATAATCCACGCTGTAATCAAACCGGGCATAGAAGTCTTCCTCAAAGGGCATGATCACGAACATGCGATCTACCACTTTCTTGATCTTGTGCACCCGCCCCTGGTTCCAGGCCCATATCTTGGGAGAGATGTAGTAGTATACCTTCAGGCCACGCGCCTTGGCAAACCTGGCGATGCGCATGTTAAAGCCCGCGTAGTCCACCAGTATCACTACATCAGGCCGGTAGGCTTTGATGTCGGCCTTGCACTCTTTCAGAAAGCCCAGGATCTTGCCCAGGCTTTTGAACACCTCGGCAAAGCCCATAAAAGCCATCTCGCTATAGTGGTGCACGAGCTCCATACCCGCCTCCTGCATCATATCGCCGCCCCAGCCCCTGATCTCGGCCTCCGGGTCTTTCTGCCGCAGCTGCCGGATGAGGTTCGCGGCGTGTAAATCGCCGGAGCGCTCCCCGGCCACGATGTAATATTTCATGCAGATTGTTTCTGTTTGCGGCTACCGGAACAAGCGTGTGCCCGGCAGCGAATAAAAGAGGCGGTGTTGCTCGTGCGGCTATTCGCCGAAGTACTCTACGTAGTTGCGCGGCGTCTCATACAGCTTGAGGCTGTGCAGCTGCGCGTTTTTGTTGGAGATGTCGAGCACGCGGGGCTGCAGGATTTTCCAGAACTCCACGATCAGGTTCTCGGTGCTGGCGAGCTTGTCCTCCATAAAGGCCACATCAAGGTTCAGGTTCTTGTGGTCTACCTTGTCGATGACATGGGTGCGAATGAGGGTGCTCAGCTGTTTCAGGTCAATCACGAAGCCTGTGTCGGGGTCAGGCAGGCCCTTCACCGTCACGATCAGCTCGTAATTGTGCCCGTGCCAGTTGGTGTTGGCACATGGCCCGAAAACATCCTGGTTCTTGGCCAACGACCAGTTCGGGTTGTGCAGCTTGTGGGCCGCGTTGAAGTGCTCTAACCTGCTTACGTAAATCATCTAGCCTTTAAAATTGTAATTCTTTCTGAGTAGCAAATATACAAAGAAAGGAACACCAAAGAACGAAGTAATAATTCCAATGGGCAAACCGGCCGGCGGATATAGCAGACGCGAGAGCAAATCGCAAAGCAGCATGAAAAGGCCGCCCACAAAAGCACAGAAAAGCAGGTTGCTCTGGCCGGTGGTACCCATCAGCCCACGCGTGACGTGCGGTATGATCAGCCCCACAAACCCGATCGGCCCGGAGGTAGCCACGGCAAAGCCCGTCACCACCGACACGGTGCCCAGAATGACCCAGCGCGTCTGGGCCACGGGCACGCCGAGCGCCTGCGCCCGCTCCTCCCCCAGCAGCAGAATATTCAACTGTTTTTGATAGTATACAAACAGCAGCAAAGCCGCCAGCAGGGCAAAAGCAGGGTATGGCAGCAGCGCCCAGGTGGCGCGCTCGAAACTACCCATTGACCAGAAGATAACCGTGCGCAGCTTACTTTCAGAATCTGACAGAAACGTGAGCAAGCCCACCATGGCCGTGCCCAGCGAGCTGATGGCGATACCAGCCAGCAGCAACTGCGCAGGTATAAGCTGCAGTTTGCGGTAGCCCAGCGCCACCACCACCAGCGTCACGGCGAAGGCACCCAGCAGGGCGAAGATGGGCGGCATGTATACCCCCAGCACCGTGATCGGCACAAACCCGAAGAACACCACAATAGCGCCCAGCGAAGCCCCCGAGGCAGTGCCCAGCAGGTAGGGGTCGGCGAGGCCGTTGTTGACCATCGCCTGCATCAGGTAGCCGGACAGCGCCAGCGAGGCGCCCACCACCAGCGCCAGCAACAGGCGCGGCAGGCGCAGGTGCACGATGGCAAAGTGCGTGGTGTTGGCCGGATCATACCCCAGGAAAGCATCCAGCAATGTGCCGAGGTCTGACTCGAACGAGCCGACCTGCAAGCCCAGCACCAGCACCGCCAGAATAAGCAGAAACGCCCCTATAAAGTATACCGCCCTTTTCATGGGTACAGGAATTTCTCCAGCTCCCGGATAGACTCTACCACGCGCGGCGAGGGACGGGCCATCAGGTCGTGGGAGGGGGCGTATAGCCGTTGGTTCTGGTAGGCCTTTATCTTGCGGAGCTCCGGGTATATCCTGAAAAAGCCTTCCTCCAGTTCCTGCGGCGTGCCACCCAGCAGCACATCGGGGTTGCTTTTGAGGATATACTCGCGTGTCAGGGCATCGAAAGTTTCCGGCACCGCGTTCCGGGCGCCCAGGATGCGGAGTTTGTCCGTCAGCACCGTGCTGTGGCCATACACGTAAATCGGGTCGAAGCCCGCCAGGCCGAGCACTTTCTGGGGTATGGCCACCTGCCTGTGCCGGGCCTCGATGCGGGCCACCTCCTGCCGCAGCGAGTCTGCCAGTTGCGTGGCCTGTTGGGCCCTGCCCATGATCTGGCCGATGTCTTCCAGCGCCGAGAAGATGTCCTCCACCGTTTCGTATTTTTGATAGTAGACCGGTATACCCAGTTCCTCCAGCCGGGCGGCCACATCCAGCGGGGTAATGCCCTCCACGGTGAAGATCAGGTCGGGCTTGAGGGCCAGCACCTGCTCAAAATCGACGGGGTAATTGTTGACGATTGGCTTCGCGAGCGCCGCCGCCGGGTAGTCGTCGTTCTGGGTGCGGCCCACGATGGTGCTAGTGTCTAGCACGGCAAAGAGCATCTCCGTCATCGAGGTAGCCAGCGAAAGCACGCGTTTGGGCTGTCCGCTCAGTTTTACTTCCCGCCCCAGGCCGTCTTCCAGTATAAATTGCTTTTGTGTTTCCGGCTTGGTCTGGTTGCAGGTGGCCAGCGTGAGCAGCAGGCAAAGCAGGGAGAGGTATAGACAGGGCAGGCGCGGCTTCTTTTTCAATCGTTCGGGTTGTTTATGTATCGGCGGAAGCCAAGGCGGCTCCGTTTATTTTAGTAAATTTAACGCAATTTACGTTAGAGGTTTAAAAACTGAAGTATGATCGTAGTAACCGGTGCCGCGGGTTTTATCGCCAGTTGCCTTGTAGGCAGGCTGAACCAGGCCAATTTCAATGATATTGTGGTGGTAGACAACTTCTCTGTCGCCAAAAAAGAAGTTAACCTGAAGGGGAAAAAGATAAAAGAGTTTGTGGATCGCGACACCTTTTTTGAGTGGCTCGACGAGAACTACGAGGAAGTGGAGTTTATTTTCCACCTGGGGGCCCGCACCGATACCACCGAGTTTAACAAAGACGTGTTCGACCTCCTCAACCTGAACTACTCCAAGCAGGTATGGAACGCCTGCTGCGAGTACCAGATTCCACTGGTGTACGCCTCCTCAGCGGCCACGTATGGCGCTGGCACGCTGGGGTATGACGACGAGGAAGCGACCATCCCGCTGCTGCAGCCCCTGAACCCCTACGGCGACTCCAAGAACGACTTTGACATCTGGGCGCTGGAGCAAACAGCCAAGCCTTTCTTCTGGGCGGGCCTGAAGTTCTTCAACGTGTATGGCCCCAACGAGTACCACAAGGGCAGAATGGCTTCGGTGATTTTCCATACCTATCATCAGATCAAGGAAAAAGGAAGCATGACCCTGTTCCGCTCGCACAACCCCGACTATGCCGACGGTGAGCAGATGCGCGACTTTGTGTATGTGAAGGATGTGGTGGATGTCTGTCTCTTCCTGATGCACCACCGCAAGAACTCCGGTATCTACAACCTCGGCTCCGGCCAGGCACGCACTTTTATGGCGCTGGCCCTGAACACCTTTGATGCCATGGGCGTGGAGGCCGACATCAACTTTATGGACACGCCGGAGAACATCCGCGACAATTACCAGTATTTCACGGAGGCCAACATGAGCAAGCTCCGCTCCATCGGGTATGACAAGCCGTTTTATACTCTCGAGGAGGGTGTGAAAGACTACGTGCAGAATTATCTGATTCCGGGGAAGTATTATTAATTCAGTTAGAAATCAGAATTAGAGATTAGAGCCAGGTAGCGACAGGCCCTAACCCCATTCATAATCTTATTTTTTAGAGCACACGGGATACAATAACTCATATCCCGTGTGCTTTATTTTTCAATATCCTTAGATGTTAACGCCTGTTCAATACTTTTGCTAAATAACCCCGATTGGGTAGCAACATATACCTTGTCGTTTGTTTTAGCTATACCTGTGATAAAGTTTCCTTCTAACCCCGTATTATCCAACTCTCTAATATTAAAAGAGTTGTTTACATCTATTTCAAAAAGCTGGCTTTGATAGCTGGCTAACAACAAATCATCGCTAACTGCATAGTAGCTTAAATACTGTACATTTTCATTAAGATTGGTAACAAAGACCCAGTTATTACCGGTATTAGATGTAAAAAGCGATGACAACCCTTTACTCCCGTGATAAGTGACTGCATAATAATTGCCTTTATGCGCAAACAACCCATCAACAAATTCACCACTAACAATCCGGTCCATTTCACCTTTTTCTGAAACTTTGTCAAGTCCAAAATTTGATTCAACATAAAAATTACCGCCCATCGATTTGATCTGCTTTATGAATACCGAACGGCCAACATTCAAAATCTTTGAATCTGTTACAGCGACAACGTCATTTCCAAAGACGTCTGCTGAAACAGATAATTTAACCAACATAAGTCTGGTCCCAAAAGAGGAATCGTTCCCGCTATAATATGGTATTAGTAAAGTGTTACTGTCAGATAACCCGATGCACTCTTGTGTATAAGATAGCCCTAGTGCAAAACGGTTGAAATCAGGATCTAACGCCTTCATATACAGATGAGCGCTTGTTGTAAAAGTTGTTGGGTTCTTCACAGGTCTTACATAGAGCCCGTCTCTATCTTTACCAACAATCACGTGTGCATTCAAGGGAAACTTGTTCTGCGCCAAAGCCTCAAAATCATGGTAGTAATGCGCTACAGTCTCTGTTGTGCCGCTCTGCGATATAATAGAAAAAAGACTAAGCCCTAAAACATGCAGGTTATTACCATCAGCATAAATGTTACTGACAAATTTTTGACTATTCAGAAATTTATTGTGCAATTCCCAGATTTCGGCTGGTGCCACCTCTACTTCATCAAGGTCTTTTTTATTACAGGATATTAGCAAGCCTAGAACGCAGAAAGAGAGTATTAAGTGTTTCATATCAGGTAAGGGATTAAAAAGTTAATGGAGCAGTTTTACTAGCAATATGCAAATAATCATTTAATCTAAATAATTTAATATAGAAAACAATCGATCATTTATACATTAAAACAGCACCGATACCTGGGTCCTGCCGGTGTGCACGGCCCCTACCCCATTGGCTTTGCGGCCGTCGTAGTTCAGCGAGATGTTGAGGCCGTTGCTCAGGCGCTGCTGCAGGTTCAAAGACCAGGTGACGTTGTTGCCAGGGCGCAGCGCGTTCAGGATTTCATACCCCACATACGAGAAGGCATCGCCGGTAAAATCGATGTTCACGTACTTCAGGTTGCCCGTGAAGGTGCGCTTGCTCACCTGGCTCAGCTTGACCTCTATCCCCAGCTCATGAAACGCACCCTGCTGCTGTGCCTCTGCCAACGCCTGCACATCCTCGCGCACCGAGAACTGGTACTTGCCCGTAAACCGCAGCCTGGTATTGGGCTGGTACGACAACTCCGGCGACAGCTCCCGGCTCTCGATCCTGAAGTTTTTTGAGGTCAGGAAGTTCGACTGGTTCTCCCGCACGTTCAGGCCCATGCTTAGCTGCGTGCTCAGCACCTCGTTCAGGTTCAGGCGCCCGGCCAGCACGTGGCTGCCGATGTTACGGGTCTCGGTGCCATTGGTGAGCAGCGACTTTTGCTGGTTCTGCTGCACCGTGTACTCCATGCCATACTTGGGGTTGCTCCGGTTGAAATACACGGTATGGCGCATGCTTTTCACCAGCGAGATCAGGAACTGGTCTTCGATCGCCTGGGCAAACGGGTTGAAGCGGCGGGCCAGGTCATCGTCGGTCGTTTTCTTGTCGATGCTGACGAAGGTGAGCATCGAGAAATGGGTGAGCGATGCTTTGAGGCCCTTTTCGGAGCGCCAGCTGCGCGGCGTGTTGCTGGTGAGGCGGTAGGTGAAGCGGTTGGTAAAGGCGTTGATATACTCGTCGGTGGGCAGGTAGATTTTGATGTAGCGCCGCTGGTCCACGGTTTGCGCCTCCAGATAGTCGTTCAGGTTGCTGAGCTGGCCGCCCTCGCGCAGGTAATGCGTGCCCTGCCCCGGCAGCGTCTCCTGGAAAATGTAGATGCGCTTCAGTTCGCGGCCCGTGCCAGTGGCATAGCTCAGCTCCGATCGGAAACTGCCGTCCAGAAAGGCCGCGCTCCAATCCACCCGCGACTGGATGGTTTCCTCGTCCTTGCCGTTGGCTACCTGCAGTTTGCGGTATGTGCCCTGCAGCGAGAGGTCGCTTTCAGGGCCGAGGCGGGTTTGCATGGTCGCGTTCAGCGTCTGCCCCACTTCCGGCTGCCCCAGGGTGCCCACGCCGGTCGGGCGCTGGTCGGTGCGGTGGCTGTAATCTACCCGAAACCGGGTCAGCAGCGAGTCGCCGCTCTCCACATACACCACGTGCTCCTCAAAATACATGGCCGAGCCGATCACCGAGTCCGTGCCCAGGGCCGTGAGCTTGTTCTTGTCGAAGCGGTATACATAGCCCGGGGTAATTTTCCCGAAGTCGTAGGCCACGCCCAAGTCGCCGCGGTACCACTCCGACGCCCGTTGGCCCTGCTCGCTGCTGAGCATGAACAGGTGGTTGCGCAGCGTCACTTTCCCCAGCTGCTTCATCGCGTCCAGATAGTGCTGCACCCCGTCGAGCTGCTCCGCGCGGTAGCGCCGGCTGATGCGGTAATTGACCAGGTTCTCGGGATCCTGCGCCGCCCCCACCGAGAAGTTAAAGATATGGTCCTCGGCTTTTTTTGTCGTCAGCAGGCTCCAGTCGCGATCAAACTCAATGGGGCGGTAGCGGTCGATGGGCGAGAAGTTCGCGTCAGTATACTCGTAGTTGAGCGTGCTGTTCAGTTTATACCTCCCCAACACCTTCACCTCCTTGTCCTGCACCAGATAGCCTACCCGCACCGCCTTCCCCTGGTCGTCGGCGGCGTCCCGGTCGGAGAAGCGGTTGATGTCGTTCTCGGAGGCAGCGCCTTCCACAAAAAAGCTCACGCCCTGCTGCACCTCGTAGCTGCTCCCCACCGTAATCAACTGCTTCTTCTTTGGTGTGGGCAACACCCGCAAAGGGGTATAATTGCCCTGTTTCACGCCATTTCTGGGGGCTACCCACCGGTATACCCGGCCATTTATCGCAGTGTTCGCCAGCACGTAATCGCCATTGTTTTGGCCAACCTCCGTGAAGTTCACATTATAGAAAGCCGAGTCCGGGGAGTTAGAGTAGACGAAGATGGAGGCCGCGGTGCCCCCGTCGTTATACACCGTGTCGCGGCGGGCGTAGAGCACCTGCGTCGGGTTAAAGGCCACGGAGTCGGCGCCGCTGCTCACGGCAAGGTGCAGGCTGTCGCCCACGCTGGCCAACAGGCGCTTCTCCTCGTCCTGCAGGTTGAGGTTAATCAGGTTGTTGGGGTTGTCAGACTCGTTGTAGTAGTTGCCGTATACCTTCAGCTTGCCCAAGTTCTGGTAGTGGCTGAGGGTATAAATTCCCCGGCTGTAGTTCTGGTCCGAGTACTCAAAATCAACCTTCAGGCGCGTGTTCTTGGTGATGACGTGGCGGGTGGTGAAGGTGATCTCGGCCTGGTTGTAGTCGATCACGTAGTCGTAGTCATACCCCCGCTGCAGCAGCCTGCCATCCAGAAACACCCGCTCGGAGTTTGCCAGCACAATGATGAAGCGCTCGTTGTTGGGACCCCGCAGCCGGTATGGCCCCAGCACCCCCTCCTGCGCCTGCAACACCTGCGAGGCGAATTTGCCCTTCGACACAGAGGCCGCCACTGTGGTGATGCCTTCCCGGCCTTCCGGCCCGAGTTTCGTTTCGAAAGCGGCTCCCTGCACGTTTTTGTAATACTGCAGAAAGTAGGCGGGCCTGCTTTTCAGCACCACGTCGCCCGCCGTCAGTTGCCAGAGCCGGTGCTTCAGGGTGATGTATACCTTGTCGAACTCCTGGAGCTGCTGCGTGTTGCCCTCCGGCTGAAATGGGATGTTCTGGTCTGTGATGGCCGCCGTGATGCTGATGTCGTCGGTTAGCTTGCCGTCCAGCTGCAGGTTCAAGGCCGAGTTGACGAACACGTTCTGGGTATTGCCAAACGAGATGCCCCGCGAGATGCTGCCGGTCTTGTTCAGGCCGGGCGTCCGGAAAATCTCCTCCTTGGTGGTCAGGTCCTCCTGGTAAAAGCCGTCCCGGAACGAACTCATCTCCAGTTTGGTGATGTCGCGCCGAAAAGCCGGTTTGGTCAGGTTCATCGGCAGCACCCGGAAGCATACCTGCACGGAGTCGCGGAGCGCCTGCATCGTGCCCAGCGAGTCGATGGCGACAGAATCTGGGGCCGGGAAGCGGGTGAGGGTAAACTCGTTGAGGGTATAGCTGTAGGCAAAGGCGAAGGCCTCGCTTTTGGGGTGCGAGAACGTGACGGAGCCCGGCACCAGCGTGAGGGTGTCCAGTTGCTGCGGTATCGCGGTGACGGGAATCCAGACACAGCGCCTGTTGCTCAGCAGCGGCGACTGCGCCAACAGCGGCAGGCTCAGCCCGAACAACAGCAACGCCATATATACCCCTCTCCAACCCATGCTATGCCAACGGCAACGAAATGAAAAACGTGGTGCCCTTCCCCTCCTCCGTCTCAAACCATATTTTCCCGCCCGCGTTCTCGATGCCGCGCCTGGCCACGGCCAGCCCGATGCCCGAGCCGGTATACTTGGTGCTGAAGTTCGGGATAAACACTTTCCCCCGTATCTCCTCCGGTATACCGCTGCCGTTGTCTTTGATCGAAATAAGCACCTCACTGCTGCCCTGCACCGCCAGGGTAACCGTTATCTGCGGTTTCCGTGCCGCAGGCACCGACTGGATCGCGTTCAGCAGCAGGTTGTTAAACGTGCGCACCATCAGGCCTTCATCGGCCAGCACAATCGCCTCCTGGTCTGGTATGCATTTCCTGATCTGCGCTGTGGCCGGGTCGTTGTGCAGGTCGGCGGCCTTGTGCAGGGCAGCGGCCACGTCCATCCGCTCGGCCCTGGGCTCGGGCATGTTGGTGAAGCTGGAGAAGGAAGTGGCGATGTCGCTGAGGATGTTGATCTGGGTAATGAGCGTGTGCGATATCTTGTTGATCATCTGCTCCGCGTTCGGCCGCTTCTCGGCTATCACCTTCTGCAGGTACTGCAGCGAGAGCTTCATGGGCGTGAGCGGGTTCTTGATCTCGTGGGCCACCTGGCGGGCCATCTCGCGCCAGGCCGCCTCCTTCTCCTGCACGGCCAGTTCCTGCTTGTTCTGCTCCAGCGTGAGCAGCATGCGGTTGTACTCGTTCACCAGCATGCCAATCTCGTCGGCCCCCTCGTAGGCCAGCATCTCGTTTTTTCCGGTCAGGGAGGTGCGCTTCAGCTTGTCGGCCAGCATGCGCAACGGCACCGTCAGGGTGCGGGAGGCGAAGAAGGTGAGCACCATGAACGTGATGAACATGACGGTGAAGATGTTCATGGTGGTGGTGATCAGCTCGATCAGTTTCAGGTCCAGCTCCTTCTCCGAATCAAAGAAAGGCAGCCCGATAAACCCGATCAGCTCCCCCCCTTTCACCTCGCTGCGCAGCGGCAGGTATACCACGTTAAACGAGAGGCTGCCTGTGTGCTCCTCCAGCAGCACCCGTAGCGCCTGCCGCTCCGAGATGGCCGCAAACGCCTTTGGGTTGATCAGCTTGGAGAGCAGCCCGGTCTCAAAGATCAGGGGCTGGCTCGTTACCAGCAGCCGGCCATGGCGGTCATACAGATTAATGTCTGTCTCCGATATGGCTGCGATGTCCGCAATCCTGGCCTCGAGGTACCGTTTGTTCTGCACAATCCGTTCGGGCAGTTGCCGGCTCAGCGCCTGCTGCACCGCCTCTCCCCGCCGCTCATACATAGCCATCAGGTCTTTTTTGTAGGAGGCGGTTACAAGGCCCGCCGTGGCGATGCTGACCAGAAGCAGGGGCAGCAAAATACCGAAGTTGAGGAATATCTGGATCTTGGTGCTGAAGTTGGGGCTGAACTCCTGGAGGCTGTGCCGTTGCAACAGCAGGTAGATCAGGCCGCTCGTCACCAGCCCCGCCACAAACACCAGGAACAGGAAAGAGAAATTGGCCAGTATCTCCGAAGATCCGTATTTTTCCGTCGTGATCACGAGGGTCTGGTTGCTGTTGCTGCGCACGCCAAAATGGTGGTAATTGCCCTGGTTCGCGCCCTGCCGGTAGAGGTCCGTCTGCTGCAGCAGGCTCCGCTCGAAGTTGGTGGCGTAATCATACTCTCCCTCGCTGTAGCGCAGTTTTCCGTCGCTGTAAAACGCGTAGCTCAGCATGTCGCGCCGGAAAGGCTGCTCATACTTCTGATCGACGAGCAGCTCGGGCACCACGCTGTTGGGCAGCAGTTTTTTCAGAGTCAGTTGCAGCGCAATGGTGCCTTTCTGCCGCTCATACACCGGCACCTCTATCAGTTTGAGGTATACGCGAGCATTGTAGCGGGTGGGGTCTTTCAGCAGGAAGAGGTCGGGGTGCTCGGTTTGGGTTTGCGGGGTGTCAAAGAACCGGCGCAGGTCCTGCAGCGTGGTGGCTGCCGTGTCAGCGCTTTCCAGCGACTTGCCCTCTCCGTCGAACAGCATGACGTTGATCTCATACTTGTCGAAGTAACTGGGCAGGTACTGCTTCGTGATTTTGCGCTTGATGAGCGATACGTCCACGTACGGCCCCTTCATCTGCATCCGGATCACGGCGTCGGAGGCGATCTTGGCCGTCACGTCCTCCTCCAACAGATACTCCCCCAGCACATCGTTGTCCTGCAGAATACTGTAGGCAAACTCCTGCTTGTACAGTTTCAGCTCGCTGTGGTAATGCGCGTACAGCGCCATGGCTCCGGTAAGGGCGCTCACAATCACCACCAGGAAAAAGAACAGGTACGTGCGGTAGGCAAGGCTCACGGCATTGCGGTGCTGCGCAGCCAGGATGATGATCACCCAGAACAAAAAGCCCGTGAGGATGATAACCGAGAGCTCCGGGAAGAAAAAGCCCGTAAACAGGGTCGCGATAAGGGCCACGCTCAGCAGGGCCTGGTATGCCCACCACCTCGTCTCGCGCTGCGCCAGCACGGACACCACCGTGGCCAGCATATAGGTGAAAATGCACAGGGCCAGGGTATGGCACAGCATCACGCCAAAGAGCAGCAGCTTATACTTCGTGAAATCCAGGGAGCGGCTGACATCCAGCGTCAGGGGGGTGTTGCGGTATATATCGAAATAGAACTTGTAGAGCAGCAGCAGCAGCAGGTAAAACACCACCATGCAGCCCGCCTGCAGCAACCGGCGCTGCTGTTTGGGCACCAGCACGAGCTGGGCAAGCACTTTGTTGCGCTCAAACAGATATAGCCCCGATGCGGCCACTGTAAGCAGCAGCAGCATGTTCAGGGCCAGGTCCCCGATGGAGGGCGACCAGAACGAGGCGGCATACAGCTTTGGATCGAAGAGCTTTACCTCCGCGATGGAAAAAGGCAGATTGAGGAGCAACAGCGCTACCCGGAAAACGACAAGCAACAGCAGAAAAAGTAGCACCCCTTTGCCGTAATGCCCCTTCCGGATGTATACCCGTGCCAGCGAGAAGCTGAAAAGCACGAAGAAAACCGTGCCTGCCAGCAGTAGCAGCAATTGTATGGTTGTGGCGGGATCCTTGCCCTGAGCGGCCGCAAAATCAACGGCAAACAGAAAGTGCCCCTGCCTGCTGAAGATCTTCGGGAGGTCGGTCACCGGGTCCCATACCAGGTTCAGGTGTTTGCGTTGCAGCAGCGGAATCCCCTGCGCCAGGTTTTTGTATTGCTCCCCTTCGTGGTATTTTACCTGTAGCGGCACATAGATCTTGATATCATACTGCTTTACCCGGTATGGCACTACCAGAAAGCTGCCGTGCTGGTTGCTCACCGTCATGAGCCGTGCCGTAGACATGAGCAGCTCGGGAGCCGGGGCGATGGTATGGTGCGACCAGAAAACAAGCCGCCCCTGCCTGTAGATGAACACAGGGTAGCGGCACTGCTCCAGGAGGGAGGTAAAGGAAATGCTGCGTGCGTGCAGTTGCTGGCCAATGACGCGGGCACTTTTCTCCGCCCGCGCTACCTCTGCCTGCACCTGCGCTGTGAGGGCAGCCATTTCAGCCTCGTGGTTATCGGGCGGAGTGGCGGCAGGGCTACTGAACTGCAGTACTGCCGTGGCGGCAAAACACAGTAGGGATACCAGTAAAAGGATAAAGGGGGTAAATTTCCGGTTCAAATCAGCGCAGTTTATCTACGAATTTAAGCAAAACGCATGATAACCGCTAGCTATTCAAAAATCGTGCTACCGTTTGGCGTAGGAGGGGTTGTAGTTTATCCCTGAGAATAAATACAGCATCAGGATGCGCGCATACCGGAACAGTAGCGTAGTGGACAGGATAATGATAGTGGCAACCGTGGTCAGGTATACCCACATGGGCGGATCGTTGGCCAGATAGTATAACATCACCCCCACCGCCAGCACGATACCCACCGAAAAGCCATAGCTGATGTACATGGCGCCCCAGAACAGGCCCACCTCTACCTCATAGTACAATGCACAGACCGGGCAGCGTTCGTGCATCCGGTCAAACTTGGCAATGTTCAGAAACGAGTGGGTAAACACCTCTCCCTGCCGGCACCGGGGACAGCGGCAGGCAAGTATGGCAGAAAGCCGGGAAGGTTGGCTCACGCCTTTTTCCGGCTGTTCCGATACCACAGAAAGCCAATCGTGCCGATCAGCAGGTAGGGCGCTGCCATCAGGTACAGGATACCCGTGTTCAGGCCTGACCCCACCTCCGACTCAGGCTCATGGTTATGCCCTTTGCCCGTGCCTACGTTCGACTCTACAGTGGCCCGGCACATAGCACATTGGCTATAGGCGTCCGTGCCCGCAAAAACGAGTAGCAGCGTCAGGGCTACGGTGGCCAGTACTTGGTTTATTTTCGCTCTCATCACAGTGTTAACAGTTTTGTGTCGTGCGTGTTTAGGTATAATACGGGGATATCATGAGATAAACTAAAACGCCTGTTACGGCAACGTAGAGCCATATCGGGAAAGTCCAGCGGGAGATGCGGCGGTGCCGGGCCAACTGGTTGCTGATACCGAAATACACCGACAGCAACACGAGCGGAACGATGACAACGGCCAGCACAATATGCGTCAGGAGGATAAAGTAGTAGATAAACTTCAGGGCTCCCTCGCCGCCATATATGGTGCGCACACCCAGAAAGTGGTAGGTGACATACGACACCAAAAAGATGGAAGAAAGGCCGAAGGCGACCAGCATGGCTGTCCGATGGTTCCTAATGTTCTGTCGCTTGATGTTGACATAGCCCACCACAAGCGCAACGGCCGTCATGGAATTCAGAATTGCGTGGAAAGCCGGGAGAAAAGAGACGTCCACCGCCCCATTGCCAGCTTTGGGCATAAAAAACAAGGCGGCCACGACCACCGGAATTGCCACCGACAGCACCGCAATCAGCGTCAGGAACTTCCTGTCGCTGCCACTTGTCAGCTTCTCACTATTTGCTTTTACTGTATCCATCCCTCAATACGTTTGTTTCTGTAATCAGACGGTCAATTTCCTTTTGGTTTGTCCCGTCGTAAATGCCCCTTACGCGCTTGTCGCTATCCACGAGCAGCAACTGGTCTGTTCGGAGGAGGCGCTCCTTGCCCACTGGTAAATCAAACCCCTCTTGTGCCAACCCCAGAATCTCCTGCCGGTCCCCGGTCAGGAAAAACCACTTGCCTTTCCGGGCCCCATACTTTGCCGCGTATGCCTGTAGCGCCGCTTGGGTGTCCTGCTCCGGCGTGGCGGTGATGGAGACCAGCCTTACTTCGGGGTACTTCTCAAAGCCTTCCTGTATGCGGACTAACTGTGAGGAGATTTTGTCGCAGTCGGGGCAGTCGGTTGAAAAGAAGTAAACCACCGTGATGTTTCCCTCCAGATCGGAGGAGGAGAAGGGAACCCCTTGCTGGGAGATGAGCGAGAAGTCAGGGACTTGCTGGAAGACCGTGTCTCCGGCGGCTGTGTATACCACCTCCCCTGCGGCGTCTACTTCGGGGAAGTAGGTTTTAAGGACGAAGTGATGGACACCGAAAATGCTGATAAAGGCAAAAATAAGAAGAGGCACTAACAGTAGGAATCCTAATATTAGTGCCTTTAATTTTTTCATTATAAACAGGTTAGTTAAAGTAGTTTGTCACTGACTCGTAGTAGTAACTGCCTTCTGAAATCAGGGCTACCATGAGCCACACAATGAGGGCCATCGGGATGATGATCGTCCAGATCAGGGCCTTCGTCTCGTGCTTCAGGTGCATAAACTCCGCCACAATGTAAAAGGCTTTGAAGAGGGTAAGCACAATAAAGATGACGTTTCGGGTGGTGCTTGGCTCCATGAAGAAAGCAAACACGAATTCGAGTGCCGTGATCCCTACCAGGATGAAAAAGGTCTTCCAGATCGCTTTCGTTTGCGCCTTAGGGATCTCCCCATTTTGGTGCATGTCGTTGTCAGAATGATGCATTGCCATATGTCTCTATATCTTTAATTCTACAGGCCGCCCCCATACCAGGTATACCGTGGGCTCCGCCGTGCGTTTTTTTTAAATGAATTAGATCAGGTAGAAGAATGTAAACACGAACACCCACACGAGGTCTACAAAGTGCCAGTACAGACCCACTTTCTCCACCATCTCGTAGTGGCCCCGCTTGTGGTACACGCCGTTCACGGTGTTGATGAAGATCATGATCAGCAGCACCACCCCGGAGAGCACGTGCGTGCCGTGGAAACCCGTGATGAAGAAGAACAGGTCAGCAAACAAGGGCGGGCCATACTGGTTCACCGTCAGGTTCGCCCCAAATATCTGGGTTCCGTCGGCCAGCAGCATTCCCTGTTCCGTGCCTGTGATAAAGTGAGACCACTCCCAGGCCTGGCAACCCAGGAAGGTAGCGCCAAACAGAATCGTCCACAGCAACCATTTCTGCACATCGTTTTTGTCCATTCTATGCCCAGCCTCTACGGCCAGCACCATCGTTACCGAGCTCAGGATGAGGATCATCGTCATCAGGGCCACGAAGGCAAGCGGGAGATCTACGCCGTGAAAACCAGGGAAGGAGTTGTATACCTTCTCCGGGATTGGCCACCATTGGGTAGAGAACGTGAATGTTTCCGCATCGCCGGTATAGGGCAAGTGCTTGTGACGCGAAAGACCGTAGACGATCAGGAATGACCCAAAGGTGAACGCATCCGAGAGCAGGAAAAACCACATCATGAGTTTACCATAGCTCGCTTTCAACGGTTCGTTACCGCCGTCCCAGGTTCCCGTGTTTGGTTTTTCCAGCGTAGTTGAAGTAGACATAGTTTATATATTGAAAAACGTGTTTAGTGATTTATTCTTAAGAAGATGTACAAATATAGCCAAAGTCCGCCTAAAAAGTGCCAGTAGGTGGTACACAATTGTATCCGCAGCATGTTTTTAGAATGCACTTTATACTTCAGGCTGCTCAGGAAGGTGATGGCCAGAAAAATCAGGCCGGTAATCAGGTGAAACCCGTGCACGCCTGTAAGCACATACAGGAACGAGCCCGAAGGGTTGCTTCCCCTTCCTCCAAAGTACACATTGTTCTGCACCAGTTCAGACCAGCCTTCCCACTGCCCCACCAAAAACGCCGCACCCAGCACCAGCGTCACCACCAACATCACTTTCAGCTGCTTCAGGTTGTTATGCTTGGCCGCGTTGTGCGCTAGTTGCATGCTTACGCTGCTCAGCACAATCACAATCGTGTTGATGAGCAGGATGTTCGGCAAGTCGAATTCTAGCCAATTCCCCTCTGCCCTGCGCACGATGTAAGCGCTCGTAAAGGCTGCAAACATCATGATAATACTAATAATAATCAACCACAGCGCGAACTTTAGTGGCTGTACGCTATTGGTGTCGGTACTCTTTACTGTTTCGTTAGCCATGGCTATACGTTAAATCTTATCTAATACAAAGGCTATCTGCACGATAGGCAGATACAAAAACGACCCGAACATAATGCTCATGGCTGCCTTCTTGGAGCAGGTGCGCATCAGGTAAAAGGTCTGGGCCAGGAACAGCACCCCACACACCACGGCAATCACGGCGGAGGTGGTGCCCGTCATGCCAAACTGCAGCGGCAGCAGGCTCAGCGGGATAAGCAGTAGCGTGTAGATCATGATCTGGATCGCTGTCTTCAGGTTCTTCCCTCCCTCCATCGGGAGCATTTTAAAGCCCGCCTTCTTGTAATCGTCGTCCAGCACCCAGGCAATCGCCCAAAAGTGCGGGAACTGCCAGATAAACTGTATCCCGAACAGGATCCAGGCCTCAGCGCCCAGCAAGCCGGTGGCCGCTACCCACCCGATCAGGGGTGGCATGCCGCCCGGTATGGCGCCCACGAAAACACAGATTGGGCTAACGCGCTTGAGCGGGGTATAGACGAAGCCATACAGTATCAGTGAAAGCAACGACAGGCCCGCCGCGAGCCAATTGAAATACATGCCCAGCAGCAGCAGACCGCTTATACCCAGCAGCACGCAGAAAACAACAGCTTCTGTTACCGACACCTGCCCGGTTGGCAGAGGCCGCATTGCCGTCCGCTTCATGTGCTTGTCCAGGTCGCGCTCGATCACCTGATTGATGATGTTGGCGGAGCCTGTCACCAGCAGCCCCCCGAGCATCACCAGGGCAATGCTCAGGTAAGACGCTCCCGGATAGCCGAGGATAAAGCCAATGGCACTGGAAAAAGCCACGGTAAAACTCAACCGGAACTTCAGCAGTTTAAAATACGCTTTTGCTTTTTGTGCCATAAACGATGCAGGCAGCAGGTGTTGGATGTCTTGTTGCACGAACATGAAGCCTATACTCCTACTGACATTTTAATTGCCTTTTGCGAGGCGTAATGATATATGATCAGCAACTGAAACTGCACGCCAAATAACAGGGCGGCAAACGTCAGGTGCAGTGGTTGCAAGAAGGGCGGTATGGCAAAATATGCCATCACGACACCAAACACAATCTCCAGGAAAACCATCCCCAGCATCAGATGCGTGAGTTTGGTTATGGCACTGTGCTTGAGTTTATACAGCATATAAGCTACATACAGATGCAAGGCCAGCACGACAATAGAAAAAGAACGATGGATATAAAAGCTCTGCCCCAACTGATCGACCCAACTGGCTCTGTCAGCGCCCTGCATCATATAGGCCACCATGTCCACTTCTTCCCGTACCTGCGTACCCAGCAGAATCTGCCCGAACGTGACCAGCGCCAATACCCACAAAAGGCCATTTACCTTGGGGGAATGCTGCAGCCCGTGCGCAAAGTCTTCTTTATGCGCTCGCGCCACAGCGTATTGCAGCATGGCCACCAACACCAGCGCCAGCGCCATGTGTACTGTGACCGTAATCGGCAGCAGGTTTGTGGAAACCACGATAGAGCCCAGCCACCCTTGCACGCCTACCAGCACGAAACTCCCCAGCGCGATGTAAAAAATCGTCTTGTCGCGCTTTAGGTATGGCAGGGCAAAAACAACCGTCAGGAAAATAAAAATACCTATCAGCACACCTACTAAGCGGTTCAGGTACTCGATCCAGGTTTTGGTGACATTAAACTCTGATTCGATGTACTGACTTGGGTGAGAGAAAATGGTGGCGGACAACTGCTCGAAGCCAAGCTTATCGAGATAGGCTGCCAGCTTTTCGTTTTTCTCTATTCGCTTCTGTTTGTATACCTCTAGGTAGTCAGGTGGTAGTTGGCTGACATCAGTCGGAGGAACCCAGCTTCCAAAGCACTTCGGCCAGTCAGGGCATCCCATCCCGGACCCCGTGCTACGGACGATCCCTCCGACTAATATCAGGAAGTAAACAGCCAGGACTGTTACTAAGCCAATATTTCTAAATCTTTTACTCTGCAATGACTGCGTAGCCATTAATACGCTTATTCAAAATCTCTCTCCTGCGGCAAGTTCGAAGACTGCGTTTTGGAGAATGGTACGTCCTGTGGAATATAATCATCAGCAGCACCCGGTTTGCTATAATCGTAAGGCCATCTGTACACGGTCGGGATTTCTCCTGGCCAGTTGCCATGCCCTGGCAACACAGGTGTCGTCCACTCCAGGGTGTTAGAGTGCCAAGGGTTAGCCGATGATCTGCGGCCACGGAAAATGCTGTAGATGAAGTTGAACAGGAACACAAACTGCGCTGTGAAGCCAAGTATCGCGGAGATACTGATGAATGTGTTCATGTCTGAGAAGATATTGAAGGCCTCAAAACCTGTCCAGGCGTAATATCTTCTCGGGAAACCGGCAATACCGATGTAGTGCATTGGCATGAACACCAGGTATACCGACACAAAAGTCAGCCAGAAGTGCACGAACCCAAGCTTGTCGTCCATCAGGCGCCCGAACATCTTCGGGAACCAGTGGTATACCCCGGCAAACATACCGAAGAATGCCGCGGCACCCATTACCAGGTGAAAGTGCGCCACCACGAAGTACGTATCGTGCAGCTGGATGTCCAGGGCAGAGTTACCCAGAATGATACCAGTAAGACCACCCGAGATGAACAGGGACACAAAGCCCACAGCGAACATCATGGCCGACGTGAAGCGGATGTTTCCTCGCCAAAGCGTCGCGATCCAGTTAAATACCTTCACAGCCGACGGCACCGCGATAATCAGCGTCAGGAACATGAACACCGAACCGAGGAATGGGTTCATACCGGTTACGAACATGTGGTGCGCCCATACCACGAACGACAGCACGGAGATACCGATCAAAGAACCGATCATGGCTCTGTAACCGAAAATAGGCTTGCGTGAGTTGGTGGCGATTACCTCCGACACGATACCGAAGGCTGGCATGATCACAATGTATACTTCCGGGTGACCCAGGAACCAGAACAAGTGCTGGAACAGAATCGGGCTACCACCTGTGTTAGAAAGCGCCTCTCCGGCGATATAGATATCCGAAAGGAAGAAGCTGGTACCGAAGCTACGGTCGAAGATCAGCAGCAGTGCGGCAGAGAACAGCACCGGGAAGGCAAGCAAACCCAGGATAGCCGTCAGGAAGAACGCCCAGATCGTCAGCGGCAACTTTGTCATCGCCATACCTTTTGTGCGCAGGTTAATCACTGTGGTAATGTAGTTCACACCACCCAGCAACTGCGACACGATGAACAGGGCCATACTGATCAGCCACATGGTCATACCGCCTTTAGAGCCCTCAATGGCCTGCGGCAACGCACTCAGCGGCGGGTATACCGTCCAGCCACCGGCTGCAGGACCCGTCTCAAGGAACAGGGAGGTGAAAAGGATAATGCTGGAGATAAAGAAAATCCAGTAAGAAAGCATGTTCATGAATCCGGATGCCATGTCGCGGGCACCGATCTGAAGCGGAATCAGGAAGTTAGAGAACGTACCGCTCAGTCCGGCCGTCAGCACGAAGAACACCATGATGGTACCGTGCATGGTCACCAGCGCCAGGTAAAACTCCGGGTTCAGCTTGCCGTTCTCGACCCAACCGCCCAGGATTGGCTCCAGGAAGGTGAACGTCGCCTCTGGCCAGCCCAGCTGCAAACGGAACAGGACAGACAGGAAACCGCCGATAAAGGCCCAGGCGATACCCGTGAACAGGAACTGCTTGGCAATTACTTTATGGTCCTGGCTAAAAATGTACTTCTCAATAAAGTTTTGGTCGTGATGATGGTCATGCTCCTCGTGCGCATGATTTACATCGTGGTTGATAGAGATATCTGTACTCGACATAGTCAACAGTATTTAAATGCTACAACTCAGTTTTAACTTCTTCCGCCTTCTCGTCAGCCTTTGTATCGAGTACAAGTTGCTTTGGAGCAGTTGTTGAGAATTTTGCCAGAACGCTGGGGTTCTCCTCCACAAAAGGCTTATTGCCTGCTAACCAAGCTTCGTAATCCTCCGGCTCGTCTACCACCAGCATGAAGCGCATGGCAAAGTGGCCACGACCGCATACCTCTGTACAGGCCAGCTCATACGTAAAGTCTGAATTGCCTGTCTCGTTGCGCATTTCGTCTGTGGTTTTGGTAGGCACGAACCAGAACTTGGTTGGCATACCCGGCACGGCATCCATTTTCAGGCGGAAATGCGGCAGGAACACACTGTGAATCACGTCGCGCGATCTGATTTTCAGCAGAACCGGCCGGCCTTTCGGCACGTGGATCTCGCGTGGCATGAAGTCGTCAAGCGAATTTTTGTCGCTGAAGTCAATACCGAACTCGTTGGTGGCATCAATCAGCGTGTGCTTCGCAACACCCAGTTTTCCGTCCGGACCTGGGTAGCGCACCATCCAGTTGAACTGCTTGCCCATCACCTCAACCACCACGGCGCTTTCCGGTGCAGCACTCGTGATCTTGGTCCAGGTCTTCCAGCCGGCAAACACCAGCAGTGCCATCACGATGGCCGGAATCATGGTCCAGATAATCTCTACTTTGTTGTTGTGCGGGTAATAGTATGCGCGCTTGTTGTCCTGATGCTGGTACTTGTAAGAATAGTAGAACAACAGGATTTGCGTAAGGGCAAACACGATACCGATAACGATCATCGTGGTCCAGAACAGGCTGTCTGTCCACTCCCCGTGCACCGATGCAACCGGCTGGTTCATGGTATCCCAGGAGGCTACGAAAGACCAGATGAACGCAACGCTGCCCCCGATCAGGAAAAGCATCAGCAAGGCGCTGTTCACGCGGTTGCTTACTTTGGTCGTACCTGCTGCCCGCTCACTAGATCCCCTGAAGATAGAAGAGAGTGTACCGATCCTGAAAAGGAGGAACAGGATGACCAATAAAAGAACTATGGATAAACCTATGGCGATCGTAATCATTATATAACGCTTTTAGTATAATCTCTAAACATGATGGTGAACACTCTCCTCAACAAACGGATGGTTGATCGGCACAAGAGAGGCTTTCGTCAGTCCTTTCGTGAAGGCTAGCAGGAAGATACCCAGGAACATGAGCGCTGTTCCAATCTCGATGAAGCCAATGCCTGCGCTTGTTCCCAGCGTTCCGGGCATCATCATCAGGTAAAAGTCTAACCAATGGCCCACCAGAATGGCAATCGTAACAAGCTTGAGCATGATCATCTGTCGCTTCGCATCTCTCGTCATGAGAACAAGGAAAGGGAAGGCAAAGTTTATCAATAAGTTGGTAAAGAATATCCACTTGTAGTGGCCTGCGTTACCACCCAGTCGCTCGATGAAATAGATTGCTTCTTCCGGGATGTTGGCATACCAGTACAACAGGAACTGGGAGAACCAGATGTAGGTCCAGAAGATAGAGAAGGCGAATACAAACTTACCCAAATCGTGCAGGTGGTTGGAGTTTACCATTTTCAGGTAGCCGTTCTGCTTCAGGATAATCACGGTGAGGGTGATGGCAGCCAGGCCGGATACCCACCAGCTGGCGAACACATACCAACCGAACATGGTAGAGAACCAGTGCGTGTCGATAGACAGCACCCAGTCCCAGGCGGAAGTGGAAGAGGTGATACCGAACACAACCAGGAACATGGCCGAGATGCGGATGCTCTTGTGGTAGTTTGCTGTGCCGCCGTTCATGTCCTCGTTGATGGACTCCTTGCGCAGCCACATGGAGAACATAATCCAAAGGCCGAAGTACAGGGCCATTCTGATCAGGAAGAACGCTGTGTTCAGGTAACCGGACTTGCCGGCGATGATTGGGTCATATTCCGGGCTGTTCACATCGTACAGATAGTCGTGTGTCCAGTGAAAAATGTCGTGAGAGCCAAAGAGGTATACCAGGAGCATGATCACGCCTCCGATGGGGAGGTAATAGCTCATGGCTTCCGGTATTCTTTTGATTAGCACCGACCAGCCCGCGTAGGACACATACTGGATCGCGACGAAAAACGTACCGATCAGCGCAATGCCCGAGAAGTACACGTTGTTCATCCACAGGTTCACGAACAGGCGCTTTGTCCAGGACACGGCCTCATGACCTGCTGCAGCGGCCTCGTGGCCCTCTGCCTGATGTTCTCCTCCCCCGCCTGCAGCCGCAAAGATGATACCTGCTATAAGTAAAACCACACCTACAGCTATCATTAAGAAAAACTTGTTATTCGTTTTTCTGGTAATGATGAGTCTTTCTTCTGTCATTATCCTATAAAATTATGCCTAAGACTTAGTTATTAGGGGTTTTGTTATCAGTAGCCGGAGTGCCTGTTACGGGGTTGTCCGTGATGGCCTCGCCGCCGGCTTCGTTTTCTGCCTCTTCGGTAACAACCACCTCAGCGCCAGCGCCACCTTGCAGCTGCTGCACATACATCACTATCTTCCAACGCTCCGTAGGGTTCACCTGCGAGGCATAGGACATCATGCGGCCTCTTCCCTTCGTGATCACATGGTAGATATGGCCGGCTGGCAACTCTGCCACGCGGCCCATCGTGAATGATGGCACACCTTTAAACTTGATGCCCACCAGTCCTTGTCCGTCGCCCTGCTCTCCGTGGCACGGTGCGCAGAAGCGGGAGTACAATACCTTGCCCTCGGCCAGAGCCGCCTCGGTACGGGCAAGCGGGTTTTTCAGCTCCACACCAGCCACCTCGGCCGTGTCTACTGACAGGTACATGTTATACCCTTGCTTGCCACGGGCCACAGACCCTTTTGCCGGCTCGCGCATGTTCATACCTCCCGGGTTGAACTTGTTCTCCTTTATCTGAGAATAAGGGTCCAGCGCAAGGGAGTGGTACATGTCCGGCGCATACTCCAGCCCTGGATCCTGCTGGTTGTTGCAGGCAAACAGAATTGCCGAAGAGAAAAGTATCGCAGAGGCCTGGAGGCCTATTTTTGTAAATCTTTTCATTATTTCACTACCTCCTTCTCATTAACTTCTACAGCACCGTTGGAGCGTAGCAGTTCGTTTAAAGCCGAAAGATCCGTTACGCCGTCCTTCACCTCGATCGCCATCACAAACTTATCGTCTGTGGAGCGCTTGTCCAGCATGTTCACCCGCAGCGAAGGCTTCAGGTTAGAGACGATGAAGAAGGCGATCACCATGCTGAAGGCCGAGAACAATACCGTTAGCTCGAAAGTAACCGGTATAAAAGCCGGCAGCGAGATGTGCGGTTTACCACCGATGATCATCGGCCAGTCAAAGCCAAGCATCCAGATCTGCATCCAGAGTGCGAACGACATACCCGTCAGGCCGCCGAAGAAAGCGACAATCGGAAGCCGTGAGCGTTTGATGCCTAACACGTCATCGATTCCGTGTATCGGATACGGGCTGAATACCTCATATATTTTAGTGCCGGCGGCACGGATGTTTTCGATGGCGTGCAGCAGCACATCTTCGTCATCATAGATACCAAGAACAAACTTCTTATTCATGTCTGTGGTGTGTATGTGTATTAGTGTTCAATTCTTTTTCAGTGCCATGCATGGTGTCGGCGGAGGTATGGGTTACTTCCGAAGAAGACTTCAGAATGGCCTTCACCTCTGCCATGTTCACTACCGGGAAGAACTTCACAAACAGGAAGAACAGGGTGAAGAACAGGCCGAATGTGCCCACATAAATGCCCACGTCGATCATCGTTGGAGAGAACATCGCCCACGAAGAAGGCAGGTAGTCTCTGTGCAGGGAAGTCACGATAATCACAAAGCGCTCGAACCACATACCAATGTTCACGAAGATCGAGATGATAAAGGTAGCCGTCAGGCTTCGGCGGATAGACCGGAACCAGAAAAGCTGTGGCGTGATCACGTTACAAGTCATCATCGACCAGTATGCCCACCAGTAAGGACCGAAGGCACGGTTAAGGAACGCATACTGCTCGTAAGCCACGCCGGAGTACCAGGCAATGAAGAACTCGGTGGTATAGGCCACACCCACAATAGAACCTGTGGTGATGATTACCTTGTTCATCGACTCCACGTGCTCAATGGTGATGTAGTCTTCCAGGTGGAACACCTTGCGGGTGATGATCATCAGGGTAAGCACCATGGCGAAGCCGGAGAAGATCGCACCTGCCACAAAGTATGGAGGGAAGATCGTGGTGTGCCAACCCGGGATCACTGAAGTTGCAAAGTCCATGGATACAATGGTGTGAACCGAAAGTACCAGCGGCGTTGCCACACCGGCCAGGATCAGGGACACCGTCTCGTACCGGGACCATGCCTTGGCAGAACCCGTCCAGCCCATAGACAGGACAGAGTATGCTCTTCTCGCGATCGGGCCAGTGGCTCTGTCACGGATGGTGGCAAAGTCAGGAATCAGGCCGATGTACCAGAAAACAAGCGATACAGAGAAGTAAGTAGAGATCGCGAACACGTCCCAGAGGAGCGGCGAGTTGAAGTTAACCCAAAGCGAACCGAATGTGTTCGGCAATGGCAGTACCCAGTAAGCCAACCAGGGGCGGCCCATGTGCAGCACCGGGAACATGGCCGCACAGATTACCGCGAAAATTGTCATCGCCTCGGCCGCACGGTTAATGGAGCTTCTCCATTTCTGGCGGAACAGGAGCAATACGGCTGAGATCAGGGTACCGGCGTGACCGATACCTACCCACCACACGAAGTTCGTGATATCCCACGCCCATCCTACGGTTTTGTTCAATCCCCACTCCCCTATACCAAACCAAAGGGTGCGGTAAACGGAGTAGAAGAAAATAGCCAGTCCTACCAGGGATATGGCAAAGGCAGCCGCCCAACGCGGGTTGGGCTTTGCCTCCACCTGACGGCACACATCTTCAGTGATGTCGTGGTATGTTTTCCCCCCCGTTACAAGAGGTTCTCTTATCGGAGATACATGCTGCATAACGCTCTCGAATTATATTTTTAAGCTAAATTTCTAATTTTAGTCAGGTACGTTACGTTTGGCTGCACATTAAGCTCTTCCAGTACATGGAAAGCACGCTCGCCTTGCTCACGCTCCAATATCTGCGATATACGGCTTTCAGGGTCTTTCATGTCGCCAAACACGATTGCCTCTGTAGGGCAAGACTGTGCACAGGCACTCACTACTTCACCGTCTTTCGGCCTTCTGTTCTCCCGCTTCGCCTCTAGTTTGGCAAGCTGCACACGCTGCACGCAGAAAGAGCATTTTTCCATCACGCCACGGGCTCTCACCGTCACATCCGGGTTCAACACCATCTTGCCCAGGTCGCTGTTCATCATATAGTTCTCAGTCGCGAACTTATCGTTGTTGAAATAAGCGAACCAGTTGAAACGACGCACTTTGTACGGGCAGTTGTTGGCGCAGTAACGGGTACCCACGCAACGGTTGTATACCATCTGGTTGATACCCTCGGAGCTGTGCATGGTAGCGGCCACCGGGCAAACTGTCTCACACGGCGCGTGGTTACAGTGCTGGCACATCATCGGCTGGAACACCACAGATGGGTTCTCGGCCGGATGCTCCATTGTCTCGTAGTCCTTTTCCTCATGCTCCACCGCGCTGTAGTAGCGGTCGATGCGCATCCAGTGCATGTCGCGGCGGTTCAGCACTTCTGCCTTGCCCACCACAGGCACGTTGTTCTCGATGTGGCAGCTCACGGTACAGGCACCACAACCGATACAAGAGTTCAGGTCGATGACCATACCCCAGTGGTGGTTCTTGTACTCATAGTCATCCCAAAGCGAGATGGTAGCCGGCTTGGCTGGGCCTTCGTGCGTGGCCAGGCGGATATATTCTGTTACCTCTTTCGGGTTTTCCTTGTACTTGGCGAGGGTGCTCTCCTGCACTACCAGACGGTCCATGATGGTATGGTGGGTCTGAACCTGTGCGATTGGGGAAGTGGCTCCCGTTTTCTCCAGTGTCACCGGCCCTGTGTACAGGATGGTGTTATCTATCACCGTGGCTACGGCAAGTGCGTTAGCACCTACGTTTTTTGCCACTGGCATTGAGTCGATTGTGCGGCCATACCCAAGGGCAATGGCAACGGTGCCCTGTGCCTGACCTGGCTGAACCAGCATTGGCAACTCAAATGTGGTACCGTTTGCGGTAGTCACTTTCAGTACCTCGCCCTGCACGATCTCCATCTCTTCAGACATCTTCTGCGACATGGCCACATAGTTGCCCCAGGTTGCCTTCGAGATCGGGTCGCCCATTTCCTGCAGCCATGGGTTGTTGGAGTTGTCTCCGGTGCCGATCGCTACTTTCTCGTAAAGCACAGCCTCAATCGCTGCGGCTTTCACTGGCTTTGCTACCGGCGAGGCAGCCGTGAAGGTGTTGTTCACCGTCATCATGCTGGTACCGTTCTCCAGTACGCCATCATGCACTGCCTGCTCCCAGAACTTGTTGAAGTCGCCGGCGGAAGCGATTTTGCGCCAGTTGTTGCGGATGTACTCGTAGAAGTTGCCGCCAGCGCCACTCCAGTTCAGCAGGCTGTCCTGCATCTGGCGTGTCAGGAAGATCGGGGTAAGCACAGGCTGTGTTAAGCTCAGATACCCTTTTCTTGGCTCGTTGTCGTTCCACGACTCCAGGTAGTTGTGATCAGGGGCTATATAGTCTGCCAGGGCAGATGTTTCTTCCACTCTGTCAGAGAAAGACACCTTCAACGGCACTTTCTTCAGGCCGCTTACTACTTTGGCTGAAAGCGGATGGTCATACACCGGGTTTGCGTTGTAGAAGAACACAGCACCTACAGTACCGGTGTTCATCTCGTTCACCAACCGGATCATGGCCGCGTCGTTACCCTGCTTCACATAGTATGGAGCGTTGGTGTCGATGGTCGTTCCCTCGGCGCCCAGTGCGCTGTTGATCGCGGCAACCATTGCCTGAGTGCCGGCGTCGTTAGAGCCTGACACCACGAGGGCTTTGCCCTGGTTGGCCTTCAGTTCTTTGATGGCAGATGCCAGCGCCTTGGTAGCGGCTGCAGGCGTGTTGCCAGCGCTGCCCTGACCAGTGATGCCGTTGTATAAGGCTGTTATTACAGCAGCCTCCTCAGATGGCTTGATCGGCACACGCACGTCGGCGTTAGCGCCAGTCAGGGACAATGCCGTCTCGAACTGGATATGGCGTGACATGTTCGGGTTGCCCGACGTCACCTTTCTGTTCTTGATGTATTGCTTTGCAAAAGGGATTGGGGCGATCCAGGTGCCCAGGAAGTCAGCGCCTACGCTCACGATTACCTGCGCCTTGCTGAAATCATACCCTGGTACCACACCGCCGTTGGCGCTAAGCAGGCCTGAGGCAGAGTTTGCGTCGTAGGTTACGTGCTCGAAGCTGCCGAAACGCGCGCCAAACTCCTTGATTAGTTGCTGGGTAGACGGGCTGATGATCGTGGAAGACACAATCGCCACTTTCCCGGTCACGCTTCCAAGGCGCGCCTTAATCTCTTTGTCAACCTGCTCCCACTCAGCCTCCTTGCCTTTGATCAGCGGAGTTCTCAGTCGGTTGATATCATACACCCCCAACACAGAAGCCTGCGCGCGCGCGCTTGTACCAGTCGGTGTGAGCTTTGAGCTAGGGTTCGGCTCGATCTTGATCGGGCGACCCTCGCGGGTTTTTATTAAAATGCTGTTGTAGTTACCGTTCTGGAAGTAGGTGGAGGCATACCAGTTTGCCACGCCCGGCTCTACGTCTACTGGTTTGTTCAGGTAAGGGATAGCTTTCCTTACGGGCGCTTCGCAAGAAGCAAGCGAAACGGCGGCTACGCTAAAGCCCATCAGCTTCAGGAAGTCTCTTCGCTTTGTTTTACCGCTTGAAGAACCGTCCGCACTGGTTTCCTTAACAGGCAGGAATTCTGGAAACTCGTTATGAGCATGCTTAGCGAATTCCGGAGTGTTCTCTAACTCCTCAATTCCTCTCCAGTATTTTATTCTGTCTTGCATATTATATTTAGAAAACTCGAATCTTTATCGAAAATAGAATAAATTAATAGTGACACTTAGAGCACTCCGTGCCACCGTTGGATGACACCGTGAACGCGCCTTTCGACGTCTCGTTATGCAGCTCCACCAGCTTGTCGTAGTAGGCGTTGCCTTCCGTGTTCAGCGGCGTCTCGCGATGACAGTCGATACACCAGCCCATCGTGAGCGGAGAGTACTGATACACCACATCCATTTCCTGGATTGGCCCGTGGCAAGTCTGGCACTCGATGCCGCCCACCTGCGTGTGCTGAGAGTGGTTGAAGTACGCCAGGTCCGGCAGGTTGTGGATGCGCACCCACTCAATTGGCCTGTTGCGCTCCAGCGCCTTGTATATTTTCTGGATTTCAGGAGACTCTGTCTTGATCTGGCTGTGGCAGTTCATACAGATATTGGCCGAAGGTATGCTGGCGCTCTTGCCCTTGTAAACCGTAGAGTGGCAGTAGTTACAGTTGATCTGGTGCTCGCCGGCGTGCAGCTTGTGCGAGAAGGCAATCGGCTGCTTCGGCTGGTAGCCCTGCTGGATGCCGATGCCCATCACCTTGTCAAGCGACAGGTCGAGCAGCACCACCACAAAGATCAGCACCACCAGGGTACGAACGGCACTCGATTTATAGATCTTGGAGAAGTCGAAGCGGGGGTTTACCACCTCCTGGTCATACTCGTTCAGCTTGCGGTTGGTGTTGAGGTAGTTCTTCAGCACCGAAGAGATCAGCAACAGGGTCACCACCAGCACAATCAGCACGATGATCAGCACCACCAGGATGATGTCGAGGTAGCCGCCCACGGCTCCGATCGCGTCTGTGCCTATATTATCACCAGGCGCAGCGCCTTCCACACCGCCTTCGCCGGTCGTAACCGCGGTGGCGGCAGACTCGGCAGCCTTGATGTAGGTCAGGATGGAGGTGATTTCCTCGTTAGAGAACGCGAAGGAAGGCATCGCCTGCTTCTTGTACTCGTTGTAGACCGCCACCGCCTGTGCGTCTCCGGAGGAGATCAGCGCCTGCGAGTTTTTGATCCACTTTTGCAGCCAGTCAGCGCTTCTTCGCTCGTTTATCCCCTGCAAGCCAGGTCCCACGATAACGTCGGAACCGGACGAGTGACACACGGCGCAGTTGTTTTTAAACAAGGATTCCCCCGCGTCCACGATGGCAACATCGTCAACAGGCAGGCCGCCCGTACTTGCAGCTGCCGTGGCTCCCTGTGTAGCACCCGGCACAACTCCCTTCTGAGCAACATCCGCCTGCTCGCTGGCTTCCTGGGCGTAAGCGCCAAACGAAACCACCAATGCAATCAGGAAGGCAAGGAAAACTTTGATTTTTGTTTTAACTATACAGCTAATCATAGCCAAGATCTCTTGTGTGTGTTTAGTATGAGGTAAAATTACATTACGGCCACAAATCTACTATGCGAATTCTATTAATCAAACAGAATATGTTTATTATTTGACCCTTTGAAGGCCTATCCGGTCCTTTGCTCTGTATGTAGGGCAGAATCGTGTTTCTGTTGTTATTTCAGGCTTTTTATTTAGAACGATTACAAATAAAGCGCATCAATCTACCCCTACATGCGCATTCTTTTAGTACCATTTTATCGGTGTATTGTGTCAGATTCACACACTTCTCAAAAGCTGTTTTTATTTACAGCGTTTCATTTTTTCCACATCGTATATTAAAAGTGTTATATATCGTTTTCGCCTGGTGCGGGTAGGCAGGCGGACGCATGGTAGGGTATAGCCTATATATAATAGTGTGTGCCGCGTGGCCGCTTGCCCGCCCTGCAACGGCAGAACCCTTCACGTATATTCTCTGCAAAACATTTGCATTACAGATATTTTGGCTTACCTTTGCAGGCTAAAATTAAATCACAAATCGAACCGATGGAATTGAAAAATTACGAAACGGTCTTCATCCTGACTCCGTTGTTGAACGACGTTCAGATGCAAGAAACGGTCGAGAAGTTCAGACAGGTGCTTAAGGAAAATGGCGCCGAAATTATTCACGAAGAGAACTGGGGTCTTCGTAAGCTTGCTTACCCAATCCAGAAGAAATCCACGGGTTTCTATCACCTCGTAGAATTCAAGGCTCCGGGCAACGTTGTAGACGCGCTTGAGCTGACTTACCGCCGTGATGAAAAAGTTGTTCGTTTCTTGACTACTGCTCTCGACAAGCACGCTGTGGCGTACAACGAGCGCAGAAGAAACGGTGAATTCAAGTCTCAGGCTAAAAAAGAGGAGGTTAAAGGATAATGAGCTTAGTAAACGAAAGAGTACACAAGCAAGATAATCGCCAGAAATACTGCCGCTTCAAGAAGAGCGGTATCAAGTATATCGATTATAAAGATGGTAACTTCCTGCTCAAGTTTGTAAACGAGCAAGGCAAGATTCTTCCACGGAGACTCACAGGCACAAGCCTGAAGTTCCAGCGCAAAGTGTCGCAGGCGGTTGCCAGAGCGAGACACCTTGCGATTTTACCTTATGTTGGGGATTCTTTAAAATAAGGAGACGATGGAAGTAATACTGAAAGACGACGTAAAGAACCTGGGCTACAAGAACGATATCGTATCTGTGAAGCCAGGGTATGGCCGTAACTACCTGATCCCGCAAGGGCTGGCGGTTCTGGCTGATAAATCAAGCAAAAAAGTAGTAGCCGAGAACATCCGCCAGGCGGCACACAAGGCAGAGAAAATCCAGAATGACGCACAGGGGCTGGCAGACAGCATCGGCGGCACTGTTCTGGAGATCCCTGCAAAAGTGGGCGAGACGGGCAAAATCTTCGGCTCCGTGACTACCCTGCAGCTGTCTGAGGCCCTGAAGGCCAAAGGATTCGATGTGGACCGTAAGCGTATCTCCTTCGACCAGGATGTGAAAACAGCCGGTGAGTATACCGCTACGATCAACCTGCACAAAGAAGTGAAGCACCAGGTGAAATTTAACGTGGTGGCTCAATAAGCAGCGCACACAGCTAAAGTTTTAAAAGCGTCCTGCCCCCAAAAGGCAGGACGCTTTTTTTGTGGGTATACCCATTCACAATCCTTTTTATACCTTCGTAGAAATAAAGAAGCGCCAATACGCCACACCAACGCGATACATCCTATGTTCCGGACTGAAGTACAGGTAGCTCCCGCAGATTTCCAGCTCGCGCTGCACGACAAGGTGCTGACCATCGGCTCCTGCTTTGCAGAGGTGATGGGCACCCGGCTGCGGCAAAATAAAGCCGATGTGCTGGTGAATCCGTTCGGGACCATCTTCAACCCGCTCTCGGTTTGCCTCCTGCTGCAGGCCGCGGCGGGCAGCCCCCACGACTTTGCCAGCCATTTGGTGCAGCACCAGGGCATCTGGTACGCCTACGACCTCCATTCTTCCCTCTCCTCCCCCTCCAGAGACGAACTGTTGCAGCAGATAGCCGACAGGCTACACCATACCCGCTTATACCTGCAGGAGGCAAAGCTGCTCGTGATCACACTGGGCACCGCTGTGGCCTACAAGCTCCAGGAGGGCGGCAAGGTGGTGGCCAACTGCCACAAGCTGCCTGCCAGCAACTTCACGCGCGTGCTGCTGCACACCGACGAAATGCGGCAGGCGTTCGCGCAGACACAGGCCCTGCTCCGGCGCATTAACCCGGAGCTGAATATCCTGCTGACGGTGAGCCCGGTACGCCATATCAAAGAGACGCTCGCGACCAACAGCGTGAGCAAGGCCACGCTGCGGGTCTTGTGCCACGAGGCAGAGCAGCAGCATGCACACGTGCACTACTTCCCGGCTTTCGAGATAATGCTGGACGATTTGCGCGATTACCGCTTTTACAAGCCCGACATGCTGCACCCGACCGAAGTTGCCGAGGAGTATATCTGGCAGAAGTTTGTGGCAGCCTATTATACCCCCGACTTTCAAGCTTTTCAGGAGGTATGGCAGAAAATGAAGCGTGCGGTGGCGCACCGGCCCTTTCATCCGGCCTCGGAGGCGCACCAGGCATTTTTGCGCAGCACCCTACAGCAACTCTCCCGGTTGCGGGAGCAGTATAAAATTGAAACGGCAGAAGAGGAGCAGTTGCTGCGCGACCAGTTGCTGTAACCCCGCCCCTGCCCTGCACGCGAAACACTAAACTAAGGGTTGAGGCTTGGAGTATATATAGAGCACACCAACTTAAATGGAGCCTATGAAAACGCTGTGTCTAACCTTGCTGCTGTTTTTGGCCTCACTCGCCCATGCGAACGCCCAATCCCAGGAACCCGCCAACGACCTGAGTATTTTCCTCGGGAAGCTGCAGGCATACATTGCCTGTGACCCCAGGCACATCAAACCGGATATGCCCATCGCAAAGCCCAGCCCTGAAGATCCTCCCTCAAAAATGCCTTCACCGGATGTAGCTGGGTATATGCAGGACCCCAAAACCGGCTTGCGCTATTATGCAAAATACGATAAAATCGTAGACTTCGAGACAGGCTACTCGTTTCACGTGGCCACCATGACGATTGCCAGGGAACCCGTGCTGGATAAAAGTGCCGCCGAACACAGGCCCTAAGCTTTGCTGCGCACCCGGTGCCAGCTTTGCACGCCACTCTGCTTAACTCCGCGCCCATTACCCGACCTTTAAGAATAAACCTATGCCAGAAGACAAAAAGCCCAACCGACTCATCCACGAAAGCAGCCCATACCTGCTGCAACATGCCCACAACCCCGTCGACTGGTACCCCTGGGGCGAAGACGCGCTGCAGAAAGCGCGGCAGGAAGACAAGCCCATCCTTGTGAGCATTGGCTACGCGGCCTGCCACTGGTGCCACGTGATGGAGCACCAGTCGTTTGAAAAGGAAACGATCGCCGACATCATGAACGCGCACTTTGTGTGCATCAAGGTAGACCGCGAGGAGCGCCCCGACGTGGATGCCGTGTACATGGACGCGGTGCACGCCATGGGCCTACAAGGCGGGTGGCCGCTCAATGTGTTCCTTACGCCGGAGGCAAAGCCCTTTTACGGCGGCACCTACTTTGCCCCGCAGCAATGGGAGGGCCTACTGCAAAACGTGGCCGAGGCATTTACCAAAAACCGCCAGGAGCTGGACAAGTCGGCGGAGCAGTTTGCCGCGCACCTCAACCAGAGCGAGCTGGAAAAGCATGGCTTGAGCGAGCGCAATTTCCATGTCCGGGAAGACGATTTCAGGCTGATGGGGTATAACCTGAGCACCCGCTTCGACAAGAAGCTGGGCGGCCTGGGGCAGGCGCCCAAGTTCCCGATGCCCACCAATTACCTTTTCCTGCTGCGCTACCACGTCCATACCTCCGATCAGTCTGCCCTGCGCCAGGTGCACCTGACGCTGCGCGAAATGGCCTATGGCGGCATCTACGACCAGATTGGCGGCGGCTTTGCCCGCTATTCGGTGGATGCCGAGTGGCTGGTGCCGCACTTCGAGAAAATGCTCTATGACAACGGGCAGCTTATCACCCTTTACGCCGAGGCATACCAGGCCACACGTGAAACATTGTACCACGAGGTGGTGTATGAGACCATCGCGTTTGTGGAGCGCGAGCTCATGAGCCCGGAAGGCGGCTTTTACTCTTCGCTGGATGCCGACAGCGAGGGCGAGGAAGGCCGTTTTTATACCTTCACAAAAGACGAGCTCCATACCATCCTCGGCCCGGAAGAGCCGCTTTTCTCGAAGTATTACCATGCCACGGCCGCCGGGAACTTCGAGCACGGCCGCAACATCCTGCACCGCCGGACCAGCGACGAGGACTTTGCCCGGGAGCACGAGCTGGAGATAGAAGTGCTGCTGGAAATGGTGCAGAACTGGAAGAAGAAGCTGATGGAGGAACGGGCCAAGCGCATCCGCCCGGCCCTTGACGACAAGATCCTGACCTCGTGGAACGCGCTGATGCTGAAAGGACTGGCCGACGCCTACTACGTATTCGGGAACGACCATTTTCTGGACCTGGCCCTGCGCAACGCCAACTTCCTGTTGCAAAAAGTGTTGCAGGGCGACAAACTCTTCCACAACTACAAAGAGGGAAAGGCCACGATCGACGGTTTCCTGGAAGACTATGCCCTCGTGGCGCGCGCCTTCACCAGGCTTTACGAAGTGACCTTCGACGAGAAATGGCTGCAGCAAGCGCACAAACTGACAGCCTACACGCTCGAGAATTTCTTCGACGAGACGGAAGGCATGTTCTTCTTCACAGACCAAAGCTCCGAGAAGCTCATTGCCCGCAAAAAGGAGCTCATCGACAATGTGATTCCGGCCTCCAACTCCGTGATGGCCACAAACCTGCACTTCCTTGGGCTTTACTTTGACGAGGAGCGGTATACCACCCTGTCTAACGAAATGCTGGCCAGCGTAAAGGACCTGCTGGTGAAGGAGCCCTCGCACCTGAGCAACTGGGCGGCGCTATACTACCACAAGCTTACCCCCACGGCTGAGGTGGCCATTGCCGGGGACGAGGCCGCCCGGATGCGCGACGAGCTCAGCGCATTCTACCACCCCAACATGATTTTGCTGGGCAGCCAAAACGGGCAGAGCAGCCTCGCCTTGCTAAAAGACAAAACCCCGCTCGGTGGCAAAACCACCCTATATGTCTGCTACAACAAGACCTGCCAGCTACCGGTGCACCAGGCGGCCGAAGCGCTGGAGCAGCTGCAGCGCGTAGAGCAAAACCCCAAGTTCCCGCCGCTGTAAGCAGTGCGGCGTCCCTCTTATACAGCACAGCTGATACCGTGGGTATAAATTTTATACCCACGGTCTTAAACCTATGTCCTTAAATGCGGCGCATTGCCAGCTAGCACTACATGTAAGTGCAATTTCAGGGTATCATTTCTGCGGCCAAATCTTTAACTTTGGTAGATTCATAAACGATACTACCAACTCACGCTAACATGAAGAAACATACCTGCCTGCCTCTGTTGCTGGCGGCGGCGCTGACGCTCCCTTTCGGCGCGGCACACGCTCAGGACAAAAAGGACGACAAGAAGGAAGAATTGAAATGGAACGTGGAAGCCCAGCACGGTCCGCAGAAAGACGTCACCGTCACGACAAACGAAGGCACCTGGATGAGCGTGGACGTGAGCCCGGACGGCAAAGAGATCGTCTTTGACTTGCTGGGTGACATCTACATCATGCCTGCCTCGGGCGGAAAAGCCAGGCTGCTGCGCAGTGGCCATGCCTACGAGGTACAGCCCCGCTTCAGCCCGAACGGCCAGTATATCTCCTTTACCTCAGACGCGGGCGGCGGCGACAACGTCTGGGTGATGCAGCGCGACGGCACCGCGGCCAAGCAGGTCACCAACGAGAACTTCCGGCTGCTGAACAACGCCGTCTGGACGCCGGACGGCGAGTACCTGGTGGCGCGCAAGCACTATACCAACACGCGCTCGCTGGGCGCCGGCGAGATGTGGATGTACCACCGGAGCGGCGGCAGCGGGGTGCAGCTCACCAAGCGCAAAAACGACCAGCAGGACGCCGGGGAGCCCTTTGCATCGCCTGACGGCAAGCACATCTATTTTTCAGAGGACATGAGCGGCGGCTCCACCTTTGAGTATAACAAAGACCCGAATGGCCAGATTTATGTGATCCGGCGCGTGGACCGCAACACCGGCGAGATCGAGAACGTGGTGACCGGCAACGGCGGCTCGGTTCGCCCCACCGTCTCCCGCGATGGCAGGCTGCTGGCATTTGTGCGGCGCGTTCGCACCAAGTCGGTGCTGTTTATACATGATTTGAAAACCGGCGAGGAGTGGCCCATCTACGACCAACTCAACCACGACCAACAGGAAGCCTGGGCCGTTTTTGGCCTCTACCCCAACTTCTCCTGGACTCCTGACAACAAGCAGCTTGTGTTCTGGGCAGGCGGGAAAATCAACAGGCTGGATGTGGCCTCCGGACAGGTGACCAATATACCGTTCGAGGCGACAGCCACGCACCAGATTACCGATGCCGTGCGCCACGACCACAGCAAGGAAGGGCTTGCGCCAAAGCAGTTTGCGGCCAAAGCCATCCGCCATGCCGTTACCTCCCCCGACGGAAAGACTCTCGTGTTTAACGCGGCAGGCTATATGTATAAAAAAGAGCTGCCGAACGGCAAGCCCGAGCGCATTACCAAAGGGCAGGATTTCGAGTTTTACCCCGCCTTCTCCCCCGACGGCAAAACGCTGGTGTATACCACCTGGAACGATGACAACTTCGGAAGCATCCATACCCTCGATCTCCGCAAAAAGAACGCGAAGCCAGCCAGGCTCACCACTGAGAAAGGCTTTTATACCAACCCCGGCTTTTCGCCCGACGGCAAGCTGATTGTGTATGCCAAAGAAGGCGGCAACAGCCACCAGGGCTACACACACGGCAAGGAGAAAGGCATCTATTATATGCCCGCCGCTGGCGGAAAGGCCATACTGGTGCAGAAGCAGGGTGCGTCGCCGCTGTTCAACGCCACCTCCGACCGCATTTTTTATACCACCCGCGCGGGCGATAAATACGCTTTCAGGAGCATCAACCTGAAGGGCACAGAGGAGCAAACGCACTATACCTCTACTTATACCGACCAGTTTTACCCAAGCCCCGACAACAAGTGGATCGCCTTTGTGGAGCTGTTCAACGGCTACGTGGCCCCGTTCTCTAACAACGGTGCGGGCCTGGAGCTGAGCGCCGAAACCAAGGCCATGCCCGTTGCCCGCTTCACCCGCGACGCCGGCACCAGCATCCATTGGTCTGCCGACAGCAAGAAGGTAAACTGGGTGCTCGGGGACCAATATTTCTCCAATGATCTGAAAGACCGCTTCGCGTTTGTGCCGGGCGCTCCGGAGAAGCTACCGGCCATCGACACCACCGGCCTAAAGATCGGCCTGATGCTGAACACCGACATCCCAGAAGGAAAAGTCGCCTTCACCAACGCCCGCATCATTACCATGAAGGGCGATGAAGTGATTGAGCAGGGCACTGTGCTCGTGGACGGCAACCGCATTGTGGCCATCGGCAAAGACGTGCAGGTGCCCAAAGACGCCAAAGTGATCGATGCGAATGGCAAAACGATCATGCCGGGCATTGTGGATGTGCACGCGCATATGGGCACGTTCCGGCTGGGTATGAGTCCGCAGAAGCAGTGGGCTTACTACGCCAACCTGGCCTATGGCGTAACGACTACCCACGACCCGTCGTCTACCACCGAGATGGTGTTCAGCCAGGCAGAGGCCGTGAAGTCGGGGGCCATGGTGGGGCCGCGCATTTTTTCCACGGGCACGATTCTGTATGGGGCCGACGGCAACTTCAAAGCCGTGATCAATAGCCTGGACGATGCCCGCTCGCACCTGCGCCGCCTGAAGGCAGTGGGCGGATTCTCGGTGAAGAGCTACAACCAGCCCCGCCGCGAGCAGCGCCAGCAGGTGATCCAAGCCGCCCGCGAACTGGACATGAGCGTGTACCCGGAGGGTGGCTCAACCTTCTTCCACAACATGACCATGATTCTGGACGGCCATACCGGCATCGAGCACAACATCCCCGTGGCACCGCTCTACAAAGACGTGCTGGAGGTATGGAAGGCCTCCGACTCCGGCTATACCCCTACCCTGATCGTGAATTACGGTGCCACCAACGGTGAGTACTACTGGTATCAGAAAACCAACGTGTGGGAGAAAGAGCGCCTGCTCACCTTCACGCCGCGCTCTATTATTGACGGCCGCTCGCGCTTCGTGACCAAAGTGCCGGATGAGGAGTATGAGAACGGGTATTTCAAAACGTCGGAGGCCTGCAAAGCCCTGACCGACAACGGCGTGAAAGTAAACCTTGGGGCACACGGCCAGCTGCAGGGCTTGGGAGCCCATTGGGAACTCTGGATGCTGCAGCAGGGCGGTATGACCAACCACGAGGCCCTGAAGGCGGCCACCATCAACGGCGCCGGTTACCTGGGCATGCGCTCTGAAATAGGTTCGCTGGAGGTTGGCAAGCTGGCCGACCTGATCGTGCTGGACGCCAACCCGCTGGAGAACATCCGCAACACCGAGCAGGTGCAGTATACCATGGTGAATGGCCGCCTGTACGATGCCGCCACTTTAGCCGAGACAGGCAACTACGACAAGAAACCCGGCAAGTTCTGGTGGGAGAACGACAAGTATGCCACCGCTTTCGCCTGGCACGAGGGCACTGACACCCGCTTCGAAGGCATCGCCGGAGAGCATTGCACCTGCCGCCAGTAAACACCGTCAACAGCACAAACAGAAACAGCCACCCCGCATGCGGGGTGGCTGTTTCTGTTTTATACAAGATGAAAACCCAACCATACAGAGCACGGCCGCAGCACCAAGACCTCACAGCGTTTGCAAAACCTGTGAGTGTCTGAGCCGATCTGGGTGTCTGAACTGATGTGAGCGCCTGAACCACCGTGCGTATCGGAACCAACTACCAGTATCCGCTCCCCAAAATCACCCCATCCGTATAAACCGCATTCTGCCGCTGCGGCAGAATGATTATGCAATAGTCTTTGATTTCGTAGCTACCAGCGCCACGCTCAGCCCCATGGCCGCGATGATGGTGAAGGAGATGCGCAGGCTGGTGGCTCCTGCCACAAACCCGATGAGCGGCGGCCCGATCAGGAAGCCGAAAAAGCCGATGGTGGAAACGGCTGCCAGCGCCACGCCCGGCGACATGACTTTCGACTTTCCGGCGGCACTATACACCAGCGGCACCACCGACGACACGCCCGCTCCAACCAGTAGGAAGCCCAGAATGGCAGTATACAGGTGTGGCCACAGCACGGCAATCAGCAAGCCAGCCGCCGTCAGGATGCCGCTTGCCTGCAGGATGCGCTTCAGCCCGAACCGGCTCGTAAACCAGTCGGCCACAAAGCGGGTGCCCGCCATGGTAAACATAAAAGCAGTATACCCCACCCCGACCCAGGCTTTGTCTGCGCCGACCACCTTCTTAAAGTATACCCCGCTCCAGTCGAACATGGCCCCTTCGCAAATCATCGCGAAAAAGCAGATAATCCCCAGGTCGATCAGCGACTTGTCCGGCATCACAAAAATGGGCTTGTCGGTGTCGGTGTTCACATCCTCGCGCAGCACAAACCGCGACGCCACGGCAATGGCCAGCACCGACAGCAGCAGGATCAGGAGGAAATGGTGGAAGGGCGCAACGGCTTTCCCGATCATCAGCGTACCGATGGCCGCACCCGTGAACCCGGCCAGGCTCCACAGCCCGTGGAAAGAGGCCATGATGGATTTTTTATACAAGGCCTCCACACCCACGCCCTGCGTGTTGACAGAGATGTTCATCAGGTTGCCGCCAAACCCGAACACGAACAACACCAGCACCAGGAGCAGCGTACTCGCAGCATAACCGATGGCCACCAGTGTGGTGCAGTACAGCACCGCGGAGAAAAGCAACACACGCCTGCTCCCCAACTTGGCAATCACCCAGCCAGCCACAGGCAGCGAGAGCAGCAACCCAACCGGCAAGGCCAGCAGCACCGCACCCAGGCCAGCCTCCGATAAGCCCATTTTCTGCTGAATGTTCGGGATACGCGAGCCCCAACTGGCAAAGCTCAATCCCTGCAAAAAGAAGAAGCTGCCCACCGCCACGCGGTGCACAAGCCTGGAACGCTGAAGAATCGTAGGGGATGAGGCCATATCATGAAATCGGTTATCTTATTGCAGCTTTCTTCTCTGTTTCAGCTACTATCATTCATAAGAAACTACGGTAGCAGGTCTATCATCCTGACTGACGGCCTGATTGAATAAACTACCTTTTCTGAACAATGTCGCTGTCAGGTACCCTGCACCGCTCACTCTGGTTGCGCTCACATAGGCAGTGCATTTGCAAAAGTCTTTGAACTGATACCTCACCGGCAAGCTCACATTCTTAAAAGTTTGCGCCTTCCCAAATTCGTCATGAATGGTGATGTCGGCTCTTCCAGCAGTCCCTTCCACTGCATACTCAACCCTGTATTCATAGGAGATGATGTGAAAAATCCCGGGGGTTGCAGCATTTCCTTTAAACTCAAAAGTTCTGGTTGTGGCCACCGCAGGAACAATGTCGTGCGCACCGTATTTATATATCGCGACCTCCTTTTTCTCTCCGTTTTTCAAGGTAATGTCTGGATCCCCCTTTCTTTTCAGGACCACATCATACCCCGAGGAGTTGATGTATGTATGCCAGATGGGGATGGGGTTGTTCTTATTGCAGCTTGCAAACAGGAACAGCATTAGGAGCAAGGGTAACGCTTTTTTCATAAATAGATAAGATTTGGTTCGTATGAAACAATTCCCGGCCGCTGGTGTGGGCTCGCAGCCCGTACCCAACTTCGTAACCTTCTGCGAAAGTGAGGTTGCATCCGCAACGCGTCTAATCCCGGTCCTTCGTAGGGACCGGTCGTGACCTGTCCAATCGTTCCCGAACAAACCATTCCCAAATAAATTTCTCAGCATCGCGATTTTTGGGTGGACAGGATGTATATCCTAAGCCATCAGGCACTATTCCTTCAGCTAAAGGCAGATGCGCGGACAGGTCGCGACCTGTCCCTACGACGTTATGGTATGTATGAGCCGGATACCGGCTGAAGGCCAGCACCGGTGTGTATTTTATACCCTACTTCACAGCCTCCAGCACCCGCTTAAACAGCTCGTCCTGCTTGCCGTTGTGCCATCGCCACACGATTACAATGTCATGCTCAGGGTCTACCCATACCGTGTTCTGGCCTGCGCCGAGGGCAGCATAGCTGGTGGTGGGTGCGCTTGGCCAGGCCTTTCCCTCCGTGTTTAGCCACCACAGGTAGCCATAGTCCGGGCCAACGGGGCCGCGCTGGGTGGTGGCTTCTTTTACCCATGCCTCCGACACCAGTTGCTTGTCTTGCCAGCGGCCATTACGCAGAAACAGGTAGCCGAAACGGGCCTCGTCGCGGGCGCTAATCCAGAGGCCGCCGCCCCAGCGCGTGCCGCCGCTCACCGAGGGCATTTCCGTGCCGTTGATCATGGCTTTAGAGTTGTGGTAGGGCACCCAGCGCCAGGTATCAGAAGCCCCGATCGGGTCCATGATCTCATCTTCCAGAACCTCGGGCAAGGGCTTCTCCCAGAGGCGCAACAGCGAAAGGGCAAAGCGGTTGATGCGGGTGTCGTTGTACTCATAATAAGTGCCTGGCTTTTGGAGCGTGCGCGGCTTGCGCTCGCCCCGGCCGAACTCAGCCTTGCCCACAAAATCGCTGTTCTTGCCCCAGAGCTCGCCTTCCCACTCCGTGGTCTGCCGGGCGTGGTGCTCCCAGGTAACCTGGCGGTTCTGCTCCGAGTCATACCCTCCGTCGTGCACATACTGCGCCACCGGGTCATGTATATCCCGGATCATACCCCTATCGATGGTCAGGCCAAGCAGGGTAGACAGAAAGCTTTTTGCCACACTGTAGGTTGGGTCGGCCTGCCGGGTATCGCCCCACTCGGCCACAATATACCCGTCTTTCAGGATGATGCCGTTGGTGCTGGCGCGTGTGGCGGGCAGTGGGCCGAGCATCTTCCCGAAAATCTCCTCCTGCGTCGAGAAGTCTTTTTCAACCTGCTCGGTTTCCTGCGTCTGGGCCCACTCGACGGCTTCCTGCAACTTCCCGGCATCCAGGCCTACTTGCTCAGGCTTCCGGCGTTCCCAGGAGTCGCCCTTGCCGGGGTAGTAGATGGCAGTTTGCCTGGCTTGCGTGGCCGTTTCGGGGGTATGAGCCTGATGCGGCTGTTGCTGGCAGGCAAGCAGGCTTAGCGCCAGTGCCAGTTTTCCAATTGTGTTTCGGAGCATTACGTAGTATTCGACCAATTTAATTACCAGGATTAGCGTTTGTTTTTACAGGAATAGAAACGGTTCTTATACCTCATTTCTAATTCTTAATTTCTAATTTTTAATTTGGCAAAGCAGTAGTGCTTTGAAGAGGTTTGATACGCTAAAAATAGCACAATTAATGTTGTAGTTTAAACAACCGCTAAACATTTCCCTTCCTTCCTGGTCTATTATTCCAGGATAAAGTAACCGAAACATGCTACAGATAAAAGTTTACTCAGATTATGTGTGCCCATACTGCTTTTTTGGGGAGGTGGTGCTGGAACGGGCCCTGCGGGGTATGGAAGATAAGGTGGCGATAGAATGGATGCCTTTCGAGTTACGCCCTGCCCCCACGCCCACCCTGAAGCCCGAAGAGGATTACCTGCAAACGACCTGGCAGCAATCGGTATACCCCATGGCCAGGCAGCTGGACATACCCATGAAACTGCCCGACGTGTCGCCGCAGCCCCATACCCACCTGGCTTTTGAGGGATACCAGTTTGCAAAAGAGAAAGGATTGGGCCAGGCATATACCCACCGTATGTTCACGGCATTTTTTCAGGAGGAGCAGGACCTTGGCAGCCTGGAGGTGCTCACTACACTGGCAAGGGAGGCAGGACTGGACGCGGCCGAGTACCGGTTGGCGCTGGAGAACGGCACCTATGCGGCGGCTCACGCAGAGGCGCTCCGACACGCCTATCAGGAAGCGGGCATTTCAGCGGTGCCTACCTTTATCATCGGCAACAAAAAAGTGCGCGGACTGCTGCGCGAAGAAGACCTCCGCAAACTGATAGCGCAGGAACTGGGGTAGCTCCCTGGTTCCTGCGCTGTTTTGTTTCAGGTTTATTAACCGCGGCCACCGAATAAACCACCCAGCAATCCGCCCAGGCCGCCGGACTGGCGCATGTTGCCATACCCCCTTCGGCCGTTTAGTCCGCCCAGGATGGAGATGATGGACCCCAGCCCGCCGCCACTGCGGTACATGCCGCCGCCCATACCCCCACCGCCTAAAAGGCCGCCCAGCAAACCGCCAGCCATACCTCCGCCGCCATACCTGCTGCGCCGTCCGCCACTCAGTAGCCTGCCGATCACCAGCGGGGCCACTACCCCCAGAATACCCTGCACCATCTGGGGCGAGATGCCCGCGTTTTTGAACATGTCGCCGAAGCCGTTTTTGCTCAGGAAGGATTGTGACGTGGGGTCTTCCCCCTGTTTTTGGGCCTCATCAGCCTTGCTCACGTACTTCTCCAGAATGCTGTATTGCTTCTGATCGACGCCCAGGTAATCGGCCATGCCCTGAATCCGTTTCTGCTCCTCCGGGGCATAGTGTCCGTCGGCTTTGGCAAAGCTGATGACGTCGGTTACAAAGGAGAACCGCAGTTGGCTGCCTTTCAGCACATCCAGGCACTTTTGCACGTCTATCTTCGAGGGCTCCTTCGCGATCAGCACGACCTCCTGCTGCACGTTCTCGGGCAACGCCGCCGCCTCGCTCATCAGGCTCAGAAACTCCAGTTCCTCTTCCGTGGTTTTACCGTCTGCCGAGGCCATCGTGGCCAGCGCCCCGAAGTACGCACCCTTTTCCTCCTGGGTATAGTCTTTCAATAATGTGGTCTGCTCCATAGTTTTCGTTTAGATAAATTGCGCTTCCCTTCCCATAGTTCTGTTCCGCTGTGGCTGCCTTTCAGGATACCACAACGCGCCATACCATGCCTCAGGGCTGCATTGCTTTGTATCCTGATACGTGTACTTTTTACTTCCGTATGGCGCCGGAACAGATTGCGCAGCTGTAGGGTGGTATGGCTTTATACTTTGCCCGGAAAGGGTAATCCGGGAGGATGCCGCGTTATACCTTGTTCGTGCCCAGACCCCGCATGCCGCCAAGCGCTACACGCAAAAGGGCCGGGTAAAATACCCAGCCCTTTCAGCTTTAAACCCTATTCGTTGTTTGTGTTTCTTTATTCTTTCAGCAATTTGATGTAGTGGGTTTCGCCCCCTACCTGTGCCCGGATGATGTAGAGGCCTTTCGGCAAGTTGCTGTCAAGCATCAGTTTTTCCGTCGTGAAGCCTTTTTGCACCTGCATAGTGCGCTTCAGCAACTGCTTGCCCACGGCATCTGTCACCACTATCTGGGCTTCCCCATCTGTGTCTGCCGCGATATCCAGGGTTACCTCGCTCTGGAACGGGTTCGGGAAGACGATCACTTTGTTGGCCAGATTGCCAAACGTTACGGCTTTCGGCCCGAACATTTCGAAGGTGCCGTTCACGTCTATCTGCTTCAGGCGGTAGTAGCGCGTGCCATACTTGCCATTTTCCATGTCCGTGAACGCATACAGCTGCTTGGTGCTGGAGTTTCCGTTTTTAGTAGGTATGAAAGTCAGCTTTCGGTAGTTAAACCCGTCAGACGACACCTGCACCTCGAAGCCCGTGTTGTCCAGTTCCATGGCGGTCGCCCACTCCAGCACCACTTGGTTGCCCTGCCTGTTGGCGTTGAGGTAGATGATTTCGACGGGGAAGACGGAAACCGGGCCTGCTGCAAGTTGTTGGAATGTTGCAGTATAGCAGGCATTTTTCTTAAAGGTAATGGTTAGACTCAGCTCTGTATAATCAGTTGGCATTGTAAATCGTACTATAGGTGAGTTGTCTCCCACTGGCATTTTACCTCCAGAAGTCGTGGTTAAAAACCATTGATAACGTTCTGCATCATTATTATTGCGCACATTAGACTCTTCCACAGAAAATGTCGCTTCTTTGCCAGCTTCTAAACTTGTCTGACTAGTAATTTCAGTACCGTTGGCATAAATTTCACCTGTTGGGATGGATCTCGGAGCTATGGTCACATTTTTGGTCAGTGTGTTAGCGCAGCCGTTGCTACCAGTGTAGCTATACTCAATAATATAATCACCAGCACCCAGGGTAGAGGGATTAAACACAGTAGCATTGCTTTCCCTTACCGTTGTACCCTGAAGAATTCGGAAGGTTCCGCCTGCAGGATTTCCTGTTAGTGCTTGGCTTGGATCTGAAATACAGTAGCTGGAGGCTGCTGGTGAACTGATTGCTAATGTTGGAAGTTCATTTATTATTGCGTCAACAGGCACTCTTTCACTTTCACAACCTGATGCTGCATTAACGGTTGAAACCCAGAACGTTTGATTAGTCTCTACGTTTGCAATCTCGTAGCTTAAGCCTTCGTTCAGGATGTCAGTACTTACATTACTTGCATACCATCGGTTAACTGTGCCATTTGTGCCCAACGTGGAAGTTAGTGTTAATGCACCAGGGCCGCACCTTTCGTTCGATGTAACTCCTGGGATTCCAGGCTTCGGACTAACGGTTACACTTATAGGATCTGCTGTCGTGGTATTGCAGTTAAGCGTTGTACTAACGTCAGTGACACGTACAGTATAGCTACCCTCTTCAGCAGTCACAAAGTTAATTCTAGTTTCCCCTGCTATCAATAGTCCATTATTCAACCACTGGTAATTGTAAGTTCTACCAACTGGTGCACTTGGACCCTGCAACGTAACTGTGTTCCCTTCACATAAATTTTGGTTACCAATAACAACTATATCAGCTGTAGGTGCCTGATTTATAGTGACTGTGGTTGGAGCAGATAATTTGCTACAATTGTTATCATTTGTGGCTTGCAGGGTATAACTACCACCTTCTGAGGCAACAAAGCTAGCACCTACTCCTACCTGCACCCCATCTTTAAACCATATAAAGCTGGTACCGGTATCAGAGCTGGCATTAAGAGTAACACTACCACCTTCACAAACCGCTACAGGTCCGGTTGGCGTCACAACTGCCGTCGGCAGAGGATTTACAGTAACCGCTACAGGCGCTGATACAGCAATACACCCAGCGCTTGTAACTTCCACTGTATAAGTACCCGAAGCACTTACGCGCAGATTAAAATCAAATCCAATAGGATTCGTGTTTCCTTCCTGGAACCAACGATAGGTATAACCATCTACCTGAGGTGCATTAAGGAAAATGGCATCTCCTTGGCAAAAGGTGGTAGGGCCGCTTGGAGTAATTGTAGTCTGTGGCTGCGGATTTACTGCCAGACCGACAGTGCTTACAGCGTCTGTACATGTTTCAGCGGCTCTGGTAGCTGTTAATGAGATAATGGCATTGCCTGATCCTGTTGAAACTACAGTTGCTGTAGCTACCCCATTGTTGTAAACAGGGTTCTGAATCACGAAGTCTGGGTTATTGGAGGCCCATATGGCTGAGCTTCCCACATAAGAGCCACTTATAGAAAAACTGTTTGTATTATCAGTACCGATACATTGGGTTTGATTTGAGCCATCAATTGAAGCCGTTGGTTGAGGATAAACTGTTACCTGTACCTCTATCGATGCCTTTTCACAACTGGTGTTCTTCACCACCACATAGTATGTGCCTGTTGTTGTTGCTCTGTAAATTCTATTAGTTTGTCCTTGTAGTACACCTGCTTCATTATACCATTGGTAGGTATAGGTTTCTCCTGCTGGAGCCTGGTTAGCACGAAGATCTACAAAGCCGCCCTGGCAAAACTCTGGACCGTTTGTAAAGACACCATCATAGCTGATTGCGGCTTCTGTTTCTGTGCCCACCGTAACTACCCGTTCCTCCGATGTATTCGTACACCCTTTACCAGTAGTTATTTTAACAGTATAGCTACCTGACAAAGTCGCATCATAGAAGGGTATGGATGAATCAGAAGTTAACGGGTTTCCATCCAGAAACCATTCGTAGGTATAAACCTGCCCAGAAGGTGCATTCGGTGCTCTCAGCCGAACTGATCCACCCACGCAGAAATCTACTGGGCCTTCAGCCGTGATGCTAGCAACTGGCGTTGGATTTACTGTTACTGTTATCGGAGCGGAAGTATTAGAACAGCCATTTGCTGTTACTATCACGCGGTAATCACCGGCTTGTGATACTGCTAAGGAAGAATTTGATTGGCCGGTAATAATAGAACCGTTAAGAGTCCAGACGTAGGTATAATCTGTACCTGTTTGGGCATTTAGTGTAAGAGATTCTCCTGCGCATATCTCTCCATTATTGGCGGGTGGGTTGATGCTAGCAATTGGTAAGGGTTTCTCAGTAACAGTAGTGGCCGCAGACATCTTGCTACATCCATTGTTTGTAACCTGCACGGTATAGCTTCCGATTTCATTGGCAGCAAAACTTACTCCTGTACCTACCTGTTCCCCATCTTTAAACCAGATGTATGAATTCCCCGAGGCCGTTTGGGCACTGAGCGTTACACTACTGCCTGCGCAATAAGATGCTGTAGCCCCCTGCACGATAACAGCTGTTGGAAGCGACTTTACAGTAACTGTAACAGCTACCCTACTACTCGTCTCACATTGGGTGGCACTATTATAGCCAGCCGCATAGAGGGTAGTTGTGATTGTTAAGTTACTACGCGTTAGCGTACTAGCCTGCCCTGACAAAACCCCTTCCCCCAAAAAAGAGGTACTCCCGGTTGGTGTACTGTACCATCTCACAGCAGTGCTGTTATCTCCCAATGTAGCCTGGAAAGTAGCACTCTCACCTGCGCAAATAGAGTTAGGTGTTACACTCGTATTAGTTGGCAGCCCTGGCAAAGGGTTGACAGTTACCGTTACCGGGCTAGAAGCCGTACTTGAACATCCACCTGTAGAAGTTGTAATAACAACCGAATAGTCACCTGAAGCTGTAGCGGCATAGGTAACGCCCGTAGCGCTAGGAATAGCAGTACTGCCATTAAACCATTGATATGTATAATTACCACTTGCAGGAGTTGGATTAGTTGGATTTGCAACAGCAGTTAAAGCTACCTGGCCACCTTGGCATACCGCTGCAGGACTTACCGGATTTATGGAGGCAGTTGGTGTTTGCATCGCCCTTGCAGTTACGGCTACCCTTGATGTACTTTCACAACCAGTTGTAGAATTATAGCTACCTACATAAACTGTTCTTGCTGTACCTTCGGAGAGTGTAGGAGAGTAACTCAGTCCCTCCTGTAATAGAAGTCCACCTATTGGCGCATCATACCATCTGTTTGTAGCCCCCTCAGCAGGAACGTTTCCGGCAGCAACCGTACTTGTCAAATTGACTGTTCCGGCGCCGCATCGGGCTACAGCTGTATTAGTTACAGTTGGCTGATTGAGATTAGTACACGATCGTGAAACTTCTAAATCATCAAGAAGCAAGGTGGCATTGTTAACATTACTTGCAATCCGAAGTGCCAAATATTGCCCTGTAACAGGTGTGGAGACAGTGAAATTTATTGTGAAATTTGTTAAACTAGTGGTGTTTATAGTGGTCTTGTTAGGCGTAAGTAATAAACCATCTTTACTTCCGGCCACCGCCGAAGATACTCCTCTCCAAACTTCTATTTCAGCAGGAGAATTTGCATTTACTTGCGCTTTAAAACTAATGCTGTAGGTATATCCCGGATCAAAATTGAAGGTTGTTGAATTAATTACAACATAACCATTATATCCTTTTTTGGACGCATCTCCATTATTTCCAGTTGCTCTTATTGCTCCAGTAGCTCCGCTGCTTATAACTATAGAAGCACCACTTTGTGTTTGATTTTGAGCAGTAACTTGGCTTGCCTGAGCAGCAGTAGTAAAGGTATTGGGGCCATAAAGCGTCTGCGCCGACGCGACTTGGGCTAGCAGCATAAAGACCAACAGCAATAAGCCTGCGGCTGTATTGAAGTATCTTGCTCTATTGCAGCAGGCAATCAGTCCGGTAAAGTTTTCTAGCATAAAAAAGGGTTTAAAAATAGCCTATAAGCGTTGGTGTATAAAGTGTTAACTGCATACAATGCAGCGAAAACAAGGCTCCGAAGGGCCTTGCTACAGAAGGGTGAAATGCAGTAGTAATGCACCAGTTGCCTTTTCCGAGGCAGTTGCCGCATTACAGAATGGAATAGCCGTTTTTACCGTCTACCCGATAGAGATTCAGGGGCGCAGGCAGCGCGTTTGCAGCGCTACCTTTTTCTATAATTTCCTGCTATATTTAAAATACCTAAGAATATATATAGCAATAAATATTTTACTTTGTATATATAACATTTAACTATTACAATACATTTACCTTGAATGCTTAAATAAGTTACACCATTAATAAAATTAATTCTATATCATCCACAAAGCATATATATAAATTTTATTATACTAAGCCCTACAGCAACAGAATCAAACAAAAGGCATATAATGCCATGCCTGAAAATTCCAAAAAAATCACAGCGGAGTACCTACAGCCAACCTGGCATGCGGCTGCGTGCGCAGTAAGCTGAGAGAGGAAGGGCATACCCTTGGTATAACCTGAAAGTGCAGCCAAACCACCCATAGTATAAAACACGATAAAGCCGTACCTTTGCAGCCCTTACAAGACTAAAAGACCTATGAGTGCCAGAAGCGTAGCGCTATTACTTGAAACCGCCTACGACAGCGAGCAGCTGCCTGTAGCGGAAGATGCGGCAGGCCAGATTTACCTGGATTTCGAAAAAGCCCACAAGTCCTCCCGGTTATCGGCTGGCAAAGCGCCTGAAGAGCTGAACTTCCGGTTCGAGCGGCTGCGTCTGGTGGTGGCGCTCGCCTTCGTGAAAGCCTTCACGCGCCTCTCCAACAACGAGAAAAGCGTGGAGGTGCTGGAACTGCTGGAGCAGGCCCTGCAGGCCAAAAGCACGAAGGAGATTGACAAGGTGGTGCAAAAGAAGATCGCCGCGTTCGACAACCTGTACCACGAGATATTTGTGAATGAGCAGCGCGAGCAACTGTTGGGCCTTTTCGAGCAGACCCTGGATGCCGCATCGAAGGAGGAACTGGACGAGCTGATTTTTGAAGGCCTGGAACTGATGCAGGACATCAACTGGGAGGCCGACAAAGAGGATGACCCGGATGATATGGAGCCGCTGGACGAGGATTTCCTGAAAAACCTGTAAGCTCTGCCCTGCCGCCTCAGCGCTGTACGTGAAGCGATACGCCGATAGTAGCCCATTACACACGCATACCCTACTCCTATGACGGACCCCAAAAAGCTGGCGATAAAAGATTTTGTCTATCCGCTGCCCGACGAGCGTATCGCCAGGTTCCCACTGCCTGAGCGCGACCACTCCAAGCTGCTCCAATACAAGGGCGGCCATATCTCCGATCATACCTTTACCGACCTGCCCGGGCTGCTGCCCCCGCAGACGCTGCTGGTGTTTAACGATACGAAGGTGGTGCAGGCGCGGCTGCAGTTTCAGAAAGAGACGGGCGGCACGGTGGAGATTTTCTGCCTGGAGCCAGTGGCTCCCTACCGCGAGGTGCAGCTGGCCATGCAGCAAACAGGAAACTGCGTCTGGAAGTGCCTGGTAGGCAACAACAAGCGCTGGAAAAGCGGACCGGTGCAGCTGCGTTTTGACGGCGGTATGCTGCAGGCCACGCGCGAGGCACAGCAAGAAGGTCATTTCCTGATACGTTTCACGTGGGAACCTGCCGAACTGCCCTTCGCGGAGGTGCTGGAGCGCTGCGGCAAACTGCCCCTGCCCCCCTACCTCAACCGCGACCTGACCCCTGACGACCATATCCGCTACCAGACGATTTACGCCAACCAGCAGGGCGCGGTGGCGGCCCCCACGGCGGGCCTGCATTTTACTGAGCGAGTGATGGCAAGCCTCCAGGAGCAACACATCACATCAGCTTACCTGACGCTGCACGTGGGCGCGGGCACCTTTAAGCCCGTGAAAGCGGAGGTGATGGAGGCGCACGAGATGCACGCCGAGCAGTTATACATTACCCGGCCGCTGCTGCAGCGCCTGGCCCGGCAACTCGGAAAGCCGGTGATCCCGGTGGGCACCACCAGCATGCGGTCACTGGAGAGTTTGTATTGGCTGGGGGCCAAAGCGATCCAGACGCCGGATATGCTTTTGAGCGAACTGCATGTGAGCCAGTGGCAGGCATATGAGGCCACCGCGCTGCCCACCGCCACCGAGGCAGTCGAGGCCCTGCTGCAGTATATGGACCGGCATAAAACCAGCTTCCTGCATGCCAGCACCCAGATCATCATCGCGCCCGGCTATACCTTCCGCATCTGCAACGGCCTGATCACGAATTTCCACCAGCCCGAAAGCACGCTGCTGCTACTGGTATCCGCCCTGATCGGGGAAGACTGGCGCAAGGTATATGCCCACGCGCTGCAGCACGACTACCGCTTCCTGAGCTACGGAGACAGCTCGCTACTGCTGCCCTAACTGCTATAGCCTCACATTCACAGTTCCCATAACCTCACAGTGTCCGAAGGTCCTGTGAGTGTTTGGCAGCTACAGGGCTAACAGCTTTGCCATGGTTAGCCCAGTTACAAGGCGTCAGCTTTGCCATGGTTAGCCTAGCTACAGGGCGTCAGCTTTGCCATGGTTAGCCCAGTTACAAGGCGTCAGACACTCACAGGTCCTTCGGACGCTGTGAGGTCTTTTGCTGCCATCCCGTTACAGGCCATACTCGGATATGAGGTATACCAGCGAGGCCATACCGGCTGCGCCAAGTTGCATCTCGCGGCGGTTCACGTTCTCGAACACGTCTATACTGGTATGGTGATAATCGAAGTAGCGCTGTGAGTCTGGCCGGTAGCCGATGAGGGCCACCGATCCCTGTCCTTTCAGCGGGCCGATGTCGGAGCCGCCGTGCCCCATGCCGTACTCCGACAGGCCGTAGGGCTCCAGCATGGGCTTCCAGGCCTTCAGTTTGGCGAGCTGCGCGTTGCTGCCCTCCATGCTGAAGCCGCGCGGGGTAAAGCCGCCCGCATCCGACTCGATGGCAGCCACGTGCTTCTCGCCTTTGGCTTTGGCCACCTCCGCGTATTTTATACCCCCGCGCAGTCCGTTCTCCTCATTCATAAACAGCACGGCCCGCACGGTGCGCTTGGGTTTGATGCCCAGTTCCTTGAACAGGCGCAGCACCTCGATAGACTGCATACAACCCGTGCCATCGTCGTGGGCCCCTTCGCCCAGGTCCCAGGAGTCGAGGTGGCCGCCTACGGCGATGATCTCATCTGGCTTCTCTGTTCCCTTCAGCTCCCCGATCACGTTGTACGACAGCACGTCGGGCAGCATCTCGGAGGTCATGCGCATGTAAAACTTCAGGTTCGGATCCTCTTTCAGGAGGCTGCTGAGCCGCTCGGCGTCGTTGGTGCTGATGGCCGCTGCCGGTATTTTGGTTACGCCGTCTTCGTAGCGGGTATTGCCGGTATGGGGCACGTCCTGCAGTTCGTTTGCCATGGAGCGCACCAGCACCCCTGCTGCCCCGAGCCTGGCTGCCGCTACCGGGCCGCCGCCGCGCTGGTCCACAGCGCCGCTGTACGAGGCCATGGTCTGCACGTGGGTATTGTCAAAAGGCCGGTTGAAGAACACAATCTTGCCCTTTACCTTCTTTTTGCCCAGCTTCTCCAGCTCCTCAAAGTTCTGCACCTCAACCACCTCCGCGCTCAGGCCCTGTTTGCCTGTGCCCACAGAGGCACCCAACGCTGCGATGTTCATATCGGCGTTGCCGATCATTTTGGAGTTGTAGACACGGCCGATCTCCTTGTCGCCGCGCACCCAGTGGGGCACCATCACGGGCTGCAGGTATACGGTGTCGAGGTCCAGCCGCTGCATTACCTGCCGGGTCCATTCCACGGCCGCGGCGGCCTGCGGCGAGCCGCTGAGGCGCGCCCCGATTCGCTTGGTCAGGTAGCGCAGGTTCTCATAGCTCTCGGTGCTGGTGAGGGCCTCGCTGTAGAGTTTTCGGATGATGACTGAGTCGGAAGGAGCTTGCTGCTGTGCCACGGCAGGCAGTGTAAAGGCGGTGGCGGCTGCAATCAGAAAGTAGCGTAATTTACGTGTAGTGCGCATTAAGTATAATCAAATGAGTAGTTGTCGGTAGGTTTTCGGTTTGAGGATTCAAGATAGCGAATTTATGTCAGGACATGAAACCGACGCAACGCTAGCCAAATGAGAATTAGCGCTCATAGCGGCAGGTTCTGACCTGCCTGCCCATACCTCGGCATAAGCTAGCAGACATAGGTCTGTGAAAGGAATAAAGGAAAGACACCTTTATACTTTCGCTGCCCGGTCGTCATCCCCCTGCCCCCTTCAAAGGGGGACTTCCTCAATACGTAAAGTGAATAGACTTTCCAAGCATACTGAGTGACCCCTTTTAAGGGGGCAGGGGGATGAAATCTCCAAAGAAACAGGCTACACCATCTTTTGAGCCAACCACCATTTAACGCCCTCAAGCACGTGCCGCCAGGTATACACACGGCGCTGCAGCGGCTATTTCGCCTGCATCAGTTTCTCCAGGTTCTGCTTGCTCACGGTCAGGAGGCCGACTTCGGGCAGGCGGCTGGTGAGCTCGCGCCAGTCGGCGTCTTTCTTGTATACCTCTCGCAGCAGCTTCGAGGCTTCCGCTATCTGTCCGCTGTTGGCCAGCCCGATGGCATGCCAGTACTTCATCTCCAGGTTATTGGGGAACATCTTCTCTGCCTTGCCATACTCCTGCATGGCCTGCTGCATCTGCCCTTTCTCAATTGCCAGGTCGCCCGCGTTCATGTGCTCGTAGGCGCGGTATACCTTGAGCAGGCGCGCCAGTTCTTCCAGCGGTTGCTCGCCGTCGTCTACCCGCAGATCAATGGTGCGCTCGTTCCAGGGCTGGTCTGTTTTCTGCCCTTTCACCACCACCAGCGCCGCCGACTGCCGCCCGCGGATATCGCCGCCTTCGCCCTCGGCTGCCTGCATGGCCAGCAGCACCCGCTCGGCCAGCGGCTGCCCTTCGCTCTTCTCAAATGCCCTGGCCATGGCAGGCCATACCTTGTCGGTCAGCATCATGTTGGCCTGCACCGAGAAGTTAGCGCCCGTGGTGTGCCCGGCGTAACGGATGCACTGCTTGCCGGTATGGGTAGCCACCCGCCCCTGCGCATCCAGTATGGCCACCTGCCGCACCTCGCGGGCCTCGTCGTCAGAGAGCAGTATGGCGAGGGCCTCCTCCGGCGACTTCCCCTCTCTGAGCAACGCCAGCCCGCGCAACCCGAACGATTTGTTGGTGAACGACTGCGTGGCCACCACGCCTACCCCGGCCTCGGCCCACGGCACCGATGTGCCCACCGAGAACCAGTGGCTCTGCACGCCCACCGCCATCTCGCCGGTTTTCGGGTCGCGGGCGACGATAGAATAGGTATGGGCCAGCGGCTCCTCAGCCTTGAACACCTGCGCCTTCGCGGCTCCGAGCGAGGCCATCAGCGATACCCCCATAGCAATTAATGTCGTTTTATATTTCCTCATGTCGATCTATTTCCATATCATCGTGTATACCTTCCGGTCACTTCAAACGCTTGTTACCGGAAGTGATACGCAGGATAGGGCGAACGCACCATACAAAAATAAAATATTTTTCGCCCCTGGGATGTCCTTTGCCCTGCAACAACTTCTGCTAAGGATAGCAGTATAACGATATATATAACCACGACACTAAAAGCGGGCGCCAGCCGGCCCTCGCTCACAACATTTATACATGAAAAACGCAGTACGAGAAAAAAAACCTTCGCGCATGGCCATGCTGATAGACGGCGACAATGCGCAACCCAGCCTGATCGTGAAACTGATGGCCGAGGCCGGAAAGTACGGCGCCACCACCATCCGGCGCATTTACGGCGACTGGACCACCCCGCAGATGAACGGCTGGAAAGACTGCCTGAACAACCACGCCATACAGCCTATCCAGCAGTTCCGCTATACCGTGGGCAAGAACGCCACCGACAGCGCCCTGATCATCGATGCCATGGACCTGCTGCACAGCGAGTTGGTGGACGGCTTCTGCATCGTCTCCTCCGACAGCGACTATACCCGGCTGGCCACCCGCATCCGCGAGGCGGGTATTTTTGTGATGGGCATCGGGCAGCAAAAAACACCAAAGCCGTTTGTGAATGCCTGTAACGTGTTCATCTTCACAGAGAACCTGACCGACGATATTGACGAGAAGAAGATAGCCGCCGCCGAAAAAACCCCGGAAAACGGCACTTCCAAACAGGCCCCCAACCCAGTGCCCCTGCTGAAGGAAGCCTTCGTGATGTCGGCTGACGAGGACGGTTGGGCGCACCTGGGCGTGATGGGCGTGAACCTGCGCCAGCTCGACCCCAGCTTCGACCCGCGCACCTTTGGCTACGGGCAGTTGCTGCAGCTCATTAAGGCCCAGACGAAGCTGTTTACCATCCGGAAAGAAGACGACAAAGGCCCCTCGGCGGTATACGTGAAGCGCAAAGACCAGCGCAGAAGCCGCGCAAAGAAGAAACCACAGCCCGAAACGCAGAACATTGCCTAAGCGGATTTGGCGTTACATGAGTATAAACTTTTGGGTTGAAGTAGATACAGGCAGCGCATAAAGCCCTTCGTTTGTATATAAGTCATCATATTAAAGCGCATACCTGAAACGCCTGCTGTCTTGGGTTCACTGCCCGTGTCGTTCGTCTTGTGCAAACGAAACTGCTGCTGGACCTTTGCCTGCTTCCCTCCACTAGCGCCAGTACCAAAACAAAGATGTACAATGCCAGACATACCTTGCTCTAACCCGAAACACAACGCCGAGTTCGCGGAAGAATGACGTGGATGTACAGCTCATCAAAATGCACTCTGATTAAGTTGCATGTATCCCCACAAAAAACGCCTGCTCCGGAAAGAGCAGGCGTTTTTTGTGGGTGTCTTATAGCGGCATCCTACACACCAGTGCAGGAAAATCGCCAACACAATTATCTATAGCACAGATCTTTACAGCGAGGTGCCGATTTTTTCAACAAGCAGCTTGGCCTTTTTCCTCACCCCTGCCTTGCTGCGCTCAGGGAACGGGGTTACGTCAATCAAACTAAAGCTATATAGTGTTTCGCCAACCACAGCGGTAACGCTGTCTATACTACGAAACCCATTATCGCAACTGCCTATACACAGCTGAATGTCCTCGTTTTTGCCTTGGCTGTTGGATGCTGAAAGCACTATTGATGCGGCCCCATAGGTAATACAGGTCACATCCTCCGGACAGCGCGAGTCAGTGATTTTCCTGGCCGAGAGGTACAGTTTGCGGGGCACATCTTCACCATAGAGCGTCACCTGCCCCAGTTCCGGCAGCGTAATCTCCTGCCCAAACTGCACACCATCTGCTTCTATGCCGGCCTCTTCAAACTGCCCCGGCTCAATACTTGTTTCTTGCTGGCACCTGGTCAGCAACAGCAGCAGCAGCGCTGCGCAGATATAATTTACCATAGGGATTGAAAGTGGGTTCAGCAGTAAGAGCCCGAAAACGGACTAATGGTTGCATGCCATGGAAAACAGGTTCTATCCTTTGGCTTCAATGTCCCTATGCACTAAGAGCGTGTTTAAAATTCATCTTTTGGGCTACAAAACGTCCATCAAGGAACCTGACTTCGCCTTTTTATCGCCCCATAGCGCTGCTATGTGGCTCAAAAAACGCTTCGTCAGAACCCTTCCAGAACATTTTTCGCTTCCAAAAATGAAATTTAAACATGCTCTAAACCAGAAATAGACATCACAAGCGCCATGTCTATTTCTGGTTGTTTATTCAATTGAGCTTTCTCAAACTCTTTACTCCTCCCCCATGGCATAGCTGATGCCTCCCCACATGTGCTGCAGGAAGGTGGAGTCGGTGTAGCTTTCTTTGGTGTGGCCCAGGCCGGTGTAGAAAGAGCGGCCGCCGTCGAAATCGTGGTACCAGACGATGGGATGGTTTTCACCGTTCTTGCCACCTTCGTAGGTGCTTTCGTCCAGCGTGGCCAGCACCTTGATATCCGGGTTGATGTCCTTGTAGTTATAGAGCTCGTCGAAGCGCTCCCAGTTGTCGGGCAGGTGGCTGGTGGAGGGGTGGTTTTTGTCCTTCACGCGGACGGTGGCCTGCTGCTGCTTAGGGTGGCTCAGGAAATACGCGCCCACCAGCTTGTTATACCACGGCCAGTCGTACTCGGTATCGGCGGCAGCATGGATGCCCGCAAAACCGCCCCCGTTTTGTATATACTTCGTAAAGGCCTCCTGCTGCGCCGGGTCTAGCACATCCTGGGTGGTACTCAGAAAAACCACGGCCTTGTAATGCCGCAGCGAATCAGGGGTGAAGTAGGCGGCGTTCTTGGTGGTGTCCACCACGATGGTGTGCGCGCCGCCCAGCTTCTGTATGGCGGCAATGCCATCCGGTATGGACTCGTGGTAATAGCCGCTGGTTTTGGAAAATACGAGAATGCGCGAGGCGTCCGCTTTCTGCACTTCAGCAGCGGCGGGATTACGCGTCTCGGAGGCAGACGATGAGCAAGCCTGGGCACCGCAGAAAAGCAGGAGGGCAGCCCCGTAATGCAGGAGTTCTTTTTTCATGTGGAGATCTATCGTGTTTATAGTCAGATGTGTTATAAACTTAACAGATTATACCATCAGATAAAAGTGCCACAGGTATATAGTTTCATGCAAATCTTTCCGAACGGCGCACTGCCTGACTATTTCAGGATTTCCTTTGCCTTGGGCAAGGCCCGCAGGGCCCACTCCCGGTGCATCTTGCCAGAGTAGTGCAGCCCGTCGCTGGCCACATAAGTCAGGTCAGAAACGGCTTCACGCGTCAGCGGGGTAATGTTGATAAACGTGACCCCTGCCTGCTCCGATAGATCTTTGGCTGCGGCGTTAAAGGCGTCGATCTCCGCAGTAATCTGCTGACGGTTCTGGCCCCTGCCATAGGGCGTCGCGCCCCAATCCGGTATCGACAGGACCAGCACATGCTGCGGATTCCGTTTGGCCAGGCGGATGGAGGTTTGCAGCAACTCATTGAACTCGGTTCGGTAATTCGCCAGCGACTGCCCACGGTACTGGTTGTTCACCCCGATGAGCAGCGTCACCAGGTCGAAGGTGGCTTTGAGGTCGGCGGATTTGATGGCAGCGGCCAGCTCGGAGGTGGTCCAGCCTGTGCGGGCAATCGTTACGGGGTCGCTCACCTCCACGCCCTCCGCCCGCAGCAGCCCGACCAACTGCCTGCCCCACTGGTCGGCTTCCGGCACGCTCTGCCCGATGGTATAGGAATCGCCGAGGGCAAGGTAGGTTTTCGTGGTGCTGCTCTCGTCTGCAGGTGTTAGGATGGCCGGCTCGGGATCCGCCTGCTTGCAGGCGGCAAGGTTCAGGCACATGAGCAGTAACAGGTTTAAGAAATAGCTGTTCATAGGGTATGATTTCTTTCCCTCCATATACTCTTTCCAAGGGAAATCAGATTGGGTGCTACCCCCACAAACGTGTGTTTGTAAAGCAGCTTTCCGGTATAAGGGGAGGACAGGTCACACCTGTAAGGTTATCTCTTTTATACCGCCGTCAAGTGAAGCTTACGAACAGAAAAAAAGAATGATCCGAGTGAAAAAATCCAAGAAACTTTAAAAAAATAAAATTTATTTTCAGTGCTGCCGCCTCCCTCTCTAAAAGGAACTGTTTGTCAGATTGGACAATTTTCTTACAGTTCGTTTTCTTGTTACTAAACCCTAACATAAGACGAACAATAGCTTTAACGAACACACGTCAGCATATATACTGGGCAAATACACCTGTAATAAGTCAATTAAATATAAAAATGCATCAGGTTACTATCTGATTTAATAATTCCTTTCTATCAGTAATTATTATTACTTTCTTGTGATACTCCAAAACTATGACTCACCGAAAGGGGATTCAAAAACCATGGCCTAAGCCATTGGCAGACACAAAACCAACCAATTACCTCCTCCGTTTATTGATCATGCTGTAGGGCATTCCTTTGTACAGAGGCTATACCAGAATCAGTAAATTATATGTTAAAAAACGCCAGGCACGTCGCGGGCATTCCTGGCAAACTGAAGTTTATCCTATTTTATGTAAAACCTTTAACTACTCTCATCTTATGAAGTTGATTTTATCTTGTTTTACTGTTCTATGCCTGTTTGCAAACACCGTTTTTGCACAGGTTGTCATAGACACCGATTTGCAGCAGCAGTTGCATACAGCCACTGGGCCGTTGGGCGTAATCGTAACCTTTAAGGGCGATGGCGCACCTACCACCGCTAACTTAACGCTCCTGAAGGACCTCGGCATTAACAAGGGCGTCACTTTTAGCTCACTTCCTATCGCCGGAGTGCTGGCTACGCCGGCCCAGATCGAAAGCCTGTCAGGCAACCCTGCCGTTTTATCGATCTTCCTGAACAAGCAGCTTACCTACTACAACTACAACGGCACCAGCCTAACAGGCGTGAAAAGAGTTCGCGCTGACAAGGGGATGACGGCCCGCAACAACGGGATGCCGGTATCTGGCAAGGGCATCGGGGTGATGATCAACGACAGTGGCGTTGACGGCACACACGACGACCTGAAGCTGGGCACACACCTGGTACAGAACGTATTGGGTACCACAAACCTGAACGGTGTTGACGCCATGCTGCCGGTAACATACCTGGAGAACGTACCGAACACCGACACCAACTCTGGGCACGGCACGCATTGCGCAGGCTCTGTTGGCGGAAACGGTGCCAGGTCTAGCGGCCTGTACGAAGGCGCGGCACCAGGTGCACAATTAATTGGCTATGGCTCAGGTGGCGCGCTGTTCATCCTGGACGCGATTGGCGGATACGACTATGCCCTGACACACCAGTATGAGTACGGTATCCGCGTGATCAGCAATTCCTGGGGCACATCCGGCACGTTTGAGCCTGCCAACCCAGTAAACATTGCTTCCAAGAAAGCATATGACCGTGGCATTGTATCGCTGTTCGCAGCTGGTAACGACGGCCCGAGCTCTGATACCCACAACCCATACGCGATTGCCCCTTGGGTAATTTCTGTAGGCGCTGGCGACAAGTATGGCCGCCTGGCTGGCTTCTCTTCCAGAGGCGTGAAAAACGAAGGCGGCACCTTTACAATAGACGGCGAAACATGGAAGTATGAGAACAGACCTACTATAGTTGCCCCCGGCGTAGACATCGTTTCTACTCGTGTAATCGCCCCTGTTTCCTCACTTGGCGCTCAGAAAGACGCTGATCTTGCTCCAGCACACGTACCTTTCTATACGCACATGAGCGGCACTTCTATGGCGACACCGCACACTGCTGGCATCGTGGCCCTGTTATTAGAGGCCAATCCATCGCTTTCTCCTGCACAGGTAAAGGACATCTTGCAGAAGACAGCCACGAACATGCCGAACCGAGAATCTTGGGAGGTTGGTGCAGGTTACGTGAATGCTTACGCTGCCGTAGACCACATCTACCGCAACGCCACTTTCGGCACAAGCCTGAACATGACCAGAAGCTTCAACAGCAACATCAACACGGCTACTGTAAAGGAGAGCTTCGTGATCGATTACAAGCCTGTTTTGACTGCGGATAACAGCAAGACGTTCAATGTAGCGCAAGGAACCACTGCCATCGAAGCAAAAATCACTGCTGAAGGCGAGCTTGGCTTAACTGGCAACCCGGTAAACCTTATCCTGACAGGCCCGGACGGAAAAGAATACAGAGCAGGTATCCCGGTAACATTCGCCATCAGCACTGACCGTGGTGTAGCCGTTGCTTCCCCTATGGCCGGAACATGGACACTGCGCGTGGAAGGCCTGAATGGCGTGGCACTTGCAGAAAGAGTATCCGGTACCTTCACAGCCGTACAACTGAGCGGCTCTACTGGCCTTAACGACATTGCTGGCCATCCGGCAGAGGCTTCTATCAAAATGGCAGTTAGCTCCAGATTGGCAGACGGCCTTGGAAGCGGCTTTAAGCCAGACGAACTCCTGAAAAGAATTCAGTTGGCTGATTACCTGATGATGGGCCAGGCAGTGCGTCAGTACTACCCAACCACAGGCGCTGTTTCTTTCAAAGACGTAACCGGAAGCGAATTGCTGCTGGCAGAGTCTGTAACTGGTAAAGGAGCCGCGTTGAGAGACCGTTTCCAGACCGCAAACGGCATCATGCTGACAGATGGCTCTACCAAGTTTAACCCTAAGGGAAGCGTAGACAGAACGAGCCTCGCTTACGCACTGGTGCAAAGTCTGGGCCTTCAGGACATCGCCCTGCAGCGCAACGGAAAAGGTGTAACTGTACGAGTAGACGGGAAAGACATCCCGGTTGATGATGCGAAATCCATCCCTGCTGGTTTGGAGGGGTATGTTAGCGTAGCCTTAGACCTGGGACTGATCAACGCCTTCTACTCTGTAGCGCAGGGCCCTTACGACCTGGTGCCAGTGTTGCACGCTACTTTCAAGCCAACGCAGAACGTAACGCGCGCTGAGTTCGCCGTGATCATTACCCGCACATACGATAGCTGGAACTCTTTGAAGCAGCCATTAGCCACCTCAGGCACCTCCGGCATGCAGGCAGCAGGCGGCCAGTGGACAAAGAACTTCACATACCCGAACCCATTCACAGATGCCACTACCATTAGCTACGCTGTGGAGCAGGATGGCTTCGTAACTGTAGAGGTATTTGATGTGCTGGGCAAGAAAGTGAACACGCTGGTAGCTGAGCAGAAAGCAACAGGCACGCATGAGGTACAGTTCAATGCCACCAATCTGCCAGCCGGCACATACTTATACCGCATCAGCTCTGGCAACAAAACATATTCTAACAGAATGATGCTGACCCGCTAGACATAGCGAATAAAGCTAAAGCAAAACGCCCGTTGCAGTTGCAGCGGGCGTTTTGGTGTTTAATGGGTTTTGAGGATCAGCAGCTTGGTGATGGTCCTCCCCAGTTTGGAGGTACAGCCCTAATGCCTAGATATAGCGGTTCACCACGTTCTCCAGGTACTCCTGACGGCCGCTCTTTACTTCGGGCTCGCCGTTGTTGATCGCGTACTGGCGCAGGTCTTCGAGGGATAGCTCTCCGGCCTCGAAGGCTTTGCCCTGGCCGCTGTCGAAGGAGGCGTAACGCTCCTCGCGCACTTTCTTGTAGTCAGAGTTCTGCAAAATCTTGTCTGCCGTGATCAGGGCGCGGGCAAAGGTGTCGGCACCGCCAATGTGGGCGTAGAACAGGTCCGCCGGGTCAGTGGAGTTTCTTCTGATCTTGGCATCGAAGTTTATACCCCCGCCCTGCACGCCACCTGCCTCCAGAAACACCAGCATGGCTTCCGTCAGCTCGTTGATGTTGTTCGGGAACTGGTCCGTGTCCCAGCCGTTCTGGTAGTCGCCGCGGTTGGCGTCGATAGAGCCCAGCAGGCCCGCGTCGGCTGCTACCTGCAGCTCGTGCTGGAAGGTATGGCCCGCCAGCGTTGCGTGGTTCACCTCGATGTTGATCTTGAAATCGTCCAGCAGGTCGTACTTGCGCAGGAAGCCGATTACCGTGGCAGAGTCGTAGTCATACTGGTGCTTGGTCGGCTCCATCGGCTTCGGCTCGATGAAGAAGGTGCCTTTGAAGCCCTGCTTGCGGGCATAGTCCTTGGCGGTGTGCAGGAAGCGGGCCAGGTGGTCCTGCTCGCGCTTCATCTCGGTGTTCAGCAAACTCATATAGCCTTCGCGGCCTCCCCAGAACACGTAGTTCTCGCCGTTCAGGGCGATGGTGGCATCCAGGGCGGCTTTCACCTGCGCCGCCGCATGCGACAGCACATGGAAGTCGGGGTTGGTGGAGGCACCGTTCATGTAGCGGCTGTGCGAGAACACGTTGGCCGTGCCCCAGAGCAGCTTCACGCCGCTTTCCTGCTGCTTTTGCTTGGCGTATTCCACCAGCGTCTGCAGGCGTCGCTCGTTTTCCACGATGTCGTTGCCGTAGTCCACCACGTCCACATCATGGAAACAGTAATAAGGCATGTTCATCTTGGTGATAAACTCGAAGGCGGCGTCCATCTTGTCTTTCGCTCTTTCGATCGGGTCAGCTTTCTCGTCCCAGGGGAAGTTCAGCGTTGCGCCGCCGAAGGGGTCTGCGCCGCTTGCGTTGAACGAGTGCCAGTAGGCCACCGCAAAGCGCATATGCTCTTTCAGCGTTTTGCCGGCCACTACTTTGTTCTCGTCGTACCAGCGGTAAGCCAGCGGGTTGTCAGACTCCAGGCCCTCAAACTTTATCTGCCCTATTCCTTTAAAGAATTCCTTTTCTCCTATCAGCGGATTTGCCATACTCTTGGTTGTTAAAGATTAGTTGATTTATTTCTTGTTCAGTTGGTCCATCAGCAGCGCTTTCCACTCCTGGTATATGGGTTCGTAGGCGGCGGTCGCCTGTGGTTCTATCAGTTTTACGGGCCGGAAATGGAGGAAGGCCTCTTCCGGCGAGGCAAACACCGTGGCCCCGATACCGGCCCCAAGGGCTGCGCCCACGCTTCCGTCGTTCTGGTATAGCTCCACGGGCACGTTGGTGGCGTCCACGAAGGCCTGCGCGAACAGCGGACTCAGGAACAGGTTGGCCTGCCCCGCCCGGATCACCTGCGGATTCATGCCGTTTTCGCGCATGATGTCCAAGCCGTACCGGAAAGCGAACACGATCCCCTCCTGCACCGCCCGGAAAATGTGCGCCTGCGTGTGCAGGTTCAGGTCGATGTTATGGAAGTGCGCGCCCACGATCTTGTTGTTCAGCATGCGCTCGGCCCCGTTGCCGAAAGGCAGAATGCGCAGGCCGTCGCTGCCGATCTTCACCTGCTGCGCCGCCGCGTTCATGGCCGCATAATCCAGCCCGGACCCGATGTTGTGCTTTGCCCAGCTGTTCATGATGCCGGTGCCGTTGATGCACAGCAGCACCCCGACCCGCTTCTCGCTGGTGGCGTGGTTCACGTGCGCAAAGGTGTTCACCCTGGATTGAGGGTCATACACCAACTGGTCGCTCACGCCATATATAACGCCCGAGGTTCCGGCCGTGGCCGCCACCTCACCCGGCTTAAGCACGTTCAACGACAGCGCGTTGTTGGGCTGGTCACCGGATTTATACGTGACAGGTATACCGGCTTGCAGGCCCAGCCGCTCGGCCAGTTCCGGCTTCAGGCGGCCATGCTCCGAGAACACGGGCTTGATTTCAGGGATGAGCGTTTTCTCGAACTTGAAGTACTGCAGCACATCCTCCGACAGCGCGTCCTGCTTAAAATCCCAGAACACACCTTCGGATAAGGCAGAGGGACTGGTCGTGATCTCGCCGGTCAGCTTCATGGCGATAAAGTCGCCGGGGAGCATCACTTTATAGATCCTGCTGTAGGTTTCCGGCTCATTTTCCTTCACCCAGGCCAGCTTGGAGGCTGTAAAGTTGCCGGGTGAGTTGAGCAGATGCGACAGGCTCCTTTCATGCCCGATGGCATCGAAGGCCTTGTTGCCGATCTCCACGGCGCGGCTGTCGCACCAGATGATGGAGTCGCGCAGCACCTGCTGCTCCTTGTCCACTACCACCAGGCCGTGCATCTGGTAGGCAATGCCGATGGCGCTGATGTCTTTTGGGGCATAGCTGCCGCTGGCGTTTGCCTTGGCAATGGCCTTTTGGGCGTGCTCCCACCACATCTCCGGCGACTGCTCGGCCCATCCCGGCTGGGTGGAGGTGATGGCCGTTTCCTGGTCGGGGTACTGCGCCGCGGCCACCGTCTGCTGCGACTGTGCGTCCACCACCGATACTTTGATGGAGGAGGTGCCGATATCTATACCTAATAATAACATATATGCTTTGTTTCTGGCGGCTTACCGCCTTATTTTCAGTTAGTTCAAAATCAACCCACTCCTATGCCAACGTTGGCATAAATTTGTCGAGTTTTATTTACATAAACAAGTGTTTACTTACTTATTCTTTTCCTGCTACGGCTTTCTGCCTGTTTTCATTGCCTTTAAATGGATAGAAGCGTTACATTTGCTCGTCCCTTTTTTTATTTGAGTCGAAGCCCTTGAAAAAAGTTACCATACATGACATTGCCAAAGAGCTGGACATTGCCTTCTCTACCGTGGCCCGGGCCCTGAACGACCATCCGGCCATTAGCGACACGACCAAGAGATCGGTGCGGGAGACGGCGCAGCGGCTTGGCTATCGCCAAAACAAGATCGCCTCTTCCCTTCGCTCTGGCCAAAGTAACACGATTGGCATCATTGTTCCCAGCCTGGATGTCAGTTTTTTTAGCTCTGTGGTGCACGGCATCGAAAAAATAATGAACGAGAACGGGTATAGCATCCTGCTCTACCAATCGAACGAGTCGCAGGAGGGTGAGAAGAAAGGCATAGAGACTTTTCTGGACTCTCGGGTGGCGGGCATCATCGCCTCTGTGGCAAAGGGGACGACAACCTATGAGCATTTCGCCGAAATCCAGCGCCGCCGCATCCCATTCCTGTTTTTCGACAGGGCCATAGAGGCGCTGCAGGTGCCATCCGTGACGATTGACGATTACAAGGGCGGCTTTCTGGCAACAGAGCACCTGATCCGGCAAGGCTACAAACGCATCGTGCACATCACTGCCCGGCAAAGCATGGACATCTTTACCGAACGCATGAGGGGGTATGTGGATGCCCTCAAACGCCATGACCTACCTGTGGATGAGCGCCTTATCCTCTACGGGGACTTCTCGCTCGACTTTGGCCGCCAATGCATCCGGGAGCTCTGCCAGCACGAGGTTGACTTTGATGCCGTCTTCGCCCTCGAGGACTTCACGGCGATGGGCGCGCTGCAGCAACTGCTGGCCTACAACGTGCGCGTGCCCGAGGACGTGGGCGTGATCGGTTTCGCCAACGAGTCGTTTGCCGCACTGGTCACGCCGGGCCTGTCCTCCATCGACCAGCAAACCGAGGAGATGGGAGAAGCCGCCGCCGCGCTTTTCCTGAGGATGCTGCGCTCCGATGACCTGTACGACAACCCGCCTCAGCGCGTGGTGCTCGAACCGCACCTGATCGTGAGAGCCTCCACCGCCCGCAACTCCGCTTAACCCTTCTTCAGGTGCTCCTTGGGCACATTACCGCTTCGCGTTTACCCCCGTCATCATGATGGCCTCAAACGCTGGCTTGGGCTTGTACTGGCGGTCGAAAATCAATGGGTAGCTGGTGCGGCCCGGAATCGGCCAGTTGTTGAGCCAGGAGTCGTTGTCGGTAACGCCCCAGAACGTGATACGACTAATCTTGTCGCGGTGCTTGTGGAACAGCGCGAACAAGGCGGCATAGCGGTCGGCAAGCTGCTGCTGCACCGAGTCGGGCAGCCCGGTTGTGTAGAGGTTATACTTCTCGTCGAAGCCGAAGGTGGCGTCAATGTCGGCCCCCTGCCGCTGGCTCGGGTTTGGCAGCACGTCGATGTCCAGCTCCGTGAAGGCCACCTGCACGCCTAGCTCCGAAAAAGCCAGGATGCTGGCCTCCACCTCTTCCAGCGACGGGGTCTTCAGGCCGTAATGCCCCTGCATCCCGATCCCGGCCACCTTGATGCCTTTCTCCTGCAGGTTCCGCACCAGCCGCACGGCGCCCTCCCGCTTGGCGGGTTTCCAGAGGTTGTAGTCGTTGTAGTAGAGCTCCATCTGCGGGTCGGCCTCTCGGGCAAAGGTGAAGGCCTTGGGCAGGTAGTCCTCCCCGATAATCTGGAGCCACTTGGTCTGGCGCAGCGTGCCGTCGTCGTTCAGGGCCTCGTTCACCACGTCCCAGCCGTTTATCTTGCCTTTGTAGCGCCCGGCCACTGTGCTGATGTGGTCTTGCATGCGCTGCAGCAGCACCTCTCTGCTGGCGGCCTTGCCGTTGCCGTCCTCAAACACCCATGCCGGCGTTTGCTGGTGCCATACCAGGGTATGGCCCACGATAAACATGTTGTTGCGCTGCCCGAAGGCCACATACTTGTCGGCTGGCTCGAAGTTATAGATCTCCGGCTCCGGGTGCACCGGCCCCCACTTCAGGAGGTTTTCGGGACTGATGGTATTGAACTGCGACTGGATCAGGGACGTGGCCTGCGCGTCGCGCTCGTAGGCCTGCCCGCCGTTCAGGGCCGCGCCCACATAAAAGTCCCCTCGGTAGGCCGCCTTCAGCGTGGTGGGAGCGGAGGCCTGGCTTGCCTCCGGCTGGCTGGCGAACTCCTGTGCTACATTCGCCGTGTGCGTCTCGGCGCAGGAAGTGGCCAGACAAACCGCCAGCACCATCGGCCCGGCAATGTTTTTAAAGCGTTTCATATTCGATGCGTTTATATTGTCTAAAGCCTGATTTGCGCCCAACAGGTAGCGGCACGCGAAAGCAGGGGTATAACTTACAAGCTCAATTACTGCCTCGGCAGGTATAAATTTTTGCAGTGCCCGATGTATGGGTATGGCTCAGAACCCGATGGAGTTGCCGCCATCCACCGGCAGCACCGTGCCGGTCACGTACTTCGATGCGTCGCTGGCAAAGAAGTAAACCGCCTCCGCCACGTCTTCGGGTGTGCCCAGCGTGCCCATTGGCGTGCGCGACAGCACCTTGTTTTTCCGCTCCGGATCATCGTCCAGCGCCTTGGCCGACATGTCGGTGGCGATAAAGCCCGGCGCGACGCAGTTCACCCGGATGCCCTCCGGCGACAGGTCCACCGCCATGGCCCGGGTCATACCCTCTATCGCCGACTTGGAGGCGGTATAGGCGATCACTTTCGGAATGCCGTACTGCGAGGCCATCGAGCTGATGTTCACGATGGCGCCTCTGCGGTGCGGCAGCATCACTTTGGCCACCTCCCGGCTCAACGCAAAAACGGCGTTCACGTTGGTCTGGATAATCCGCTGAAAGTCCTCGTCGCTCACCTCCGTAAAGGGCTTTTTCATGTTGATGCCCGCGTTGTTCACCAGGATGTCGATCCGGCCGTGCTCCTGCATGATGCGGTCTACCAGCTGCGGAATCTCAGCCAGCTTGCTCAGGTCGAAGGCGATGCAGGTGCAGCGCCCCCCGAACTCGCGCTTGGCGGCGTCCAGTTTCTGCTGGTTCCGGCCGATGATAATCGTCTGGATATCCTGCTGGACGAGTTTCTGGGCGATGGCGTAGCCGAGGCCCGAGCCTCCGCCCGTCACGATGGCTATTTTGGTGTCTGACATAGGGTTTTCGTTGATTCGGTTTGTCTCAAAAGGTTAAATCCCCGGCACAAACTTGGGGTCTATCTGCATGTAATAGTCGAGGGTATGGGCGGGCTTCTCAAGGCCTTGCGGCAGGGGCCGCTTCGAGAAGGTTTGGAAATAAAGTAGGGCCGAATCGCGCCACCTCCGGGCCTCTTTCTCCTGGATCGCCAGGAAGGTTTTCACGTGGAAGAAGCGCTCTGCGTCCACCATCCCCTCCAGCTTGTCCCAGGTTTGCTGCATCTGCCGCACCGAGTCCACGCCGCCGGAGTAGCGGTAAGCCAGCTCATCCCAAAGGATTCTGCCGGAGTTCGTCTTATAGTCCCAGGGCACATGGTGGAACCAGAGCAGGTACTTCTCCGGCACTTTTTTGAGGCTGCCAAACTCCTTCTGCACCGGCGGGAAATACTGCGCCACGGCGTTGCTGCCGGTTTTGGTGCGGTCGAAGCCGATGCCTTTCTCATCTGCCTGGTGATAGTATACGGCGGTCCAGTCGGCGCGGGGCTTGTCTTTTATCCAGGGGCCGGGGCCGTAGTGGTGCGACCAGCCCATGAGGTGGTGCAGCCCCAGCGGGGTGGTATAGTTCACGTAGTTTTCGTGGGAGTTCAGCATCAGCGTCTGCACCGGGGCCAGGAACGCGCTGTTGTTCGTGAAGGTCATCCGAAGCCACTCGTCGGCTATTTTCTCCGAAGACAGGGTATGGTCCCAGGCGAGGCGGCCGAAGGTATACCAGTTGGACTGCGCGAACTGGTGGCCCGTCCAGTTGCGGTCTGTGCCGATGTTGCTGACCCCGGCGATGCCGGTGAGGGTATGGCTGTCCAGGGTGCCGTCGATCACCTTGCCCACGGTGGAGCCTTTGCCCTTGGCGTAGGTATCGGCGTTCAGGACCTCTTTATAGAGCGGCGCGAGGTATACCAGATTGGTTGCCTGCCCCAGGTACTCCTGCGTGATCTGGAACTCCATCATGAGCGGCGTCTTCGGCATGGCCCCGAACATGGGGTGGAAGGGCTCGCGCGGCTGAAAGTCGATGGCCCCGTTCTTTACCTGCACCAGCACATTGTCGCGGAAGGTGCCGTCCAGGGGCTTGAACTCGTTGTAGGCCTGCTTGGCACGGTCGTCGGGCACCTTGTCGTCATACACGAAGGCGCGCCACATCACAATGCCGCCGTGCGGCGCCACGGCATCGGCCAGCATGTTGGCCCCGTCGGCGTGGTTGCGGCCGTAGTTCTGCGGACCGGGCTGCCCCTCCGAGTTGGCCTTCACCAGAAAACCGCCAAAGTCGGGCACATAGGTATAAATCTCGTCTGCCTTCTGCTTCCACCAGGCCTGCACCTGCGGGTCAAGCGGGTCGGCGGTTTTCAGGCCGCCCAGCTCGATGGGCGCACTGAAGCGGGCCGTGAGGTATACCTTCAGGCCGTAGGGACGGAAGGCATCGGCCAGGGCCTTCACTTTTTCGAGGTATGGCTTAGTGAGCACCAGGGCGTTGGCGTTCACGTTGGTCAGCACGGTGCCGTTGATGCCGATAGAGGCGTTGGCGCGGGCATAATCGAGGTAGCGCTGATCGATGTAATCGGGAAGCTTGTGCCAGTCCCAGAGCGAGAAGCCGGCATAGCCGCGCTCCACGGTCCGGTCCAGGTTGTCCCAGTGGTTGAGCATGCGGTGCTGTATCCGGGGGGCGCTGCTGATGGCCAGGCTGCGGATGTCCTGCTGTGTCTGGAGGAGGCGCAGCAGGTGGAAGGTGCCGTAGAGCACGCCCACCTCGGTGTTCGCCGCAATCACGGTGGCCGGTTTCCCGCTCAGGTTGGTTGAGAGCAGCAGATAGCCCTCTTTTCCCACCTGCTTCAGCCTGTCGTCCAGGGCCAGGGTTTTAATCAAGGCAGAGCTGGCTGGCGTGCCCGCCACTACCGCCCCGGCCTGCGTCGGCCGCTGGGCGAGGGGCACCTGCTGGCCCAGCAAGCCGCTCAAGCCGTTGCGAAGCTCTTGCTGCACAAGGGCCAGCGTGGGCGAGCTGCCTTCCACCACCACCTCTTTGATGGCCTGCTGATAGTTTTGCAGCCTCGCGGCATCCTGCACTTTGTCGTAGCGCAGCCACAGCCGGTAGCCATCCTCGGCGTGCAGGCAATCGGGCACCAGCAGGAGCAGGAGCAACGGCAGGAGATAAGCAAGTCTTTTTCTCATAAGGCAATGTCGGTTATGGTGATGCTGTGTACTTTGCTATTGCGTATCCTTCCTCCTTTTCACACAGGCGCTTTGCTCCTCCTTGGATAGGCGGGCCTTTCGTCTGGCAAGGGCAGGTGATTATACCTGCGGTTTCCGCAGGGAGGACCCCCGCACGATCAGCTCGGACCTGAGCGTGACAGTGTTGGTGATGCTGATGTCGGAGAGGCCGTCGAGGTAATTGATCAGGCTCCGGACCGCCACCTCGCCCATCTCATACCCCGGGTAGTCGATGGTGGTCAGGGCAGGCTCCACCACCCGCGTGATCGGCTCGTTGTTGAAGCCCACGATGGCGATGTCGCCCGGTATGGAGAGGCCCGCCTGCTTCAGCGCGTTCATGCAGTTGGCGGCGCAGAAATCATTCGAGACGAACACGCCGTCCGGGCGAGGCTCCATTGCCAGGATCTGGCTCGCCGCCTCAATCCCCGCTTCCTCCGTCAGGTCGTTCACGATCACAAGCGATTCGTTGAAGGGCAGGTCATGGTCGATGAGGGCGTATTTATACCCCTTCAGCCGGTGGGCATACACGTTTATGCGGAGGTTGCCGGTGATGTGCACGATGCGCTGGCAGCCCTGCTCGATCAGGTGCGTGGTGGCCCGGTAGGCCGCCTGCACGTTGTCGATGATGATGCTGGTGCTTTGCTTGTGCTCGGCCACCCGGTCGTAGAACAGCACCGGCACGCCTTTCTTGAAGAAGGGCTCGAAATGGTCGATGTTCTCGGTGTCGGTTGCCAGCGACACCAGCAGCCCGTCTACCCGGCTGTTGAACATGGTTTTGGCGTTGGCGATCTCCTTCTCGGCCGTGCCCATCGACTGGCTGATGATCAGGTTATACCCCGCCTCGGTGGCCACTTTCTCCATACCGGCCATCACCGACGACTGAAAGCTGCTGTTGAGATGCGGCACGATGACCCCGATGGTGTTGGTGCGCTGCTTGCGGAGGTTGCTGGCGAACATGTTAGAGCGGTAGCCCATCTGGGTGGCGATCTCATAGATCCGCTGCTTCGTCTTCTTGTTCACCGCGGGGTGGTCGTTCAACGCCCGGCTCACCGTGGTTGGCGACACCCCCACTCCTTTGGCTATATCATATATGGTTATGTCCTTGTCCATGTTGTAGGATTAATTTGAAACTGTTTTTGAAATCGGTTTCATTGATTCTGTAGTCTTTCAGCGCCTATTTATACCTATTCTACTTCAGTATACTCACTTTTGCAGTTATCCCGACACTATATAGCCCTAAATCTACAATAGTTACTACCGCGCCTGCTACAAATACCACAAAAACTGTTTCTAAGGTATACCTCTTCTAAGCAAGACAGCATTTGAACCTACAACTTTCAACTGATTTTAAAACAAATTTATGAAATCGGTTGCAATTTCCAAATCATTTCCTCAAGTTTACAAAACAATAGTGATCGGTTACTCACTGAAATACCCCGAAACACCACGCGCCAACACCATTTTGAAGAGAGGAAAACACGCTTTCAACATACTAAAAATCAGCTGATTATACCATACAAAATACTTAAACACAAAGCAGTATTTCGGACGATTGGAAATGAAAATGGTGCAGAAATAGAGCCTGTTAGGATGGTTCCGGCAGGATAGCAAGGCACACGCCACCACGTGGCACCCACTGTAGCATCAGTTAAAACACTCGACAAATGAACCCAGAGAAAGACTTTATGCAACCCCCGACCGGCATTATGTCACGGATACTGCAACCGACGGCAACCCGGCCCCACACTGGCACCCCAACAGCAGTCGCACAGACTGACGCGCTCCCTGATTCTAGTGAACAGCAATACCAAACCTCAAAAACCTTCTCTTATGAAATTTGATTTTACGCAGAGCACCGGGCGGCCCCTTTCGCTGGCTCGCAGACCAGGTGCCATTCGGGTAGCCATGCTGCTGATTGCCTGCCTGCTGGCAGGCGGCCAGGCAATGGCCCAGGCCCTCACCGTAACCGGGCGGGTAACCGACGCAGAAACAGGAACAGGCCTGCCGGGGGTAACCGTAGTCCTGAAAGGCACCACAACGGCAGGCCCCACCGACGTGCAGGGCAACTACACCATCCAGGTGCCCAACGGCAACGGCACACTGGTGTTCTCTTACATTGGGTACACCGGGCAGGAAGTGCAGATTAACAACCGGGCGACAATAAACGTGAGCCTCAGCACCGACGCAAAGGCGCTGGAGGAAGTAGTGGTTATTGGGTACGGCACGCAAAGAGCAGAAGCCGTAACAGGCTCCGTTGCCTCCATAAGTGCAGAAGAGATTTCCAAAGTGCAATCAGGCAACATCACGCAGGCTTTGCAAGGGCGTTTGCCAGGTGTGGAGTTTACCCAATCTTCTTCTCAGCCGGGCGCCTCCATGCAAATCCGGATTCGCGGCACGCGCTCCATTAACGGTAGCAACGACCCGCTGGTGGTACTCGATGGTATCCCTTTTCCAGGAGCCATCTCTGATATCAATCCAAACGACATTAAAAGCGTTGACATCCTGAAGGATGCTTCCGCGACTGCCATTTACGGCTCGCGCGGCGCCAACGGTGTCGTATTAGTTACCACCAAAACTGGTAAAGCTGGGCAAAAGCCACAGGTAAGCTACAATGGCTTTCATGGCGTGAAAGATGTTTTCTCCAGATATGATATGATGAGCGGGCCAGAACTTCTTGAGCTGCGTCAGGCAGCCGGACTGTTTAAAGACCAGCTTGGAGTAGATGAGGAAGAGGGTGTAGATACGGATTGGCAAGACCTCTTATATCAAACTGGAATCACAACGAGCCATGACTTAGGCGTTTCGGCTGGCACTGAAAAGGGGCGCTATAACTTCAGTTTGGGTTACTTCGAGGATGAAGGCGTGATTCCTACGCAGAATTACACACGCTACTCTATACGCGGTAGCGTTGATCAGGAAATAGGTGAGCGTTTCCGCGTTGGCTTCAACACATACAACAACTATAACCTTACAAAAGGCTCCAACGTGGGCTTGTACAATATCCTAAGCTTGTCGCCTCTTGCCAACCCCTACAATGAAGACGGCACTTTGAAAAGAACTGTTAGAATGCCGCTGGATGAGACCTGGGTCTATACAAAAGACTTGGTAGAGGATTTAAGTGATAAATGGTTAAGCCAAACCAAGGCTTTTGCTACATACAACACGCTTTACGGCGAAGTAAAAATTCCGGGAGTGGACGGTTTGAAGTACCGCGCCAACCTTGGTTTAAATTTCCGCCAGAGCCAGGGCGGAGCCTACACGGCAGCAGGGATAAACGCTATTGACCCAAGAACTTTATCGTCTGCTTCGCTCAGTAACTCTCAAACGACTAACTGGACCATCGAAAACCTGCTGACATACGACCGTACACTGGCAGGGAAGCATAATGTGAACCTGGTAGGACTATACTCTGCCTCGCAAGAGCAATATGACAGATCCCGCATATCGGGAAGGGATATTCCGTCCGATGCCTTCCAATTCTACAACATTGGGTATGCTGCCGAAGAAATCACGGTAAACCCTAACGACCAGCAATATGTAAAGTGGGGCTTGCTGTCGTGGATGGGGCGCGCCATGTACTCTTATGACGACCGTTACTTGCTAAGCGCTACCGTGCGCTCCGATGGCTCCTCCAGACTGGGCACGGGATATGAATGGAATACCTACCCTGCCATATCAGCCGGGTGGAACATCGCCAGAGAATCGTTTATGCAGGATGTAAGCCTTGTAAACATGTTGAAACTGCGTGCGGGCTATGGGCAAACCTCCAACCAGTCTATCCCTCCCTACTCTACACTTGGGATTTTATCAACCAGGCCTTACAACTTTGGCCCTGACACTTATGCAACCGCATACTATCCAACGCAACTGCCTAACCCTAAATTAGGATGGGAGTACTCTAACACATGGAACTACGGACTGGATTTCGCCATCCTGAACAACCGCCTGTCTGGCACAGTAGAGTACTATCTGACAAACACCGACAATATTCTGCTGAGCCTTGGGCTGCCTCCTACATCAGGTGTGAGCAGCTATACGGCAAATATAGGGTCGACTCAAAATAAAGGCCTGGAGCTTTCGCTCAATGGTGTGATTCTGGACGACCTCAATGGCTGGACATGGGAAGCCGGTGTCAACCTGTATGGCAACCGGAACAAAATTGTATCGCTTGCTTCGGGACAACCGGATGATAAAGGCAACTGGTTGTTTGTAGGCCATCCTATCAATGTCATCTACGACTACGAGAGAACTGGCCTCTGGCAGGAGGGAGATCCGTATCTGGACATACTGGAGCCGGGCGGCGATGTAGGCATGATTAAGGTGAAATATACCGGCGAGTACAATACCGATGGCACGCCTGTAAGGCAAATTGGGCCTGATGACCGACAAATCATAAACGCGAACCCTGATTTCCAGGGGGGCTTTAACACCCGCGTAGGGTACAAAGGATTTGACCTTACCGCGGTGGCTGCCTTTCAGAGCGGCGGAGTCCTCAACAGCACGCTATACGGGGCGGCAGGCTACCTCAATTTGATGAGTGGGCGCCGCGGGAATGTTGATGTCGATTACTGGACACCGGAGAACACCGACGCCAAATATCCAAACCCGGCAGGCCCAAGAAGCGGCGACAATCCTAGATATGGCAGCACCCTGGGCTATTTTGATGCATCATACCTAAAAATACGCACTATCACGCTTGGTTATAACTTCAACAACAGCGACTGGATGGAAAAAGTAGGTGTCAATAACCTGCGGCTCTACGCTACAGCGCAGAACCCATTTGTGCTGTTCTCGCCTTACCACAGAGAATCAGGTATGGACCCTGAAACCAACTCATACGCTGACCAAAATGTGGCGGTAAGCACGGGCACTCCGTCCCGCCTCCTCACAATTGGCACAAACGCACCTGCTACGCGAAACTATCTGGTTGGTCTCAATGTGACATTCTAAAGAAAAGAAAAATGAAATTAATAAAAAATAAAGCCTTTATAGGAACAGCCCTGATGATGGCGCTGTCCCTAACGTCCTGCGAGGATATTCTGGAAGAGCAGCCACGAGCTACGTTTACACCCGAGTTTTTCCGAACTGAGACTGGTATATATGGTGGCGTTACATCCATGTATGCGCACTTACGCTATATTTATGGGCAAGCGTATTATTATAACACTACCGAGACCGGCACAGACGAAGTGACTTACGCACAGAGTGCGGACCAGAACTTTAAGATAATGGACATCTCGGGGCAGGGTGAAATCACATCCACAGACAGCCGAGCCGATGTGTTATGGATAGCCGCGTTCTCAAACATCAACACTGCCAGCGGTGTAATTGAAAATGCCGCCGCAGTGGGCACCATCTCCGATGCGCTGGTGGCCGAAACCAGATTCTTCCGCGCCTTCGATTACTTTCAGTTGGTACAGACCTTCGGCGGGGTGCCTCTGGACCTGGGGGCGGGCGAACTAAAGTTCAACAACAACCCTATTCGGTACTCTGTGCGCAACACTGTGCCCGAGGTTTATACGAAAGGCATATTTCCGGATCTGCTGACAGCGGTAGAAAACCTGCCGGCAAACCCACGCGTAACCGGCGGGGCAACCCAAACGCTGGCACGCCTTTTCCTGGCAAAAGCCTACCTGACCTACGGCTGGTGGCTGGAAAACCCCAACAACATTCCGACCTATCCGGAGACCCCACGAACTGACCCTGACGGCCACGATGCCCAGTGGTATTTTCAGCAGGCCTACGATGTGGCAGCTGCCGGAATAGACAATCCGGGGCCTTTCCGTTTGCAGGACACCTACTATGACGTGAACCTGGGATCAAACGACCGCAACAGCGAAGTTCTGCTGTACGCCGACCATACAGAGACAAGCGAGTTCTATAACGCAGCGAGTCTAACGTATAGCAACGGCGGTGCCCCCGACAACTTTGCCGGCTGGATGATGACGTGGAACTACACCAACATCCGAAGTGCTACTAACCCGGACGGGACTGGGATGATAAGCTCTGTGCAGCGCGAGGCAGCCCAAAACCTGGGGCGCCCCTGGACACGCATGGCTCCCACGATCGGCGTGATTACAAACACCTTTGCCGACAAAACGAATGACTCCCGCTACGACGGCACCTTTAACACCGTGTACCGTGGCAACTGGCCAAAGGGGAATGTAAACGCAGCGTTTGTATACAACGCAAACGGTCTGCAAGTGTCCCCCGGCGAGCCAATCCTGACTTTCCTGGACGAGCAACCAGCGACGCCTGTTAACTATCCCTCAAATGCAGGCAAGAGCAACATTGGCGCAGGAGAGTTGCCCGGACGGGCGGACTTCGTGATCGCGCCGCGCGGCATCAGCAGAGTGGTATACCCGGGCCTTTGGAAGCTTGGCACCTACCGCACCGACAATAACGGCGGGCTTGGACAGCCAAATGCCGCCAGCACCCGTCCTTTCAACATTGCTAAATTCTCGGAGTTTTACTTTGTAGCAGCCGAAGCAGCAGTGAAGGGCGCAAATGCACAAGCCGGCAAAAGCGCCAGAGAGCTGATCAATGTGATTCGGGCGCGCGCCGGTAACTGGCGCTGGGACAACAACGGGAATATGGCCAAAGTGGTAGACAACGGCGCAGAGATGGTCGCTGCCACTCCGGCAACGATTGATATGGACTATATTCTGGCAGAGCGTTCGCGGGAGTATTATGGCGAAGGTTACCGCTGGTTCGATCTGGTGCGCACGCAGAAATGGGAGGACCTCGCTTCTACCTACGAAATTGCCGGTAGCAACTACGGAGACCATACCCCTCAAACAATAACCCGCAACATCCAACCGTATCACTATCTGCGCCCTATTCCGCAAATCCAGCTTGACAGGATGGATATGACCGCCGCAGAAAAATCGGCCTATCAAAACCCGGGGTATAATTAATTAAAAAAATCAGGGTTAGAAGCTTGGCTGCCCCGATGGGGTGGCCAAGCTTTCTAATATTATACCCCCTTTGTATAGAGTGGGATTGAAAACCGCTATACCTTTACCGCTGCCCACAGTACACGCTACCAGTACCAACCACCCTTTATATCACCCAAACACGCTGAAAAGAAATGTAAAAAACAGTTAACCTTTTAATGATTATTCCTTTATGAAGAAAGTTATACTCCTTGTTCTGCTGCTGGCCTCTATGGGAGGCTTCCAGGCAAAGGCGCAGAACCTTATCCCCAACGGCAGCTTCGAGAGCGGCAGCGGAAACAGCTTCACCAACTGGTGGACAAGCGCCGGAAACGGCTCGGCGACCTTTACCGCGGCCACCGCCAACGTGAAAGACGGCAGCAGGGCCCTGCAAGTGGACGTGACGGCGCTCGGAACCAACCCTTGGGAGATTCAGGCAGTGAACGACGCGTGGGCCTCCAAATCAGGCCAAAGCTACACGCTTACTTTCTGGGCGAAGGCCGCTACGGCGGGCAGCAGGTTTAAGGCGGTGCTGCAACTAGGCAGTGCTTACGCCGAAAAGAGCTTTACCCTGACCGACACGTGGCAACAGTATGAATGGGCGTTCGCGGCCGGGGCCGACGACCTGCAACTCAAGTTCCAGTTCCTCTCCACCGGCACTTTTTATATCGACAACCTCATCATACCGCCTGCGGCGCAGCTGAAGGAGCTCCTGACAAACGGCGGCTTTGAGAACGGCACCGGCGACAGCTTCAGCAACTGGTGGACCCAGGTGGGCGGCGGCGGCCAGGGCGCCTTTACGGCGGAGACCGTGGATGTACAGCAAGGCAGCAGGGCCATGAAGGTAACCATCACCCAGGCCGGAAGCGCTGCCTACAGCATCCAGGCGGTGAACGATGCCTGGCCTTCCGTGACCGGCACCGAATATACCTTAAACTTTTACGCCAAGTCGGCCACCGCCGGCAAAACAGTACGGGTGGTGCAGCAGACCAGCACCTACGCCTCCAAAGACTTCGTGCTGACAGACGCCTGGCAAAAATACACCTGGACCTTCACGGCGCAGGAAGCAGACCTGCAACTGCGCCTGAACTTTCCGGCAGCGGGCACTTTTTACCTCGACAACTTCTCGATACTCGGCAGCGCGGACGACAACACGCCACCACCGCCCTATACCCCCACCGGCCCTCCGATCGCCACAGGCCAGCCTAAGTTTCTGGGTGGCGTGTACAGCGCATCGCAGCTGCCCAACTTCACCCACTACTTCAACCAGGTGGTAGCCGAAAACGCAGGCAAGTGGGGAAGCGTGGAAGCCACGCGCGACGTGATGAACTGGTCAGAGCTGGACGCTGCCTACAAGCTGGCCAAAGACAACGGATTCCCGTTCCGGATGCACGTGATGATCTGGGGAAACCAGCAGCCTGCCTGGATCGAGAACCTGCCCCCGGCAGAGCAGCTCGAGGAAATTGAGGAATGGTTTGCCGCCGTGGCAGCACGCTACCCCGACATTGCTTTTCTGGAAGTGGTAAACGAGCCGACCAACGACCCGCCTGTGAAACAAAACGCCACCGACCAGGGCAGCGGAAACTATTTTGCGGCCCTCGGCGGCAACGGCACCACCGGCTGGGACTGGGTGATCAGCGCCTTTCAGCTGGCCCGCAAGCACTTCCCCACCACCACGCTCATGATCAACGACTACAGCGTGGAGAACACCCCTGCCAACACCCAGCGCTACCTGGGCATCATCAACCTGCTCCGCGAGCGCAGCCTGATCGACGCGATTGGCATACAGGGGCACGCGTTCTCGACCAGGCCAACGCAAGCGGCCACCCTGAAAAGCAACCTCGACCTGCTGGCCTCCACCGGCCTCCCCATCTATGTAACCGAACTCGACATTGACGGCAGAACCGATGAAGTGCAGCTGGCAGAGTACCAGCGCATTTTCCCGGTGTTTTGGGAGCACCCGGCCGTGAAAGGCATCACCCTGTGGGGATACCGCCCCGGCCACTGGCGCACGGAGCAGGGCGCATACCTGGCCTATACCAACGGCGCAGAACGGGCGGCGCTGAAGTGGCTGCGGGAGTATGTGCAAAGCAACACCAACGTGCATGTGCCGGCAATAACCTCCGGCCAGAGCCTCCGCTTAGACGCTGCCATTGCCTGCAATGCCCTGGGCAAGGTAACCGCGACAGACGCCGACGCCAGCACCGTGCTACAGGGCTGGCAGCTACTGGGCGGAACCGGCGTTTCCATCTTCACACTGGACGCAGCCACTGGCCAGTTGACCATTGCCCATCCCGAGCTGATCGACTTCAGCCAAACAGCCTATACCCTGACGGTGCAAGTGAGTGACGGATTTAACACCAGCGCCGCCGGAACCGTGACCATTCTGATTCCGGACAAGGTGTATGTGCTGCACAAGGGCAAAGTGCTGCACATTGATAAAACCTCGGTGCCCGACCACCTGAGCCACGGCGACTGCATTGGCAGCAACGAAGGTACCGTTACGATGGCAGGCGGCAGCACGAGAAGCAACCAGGAGCGCGAGCGGGTGAGCGTATACCCGAACCCGGCCTCCGAAGGCAAGTTCAAGCTGGTTCTCCCCGACTACAGTGCAGCGAAAAAAGCTGTGGTGCAGTTGGTGGACCTGGAGGGCCGCATCCTGCTGGAGCAGCAAGTTACGCAGCCGGTAACCAACGTGGAGCAGCCGCTTAAACCGGGCATCTACCTGATCCGCGTTATCCAGGAAAAGGAAGTAACCGTGAAGAAAATGATCGTTCAGTAAAGTATATATCCTCCGGAGCCGGCAGGTTGCACAGGGACATGGTAGACGTAACCCCGCCCTATATGCAACCGGCCTGGTTTCGGGGTTTATATATCCGTTAAACCCGGTATGGGATGAAGCAGGTAAAGAAGTTGAAAAAATGCCTGACGCCATCTACCTGAGAGCATGTTTAAAATTCATCTTTTGGGCTACAAAACGTCCATCAAGGAACCTGACTTCACCTTTTTATCGCCCCATAGCGCTGCTATGCGGCTCAAAAAACGCTTTGTCAGAACCCTTCCTGAACATTTTTCGCTTCCAAAAATGAAATTTAAACATACTCTGAAACCCAAACGACAATCCAACATGAAATTACAGCTGAGATCCGTTAGCTTCCTTATTTTACTCTGTGCTTTCTGCTATGCGTTCCCATCCTACAGCGACGTTAAACTGCCCCACCTGATTCAGGACGGCATGGTGCTGCAGCGAGATGCCAAATTGAAGGTATGGGGTTGGGCATCGCCTGGCGAAAAAGTCAGCATTAATTTTAACGGTAAAAAGGCAAGTGCAACGACGGGTGCTGACGGGAAGTGGCTTGCCGTTTTGCCGGCCATGAAAGCTGGCGGACCCTATACCATGATGCTGAAGGGCAACAACACGATTACGCTGAAAGACATCCTGATCGGGGATGTATGGCTGTGTTCGGGGCAATCGAACATGGTGCACCAGATGGCGCTGCATAACATTACCTATGCCGAGGATATTGCGAACGCCGACTATCCGCAGATACGGCATTTCTGGATTCCGACCACCACCAACCTGCAAGGCCCTGCCCAGGATTTGCCGCCCGGCACCTGGAAGTCGGCCAATCCGCAGGATGTGAATCAGTTTTCGGCAGTCGCCTATTTTTTCGCCCGGAAACTGTATACCCAGTATCATATCCCGATCGGCTTGATTAATGCCAGTGTGGGAGGCACGCCTATTGAAGCCTGGATGAGCGAAGAAGGACTACAGGAATTTCCTGATGCCCTTGCCACCATCGACAAGAACAGAGACACAAGCTATGTGAACAGCTTGAACCGAAAAGCCTTAGCGGCTGCAGAAAAGAACAGGCAAAAACCCGAGCAGGACAAAGGGCTAACCGGCGATGTGAAGTGGTATGATATGGCCTATGTTCCGAAGGGCTGGCAAAACATCAACGTGCCGGGCTATTGGGAAGACCAGGGCATCAAAGATCTGAACGGTGCTGTCTGGTACCGGCGTGAAATAGAGGTGCCCGCCACCATGGCAGGCGTACCGGCAAAAATGTTTCTGGGCAGAATTGTAGATGCGGATGAGGTATATATCAACGGCAAAAAAGTGGGTAACACAACCTACCAGTATCCGCAAAGGAGGTATAGCCTGGCCGCAGACGTACTGAAGCCCGGTAAAAACACGCTTGTGGTACGGGTGCTGAACAACGGCGGGAAAGGCGGCTTCGTGCCAGATAAGCCCTATTTCATCGAGGCAAACGGCCAGACCCTCGACCTGAAAGGGACCTGGCAGTATAAAGTCGGGGAAGTATACATGCCTGCTTCCGCTGCACCTGCGGGTATAAACGCCCAAAACCAGCCGACAGCCTTGTACAATGCCATGGTGGCGCCTGCTACCAATTTCACCATCAAAGGAATTCTGTGGTACCAGGGCGAGAGCAATTCTGGCAACCCTACCGCCTATAAACGCTTATTGCCGGCTTTGATCAACGACTGGCGGGGCAAATGGCAGCAAGATAACATTCCGTTCCTGTATGTGCAGCTGCCGAACTTTATGGAGGTGAATTACCTGCCTGCCGAGAGCAACTGGGCACTGATGCGGGAGGCTGCCCTGCAAACCTTATCGGTCCCTAACACCGCGATGGCCGTTACCATTGAACTTGGGGAGTGGAACGACATACATCCCGACAACAAAAAGGACGTGGGCGAAAGGTTGGCGCTGGCCGCACAAAAGCTGGTATATGGCGAAAAGAACCTCGTCTCCTCAGGTCCGCTTTACAAGTCCGCTACAGTAACGGGTGATAAAATCAGCATCAGTTTTACCAACACAGGCAGTGGGCTGACAGCCATCGATGAAGAGGAGCTTTCGTGGTTTGCTATAGCAGGAGAGGACAAGGAATTTGTCTGGGCGAAGGCAAAAATCGAGGGAGATAAAGTAGTGGTATGGAGTGAGCAGGTGCCGCAGCCAAAGTATGTGCGCTATGCCTGGGCCGACAACCCTTACGGCGCGAACCTCTACAACAAGGAAGGCTTGCCTGCCTCCCCTTTCCGCACGGATCAATAAAGCCCATACATCCCATGAAAAGAACGCTATACCTGCTTTTCGCTTTGGCTGTTTCTACTGCCTCCGCCCAGAATACCACAACAACTGCTGGTGGCAAATATCCTGCGTTAGTGAATTTTACGGCCGAGCAGGACCATCAACACATGATGCAGCAATTGGGCATCCAATCGCTCCGGCCAGGGCCGAGCGGCGATGAATCGGCACCGAACCACGCGAACTACGACGAGGCGCTGGCGAACCCATACCCCAACCTGCCGCCTTTGCTGACGCTGAAAAACGGCAAAAAAGTGACCTCTCCGGAAATGTGGTGGAAGAAGCGCCGTCCGGAAATTGTGGAGCAGTTCGAGAAAGAGGTATATGGCCGCGTGCCGAAACAAGTCCCCAAGGTAACCTGGGAAGTGCTGATAAACGAACGGGAGCGGGTGGGCTGGTTTCCGGTGATCGCGAAGCAACTGGTGGGCCACGTGGCCAACTCCGAATACCCGCTCATCAATGTGGATATTGCCATGACGGTGGTGACGCCTGCCAATGCCAAAGGCCCGGTTCCCGTACTGATGATGTTCGGGCGCAGCGCACTTCCGGCCCCGGCCCAACCGCCGCAGGAAAGTCTAGACAAGATCAACGCAGCGCTAAAGGAGCTGCTCGTGAAAACCGACCCGGCCTTGCAGGCTGTGTTTGAGCAATATCCCGCCTATACCCCCATTGCCTCGCAGACGCCCACTTACGGGCCGCCGCCCGCCGGCGACCCGCCTACGCCGCAGCAGTTGCTGGCCGCTGGCTGGGGTTATGCCCTCATGGAGCCGGGCAGCATCCAGGCAGACAATGGCGCGGGCCTCACCAAGGGCATCATCGGGCTCGTGAACAAAGGGCAACCCCGCACACCCGAGGACTGGGGTGCCTTGCGTGCCTGGGCCTGGGGAGCCTCGCGCGGCCTGGATTACCTGGAGACCGACCCTGCCGTGAATGCAAAGCAGGTAGGCATCGAAGGCGTGTCGCGGTATGGCAAAGCCGCGCTGGTGACCATGGCGTTCGACCAGCGCTTTGCCCTGGGCCTGATCGGTTCTTCCGGGGAAGGGGGCGCGAAGCTGCATCGACGCAACTTTGGCGAAGCCGTGGAGAGCCTGACGAGCAGTGGCGAATACCATTGGATGGCGGGCAACTTCCTGAAATACGGAGCAGACAAAGCCACATTCGGCAGCAAAAACGCGAATGATATCCCAGTGGATGCTCACCAGTTGATCGCGCTCGCTGCGCCCCGCCCTACGTTCATCAGCTACGGCATCCCGGAAAAAGGCGATTCCAAATGGCTCGACCAGCAAGGCAGCTATATGGCTACCGTGGCAGCGCAGCCTGTGTTTGAGCTGCTGGGCGCTACAGACCTTGGCGTATCAGATGACTATAAAACGGCGAAGATGCCGGGCGTGAATGTGGGCCTGATGGACGGCGAACTGGCCTGGCGGCAGCATGACGGCGGCCACACCGATGCCCCCAACATAAAGTATTTCATACAATGGGCGGATAACATGCTGAAGCGTTCCCCATCTGGCGCAGCCCGGTAAGCATCCAATTGAACCAACGCATATAATTTCTTAACACAAAACGATATGGCATTAACGCAAAGCTGGCGATGGTACGGGCCCAACGACCCCGTGTCGCTTCAGGATATAAAACAAGCCGGGGCCACGGGCATTGTCTCGGCCCTGCACCATATTCCCCACGGGGAGGTATGGCCGCTGGAGGAGATACAGGAGCGCAAGCGCATTATCGAAGCAGCCGGGCTGAGCTGGGTAGTGGTGGAAAGCGTGCCCGTGCACGAAGCGATCAAGACGCGTAGTGCCGCTTGTGAATCATACCTCGAACACTACCGCACCTCGCTCCGGAACCTGGCCGCGTGCGGCATCCGGACGGTGTGCTACAACTTTATGCCCGTGCTGGACTGGACCCGCACCGACCTGGCCTATACCCTGACAAACGGGGCAAAAGCGCTTCAATTCGACTGGGTGCAGCTGGCCATCTTCGATTTATACATCCTAAAACGGGCTGGTGCAGAGCAGGACTATGCCCCAGAGGTGGTGGCAGCTGCGCAGCAGAAAGCCGCGGCGCTTTCGGAGGAAAACCTGAGAGAATTGGCCGACATTATCCTGATGGGGGTGCCGACAGAGGGAAGCGTAACCGTGCCGGAACTGCTGAAAAGCATAGAGATTTACAAAGCGATAGGCCGCGACGGGCTGCGCGAGAACCTGGTATACTTCCTGAAGGCGATCATGGACGTGTGCGAGGAAACCGGCATCAACATGACCATCCACCCCGACGACCCGCCCTATGCCATTCTTGGTCTGCCGCGTGTGGTCTCCTCCAAAGAAGACCTGTTGTATCTGCTTGAGAAGGTAGACCGCAAACCAAACGGCATCTGCTTCTGCACCGGCTCCCTGGGCGCGGGCCGCCACAACGACCCGGTGGATATCCTGAAAGCTGTGGGCCACAGGGTATACTTTGCGCACCTGCGCAACGTGCTGAAAGATGCGACAGGCAGCTTCTACGAGTCCGACCACCTGACCGGCGATGTGGACATGTATGGCGTGATGAAAGAACTGGTTGCCCTGAACAGCAGGCGCGAGCAGCCCATCCCCTTCCGCCCCGACCACGGCCACCAGATGCTCGACGACCTGCATAAAACAACCAACCCCGGCTACTCTGCCATCGGGCGGTTGCGCGGTTTGGCGGAGCTGCGCGGCTTGGAAATGGGCATCCAACGATCCATCAATGCCTGACACACCGCCTGACCGTAAAGGGCCGGGCTTTCTATGATTTATCCTTAACAACCTGTCCGTGCCCCCGGCGGTTTTAATGTATGCTGCACATGAAAAACTATTTTTTCGCTTCTTCTTTGATTGGGTATGGCCAACTTTCCGGCTTTCCCCGCCTCACGGCCATCCTGGCTGCTGTCCTGTTTTCTTTCGCCTTGGCTTTGGTGAGTGGCCCGGCGGCGTTTGCCGTGAACGGCGACAAGGCATACGTTGCCACGGAGGCAAGCAAAGGCGCTTTCCCGCTCGCGGTGGCAGGCAAACCAGCATCTTTATTTGTGAGCTCCGGAGATTATCCGGGTGTGCTACGGGTGATCAAACACCTGCAGGCAGATATCAGGCGTGTAACCAATACCGAGCCGCAGCTCACCATCGGCACAAACGCCCCGAAGGCAAAACAAATCATACTGGTTGGCACGCTCGGCAAAAGCCCGCTGATCGACAAGCTGGTGAAGGCCAAAAAGCTGAATGTGACAGGTATAGCCGGGCGCTGGGAAACCTTCCTGGTGCAGGTGGTAGAGAAGCCGATACGCGGCGTAGACCAGGCGCTGGTGATTGTGGGCAGCGACAAGCGCGGCACTATCTACGGCATGTATGATGTGTCAGCTCAGATCGGGGTATCGCCGTGGTATTATTGGGCCGATGTGCCTGTGAAGCAGCAGCAGAACCTGTACGTGTTGCCGGGCCGCCATACACAGGGCGAGCCGGCGGTTAAGTACCGGGGGTTCTTTATCAACGATGAGGCACCCGCCCTTTCGGGTTGGTCGAAGGAGCAGTTCGGCGGTTTCAACCACAAGTTCTACGACAAGGTGTTTGAGCTGCTGCTCCGCATGAAAGGCAACTACCTATGGCCCGCCATGTGGGGCAGCGCCTTCAGCGACGATGACTCGCTGAGCGCCCCGCTGGCCGACGAGTATGGCGTGGTGATCGGCACCTCGCACCACGAGCCGCTGATGCGGGCCCACGACGAATGGCGGCGTTACGGCGAAGGCCCCTGGAACTACGACACCAACAAAGAGAACCTGCAGGAATTCTGGCGCAACGGCATAACGCGCATGGGCACCAAGGAAAGCATCGTGTCGGTGGGGATGCGCGGCGACGGAGACGAGCCGATGTCGGAGGAAAGCAACATTGCCCTGCTGGAGCGCATCGTGGCCGATCAGCGCAAAATCATCGCCAGCGTAACGGGCAAACCGGCTTCCGAAACACCACAGCTTTGGGCTTTGTACAAAGAGGTGCAGGAGTATTACGACAAAGGCATGCGCGTGCCCGACGACGTGACGCTGCTGCTCTGCGACGACAACTGGGGAAACATCCGGAAGCTGCCTAAACTGACCGAAAAACCGCATCCGGGTGGGTATGGCATTTATTATCACTATGATTATGTGGGCGGTCCACGGAATTACAAGTGGATCAACACAAACCCCATTCCGAGGGTATGGGAGCAGATGCACCTGGCTTACCAGTATAGGGCCCGTGAAATCTGGATCGTGAACGTGGGCGACATCAAGCCGATGGAGTTCCCGACAGAGTTCTTCCTGGATTATGCCTGGAACCCCGAAAAGTGGCCGGCAGAGCGCCTGGAAGAATACACGCGCCTGTGGGCAGCACGGGAGTTTGGGCCAGCACATGCCCCGAAAATCGCGGACATCGTTGCCACCTACGCCAAGTATAACGCCCGCCGCAAGCCAGAGCTGCTCTCCCCCGACACGTATAGCCTGTTGCATTACCAGGAAGCGGAGCGGGTTGTAGCGGACTATAACAGACTGGCCGAGGAGGCAGCGCAGATATACGCATCATTGCCAGAGGCATATAAAGACGCTTACTACCAGTTGGTGTTATACCCGGTGCAGGCAAGCGCCAACCTGAACGAGTTGCACGTAACTGTCGGCAAGAACCGGCTCTACGCCAGGCAGGGCCGCGCCGCCACCAACGAGATGGCTTCTAATGTGAAGGCGCTTCTTGCCAAAGACAAAGCGCTTTCAGACTATTACCACCAGCAGGTGGCAGGCGGCAAGTGGAACCACATGATGGACCAGACGCACATCAGCTATACCTATTGGCAGCAACCCGAAAAAGACGTGTTACCGGAGATCAAAGAACTTGTTCTGCCAGCCTCGGCTACCATGGGTATCGCAGTAGAGGGATCGGAGGTGGTATGGCCCGGAGGGAAAAAACAGGCGGCACTGCCAGCGTTCAACCCGTTTCAGTCGCAACCATATTATATCGATATCTTTAACAAGGGCAAAACTCCGTTTGAGTTTTCAGTTAAAACAGATGCCCCGTGGCTGAAGCTATCTGCGCAAAAAGGCACAGTGGCTACCGAACAGCGCCTGTGGGTGAGCGTGGACTGGGAGCGGGCCCCGGAAGGGACGCAACAAGTCCCCATCACACTGACCGGGACTAATAACAACCGCGTGGTTGTCCAGGCAATAGTTAACAATCCTCCCGATCTGGATTTGGCCAACATGAAGGGATTTGTGGAAAGAAACGGGTATGTATCGATAGAGGCCGGGCATTATACCCGCGCCGTGGAGGCAGGCGCTATAACCTGGCAGCTGCTCCCTGATTTGGGCCGCACGGCTTCCGCTGTAACGCCTTTCCCGGTAACGGCTCCGTCGCAAACTCCAGGAGGTGGCAGCCCGCACCTGGAGTACAACATATACCTGCAGGAGGCTGGCGAGGTAAAGGTGCAGGCCTATCTGTCTCCTACCCTCAACTTCCACGATACGCAAGGCCTGCGGTATGCCATTTCCATCGATGACGAAGCGCCGCGGCTCATCAACATGCACGCCGGCAATTCACAGAAGGTATGGGAACAGTGGGTCGCTGACAACATCAACATCCAGACATCCACGCACCAGGTACAGCAGCCGGGCGCGCACGTGCTGAAGTTCTGGATGGTGGACCCGGGCGTGGTGCTGCAGAAGCTTGTGATAGACACCGGAGGTTTGCAACCCAGCTATCTCGGTCCGCCCGAAAGTTTCGTTGAGCCAATTGAGGCGAACCAGTAAGTAAAGGACAAGAGAGCAGCTAACTTCTCTATCATACCTATACCGAGAAAATAAAAAGGGGGCAGGCTTTAGAATCGAAAAGCCTGCCCCCTTTTTAGCGCTAAAACAGAGCGTGTGGTACATTTGCTCTTACTGTTTGTCAGATCATCATTGAAGCAAATCACAAAGACTTAACATACTACATTGTACGTAAAGTAACCGGCAACTAAAAATCAACTTCTCTTCACAAACTTTAAGGAAGTACGCTTATTCTTCTCGAAAACCGTCAAAACGTAGATTCCTGAGGGTAAATCATCGAGTTCAAGTGTATAAAAACTGCTATTTTCCCCGAAAGCAGAAAATGCTTTGACTTTTTTACCGGTAAGAGAAGTAATTGTAAAATGCTCAACCTGCGCGTTCTCTTCCACAATTATTCTGACAAAGTCTCCTGCCGGGTTCGGAAAAAGAGTATATCCTTTAGGATGCGCTACAAAAAACTCCATAGCCTTTGTTGCCGCATCAAAGTTCTTATCGCCCTCCTGAACCAGCTCAACTATAACGAGCCCGGGATTTTTGATTACAAATTCGTTTTCAGCAGTAATAATAATGCTGGGGTTTGGCACAATCTTCACTGGTAAGCCTGAACTAGCCATGGCATCTATGCGCACAGTATCGCTGATTAGCGCTTCTGTCGCAAACTCCTGAACATTTATAGTCTGCGTTTTCTTTAGGACATTAAAATCAAAGTATACCGGATCGAGCGGAAAGAAACCGTAGCTCCCCGGATGCGACACCACCACCTGTGTCTCACCAACCTTCTTCGCTACCAGCCTGTTACCGGGCAGTATTTCGGCAACTGTGGTATCAAGCACGCTGTAGGTGGGTTGCAACCCAGAACTCAACCCAAAATCCAGCTGTAGCGTGTCTGGCTCGTATCTGACAGCTGGCAGTGGATGCGCCGCGAGCTGCTGCTCTGCAGGAGTTGTAAATTTATATATACCAGTTATATTTGAGCCTGCTGCCAAATACAGTGAATTCTTGTGTGCATAGACTGTACTTGCATGTGTTGCCTCAAATGTAGTGGTGCTGTTTAAGCGGGTCCAGTCTTTGCCGTCTTCAGAGTACCAGACTTCATTGGTATAAGCTTCTGCCATGGTTGTCCCGTCTATGGCCCATAACTTGTTGTCGAAAGCTATAACTGAGAAGTGAATTCTGGGGTCCCAACCTGCATGGTCCGTCACCAACTCCCAGTTAACGCCATCTTTGCTTTTCCAGACGTCGTTGAAAACGTTAGTAGGGATGTTCCAGAGTTTGCTTCCTCCACCAAAAACCCACATCTCATCTTTAAAAACCACTGACCCATGCATGAGCCCTCTTGGCCCCCAAGGCGCAGAGGGCATTTCTAGCGTCCAGTTTACGCCGTCTTCCGAAGACCAGATGTCATTCAGTGGCCGCTCCAAGGTATGGTCATAGTTGCCTTCAGCGTCCCAAAAGCTCACGCCGCCCATAATCCAGAGCTTGTCGTGGTACGCAACAACATAAGGTGCGTATCGCATTCCCCAAGGTGCACTGGCAGTTTCCTGATTCCAGGTTATGCCGTCCGCCGATGACCAAACATCCGGGTAACCATCTCCGCTTAAGACCCAAATCTTGTCCTTAAAAACTACCACACCACCACCATGGCGACCTGGCCAGCTACCGTTTCCGACCTTTTCCCAATGCACGGCATCTGCTGACTTGTATATACCATTGGAAAGGGGACCATATTTCCATCCGCCTATCATCCAAATCTCGTCCTTGAAATGGACAGCGCCAACACCGTCGCGCATAGAGAACGGCAAATCAGCAACCCTCTCCCAGCTTTCCCAAATCTTTCCTTCTGAGGCATGCTGGGCATAAGCAATATTTCCATTCCAAGAAATGAAAAGGCAAAAAGTACACAGAGCAAGTATTAAGTTCTTATTCATGACTGCGGCAAGTATTCTTCATGTGATTAAATTAATTGGTCTCATATTCTGTGGCAAAACTCTCTTAGAAAGTATAAACAAAAATATATACAGTGTATTTTTAACATAAAAAACCATATTGAAAAACGCATACTTAAAGAATACTCAAGCACTAAGAATCATAAATACACATAGAATATTTATACTTCATACATGCCATTACACATAGTATAACAAATGTATTTATATAATTAAATATACACAAGCCTAACCTTTTAAATTCAGTAATTGGAACGTCATGCCATAGCAATTTATCAGCTTTAAAATCTCCTTTCAGTACCTTAAACCTGCCTCCTATCTTCTTTCTTCATCACTCCTGACTTTACACTCTGCTGATTATCCAGTAATCACGTTAAGCTATTTCAAAGGACCGAGTAGGAAATTATGTCTTGCTCTGAAGATCAGCCGGGCACAAGTCGGACAAAAGCGAGCGCCTAGGTATGAATGGTGACATATTGACAGAATCAAAAGCCTGTTTGCCCCTTGGCACAAGGGTTGTTATAGAACAGACACAAGAAAAAATCGAATTAGGAATCATATAATAAAACTATAGAATGGGAAAGATAATTGGTATTGACTTAGGTACAACTAACTCTTGCGTTGCCGTAATGGAGGGTAACGAGCCAGTGGTTATACCAAACAGCGAAGGCCGCAGAACCACGCCGTCTATCGTCGCGTTTCTGGACAACGGAAACGGCGAGCGCAAAGTAGGTGACCCTGCCAAACGTCAGGCAATCACAAACCCGCAGAACACGATCGCTTCTATCAAGCGCTTCATGGGCCACAGCTACAACGAGGTAAGCGAAGAAGCAAAGCAGGTATCCTATAAAGTAGTGCAGGGTGGCAACAACACCGTGCGCGTGGAGATCGGCGACAGACAGTACACACCACAGGAAATCTCAGCGATGGTGCTTCAGAAAATGAAGGCTACCGCAGAAGACTACCTCGGTACTACAGTTACTGAAGCGGTTATTACCGTGCCCGCCTACTTTAACGATGCACAGCGCCAGGCCACAAAAGAAGCCGGACAGATTGCAGGCCTTGATGTGAAGCGTATTATCAACGAGCCAACAGCGGCAGCGCTTGCTTACGGCCTGGACAAAAAGCACAAAGACCAGAAAATTGCCGTGTTTGACCTTGGTGGCGGTACATTCGATATCTCTATCCTTGAACTAGGAGACGGCGTGTTTGAGGTGCTTTCTACCAACGGTGACACTCACCTGGGTGGCGACGACTTTGACCAGAAAATCATTAACTGGCTGGCGGATGAGTTTAAGAGCGACGAAGGCATTGACCTGCGCAGGGACCCAATGGCGCTTCAGCGTTTGAAGGAAGCAGCTGAGAAGGCAAAAGTGGAGCTTTCTTCTTCTAACGAAACTGAAATTAACCTGCCTTATATCATGCCGGTTGACGGCGTGCCGAAACACTTGGTTCGCAAATTATCGCGCGCAAAGTTCGAGCAGCTGGCTGATGACTTGATCCGCCGCTCTATGGAGCCTTGCAAAGTGGCGCTTAAGGACGCAGGCCTTTCCATCTCTGACATCGACGAGGTGATCCTTGTAGGTGGTTCAACCCGTATCCCGAAGGTACAGGAAGAGGTTGAGAAATTCTTCGGCAAGAAGCCTTCGAAGGGTGTGAACCCGGATGAGGTGGTTGCAGTTGGTGCCGCCATACAGGGTGGTGTACTGACAGGTGAAGTAAAAGACGTGCTCCTGCTGGACGTAACGCCGCTTTCACTGGGTATCGAGACCATGGGTGGCGTGATGACCAAATTGATTGAGTCGAACACCACCATCCCGACGAAGAAGTCTGAGACCTTCTCTACCGCTTCGGATAACCAGCCGTCTGTGGAGATTCACGTACTGCAGGGGGAGCGCCCGATGGCCCGCGACAACCGCACGATTGGCCGATTCCACCTGGCAGACATTCCGCCAGCACCGCGTGGCATTCCGCAGATCGAGGTAATCTTCGACATCGACGCCAACGGTATCCTGCACGTAACGGCTAAGGACAAAGCGACTGGCAAGGAGCAGAAAATCCGCATCGAGGCTTCTTCTGGCCTGAGCGAGCAGGAAATCGAGAAAATGCGCCAGGAGGCAGAGGCCAACGCTGAAGCTGACAAAAAAGCGAAGGAAGAGATTGAGAAGCTAAACTCAGCCGACTCTATGATCTTCCAGACGGAGAAGCAGCTGAAGGAGTATGGCGACAAGCTTTCTGACGGCAATAAGTCTAACGTTGAGAACGCCTTGGCAGAGCTGAAGACCGCGCATGGCGCGAAAGACGCAGCCGGTATAGACAAAGCCCTGGAGAACCTGAACAACGCATGGAGTGCAGCCTCTCAGGAGATGTACAATGCCACGCAAGGCCAACCAGAAGGTGCCCCAGGCGCCGAAGCTGGCAACGGCCAGGCGGGCGGGCCGCAAGGCGCCTCTGCCGACGGTGGCGTAACCGACGTTGACTACGAAGAAGTGGACGGCAATAAGTAATCTAAAAACTAATTCATATATGAAATCCCCCGCTGGCTCAGCGGGGGATTTTTTTGTTTGTGCCCACCATACCTACACTAAACAAGGGATTTTACGTATTCAGTTTTTTTCCTTCTCTTGTTCCTCTTCGCATACACTATAGACAAGTGATTGTCAATCGCAACTTGTGTTACTTTGTCATTCAAGGCAGATTTGTGCAATGGTATACATCATGCAGCCCCTTCCCCGCCCGACCACAAAACCCTAACTTCGTAACACGCACGTTAGATGAAAATAACCTATAAAAATACAATCAATACTTAAAACATTTAAAATAACAAATCGTATATATATAAAAATATAAATTAGAGTATTTTATAACGCTTGAAAACTATTCCCTCCTGTTTCAGTACTAAATTTGTAAATTATTAGATTACGTTAAGAAGCATGCTAACCGCAGAAAAGAAAAATTGGGAGTGGGAAATAGATAATTCTTCAAGCTATTGGGGGGAAAGCCTCCGGGAGCTCTGGTCGTTTCGGCACCTGATAGCCAGTTTGGTGCGCCGCCACTTTATCCTGAATTACCAGCAAACTGTGCTTGGTCCCTTCTGGATTCTGTTCCAACCCATCATGACGCTAATCACCTATGTGGTTGTGTTTGACAAAATGGTGGGTATACCCACCGGCACGCTGCCACCTGTGCTGTTCTACTTTTCGGGTATCGTGCTCTGGAACTTCTTCAGCGACAGCTTTTCCGGAACCTCCAACACTTTCCGAGACAATGCCCAGATTTTCAGCAAGGTTTACTTTCCCCGCATCATTATGCCGGTATCCGTGATCGTGACGCACGTGTTTCGGTTTCTGATGCAGCTGGCCATGCTCCTTCTGTTTATCGCCTACTATTGGCTCTTTAAAGACCTGCAGCTTTCCTTCAGCGCCTGGGTCTTTGCCGTGCCCTTGGCTGTGCTGATGTTAGGCTGCATGGGGCTTGGGCTTGGGCTGCTCTTCTCTGTCCTGACGGCGAAGTACCGCGACATCTCCAACCTGGTGAGCCTGGGCATACGGCTGATGATGTTCGTGACCCCGGTTATCTTCCCGCTGAGCACAGTGCCCGAAGGAGTGCAATGGATTGTAAAGATAAACCCGCTCAGCCCGCTTTTCGAGTTGTTCAGGCTTTCGCTGCTTGGCGAGGGGTATGTATCGCACTGGCATCTGCTCTACAGCTTTGTATTCATGGTTGTGGTGCTGTCCGGCTCGCTGCTCCTGTTCAACAAGCAGGGCACAAAACTTATGGATGTAGTATAAAGACACTATGGGAGATGTAGTTATAGAGGTTGACAGGCTGTCTAAAATGTATCGCCTGGGTACCATCGGCACCGGCTCTTTCCGGCAGGATATACAGCACTGGTGGACAACCAGCATTCTGAAAAAGGAAGACCCTTTCTTTAAACTGGGAGATGACAGCCCACAGCAGATGAACAACCAAACGCTTTGGGCGCTGCAGGATGTGAGCTTTGAGGTGAAACGTGGCGAGGCGCTTGGCATTGTGGGCAGCAACGGGTCGGGCAAGTCCACGCTGCTGAAAATCATGTCTAAGATCGTGCGGCCGACCAGAGGGTCGGTACGAGGCATCGGTAAAGTGAGCAGTTTGCTGGAGGTAGGCACCGGCTTTAACCCGGAGCTTACCGGTAGAGAGAACATTTATGTGAGCGGCTATATTCTGGGCATGAGCAAAAGCGAGATCCGCAGCAAGTTCGACCAGATTGTGGACTTCTCCGGCATCGAGCAGTTTATTGACACCCCTGTGAAGCGCTATTCCTCGGGCATGTACGTGCGCCTGGCCTTTGCGGTGGCCGCCCACCTCGAGCCAGACATCCTCATTGTGGACGAGGTATTGGCCGTGGGCGACGCTGACTTCCAGAAGAAATGCCTGGGCAAAATGCGCGAGGTCACCCATACCGACGGGCGAACCATTCTGTTTGTGAGCCATAGCATGCAGGCTATCCAAAACCTCTGTGACAGGGCCCTATGGCTCGAAAAAGGCAAGATGAAGGAGATCGGAGACGTGTCGCGGGTGGTGAACAAGTATATCTCTGGCGTGCAGAAGCACCAGATGAAGCAAAGCTGGAAGACGCCAGAGGAAGCCCCTGGCAACGAATGGGTGCGCATCAAGTCCGTCGAGCTCATCCCCCACCGCCTTGCCCACGACGCTCCGCTGGATATCAGGACGCCACTCACCGTGAAATTCAGTTTCTGGAACCTGACGGATGGCATTGTCCTCGGCGCTGGCCTGCACCTGTTCACCTACGGGGGCGAGTGCATCTTCGACGTGCCCTCTCCCACACAGCCCTGCGACAAGGGGCTGGTAGAGGGTGAGTGCACCATACCGGGCAATTTCCTGAACGACGGCTCATACTATATTTCCCTGATTTTTGTGCGCGACACCTCGGTGCAGCTTTTCTATTTGGAAGAGTGCCTTTCGTTTGACCTGGAAGATTACCGCGAGAACATCCAGTGGTATGGCAAGTGGTGGGGAGCTGTGCGCCCCAAGCTGCCCTTTCGCTTCGAGCAGACAGAAATGGTTCTTCAGTAACAGTTTATACCGCATGCCGCTTATGCAAGCTTATCCGCCCTATACCATCACCCACATCCGCCTGAACGAGCAGCTGGCCATGCCCTCCCTTCACTTTAACGGGCAAGGAAACTACCTCGTGTTCTGGTGGCGGGAGATGGCGCTGGGGCATCTTTTCCTAAAGCCAGGGAAGCCGCTCTCAGTTGATGCCTTTCACCAGAAGACCATTCAGGCAATTGCGCCTGCCCTGCGCTTTTATACCCAGGAAACGCCTGAAATGACAAGCCAGCTGCTCCAGCTATTCAAGCAGGGCGCTTTTGCCCTTTGGGCTGCCGCGATGGCCAGCGTCTTTTCGGTCTGGCATCCAGACGAGATTCCGGGCACGGTGCCGGTATCCGTTGTGATCTGTACCCGCGACAGGGCCGCTGACTTACACAGCTGCCTGACGAGACTTTCGGCGTTACAATGCCAGCCACACGAGATCGTGGTGGTGGACAATGCGCCCACAGACGATGCTTCCTTCCGAGTGGTGGAGCAGTTTGCCGGGGTCCGGTACGTGAAAGAGCCCCGGGGTGGCCTGGACATCGCACGCAACACCGGCGTGACCAGCGCTGTCTGCGAGGTCGTTGCCTTTTGTGATGATGACGTAGTGGTGCATCCGCTGTGGGTATACCAGGTATGGCAGACGTTCCAGGATCCCGCCGTCGCGGCCATGACCGGTTTGGTGCTGGCAGCGGAGTTGCAAACGGAGGCCCAACTGATCTTTGAAAAACACTGGAGCTTTAACCGCGGGTATACCGACAAGACGTATGATAGCGCCTACTTTAAGGCCACGCTGGCAAAGGGCCCTCCGGTATGGGAAATTGGGGCGGGCGCGAACATGGCCTTCCGAAAATCGGTGCTGGATGCAGTGGGCTACTTCGATGAGCTTCTGGATGTTGGGGCCGCCGGTTGCAGCGGAGACTCGGAGATGTGGTACAGGATTCTGCTGCATGGCCATGCCATCCGGTATAACCCCAGGGCCATCGTCTTCCACCGACACCGCCAGGAGCTGAAGGCGCTACACAGGCAACTGTTTAGCTACATGCGGGGCTTTACGGCAGCGGCGCTCACACAGCAGCAGCACTATCAGGCGGCAAACTACAGGTACCGTTTGTTGACATCCATACCCAGGTATTATTTCCGGTTGCTTTGCGAGGGCTTCCCGAGGTATAACTTCCGTTTCAGAACCGTGGGCTCGGAGATGCGCGGCATTGTGTCGGGCTTACTGTACTACCAAAGAAACAGGGGAAAAGTCCCATACCCTAAACCGGGCGTACAGGCATGACCGGCCAGCATCCATCCCAACCATTGGTGTCGGCCATCATCACGTGCTACAACCATGGCCAGTACCTGCGAGAGGCAGTGGAGAGCGTCCGCAGCCAGGAGTATCCTGCCGTCGAAATCGTGGTGGTAGACGACGGCTCTACAGACGACACAAAGGCAGTGGCGGAGAGTTGCCCGGGCGTACGCTATGTTTACCAGGGCAATCAGGGGCTGTCTGCGGCGCGCAACACGGGCATCCGCCACAGCCACGGAGAGTTTTTGCTGTTTCTGGATGCCGACGACTGGCTTTTGCCCAACGCCCTGCGCACCAACGCCACGCACCTGCAGCAGCAGCCGGAGCTTGCCTTTGTGTCGGGGGGGCACGACAAGGTGTTTGTGGATGAGGGCATCACGCGGGAGGACATCGCTGAAGTAAAAGGCAACCACTACCAGCACCTGCTGCAAGGCAACTACATTGGCATGCATGCCACCGTTATGTACAGGCGCTGGGTTTTCGAGGAGATACAGTATGACACCACCCTCAAAAGATGCGAGGACTATGACCTTTACCTGAAAATTGCCCGCACGCACCCAGTATACCATCATGCGGGCAGAATTGCCGCCTACCGGCTCCATACCACCAACATGTCGGCCAACATCCCCGCGATGCTGGGGACGGTGCTGCAGGTACTGGCCCGGCAGCACGGCAATCTAAAATCGGAGGCTGAGAAAAAGGCATTCCGGCGAGGACAGCGCGTTTGGAGCGATTACTATTGCAAAGAACTGTATACCAAGTTACTAAACAACAAAAGCCTGCTCACAAAAGCAGGAATCTATACCCTGCTACGGCACAAACCATCCCTGTTTTTAAACTACATGCTTATGCAACCTACTGCCATGATCAAGTCAAAAATAAAGAAAAACACCCCCGCACTTGGGTTAAGGCTGCTGCAAAAGATAGGCATGCTCAAGAAGTACACCCCCGCTCCCGGTCAGGTACGGGCAGGAGATTTGAACAGAAACCAGCCTTTCAGCAAAAGCTTTGGCTATGACCGAGGCGGCCCCGTGGACCGCTACTACATTGAGAACTTCCTGCAGCAAGAGTCGGCCAGCATTTGCGGCCGGGTGCTGGAGATCGGGGACAATGAGTATACCCTCCAATTCGGGGGCCAGAACGTAGCCCAAAGCGATATCCTGCATGTGGATGCCAGCAACCCCAAGGCCACTTTTGTAGGAGACATCAGCGATGCGCCGCAGCTGCCCGACAATACCTTCGACTGCATCGTCCTGACGCAGACGCTGCACCTGATCTACGACTTTAAGGGCGCGCTCCGCACCTGCCACCGCGTGCTCAAACCGGGCGGCACGCTGCTCCTGACCGTGCCGGGCATCACCCCTATCGACCAGGGCGAGTGGAAGGAGACGTGGTATTGGGCGTTCACAGACAAGGCCATGCGCAGGCTGATGACAGAAACCTTTTCGGGGGCCGCCACTGAGGTGAACTGCTTCGGAAATGTGTTTGCCGCCACCGCCTTCCTGTATGGCATGGGCCTGCCTGAGGTTCCGAAGGCCAAGCTGGACTTTAACGACCCCCATTATCAGGTCATCGTGACTGTAAAAGCTGTGAAGGCACCCCTCGCTTGAAAAAGAGATTACTTCATACCCTGAAGATGCTTTTTGAGCACAAGGCGCTGGTACTGATGTACCACCGTGTTGCGGTGCCCGACGCGGATATATGGGACATTGCCGTTTCGCCCGAAAACTTTGAACAGCAGTTGCAGTTCCTGCAAAAGAAAGGAAATGTTATACCCCTCTCCGAACTGGTGAAGGGTGTCGCAGACGGGAAGCTCCCAAAGAACGTCGTCGCGATCACCTTCGACGATGGGTATGCCGATAATTTCCTGACAGCCAAACCGCTGCTGGAGAAATACCGGCTCCCCGCCACATTCTTTATCGCCTCGGGCAATACAGACACCGAGGCTGAGTTCTGGTGGGATGAACTGGAACATACGCTCCTGTTTGCCCCGGTGCTGCCCCAAACCTATACCAACATGCCCGGCGAACCGGCCTATACCTTTGACTTGCAGCACGAAACGCAGCTAACGCCAGCGATGCAACGCGTGCACTGCCATTGGGATGCATGCGCCGAGGCCCCGCCCACGCTGCGTGCACGCCTTTTTTATGCCCTGTGGCAACAGCTGAAACCATTGCCGCACCAGGCACAGCAACACCTGCTGCAGCATATCCGCAACTGGGCCGGTTGGGCCTATGCTGCGCGCCCACACTACAAAGCCATGACAGCGCAGCAACTGCGGCAGCTCAGCCAAAGCCCGCTGTTCGAGATTGGCGCGCACACCGTGACGCATGCCGCACTGGCGTTCCATGCCAAAGCGGTGCAGGTGCAGGAACTCTGTGAAAACAAACAACAGCTGGAGGCCATAACTGGTACGGAGGTGCCGTTGCTTGCCTACCCCTACGGGAACTACAACCACGAAACGAAGGCCGCCGCCGCCGAGGCGGGCTTTACGGCGGCAATGACGACCGAGGAAAAAGCCCTTCGAAAACAGTCGCACCTATATACACTTGGCAGGATGCAGGTGAAAAACAGGTCAGGGCACGACTTTGCCGCGCAGCTAGGCACTTGGCTGAACAAACGATAGCACCATCATGAAGCACCCATATACTCCCTTAGTCTCCATCGTGATCGCTTTCCTGAACGAAGAAAAGTTTTTAGGAGAGGCAATAGCCAGTGTGCTGCAACAGCGGTATACCCATTGGGAGCTGCTTTTGGTGGATGATGGCTCAACGGACCGCAGTTCCGGGATCGCGCGACAGCACGCCGCTGAAAACCCTGGCAAGATCCACTACCTGGAGCACGAAGGCCATGCCAACAAAGGCCTGAGCGCCAGCAGAAACAGGGGCATTGCGCAAGCCGGAGGCACGCTGGTCGCCTTTCTGGACGCTGACGATGTATGGCTCCCGGAAAAACTCTCCTGCCAGGTGCGGATTTTTGAGCAGCATCCTTCCCTTGGCATGGTCGCGGAGGCCTCCACCTATTGGTATAGCTGGGAGGACCCGGCCAAGAAAGACATAACGATTGCAGTGGGCGCTCCACCGGAGCAGGTATATCACCCTTCGCAACTCATGGGTTATTTATACCCCCTGGGGAGCGGCGCAGCCCCCTGCCCATCCGGGTTAATGCTCACCAAAGAGGCCATCCTGCAGGTAGGGGGCTTTGAGGAGTCTTTTACAAAACAGTTCCAGCTTTATGAGGACCAGGCTTTCCTGAACAAGGTATACCTACAGGCCAGCACCTATATTTCGTCGGCCAGCAGCAACCTGTACAGGCAACGCGCAGGCTCTATTGTGCAGCAGGTACACCAGGACGGGCAGTACCATGCCGTGCGACAGCATTTCCTGGAGTGGTTCAGCTCATACCTGCAGCAGCACCAGGTGCAAAACAGCGCCACGCACAAACTCCTGAAGCAGGCGCTAAAGCCATACCATCACCCCGGGTTGTTTTATTTCACGAGTACGCTGCCGGGCACGCTGAAACGCGCCCTGCGCAAGCTTAAAAAGAAAGCCGCCGCCTATGCCTAAGCTGACCGTCCTTATGCCCGTTTTCAACGCGGAGCGTTTCCTGGCCGAAGCCATCGACAGCATCCTGGCCCAAACGCTTTCAGATTTTGAATTCCTGATTATCGACGATGGATCTACAGACGGCACTGCGGCCATGGTGGCCTCCTACACAGACCCACGCATCCGGTTTTATCAGAACGAAAAAAATATGGGTATTTCCCCTACCCTGAACAGGGGGATTGAGCTGGCCTCAACGCCCTACATTGCCCGCATGGACGCGGACGACATCAGTTACCCCGAGCGGCTGGAGAAGCAGTATGCCTACCTCCAGGCGCATTCCGAGTGTGCCATGGTTTCCTCGCTGGTGCGTGTGGTTACGGAAGACGGCCTGTTTGTGCGCCAGGATAAGTTCAGAAGTGAGTTTTTCTATTACAACCTCATCTTCATCTGCTGGATATACCACCCTACCGTGCTGTACCGGAAGCAGGCCGTTCTCGAAATCGGGATGTATACCGCCGCGTATGCCGAGGACTACGAGCTCTTTTGGCAACTGTCGCGGCGGCACGTGCTGTATAACCTGCCCGAGGTGCTGCTGGATTACCGCACCACCAGTCAGAGCCTGCATCAGGTCCTGAGAAAGGAAGAGTATGCCGAGGCCCAGCTCGCGCAGATGCTGCGCAACGTGCGGTATTATACCGGTAACGGCCATACCGTTCCCTCCGACTTTTTGGAGAGCTACCAGCACAATTTCGAACCTTTGCTGACCAGTGGAAGCGTTACGCGGGTGCTGGCCTGTATCCGGGAACTGGACCATATAACACAGTGCGTGCTAGCGTCAGAAAACGTGAACCACGACAATGCCTCCATCAGGAAGGCCGCCCGGTATAAGCGCAACTTCATACTGGCCTATTACATCCAGCGTTTGCCCCCTTTCAAAGGAGGACTTTTATCGGTTCGGTCTGGGTACGCCGTTCAGGTCCTGAAGGCAAAAGTGAAGAAGCTGTTCAAAAAGCCTGCTTTATCCGTATAAATATTTTCATTTAAAATAGAACCTTATATTCATGCTTAGTTGGTTTTCCTTATGAGTTGTCGCACGCTTTCTTCCCCTCCCCAGATATTGCCGATAGGCCCCGAAGTGGTCAACCGGCCACTGTGGTCTGTAATGATCCCGGTGTATAATTGCGCGCACTACCTCAAGGAAACGCTGCAGAGCGTGTTGCAGCAGCAGATTTCGGAAGAAACCATGCAAATAGAGGTGGTGGACGATGCCAGCACAGATGCCGATGTAGAAGCCTTGGTCGCAGCGATTGGCAAGGGAAGGGTGAAGTACTACAGGCAGGCAGAAAATGTGGGAAGCCTCCGGAACTTTGAGACATGCCTGAACCGGGCGCAAGGGAAATTGCTGCATATCTTACACGGCGATGACAAAGTGCGGGACGGGTACTACGCCACGATGCAGCAGCTGTTTAAAAGATACCCTGATGCTGGGGCTGCCTTCTGCAGGTTTAATTACATAGACCATACAGGCGCTGACTTGTTTATGCAGCGCCGGGAGATGCGCGAAGAGGGCATTCTGGAAGGCTGGCTTCAGAAAATAGCGGAGCGCCAGCGCATCCAGTACGCGGCCATCACCATCCGACGGGAAGTGTATGAGAAGCTCGGCGGGTTCTACGCCCTCACCTACGGGGAGGATTGGGAGATGTGGACCCGGATAGCCCGCGAATACCCGGTGGCCTACACGCCCACCGTCCTGGCCGATTACCGGAAACACGCCACCTCCATATCTGGGGAGAAATACCTCACGGGCCAGTACCTGCAGGACCTGGCGCAGGCCATGGAGCTCATTCAGCACCATCTGCCCCAGGATCAGCGGAAAGCGATCCTGAAAAAATCCAGAACCTATTACGCCCACTACGGGATTAAAATAGCAAACCAGCTTTGGCGCCGGCTGCATAGCCGCCAGCTCGTGCAGGTGCAGGTAACGCAGGCCCTGCGGCTCTATAAAACGCCTCATCTTTATTATAAAATTGCTCAAGTATACGCTAAGATTCTCCTGCATACCCTATGGAAAACGGTATAACCATTGTTGTGTGCACCTACAACGGTGCCAGCTTGCTTCCTGAAACGCTTGCGCACATCGCACAGCAGCAGGTGCCTCCCCATATATCCTGGGAGGTGATCGTGGTAGACAACGCCTCTACTGACAACACATCCGAAGTGATCCGGGCGGAATGGGCCAAACACCGGCAGGATGTCGCTTTCTCGCTTTTGCACCAACCACGCCAGGGCCTCACCTTTGCCCGCGAGCTAGCGCTTAAAGAGGCGAGATATTCCTACATTCTGTTTTGTGATGACGACAATTGGCTGGCCCCAAACTATGTTGGTATAGCGCATGAGCTTATGGAGGAGCATGAGTCGATAGGGGTGCTGGGCGGGTATGGCGAGCTGGTTTACGAAGTTCCGCCTTCAGCCTGGGCGGCGGCACTCCCGCTTTTCGCTAATGGGCGGCAGGCAAAACAATCAGGCAAAGTATGGCGAAACGCTGTGTATGGAGCAGGCTGCGTTATCCGAAAGGCTGCCTTCGATGAGCTTTTTGCAGCTGGCTTTGAGCCGATGCTGACAGACAGGTCGGCCTCCAAGCTCACTTCCGGGGGTGACTATGAGATGTGCTATGGCCTTGTGTTGGCCGGGTATGACATTTGGTATGACGAAAGGCTACTGTTCAAGCACTTTATGCCTAAAAAACGTCTGGAATGGGCATATTACGATCGCTTTTTCAAAGAAAGGGCCCAGTGTTTTGAGGTGCTTATGCCCTATCAGATCATCACCAACTCAACAGCAGACACGGTGCCGGTATTCTACTTTAAGCTGACGCACCATTTTTTGCGGCATCTGCGGCAGTTTTACCACTTGATCCTGAACCAACTACACTATTCCACAAACTCAGACGAAGCGAAGATAAACACGCTGAAGCTGATGGCCTGCAAAGCCCGTTTAAAAAGCTTCAGGCGGTATCGCACCATGGAAACCAATTTTGCCAAAATTCTAAAATTTAAGCAAAGCAAGTTACCTGCTGTGAAAGAAAGCAGGCCAAGCTATACCTCACCAAAGAAAATCAGAATGAAATTACAGTAAGCTCCTTGCCAGGAAGATCCAGCGACGTAGTATAGCCCGGCATGTAGCGTAAATAAGGTATCTCATCATAAACCCAAAAGGTATGCAGGAACGAATACTAACTTTACGGCTGTCCATCGCTACGTTGCGCTTTTATCTAGGTGTATTGTTGGTCACTAACCTGGCGGTGCTGCTTGGCACATGGGCGGCCCATACCCTACCGGAACAGCGCTACAGTATACGCATGGTGCTGCACCTGCTGAACCTGGCGAAGGAAAACACGGTTGCTACCTGGTACTCTTCCATGCTGCTGCTGTCTGTCGCGCTCATGTCTGTGGTTTGCTTCCTGGCCGACTGGCAGCGTTTTAGCCAGTGGCGTGAACGGGTCTTAAGCTATGGCTGGCTGGGCTTCAGTTTGATTTTCACTGTCCTCTCATTTGATGAGATCGGGTCGTTTCATGAAACGATAGGTGACACCGAAGTGATGAACACTTTTGGCAGCAACACGGGCTGGAATGCTTTTTATGGAGTTATTGCACTTGTTGGGCTGTTTATGCTTGCCTTCAGCATCTTACGCCTGGCCCGCTCCGGGTGGGCAGCGGCCTTTGCCGTGGTTGGCCTGCTGCTCTTTCTCAGCAACCCACTGCAGGAAAACTACGAGGTCAGCGCCTACAGGGCTGCGCCCGATCCTTCTCTGTGGGTAAGGCCCATCTGGCTTCTGTTACTCGAGGAAGGGTCTGAGATTATCGCCTCAACATGCTTCTTATTTGCCACAACGCGCTATGCCGTATACAGTTTAAAGGAGCAGAACCAACCTAAGCAGCAGCCCCATACCTCACACAGCAGCCTTACACTCTCTTTCAGCGGAAACTCTTTTTTCAGCTACCTGCTCGCTGCTATCGCCGCCCTAGCCGCCGGTTTTGCAGCCGTGGCGTTCGGGCTTGACGAGACAATGGAACGGGACCAGGGGATTCCGGCCAACTGGTTCCCGAGTGGGGTTGCTTTTGTCGCGGCGCTTGTCAGTTTTTACCTCCATTACACGGTAACTCCCGGGTATCATCTATCGCTCCAACTCATGCTGGCGCTTTTCAGTTTTGCGCTGTCGCTGGTTTATGGCAGTAATCTATATGCTTATTCGGTATGGGAAACGTCGATTGGCCATCTGCCTGCCATCATCATCACGTATACGGCTGTCGCAGCAGCAGCGGGACTCTGCTATGGGCTGGTGTCTGCAACGAAGGATAGTTGGAGCCGCGCCCTGGTTATAACCTGGTTTATACTGCTTGCGGCTGCTCTCGTCTTTTATAAGGCCTATACCCAAGAGCTTGCGTTTGTTGCTTTCGCCTGTTTGCTGTTGGCATTGGTCAGGGACTTATACCATACTCCGCTTCGTGCCAGGAATGAGGGCGCGACTAAACCAACCTATGCCGAAGAACAGGCAAGCCCGGCTACCTGAAACAGTCGAATAGCTTCTGGCAGCGGGGCTTGGCAGGAAAGGGCAAATCAGAGTTAGACGGTTTTAATCCTCGTCCCGATCCCCTCTACGCAGTTCTTCCACGGAGCGCATCACCTTGTCCTTCAGGCTGGTTTTGTACTTCTCCAGTCGGTCGGCGGTGGCGGCGTTGGCAGTGCCCAGGATTTGGGCGGCCAGGATGCCAGCGTTCTGCGCGCCGTTGAGCGCCACAGTGGCTACGGGTATACCACCGGGCATCTGCAGGATCGACAGCACCGAGTCCCAGCCATCTATCGAATTGCTCGATTTAACCGGCACCCCGATCACGGGCAGGGTGGTGAGCGAGGCCACCATACCGGGCAAATGCGCAGCCCCGCCCGCGCCGGCGATGATCACCTTAAGTCCTTTTTTGCGGGCACTTTCGGCATACTCCAGCATGCGGTGCGGCGTGCGGTGCGCCGACACGATTGTCAGTTCATACGGCACCTGCAGGATTTCCAGGATATCGGCTGCGGCCTCCATCACTTTCAGGTCAGACTGGCTGCCCATGATGATGCCTACCAGTGGCTGTGTGTTTGTGTTTGCTTCGGACATGTTCTATGCTTTTACTTTGATGACATTTTTAATGGCTGCGGCGCGCTGCTGCGCCTCTTCTAGGTTGGTGCCCAGCACCGTGATGTGCCCCATCTTGCGCGCAGGCCGCGTGTACTTCTTTCCGTAAAGGTGGATGTAGACGCCCGGAACCGCCAATGCTTCCTGCAATCCCTCGTAGGCCGCCTCGCCGTCGTAGCCCGGCTCACCCAGCAGGTTCAGCATCACGGCCGCGCTCTGGATTTCGGTCGAGCCCAGGGGCAGGTTCAGGATGGCCCGCAGGTGCTGCTCATACTGTGAGGTATAGTTGGCTTTGATGGTATGATGCCCGCTGTTGTGCGGACGCGGTGCCACCTCGTTCACCAGAATCTGGCCGTCTTTCGTGAGGAACATCTCCACCGCCAGAATCCCCACCATCCCGAACGCCTCGATCACGCGGGTGGCGATCTCGATGGCCAGGCGCTGTAGCTTGTAGGGCACGTTGGCTGGCGCGAAAAGCGAGTCGACCAGGTTGTGCTCCGGATGGAAGCTCAGTTCCACCACCGGAAAGGCCGTTACCTCGCCGTTGGCGTTCCGGGCCACGATCACGGAAATCTCCTTCTCAAAGTCCACCAGTTTCTCCAGCAGCGAGGGCTCCGCGAAGGCCTTGCCAAAGTCGGCGGGGCTGGTCAGGCGCGTCACGCCGCGGCCGTCGTAGCCCTCGCGGCGCAGCTTCTGAAAGGCAGGCAGAAAGCCCGCGTTCTGGTCAAGCTCGGTCTGGTCTTTCAGCAGTATAAAATCGGAGGTCGGGATGCTGTGCTTTTTGTAAAACTCCTTCTGTAGTCCCTTGTCCTGGATGGTGCGCACCGTTTTCGCGTCCGGGTATACCTTCACCCCCTCCTGCTCCAGTTTCTCCAGCGCGTCGGCGTTCACGTGCTCAATCTCGATGGTCAGGATATCGCAGTTTTTGCCAAATTCATACACCGTGTCGAAATCGCGGAAGCTGCCCACGTAAAACTCGTTGCAGATATCTTTGCAAGGCGCGTTCTCGTCAGGGTCCAGCACCAGCGTGTACAGGTTAAAATCGAGTCCGGCCTGCATCAGCATGCGGCCCAGCTGCCCGCCGCCCAGGATGCCAAGCTTTATTTCTCCTTTCATGTAGCGTTTGGTTTAATTGATATTTCCTCAAAAATACGGATTATAGGCGAACCTCCCTCCCTCTTGCCAGAGGATAATGTTGCACCCGATGTATAGGTTTGTTTTTTTATACAGAAACTTATATATTGGAGGAAACTAATGCAAATGCTTATGTCACAGAAATTGGTGCGCAGCATGATGGTACTATTCCATGTCCCCATGTTCCTTATCATACTCCATATGGTGTGGCACATGGGCAATACCCCAAACACGAACCTATTGATCATGCCGTTTCAGCTGATAAGCCTTGCCCTGGCCGGGTACCTGGTGCTGGGCGACAGTTCCCGCGACGAGTACTACCCCACGTTGCTCGCCTTGCTGGTGTATGATCTGGTGCTGTACTGGTACATTTTACATTAATTCTGACTAGCTTGCGCCTTTCGATCGCCTATTCACCCCTATGGAAATCATACTGGCCACCTTTTCTGCCTTGTTCTCTGTGGTAAACCCCTTTGGGGCCATGCCCGTGTTCCTCACCCTGACGCAGGACGACACCCCGGAGCAGCGCAACCAGCAGGCCCTGAAGGCCTGTTTATATATGGTGGGCATCCTGGCGGTGTTTTTTCTGACAGGGCAGTATGTCCTCAACTTCTTCGGAATCCGGATACACGACCTGCGCATTGCCGGGGGCCTCATGATCATGCGGGCGGGTTTTGACCTGATGACGCCGGGGGCCAACAAGAAAAAAATCTCGCCGGAGGTGGTGGAAGAGGGCCAGCTGAAAGACGACATTTCCTTCACGCCGCTGGCAATGCCCATGCTCTCCGGTCCCGGCTCCATCGCGGTTAGCATCGGCCTGTTCACTACTTCACTCTCCGTCCTCAACATGCTCTCCATTCTGGTGGGCATTATCCTGTTGGCGGCGGTGAGCTACTTCATCCTGCGCTCCTCGCACCAGCTCACGCGCTTCATGGGCAAATCCGGCTTGGCAGCACTCTCCCGCATCATGGGTTTCATAGTCTTGTCCATCGGCGTAAACTTCATCGTCACGGCCCTTATCGCCCTGTTCTTTACCGAAAGGTAGTTTGGTGGTTGTTAATTGTTGGTTGCTAATTGTTGATTGTTAAATAGGTAGGGGTTGATAAATCTATACTTCCTGAATCCTCTCACTATTTAGCTGCCACGTTTGCGACGGCAGCGTTACCGTCTGGTACAGCTGCTTCTGTTTATATATAGCTCGCAGCCATTCGGCAATCAACCACAAACAATCAACAACTTTCTTGTATCTTTGCGGCATGCAACTGAAGAACGATCTGCTATTGAGGGCCGCCAGAGGCGAGAAAGTGGAGCGCACCCCCGTGTGGCTCATGCGCCAGGCTGGCCGCATTTTACCGGAATACCGCGCGGTGCGCAACAGCCTGAGCGGTTTTAAAGAACTGGTGGAAACGCCGGAACTGGCCGCCGAAGTCACGATACAACCCGTGGACATACTGGATGTGGACGCCGCCATTATTTTCTCAGACATTTTGGTGGTGCCCGAGGCAATGGGCTGCACTTACGAAATGATAGAGAAGCGCGGACCTTATTTCCCAAAAACAATCCGCACCGAGGCCGACCTGAAAAAACTGCGCGTGGCCGACCCGCACGAGCACCTGCACTACGTGCTGGACGCCATCCGGGTAACGAAAAGAGGACTGAACGGTCGGGTGCCGCTCATCGGTTTCGCCGGTGCCCCCTGGACGATCATGGCCTATATGGTAGAGGGCAGCGGTTCCAAAACGTTCTCACAGGCGCGGGGCATGCTCTATACCAACCCGCGGCTGGCACACCAGATGCTCCGCATGATCACGGATACCACCATTGCCTACCTGCAGGCGCAGGTAGAGGCAGGCGCCAACCTGATTCAGGTGTTTGATTCCTGGGCGGGCATCCTGTCGCCGTCGCATTACCGCGAGTTCGCCCTGCCCTACATCGCCGAGATTTGCGATGCCATCCAGAACGTGCCAGTGACGGTGTTTGCCAAAGGCGCTTTCTTTTCCCTTGAGGATTTCAGCAAATTGAACTGCGAAACCATCGGCCTCGACTGGAACATGGAAATTGCCACAGCCCGCCAGCAGGTTGGCCCGAACAAAACGCTGCAAGGCAACATGGACCCTTGCCTGTTATACAGCTCTTTCGATACCATCCAGCACGAAACGATCAAGATGCTGCGGGCTTTCGGCCCCCAGCGCCACATTGCCAACCTGGGCCACGGCGTATACCCCGACACAGACCCGGAAAAAGTAAAATGCTTTGTGCAAACCGTAAAGGAGTTTGGGCAAGTGGCAAAAAGTTAGAGAATTAGAGGAAAACGTATCTCCTGCCTATACTTACTGAAAAAGGCCCGCAATATTGCGGGCCTTTTTCAGTAGGTCAGTATATATAAATCTGGTGTCTGAATTCTGAGAGATTCTACTGGCGCAAGCGTCCGCTTGTGCCATATATGCTACGCCATCAAACACTATAACCCTCTAACTTTCTAACTCTCAAACTCGCTACCTCTCTAATTACCCTACGGCCAGCTGCGTTTCCGGGTACTTGTAGGCGGTGGAGTACGCGCGGGTGCTGAGCGCAAGTGCCAGGGTTAGCGTGCCTACCCTGCCCAGGTACATCGACAGGATGATCACGCACTTGCCCACATCCGATAGGCCGGCAGTGATTCCGGTGCTCAGGCCCACGGTGGCAAAGGCCGATACCTGCTCGAAGGCCAGCTTGATAATATCGAACTGGGCATCGCTGATGGAAAGGATGAAGATGAAAAGAATGTTGATGATGGCCGCAAAGGTAAACACCGAGAACGCCTTGTACGCCACAGAGTGCGGGATGGTGCGGTGCCCGATCTCCATGTTGCGCTTGTTCCGGATGGTGGTGGCCACGGCAAAGAGAATCACTGTGAACGTGGTGGTTTTTATACCTCCCCCCGTAGAACCCGGCGATGCCCCGATAAACATCAGGAAGGTAAAGAGCAGCAGGGTTGGCACCGTCAGGGCGGAGATGTCCACGGTGTTAAACCCCGCCGTACGTGTAGTTACGGACTGAAAAAAGGAGGCGATCAGGGCTTCCACAAAGCCCAGGCTGGAGAGCGTGTTAAAGTACTCCAACAGGAAAAAGCCAACCGTGCCCAGCGCCAGCAGGGCCGCAGAGGTATAAATCGTCACCCGGGAGAGCATTTTCCAGTTCTTCCAGGGCATCTGCATACGGATGCGCATGTTCTTCGGCGACAGCACATCCAGGATTGTGGGGAAGCCAAGCCCCCCGAAAATGATCAGCATCGCGATTACCAGGTGCAGGACGTAGGCAAAGCGTATGGGCTGGGTATACAAGCCCTCCGGATAAAGCGAGAAGCCCGCGTTGCAGAAAGCAGACACCGAGTGGAAAATCGAGAAGAAAATCTTGCTGCCCAGGTTGGTGAACGGCACGTCCATGCCCCAGGTCAGGAAAATCGCCACCGCACCGATGCCCTCGATGGTGAGCGTCAGGAAAATGAGTTTCCGCATGAGGCTCTTGGTCGAGAAAAGCGACTCGCTGTCGAGCAGCTCGTGCATGGCCACGTGCTGCTTGATACCCACCCCCTGCCGCATGAGCGAGGCGAAGAACGTCGCAAACGTCAGGATGCCCAGGCCGCCCATCTGAATCAGCATCAGGAGCACCACCTGTCCGGCGAAGGTAAAATAAGTGCCGGGGTCTACCACCGCCAGCCCCGTTACGCAAGAGGCGCTGGTGGCCATAAAGAGCGCGTCCAGAAACCTGATGCCGTCGGGCGAGTTCGTCATTTTGGGCAGCATAAAAAGGCCGGTGCCCATCAGCACCAGCAGGATAAAGCTGAGCAGGAAGGTGAGCGAGGGCTTCAGCTGCATGGTCTTCAGGTGCACGCGCGTCTCCAGCAGCTCCACAATCAGCAGCACCAGCATATACAGCGACACCACCACACGGTAAAGCTCCACCGAGAGCGGGATTCCCATACCCTCAAACACATTGTAGATGAGCGGGAAATTCAGCCCGTAGGTAAAGACCTCGTTCAGGAAGATAATCCCCATCAGTACCCCCTCGAACCAGGTGCGCCGCAGGAACTTGACCCGCTCAAAGGCATACAGGATGCGGAGGAAGTAGATGATAACGAAGATGGCCAGTATGCCGTCGATGGCGTAAAAGAGCACCCGCAGCCGCACCGGGCTCTCCACCACCCCGTGCGCGTAAATAAGCAAGCCAATGGCCAGTAATGTCAGGATGTAAGTGGTGCGGCGCATGAGCGTATACGCCGTCAACTTGCTGCCGTATAAATATCTGTTTAACGACTCTGTATTCATTCTATTCCGCTAGCCTAAGATGCCCGGCTTCCTCTAGCAGCCGGGATTTGTTGATGGGCACGACCCCCACCTGCTCGCACACCAGGCCTCCGCCCAGGTTGCTGAGGCTGGCCATAAACTCTTTTGAGGTACGCATGGCCATGCACAGCGCCGCAATGCTGATCACGGTGTCGCCCGCACCAGATACGTCAGAAATGGAACGGCGGTGGGCCTCAATGTATGTTTTCTCGGTGCCATCGGCCACAAAGACACCCCGCTCCGACAGGGTGACCAGCACATTCTGCACCTCCAGGCGTTTCTGCAACTCAGCCACTGCCTCCTCGAAGGCGGGCAGGTTCTCGTTGGCAAACTCCACCTTCAGGCCCTCTTTCAGCTCCTTCAGGTTAGGCTTGAACAGGGTGCATCCGGTATAGCTGAGGAAATTTTTCTTTTTGGGGTCTACCACGCTCGGGATGCCGCGCGCGTTGGCAAGCTGCAGGAAGCGCTGGATGTTCTGCTCCGAGAAAACACCTTTGTCGTAGTCTTCAAAAATCACCACGTCGGCATTCTCCAGCAGTTTCAGGTAGCGCTCTTCGAGTTGCTGTTCCTCTTGTTGGGTAAGGTTATGCTCTATCTCGGAGTCGACGCGCAGCAGCTGTTGCGCCCCGGCAATAATGCGGTGCTTGATGGTGGTCACGCGCTCCGGGCTCCGCAGGATGCCTTCGGTCGACAGGCCTTTCTCCTCCATCAGGCGCAGGTAATCGGCCCCGTCCTGGTCATCGCCGATCACAGAGCAAAGTAATGGGGTGGCACCCAGGGCCTCTACGTTCAGGGCCACGTTGGCGGCCCCGCCCAGGCGCTTCTCGCGCTGCACCACATTCACGATAGGCACCGGGGCCTCGGGTGAGATCCGTGTTGACTTCCCCCATAGGTATGAATCAATCATCACGTCTCCCACCACCAGCACCGTAAGCCTGTTAAAGGCCTCGAAGAGGTCTTCCAAACTTGTGTGTTGATTCATTACTGCAATTTAGCGAGGCTGCTCTTGATACGGCGCAGGGCCTCTGTAAGCTTTTCGTCTGAAGTGGCGAAAGAGAAGCGGATGCATTGCGGCGCTCCAAAGGCCTCTCCACCCACTGCTGCCACGTGGGCATCGGAGAGCAGGAACATGCTCAGGTCCTCAGAGTTCTCAATCGTCTGCCCCTCGAAGCTTTTGCCAAAGTAGTGGCTCACGTCCGGGAAGATATAAAACGCGCCGTTTGGCAGGTAGGTCTTAAACCCTTCGATGTCCTTCATGAAGTCGAGCACGAGGTCGCGGCGGCGGCGGTAGGCCTCTGCCATTTCCATGGCCGACTCTTTACCACCCTGCAAGGCGGCGGCGGCGGCTTTCTGCGAGATAGAGCAAGTGCCGGACGTGATCTGGCTTTGCAGCTTGTCGCAGGCCGAGGCGATCTCTTTGTTGGCGGCCATATAGCCCACGCGCCAACCCGTCATGGCATACCCTTTCGAGAAGCCGTTCACGGTCACGACACGGTCTTTGATGGCATCCACACAGGCCAGGCTGAAATGCTTGTCCCCAAAGTTGATGTACTCATATATCTCATCGGCGATAACGTATACATCCGGGTATTTCTCCAGCACTTTCGCGATGGCCCGGAGTTCCTCCTCGTCGAACACGGCACCGGTCGGGTTGCAGGGCGAAGAGTACATCACCAGCTTCGTGCTGGACGTGATGGCCTTCTCCAGCTCAGCGGCCGTCACTTTGTAGTCGTTCTCCAGACGGCCCATGATCGGCACCGACACGCCTTCCGCCAGCTTTACGATCTCCTCGTAAGATACCCAGTATGGCGAGAAGATCACCACCTCGTCGCCGGGGTTGATTAGGCACATCACGGCATTGGCGATGCTTTGCTTGGCACCGGTAGACACCACGATGTTCTCCGGCTTATAGTCGAGGTTATTGTCGCGCTTAAACTTGTTCACGATCTCCTGTCGCAGTTCCGGGTAGCCGGGCACAGGCGTATAAAAGGTAAACCCGTCGTCGATGGCCTTCTTGGCCGCGTCCTTGATGTACTGTGGCGTCTGGAAATCCGGCTCGCCAAAGCTCAGGTTTATGACATCAAACCCCTGCGCCGCCAATTCACGTGCCTTTTTGGCCATGGCGATGGTTTGAGATTCAGACAAGGCTAAGATTCTGTCTGACAGTGCTGATCTTACTTCCTTCGTATTTTGCATTAGTTTTAAGGTTAAGCTGGCAATTTAATCATAAAGCCACAGATATTCCAGCAGCTTTACTTTTTATCGCGCCCTTAAATGCCAAAGAAATAAATCAACAGGAAGCATTGTTTTGCTGAGATGGTGTATCGGCGGCGGCCATACCCCTGCTTACCAGAGGTTACTTGGGCACAGTACCTTGGCCTTGTTGAAGACGCGCATCCCGATCACCACCTCGTTATTGCCCAGGCCAACCCCATTAAAAGCCGGTGCCCCGCGGTCGTACGCATAGCCCAGGTCGAAGATATGGTTGATGGTGACGCCCGCAAGCACCGCGTAGTTGCCGTTTTGGCGGTAACTGCCCCCCACCCACAGCCTGTTGTCATACACGGCCCGGAGGTTAAAGTCAAAGGAGCCGGGCAGTTCCTGCACCCACATAGCCATCACGGACGGAATCAGGCTGAGCTCGTCAGTTATGTCGAACCGGTAAGCGCCCGTCAGGAAGGTATGCTGGTAGAGCAGGTTGCGCTCCTCCACGGCGTTGTCGAAATTCACGGTGTTGCCCAGCAGCTGCGTGGCCGAGGCCCCGAGGTAGAAGTGGCTGCCGTAGAGCCAGAGCCCTGCCGCCAGGTTGGGCTTCACCATGTTCCAGTCGGAGTTGGCTGCGTCTGTGGGGTTGGCGAACACCAGCTTGTAGGAGCGCAGCTGCTGCTGGATGAGGCCCGCGCTCAGCCCTCCCGAGAGCCGCACCTCCCGCGACAGGCCCAGGTGGTAGGCATACGCCACACTTGCCTCGGTTCGGGCAAAGGCCCCAAAGCGATCGTGCACGGCCAGGATGCCTATACCGTGGTGCGGCCTGAACTGCTGGCTGATACGGACCCCTTTGTTGCCGCCGCCAAACGCCGGGGACGACCGGTTGGCATGGCCCTGCCCTCCCCTGGAGGTATACCCGATCGGGGCGTGGGCGCTGAGGTAAAAGGTAGTGGGCTCGCCTTCGATGCCGGACATCTGGCTCCGGTTCCCGACTTTCACGTCAGCATAGGCCTCTATCCCCGCGATAGCGGGATTCAGCAGGTAATTGTTGATGGCATACTGGCTGTACTGCGGTTTCTGTTGCCCGCGCACCAGCATAGGGAGGCAGAAGACAAGGAGAAGGGGTAATGGTAGTTTCATAAGCTGATCCTCTGGCCTGTGGGTTAATTCACGATATTGACGTAGCCGGTAAACTTCCTGCCTCCCGGCACGGTGATGACATAGAAATAGGTGCTGACGGGCAGCGGCGCACCCCGGTACGTCCCGTTCCAGTCGCTGCGGTAATTGGTCCGCTCAAAAATAACGTTGCCCCAGCGGTTGTAGACCAGCACCTTTGCCTCCGGAAGGTAGTTGATGTTGGCAATCTCCCAGGTGTCGTTCACCCCGTCTCCGTTCGGGGAGAAGGCATTGGGTATAGACAGTTGCTGGCGCACCGCCACCACCAGACTGGTTGTGTCAGCGCAGCCTTCCTCGTTTTGCACCGTCAGGGTATAGCGGGTGGTCTGGTCTGGCGTGGCAACCGGACTGGCCGCCAATGGGTTGTCCAGTCCGCGTGCGGGGCTCCAGCTGTAGCGCGTGCCCCCACTGCCGCTCAGCTGAGTGCTCTCGCCAAAGTTGATCTCCGTATCCTGGGCGCTTGCCACGGCCTGGGGCACCGGATTAACCGTTACGGCCACGGGCACGCGCGCGCTTTCGCAGCCTTTCTTGACGAGCGACACATAATACGTGCGGCTGCTTTGCAGAAAGGGCGTCGTGAAGGTTCCGCTGGTGGAAGCATCGAGGGCAGTGGCGGCAGTGGCGCTTTCATACCATCTATATTCCCCGGCCGCCCCTCCCGAGGCTGCAATGGTCACCTCCCCGGGGCCGCATGCGCTTGCCTGCGGCTGCACCACAGGCACCGCTGGCACGGGCCGTACCCGCACGATGATTCTGGAAGAAGACACGGCTGTGCCGCAGGCGTTTTGTACCTGCACGGTATAAGAGCCGCTCTCGGTGGCCTGCAGCGTGTTACTGCCTGTGGCATACGCTTTTCCATCGCGCAGCCAGGTATAGGTGAGGGTTGTGTTGGCCTCGGTGCTGAGCTCTACTGCGCCGCCCGCGCAAAACTCTATATCCCCGTTCACGGCAATTTCTGGCGCCACAGGCTTGGTCAGGATAAGAGCCTCTACTGCTACCCGCTCGCTCTCGCACTGTCCGTTGGTCAGGGCCACGTAATAGGTGGTGGAGGCTGAAAGCTGGGGTGTGGTGAATGTAGCGTCCTGTGCACCGGCAATGGCTGTACCGCCTATTGCTTCGCTATACCACCTGTACATGCCGGGGCTGCCGCCTGTTGCCGTAAGGGCTACGGAAGTCTGGAGGCAGCCCACGGTTTGCTGCGCTGCAGGCGGATTTGGGAGGGGCAGCAGTTCCACTGTTTGGCTGTTGCCGCTGGTATAGGTGCCGCATTTGTTGGTGATGCTCGCCGTGTAGGTACCTGCCTCCTGCGCCAGCAGCTCGTTTGTGCCGCCCGGCACGGAGGCTCCATCCCGGAACCACGCATAGGTCACATCAGGGTAAAGCGGCACCGAGAGCTTCACGCTGGCTCCTTTGCAAAAGACCAGCTTGCCCGCTGCCTTCACCTCAAAAGCGGGCAGCGGCATCTGTATCTTAAACTCGACCCTGTTGGAGCTGCTCACCGCTCCGCAGAAATTGGATAGCTCCACGGTATACACGCCTGCCTGACTCGCTGTGTACGCGTTGGTATTATCGGCTACCTCCACGCCGTTCCTTTTCCATACATAGGAGGCGCCCTCCTGAGCTGCCACCGTCATTTTAAGGCTGCCCTCCTGGCACACGATTAACTGACCGGTATACTGAATGGTGGGCGTCTTGAGCTTGTCGGCCACCTGCACCACCACCTCATCGGCTTTCCCCACGCACCCGTTGGCATCGGTCACTTCCACGGTGTAGGTGCCGGCTCGGGTCACGGTAATGGCGGGTGTGGTGGCCCCGTTGCTCCATTTATACCTACTGCCAGCCGTGGATGTGAGCAGCACGCTTCCGCCCGAGCACAGGTTAGTGGGGCCATTGGCTGAGATTTTTGGCTTTTCAGGAGAGGTGCAGGGGCTTTGCTGTATCGGGTAAACAATTTTCCCTGCTCCCATGCTGTGCTCAACAGGTACTACAAAGAAGAATATAACCAATATTATCGCATATAGGCTCAAGCTTTGCCAGCCACTACTAGTAATTTTCATGCTTGAGGGTGAAGCCTGCATAAGTACAAGTAACAGTTATTTATTATGAATAATACTAATAACTAATATTAACTTTATATAAAAAATATCTATTTTTTATATTTATAATGTAAAAAAATAAGCAAATTTAAGACAATATCATTTTATATATAGTTCCTGGAGAGAGGGCATAAAATTCAGAAAAAGGACAAATAATATTATTGGGAAAATCTACTCGCTTTTAAGAGGGAAGGGTGTATTAGATACTACGTGTTTAGAAAAATCCTGCGCAAGAAGAACAGTTAAGCTCCTTGCTAATTTTGACTTTTCATACCTTAGTGGAAAGGAGTTAGCAAGCTGTACTTGATTTGGCTACCACAGGTTTTGAGACGAAAGCATACGATTGGGGCTGAGTATGCGCACCCCCAGCACCACCTCGTGGCTTACGCCACCGAGCGAAGTGGTGCCCAAATCATAGGAATAGCCCAGGTCAACTATTTTATCCCATGTTATGCCTGCCAGAAAGGCAAGGCCCTCCTGTTGCCTGTAAGAAACTCCTGCCCATAGCTTGTTGTCGTAAATGGCGCGCAAGTTATAGTCCACAGACACCGGAAGGGGATACAGCAGCTTGACCATTACAGACGGCAGCAGGTCTATTTTTGTAGATGCCGGAATCTTGTAAGCAGCCGTGAAGAAATAGTGGTTCTTAAAACCTATGGCCATCCCAGCATCATCTCCAATGGAGACGGTGTTACTCAGCAGTTCGCTGGCGGAGAGCCCGGCATAAAAACCACTGGCATATAACCATACCCCGAGACTCAGGTTGGGCCTGTATGTCGTCCAGCTTGCGCCAGCCGCATCCCCCGGGTTTGCAAACACAAGCCCCTCTCCTCTGAGCGCATGCTGTGCCACACCCGCCGCCGCACCTGCCGCAAGCTTCACTTTATCTGTCAAAGGCAGATGATAGGCATAGGACACATTAACCTCGGTGCGCGAAAAAGGCCCGATGTTATCGTGCAGCAACAACAGGCCAATTCCGTGGTGCGGCACTGCGTTGGCACTCCGGTAGATGCTCCGGGCTTCGCGTGATGCCGCAAACGAAGGGGTTTTGTTTATCGCCGCCGGGGCGGGCTTTTCATTCTTGGTGAGCTTGGTGTGCAGGCTGAGGTAAAAGTTTTGAGGCGCATCGTCAATCCCAGTCCACTGGTTCCGGAAACCTGTCTTCACATCCATGTATTCCTCAATGCCGGATATAGCAGGGTTCAGTAAAAAATTATTGAGCATGTATTGGCTATATTGTGGCTTTTGCTGTGCGAAGACGCGCAAAGGAGATAGCAGCAGCAAGAGTAAGAAGGAAGCTGTTTTAAGGTGCATGGCTATCTTTTAATGTACAATACTAACAGAGCCCGTTATTTTCTTGCCTTGCCCCTGTATATCCTCAGGAAGGGTGATAACATAATAATAGGTACTGACGGGCAGCGGCCTGCCCCCAAAGGTCCCGTCCCACTCGCTGGTATAGCGCACTTTATCAAAAACGCGTGTCCCCCACCGGTCATACACCTCAACCCTGGCCGTAGGGTACGCCTCCAGCGTTTTTATTTCCCAGGTTTCATTCATCCCGTCTCCGTTTGGGGAGAAGGCATTGGGCACCATTATTTTCTGCCGCACCAACACATTCACCTGGCCCGTTACCTGGCAACCGGCTGCAGTAATGGCCACCACCGTGTAGCGGGTTGTTTCTTCGGGGCTGGCTATTGGGTCAGCGGCGTTGGGGTCGCTCAGGCCGAAGGCAGGGGACCACGCATAGCGGGTGCCTGCATTGCTGTCCGGTTTGTTTAGTGTTATGGCATCGCCTTGGGTAATGATATGCGTTGCAACAGGCGCGATGTCTGGAATGGGATGAACCGCCGCCTTCACTGGCTCACGAGTGCTCTCACACCCATTCCGAACTAGCGAAACATAATAAGTTGTGGTGTCAGTAAGTGCCGGGGATGTATAGCTTGGGCCCGTCTCACCATCCATCGATGCCGTGCCTGATGATGCGGTATACCAGCGGTACTCCCCATTTTTGCCACCAGTAGCCGTTAGCGTAACTGCACCAGGGCCGCATCTTTCGACAGCAGGTGCCACCGGCGAACCAGGCAACGGGAAAACCTGTACCACAACCGGGCTTGCCGTAACTGTACCGCAAACGGTGGTCACATCCACGGTATAGCTTCCCAATTGCTTTACGGTTATCTCCTGGCTTTGAGCCTTAAACGGTTTACCGTCCTTTTTCCAGGTATAGGTAGGGCCGACCATACCCGGCACTAGCAATTTCACCTGTCCTCCCTCACAAAAAGAAATGGGGCCTGCAGCAACTATCTCCGCAGGGGCTAGCGGCAGATTGCACCTTACCTTTATCCGCACTTTTGCAGTAGTGGTTTTGGCATAGCACTGCCCTGATCCGGCATCACTAACCTCATAGGTGAGCACGTCGTCGGCCTCGGCAGTCCATGCATCTGGGGTATAGATTAACTTGCCCCCGGCGATTTCAACAGTTCCCTGCCCTTCCTGATGCACGATACTTGTGAGGGTGAGGGTGGTGCCACCGGTATGCGTATCGTTTGCAAGCACATCCACTGTGATGGGTTTACCTGGCTCGGCCTCCACAAAATCGTCTGTTGCAACGGGCTCGCCCCCATACCCCAGCACACAGATGGTCTGTTCGTTTGAGTTGCCGCCCGTGGAACCTGTAAAGCCATAGTATACCTCTGCGCTACCCCTAAACACGTTTCTTACGATGTCATCGGTATGGTTGAAGCGCTCCTGACCGTCAAAGAACAGCTTTAATTGCTTTGTTTCCGGGTTCCACGAAATTCTGTAGGTATGGCATTGGTTGTTCTCCACATCTGGGTTGTTCGGGTCGATCTGGATGGCGGCTACTTTGGGGCGGCTAATATCGCCGTTATAGCTCAGGGCGGTGTGGTCTACTGCGATGTCGGCCGGGTCGTTCTCGTTATGCCAGGTATCAAACTCTATTGCCACTGAAGGGCTGATGCCGTAGGGTTGCGAAAAACCAAGCCCCCCGCCAGTGGCACCCGTGGCCTCAAATCCCCTGGAGTCGTTGTGGAACAGAAATGCGATGCCATCGGCACCTTCCTTATCCTTGGTACCCATGTAAATTATAAATTCCAGCTCAACGGGCTTTGTCAGGTCAATTTTCTTATCTGCCCATATCGAACCATACCGCTCCAGCCTGTCCTCTGTTATTTTGTAGCACATCCCTGACAATTTCACAGCATCGCCGCGGGTCACGAACTGCGCCAGGACTATAGAAGGAGCAGAAATTGCGATCAAAAACACACATAGGAGGGAGTAAAAGCACTTTTTAAAGGTGAAAACGGCAGACGTCTCTATTGGTAACAGCTTGTTCATTACTCCATTATAACAACAAAATATGTAAATAAAAACATAATTTCATATTATTTCGAGATGGGCTGGAGAGGCGTGCTGAAAAAGGCTTTGTAAACTCAGTATCATAACAAGGTATAGGAACCCCAGCCCCTAAACGACAGTATGCCTTCTGTCGTTTAGGGGCTGGGGTTCCTATACCTTGCCGTAGGCGGTGCGCTCTACGATGCTGCGGCCAAGTGTAATCTCATCGGTATACTCCAGTTCGCCGCCCACCGGCACGCCGCGCGCGATGGTGGTGATGCGCAGGGGGTACTCGCGGAGCTTGCGGGTCAGGTAAAAGGCGGTGGTGTCGCCCTCCATGGTCGGGCTGATGGCCAGCAGGATTTCCTTCACCTCAGAGGCTGGCAGGCGCTCCAGCAACGACTCGATCTGCAAGTCAGAGGGGCCAACGCCTTCGAGGGGAGAGATCACGCCGCCGAGCACATGGTATAGGCCCTTGTACTGCGAAGTGTTCTCAATGGCAATCACATCCCGGATGTCGCTCACCACGCAGAGCACGCTTTTGTCGCGCAGCGGGTTGGCGCAGATGCTGCACACCTCTGCGTCCGAGATGTTGTGGCACTGTGTGCAGTGCTTTACGTCGGTGCGCATTTTTGCCAGCGATTCCGCCAGCGCGTATGTCGTTTCCGACTCCTCTTTCAGCAGGTGCAAGGCCAGGCGCAACGCGGTTTTCCTGCCGATGCCCGGGAGCTTGGCCAGTTCCTCCACCGCATTCTCAATTAACTTAGACGGAAAATTCATCAATCTCCCTTCTATTCGATATTTGCGGAAAGGTCTTTGGCGTGCAGCGAGGTGCACATGCCCGCCAGTTCTTCATAAGACCCTACCTTCACGGTGCACTTGCCTTTGTAATGGATCAGCAGGGTACACTGCTCGGCCTGCTCGGCCGTGTGCCGGCATACCTTGATCAGCGTTTCGATCACGTGGTCGAAGGTATTCACGTCGTCGTTGTATACCACCAGGTTATGCAGCTCGGTGCTCTCTTCCAGCAATTCGACCTCATCCTGTTCTTTATGTAAAATTTCTCTATCCCAATTCATGATGCAAAATTACGAATTTTTAAGCACTTAACGAAGTCAGCGGCAGCGGCTAACCCCTTTCTTTTGCCTTATTTGTTTGATCCGGCATTGATCCGGCGGGCATTGATCCGGCGCTAGTGTTTAACAATACCGTGGTCTGTATGATTCCTGCCTCCCACGGATTTACCGATATATGTTGCCGCTAGACCACTTCCATGGCTACAAGTGAACACGGCCGGTTGTTTTGCTTCGCCGCGCTGCTCACTTCAAGTGCCCCTTTGTTGACGAAAAACCATAAATGCACTATTTTTGCAGAAATTGCCGCTATGCCGGTGGCCACACAAAATCGCTGCTTTTCCGTAGGCCCTTGTAGCGTTAACTAAACTTAAAATAACCTTGGGTACCCAAGCAGGCGCGCCACTGCCCGCCAGCTGCATTTGCTGGGCCTCCAAAACCTTCCGGACTACCCTATGCCAACCATATCCGCGGATTTCCGCCAGGCTGTAAAACGGCTCACCGACAAAGAAAAAGAAGCGATTATTCTGAAAGCAGCCCGCCGCGACGCCGAGTTGTATGCGATGCTCTCCTATGAACTGGTTGAGGACGTGACGCTGGAGGAGGTGTTTGCCCAGAGCGCCGACAGGATCCATGCGCTGCTGCTAAACGCCACGGGCCGCAACCTGACCAAGGCGCTGACCAGGGCCCTGCGGAAAGTGCTGAAGGAAATTGCCAGTTTCAAGCGCATCACCAAAAGCCCGAAAGCCGAAGTAGACCTGCACCTGTACACGCTGCGCCTGATTTTCGACAACTTCACCGGGCAGTTCGACAGCTACTACAAAGGCTTTTATACCGCCACGGCGCGTCTGCTGCTGCGCACCATACAGCTGATCCGCAAGAACCTGCACGAAGATTACCATCTGGAGTATAAGCCTGAACTGGATGGTTTTCTGCAGCAATTGCACAGCCGCCACACGCCCCTGCCCGCTGCCCTGCCCCACGTTTTTGAGACAGAGTAACCCTTCAGCGGGGAGTCATACGGTATAAGCTAGCTAAATCAAATCCCGCTTACCTTGATATCCTCCAGGTTGATCTCCGACAGTTTCTCCAGCTTGCCAGCCTCAAAGGCCCGGTCGTAGTTCTCTAGCGGAAAGCGCTCTTTCGCGGAGTAGTTGTTGTAGTCCTGAAAGCGGATGCCGCTTACCTCGCGTGGGTTGGTTGCCTCCCGGAAACGGGTGCCTTCATCACCGTTGTCCTCGGCGTAGCTGTATGCCAGGTAATCGAGGGTATGGCGCTCCTTATGGAACCAGTAGACGAACACATCCTCGTGGTCCTCGCCGCCGCCGTCAGCCGCAAACGTCACCTGCACCTTTTGGTAGGGCTCACCTTTCACGGTGGCTTCTCCCAGGTATTTTTTCTGCACCGCCTCATCGTTCAGGAAATAGGGCAGCAGCGCAAAGTAGATTACGGAGTTTACAGAGGCGCTATACGCGTCCTGCCTCTCCTGCGGCACTTCCGCCACGGCATCATCTATCGTGCGCTGGAAGCCGCTGTTGCGCAGCACGTCGTGGATGCGCTGCCCCGTGGAGTCGTCGGTGAAGGTGCGGCTGTATACGAAGGCTCCGTTATCGCGGAGGGCACGGTACTGCCTGCCCCGGAACCGGAACGTGATGGCTTTTTTGTCTATGTGCTGGCCACCGTGCGCGGCTATGGCGGCATCTACCACCTCCTGGGCATCTGAGTTTTTGCTGCCTGTGCAGCCTGTGGTGGCAAGCAACACCAGCCATACCAAAATCTGTAAGCGTTGAATCAGGTTTCTCATATCATGCTGAAAATATAGCCAAAGGTAAGCATTCGCCCGGAATGCAGCCAGGGGGGTATAAACGAAAACCGCCCCGCGCTTCGGAAAGTGCAGGGCGGTGTAGATGGGGTATGCGATGCCTTACTGCTGAGCAGTCAGGTCGAAGGCTACGGTAAACTCATCGTTAATCGCCTTGTCGCCCAGGTTATCGAAAAAGCTGTTAGAGCCGTAGCGGATGTCATACTTCGTGCGGTCCACGGTCACGTCTGCCTTGGCGTTCACCATACCGTCTGCCATGTTGATGGTAGCCGGGAAGGTAACTGCGTTCGTCTTGCCCTTGATTGTCAGGTTGCCTGTCACGGTATAGTTCGGCTCGCCTGCGGCTGCTCCTGCGATAGGGGCCGCGCTGGTAATCTCGAATTTAGCGGTTGGGTGGTTCTCCACGCCAAAGAAATCATCCGACTTCAGGTGGCCTTCCAGCTTCTGCTTGTCTTCGGCGCTGGTAATGTCGGAGTTCGAGATCGAGGTCATGTCCATAACCAGGGTACCGCCTGTCAGCTGTTCGCCGGCTACAGTCAGCTCGCCGCTCTGCAAGTTTATGTTTCCGGAGTGCTCGCCGGTCACTTTCTTGCCGTTCCAGCTTACCTCGCTTTTCTCTGTCACAACGTTATAAGTCTCGCCCTCTCCGGTGATAGGCGCTTCTGCTATCGTCTCAGTGGTTTCTGCGGTTTCGGCGGTGTTGCTGTTACAGGCCGAAAACAAAAGTGCTGCGGCAAAAGAAGCATAAATGGCTGTTCTTCTCATAATTGTGATGTTTTTACTTATTCAAAAAAAAATACCTGTGTGGTTTCCGGCAGAAAAGCCGGGGCACGGCACAAATATATGTATATACATTTAAACCAGAACAACGCCTAAGCTAATTAGTTCATTTCTGGGGTCAGAGAGCAGGCACCGGCAGTTTCTTATCTTGCTCTTTTCCTGCTAATTACCCTCTTCACCCGGCAATTTCCGGGTGAAGAGGGTATGGCTTACTTCTGCGCTGTGACGGCAGCCTGGTTGGCGGTCACGTCAATGCTCACCACAAAATCATCGTGGATGGCTTTGTCGCCCAGGTTGTCGAAGAAGCTCTTGGAGCCGTAGCGGATGTCAAACTGTGTGCGGTCTATGGTTACGTCTGCCTTTGCGGAAGCCACGCCATCCTTCACCGTGATGGTGGCCGGAAACGTGACTGCCTTAGTGATGCCTTTGATGGTCAGGTCGCCGGTTACGGTGGCGTTTTCCTTGCCAGCCGCCGCCTTGGCCATTGGCTTCACGCTCGTTATTTTGAAGGTAGCGGTCGGGTTTTTCTCCACGCTGAAGAAATCGTCTGACTTCAGGTGCCCAATCAGCTTCTGGTTATACTCGGCATCCTTAATGTCGGTGCAGTTGATGGAGTTCATGTCGAAGGCAAAGGTTCCGCCCACCACTTTGTTGCCCTGCACGTCCATCTGGCCGCTTTTCAGGCTGAGGTTGCCCATGTGCTCGCCCGTCACTTTTTTGGCGTGCCATTTGGCGTCGCTCTTTGCCACATCCACTTTATAGGTACGCGCCTTTGCGGGAGCGGCCACCTCGGTAGTGGCGGTGGTTGGCTTAGGGTTGGTACCGGCCTGGGCCGTAGTCATAAATGCACCTACAAGGGCAGCGAGGATTGTGATTTTCTTCATTTGATTTAATTCTAGGTATGAGTTGTTTGTGTATGCCAGTTAGTCTCTGATCTTGTCGAGGAGCGTGTTGAGCTGCTTTGCCTCCTCCACGGTCAGGTTGCTGATGCCGGTTCCCTGGCCACCTTCCAGTGCGTCCATCTCTTTCAAAAGGGTCAGGCCCTTCTCCGTGATCAGCACGTCTACGGTGCGGCGGTCGGCAGGGCACTGCTTGCGCGTCACGAGCTCCTTGGCCTCCAGCTTGTCCACAATCCGGGATGCGTTGGAGGTTTTGTCCAGCATGCGCTCAATCAGCAGGCTGATGGTGGCGGGCTTGGGGTGTTGCCCCCGCAGGATGCGCAGCACATTATACTGCGGCAGGGTAACGCCGAAAGGCTTAAAGATGCTCGCCTGCGCCTGCTGCACCCAGCCAGAGGTATAAATCAGGTTGATGTGCGCTTTCTGGTGTTCGCTCTTGAAGGAGCTTTGCTTTATTTCTTCTTCAATCTTCATGCTGCTGTCCGGTTCCTTTCTGATGATGCAAATATATGTACATACATTTAATGTACAAACAACTCATACCGTTTATTTTTAGTTCAATCTTTCTGATTATTTAGAATGCCTTGTAAAAGTGAGAGTTATAATGGAGAGCGTATATATAAAATTTACCCTTTGGGCTGCACATGCGTGCTTTCAAAACCTGACCGTAGCTTCCCCGCAACCACCAGGCCGCGCCATGTTGCGGGCAATAGCGCTGCCATTCCCCGCAACATGAGCTTTGTCAAAATTTTATACCCCTGGTTTCGCCTCCAAAATCAAAACTCAAACAAGCTCAGTGGCATTAGGAAGTATAAAGGGCTGAAAGCTTATTTCAGGTAAATCATACCCTCCTGCTCCTGCACCAGTTGGAATGGCTCATTCTCCACAATCAGGAAGCCGTCCAGATCAGCGAAGTCGAAGGCGCCGCTCAGCTGCATCGCCGACCATATCCCCAGCGACGTCTCTACCATGCAGCCCAGCATCACCATCATGCCGTGCTTCCGGGCCTCCTTTAGCAGGCGCACCGCGTTCAGGTAACCACCCGCCTTCATCAGCTTGATGTTGATGCCGTGAAACTCGTTGCGCAGCAGCTCAAAATCGGCCATGTCGGTCACCGACTCGTCCGCCACCAGGGGGATCGGGCTGCTCTCCTTGATGTGGGCATAGGCGGCGGCATGCGAGGCGGGCATCGGCTGCTCCACAAACAGTACCCTGCTGGCGTCCAGGGCATGCAGAAATGTTATCAAATCGTCGGGAGTCTGCCAGCTTTCATTGCCGTCTATCACCACGCTGGCGCTTGTCGTCCGCAGTACCTCCTGCACCAGGTCCAGCCCCTGTTCCTGGTTCACTTTTACCTTCAGGCTGCGAAAGCGCCCCAGGTTGTGCGCCTGCATAAACGCTTGCACCTGCCCCGCCTCCATAATCGGTAGCGAATAGCACGTGGCCTGCGGGCCCGGCGCGGGCTGGCCCAGCAGTTGGTGGACCGCGATGCCCTTGTGCTGGCAAAAGTAATGCAGGTAAGCCGACTCAATGGCGAACCGCAGCGCATTGACCGGGGGGTGCTCCTGCAGCAGTTGCAGCAGGTCCTCCATGCTTTTCATGTGGGCCAGGCCCGCCATCAACAGCACCTGGTACTGCTGCAGCAGCAGGTCGGGCGTTTCGCCATAGCGGATGTTGGGGGCGGCCTCGCCAAAACCGCTGAAGGTGCCGTCGCTCACCTGCACCAGAAAATTCAGTTTCTCGTTGCTGGCATTGCGGGCAATCTTCCAGGTATACTTTAGTTTGAGGTTCAGGGCCTCAATGTGCCATGTCAGCATAATGCCTTGTCTTTTAAGAGTGGATCCGACAACTTAATTTGCACTTTTTTATCTTAAAAAGCTACCGTGGCCGCCAATGCTGCCGGCAAGCCCAGCCCTCAGGCCAGTATGGCTATGCCTGCCCGGAGGGGTGCGGAAAGTATACCCGGAACACGGATCCCTCGCCAACGGTGCTCTCCACCTCAATTTTGCCGCCTGCGTTCTCCATGATTTTCTTGACCATGTAAAGGCCGATCCCTGTACCTTCCACGTGGTCGTGCAGGCGCTTAAACATCTTGAAGAGCTTGTGCTCCCGGGTCAGGTCCATACCCAGGCCGTTGTCCTGCACCGAGAAAACCTGAAAGGAGGCGGTGGCATAGCAGCGCACCTGTATAAGCAGCGACCGCTCCGGGGCGTGGTACTTGAGGGCGTTGGAGAGCAGGTTGTAGACGATGCTGCGCAGGTTTTTCTCTGAGAAAGAGATGGTGGGGCATGCGCTCACGTCGATGTCCAGTTCTGCCTGCACTTCCTTAATCACAGGCACCAGGTCCGACTTTACGTCGGTTAACATGGTTTCGAGGCTAACCGGCTCCACCTGGGAGTTGTTTTCCTTCTGCAGCTTGGTGATTTCTGTCAGATGCTCTATGGTGCGCTTAAAGCGCTGCACCGAGCCCAAAATCAGGTCCATGGTGCGCTTCATCACTTCCGTTTGCAGCGTGTCGGGACCTAGTTGGTCCACCAGCGCCTCCATCAGCCCCTCAATATTAAGTATAGGTGCTTTCAGATCGTGCGAAGCGGTATAGATAAAGTTATCCAGGTCTACGTTGGTGCGGATGAGCTGCTCGTTTGAGGTGCCCAGGTTTGTGATGGACGACTGGAGCGCCGCGTTTGCGACCGTCAGTTCCTCGTTCAGCTGCTGGACTTGCTGGCGCGCGCGCACCTTTTCCGTGGCATCCAGGATAAAGGTCAGAATGCCCAACGTCTGGTTGCGCTCATCCATGAGCGGCTGATAAATAAAGTCTACGTACTGCTGCTCGGGCTTTCCCGTGGCAGCGTCATACAGCATGGCAGGCATCTCAACCCCGATAAAGGGCTCCCCTGATGTATATACCTTGTCCAGGAGATCAACGAAGCCCTGCTCCACAACTTCCGGGAACACCTCCGCCACCGTTCGCCCCACTTTTGTCCGGTTGCCGGACAGCTGCTGGTAGCTGGAGTTGAAAAAGGTATACCGGTGCTGCGGCCCGGTAAGGGTGGCGATGGAGGCGGGCACCTGCCCCAGAATGCGTTGCAGGAGGCTTTTTTGCTCCCGGAGCTTCTCGCGCTGGTTCTCGGTTTCCTGCAAGGCGGCTTCCAGCTGTTTGGTACGCTCCAGCACGCGGGCTTCTAGTTGCTGGTTGAGCTGCTGGACCTGCTTGCGGGCGGTTATCTGGGTGGTCACGTCGTAGGCAAATACCAGAATCCCGTCAATTTCGCCTTTCAGGTTGCGCGTGGCCTGGTATATAAAGTTATAGTAATTCTGACCCAGGGCACCGCCTGAGTTGTCGTGGTCCAGCGGCACCAGCATTTCGTGGGCATAGAAGCTTTCCCCGGTTCGGTACACCTTATCCAGATGCGCATAAAAGGGTTGCCCATCTAGTTCCGGCATGGCTTCGGCGATCGGCTTGCCCAACAGGGGCCGGTCTCCCACAAGCTGCTGGTAGGGCGGATTCACCAGTTTGAAAACATGATCAGGCCCTTCAAAAATACAAAACATCGCTGGCGCCTCCATAATCACGCGGTGGAACTTGTGGCGCTGGAGGTCGGCCTCGGCCAGGGCGGCTCTTTCGCGTTCCTGGCTTTCGCGCAGGGCAAGCTCTACCGAAGAGCGCTCGTGGTCGGCTGTGTCGGTAAAGCTCACAGCCAGGCCATTTCCGCTCCGGCGCGCCGCGATTTTGAAGAAGTTGTTGAGGCCGTCAAACTGATAGTCCACCTCGTGGCTGGCTGGCTTACCCGACAGAAAGGTATCCCGATAGAAGGAGAAAACACCTTTTTCAAGGGCATTTGGGTATAGCTGCAGAAAAGTTTTGTCGGGCCGCTCGGGCAGTTGCAGCATACGCTGGGCAGCCGCATTCACCAGAACGTATTCCAGGTCTGTTATCTCCCCGGATTTTGGGTCATATACCGGTTTAAACAAGAGAATGCCCGTAAGCGACACCTCCAGAATATTGTGTAACAGTGCTTCCGGTTGAAATGTATCTTCAGCGTCTATAGTAAAGGCAACCGTATCAGACATGCGAATATGATAAAAATAAGTAAGCTTGTAGTCAGGATGCCAAGATAGGCATACTGATTGAATTTTCCTGAAACAGGTTTCTTGTTGTCTCCGGCCAATTGCTACGCGAATCCCGTCAAAAAGTAAATTTCCAGGGGAAAAAGTCTCGTAAAGTGCTTCTGTGAAAACTTGGGGAAAAGGCAAAATCAGTGACTTGATGCCACACACAGCCATTGCTGTGCTTATACTACTCTCAATTAGAATTTGCACAGTCAAATTTGACGTTACGCAAGAGAGCCGCGCAGTTCGTAAAAGTCCCCCTTGGGGGTAGGGGCCCTCGACGAAGAAGGTGGCAGGGGGATGAGAGGCGGCCGGGAGTACCTTTCGTGCTCTTGCTTGATGAGAAACAGCTTCTAAAATATTTCACAGTAGACTCTACGCAGGGGGTGTCATCCCCCTAACCCCCTTCAAAGGGGGACGAATGAGGGCATGGCGTAACAGCAAGTAATAAACACTGCACGAAAATACTTTAATACGCTAAGAAGCTGTTTTAAAACCTATTCGAGAGCTATTTTAGAAACAGAGACTATAATCATAAAGGCCATTTCTGCGGCATTTAACCACTTTTAAGGATTTCTACTTTCCCGCTTGAATAGGTTTTAAAACAGCTTCTAAGTCCATTCGATATTGGTATTATCCTGCAGAAACCGGGTACAGGATGCAAGGCGTACAGCACGAAAAAACTGGATGGATTCGACCCTGGAACTCAGTTTTAGGGAAATCAGCAGCCTTTGTTTCGTTAAATCCGGCGCTGGCGATCAGGTATAAACCTAGCTGATCCGTTGCTGCCTCCGGCCATACCCCCTATGCGCCATTAGGTATAGAAAGCGGCATGTTGTAAAAGAAATCAGGCTACCGCAACTTAGTTTATTTATATCGGTATAAGTCATCCCCGGAAAAAGGTATCCATATGCAGGTGTTTTCTACCACATCAGACAGTAAAGAAGAACTGGCCAGCCTCAGTAAAAGGCTGATGGCGCTTGCGCTGGATGTGCTGCTCATCCTGGCTTTGGTCGGCATCGCGGACATGCTTACGTTTAGCAGCGATGACCAGGCGCTGCTGTTAAAGCCCGAGCGCCTGCTGCATCTGCTGCTGGGCTGGCTTTACTTTGCGGGTGCCGAGAGCTGCACCTGCCAGGGCACGCTGGGCAAGTACCTGCTTGGCTTGCGGGTGACTTCCGCCACGGGGCAGCGCATCGGTTTCAAGGCGGCCAGCGTGCGCTATTTCGCCAAGCCCATCACCCTCCTCACTGTCCTGCTGCGGTTCCTTTCCAACGGCACGCCCAACACGGGCATTCCCTTCCATGACGCCCTTTCGAAAAGCAGAGTCGTGTTACGGTAAGCTCGGTTTGTTGCCCTCGTAATCCAGCACTGTGATACTGAACATGGGATCGGCGTTAAAGTGCTTTTCTTTGATGCGCTTGTAAAGCAGTGCGCTCACCTGTGCCTTCACCTGCTCGGCTGTGCGGGAAGGGTTGCGGTTGTAGAGGTATAGCTCGCAGATGACGGGGTTCAGGTCGGGCAGCGTGCCGCGCGTGAAGCGCGCGTTTACCTCAATGGCCTCCACGTCCTCCATTTCGCTGAGCGCCTTATGCATGACCTCGGTGATCTGCGTGTTCAGGCTGGATTTCTGAAGTCCCGGCTGGCTGGAGAACTGCCAGTACAGAAGCCCCGCCAGCACCAGCACCGACACGCCCAAACTCAGCCGGAACACGTTCTCCTGCCCATCGGCGAAGCGCACTCCTTTCACCGTTACCTTGCCCATATACCGAAACACCAGCGCTGCCGACAGCTGTATACCCGCCAACTGCAGGATCAGCAGAAAAACGCCGCTCCGGATCAGCTGCCAGTTGCCAAAGTGGAGCGCCATCCCGATCAGGCCGGTGGGCGGGGCCAGCGAGGCCGCCACCAGCATCCCCACCGCCGCCCCGGACACGAGGCTGTCGCGCTCCGACTGAATGAGGTTTATACCCCCTGCCACACCCGCCACCAGGGGCAGCAGCACCGAAAGCTGAGAGACCTGGCTTACGGCCACCATCATCGGCGTGGCATGCTGCTGATCTACGAACAGCGAGAGCAGGTAGGCTACCAGCACGCCCGTGCCGATGGCCATGAAATAGCGCAGCAGACTGCGCTTCAGTAGCGCTGTTTTGCCGGAGGCTGCGGCTAGCGCGGCGTTCATGGCCGGGCCGGCGAAAGGGGCCACCAGCATGGCGGCCACCAGCAGATAGCTCGTGCCGGTATACAGGCCCACCCATACCAGTATGGCGCCAGCCACCGAGTACACCAGCAGGCCGGTTTTGGATCCCACGCTTTGCAAACCTCCCAGGAATATCTCGATTGGGCTGCGGTAGGTCACGTCTGTCACCTGGTCGGGGGCATCGCCCTGCGGCGGGTAGAGCGTGATAAAACCGCGGGGCGCCAGGTTGATCTCAGCGTCCTCGAGGTGATCTATACTGGCGATGAACTGGCTGACATTGCTGTTACTCAGGTATACCGTCACCAGGTCGGCAGTCACGGCCTCCTGCACGCTTATGTTTTTCCCGTTGAGCTCCCGGGCCTTCTCTTTCACTTCCGCTCCTTTTCCTGTTGGTACTTTTATGGTTAATTGGCGCATACAATTTCTGGCTTTAGCACTTCCTACGGCTCTGGCAAGCGTTGGTCTATCTGTAAAAGGAGCCGCCCCTGCGGCACAAGGCAACAGGGGCGGCTCCAAAACGGAAGGCAATGACAGCGCTTTTACTTGCTGGCTGCCCCAAAATGGCTCGTCTCCACGGTGGGTGCGCCTGTGGCGGGCACGGTCAGTTTAAAGAGAAAGTCGTAGGAGCTGTCGAGGATGGTAGGCACGGGTCGGTTCGCCCCAAAGGCCTCCACAATCGGCAGCACCGTGTTGGAGTGGCCCGCAATCACCACCGTCTCCCCCCGGTGCTTTTCCAGTATCTTTTCCTTCAGGCTATTAAAGTCGTGCGCCTCATACTCCTCCAGCGCCAGCTGACGGGCTTCGGCCAAGGGCTTCAGCGTGTTCTGGGTGCGGATGTACTTGGTAGTATACAGCGCCCCTACCTCCTGCCCCTGCAGCGTGGCGCGCAGGGCCTCGGCCCGCTCCACCCCTGCCGGGGTCAGGCCAGGGTCCTCGTTTTTTGGGTCAGAGACGTCTTTTTCGGCATGGCGCACCACATAGATCACGGTAGGGCTGGCGATTGCCCCCTGGCCCGACTCGGCCGCCATCGCCTCGTTTGCCGGGTTGCTGCGGCAGGCTACGCTGAGCATCAGCAGGAGCGCAAAGCACAGTTTTAAGAGTAGGTGTAATTTCATACGCATCGGTTGGTTGAGGTGGAGTGTTTCGGTTTGCAAGACAAGATACAAAAAGTTAATCTTTTAGTCTTGCTTGATTTGCCTCACAAACCTACCCTCGATTTTGCGCAGCAGGTATACCGACAGGATCAGCCAGAGCAGCCCCATTGCGTAGCCGGCCAGCACATCGGTGGCATAGTGCACTTTCAGGTAAACGCGGCTGTAGCCGATGAGCAGGAGCAGCAGGCTGAGCAGGATGGTAATCACCCAGCGCCATACCCGCGAGGCCACAGTTTGCCACACGATGTAGATGAGCAAGCCATAGAAGGAGCCCCCAATCATGGCGTGGCCACTGGGGAAACTGAGCCCCGACTGCTCCAGCAGGGCAATGGCCGGGCGTGGGCGCTCGAAATAGCGCTTCATGGCCTGGTTCAGCAGGGTGCTGGTCAGGGAGATCAGCAGCACCTTGAGGCCATACCAGCGCAGCCGCTCAAAAAAAGAGAACACCAACACCACCAGCGGGGGCACTACCATCAGGTACTCGGCGGAAGCGAAGAAAGAGATGACTTTCATTACCCGTGTGGTTTGGGGCGAGGCATGGCTGCTGGCAAACCGGAAAAGCATCTCGTCCAAAACGGTGTCGCGGGCCACAAACACGGTATTGGCCATAAACAGGAAAAGCAGCAGGCACCCGACAAAAGCCAGCCACAGCACGGCCGCCTCCACGGTGAGCAGGGCCAACAGGCGAAAAAACAATTTAGTCAGGCGCTCCATCTTTCAGAGAGAGTGTACGCACCGCTGGCCGCGCCCGTTTATAGCGCGTCGCTTTCCTGGCCCCAAGCCTGAGGGCAGGGCGTTACCGGAACCGGATGGTGAACCGGTGCTGCCCCTCTTCATAGCCATAATCAGGCACCCAGGCGTGCATCCTGCAGATCTCGAACACGATGGCCAGGCCAAGGCCAGTGGTTTCGGGGCGGGCATGGCTCCGCTTGAAACGGTCGAACAGCTGCCCGGGCGGGAAATCAAGCGGCTCCCCGGAGTTGGTGACCGTGAAGCCCCCGGCTGACAGGGTGGCCGTTGCCATACCGTCCTGGGGTGTATACCGCAACGCGTTCGACAGCAGGTTTGAGACCAGCACCCCGCTCAGGTACTGCTGCGCAGCCAGCTCCACGGGCATCAGGTCTACCTCCAGCAGGATGCCGCGCATGGCAAAAAGCTCCCCCATCAGGTCCACGTGCTCCTGCACCACCGCGCTAAAATCCACCGGTTGGATGTCCTGGAAGGCGCGGTTATCCAGCTTGGCCAGCAGCAGCAGGTTTTTGTTCATGCGCGTAAGCCGGTCTACGCCCACCTTGGCATGCACAATGTGCTCCGACATCTCTTCGCTCATGGGGTACTGGGCCAGCCTGTCCAGCTTCGACCGGATGATGGCCAGGGGCGTCTGGATCTCGTGCGAGGCGTTCTCGGTAAACTCCCGCAGCGCCCTATACTCTTGCCGGCTGCGGGTGGCCATTTCCTCCAGCACCTCCTTCAGCTCGCTGAACTCCCGGATACCCGTGTCGTGGAGCTGCAGCGGTGCCGCCGCACTGACCGAGAACCCCTGCAGCCGCCGGAGGTTCTCGAAGAAAGGGTGCCAGATGGTTCTGGTCAGGAAATAGTTAATGGCGGCCCCGGCGATGCCCAGGAGCAGCCCCATCAGCAAAAAAACCACCAGTATGGTGGTATAGTACTGGCTCCAGCCCATGTATGCGTCCATGACCGTGATCTTGAAAAACCTGCCATTGACGGGGTGCACGTCCGTGTAATAGTAGTAGTCCTCGGCGCTGCGCTGCACCTGGTCATACACCAGCGTGTCGCCGAAAACCCTTTTGCGCGTGGCGGCTTCGGGCGGCACCTCCACAATGGTGGTGAGCGGGATGTGCGAATGCTCCCCTGCCGCCAGGTCTTCGGCGATGAGCTCTGCCTGCAGGGCCAGTTCCTCCTCCATCTCGTCGCGCACGCTCGCCTGCAGGATGAGGAACAGCGCGAACCCCGCCAGCAGCAGGATCAGGGCGGTGGCGGCAACGTAGAGGCGGGTTGTCTTCTGCAGCAGGGTCATGGGGTGGCCCATTTATACCCCATCCCATACACGGTTTTGATATAGTCGTGGCCGGTGGCGCTGGTGAGCTTCTTGCGCAGGTTCTTTATCTGCAGGTACACAAAGTTGTAGTTGTCGGTCATGTCGTAGCTGTCGCCCCACAGGTGCTCGGCAATGGACTGGTGGCTGAGCATGCGCTTTCGGTTCACCACAAAGTAGAGCAGCAGTTCATACTCCTTTTTGGTCAGGGTGAGCTCCTGCCCGTTTACGGAGGCCACCTTGGCCGCCGTGTCTATGTGGAGGGCGTCGTCCACCTGCATCACCTCGTGGCCGTGGTAGCTTTTGCGCCGGATCAGCGCGTTGATGCGGGCGTTGAGCTCCTCCAGGTGGAAGGGCTTGGTGATGTAGTCGTCGGCCCCTAGGTTCAGGCCCGTGAGCTTGTCGTGCAGCGAGTCTTTGGCCGACACGATGAGCACCCCCGCCTCAGAGCCCCGGCGCTTGAGTTGCTTCAGCAGCTCAAGCCCGTTGCCGTCGGGCAGCGTAATATCCAGCACCACGGCATCGTAGTGGTAGAGCATAATTTTTTCCTGGGCGGAGGAAAAGGTAGTGGCGTGCTCACACAGAAAGCCGTGTTCTGCCATGTAATTTTCTATTTCGCCCAATAAAAGCGGCTCGTCCTCGATAATAAGCAATTTCATCTTAACTTTATTCAAAACAGCAGGGTATAGGCAATATACTCTTGCTGAGGGGTATGGGCAAGTATAGGTAAAAAACCCGGATGTTGCGCTGCCCTGGTGGCATGTGGCAGAAAGTACAGATTTTCTACAGATTCTGCACCTTATATTTACAGCCGGCCTGCACACGGCCAGGGTATACCCCACCGGCTTGTGCACGGCCTGGAAGCCGGAACAGAGAAGCTTGCGAACGTGCGGCTTGGCAGACCGGTTAACTTTTTAAGTGACGTATGGCAAAGAGGCTTAGGGTTTTAGTAACTGGCAGCGCTGGCTTTATAGGCCACCACCTGGCACTGGCATTGCAGGAGTTGGGCTGCACGGTGGTGGGGCTCGATGCCATCCTGTCGTACTACGACCCCATGCTGAAGTATGGGCGCCTGGCCCTGCAGGGCTTTGAGCGGCACGACATCCGCTACAACCAGCTGCTGGGCAGCAACCTAAAGGAGGGCCTTTCCTTCATTCACCTTGACCTGACCGACGAGCTTGCCCTGAACAGGCTTTTTGAGGAGCAGCGTTTCGACGTGGTGGTGAACCTAGCAGCACAGGCTGGCGTGCGCTACAGCATGGACCATCCGCAGTCATACGTGACCAGCAACCTCGTTGGCTTCGCCAATGTGCTGGAGAGCTGCCGGCAGCACCACATCAAGCACCTCCTGTTCGCCTCCTCCAGCTCGGTGTATGGCCTCAACCAGGAGACGCCTTTCAAAACCAGCATGAAGACGGACCAGCCCATCTCGTTTTATGCCGCCACCAAGAAAGCGAACGAGGTAATGGCCCACAGCTACGCGCACCTATACCAGATTCCGATGACGGGGCTTAGGTTTTTTACCGTGTATGGCCCCTGGGGCAGGCCCGACATGGCCTACTACAGCTTTACCAAGGCGATCCTGGCGGGCACCCCGATCAAAGTGTTCAACAACGGAAACATGCACCGCGACTTCACTTTTATCGACGACGTGGTGCGCAGCATCGTGAAGCTGATCGACGTGCTGCCAGCGCCCGCCCCGACAGCCCCGTATAAAATCTACAACATCGGCAACAGCCAGCCAGAGCACCTGCTGGAGCTGATCGCAACCATTGAGCGGCTGCTCGGCAAGAAGGCGATCATTGACCTGCACCCGATGCAACCCGGCGACGTGGAGGCCACTTTCGCGGATGTGGAAGACCTGAAGGCCGCTGCCGATTTTCACCCTGACACCCCGCTCGCGGAAGGTCTGGCCCAATTTGTAGCGTGGTATCTGGCTTACCATGGCAAACAGGCGAAAAACGCGATGAACGCCTCTGACTGAACTATTTACACAGGCACGGGTTAAATACAAAAACAAGCCCGCGTGCCGCACCCTGCTTTTACCCGAATTAAATTATACCATATCGTAATCCTGCTTTCATGGCAACGACTGACACCACGCTCACCATCATTGTCCCCGTTTACAACGAGGAAGGCTGCCTGACCCGCTTCTGCGAGTCGATGGACGCTTTTTTGCAACAGGCCCCGGTGCCCACGCAGGTACTGTTCGTGAACGACGGCTCCACCGACAGCAGCCTGGGCCAGATACGGGAAATCTGCCACAGCAAACCGGGCTACAGCTTCATCTCCCTGGACCGGAATAGGGGCCTGAGCACCGCCATCAAAGCCGGCATCGACCACATCCAGACCACCCACATCGGGTATATCGACTCCGACCTGCAGACCTCGCCCCTGGATTTCCTGCTGTTTTTTGAGTTTCTGCCCGCCTACCAGATGGTTATCGGCATCAGGGCCCGCCGCAAGGACACCTTTGTGAAGAAAATGTCGTCGAAGATCGCCAATGGCTTTAGGCGGCGCATGATCAACGACGGGATAAAAGACACGGGCTGCCCACTCAAGATCATGGATACGGCATATGCCAAGCGCGTTCCTTTTTTCGACGGCATGCACCGCTTCCTGCCTGCCCTGATCCAATTGCAGGGCGGCAGGGTGAAGCAGCTGCCGGTGCAGCACTTCGAGCGCTTTGCCGGGTACTCCAAGTATCACCTCTTCAACCGCCTCTGGGGGCCCTTAAACGACACGTTTGCCTTCAGGTGGATGCGCAAGCGCTACATCAACTACCAGATTGCCGAGGCTTTCGAGAACCAGCCTGTTTCGAATGGACGTATCTGAGTTGTTGATATATGGGGTCGGGCTACTGGCGCAGGTCCTTTTCTCGGCCCGTATCCTGATCCAGTGGATCATGTCGGAGAAGGCGGGAAAGGTGCTCTCGCCTGCCTCGTTCTGGACTACCAGCCTTATTGCCTCCATCCTGCTGATGGTGTATGGCGCGCTCCGCAACGACATCGTCATCATCGGGGGGCAGGTGATTTCTTATTTCATCTACCTGCGCAACATCAAGCTCAAAAACATGTGGGACGCGCTGGCACCGCCCGTGCGCTGGGGAGCCGTGGCCTTTCCGTTTCTGGCGGCGGGCTGGCTGCTCTGGAGCGAGCAGTATAGCTTCAGTTACATCATGGAGCACAGCAAGATCTCCGGGGCGCTGATTGCCTGGGGAGGGGCCGGGCAGCTGGTCTTCACGCTGCGCTTCGTCTACCAGTGGTACTACTCGGAGCGGGCGCAGGAGTCGGTTATACCCAACGGGTTCTGGGTCATCAGCCTGGTGGGCAGCCTCATGATCATCTCCTACGCCGTCCTCCGCCTCGACCCCGTGCTTTTCCTGGGGCAGATCTTTGGCGTGGTGGCCTATAGCCGCAATTTCATGATCGGGTTGCGCGAGGCGCAGCCGCAACAACACTCCACTACCAACTAAACCCATGCTAGAATCTGATCGCCTGCGCAGTAGCCAGCTGCTGTATGGCCTGCTGTTCGTGTTCTTTTTGCTGCTGCTCTACAATGCCGGAGGCTGGGGCGTGATTGAGACCAGCGAGGCCCGCTACGCTGAGATCAGCCGCGAGATGCTGCGCAGCGGCGACTGGCTGCACCCGCGACTGCTTGGCATCCAGCACTTCCATAAGCCGCCCGTTACCTATATGCTTTCTGCTTTCGGGATGGAGCTTTTTGGGGTAAACCCCTTCGGGGCGAGGTTTTTCCTGCAGGTCTCGCTGGTGCTGCAGGCCCTGCTGGTCTACCTGATCGGCCAGCTGCTTTTCCGGAACAGCAAGCAGGCGCTGATTGCCGTGGTGGTCTACATCACGATGCCCGCCGTCCTGATCTCGGCCCGCAACCTCACCACCGACTCCTTCCTGACCACCTTTGAGCTGGCGGCCATCTGGGCCTGGCTGAGGTATAAAAGCCGGTATGCCGCTGGCTGGCTATACCTCTTTTACCTGCTGCTGGCCATCGCTTTCCTCACCAAAGGACCGGTGGGGCTGATCTTCCCGGCGCTGGTGGCCATTGGCTATCAGAAACCAGCTGTGTCGGGCTATACAAAGGGGAGAAACGCATGGCACCACCTGCCAGCTGTGCTGCTGTTTCTGCTGGTCGGGGCGTCGTGGTATGGCTACCTTATCTGGGAAGACCCGAAATTCTTTGACTACTTTTTTCTGAAGCACACGGTGCAGCGCTATGCCAACCCCGAGGCGTTCGGCCGGTCTAAGCCGTGGTGGTTTTACATTGTGCTGGCCCCGGCGCTGAGTCTGCCGTGGGCAGCCATTCTGGCGGTGCAGTATAAAAAGTTACGTGAGCCTTCTTTGCCTCAGAAAAGGCTGTTTATCCTTTGGCTACTGTTGCCGCTCGTGTTTTTCTCCTTCTCCAGTTCCAAGCTCATCTTATACATCCTGCCGCTGTTTGCCGGTATGGCGCTGCTGATGGCCTGGCTCCTGACGAACCTGGCCCCGAAAGCCGTTAAAAAAGCCGCCGCCGGCAGTCTGGTGTTCTTTGCCGTGCTAGCCGTCGCCCTTCTGGTGGCTCCTGTGCTGCCTGTGGGCATACGTCTGCCCTGGGCGGCCTTGCTATACCCTGTCCTGATGCTGGCGATTCTTTTCCTGCTCTGGCGCTCCGATGCTCTGCCGCTCAATAAACTCCTGCTGAGCAGCCTCGCATTCACGCTACTGCTCCTGCCCTACTCTACGCACCTGCTGGGCAACAACCCCGGCATGACCAACGGAAGCACGCACATCGCAAACTTGATCACGGCCAGGAAACTGCAGGACCGCAACATCCTGGTATATGACAAGCTGCTGCCCTCTCTTGCCTTCGAGCTCGACAAGCAGCTGATCACGCTCCACAACAAAAACAACGACTTAGTGCGCGAAACGCAGTTTGAGCGTGACGAAGCCTGGCGCTCGCTGCTGCTGGAACTCGGCCAGCCCGACGACCTGACACGCGTGAAGGCGCTGCTGGAGCGGCAACCGGTACTGGTGGTGCGCAACGAACTACCGCCTGAACAGGCCTGGATGGCGCGTTACTTCCAGCATAAGCAAAAAGTTGGCAAGTGGGTGGTGTATTATTGATGTAAACGCGGGACGTATAATACTGAATGAGAAAACGATGCAGTGCTTTTTAAAAACCTTGGCCTTACTTACGCTAGCACACCTGAGTCCTCCCGGGTACTTTAAAAGCCTGATAAGACTACTCTGATGCCCGCCCTGTAAAACGCGGGCGTGCTAATGTTCTATTCGATTAACTTGAACTTTATACCACCCCTGATTTCACAGCAAAGGAGATAAGTGCCGGAGTGCTTCTGCAACCCGTTTTGCGCAGGATGTTCCTTCGGTGCGTCTGCACCGTGCTCTTGCTTATAAAAAGCTGTTCTCCTATTTCTTCGCTCTTATAGCCCTGGGCAAGTAATAACAGCACCTCTATTTCCCTTGCAGAAAGCAAGTTGTGAGCAGGAAGGCATACTTTTTCAACAGGAACGATGGTGTAGGAGGGCTCCCCATTGAGGCCAATGAAGGAGAGCACAGGGGCGCCACCCTGCTTCAGATGAGAAATGTCCGTATGAGTGCCAAGGGTGCGCAGCACATGCCCCTGCTCATCAAACTGTATGGTGACCACCTGCTGTAGAATCCGGATATACTCCCCGTTCTTTTTTCTGATGCGGTAGTCATAGCGGACTTTGTAGTTCGGTATCTGCTCCAAGGTCAACCCGGAGAAAAACTCCCCGACTTTTTTCTCACAGGACAGAAACCAGTACTGATCTTCTGGATGTATAATACTCATTATAAATGCAACGTCTACCTCTTCAGGCGCATACCCTAGCACGGAAGTCACCTCTGCACTCACCAGGTCGAAGGAAAAGGCCCTTACATTGAGTATAAAATAGTAATACTCTCCTACCTGAAAGAAGGAAAGAAGCCGTTTATGCAGCTCGAGCTCAAATTTGGTGTTCTCTGCAGTAACGGCTCCTCCGTTCCCATTCCTCTCAGAAATTACTTTCCAGATTCTTTGCGCTTGTTCATTTATAGCTGGCTTCATTTGCTTTTGACTTTTAAGTGCAGCCCACAACTCTAATGGTTTGCCTGCAGCAAGTGCACCCGATAGATAGGACAGTAAATAGTTGTGATAGAATCACTTACGTAGATTCTAAAAATGAGGCGCTCACCGAAAACCTAATATTTCAACGCTTGCCCAATGGAAGATCTGTCACCCGAATTCGCTTTGGGTTGACCTTACCTCAAGATACAGCAGTGCGTGTTGCACGCCCCATTAAATATAGCCGTAATCTGGGCTAAAACTCCCTATACTTCTTCAGGGATAAAAGCTTCATTATAAGTAGTTTAACTTAAAGCCATCCCTAAGTCAACGTTAATGATGAGATCCCTATAACCGGTATAAAACAGAAATCCCCCTGCACCAAAATGCAGGGGGATTTCTGTTTTACGGACAGCCGGCGATTTAAGCGTCAGTCATCGTCTGGAAAGGCCCGAAAACACAAAAGCCAGTCCGAGGACTGGCTTTTGCTAATTGTTGTAGTGCGCACGGGGAGATTCGAACTCCCACACCCGAAGGCACAGGCTTCTGAGACCTGCACGTCTACCAGTTTCGCCACGTGCGCGAAACTCAATTTGTTACTGCGTAACACCCAAAAACGCTAAACCCTAGTCGTTGGTTGGGATTGCAAAGGTAAGCGGTAGTTTTATATATGCAATACCCCCTCTAAAAAAAATCAGCCGGTCAGACTACTGTTTCCTCCTCCACAACCGGGTTAAGCTCCTTTTTGGACAGTCTCTCGATGCGGCGCAGGGTATAAATACCGATGATAACCCACAGAAAGCCAGCAGAAAAACCAGCCAGCACATCGGTGGCGTAATGCACCCGCAGGTATATCCGGCTAAAGCCGATCAGGAGCACAAAAATCATTAAAAAAGCCACAAAAATATTTCGCCACCGCTTCGGTTGCACATTGTGCCACACCAGGTAGATGATCAGGCCATAAAACGAGGCCGCCACCATGGAGTGCCCGCTCGGGAAGCTGAGGCCAGAGGCCTCTACCAACGGCATCAGGGGGCGGGGCCGGTCGAAGAAGAACTTGAGCACCATGTTGAGGGTAATGCTGCCCAGCGCGATAACCGGCACTTTGAGCGAATACCACCTGTGCTTGCGCACAAACAGGAAATACGCCACCAACAGCAGCGCCGCCGGCGTCAGGAACTGCCGGGAAGCGAAGAAGGTGATTCCCTTGATGAAGATGTCTAAGGAAGGATTTGCGATTTCCCCGGCAAAGCCAAAGGCCGCCTCGTCAATGTTCAAGGTCTCCCCCTGCATGATTTCTGCACCGAGGTACAGAAAGCCAATGATGCAGATCAGGAAAAGCAGCCACACAAAAATAAGCTCTATCGTAAATAGTGCGGCCCCAGCCACTGCTTTCTTATAGATTCGTCGGATCATACGTGCGTTTTCTAAATTCTTCTGCGGTGTACGCGTACCAATGTTGCTCCTTTCCTACGTAATCAGGATACGTCAAGGTCATATACCTGTTTAATCCATACCCTTTCCTCCATGCAAGACAGCATCCGGCTATTTGTGGCAGCCCTCCTGCCCGAGGCGCTGAAAACGCAGCTTGAAGAACAGCTAGCGCCTTTCCGGCACCCTTCCGTACGGTTTGTGCCCAGCTCCAATCTGCACCTCACGCTCTACTTTATCGGTAACGTGCCCGTGCAGCAACTCAGTGCCTTTCAGGAAAAAATACAGGAGGTGGCCGCGCGGCACGCTCCCTTCACCCTGAACTATGCGTGCACCGAGCCCGGGCCAAACCAGAGGCGACCCCGGTTGGTGTGGGCCCGGTTCGAAGCGCACGAGGCCTTCAGCGCCCTGAGTGACGAGCTGACCACGGCCTTGGCCACGCACCCCCCAAAGCGGCGCAAGGCCATACCCCACGTCACGCTGGCGCGTTTCCGGAAAGACGTCCCGTTGCCAGAGGTTCTGCCAATCGTGCGGGCAGAGGCACCGTTGGCGCTCGGGGTGCAGGAAGTGGCGCTGTGGCAGTCGGAGCTGGCCTCGCCGCACCCGGTCTATTCTGTGCTCAAAACTTTCCGGCTGGGCTAAACCCGCCACCGCCAGACACAGTATGATAAGCACTGTGCCAAAACCTGAACCAACACCTATATGAACCAAACAGAGCTGACCAAACTGACGATGGACCTGAAAGACAAAGAACTGACCGTGGCCTTTGCGGAGAGCTGCACGGCGGGCCTGCTTTCCTCTGAGTTCGTGAAAGCCAAAGGAAGCAGCCAGGTGCTGCTCGGGAGCCTGGTGGTATACCAACCCGAAGTAAAGCACAAGCTGTTGGGCGTGCGCAAAGAGACGCTGGAGCTATACACGGCCGAGTCGCAGCAGGTGACCAACGAGATGGTGATGGGCCTGAAAAAGCAGCTGGACGCCGACATCTGCATTGCCACCACCGGCCTGGCCGGAGAGGGCGGCTCTGAGACGGCGGAAAAACCTGTGGGCACCATGTTCGTGTCTTTCCTGTATGACGGCAAGGCCGAGGAGTTCCGGGAGGTTTTCGAGGGAAGCGCCGAGAGCATCCGGAAGGAACTGGTCGACTACATTTTCCGGAAGCTGCGCGGCGTTCTGGACGAGCACTATGCCCGCTGATGCGTACCTTTGCATCGAACCTCATACCAACCTTTTGCCCTACCTCCCCGACAGCGGCTTCGACCGCGTAGCCCCGTTCTATGACCGCCTGGCCCACGTGGTGTATGGCCGAGCCCTGGAGCAGGCGCAACAGGCCCTGATGCCATACCTCCCCAGGAAAGGCCGTGTGCTGGTGATTGGCGGGGGCAGTGGCTGGGTGCTGGGGCAGTTGCTGCAAACAGGCAGGCAACTGGAGATTCTATACCTCGACGCCTCCCCTGCCATGCTGCGACGCGCAAAAAAACGCTACCGACGCTACCAACCGGCACATCCGTGCACCGTTTCCTTCCGGCTGGGCACCGAGCACAGCCTGCAGCCGCACGAGCAGTTCGAGGCCGTGCTCACCCCTTTTCTCTTAGACCTGTTTCCGCCCCCACGGCTTCAACAACTGATGGCCAGGCTGGCGAGCGCCCTCGTGCCGGATGGCAGCTGGCTCTTCGCCGATTTCTGGCCGCTGCAACAGCCCCCACCGCGCTGGCAGCGGCTGTTGCTCCGAAGCATGTATGGCTTTTTCGGGCTGGTAAGTGGCGTGCAGGCAAAACAACTCCCGGCATATGGTGCGCACTTCAGGGCCCTTGGTTTTGAGGAAACGCACAGCAGCAGTTTTTTCAAGGGGATGGTACAGGCTAAGGTTTTCCGGAGAAAGGCATCCGCGCAACTTACTGACCGGGATAAGAAAGGGTGATACCAGCTCCATCAATACAAAAGTTTTTGCGGGCTCTCACGCACAACTTGCTGGTCAGATGATGTAATCATAGCCGTTTTATATTTTAGCGTGAACTGGGGAATATCGCGGTTATTTCTAAACTGGAACAGCATTGTTGCCATAGCTTGCTTTGCGCTCCACGCCTGGGGTAGGGGCCCTTCTTAAGCTAGGGCGCGTTTTCCCGCTCGGCACTGTGTAGTTGAAGCTGCCTTCGCTCTGCTCAGGCTGCCTCACTGCGTTCGGCACCGCAACACCTACAAGGTACCTCCCGGAAAAACTGGGAATCATTTTGCTTTGTTCTGATAGCAGAATATCCTCACTAGCAAGAAACTTCATTTTGAAGTTATTTAAACTACCGTAATTCCCGGGTCACGTTACTTTAAAACAAACGGCAATCTCTTCAGTTGGCGGCATTGGGGCCAGGGCGCTGTAATATGCTTCTCTCCTGCTTACTGCCCAGGCCATGCAAAATTGCACCATACCGGCACAAACAGTATATTTATGCCACGACTGATCCTTTCTACTCACACATGAAGCACAACATCTTCGGCCTGCTCGGCCTTGCAGCAACGCTTTTGCTGGCACACACCGCGCAGGCGCAGCAGCAAACTGCCTATACCCTCTCCTTCCCCAACGCCGTGCACCACGAGGCCGAGATACAGGCCACCTTCTCGGAGGTGAAACAGGACACCCTTCACGTATGGATGGCGCGCACCTCGCCGGGGCGGTATGCCATCCATGAGTTCGCGAAGAACGTGTACAACGTGCGGGCCACCGATGCGCAGGGCAAGCCGTTGCATGTTGTTCGCACTGCCACCAACACGTGGGGCGTGACAGGCGCCCACGGCACCGTGAACCTAAGCTATACCCTGTTTGCCGACCATGCCGACGGCACTTACGCCGGGGTAGATGAAACGCACGCGCACCTGAACATGCCTGCCACGCTCCTGTATGCCCGAGGTTATGAGCAGTCGCCGGCCTTTGTCACGTTTAGCCTCCTGGAGGGGAAAAACTGGAAAGTGGCCACCCAACTGAAACCAGAGCAGGGCAATACCTTCTCCGCCCCAAACCTCCAGTACCTGATGGACAGCCCCGCTGAGTTGAGTGACTTTGACCTGGCCGAGTGGACCATCCAGGAAAACAGCACAGCGAAGACCATCCGGATGGCCCTGCACCACCAGAGCATGAAGGAAATGTTTCAGCTGTATGTGGACAAGGTGAAAAAGATTGTGGCCGAGCAGCAGGCCATTTTCGGGGAGTTGCCAGCCTATGACTATGGCACCTATACCTTTATCGGGTGCTACATGCCCCAGGCTGTGGGCGATGGCATGGAGCACCGCAACTCCACGATCCTGACCAGCGCCAACCCGCTGGAGGCCTCCATGGACCGCCTGCTCAACACGGTGTCGCATGAGTATTTCCACGCGTGGAACGTGGAGCGCATCCGGCCGAAGAGCCTGGAGCCTTTTGACTTTCAGGAGGCCAACATGTCGGAGGCGCTTTGGCTGGCCGAGGGCTTCACAAGCTACTACGGCGACCTGGTGATGGCCCGCAGCGGGATTTTCGACCTCCGGAAATATGCCTCCGACCTGGCCGGTGACCTGAACTACGTGCTGCTCTCGCCGGGGCGGCAGTACCACAGTCTGCAGGAGATGAGCATGCAGGCCCCCTTTGTGGATGCCGCCCGCTCCGTGGACCCCGTAAACCGCCACAACACCTTTATCTCGTACTATACCTACGGCAGCATGACGGGACTGGCCCTGGACATGACGCTTCGCCAGAAGCACAGCAAGACGCTGGACGACTTTATGCGGGCGCTCTGGCTCAAGTACGGCAAGCCGGAGAAGCCCTATACCCTGCCCGACCTGGAAGAAACGCTGGCCGAGGTATCCGGCGACAAGGCATGGGCCAGCCAGTTTTTCAGGGAAAGCGTGTATGGCAGCCAACTGCCTGATTTCGCTCCGTTGCTGGTGAAGGCCGGGTTAGCGTTGCGGAAAGCCAGGCCTGGCGTGGCTACGATCAGCATGGTTTCGTTGGAATACGACAAAGCAGGCGCTGTTATCTCGGACGGAACCGCTGTGAACACGGGGGCTTACGCGGCCGGGCTCGACAGAGGCGACCGGATTCTGACACTGGACGGCAAAAAGATCCGGAAGGAGAAAAACCTGCAGAAGGTGCTGCATAAGCATAAGCCCGGCGACAGCATCCCGGTGACTTACCTGCGCCTGGGTCGCCCACGTGCTGCCACGCTGGTGCTGGACGAGGTGCCGACGCTGGAGGTAGTGCTGTATGAGAGCATCGGCAAGCAGCTGACACCCGAGATGCAGCAATACCGTCAGGAGTGGCTGGGCACCAAGGTCCGGTAGCGGCCTCGCAACAAATGCCGGGTAGGCGCGTTCTGAAACCAGCTGCGCGATCCTTTGATTTGAGCAACTTTCCGCGTAACTTTAGTATATACAAGACACTCAGCAATTTCACGTGAAAAACATAGCTAAGATAATCGGGGCGATATGCCTGCTCTGGACAAGCAGCCACGCCATGGCCCAGGACACAAAGCCTAGCCTGGATGCAGCGCCAGCGCCTGTGCTTACCGACATGCCTGCCAGCAGGGTGGCCGCTCAGGCCGCCGAAGCCGACACAAAAGAAAAACCCGCCTGGACCGGACCGCGCCTGAGCTACAGCCTGGCCACTGGCATGAGCTTCAGCAGTGGGTATGGCAGCAGCCAGTTCATCACCCCGTCGGTGCGCTACCAGGTGAGCAGCAGGTTTCGGGTTACTGCCGGCCTGACGTATCAGAATTTCTCGGCCTATACCACCAATGCTACCACTCCGGAGGGCACCACGGTGCTGTACCGCAATGGCGGCGGAAGCCAGTATCTGGCCAGCGTAGGCGTGGATTACCTGGCCACCGACCGGCTGATCCTGAGCGGAAACATCTGGCGGGATTTCTCCAATATGCCTGCCCAGTCTTTGCACTACAACGGCCTCTATAGCCCGGGGCGCATGGGCGCTGACCTGCGCGCCACCTACAAAATCACAGACAACCTCTCGGTAACCGGCGGGCTGCGCTATACCAACGGCGCGTCGCCGTACGGCAACCCCTACTATAACTCTGGCTTCGGGAGCTATGGCCCCGGCGGCTTCGGATACTAAGCCGTTTTCTGTTGCCCCTTTTCTGAAAGCAGCTGGGTCAGGTGCCGCTGTCCGCTTTTCCTGTTGCTGAAATCTCCCTCACGCTCCGCACTTTTCCAGTTCTGTGTGCGCCTGTTGTACTGTAAAGGCCGTTACGGCATCTGAGGCGCGCAATCTATACGCGCATGCACATAATGTTCTAACCTTGAGCAGCGTTTCAGGGTTAATACAACAGAAAACAAACAGCATACAACTTTGCAGCATACCAGTAAAATTCGCCACGTCAAAAACGAGCGCCTCGAAACCATTAAGCCCGATTACCGGGGCAACAAGACCATCAAGGGCCGCTTTGCAAACGGCGACGAGCTTTATACCCCTGATCTAAGTAACGTTGTCCGGTGGCAACTTAGCCGGAACCCGCAGCGCGAGGAGAAAAAGGACGATGCCTATGTGCCCGATGTCATCCACGGCTCCGATTTCATCCACTCGGACAAGGACATGGTGGTATGGCTGGGCCACGCCAGCTTTTTTATCCGGCTGGGCGGCATCACCTTCCTAACAGACCCTGTTTTCTACGACGTGCCGCCGCTCTCGCGCAGGGTGGGGCTGCCCTGCCCGCCCGAGCAGCTCCGCGATATCAGCTTTCTGCTGCTCTCGCACGGGCACCGCGACCACCTCGACAAAAAATCCATCCGCACCCTCTTCCAGCACAACCCGCAACTCAAGGCGCTTGCCCCCCTCCGGGCCGGGAAAATCCTGCGCAGCATCAATCCGCAGTTGCCCTACCAGGAAGCGGGCTGGTACCAGAAATATGACCTGGTGCCCGGCGGCGGGGTAGAGGTATACTTTATGCCCGCCTCCCACTGGCACCGGCGCGGCGTGCTCGACATGAACAAAGTGCTCTGGGGAAGCTTCGTGCTGAAAACACCTACCGTGAGCCTTTTCTTTGCCGGAGACTCTGCCCTCGGGCCGCATTTTGAGGAGATAGAGGAGCTGTTTGGGCCGATGGATGTCTGCATTATGCCCGTTGGGGCGTACAAGCCCGCGTTTCTGATGGCCAAAAGCCACATGAACCCCCACGAGGCCGTGAAAGCCTATAACCTGATGCATGGCGGCACCTTCCTGCCCATGCACTACGGCACCTTCGACCTGTCTGATGAGCCGCCGGGCGAGCCAGTGCGCCTGTTGCGGCAGATTGCCGCCGGGGGGATGTTGCAGGGCCTGAAGATTCCTGCCATCGGGGAGCCTTTCCTGTTGCAGGACTTGCAGTAAAGGCAGCACATGGGTGCATTAATTTGCTATATTTGTCTACTTGACCTGAGCGCGCGCTTAAATTCCGACTTTGGAAGCGAAATTAAACACGCGCTAAACAGCGAGCTCACGAACCCTAGCAATTGCCATGTCTCCAACCCTTATCATTGGCCTGATCGTCGCCTACTTTTTTGTGCTCATCTTCATCTCCTACCTCACCAGCAAGAATACCGACTCTGAGACGTTCTTCCTGGCCAACCGCAAGTCGCCCTGGTATGTGGTGGCCTTTGGTATGATCGGCACCTCGCTTTCGGGCGTTACCTTTGTGTCGATTCCGGGGATGGTGCAGAAGGCGCAGTTTTCGTACCTGCAGCTGGTGCTGGGCTACCTGCTGGGCTACCTCGTGATCGCCACGGTGCTGATGCCGCTGTACTACCGCCTCAACCTCGTCTCGATTTATACCTACCTGGAGCAGCGCTTCGGCTACTGGTCGTACAAAACCGGGGCGGGTTTCTTTCTGCTCTCACGCACGCTGGGGGCCGCTATCCGCCTGTTTCTGGTGGCGGGCGTGCTGCAACTGGCTGTGTTTGACGATCTGGGTGTGCCCTTCGCTGTCTCCGTGATCATCACGATCGCGCTCATCTGGGTTTATACCTTCCGGGGGGGTATGAAAACGATCATCTGGACAGACACCTTCCAGACCACCGCCATGCTGCTGGCCGTTGGCACCAGTATCTGGCTGATTTCGGACGAGCTGAACCTGGGCTTCCAGAGCATGGTAACCACCATTAGCGAGAGCGACTACTCGCAGGTGTTTTTCTGGGATGTGAAGGACAGCCGGTATTTTCTGAAGCAGTTTTTCTCCGGCGCTTTTATCGCCATCGTGATGACGGGGCTGGACCAGGACATGATGCAGAAGAACCTGAGCTGCAAGAATATCGGCGAAGCCCAGAAGAACATGTTCTGGTTCAGCATCATCCTGGTGTTCGTCAATATCCTGTTCCTCTCGCTAGGGGCCCTGCTCTACCTCTACGCCAACGCGAAGGGTATTGCCCTGCCTGCCAAAGGCGATGATCTGTTTCCGTTCCTGGCCCTGGGATATTTCCCGCATGTGGTGGGCGTGGTGTTCATCCTGGGCATCATCGCGATAACGTACGCCTCCGCCGACTCCGCCCTGACGGCCCTCACCACCTCGTTCTGCGTGGATTTCCTCAACTTTAAAGACCGGAGCGAGCACGAGCGGGTGCGGCTGCGCTACATCGTGCACGTGGGGTTCTCGGTGCTGCTAGTGCTGGTGATCCTGGCCTTCGACGTGCTGAACAGCGACAACGTGGTGACGGCCGTGTTTAAGGTGGCTGGCTATACCTATGGTCCGTTGCTGGGTCTTTACAGCTTCGGTTTATATACCAAGCGCGCCGTCCGCGACAGGTTTGTGCCCGGCATTTGTCTCATTGCCCCCATGCTTACTTATATCATCAGCTATAACTCCGTCGACTGGTTTTGGGGGTATGAGTTCGGGTTTGAGGTGCTCATCCTCAACGGCTTCCTGACGTTTATGGGCCTGATTGCGGTATCGTCGGGCAAGGTGGGGGAACTGGAGCTGGCGCAGCAGTAAGTAATGTGAGGGACGCACGTATCAAGACACACGATAAATTTATATCAATCAGGACTTTCGCAAAGCTGCCCTTGTTGCGTCTTTTAACCAACAAGTTGTTGGTTAAAAGACGCAACAAGGGCAGGCTACAGACTGCGTTTGCTCCGTGTTTCGATTAGATGCGAAAGTCCTGTCATATTCAAAGTGCTTCGTTTGTGCTACACCACTGGCAAAACTATACTTTGCATTTAGGAGGATGCGAACATTGGCACGTGCGCTGTATGGGTTAGCCAAACTGTATGAGCAGCGCTAAATTATTTCAGTAATGTGCCGATGTCCTCCATCATTTGTTCAATTTCGAGTTGAAGCGTGCCATTGTAAATCCCCCGTATCCTTTTCGATTGGTCGATTAGCAAAACATGCTCGGTATGTAAGAACTCGGTGCTGTCTTTGGTGAAGCCCAAATCTTCTTCGGCAAAGTATGACGTTCTGGCAAGGGTGTAGATCTCCGATTTGTTTCCTGTAAGCAAATGCCAGTTGGGGGATACAATTTCGTTCGCCTCAGCGTAGTCATTCAAACGGCTTACCGTGTCAATCCAGGGCGTTACGCTGTACGATAGTATGACAACATCAGGGTTATCACCAAACTTTTCCTGCACCAGCTTCATATGCTGCATCATGACCGGGCAAATGCTCCCGCAACTGGTGAATATGAAATTAGCAACGTGTACCTTTCCCGCTATGGTTTGCTCTGTGACAGTCTGGCCGTGCTGGTTGGTGAGGGAAAAGGGGCTGATGACATGCTCAATTTTCTGTGCCGCTTCATCCCCGTCAGAAATAAACTGTGGGGTGAAATCCGGGGTATTGTAGTACGGCAGCGCCTTGGCTTTCTCTTGGGGCGAGCAGGAAATCAACAAAGCACACAGCAGCAGGCTACTTGCTAAAGACACTATCCGATACATTAACGCAGTTTTTGGTGCCCAGCAAGCCATACCGCCTGCCATTTTCGATAATATAGTTTGCTCTGATCTTTCCGTTGTCATACCATAATTGTTGAGGGCCTTCTTCGTGGCCATTCTTGTAGTGCATGGCCTTCACCAACCGGCCTTCCTCGTTCCACTCCTTGCAGCTACCTTCATACTCATCGTCCTTGAAAAAATAATGCAGCTGCTTTTCTCCGTTCTCCCACCAGGCGATGTATTCCCCAGTCTTTTGGCCCTGTTCGAAAAAGCGCTTTTCCCTGAGTTGCCCTGAAGGATAAAATTTCTTCCACTCCCCATGCTCCCTCCCATTCTGGTAGCTGGCAAGCTCGGCCGTATCCGCTAAGGATTCAAAAAGGGTATACAGCCTCCCGCTGAAAGGCTTTCCGTCAACAAGCAGCACTCCATTGTCAATGCGTAGCGGTCCCGCATTCTTGTCCAGTAACACTGTGGGGCTTTTAGCCAAGTTCTCTGACGGGTTCTGCGTGCATCCCCAAACCAGAACAGCTAAGAGCAGTGCCGTAACGCTATTGCGTAACCGTGCCTGGCGTGCCATAGAATCCGCTTCCGTTGATGTAAGGATCTGCATCGGTGATGTGGTAATGGTATATACCCTCAGGGTAATCTTCAGTGGCGTGGGTATGGCCGTGGTAGGCATCCAGCATAGCATTAGTAACGGCTGCTCCGTTCTCTACAGGGCCATACACCGGAAAACCATCCAGCAGAAAGCCTAACAGAGATGACTTCGTGGCTTTTACAGTGGTGAGGTAGATCGGCTCGAGGTGGTAATGGTAATTACTGTTCGCAGTTGGATGCCCTGAGTACTGGTCAAAACTCTGAAACTCGTTTGTTAAGGGTTGGTTAGGCCCGGCATACTGGTTGTAAAACGGCACACCATTGAGTGAAACCCCAATAGCACCCAACGGCGTGGCGGCATGCGAGGCGGCAACTTCGGGGTATAAGGGTATCTTGAAGGTATAATTGAAAGAGCCAATGGTGTTCGGGTTCTTCCTGAACGTGTACGTAGTGCCAGCATAGGTAGTACTGCCGCTGAAATTCTCGTACAGGCTGCTTGTGCTAGGATAATAGACACTTTTGTGGTCGGGTGCGCCGGTTGTTTTGATGATGACATAGGTGCCATCAGTCGTAATGCTGCTCGCGCCATATAACTTCTTATACACTTCCGGGACTTCCTCATTGGCGGGTGCAAAATCAGCGCTATCCTTACAGGATATGATGAAGAGTAGCATAACAAAATTCAGAAATAGCATGGTGTTCTTTAAAGGGTTCATTGATTTCATTGAAGTTGCAGTTTTTCAGTTCGAATGGCATTCAGTGCAGTACTTGCCTCAGAAGATAACGTAGTGGAGAACAAATTGCTGGTTTCAAACGGATTGACGCTTAGATCATAGAAATATTCGTTTCCGTTAGTCAGGTGGATAAGTTTATACCTGCTGTCGCGCATGGTCCAGCCCTCCCCTCCGTCACCCGCACCAAAAAGCTCGCTGTACGCATACTTCCTTTGAGACGCATTTGGCTCCCCAAACAAAGATTTGAGCGAGTAGCTATCATGAATCTGGTTCACGCCGGCACCGGCTACATCTGCAATCGTGGCATACAGATCCGTTCCGTTTACAAGCGAATGATCCGTTGTGTTCTGGCGGGCAACTCCATACCCACTTACAATCATGGGTGCGTTTATACCTCCCTGCCACAAAGAGCCCTTAGAGGTATAGGATGCGGAGGGAGCCTGCGCCACCTGCGTGCCTGTGCCATTGTCGCCAACAAAAATGATGAGCGTGTTCTTTTTCTGCTCCTCGGTAAGGCTATGGAAGAACCTGCCCAACTCAGTATCCATAGCTTCGATGGCAGCCAGATAATATGGCAGCTTGTTGCTGTGGATGGTGGCGGCATCATCGGCAAGGGTTTTATCGGATATGAGGTGTAAGGGCGGGCGGTGAAAAGGAGTATGTGGCGCGTTCAGGGCTAAGGTCAAAAACCATGGCTTCTGCTGTTCCTCAACCCATCGCATGGCATCGTCTATAAAGTATGTAGTCGCGTAGGTGGTGACAGTAGTCTGTTGGCCGTTGGAGGTTTTTGTCCAGTTGTAATAGCTTGGCACCGTACCCGTGAAAATCCCTGAATAATAACCAACGCCAAATTGTTCAGGCGCAGCTAACTGCGTGTTGTTGCTCATGTGCCATTTTCCGATGACAGCCGTGGCATACTGGTTGCCTGTTTTGTCGTTGATGAATTTTTGCAGCAGCGTTTCGGATGAATTCAGTCCTCCGGTTTTACCTCCTATAGCCGAGCCAACGCCGGTGCGAAAGCCATACTTGCCCGTGAAAATGCTGGCTCGTGTAGGTGAGCACTCCGGGTTTACCCACAAATTAGTAAAGGTAATGCCGCTTTGCGCCAAAGAATCCAATACGGGCGTCTTTGCTTTCTGTCCGTTCGTGCCTGGGTATTTCCCGAAAGCATCCCAACCCATATCATCGGCAATAATTAACACGACATTTGGTGTATCAAGGGCAGTTGGGCTAACAGGGGCGTCCTCATTGCAGGAAACGGAGCAAAGCAAAAGCATGAGGATTGCAGCTGCTGCCATGTGTTTTATCATGTATGGGTAAGTTTAATTAGTCGCTCCTTAGCAAGTCCCAATACCTAAACTAAACAATCTTAAACTGAGCAATCGGCAGCGCCCAAAA
>NZ_JAKVIR010000014.1 GCF_022601975.1 Pontibacter sp. E15-1
GGGGTGATAAAAAGGCGAAGTCAGGTTCCTTTATGAACAATTTGCAGCCCAAAAGATGAATTTTAAACATGCTCTAAAGCCCAACAAAACCGAACAGTATGAGAATTTCCTTTGAAGAGCTAAAGGCGCAGTTTAAGCGTGTGCTTTTGAAGCTGGAGTTTACAGAAGAAAAGGCGAGCCTTTGTGCACGCATCTTTGCCGAAAACAGCCGGGACGGGGTTTACTCACACGGACTCAATCGTTTCCCGGTGTTTGTGCAGATGGTAAAAGACGGGTTGGTGAATGCAAATGCGGAGCCGGAGAGGGTGGCGCAGCACGGCGTGACCGAGCAGTGGGATGGCCACCTGGCCCCCGGCATGTATACGGCCACCAAAGCCATGCAGCGGGCAATCGAGCTGGCAAAGGAGAACGGGATGGGCTGCGTGGCGGTCCGGAACACCAACCACTGGATGCGCGCTGGCACGTATGGCTGGCAGGCCGCCGACGCCGGGTGCATTGGCATCTGCACCACCAACACCATCGCCAACATGCCGCCCTGGGGAGGCACAGAAGCACGCCTGGGCAACAACCCCATGGTGATCGCTGTTCCCAGAGAGAAGGGGCACATTGTGCTCGACATGGCCATGTCGCAGTATTCTTACGGCAAGTTGCAGGAGTATGAGTTAAAAGGCAAGCAACTGCCGATGGATGGAGGGTATGACGTAAAGGGAGAATTGACGAAAGATCCTGCCCAGATCAGGGAAACCGAGCGACCTCTGCCTATCGGGTTCTGGAAAGGCTCCGGGCTGGCTCTTGTCATCGATGTGCTGGTGGCCTCGCTCAGCAACGGCCGCTCTACCAGCGAAATCACGGCGGAAGAAAACGAGTCGGGGGTGTCGCAGCTTTTCCTGTGCATCAACGCCAGCCACCTAGACCAAAGTATCAGCGAGCGCATCATCGAGTATACCAAAACCAGTGCCTTGATGCATGAGGGCGATGAGATCCGGTACCCAGGCGAAAGCTCGCTCGCCACCCGCCGCCAGAATGAGCAGGAGGGTATACCGGTAAATGAGCAAATCTGGCAGCAGGTGCAGGCGTTGTAAAGCAGGTATAGCCTGCCCTGAGGGGAGGATAAAACGAATGGCCTTTGTTGAAATCGCACCAGAGAACTCCAATACCTTTAACGAAACGGGCTGCTATTTTAGTAATATAACATGGCCCTTGCTGTGACTTCTGACCCGCAAGGCGGATAGTTAGTACAAGGCTTTCATTCGTAATTTGTAATTCTTAATTCGTAATTATTTTAACCCGTAATTAATAGTGAATCGTACGCTTGCGCAGGTGCTGTCGGGGGTGCTGCACCCGCTGTTGCTCCCCACTTACCTATTCGCCATTATCCTGTATTATATGCCCGAGTCTACCCTTACGCTGCCTTTCAGGGTGCGGTGGGTGGTGCTGGCCATGATCTTTTTTACCACGTTCATCATTCCGGGGGTGGCGGCCTACAGCATGGTGCGCTTCGGCCACCTCGACTCCGTGGAGATGGAAAAGCGCGAGCAGCGCGGCCTGCCCCTGCTCTTCACGGGCATCTGCTATATGGCCACCTCATACCTGCTATACCGCGAGGCCGCCTTCGACGCCATTTTTTACTTTGTGATGGGCATTATCGCCGCCTCCGTTTTCCTGACTTACGTCATCTCGCTTTTCTGGAAGATAAGCGCCCACGGCATGGGTATGGGCGGGGCGCTCGGCTTGCTGCTGGTCCTGAACTGGCTTGCCCCGGAGGCGCGGATGGTACTCCCCATTGCGGCGGCGCTCCTGCTGACGGGGGCCGTCCTGACGGCGCGGCTGGCGTTGCACGCGCATACGCCAGCGCAGGTATACGCGGGGCTTGGCAGTGGGCTGCTGCTAGCCGTAAGCGCTGCCTATACCGGGCTGTAGGAAAGGGAGGAAGAGGCCGCTTGCCGCAAAGAGGCGTTTTGTTAACTTTGTTAGGTATAACTAACGCAGCTACAGATGAACTACGAGTGCTTACTATATGATATCACGGATGGGATCGCTACGATCACGCTGAACCGCCCGGACGTTTTCAACGCCTTCAACGATCAGCAGAGTTACGACCTACAGGATGCCCTGAAGCAGGTGGCCCGCGACGAAAGCGTGCGCGTGGTGGTACTGACGGGTGCGGGCAAGGCTTTCTGCTCCGGCCAGGACCTGAAAGCCATCGCCAACGCCGACAAGCGCGACCTGTCGGAGTCGTTGGAGAAGCGCTACAACCCCATCATCAGGGCCATGCGCAACCTTCCGAAGCCAATTATCTGCAAGCTGAACGGTGTGGCGGCGGGCGCTGGCTGTTCGCTTGCCCTGGCCTGCGACCTGGTGGTGGCCTCCACGGCTGCCAGTATGATCGAGGTGTTCGTGAACGTGGGACTGGTGCTGGATTCCGGCTCTTCTTTTTTCCTGCCCCGCGCCGTAGGCTCCCTGAAGGCGTTTGAGCTGAGTACCCTCGGCTCCAAAGTGTCGGCTGCGGAGGCGCTTGAGCTGGGTATGGTAAACAAAGTAGTGGCACCCGAGGACCTGGATGCCGCCGTGGCCGACCTGGCTGCCCGCTATGCCGCCAGCCCCACCAAAGCCATTGGACTGATGAAGAAAATGCTCAACAAATCCTTCAGTTCTACCCTGGACGAGATGCTGGACTACGAGGCGTATTGCCAGAAGATAGCCGGCAACTCCGAGGACTACAAAGAAGGCGTAACCGCCTTCAACGAGAAGCGAAAGCCACAATTCAAGGGGCGTTAAATATTTTATCTGAGCAAATGAAGCGAAAAGAGCCGGGCGACACTGCCCGGCTCTTTTCGCTTAAAACAACGCAGGCTATACATAGGCAATCGTGCCTTATACGCTAAAATCCTCCCCAAAACACCTCCAACATCGGTCTGGATATAGTATAACATAAGATGAATTAAACTGATACGCTTATGTTACGCAAAACGCTCTTCCCCCTTCTTGCCTGCCTGCTGCTTTTAGCACCAGCCCAGGCGCAATCCACCTGCTCCCAATTCCAGCTGCTGCACGACAACGCGGCGTACGAGATGCTGAGCTACGACGACAAGGACCGGCAAACCGCCCGGATCACCTACAAAGTGGCGCAGGTTACCCATACCGGCAACGAGGTGGAGGCAGACATCCACAGCCAGGTATATGACCCCAAGGGCAAGCTGGTAACGGAAGGCGACTTTACGGTTGGCTGCGCCGACGGCACCATCTGGATGGACATGCGCTCTGTGATGAACACGCAGATGATGGACGCTTACAAGGAGATGGAAATGACGATGGAGGGCGATAAAATGCTGTACCCCATTAATCTGAGGGCGGGCCAGAAGCTGGAGGACGGCACCATGACCATGGAAATGAAGGACAAAAAAAGCGGCCGCAGTATGATGACCATGGTCATGAACGTGACGGACCGCACTGTGGAGAGCAAGGAAAAGGTAAAGGTGCCTGCCGGCACTTTCGAGAGCTACAAAATCCGGCAGACTACTGCTATGGAGAACCAGGCCATGGGTATGAAAATACCCGGCATGCGCATGGAAACAGTAGAATACTATGTGCCCGAGATCGGGATGGTGCGCTCCGAAACCTACCGGAACGGCAAACTGCAGGCCTACACAGTACTAAGCAAACTCGAGTAGCCAGCTGCTATACCTTGCCCAAAGCGCCAGCCCTTGCTGCAAAGGCTGGTGCTTCGGGCAGGTATACGCTACGCCCGCAGGGGTGCTAGAAAGAGTAGCCTACCGTGAGTTTGAGCTGTGGCAACGGCACCACAAAAAGGGCCGAGCTGTTTTCCTGCGCCAACATGTGCCCGACCATGCGTTCCGCAATAAGGTCGCCAGCGTTCGTGGCCAGCGCATACTTCGCCCGCACACCCAGTGCCCCGGCAGCCTCGGCTGTCAGGTGTTTCGAGAGTTTAAACTGCCCCCCGACCTGGTAGCTCAGGTCCAGGGAGTTTTGGTAGAGCCGCCCGATAAACCGGTAATCCGGGTCGCCTGGGTCTTGCTCGGGCAGCCCAAACACGTCTTTCTCGAACAGCATGAAGCGGTACCCGAACACGAAGCCGCGGAAAAAGCCGAAAGGGTGGCCGATGTTTTTCTTGGTGTATTTGCGCTGGCTCATCCGGATCCCGATTCCGTGCACGCGCTTCTCCGTCGGAACCCAGGCGTCTTCGTTCAGGAACGTGCGGTATATATAGCTTAGGCCGATCTCGTTGGAGACGCGCGCCGTGCGCACCTTTTCGTAAGCCACCGATACCTCCCCCAACTGCAGCGGGTTCAGCTTCAGCACCCGGTCATGGTCGGTGTTGATCAGGTGAGTGTCATCTTCCTCCTCCTCATGCTGGGCCTGTGCGCCGGCCAGCGGCAGCCACGCCAGCAACACGGCAAACAAAGCCCCGGTCATCAGGCTTCGGCTGCCTCTCCTCATTTTCTTCTTCATGTAAATCTATTTATTGTGCAATTTTTGATGTGATGTTTTTTTGGTGGGATACGTGCTGATTGTACTGTGGTATAGCCCCGAAGGCCGTCACGCGCTTTTGCCCGGAACAACAAAAATCAGCTATAGGGCTACAGCAGAGCCTGTTTTGATAACTAACGATTGCCTGCGGCGTATAATCAATCTGTTTACATACTATCCGAGAACTAAACTACAATAGAATTATGAAAACATTAGCATCAACAGGAATTATAATTGGGGCGCTCCTTTTCGGTATGGCATCCTGCAACCAGCAGCAGGGGGCCGTGGAAGAGGCGCAGGACGTGAACGAGGAAATCGCCGAGAACACCCAGATGGAAGATGAGATGACAAACATGTCGGACTTTATGACCAAGGCGGCCAGCGGCGGCATGATGGAGGTAGAGCTCGGCAAGCTTGCCGCCGAAAAGGGGTCTAGCAAGGAGGTGAAGGACTTCGGCAATATGATGGTGACGGACCATACCAAGGCAAACGATCAGCTGAAGGCACTGGCCCAGCAGAAAAACATTGTGCTGCCCGACAGTATGGGCGAGGAGCATATGGAACATGTAAACGAGCTGCGCGAAAAAACGGGCGCTGATTTCGACAAAGCCTATATGGATCTGATGGTGAGCGACCATGAAGAGGACGTAGACATGTTTGAGAGCGCGGCAGAGGATTTGGAGGACATGGAAGTGAAGAACTTCGCCTCTACCACCCTAACCGCACTTCGCCAGCACCTGGACCGTGCCAAGCAGGTAAAGGACATGGTGAATAAGTAAGCCGTTGGCCCACAACTTTAGTACATACATAATATGGTATAAGCATCTGTAAGTTTTATCTTGCAGATGCTTTATACTTTAAAAAAAAAGGCCCCATGAAAAGATTAATACAGACAGTATTGTCCGCCACAGCCCTTTTGTTTGCCACCGCCTGCAGCTCCGACGATAGCATAAGGCTGGCCACCGACCAAAGCGTGCAACAGTTTGAGGCAGCCGGTGTGCAGGGCATGCACAACGACGCCCTGTTTGCTGCCGAGGCAGCCAGTGCCAGCATGCTGGAGGTGCAACTGGGCGAGGCGGCACAGGGTATGGCTGTGAGTCCGGAAGTGAAGGACCTGGCGCAAGAGATGCAGCGGGACCACCAGCAGATGCTGAACGACCTGAAGCAGATAGCCACGGAGGGCGACTTTGTGCTGCCGAGCAGCCTTGGCACACGGCATCAGGAGATTTATCAGGAGATCACGGCCAAATCCGGTATCGCCTTCGACCTGGCTTATGTGAAGCGCCTGGTAGATCAGCATAAAGAACTGATTGAGCGTTACGAGGACATCGCGAAGAACGGCAAGGTGATGGGGCTGCAGCAATACGCCTCCAAGCAACTACCACTGCTGCGGCAGCACCAGAAGATGGTAGAAGAGCTGGAAGACAAGATAGAAAATGCCTAAACTAACGCGAACTCGGACATAGCGCTAAATTAACCTGCTTTCAAATAAGTTTTTTGCTTTGGAGAAGTATAGTTTAGCTAGATCAGGACAAAATGATTCCCAGTTTTCCCGAGAGGCACCTTGTAGATTTCCGGTGCCACGTCAGTGGCAGCCGTTAGGCAGGAAATGTACACAGTGCCGAGCGGGAAAACGCGCCCCAGCGGGCGTGGAGCGAAAAATAAGCTATAAAACAATAGGTTTCGAGTTTAAAACAACCGCTATATTCCCAAGTTCACATTAAACTAAAAGCGGCTGCCCCACATGAGGCAGCCGCTTTTAGTTTATATAGGGCAAGTGTTATCCTGCCGCGGTCGTGTCGCGGTAATGGCTATTCGCCAGCTCTTCCTTCAGGAACTTGGCGGTATACCCCTTGCCTGCGGCCACTACCTCCTCGGGAGTGCCCGTGGCCACAATTTTGCCGCCACCCTCGCCGCCCTCCGGCCCAATGTCGATGATGTGGTCAGCCACCTTAATCAGATCCAGGTTATGCTCGATGATCAGGACAGTGTTGCCCTTGTTCGTGAGCTTGTGCAGCACATCCGACAGGTGCTCGATATCCTGGAAGTGAAGGCCAGTGGTAGGCTCATCCAGAATATACAGCGTCTGGCCCGTGTCTTTCTTCGACAGCTCAGTGGCCAGTTTCACGCGCTGTGCCTCGCCCCCCGACAGGGTAGTGGCCTGCTGCCCCAGCGTGATGTAGCCCAGGCCCACCTCATTCAGTGTCTGTATTTTGCGCAGAATGCGTGGCTGGCTCTCGAAGAACTCCACGGCCTGCTCCACGGTCATGTCCAGCACATCCGTGATCGACTTGCCTTTGAAGCGCACCTCCAGCGTCTCGCGGTTATACCGCTTGCCCTTGCATACCTCGCAGGGCACGTACACATCCGGCAGGAAGTTCATCTCGATGGTGCGCATACCGGCTCCCTCGCATGCCTCGCAGCGGCCTCCCTTCACGTTAAACGAGAAGCGGCCCGGCGAATAACCCCTGATCTTGGCCTCGGGCAGTTGCGCAAACAGCGTGCGGATGTCCGTGAACACGCCGGTATAGGTGGCAGGGTTCGAGCGCGGCGTGCGCCCGATCGGCGACTGGTCCACCTCGATTACCTTGTCAATATGCTCCAGTCCCTCGATCTTCTTGTAAGGGAGCGGATCGCGCTTGGCCCGGAAGAAGTGCGTGTTCAGGATTGGGTATAGCGTGTCGTGGATCAAAGACGATTTTCCGCTGCCCGACACGCCTGTCACGCAGATCATCTTGCCCAGCGGAAGCTCCAGCGTTACGTTCTTCAGGTTATTGCCCGTCGCGCCCTTCAGGCGAAGCACCTGGCCCGTTCCGGGGCGCTTATGCAGCGATACCGCAATGCCCCGGCGGTTGCTCAGGAAGTCGGCGGTGGTGGTGCCTGCCTGCATCATCTGCTCCGGCGTGCCGGCGGTTACCACCTGCCCGCCGTGTATACCGGCACCCGGGCCAATATCCACCACGTAATCCGCCTGCAGGATCATGTCCTTGTCGTGCTCCACCACAATAATGGTGTTGCCCAGGTCGCGGAGGTCTTTCAGGGCATTGATCAGTCGCTCGTTGTCGCGCTGGTGCAGGCCGATGCTCGGCTCATCCATGATATATAAAACGCCCACCAGCTGCGTGCCGATCTGGGTGGCCAGGCGGATGCGCTGGCTCTCGCCCCCCGACAAGGTGCGTACCGGGCGGTGCAGGCTCAGGTAATCCAGGCCCACGTCCAGCAGAAAGCCGATGCGTTTCCGGATCTCCTTCAGCAGTTCTTTGGCGATCACGTTCTGGCGCTCGCTGATGCGGTCTTCCAATCCCTCGAACCAGGCAGCCAGCTTGGTGATGTCTAAAACGGAGAGCTCCCCGATGTTTTTATTGTCGATCTTGAAGTGCAGTGACTCTTTCTTGAGGCGGTAGCCGTTGCAGTCCGGGCAGACGGTGGTTTGCGTGAAATCCTCTATCCAGGAGCGGATGTTGTCGGAGTCGGATTCCATCTGCCCTTTCAGGAAGTTGACGATGCCCTCGAACTCCACAATGTAGGTCCCTTTCTTGGTGCTCACCTCCAGGTCCTCCTCCAGGCCATACAACAGAATTTGCAGCAGGTCTGCCGGCAGGTCTTTGATGGGGGTGGAGACGGAGGCCTTGAAGTGCTTGAACAGCGCCTCGATCTGCTTGAAAATCCAGATGTCGCGGTACTCTCCGAGCGGCGCTATACCCCCCCGGCGGATGCTCAGGCTATTGTCCGGGATCACGGTTTCCTCGGTTATCTCCTGTATCTCCCCTAAGCCCTTGCAGGTAGGGCAGGCCCCGTAGGGCGAGTTAAACGAGAAAGAGTTCGGGGCCGGGTCGTCGTAGGCGATGCCGGTGGCCGGGTCCATGAGGTGGCGCGAGAAGAAGTGCGTCTTTTCTGCGTCGGCGTCCAGGATCAGCACCGTGCCCTTGCCATGCGTCAGGGCGTTCTGTATTGAACCCGACAGGCGGAAGCGGTCTTCCTCCTTCACCACAATCTTATCGATCACGATTTCGATGTCGTGGATTTTATACCGGTCCACCTGCATCTTAGGCGTGATCTCCACCAACTCGCCGTCCACGCGGGCGCGTATAAAGCCCATCTTGCGGATTTGCTGGAAGAGCTCGCGGTAATGGCCCTTCCGGCCTTTCACCACGGGGGCCAGCACCACAATGCGCTTTTCGTTAAAATGCTCCAGGATGTGGCTGACGATCTGGTCGTCGCTCTGCCGCACCATCTTGTCGCCGGTCTCGTAGCTAAAGGCCTCGGCCGTGCGGGCCCACAGCAGGCGCATGAAATCGTATATTTCCGTGATCGTGCCCACCGTGGAGCGCGGGTTGCGGCTCGTGGTTTTCTGCTCGATAGAAATCACGGGCGAGAGCCCTTCGATCTTGTCCACGTCCGGGCGCTCCAGGCCGCCCATAAACGAGCGGGCATAGGCCGAGAAGGTTTCCATGTAGCGGCGCTGCCCCTCGGCGTAAATCGTGTCGAAGGCCAGCGACGACTTGCCCGAGCCACTGATGCCGGTAAACACCACCAGCTTGTAGCGCGGCAGCTTTATAGAGATGTTCTTGAGGTTGTGTTCGCGGGCGCCGTAAACTTCAATCTGTTGTGCTTCCCCATCCAGGGAAAAAGCAGCGGAAGCTATGCCCGAGTCTGTAGGTTGCTCTTGGTTAAAAGCCATTCAGCGTGAGTTGGTTTAAGTAGCAAAGTTATGAAATTATCAGCGCTTTCGTGTTGCGGGTCGCTAACCTTTCTTAACAGGCAGCCCCGGCAATAAGTTTAGCCGCAGGCATGGTAAAACTGGCCTGTTTCAGTCGATGTTGCCATAATAGGACGCCTGTTTTTCGTGGAGCTCAGCGTGTCTGTGGCTGGTATGGGTATAGTCGCGCCGCTGGTGCTTGATCACGCGCTGCTTTTGGAGGTACCGCAGGAAACCGTAGCCAGCCAGGGCGGCCCCCAGGAGCATAAACAGGACGCCAAAAAGCTCGAGGGAGGTATGGTGCGACAGCTTCAGGGCGGCAAAGCCCCCGGCCACCAGCGCAATGCTGGTGCGGAGGTAAGCCATCAGGGTGCGCTCGTTGGCGAAGATGGTGCGCTGCACCGACATCTGGTCCCGGATCTCGGCGTTCTTCCGCTCCTGCACCTTCAGCTTTTTCTTCAGCTTCTTTATCTCTTCCTGCTCTGAACCCGGCATACCCTTTTTTGTGGGAATATACGGAGCCGCTATAAAATGGGATAGTTTGTCACTGCTGGCAAGCCTGTCGCAAATCTGATGGCCTGCCAGGGCGCGGCAGCCGTGGTCAGGTCAGGCCGTCCATCTCGGTGTCGGAGTGTTTTTTTTCATTGGCGTGCACTTGCTCATGCTCGTGGCTTGTGATGCAGTAATTCTGATGGTGGTTGTCGATGACGCTTTGCTTGTGGCGATACCTGACAAAGCTGTAGATCGCGAGTATAATGCCGATAGGTATGAGAATGGCCCCGATCACCTCCAGGTATAAATCGTCGGAGAATTTAATGGCGGCGAACCCGCCGATGGACACGGTCATGGAGGTGCGGAGGTAAGCCATCAGGGTGCGCTCGTTGGCGAAGATGGTGCGCTGCACCGACATCTGGTCCCGGATCTCGGCGTTCTTCGCCTCCTGCACCTTCAGCTTCTTCTTCAGCTTCTTTATCTTCTCTCGTTCAAGGTCGCTCATACTTTTGCATACGCGTGCCCGTGTAGCAAGGTATAGGTATAGGCTGTTCCGCGCGGATGCCTCAGGATGGGGGCGTAGTACCCGCCCTCTCCTGCGCCATCACCTCCGCATGCATCGGGCTGGTGGGGGTATACGCCGTGGTATGGTGCGTAATCGCCTCCTGCTTTTTGGTGAACCTGCGGTACCCGAAGAGGGCCACGCCTACCCCGGAAACGATGGCCAGCGCGCCCAGGCCCATATACAGCGTGCCTTCGAAAAAACGGATCAGCGTGAGGCCTGCCAGCACAAGTGCCATCGCCGTGCGCATATACGCCAGAAATGTCCGCTCGTTGGCCAGCTTGGTGCGCTCCATGGCCAGGCTGTCCCGGATCTCGGTGTTCTGCTTTTCCTGGACCTCCAGGTCCTTCCTTGTTTTCTCGTTCGCCATCCCAAATAAGATTGATCGGATGCTCATGCAGAGATGTACGCAACCGGGGCGGCAAGGGTAAGGGAATCGAGGGGGGAGGTATGGGGTGCCGCGTTTGCGGAACTTAAAGCGCAATCATCTACATTTGCATAAATTCACGCGCCTGATGTTTCGTTTCCCTTTCCCAAACACGCCTCGAGCCGCCGCTTCCCTTTTGTATGCCCTGGTTGCCCTATGGCTGTTGATGCAATGCTGGCTTTTTGAGAAATTCGGCGTTCAGGTTGTGTTCGACAGTTACCGGTATATAGAAGACGCAAACCGCCTGCTCTCAAGCGGTGAGTTCCGGCTAAGCTACGTGAGTTATACCCTGCTTCTGGCGGCTTTCCTGAAGGGAACAGGCGCTGTGGCTGGGGTTGTCTGGGTGCAGCTGGCGTTTTCGTTGGCGGCTACGGTTGCTTTTTTCAAGCTCGTGTACCACTTTTCGGCCAGCGCCCCCGTCGCATTCCTGGCGGGTTTTCTGCTTGTCGTCTGGCCTGATTATCAGCAATGGAATTTCTATGTCCATACCGAGGCGCTGTTCGTGAGCATCACCCTTATTGCTTTTCTGAGGATGGCCACCGCGCGGCGGAAGTGGGCGTATCTCCAGCTGGCGCTGCTGCTTGTTTTTCTGGTGTTTTTGCGCTCGAACGGGTTTATGGTGGCGCTGGCAGTAGCCAGTTACCTTGCTTCAGACGCATGGCTAAAAAGAGGGTGGCGGCTCCGGTGGTTGTTTGCTGTAATCGTTGGCGGGGGTACGCCCTTGTTCATACTGCTCGCCCATCTCTTCCTGGCCGACATGAGCGGCCTGCACGCTTTCACAGACCATCTGGTTACGGGCAATGTAATTCAGGGGTATGAGGGGGTGCGGGTGGAGGCTACAATGGAACTTGCGCTAACAGGGTCTCCCTTGCAGCAGGTACTGCAGCTGGTATGGCAGGAGCCCGGGTTCTTCTTCAAAAGATCGGCACTCAGGTTTATATACTACTGGGGGCAGATCAGGCCTTACTTTGCCGGGTACCACAATGGGTTGATCGGCCTTTTCTTTTACCCGCAGTATGCGCTTGCCCTGTATGGTATACTCAAGCGGCAGGTCTATACCCCTTTGCTTATCGCGATGGGGGTATTGGCTGTGCTGCTCACCGCGATGGTGCTGGTAAGCGGGGTAGACTGGGACAACCGGTTTATGCTGCCCCTGCTGCCGTTTATATACCTGACGGCTATGGCTGGGCTCCAAAAACTGGCTATGCCATACAGCAAACCGCAAGCGGCCAACCTCCTCCAACAATAAAAGCAGACCCCGTAAAGGACCTGCTCTTGCTGTTGGGTATACACCCAGCGGTATGGTATGGTATGGTATGGTATGGTATGGCTTCCGTTAAAAGTTCGGCGACAGCAGGTACTTGCTGTAGAAATCGTCGATGATCTTCACGGCCTCAGAGGCGTTGTCCACGATATGCACCAGGTCAAGGTCTTCCGGGTTGATGTTGCTCTCTTCATTCAGCATCACGCTTTCGATCCAATGGAAGAGGCCCTCCCAGTAAGAGCGGCCCACCAGCACGATCGGGAAGGCGCCGATTTTCTTGGTCTGGATCAGGGTGATGGCTTCAAACACCTCGTCGAGGGTGCCAAAGCCGCCCGGCATCCCGATGAAGCCCTGCGCATACTTCACAAACATTACCTTGCGCACAAAGAAATAGTCGAAGTTGATGAGCTTGTCTGAGTCGATGTAGATGTTGTTGAACTGCTCAAACGGCAGCTGGATGTTCAGGCCCACCGACTTGCCGCCCTCGGAGTGGGCTCCCTTGTTGCCCGCCTCCATAATGCCCGGGCCGCCACCCGTGATCACGCCGTAGCCGTGGCGCACCAGTTTCGCGGCGATCTCCTCGGCCATCAGGTAGTACTTGTGCGAGCTCTTGGTTCGGGCGGAGCCGAATATCGAGACGCAGGGGCCAATCTTAGACAGCTTCTCAAAGCCCTCCACAAACTCCGACATCACCTTGAAGATCTGCCAGGAGTCGGCAATTTTGATTTCGTTCCAGTCTTTGTCTACAAAGGCCTGCCGGATGCGCTTTTCCTCCTCAGAGGCGGGTGCGGCCGTCGACTCGCCGCTCTCGCGCAGGTCTGTGATGGAGGTAGCCTTGTCTTTGTTTACGTGCGGGTTCAGGATGGTCTGGCCGCTGCCAGTGTTCACTGCTTCTTCGTGCAGCTTGGTTTTACTCGTTTTTCTAAGTTTCGTCATTTTGTCATCTTCAAATCAGGGCTCAGGCGAGCTCCCGGCCGCCTGTTGGCAGGCGTTCATCTTCACAAAAAAAGTTAGGCGCAGGCGCCGCAGTGCAGTGGTTGCGCACCGCAGCAACACGGCGTGTAAATATATCTATTTAGAGCGGATTGCAATAACGGGGTCCAGGTTGGAGGCCAAAACCGCCGGGATAATGCCAGAGAGCATGCCGATCACGGCCGATACGCCGAGACCCAGGATAATGTTGCCCACCGAAAGCGTCACCTCCATCATCTCCTGCGGGATGAGCGTGAGCAGAAACACCAGCAGGATGCCGATGCCTCCGCCAAACAGGCTCAGGAACACCGACTCAAACAGAAACTGGAACAGGATGAAATAGTTTTTGGCGCCCAGCGATTTCTGGATGCCGATGATGTTGGTGCGCTCCTTTACCGACACAAACATGATGTTGGCGATGCCGAAGCCCCCCACCAGTATAGCGAAGCCCCCGATGACCCAGCCCGCCAGGCCCACTACCTCAAAAAAACTGCCGATAGCCTGCGTGGCCATCTCCGGGCGGTTCATGGCAAAGCTGTCTTCGTCGCGGGGGCGCAGGCCGCGTATGTTGCGCATCAGGCCGCGGATCTCATACTCCAGTTCCTGCAGCCCAGGGTCGTCGTCGCGCCCTTTGGCCGCGATGGTAGACCCGATTCCGTTGGGGCCCACGTCAAACATCTTCGCAAACGAGCCATAGGGGATGATGCCCATCTGGTCGAAGTTGGGCATGCCGAACATGTTCTCGCCCTGCTTCTCGATCACGCCGATGATTACGAACTTCTGGCCGCCTACCTTCAGCTCCTGGCCAATGGCCGAGCTTTGGGGGTATAGCGTTTTGGCCACTTCGTCGCCGATCACCGCCACGTTTCGGGAGGCGTTCACCTCCTGCGGAACAAAGTAGCGGCCCTCCAGAATCGGAATCTCAGACACTTTGTTGTAGTCGTAGGTCACGCCCATCAGGTTGGCCTCTGAGTAACTGTTGTTGCGGTGCTTGAAGGTGTTGTTGCCCCTGCTGGCAAAAATAGCCACCCCGGCGCTGTTCGTAATGCGGTCTTCCAACAGGCGGAACTCGCGCACGCTTGGCTCGGGGCGCTGAAAATACTTCCACCAGGGATAGTTGCCGCCAAAGGCCCAGGGCCATTTCTGCACGTAAATCACCTTGTCGCCGATAAAGCTCATGCTGTCGCGCACGTTGCGCTCCAGCGAGTCGACGAGCGTGAACACCGAGATGATGGCGAAGATGCCAATGGTGACGCCAAGCAACGAGAGGAAGGTGCGCAGCATGTTTGCCCGTAAGGCCTGCCACGCAAAACGGAAACTTTCTGCTATCAGCCGTAGGTATATCATAGTTTCTGGGGATTCGGGTTGAGGAATGCGGAACTAATTCCTTAAAAGTAAGAATAATTCGGTCAAACTGAGTAAATTTGCGGTTTGATTTTTTGGTTTCTGCCTCCCGGAGTTTGCTGAACCCTCGCGGGGGTCTTTCCTGTTATAGGGGAAAAAGCCAGACACATTAAATACCGTAATATTTAATTTATGAAATTATCTGAATTCAAATTTGACCTGCCCGAGGAGTTCTTGGCCACCCATCCTATCGAGAACCGCGACGAGTCGCGCATGATGGTGGTGCACCGCGACAGCGGCAAGATAGAGCACCGGGTTTTCAAAGATATCCTGGACTACTTCGACGACGGCGACGTGATGGTTGTCAACGACACGAAGGTGTTTCCGGCCCGCCTGTATGGCAACAAGGAGAAAACCGGCGCGAAGATAGAAGTGTTTCTGCTGCGCGAGCTAAACAAAGAAATCCACCTGTGGGATGTGCTGGTAGACCCGGCGCGCAAGATCCGTGTCGGCAATAAGCTGTACTTCGGCGATAGCGACCTGGTGGCCGAGGTGATTGACAACACCACCTCCCGCGGGCGCACCATCAAGTTCCTGTTCGACGGCCCGGACGAGGAGTTCTACAAAACCATCAACGACCTGGGCGAGACGCCGCTCCCTAAGTACATCAAGCGCGAGGCAGAGCCGGAAGACCGGGAGCGCTACCAGACAGTGTACGCCAAAAACGTGGGCGCTGTGGCCGCCCCGACGGCAGGCCTCCACTTCACGAAAGAGGTGCTGAAGCGCCTCGAGATAAAAGGCGTGGACGTGACTCCGCTGACCCTGCACGTGGGCCTGGGCACTTTCCGCCCCGTTGACGTGGAAGACCTGACCAAGCACAAAACCGACTCTGAGAACTTCAGGGTGCCGCCCGAAACGGTGGAGATGGTGAACAAGGCGCTCGACAACAAAAAGCGCGTATGCGCCATCGGCACCACCACCATGCGTGCGCTGGAATCGTCGGTGTCGGCCAGTAACCGCCTGAAGGCGAACGAAGGCTGGACAGACCGCTTTATCTTCCCGCCGTACGAGTTCAAAATAGCGAATTGCCTGATCACCAACTTCCATATGCCGGAAAGCACCCTGCTGATGATGGCAGCCGCTTTCGGAGGGTATGACCTGATCATGAAGGCATACCAGGAGGCCGTGAAAGAGAAGTACCGCTTCTTCAGCTACGGCGACGTGATGCTGATCCTATAATTCGCTCTATTAAATAAATTGAGCAGAATAAAATGCCCCGTCCATACCAGTCGGGGCATTTTGCTTCTGCATGTTGATATACATGATGTTGATATACTGGCTGCGCCATACCCAATTACGCAGCGCTACAGCGCTAAATTCATACCTCTCTAACCCCTTAACTTTCTAACTCTCTAACTCAAGCTAACTCTCTAACGCAAGCTATGGCACCACTCCCGGAATACGCAATCATCGTGGCAGGCGGCTCGGGCAGCCGCATGCAGCACGAGCTGCCCAAACAGTTCATCGAGGTGGCAGGCAAGCCAATCCTGATGCACACCATCGAGCGGTTTTATAGGTATAACCCCGAGGTGCGGCTGGTGGTGGTCTTGCCGCAGCAGCAACTGGATACGTGGCGCGGGCTTTGCCGCAAGCACAGTTTCAGGCTGTTCCATATGGCCGTTGCCGGAGGCACCACGCGGTTCGCCTCGGTCAAAAATGGGCTGGATGCGGTGCAGGGAGAGGCGCTGGTGGCAGTGCACGACGGCGTGAGGCCCTTTGTGGAAACGGGTACGATTAAAGCCGCTTTCGAGGCGGCGGCCCTGCATGGCAGCGCGGTGGTGGCCGTTTCCCCGAAAGACTCCATCCGGGAGCTGACGCCAGACGGCAGCCGCGCGGTGCCCCGCGACAATTACCGGATGGTGCAGACGCCGCAATGCTTCCGGGCCAGTATCCTGCGGCAAGCCTACGCCCAGCCCGAGCAGGCGCATTTCACCGACGATGCCTCGGTGGTGGAGCAACTCGGGGAAAAGATCGTGCTGGTGGAAGGCAGCTACCGCAATATCAAGATCACCACACCCGAGGATCTGGTGCTGGCCGAGGCCTTCGCCAGAGAAGAGTCAGCGTAAGTAGCAGAGCCATACCCTATCACGGCATATATAATGGGGCTGCGCAATCAGTGCTGCAAAACCGACCTCACAGTGTCTAACAGACCTGTGAGTGTCTGCACAGTAGCGTTGTGAGTGCCTGCACAATAGCGTATCCACAGGCCCAAACCCACAGAAGAGCCACCGACAGCACGAAGTCCTAAATCAGGCTTACCCCATCCTGCTCATTATCTAAGCCCGACGCATACCCCCCCCCTTTATACTACCGGCTGCCGTCCCGCTTCCAGAAAAGCCTGATTTTCCTGCACTGTTGCTGCTGAGATTACCTCAAGGGCAGGGTTGGGTTTGGAGAGGTTGAGGAGGAAGCCTTGCAAGGGCGGGAGGTTCTGGAGGTCGTGGGTGATGCAAAGCACCGTCTTGCCATACTGCTGCACCCACTGCTGCAGCAACTGAAACACCTGGTTTTTGTAATATACGTCCAGCTGTTGGGTGGGCTCGTCCAGCAGGTTGATGCGGGCGTCCTGCAGCATGAGTTGCGCCAGCCATACCAGTTGCTGCTCGCCGCCGGAAAGGGTGGTGAAGTCGTGGTCGATGAGGTGCGAGAGCTGCAGTTGCTGCAGGGTATGGGCTGCCAGCGCGTAGTCTGCAGCATCATAATTCTCAAAGAAGCGCTTTTTCCGGAAAAGCCCCATTACCACCAGGTCATGCACTGTAATCGGGAAATTGACGGTGTTTTTCTGAGGGAGATAGGAAAGTATACCCTGCGCTGTGGGCTTGTGATGTTGCCCCAGGTCCTGGTTTTGTACCAGCAGCTGCCCCTGATAGGCTATTTTCTGCTGGAAGGCCCGGAAGAGCGTAGTCTTGCCAGCGCCATTGTGCCCGATGATGGCGACAAAGGCTGGGGTTGCGATAGAAAAAGAAAGGTTGCGGATAAGAACGCGCTGTCCGTAGCCCGCAACCAGGTTTTTTGCCTCAACGATCAAGCTTTTTCAATTACGAGTCCCGAATTACTAATCACGAATAAATATACAGGCCAGGAAACCCAACTCGTAATTCGGAATTAATAATTCGTAATTCCTTTAGTACTCGTCTTCGTTGAACATGAAGTCTTCTTTGGTAGGATAATCAGGCCAGATTTCCTCGATGTTCTCGTAAGGCTGACCGTCGTCCTCCAGGGCCTGCAGGTTCTCTACAACCTCCATCGGCGCACCCGAGCGGATGGAAAAGTCGATTAACTCATCTTTCGTGGCTGGCCAGGGGGCGTCCTCCAGGTATGATGCTAATTCAAGTGTCCAGTACATAGTATTTTCTCCTTTAACTAATGAGCTTTTTGAAATGGTTTGCAAAAGTATGAATAAAAACAAAAACAAAAATTTTCAGCAAAAAAAAATTGCTTTTTTGTCTGTTTTTACCAACACAACGCATACAATCTACAAATGTTCAAAAAGCGCCGAATATTTTAGGGCCATTTTTGCGCCACGGTAACATGGGCTGCAACAAGGCAGGCCGCAAAAGAAAAGAGCAGCCGCCAATAGTGTGGCAGCTGCTCTGTCTGTAGTAGGGTATGATGCAGCGGGTGCTAGCTGCTGATGGCGCTCAACTGGCTCTTGAACATCTCGATCATGGCTGTTTTGGTGCCGATCTTGCGGTTGAAGTTCCGGATCTTGCCCTGCAGCATGCTGCGGAACGCCTCGTTGCCGGGCGAGTCGCTCAGCTTGCCCAGGTTTCCCTCCAGCACCTCCAGCTCGTTTTTGTCTGACTTGATAAAGTCTTTCAGGGCGTTGATGCGTGCCTGCAGGTCGTCGGTCTCCGAGTACGTCTCGTTGGAAGCCTGCTGGCGCTTGCGTATATAGTGCTCCAGGCTGCTGGTTTCAAACACCCGGTCGCAGGCTTTGATGAAGCGCTCCCAAATCATGTCAGACACTTCCGGGCTCACGGGGCCTACCTTTTTCCACTCTGCCTGCAGCTCCTTGGCGCGTCTCACGGCATCGTTGAGGGCATGCTGCTGCAGGAGTTGCTCGGCTTCCTCCACCAGCACTTTCTTGCGCTCGAAGTTCGTTTCGTAGTATTTGCTGCGCGACTCGGTTTTCTCGTTGTTGATCTTGTGCTTCAGGCGCTCAAAGAAATGGTTGTGCGCCTTCCGGAAATCCGTCCACAGCCGGGTCATGGTTTTGCGGGGCAGCGTGCCGCCCACCTCTTTCCACTGGTTCTGCAGCTGCTTCAGCTTGGCCGTGGTGTTCTCCCAGTCCTCGGAGTTCTGCAGGGCCATCGACTGCGAGATCAGGTCGCGGTATTTGTCGTAAATGCTGTTCTGCATCTTCTTCTTGTCTTCGAAGAAGTTTTTCTTCCGCTCAAAGAAGTTCTCCACCGCCGTCCTGAAGCGCTCCTCAATCTCCTCGGTCAGTTCTTTTTCCACCGGGCCGGTTTTGATCCAGGTGGTGCGGAGCTCTTTTAGCTTGTCGGTCGTCTCCTGCCACTCAATGCTCTCGCTCAGGGCTTCGGCCTCCTGGGTCAGGGCGATCTTGGTGGTCAGGTTCTTCCCGCGGTTCTGCTGTATGGTTTCGTTTATGGCTGTCTCAGCCTCCGTCAGGGTATGGTAGATTTTCTCAAAGTCTCCGAGGGCATCGTAGCTGCCTACCTGCTCTTTCATGTGGAGGACTTTCATCAGGAACGAGCCTTTGTTCTCGGAGGTCTCGATGCGCTCGAGCAGGTTGTCCACTTTCTCCCGGAACATCTCAAATCGCTTTGCAAAGTACACCAGAGAGTCTTCCTCAGACTCTTTTACGTCTCCTACCTGGCGGGCCGGGTAGCTCATGAATGGTTTTAGCCACACTTGCTGGTCCTGAATAGTGCCATACAGTTTGGCTTTGTCCAATAGATCGTTGTTTTCCATGTTACTGGATAGGGTTATGGGTCGAAAAAAAATCAGGCAGCCTGGCTGTGCCAAGCGGGCCGTCGCATACACACAGGCTACCCCGCGGCATTTGTATAGGTTCGGACATCGGAAAAATCGCCGGTTGCTCCGTTCTTGTGCTAAGTTAAGCAGAGACGCACTTCACGCAATGCAGTTTTTTACAAGTTTAAAGGATTTCAACCAATTTTGCGAAGTGCATATGCATGAATTTTTACGATATTTGTAATTCTTTACCAAATAAGAATCAGGCGGATAGGATTTTAAGCGGGGCGAGCCTCTGCTGTCCGCTATCTTGGAATAATATTAGCAAAACACTATTAATTACAGCATGAGTAACGAAACAATCATTTTCTCGATGGCCGGGGTAAGCAAAATCTACCCTCCAAAGAAACAAGTGTTAAAGAATATCTACCTGTCGTTTTTCTACGGCGCCAAGATCGGGGTGCTGGGCCTTAACGGTTCGGGCAAGTCGAGCCTGCTCAAAATCATCGCGGGCGTGGACAAGGAGTTTCAGGGCGAGGTGGTATGGTCTCCGGGGTATACCGTGGGCTACCTGGAGCAGGAGCCGCAGCTGGACCCCACCAAAACCGTGCGCGAGGTAGTGGAAGAGGGCGTGAGCGAGGTGGTGGCCCTGCTGAAGGAGTTCGACGAGATCAACATGAAGTTTGCCGAGGAGATGACTGACGATGCCATGAACAAACTCATCGAACGGCAGGGCGAGGTGCAGGAGAAGCTGGACCAGCTGAACGCCTGGGAACTGGACAACCGCCTGGAGCGGGCCATGGACGCGCTGCGCACGCCGCCTGAGGATGCCCTCGTCGGGAACCTGTCGGGTGGTGAGAAGCGCCGCGTGGCCCTTTGCCGCCTGCTCTTGCAGGAGCCGGACGTGCTGTTGCTGGATGAGCCCACCAACCACCTTGACGCAGAGTCGGTGGACTGGCTGGAGCAGCACCTGCAGCAGTACAAAGGCACCGTGATCGCCGTAACCCACGACCGCTACTTCCTCGACAACGTGGCTGGCTGGATTCTGGAGCTGGACCGCGGCGAGGGCATTCCGTGGAAAGGAAACTACAGCAGCTGGCTGGAGCAGAAATCGAACCGACTGGCCGCCGAGGAGAAAACCGAGAGCAAGCGCCAGAAAACCCTGCAGCGTGAGCTGGAGTGGGTGAAGATGGCCCCTAAGGCCCGCCACGCCAAGTCGAAGGCCCGTCTGAGCCAGTATGATAAGATGGTCGGGGAGGAGGCCTCCAAGAAAGAGGAGAAGCTGGAGCTGTTTATACCGGACGGCCCGCGCCTGGGCTCCCAGGTGATCGAGGTGAACCACGTGAGCAAGGCCTACGGCGACAAGCTGTTGTTCGAGGACCTGAACTTTGCGCTTCCGCAAGGTGGCATTGTCGGCATCATCGGGCCAAACGGAGCGGGTAAAACCACCCTGTTTAAACTGATCACGGGGCAGGAGAAGCCGGATGCCGGAGACTTTACGGTAGGCTCTACCGTGGAGATATCCTATGTAGACCAGGAGCATGCGCAGCTCGACCCGGGCAAGTCGGTGTTTGAGGTGATCTCAGGCGGCACGGAGCACATGATCATGGCTGGCCGCCAGGTAGTTTCCAGGGCCTATGTGAGTAAGTTCAACTTCTCGGGCGGCGACCAGGAGAAGAAGGTAGAGAAGCTGTCGGGCGGGGAGCGCAACCGCGTGCACCTGGCCATGACGCTGAAAGAGGGCGGCAACCTGCTGCTGCTCGATGAGCCGACCAACGACCTGGACGTGAACGCGATCCGTGCGCTGGAAGACGCGCTGGAAAACTTTGCGGGCTGCGCCGTAATCATCTCCCACGACCGCTGGTTCCTCGACCGCATCTGCACGCACATCCTTGCGTTTGAGGGCGACTCGCAGGTATACTGGTTTGAGGGCAACTACTCGGAGTATGAAGAGAACAAGAAGAAGCGCATGGGCGATGTAGAGCCGAAGCGTATCCGATACAAAAAACTGATCTAAAGCGCGTAAAGCGGGCCATACCGGGTATGGCCATGTGTATCAGAAGGAGGGAGGCCGTTGCTATGTGTAGCAACGGCCTCCCTGTTTATAAGCCAATTATGTTTTGGAGGTACCCATGCTGTCTTCTTGTATATGATATAAAAACGCTGAATTTTCTGTACAATTTTTATGGACATACTTAACGTTTAAACCTTTTTATTTTACTAAAATAACTAACAAAAGTGTCATTTTGGTCGTAGTAATATATAAAGTGACAGTCAAAGGTTTAAAAGTATTGTTTAACTCATAAGAATGTCAATTATGAAAAAAATTTACAACAGCAACGATGCACTCGCATACTGGCTTATAGCTGGATATTTCACCGCCATGGGCACAATTGCATTACTCGTATCCTAAAAATTTAGTCCAACTGGAGGAAGGCCGCATATCCTGCGGCCTTCTTTTTTTGCCTGAGATTATTCTAATTATGCGGTGGGCCACTCTACAGCGCGGTTACTTCGCTTTCACAAACCTGAGTTCGTCGAAGTGGAAGTCCGGGTTGTCGGAGTCGAGGCGCATTTCTGCTATTGCCCCATCTTCTCCAATCAGGAAGCGCACCTTGGTAGGATGCAGCAGGGCATAGTCGTTTTTCCAGTCCAGCGTAAAGATATCGTGCTCCCAGTGCCCCAGCGTGCCCGAAAGGGTAGGGGCAGGCAGTAACTGCAATTCCAGCGTCCCGTTTTTCAGGCTTACCGTGGCATCGCCGTAGAGCTGGCTCCTGTAGGTGCCGGTATATGCTTTCAGGTTCATGGTTGGGCTGCTTTTGCGACGCCGCTTTTCCTTTGCTTTCCCTGCTTCTGCCTCTTGCTTCGCTTTCGCGGCGGCATCCAGCTTAAACCGGCTCCAGTCGCGGCCGTTTGCCATACCCAAAAACTGGTCTACCGTGTAGTTGCCGAGCGGAGCCATGATGCTGCTCATGCTGTTGGTCAGGATCACGATGCCCAGGTTCTCCTCGGGCACCAGCACCGTGCGGCTGTTCATACCCTCATGCCCGCCGCCGTGGTAGATGAGCTTGCGCCCCTCGTAATCGCTCAGGAACCAGCCAAGGCCAGCACCGGTAAAGTGCGTGGACGGGGTTTCCGCTTCCGCCTGCTGCGACACGGCAAAGGGGTTGTGCACCGTCCACATGTCGCGGCTGGCTGCCTCGCTGAAAATCTCTTTGCCCTTATAAGTGCCTCTGTTCAGTTGCAGCCGCATCCATTGGGCCTGCTGGCTCACACTGGTAAAGATACCTGCTGCCGGGTTCCAGCTGTCCCAGGCGGTGAGGGTGGTGGCATAGGGCTTCCCATCCGCGTTAAAGCCGTGCGGCGAGGCCACGTTACGGACACCCTTTAGGTCATTTACCGAGGTATAGGTGCGATCCATACCCAAAGGCTGCAGAAACGTCTCTTTTATGTAGTTCTCCCAGGTTTTGCCCGTTACGTTTTCGATCACCTCACCCGCCGTGATAAACATGAGGTTTGAATAGCCGTAGCCATCGCGGAAGCCATACGCAGGCTTGAGGTAGCGCATGCGGCGGATGATCTCCTCGCGGCTATAGGTCGTGTTATACCAGAGCAAATCGCCGCTGAAGGTCTTGAAGCCGACCCGGTGGCACAGCAAATCCTCGATGGTGAGGTTCTCTGTCACAAACGGGTCGTAGAGCTGCAGGTACGGCACATATTGCCTTACTTTGTCCGTCCAGCTGATTTTCCCGGCATCCACCAGCGTGGCCAGCGCGGCCGCAGTGTAGGCCTTGGAGTTGGAGGCGATGCCGAACAGGGTGTTGGCGTCTACCTTGCCGCCTGTTTCGTTGTTGAGCACGCCGTAGCCTTTCGCGAAAACAACGGAGTCGTTGCGCACAATGGCGATGGCCATACCCGGCACGCCCCAGTCCTGCAGCGCCTGCTGGTAGTAGGCATCTAGCTGTTGGAGATCGACAGTGGTTTTCGACTGGGCCCAGGCGGGTGCCTGCACAAGCAGCAGCAAAAGCAACAAACGGAAATTTTTGAGGGAGTAGCGGAAGTGGTTCATCGAGTGTGTAGGTAGGTAGACAGCGGCACGGCAGCCAAGTAGTTTATCCCGCCTGCGCGCCATGCCCCTGGGATTTGTTTACAGGAGCAAGTTACTAATTTTCAATTGCCACGCGCCAGAAGATAGCGGGGCGCAACGGAAGTTGGCGCACTTTTGTAACTTGCCTCCCGCCAGACAGGCTTTTTACACAGCATCCTAAAGCAAGCCATGCCTATTCTCTACCTGAAGCAGCCCGACATCGACCGCGCGCAATGGGACGCGCTGGTGGCGCAGTCGCCACAGCGGCAGGTATATTCCCTGTCGTGGTACCTCGATGTCGTGTCGCCGGGCTGGGAGGCGGTGGTGGAGTTGGATGCCGCCGGGCAGTATACGGCCGTGATGCCGGTGCCCTGGAAGAAAAAGCTCGGGATGCGCTACATACAACAGCCGCTGTTTTGCCAGCAACTGGGCATATACAGTCAGGATACTTCGGTTACAGCTGCTACCTGTCAGGCATTTGTGCAGGAGTTATACCTGCGTTTCCGGTACATAAACGGGTATAACTTTAACACTGGCAACCACTTGGCTATACCCCCATTGCCCAACGTGTGGGTAGCGCAGCATTCGACACTTTACTTGCATTTACATAAAGCCTACAGGCAGTTAAACCATGCCTACAGCACAAACCAGAAACGCAATCTGCAACGCGCCCAAAAGGCGGGGCTCACTCTGGAGGAAAGCAGCGACATAGAGCCTGTCATCCGGTTTTTTAAGGAGGAGGCGGCCAGCCGGATATATGGCGGTGTGGCCGAGGAGGCATACGCGCAACTGCGGGCTTTGCACCAGGCGCTGCAGGAGCGGGGCTTCGCCAGCTTGTTTTATACCCTCGACCGGGATGGGAGGAGAAATAGCGGTGCCCTGTTCACAGTATGGGGAGGCCATATCGTCTATCTGTTTAATGCTGCCCCGCAACACGGCCGGAAGCAGAACGGCCGCACTTTCATCCTCGACCACATGATCCGGACTTACGCGGGGCAGGAGATGGTGCTCGACTTCGAAAGCCCCGGCGAGCAGGAGTCGGCCATTGTCCGTTTCTACAAGAGTTTTGGCCCGGAAACAATGCCTATCCCAACGATGCGCTATAACCAGCTGCCGGGCAGTGTCCGGTTTTTGCAGGGCGTGCGGATGCGGCTGGTCCGGAAGCTGAAGGGCAGGCAGGGCGCTTAGGTATCCCCTTCCTCGCGGGCTTTGTGCGCGCCTGTTTCATACTCCTTTTTCTCCATTTCCAGTTGTTGCTGCGCCTCTGCCGAGAGCGCCTTCGGGAAAGTGCTCAGGTCGGGTTGGCCGGCGTCTACCCAAGCGGTATACCAGTAGCTGGCAATGGTCTGTATGGCCCGCCGCATCTGCCGCTCCACCTGCCCGCTGAGCTTGTCGCTGTAGGCCTGCGAGAAGGCGCGGGAGTATACCCGGGTGGTCAGGTTGTTGCGCACCTCAAACGAGTATTTCTTCTCTTCTGCAAATTCCTGCGTCAGCTGCTTCTCAAAGTACAGCACCGAGTCGAGGGCGGTATGGGCGCTTGCCACCAGGTCCCAGGCCCACAACTGGGGCTGCTCTATGTACATTGCCTGTCCCACAAAAAAGTCATACCCATCCGAGAACAGTTCGGGCAGGCGGGTTTCCCAGAATGCGTGGATGCCGCGCTGGCCCGTAAACTGGCCGTTGTAGTTTTGGGTGGTATGGAGGGGCACGCAGGCATCGGCCACATAATGCCCCATCTCGGTGCTGAGGCGCAGGATGCGGTCGAGGTTGCGCTCTCTGAACGCCTGTGTGAGCTGGTATTTCATCAGGCTGATGTGCCAGGGCACGATGCCGTAGGCCTGTAGCGTGTCTTCGGTATATTGCTCCACGGCCTGCTGCCAGAAGCGCGGCAGTTTGTACAGGGCGCTGTCGCCATACACGTCGAGGTCGATGTAGTGGCGGGCGGCCTCTCCTTCCACGGCATAGCGGCGGCGGTCGGGGTTCACGGCGTTCTCGGTGATGTAGCGGATATGCTTTTTATAGAACCCGATCATTTCGGGGGGCAGCGCGAACACCGCCAGCCGGTTAATGCGCTGGTGCGCAAAAAAGCCCCAGCCATAGCCATTGAGCGGCAGCAACAGGGTAAGTAACAGAAGGATAGCCTTGGTTCTTTGTGCCATACCTGCGATTACGCGTGGGGGTGGCAAACTGGTTGCTGTACAGCCTGTGTTTTGATAAGGCCGGGATGATATTGAACAATCCGAGGACAGGGAGAGAAGATCGGGATTTGCTGAACCCGACCAAAAAGCTGGCGAGCAGGGATTCTGTATGTAGCTTTGGTGAGAAGAAAAACGAACTGCAACATGCTTTATATTACCCTAGATATATAGTATATTCGGTTGTCCAGTTACGGTTATCGTGCTATATTTGGTAGGAAAAGCGTGTGTTTACGCTTTCGAGGTAGTTGGCGGTAATTTCTAATTAAAAGATGAATCAAACCCAAAGTATTGAAAAGGATTCAAAGTTGCTTTTGCTTATACTAAGCATTTCTTATGCTCTCTACATTGTGGTAGCATATGACTTCATCACTATCTATGAAATATTTGTAGACCTTGCCTTATTCGCGACATTAATTGGAAGCATAGTATACATATTCAAAGTTGTCATAGCTTTAGCAAAAACAAAGCATCTCCCCAAAAAGTCAACTACTTTAGTTACTTGTGCTATAGCATTCTGCTACTTACTCACTTTTGGAAATAGAAATGGAATGTTTGAAGGTGGAAAAATCTTGGACGCTGCTTTCTTGGATGACAGAAGCAGAATGGATTTAGCACTCTATGAAAATGGGACCTATATTATATTCTCTAACTGGATGTTTGGAGAGGAAAGATTTGAAGGGAAGTACAGTCTGGAAGGAGACACTATAAAATTTTTGACTACCCCTGTAATTGATACTGACTTTATCGCTCAAGAAGCAATCATTGATAGGAAAGAAAAAAAAATATATTTCCGCAAGAACCTTGACGGAAGCTACATGAAAGATTTTTACTACTTCCAAATTGATTTTTAAAATAACTTCTGCCAACCACATGTATACTTTATGCTCGGCTACGCCTTACACATCGTCTACACAAGTCCGTTGGCAACATTTAAACACTAATTAAACGGAGAGATAATGAAAGAATTAGTCACAATAATTTTCTTGTTCATCTCTGTTTTATCTCACGCTCAAATAGATAAAAATTCTGATCTGTTTAAAACATTGCAGGTTCAAGACAGCACTTTCTTTGAGCGTGGGTTTAATCAATGCGACTTGGATTTTCTGCAAAACCACATAGCCGATAATTTAAAATTTTATCACGACCAAAGTGGTTTTCAAGACAGGAAAGCTTTTTTTGAAAACACAAAAAAATACATTTGTTCAAACTCTGCCAAAAAGCCAATTCGGAATATAGACGCAAATAGCCTGGAAGCCTTTCCGCTATATAACGACGGGAATCTTTACGGTGCCATTCAAAAAGGAACCCATCATTTTTATTTAAGAGAGAACGGGAAAGAAGACGTCTGGACGAGCACAGCCAAGTTTACCCATGTATGGGTTTTAGAAAACAAGACTTGGAAGTTAAGCGAAGTATTGAGCTACGACCATCAGGACCCTGTATCAGACCAACCCAGAAATAACAGTATAGAACAGTTATTAAAAGAAAACAATGTGCCTGCCCTGGGAATCGGGATCATAGAAAACGGCAAATTGACTAAAGTTGAAGTGTACGGAACGTTAGACAAGCAAACGACCGCACCTTATAACACCATTTTCAAGGTAGCCTCCTTGACGAAACCTGTGGTTGCCCTAACTGCCCTGAAACTTATAGACAAGGGTATGCTGGATATGGATGAGCCCTTGTACAGGTATTGGATTGACCCTGATATTAAAGGAGACAAAAGGCACAAAAAACTAACACCAAGGATGATTCTTACTCACCGGACTGGTTTCCCAAATTGGCGTTATATGACAGAAGCCAATAAGCTAGCTTTTCAATTTGAGCCTGGGGCTAAATATCAATATTCTGGTGAAGGGTTTGAATATCTAAGAAAAGCCATTGAGAGCAAACTCGGGAAAAGTATAGAAACCCTTTCGCAGGAATTGATATTTACGTCCTCAGGGATGAATGATACTCGATTTTGGTGGGACTCGACAATGGATGAATCTAGATATGCCCAGAACTTTGATGGTAACGGAAATAAAATATCAACGGCAAAATACTATGAAGCGAATGCTGCGGCAAACCTTTTGACCACTGTCGAAGATTATGGGAAATTTTTAGCTTACGTAATCAACGGAGCAGAACTTTCCGAAAGCCTATTCCAGGAAATGCAAAAGCATCAGGTTGAATTAAAGGTAAATGACTATTTTGGGCTAGGGTGGGAGATTTTAACGGGTTTTAGTAATGATGAATACGCCTTGTTACATACCGGGAAGGACCCGGGCGTCAGCACGTTAGCTATCATGTTCCCAAAATCCAAAAACGGCTATTTGATTTTTCTAAATGGCGACAACGTGGATAAAGTCTACGAATACATACTTACAAAAGAGCTTTATCTTGGAGACGAGTTGTGGAATAGGAGATAAAAAACGTTGCCAAATCCCTACGGCTTGGTTGGGTATGGAGTGCCCACCATAAAGCCGTGATTGCACGGAGCCGATGCAGAAACAGGGCCGGTATGGAGATCAAAATAGCTCTTATATTGTTATATAGTGTAAATAGGTGAAGCAATGGTAACAGTAATCAAAAAGGGTACGCCCAGAGAAGAAATTATAAAGAAGGTGAACGAGGTTATTTCAAAGACTCCTAAGAGTGACATCATGAAATATGCCGGCAAACTAAAAACTGATATCGACCCGCTTGTATATCAAAAAGAGATGAGAGATGAATGGAAATAGAATATTTGTAGACACAAACATTCTTCTCTACTTCCTGAAAGGTGATCAGGAGGTAATTGAAATGATTAAGGATAAAACGCTTGTTGTATCATTCATTACCGAATTGGAACTGCTGTCTTTCCCCAGAAATATTGGTAAGAATAAGCTACCAGCATAAGCAAACAAAGACCCCGGCCCGCTATACATAAAGTAGCAGACCGGGGTCTTTGGTTTATACCCTTGCGGTATGGCTTAGCGCCGCTTCGCCAGTGCCGGAAACTTCATCTTGTAGTCGGCGTCCACGTCGCCTTTCGAGATTTTGGCCAGTTTGCCCTTAATCAGGCGCTTCTTCAGGCCGTTCAGGTGATCGGTGAACAGGATGCCCTCGATGTGGTCGTACTCATGCTGAACCACGCGGGCCGTCATACCGTCGTAGGTATCCTCGTGCTCGTTCCAGTCCGCATCGAAGTAGCGGATCACGATGCGCTCGGGGCGGTATACCACCTCGCGCACGCCGGGTATGCTCAGGCAGCCTTCCTCAAAGCCCCACTCTTCGCCGTCTTCCTCCACAATCTCGGGGTTGATAAAGACCTTTTTCACGCCTTTGCCCTTGTCCTTGTCGTCCATCATCGGCTCCGAGTCAATCACGAACAGGCGGATGCTCTTGCTGATCTGGGGAGCGGCCAGCCCCACGCCGTGGGCATGGTACATGGTGGTATACATGTCTTCTACCAGCTCCTGCAGGTTCGGGTAGTCCTGCGGAATGTCCTGGGCCTCTTCTTTTAAAACTGGATCGCCGTAAGCGGTAATCGGATAAATCATATAGCTCTGCTTTCTAAATACGACTGTAAAATGATGGCGGCGCTCACCCGATCCACCGTGCCCTTGTCCTGGCGGTCTTTCTTCTTCAGGCCACCGGCCAGCATGGCGGCCTGGGCCATTTTGGAGGTAAAGCGCTCGTCCACTAAATGCACCGGAATAGCCGGGAAAACCTTCTGGAGCTTGCGGTGGAAACCGATCACGTGCTGCGTCGCGTCCGTCGCCTCGCCCGACAGCCGGCGGGGCATGCCCAGGACAAAAGCCTCCACGGGCTCGCGCAGCACATAGTCCTTCAGGTAGGCTAACACATCTTTGGCATGAACGGTTTCTAAGGGGTTGGCAATTATCTGCAGGGGGTCTGTCGTTGCCAGTCCTACCCGCTTTGTGCCGTAATCAATCGCCAGTATCCTGCCCATATATCGCTGCCTAAACTGCAAAGGTACGCATTTATATGATTTGTTGGTGCTGGCGGCACAGGTGCGCGCGGGCGCCGGGAAGCCTCCGGAAAAGGTGGGCAGGCGGGGGCTTTCGGCCATCGGATAAATTATTTGGCGGCCGGGGGTGTTATACCTGTAGGCAAGGCGTAGGAGCAGGGCCACGGACCGCAACTTTCGGGGTTTGGATTTGTATAAATACTATAGCCCCCTCTGGATATTTACTAACTTGTGGCATCCGTTGCTGCGGCGTTTTTGTGAAGACAGGCACACGCACTATATACCAAACGATTATGGACAACATGGAGCACGGAGACGAAAAAGAGCCTATCCGGAACTCGCCATTTCAGATAAAGCTGCCGCTTTTTATTGCCCTGGCACTGGCTGTGGGCGTACTGATCGGGGCCAACTCCTTTTCGCCTTCCTCAACAAACCCGCAGGGCACTGCCAAAAGCTATCTCAAGTTCCGCGACATCCTCAGCTACATCGACCGCGACTACGTGGACACGGTGAACATTGAGGAGCTCTCGGACTACGCCATCACCAAGATGCTCGAGAAGCTGGACCCGCATACCTCTTACATCCCGGCCGACGAGCTGGCCATGGCACGCTCCTACCTGGAGGGCGACTTCGAGGGCATCGGCATTGAGTTCAACATCTTCAACGACACCATCTACGTTATTTCCCCGCTGAGCGGCGGCCCCTCGGAGGCGGCAGGCATCCTGGCTGGCGACAAGATCATCGCCGTGGACGGAAAGAAAGTGGCGGGCACCAACATCAACAACGAGGGCGTGTTTAAGCGACTGCGCGGCCCCAAGGGTTCCAAGGTAACGCTCACCATCAAGCGCGAGGGAACCAAAAAACCGCTCAGCATTACGCTGGAGCGCAACAAGATCCCGACGCACTCCGTGGATGTGGGCTACATGGTGGACAACAGGACAGGCTATATAAAAGTGAGCCGCTTCTCGGCCACCACCTACGAGGAGTTTAAGGAGGCGCTCACCACCCTGAAAAAGAAAGGGCTGGAGCGCCTGATCCTAGACCTGCGCGGCAACCCCGGCGGCTACATGGACCACGCCATCCGGATGGCCGACGAGTTTATCTCCGGCGAGAAGATGATCGTGTATACCGACGGCAAAGGCAGCAAGTACGACTCCAAGACCTTCGCCCGTACCAAGGGCGACTTCGAGGACGGACCGCTGGTTGTGCTGCTGGACGAAGGCAGCGCCTCGGCCTCCGAGATTCTGGCCGGTGCCCTGCAAGACAACGACCGCGCCCTGATTGTGGGCCGCCGCTCGTTTGGTAAGGGGCTGGTGCAAATGCCCATCCCGCTCAACGACGGCTCAGAGCTTCGCCTCACCATCTCCCGCTACTTCACGCCAAGCGGGCGCTCCATCCAAAAACCCTACACGGCAGGTGCAGAGGCCTATGGCCAGGACATCATACATCGCTTCGAAAACGGAGAGTACTTTAAGCCCGACAGCAGCCTGTTCGTGGATTCGCTGAAGTACAAGACGCTGCGTGGCCGCGCCGTGTATGGCGGTGGCGGCATTATGCCCGATGTGTTCGTGCCCCGCGATACCTCGGAGCTGTCGCCCTATCTGAGCCAGCTTTATACCAAGAACATTATCCGGGAGTATACCCTGGAATATTACCGCAACCACCGCAAAGAGCTGGAGAAAATGCCGTTCGAGAAGTTCAGCAAGACCTTTAAAGTGACAGACGGCATGCTGCAGGAAGTGGTGCGTATGGCCAGCGCGGCCGGCGTGGCGTTTAAGCAGGAGGAGTATAGCCGCTCCGAGAAACTGCTCCGCAATAACATCAAGGCCTTTATCGCGCGCAGCGTGTATGGCAACGAGGGCTTTTTCCCGGTGCTGCACGAGTCGGATGAGGAGTTTCAGGAGGCGCTGAAGCACTTCAGCATGGCGCTGGGTATGGCCACGGGCGGCGCGTATAAGTAACTGACGTTACGCAAGAGAGCCGTGTAATTCGTAAAAGTCCCCCTTTGAAGGTAGGGCCGTTAAGTTCTAAGAATTTGCACCATGTCTTCACGTAAAGATTTAATATAGCAGAAAAACGATTCTCCCCTTGAGGGGAGTTAGAGGGGTGTTTGCTCTTTGCGGAAGGTTATTTTCGCTGGCTTTACACCCCTGCGGTCCCCTCAAGGGGAGAATTGTTATTTTGGTGTTTTGAAACTTTACGTAAAGGCACACTACCAACTCTTAGAACTTAACGGCCTTACCCTTTGAAGGGGGTAGGGGGATGTAAGGCGGCCTGAAGAACCTTTCCTGCTCTTGTTTGACGGGAAACGGCACCGGGGGGAGGGAAGGTGATGTATGGCTTCCCGGGTTCGCCGCGCGATCACTGGCTGGCGCATGGGAGTATAGCTGACCCAATAACACATAAAACTTAAAGCACCTACTGCATGGCGTATTACTATAAGTTAGGGGAGATCCCGCACAAGAGGCATACCCAGTTCCGGCAACCGGACGGCAGCCTGTACAAAGAGCAGCTGGTGGGCACGCTGGGCTTCAGCGGCGTTTCCTCGCTGTTATACCACATCCACCCGCCCACCCAGATCAGCCGCATCGGGGAGCCGGTGCCCTATGCGCCCAAAAAGGCCGAGGGTATAAAGCTGGCCCCGCACCACCTGCGCACCCTGCCCATCGAGACCACCGGCACCGACTACCTGAGCGCCCGCAAAACAATGCTTTTCAACAGCGACGTGTCCATCAGCATCTGCAACCCATCGGAGCGGGAAACGGCATACTACTACAAAAACGCGCAGGCCGACGAGGTGGTGTTTGTGCACGAGGGCAGCGGCGACCTGCTCACCCAGATGGGCCGCATCCCGTTCAGCCCCGGCGACTACCTCGTGATTCCGCGCACCATCATCCACAAGTTCCGCTTTGATGCGGGGCCGGTACGGCTATTAGTGGTGGAGTCGTTCAGCCCGATAGAGACCCCGCGGCGCTACCGCAACCACTTCGGGCAGTTGCTGGAGCACGCGCCGTTCTGCGAGCGCGACATGCGGCCGCCCATCGAGATGCTCACCGACACCGAGCCGGGCGAGCGGCAGGTGCAGATCAAGAAAGAAGGCGAGCTGCACCAGTTCTACTACGACTTCAGCCCGTTCGATGCCGTGGGCTGGGACGGCTATTTCTACCCCTACGCCTTTTCGATCTATGATTTTGAGCCCATCACGGGCCGTATCCACCAGCCGCCGCCGGTGCACCAGACCTTTGAGGCGCATAACTTCGTGATTTGTTCCTTTGTGCCGCGCCTCTTCGACTACCATCCGCTGTCTATACCTGCGCCTTACAACCACTCCAACGTGGACTCTGACGAGGTGCTGTATTACGTGGAGGGTAACTTTATGAGCCGCAAGGGCGTGGACCGGGCCTCGTTTACCATACATCCCGGCGGCATCCCGCACGGGCCGCATCCGGGCACTGTGGAGGCCAGCATCGGCAAGACGGAGACGAAGGAGTATGCCGTGATGGTGGACACGTTTAAGCCGCTGCATATCACCGAAGACGCCGTGCCATACATGGACCACAACTACCCGATGAGCTGGAACGAGCACGGCAACGGCCATGTGCGCAAAGGTGATCTATTTGATTAAAAGTACGTTAGTTTTTGTACATTTGCGGCAGAAGGAGTGTAAACAAGCGCTTCTTTCTGCCGCAAATTGTATTATTTACTAACTTACATTTCACCCTATTATGAAAAGATTAGTTTTAGGAGTCGTACTTTTGTTTGCCATGATGGCCGTTGCCTGCGAAAAGCTGGACGAATTGCTGACATTTTACATCGAGGAGGAAGAGAGCATCACCATCGAGTCGCAGTTTCCGGTGGGCACGCTGGTGCCCCTGACGCCGGTTACCGTAACCACCAACTCAGAAGAGCGTTTCAAAAACAACAAAACCCGCGCAGAACTGGTAAAGGATGTTACGCTGAACAGGCTAAACCTGAGCATAACCGACCCGCAGGGGGGGAACTTCGATTTCCTGAAAAGGATTGAGATCTATATCTCCAGCGAGGGACAGGACGAGGTGAAGATCGCATACCTGGACGAGGTGCCGCAAAACGCCACCACCCTGAGCCTGAAGTCGACCAACGCCAAGCTGGATAAGTTCATCAAAGGAGACACCTACAGCATCCGGACGAAGGCGGCGCTGGCAAAGCCCGTTTCGCAGGACATTTCCATTAAGGCCGACATGCGCTTTAAGGTGACGGCTGACCCATTATAAGAGGCAAACATGACCAATGAGGATTTCGGAGCAGAATAAGTTAGAGAAGATAATCATTGTGGGCGACCGGGTGCTGATCAAGCCGAAGACCGCCCGCGACCAGACCAAAAGCGGTTTATACCTGCCGCCTGGTGTGCAGGCAAAGGAGAAGGTGCAGGAGGGCTACATCATGAAGGTGGGGCCCGGCTACCCGATCCCGGCCGATTACGGTTTTGAGGAGGAGCCCTGGGGGCAGGAAGAGGAGGAGGTGCGCTATATCCCGCTGCAAGCCAAAGAGGGCGACCTGGCCATCTACCTGCAGCGCGACGCCATTGAAATAAATTATCTGAACGAGAAATATTTTATCGTGCCCCAGTCGGCTGTGCTGATGCTGGTGCGCGAAGAGGATTTGTAGTCAGATTTCCGCCGTTGGTATACCAAAGGGCCGTGCTTGTATAACAAGTGCGGCCCTTTTTGTTGCGCCCGCCACCCAGGCGATACCTTTGCAGGAAGATCGGGAGCAAAAATGTTTACACGTTGCTGCATTTCTCCCGCCGCTCAGGCAACTAAAGCCCTTGCCGCAGCATCTTTACCCTATATGCCTCACGCTACTCCTTTGCTAAAACTATGAATTTACCGATTACCGCGCTGTTTAAAACAACGCTCCTCCTGACCTTGATAACGCTCCTCAGCCACGTGGCACAGGGGCAGGACAAACAAACAAAATTTCCGCAGCGGAGCCTGCAGGCACTGCGCATCACAGAAGCCCCCAGAATAGACGGTGTGCTGGACGAGCCCATCTGGCAGCAGGCCGAAATCGCTACCCAGTTTATACAGAACAGGCCGAACCCGGGCGTGGTGGAGCGCCTCCCAACGGAGGTGCGCATTGTGTACGACGACGTGGCCATCTATGTGGGGGCCGTGATGCACGACGTGTCGCAGGACAGCATCTTTCGGGAGTTGGGCCGCCGCGACGACCTGGGCAACACCGACTGGTTTGGTGTATTCTTCGATACCTACAAAGACCAGATCAACGGCTTTGGCTTTTTCGTGACACCGGCCGGGGTACAGCTGGATGCCCGTTACTCCTCCAACGGCGAAGACTTCAGCTGGAACGCCGTGTGGGAGAGCAGCGCCAAGCTAGAGGGCACCGACTGGGTAGCCGAGCTGAAGATCCCATACTCCGCCATCCGATTCAGCAGCAAGCAGGAGCAGGTATGGGGCCTTAACCTGATGCGCAACCGGCAGTCTACGCGCGAGCGCTTCTTCTGGAACCACCTGGAGCCCGGCAAGGACGGCTTCGTGAACCAGTGGGGGCTGTTGCAGGGGCTGAAGGACATTGAGGCGCCGCTCCGGCTCTCGCTCACGCCCTACCTGTCGGGGTATATGGAGCGCTTCCCGGTGGACGGGCAGGGCAAAGTCGAAGACACCCACTACAAGAACGACATGAACGTCAGCGGTGGCCTCGACCTGAAATACGGCATCAACGACGCCTTTACCCTGGACATGACGCTGATTCCTGACTTCAGCCAGGTGCAGTCGGATAACCGGGTGCTGAACCTGTCGCCCTTCGAGCAGCAGTTCTCCGAGAACAGGCCTTTCTTTCTGGAGGGGACGGAGCTGTTTAACAAAGGCAACTTTTTCTACTCCCGCCGCATCGGGGGCACACCCACTCACTACGGCACTGTGTATGACAAGAAGAAGTACAAGGGGTATGAGGTGCTGCAAAACCCCCGGGAGACCAAGATGATCAACGGCACCAAGGTGTCGGGGCGCACGCAGTCGGGGTTGGGCGTCGGGATATTCAATGCCGTGGTGGGCCGCCAGCACGCCGTGCTGCAGGACAGTGTAGGCGACAGGCTGGAGGTGGAAACGCAGCCGCTCACCAACTACAACATCGCGGTGTTCGACCAATCGCTGAAAAACAACTCGTACGTGACACTGGTGAACACCAACGTGATGCGCCAGGGCGGCACCTACGACGCCAACCTGACCGGCGCGCTGTTCCGGTTCGCCAACAAGGAGAACAAGTATGCAGTGAACGGCAAGGCCGCCCTCAGCCAGCGCTACCATACCGACAGTACAAACCTGGGGTATATGTATGAACTCGGGTTCGGGAAGATCAGCGGGAACGTGCAGTATAACCTGTCCCACTCCGTGAAGTCCGACACCTACGACCCCAACGACCTGGGCATTCTGTTTGTGAACAACAGCATAGAGGAGGAGGCGAATATCTCCTATAACAAGTATGAGCCCTTCTGGAAAATGCAGAGCCTGTATACTACCCTCGGGGCCGTGTACTCGCGCCGCTATGACCCCAATGTGTTTCAGAACTTCGTGATGTATGCCAACGCGAACGGCACCTTCAAAAACTTTATGAGCGCCGGGCTTTCGATGAACCTGGAGCCAGTGAAAACCTTTGATTTCTTTGAGCCGCGCGCGGCTGGCCGCTACTATGTCTTCCCAGTAAATTACAGCGTCAACGGCTGGCTATCCACGGATTACCGCAAGCGCCTGGCCATGGAGGTGGGCGTGTTCTACCGCATGTTCGAGGAGAACGCCCGCCGAAGCCTGAGTGTATTCCTCGAGCCGCGCTTCCGGGTGAACAACCAGCTGAGTTTCTCCTACGCCTTTGAGTCCGGAAACAGGTATGACGACATCGGCTTCTTTGCAAACTCCGAGACGGTGAACGAAACCGGGGGAACGGATAAAAAAATTATCTTCGGACTGCGCGACGTGAACTCCGTTTATAACAGGCTATCGGGGAGCTACATCTTCAACAACCGCATGTCGCTGGCGCTGCGCGTGCGGCACAACTGGTCTAAGGTAATGGCCAGGGAGTTCTTTGCCCTGGAGCCAAACGGCAACCTGAGGTCGGAGGCGTATGACCCTGAGACGCCAAACCAGAACTACAACTCCTTTAACCTGGACATGGTCTACTCGTGGTGGTTTGCGCCGGGCAGCGAGATCAGCATTGTCTGGAAGAACGCCTTCGAAGAGAACGTGGACACGCTGGAGCCGCGCTACTTCGACAACTTTTCGCATACCCTGACCTCACCCCAGTCAAGTACCTTCTCCATCAAAGTGCTATACTATCTGGATTACCTCACCATGCGCAGCAAGCTCTCGAAAGGACGGTCATGAGGGTTGGTAAGGATGCTTTTATACCATTATTAATTAGAATTTGCACAGTCAAATTTGACGTAATGCAAGGGAGCCTCGCAGTTCGTAAAAGTCCCCCTTTGAAGGTAGGGCTGTTAAGTTCTAACGAAAATTGTCCCCTTGAGGGGACCGCAGGGGTGTAAAGCCAGCAAGAAGTACTTTTCACAAAGAGTAAACACCCCTCTAACTCCCCTCAAGGGGAGAATTCTTATTTTGGTGTTTTGAAACTTTATGAAAGGCACACTACCAACTCTTAGAACTTAACGGCCCTACCCCTTTGAAGGGGGCAGGGGGGATGAGAGGCCGCCGAAAATACCTCTCTTGCTCTTGCTTGATGAGAAACTGCTTCAAAATGTTTCACAGTAGATTGCCTGCAGGGAGTGTCATCCCCCTAACCCCCTTCAAAGGGGGACAAAAGAAGGTATGCGTAACAGCAGGTAATAAACACTGTACGAAAAAACTTAAATACGCTAAATCCCTTCGATAATGGTATTACTTTGTAAGAAGCATGAATGAAAAGAGCAGGCTCTACCGAAAGCCTGCTCTTTTTTGTGGGAGAGTATAGTATACCCCTATCGATTGGTACGCATACCTATTGGGCAAAACCTATTTGATTGAGGTGTCGCCTCTAGCGCCGGATCAGCAGCTTCCTGGTTTCGGAGGTGCCGCCGTGCTGCACATGCAGGATATACATGCCCGACGAATGCTGCGATAAATCTATATCTGTCCGGTACTGGCCGTTGAACTGCTTGGTTGCGCCGGTGTATACCACCTTGCCCAGCAAGTCGACTACCTGCATCGAAATGTCCTCACGGTCCGTGGTTTCCAGTGTCAGACTGAACTTGCCGTTTGCGCTTGGGTTCGGGAACACCAGCAGGCTTGCGCTCACGCCGCGCTCCGACGACTTGAAGTCAAAGGATATCGCTTCGGAAACCTCAGACACGCACCCGTTTCTGGATACCTGCACGGTATAATCTCCGCTTGCGGCTGGCGTAAACTCGCGGCCCGTGGCACCCGGGATAGGGTTGCCATCCAGGAACCACTGGTGGCTGCCATTGGCCTCGCTCGATACCAGTGCCTGGCCGTTGCGCGTGATAACTGGCTGCTCTAAGGGAGCGCCTGCGATCAGGGGCACCTCTACCCGCGCACTCTCACAGCCCAGGCCACGCACTTTCAGGTCGTAAAAATAATAGTAGTATTGCTGGGGCGTGGTGGTGGCGGTGTTGCCGGTAATGGCAAACACGTTCGGGATCTCAAACGGGTAGCCTTGCACGCCCTCGTTGTTCCGGTAGATGGTAGCCCCGTTTTCGTAAGAGACGGCAATGCGGTATTCGCCTGCCTCGGGCAGTACCAGGCCAAGGTAATAGATGGCCCCCTGATCGGCGGGGTCGGTGGGCTGTGGCCCCTCGGCCGCTGGCGTGCGTGTGGGGGTTACCTCCAGTGTGCGGGACGAAACAGGCGAGCCGTCTTTGTCAAACGCGGTGAAGGTAATCTTGCCGCCATTTCCGATGTATAGGCGCGCCGACTCCAGCACCAGCGGCGCCTGTGCGGTCACGAGCACATCCGGCGAAAACTGGTTATACCCGCCTCCTGTGGCAAACTGCCTGGTTTTTGGACCCACAGTGCCTAAAAAGTCGTTGTAGGCCGCGTATAGCTTGCCCGGCACCAGACTCACCGGTATCCGCTGCAAATTGCCCGCCGCTATCGGCTGCTCGGCTGTTGGGGAGTTATACCAGAACACCGTGCCTGCGCCCTGGTGCGTTAACGTAAGGGTAGGGGCGTTGCCGCAGCGGGTGGCAGTCACCTCGGTGGGCGGTGCCGCTTCGCCCTGCACCGTAAAGGTGCGCTGCCAGCGGTTGTTTGCCGCCACAGCATCGCCGGGCAGGTTCGAGAGCGTGACCAGCTCATAGGTTTTGCCGGGCTCCGTGGCGAAGTCGCCTTCCAGCACCAGCTCTCCTTTTGCGAAAGGCTCCAGCGTGGCCGTGTACGTGCCGCTCAGCTGCGCGATCTCGACTCCGTTTTCGCGCACGCTGATGGTAACCGGAATGTTTTTCTGCGCTACGGCACCCAGGTTGCGGAGGGTTACGGACACAGGCTGCGAGGAAGTGGCGCAGAGCGTGGCACCGACAGGTATAACGGCACTCACGGCAATGTCTTTGCCTGGCTGTGAGAACTGCACCAGGTAATCCTGCGTCTCGCCGCGTTCGTAGCTGCCGCAGGCGCTCACGCGGGCAGCGTCTGTTGTTTCCTGCAATACCACGCGCAGGCGCACTTTGTCGCCAATCACCGTTTCGCCCGGGGTGTTGATTACGGAAGAGAAAGTGGCAACCCCGTTCAGCACACCTGAGGTAGCCACAGTTTCCCCGGCATCCTCAAAGTCCCCATCCCCGTTCCAGTCGGCAAACACCTTGGCTATTGTGGCGGCATCGGCGGCGCAGGAGCCTGTGGTCACCGTGAGTGTCTGGGATTGGTTTGGCTCCAGCGTGAAAACAGTGGCGGTCAGGTTGCGGTAGGTGGTGCAGCCGGCGGCTCCCTCCACGGCCTTTGTGCCAATGGCGAAGCGGGCGATCTTGGCACCTGTTTCAGAGGTTGGGGCGCTGGCGCACACGGCCTTGCCCCCCGCGCCGCTTACCAGCAGCGAGTAGGCCTGCGGCCCTTTACTGAGCGTGCCCTTGTGGTTGACGGTGATGGAATAGGTTTCGCCTGGCACGGCATTCTCCACCAGTACCTGCTCCACATTGTCACGGATGTTGTCGCCGGGTTTGGCGGCTACGTCTGGTGTGGCAGGGTCGAGGGTCCAGGGCCGGTAAGTGGTGCCGCCGCCCGTCACGCGCACATCCAGGTCATTCACGAGGCGGGCCACACGGTTGTTCAGCGCATTGGCCACCTCCACCACGCTGCCTTCGGGGTCTGTCCACGAAATCGTGACCCGAAGCGGCCCTGCGCCTGAAGCGCGTACCTCCAGCGTCTGTACCTGCCCCTGCGCCAGCGACTTTTCCTGCAACAGGTGGGTGCCGTCGGCATTGGTGAGCATTTTGGCGGCGCCTGCGGCGTTCAGCAGTCCCCAGCCATACACATAATCCGGGCCCTTGGTCGTGCCTGCCTCATCGGCCGTATGGATGGCGAGGGCCTTCAGGGTGGCGGCACGCATCACGTTGCCGCTGTGCAGGTTGGCGTAGTGCTCCTGCAGCAGCAGTAGCGAGCCCGCCACATTGGGGGCCGACATGGAGGTGCCACTCAGGATGGAGTAATCGCGGTCGCTGTCGGCGGCGCTGGAAAGCACTGCCACGCCATTGCCCACCACGTCGGGCTTGATGCGGCCGTCGTCGGTAGGGCCATAGCTGCTGAACGACGACACCCGTACATCCTCTGCCCGGGTATAGCCGTCGGCCAACGGGGAGATAGCACCCACGGCCAGTATGTTTTTCGCGTTGCCGGCCGTAGAGATCACATCATACCCATCGTTGCTGCTCAGGTTGGCGGGGCGCGCCTTGATCAGGGTGAACTTTCCGTTGCTGTTGCGCTGGAAGTAGGGTTTGCCAACTTCGGGGCCCCGCTCACCGCGGTTGTTCCCGGCTGATTTCACGATCAGGTAATAGGGCGCGTTGTAGGCGATCTTGTCCCAAGCGGCGGACTGGCCGTCGTAGTAGCCGAAGCGGTAGTCCTCGGTCTTGCTGATGTCGGTGTCGCCCCACCACTCCCAGTAAGGATCCTCGTCGGTGCCCTCGCGCTCGTCGTTATAACGCCAGCCCACAATAGAGCCGTACGAGTGGTTGGAGACTAACAGGTTGGCCGCAGCCTTCGCCATTTCCGACTCGTCGTTGTCAAAATCATATGCCTGGAGGTTGGCTTCGAAAGCCATACCCTTCGCCAGCGGGTTGATGCCGGTGGCGATCAGGGTGCCCGCCACGTGGGTGGCGTGCTCGTTCAACTCGGTGGCACCGTCTTTCTGCTGCACCCGCCCTGCCAGTTCCTGGTGCGTTACCCGGACCTTGCCGCCATCCCACATGGCCAGTTTAGAGGCAACTGCAGGGCTGGCACCACTCAGACTGAGGCCAAGCGCACCGCCCGCCCAAAGCTGGTCGGTATGCGTGGTTGCGGCGGCGCGGGAGTTGTTATACGTGATGTAGTAGATAGGTAAGCCTTTGGCATCCAGGCCCTGCAGCGAGATGAACGTGCCGTCCTTCATTGTTTGCGTAATCACCCAACCGTGCTGGCGCGCCAGTTCCAGGGCCCTGGCCCGATTTGCTTTATAGTCTTTCTCGGCAGAAACGGCAATACGTTGCAGTACTTCGGTATTGGCACGGATAGGCGTGATCGTGCGCTGTGCCATTGCCGGCGCGGCAGAAACCAGCCCAAGGGCTACAAGCCAAAGGCTCAATCTTCTCATATTTCAAGGGTTGGGGGGTGATATTTCACTGTCAATGTACTATAAAAGCCTGATAAAGGCAAAGTCGTTCCATCAGGGGTATGGAATTTACGACCCCGGAAAAGCAGCCTGCCGCACGCCGGATTGCCCGGTAAAACCAGCGAAAAACAAAAGCCCCTCCAGGGTGGGAGGGGCTTGCAAAACACGCCCAGCTAAAGTAGGCGGATGCTTTAAAAATAAGTGTATACGTTTCGGAACTGTTTCGGCTCCATCCTCAGGTATGCCTCTGGGTTACTCAGGTAGTCGTTCATCGTCTGGTGCGTGTATCCTTTGGCCGTTCGAGTCATGGTGCGGTAGATCCTGAATCCAGACAGGTCTTTATCTTTGAGTAAGGTAGGGCGAAGCTTCTCCAGTAAGCCTTGGGGATTAAAGGCTGTTTCCTCCGGTGAAACGGAAATCACCCAATCAGCACGGACGTTTTCCCATGAAGACCACATTGTGGAGTAGGTGCTAGGCTTGTCCTCGGCGAACTGTATCTGAAAGTCGTTGAACTGCGACTTCGCGACCGAAAAATCAGCTTCGGGTATAAAAGGTAGCTCTGTCGGGATGGTGGGACCAATATGATAATAGTCGTGTCTGTAGCCTTTATTATTCTGATATTTAAGATAGCTAACTATTAAAAGAAACTCCTTTATGCCGGTTGGGGGGTACTGCAAGTCGTATTCTGGAGGATTATTGGCTGAAACGTAAAGTGTTACCCGATTCTTCTCATTGCCCGTTTCAGGATACCCGTACAGTCCCACAAGATAACTTCCATACACCCCGTCAGGCGTACTGTTGATGAATTTGTGCTTCACCGCTGTGGCCGCATTCGAAAAGTCAACGTACGTTACCGGCGATGTCACCTCGGCAAAAATGTACTTGCCTTGTTCCGGCAACAGCAGGTACGTCAGGTCAGTTGGGAACTGCCTGTTGTACTCTACCCGGAGCATATCATCGTTTTGTCCCACAAACTGAGATCTGTACAGCTCGGCGTGCATTGCACCAAATTGGACACTAGGCCCTTTAAAGGGGTTAACATTAGTATAGTTTACAACGGTTGGCCGCGATTTATCTTCTTCCCAATTAGTTAGTTGTTCATCGATGTGCCAGCCATCCGGGTTTACCTGGATGTAGGTCCGCATCGAATACGCTGTAGTGTTCGGATTCTGATAGACGGTGGTAACGTCAAACTTGGTGTCGTTCGACTTTATGGTAAGGGCATGGGAAGTTCTGCCTGTCAGCATGGTGTCCAGCAGCACCTTTCCGTCTTTCTGCGACAGGATCAGCTCAAAATCCTTTGTTGCTTCGGGTAAAGGGTCGAGCCGGAAATTAAAGGAAACGGCCTTTGCCTCAGGTTCCGGGTTGTCCTTACCCTCGTTGCAGGAGGTTAGGGCAAGAATAAGCAGGAGGGGGAGGAGGTATGATTTTCTCATTCGATTTATTTGATGTGATGGGCATTATTGGGGTATACCTGTTGTATCACCTGGGCACACAGGGGCGAGTCACTTTAGGAACCCAAGGGACAGATACTTTCATCGTGCCGTAAAATCAGCGCAATTTGCAGTTAGAAAGGCTGCAGTTACTTTGTCGCTTCTGCGTATTTTTTGAAATTGTCCAGAATGGCTTGCCAGCCGCTTTTCTGTTGGTCAAGAGGGTGGGTGCTTTCCGCGGCAAACGTCTCCGTTACGGTTGTGCCGCCGTCCCGGCTGTCGAACGTAATCTCGACTTTTCGGCCATCCTCTATCAGGTAAACGATTTTCTGGTTGGGAATTACCTGCTTATACCTGCCGGTGAAATCGAAGCCCATGCTGCCGTCCTTTGCTTCCATCCTTGACCGGAAGTGGCCTCCGGGCCTAAGGTCGTTTTCGGCGCTTGGGGCATGCCAGTCGTCTGAGGCGAAGTTCCATTGGGTAATGTGCTCCGGCGATGTCCAGAGCTCCCATACCCTAGCTACCGGCAGCTGAACTGTTGTCTCAACAGTTATCGTTTTCGTTGTTGCCATGCTTGTTGCTTTCTGAGGGGATATAAATTTCGAGTATAATTTTCAAGACACAAGATATAAAAATATCGATATAAAGGCGTATAAAATCTATAAAATCAAGGACTCCTACCGGGTGTTGCCCATGGGAGAGTAGTAGCAGCCAATTGTTTGAATATCGTAAGTATTGCTTTGAATTTCATTGCAAAAGCTTTCCGCGATTATATTCCTTTGTATCAGTAGAAAACAATATCCAAACACGCGGATGCAAAATAACGAGACAGGGTTTATACCAAGGGCGGGCAGCGGGATACTGGTGCTTGTCCTTTCGCTTTTTACGCACCGCGCTTTCGCCCAGGACCAGGACAGCGCCCAAAGCGTCAGCCGTTTCACCAGTAGACAAGGTGATCGAGGTGCAGAAGCAGGCCCTTGTGTTTTCAAATCCGCAGATACCCTACAACTGGACACAGAAAGAACGTATACCGGGGGGCGCTTTTATGTACTTAAGCCTCTGTTGCCAGGTATACTACTCTTCTGCGTAAGATATGACATAGAATCGCTCATCCAGGCTGATGCGCACAGGTTGGGCAAGCGTCCATTGCCGATAGGATTTAAAGTCGAGCGTAACGTTTTCCGGGACAATCATAATCCTATCATACTGGTCCATGATAAACTCCCTTAAGTACCCGCTCGCTATGATTCTGTTTAACTCAGACAGATACTCGGCAGTCTCCGGCTTCATGGTCCACTTTTGCCTTATTTCTTGTTTCACTTGCTCCTGACGCACAAACTCCGTTAACGATGCTACATGAAGCTCTAAATACAGACTTGGGAAGCCTGCGGCCCGTTCCAATGAATCGACATTTTCATTAGCCCACTGAATTTTTTTGAATGCACTCCCCATTGAAGCTACTGCTATCAAGGAATCTGCTCGTGCTGCTGGGGCTAAATAGATAGTGGCTTCTGGGATTAGTGGGCTTTGCTTTACGAAGTCTGTAGGTGCAAATTCATTCAGGATTTCCCTTTCCAGGTTGATTATCTCTGTAGTGTCTAACAAGGCGGACGTGATACGGAGTTTGAAAAACCACTTTCCACACTCGAAAACAGATAAATAGGACCTTGAGCGGTCTTCGAGTCCTGCAATATGTGTCCTGATGCCATTCACTTTATACCCGTCTTTAGCATAAAATGTGGGCACATGATTGGTCGTTATCCCTTTTAGGGAGACTAAAACAACCTCGCGAAAAGCCGATAGATACTCATTCCTTAAGCGGTCCTCGCTGCCTTCACCAGCTGGGTATAGGTAAACGGAAATGGTAGTCTTTCCTTTTTTGCTATTGTAAACGGCCCCTATATTGGACTTGATTTTGTCAAAGGCATAGATCCGGTGTCTTTTATATCCGACTAAGTATTTCGGGAATTCTTTCTTTGTCTGAGAATGTGTGTACACTCCGGGAACGACTATCGCTTTGGGGCTACCCATGCTTTGCGCAAAAACAACATGAGCCGAAAAGAGAAGAATTACAGCAAAGAGCGCTCTTTTAATGATTAGCTTCTTGATCACGTATAGGTCTTTATTCTTTGCGAGTGGCGGGTGAAGCCGTCGCTAGATGCTGAAGGTTGTAAGTTGTTGATTTAGTTTACCTCTTGAACTGGCAGTGATTTTAAGCAATTATACAAGACATTTTTCAGCGTCAGCTTATAAAGTTCTTCCATCCTTTGATTGGTTGCATCAACTGATTGTACAAATAGTTCACCGTTTGTATGGCATCCTGTAATCAACTCACCTGTATCTTTTTTGATAAAGCTTACCTGGAGTTGGGCATAGCACTTTTCTTTTTCACTACTCCAGGTAGATGTGAACTCCTTGTAACTATCTGTTATGTCAATTACTGCTTTTATAGAAGTGCCAGAACTAGTTGTGTTTTCTCGTATCACTTTTTCGAGCAGCTCTCTATGGCTTGCTGTTAAAACTGGTATATGCTTAATTAACATGTTGGGCTTTGAGACAACCGGTAATTTAATGTCCTCTTCCTTTTGCCTACTATCAACAATTTCAATTTCCTGAATATTGTATTGCAGATTTAAGCGAGGGGAATCAGCTTCTTTTGCCGTTGACACATAATTATTTGCTGCACAGCCAGACAGGAAGAATGTCGTGAAAAATATACTAAGCCTGAGTAGATTGATGTTCATATTGTCTGTTTTAATGGGAGTTAACGGTTAGTACAGGCTGTGGACGAGGCGAAGCCAAGTATGGAGCCTGTGCCGTGTTAGCGGCTGGTATATTTTATTCTTTGTAGTAGTCTAAGAGCTCTTTTACTTTACTCATTTCAGGTGTCTTTGATGAATAACTCACCGTTACTGTATCCCCGATATTTAAGGTTCTATCTACATCATCTTTAGTGGATGTTCGATAAGTCTCGCCTTCTACTTCGTAGTTTACTTGAACTGACCAAATGGAATCACCTTTATTTTGTTTTCTCATCCAAGCTTCGCTAACGGTGCCTATTGTTTCTTTTTTGTAAATTTCAAAATCCTCCTGTTCTTCTGAGTCAATTAACAGGGAGAAAGGATATGCTAAAAAAACTGACCCATAGGCTAACCCCTTCAAAGCTTTTATATTTATTCCGTTAATTTTTAGGGATTGATAAAGCAAAAACGGTAGAACTAAAAACATTGAAAAATAAAGAATCCAGCCTTCAAAACCATTATCACCACCTACATGAAAGGCTCTTCTTGGATAGCTGTACATCACCAACCACCCTACAATATAAAGAGTTGGCAATACTATTTTTAGGATTGAATTCCTGTTGTTCAATTTTTAAATTTCTTATTATACTAACTACCGCTAACTAGCTGCTAAACGGAATTAACTCATACTAGCCACCCTAATCAGGCGGCTAAATGGATCTGGATTACCGAATATACTATATAGAGTTGAATAAATACTAGTAACTGTGCGCGAAATGTGACGGAAACAAGAAAAGCACACCAGCGGAGGCTGATGTGCTTTTCAAAGTAGCAGTTATACCGCAGAGGTTATTTCTGCAAATACTCGGCGTACTGTTTTGCGAAGTAGGTCAGGATGATGTCGGCTCCGGCGCGTTTGATGCTGGTCAGGATCTCGATCATCGCTTTTTCGCCGTCTATCCAGCCGTTTTGGGCGGCGGCTTTCACCATGGCGTACTCGCCGCTGATGTTGTAGGCGGCAATGGGCAAATGAGAGTTGTCGCGCAGCAGCCGGATCACGTCGAGGTAAGAAAGGGCCGGTTTCACCATCAGGTAATCGGCTCCTTCGGCAGTGTCCAGTTCGGCCTCTATCAGGGCTTCGCGGCTGTTGGCGTAGTTCATCTGGTAGGTCTTCTTGTCGCCTGCTTTCGGGGCCGAGCCCAGCGCATCGCGGAAAGGTCCGTAGAAAGAACTGGCGTATTTGGCGGTATAGGCCATGATCGCCACCTTCTGAAAACCGTTCTCGTCAAGCACCTGCCGGATGTGGCCAATGCGACCGTCCATCATATCCGACGGGGCCACAATATCGGCACCGGCCTGCGCCTGCGTCAGGGCCATTTTGCCCAGCACCTCCAGCGTCTCGTCGTTCAGTATCTCGCCGTTCTCCACAATGCCGTCGTGGCCGTCAGAACTGTAAGGATCCATGGCCACGTCTGTCACCAGGGCAACCTCCGGGAAACGCTTTTTTATCTCGCGGATAGCAGTGGGGTATAAACCCTCGGGGTTATGGCTCTCTGTCGCGTATTTGTCTTTTTTCTCCTCCGGGATGCTCGGGAACGGGGCAAACACCTTGATGCCCAGCGCCACACAGGCAGCTATTTCTTCCAACAGCATGTCGAGGGAGTAGCGGTAGATGCCTGGCATCGAGGAAATCTCTGTTTTCTGGTTCTGGCCTTCAATCAGGAAAAGCGGGAAAATCAAATCCTGCAGGTGCAGGGTTGCTTCCTGCACCATATCCCGGATGGCCGCAGTCTGGCGGTTGCGTCTTGGTCGTCTGGTCATCATCTTCTTCTATCTTTACAAAAACGTGTTCAAGGTCGTGTGTCGCAAAGGTACGGGTTAATTGTTGATTGTTAAATTGCCGGGCCCGGCGAAATCAAACGGCCGATAAGGAGTCTGTTTCTAACTACAGTTTAGCTTTAGAATTAGGTAGGTATAGCCCACGGCTCTTCTGGACTTCCCAGTCCGGAAGCCACCTGTGGGGGATTTCCTAATCCGCGTGAGCAGGACCACGCGGATTAGGAAATCCGCTGCAGGAAAAGTTTCGGATTAAGAAATCCGAAACAGCGGGGAACAGCGGGTCAACTCCTTCTTATGATCTGGAAACAGGGTTGTTGCATGCTAACATTGCTTTCGCTCGCGTCTCGCGCGTGTAAGGTATAAACGGGCCTCTGGCCCAGTCGAGTCACAGACCCGACATCATTTTTAGACACCCCGAAAGCTTTCGGGCGCCAGTAAACTAGAGAATGAAACAGCCCTCCTCGGAGAGGCAGGGGTGGGTTTTTTGATTCTCCCCAATGAGTAATTCTAGCTGAGTAGAATCTAGCGGATGGAGGTATAACTCTAAGATGGAGGCCTGTATACCCCTATAAAAAGCAAAAAGGGGCAGGGCTGCCCGTTGCAACCCTGCCCCTTTCTGGTATGGGAAATCCGTTTTAGCGCTTCAGGATCTTCACCTGGCCGTTTCTGCTCTTCTCCGCCCACTTCAGGATATACATACCGGCCGGGAGGTTGCTTACGTCCAGCTCTACAGGCAGGTTCACATCCCGGAAGGTAAGGGCATAGTCATGGATAAGCTTGCCCGACATATCGTAAAGCTGGGCGTCCAGCGTGGCCGTGTTTTCCACCAGATAGAGCAGCGTCACGGTGTTGTTCTCCTCGTTTATCGGGTTGGGGTATACCCGCAGGCTGCGGAGCGACGAAGGGTTAATGACGCGCACCCGTGGCGAATAGCTGAACGACCCGTTGTTATACACCACGCGCAGGCGGTAGTAGGCAATGTCCGGAAGGGGGTTGTCATCCACGAACGAGTAGGAGAGAGTGCCGCTGTTGGGGCCTTTCGCGCTTACAGTGCCCACGTCCGTCCACTCGGTGCCGGTAGGGCTGCGCTGCACCACATAATTCGCCACTACGCGCTCGTTCTTCGAGGTCCAGTCTACGGTTACGGCGTTAGTGCCCGTGAAAGAGGCTTGCAGCGTGACAATCTCGGGGGCAAGATTGCACTGGCCCTCCTCGCTCACCTGCATCGGAGGCTCCTCGCAGAAGTTCTCCCCAAGGCTGTTGGCCATAACAATGTTGCCGCCCACGATGTCGGCCGAGCTGAGGTCGCGCACGAGCACTTCGAACTCAATGGCATAGTGCATCACGGCGCGCGACAGGATCACGTGGCTCAGCTGGTGGGCGTGGCCTAGCTCGTGCAGCATCACCGTCTCGAAGTCGAACTGCTTCGACACCGGGGCGCCGGGGCCATACTGCCAGCTGATGCTGCTATTTATCTCCATGTCAAACTCAGATACCCAGAACAGCGTGTCCTGCCCGTTGCTGCATCCTTCGTAGCGACTGATGGTGCGGGCCAGCACGCCCGCCCCAGTGGTGGAGGAAGACGCAAACCGGATCACGTTCACGCCGTCGTCGGCGGCGGTTTCCAACTGAGTGGGCTCCCCGAGTTTCCAGTTCACGCCCGACACGCAGACCCAGGTGTTCATGGCGCGGCGGAAGCCCTCCTGCGCGGGTTGCCTGTTCAGCATGCTTGGGGCAAACTGGATGCTGTAGCCGCCCAGGCCATCTTTGTCCACCAGGATTGGTCGGAAAGATGAATCCTCAAAATCAATGTTGGAGTAGGCAAACTCGATGGTGATGGGCGTAACGCTGCTGAACTTACTATCGGCATTGGTCACGACCTGGATGACGCCGGAGCCCGGGGTGCCGCCATCCTCCGAGGTAGAGGGTATAAACAGCTTGATTTGCCGGTCTGTCCAGGAGATGTATTCTACCGCGAGGGGGCGCACAAAGGTCTGGCCGCCGTCGTCGGCGTTCTTAAACTCCACGGCTCCGCTGCCGCGCGTAGCGCCAAACCCTGTGCCGTTGATGGTCAGCACCGCGCCCACACCGGCATTGGCGGTGGTGGGAGAGAAGCTCGTGATCACCGGGGCCTGGATGTCGGCTTGCGCCTGCTGCTGCTTCGTTTCTTTGAGAAGCCCCGAGTCCAGCTTCAGGTTCGGGGCAAGGGTGCGGTATGTCTGGCCCGTTTGCGCCGCCACCTGCTGGTAGAGCGCCTGCACGCTCTCGTAGCGGTCAAAAACGCCCATTGCCTTGTTCTCCGTGATGCGGTATTTTACAAAGCCCTGCTGGCTGCCATAGGCTTTGGTGCTGCCAAACTGGCTGCCGGGTGTGCGCTGAAACTCCTGCTGCTGCGCCAGAAAGAAGAGGCCCTGCTGACCGGGCTTCAGCTGGAGCGCCGTGGAAAACACGTGTTTCTTCAGGCCGATGGCTCCGCCCTCCGTGATCAGCTCTATGCGCTGGCCCGCGGGGCTGCCTTTAAAGGTTTTGTATAGCTGGATGATGTTGGAGGTATAAATGTTCTCGTGGCGGGCATCCCAGAACGCCTGCTGCGAGATGACCTCGCCCTCCACCACTAAGGTGGCTGCCTGCACGCGCGCCGCCAGCGTAATCGGGATCATGTGTGGGTTGTCGGCGGCATGGGTATGGGAGGCCAGGAAGAGTAGGGTGAAAAAAAACAGCGTTAGCTTGCTGCGCAGCAACGTGGCAGCTGGGGTGTACAGTTTATGCATGGTGGCAAATGTAATGCAAGATTTTGTTCGACAGGTAAAAATTTAGGTATGGCTGCATTTGGGCACGCGGCCAGAGATAATTCCGGGGAAGGGCCAAATTCAAACTTACAAATATAACGAAAAATTCAATGTTCTATTCTTACGGAAAACTACCTATACAGGGATGTGGGGATTTTCAGGCAGGAGGGGCTTTTGCCGGGGATAAACAAAAAAAGCGCCCGGCAGCTGGGTTTGCTGGCGGGCGCTTGTGCGGCTGAGAGGCCGGATGCTAGTTGTTGTTATACCGAAAGTTGAAGTTGGCGGAGCCGTCGCCCGCTATCTTCATGAGTTTTTTGTATTTCTCATACGCCTTCTTGGGCTGTTTCTTGTCATTCACATACATCTCGCCGTTGTTGATCCGAATATCGAGCTGCTCATCGCCTTTCTGAATGATGCCGTCTTTTATCAGCTCCTCCTTCACCTTCTGAAACTGCTTTTCGTGCTCTTGCGCCATCCTTGCGTGCTGCATGGCCATTTCCTGCTGGTGTTGGGCCATCTCCTGCTGGTGGCGGACCATTTCGTGGCTGCGCTCCACTTGCCGTTCTACCTGCTCACGCTGGCGCGCCCCCTGCAATGCCCCGCTTTTGCGGAGTTCCTGGGTATGTTGCTTTATCTCTATCTCATACTCCCGCATCTCCTCCTCAAAGCCCTGCATTTCCTGCTCAAACTCGTTCATTTCCGCTTCATATTCCTCCATATCCTGCTTGTAGTCCTTAAGCGCTTTCTTGTCGTTGCCTAGCGGCGGCACAGGGGCCACGGGTGGCACAGGCGGGGCGATAGCCGGGAAAGGAGGCATGGGTGGCATAGCAGGCATAGGTGGCATTGGGGGCATGGGCGGAAAAGGAGCCATGGATGCCAGGCTGTCACCTTCATCAAAATTAAAGTTAAAAACATAATTCTCCCGGTAGTTGCGGCGGGCGTCGGCCACTGCCGCGCGGGCTGCCTTCATCTCCATTTCCACTTCTGCCCGCGTGGCTCGTGGTGCCCGCTGCACAGCCTCCAGGCGCTGGTTCACCAGGTCCTCGTATGCGGCGATGTGCTTTTTCGGGATGCGCTTGCCGTCCACGTAAAGCTTGGTCACCTTGCCTTTTTTGTTTTTGATGATCACGATGTCACGCGGCTTCCCGGTGGAGTCCTGCACGGTGTAGGCCGAGGCAAGCTCCGGTTCGTCTGCCGCTTCGGCGGTGTTCTCCAAAAATGTCAATGTCTGCTGTATCTCTGCGGCAGCGTCCTGCTCCTGCTGCGGCCTCAGGCCAGCCATGGCCCCGAACGAGAGCACGAGCAGCCCCATCACCAGCACAAGCGCCGCCGCGAAGCCCTCTGTAAATGTCGGTTTCAGGGAGGGCTGTCCCACCAGCCGTTTGATGCGGCTCAGGAGGGTGCCCCGCTTGCCCGAGAAGGCTACTGCCAGGGCCGGGCCAGCCGGCAAGCGCATGGTCTCCAGCTCGGCAAGGGCGCGGGCATAGGTTAGCGTGTCGCCGCAAAGGGCCACGGCAATGTCGTCGCAGCAGTTCTCGCGCTCAGCGCGTACCACCCCCGATACCCACCACATGGCCGGATGGTAGAAGAAAAGCATGTCCACTACCGACTGCAGCAGGTTGACCAGATAGTCTTTTCGGAGGATGTGGGCCAGCTCGTGGGCCAGCACGGCCTCCACCTGCGCCTGCGACAGCCCCGTGACAGCGCCAACCGGCAACAGAATCACGGGCTTGGCAATGCCAATGGCCATGGGCACCTGCACCAGCGCCGACTCTGCCAGCCGCACGGCCCGCTGCATGCCCGCAGCCTGGCAAAGGGCGCTTAGCCGCTGTTGCCAGTAGTCGGTTAAGGGGGCTGTTCTGTAGTGGCGCAGGCGCTGGGTATAGGCCACGCCCCCCACAAAACGCAGGGCCATCATCACCATACCCAATAGCCAGAGCATCACCAGCAGCGGCATGTGTCGCTCAAAGTATAGCTGTGCGCCCTCCAAAGGGGATGCCCAAAACGAGTCTTGCGGCAGCGCGTCCAAAGCCGCCGGCCCTGCCGCTGGTATAGCCGGGCTCTCGGAGAGGATGGAGGCTTGCAACGCCTGTGTTTGCGACTGGCTGTAGTAGAAGGCAAAGGTGCCGCCTGCCAGTAGCAGCTGCAGGAGCATGGCCCCGCCAGCCGCCGCGTAGCGCACCCTGGCGCTCTGGCGGTGCAGGAGCACCAGCAACAGGGCCAGCAGCAGTGCTACAAATGCGCCTTGCCAAAGCGAGTGAAACAGCGTCCAGCCAATGGCGTGGGTTATACCCTCCGGGAATAAGCTTGTGATCGGGTTCATAGTTTGCCTCCTTCCAGTTTATCCAATAAGTTTCTGATTTCGTCCAGCTCTGCCTTGGAGGCGGTGCTGTTGCCCAGTGCCTGCATCACCAGCTTGCTGGCCGACCCGCGAAAGGTGGCGTCCAGGAAGCGGCCGAGGAGCTGGCGCTGTGTGTGCTCTTCCTCCAGCAGTGGCCGGAAAATGTGGGAGCGACTGGTTTTGTCGGCCTCCAGCATGGCTTTCTCCACCATGATCTGCATCAGCTTGAGGGTGGTGGTATAGCCGACCTCTTTTGTTTTGCTGAGCTGCTCGTGCACGTGGCGCACGGTGCTCGGTCCGTGCTGCCAGAGTACCTGCAATATCTCCAGCTCCGACTCAGTGGGCTTGGGTGTGCTTTCTAATGCCATAGGGTATAAGTAGTTATGCGGTGAAACAAATGACCATACAAGTATATACGAATAGATTCGTAAAAGGAAATTAAAATACGATTATTTTCGTATGTAGCTGAAAATTTCTTTCGCTGCGCCATAGGGCCGGAGGGTAGCGGAAGCAGGAGCCAGGCGGAGCATGCTTACTTTAAGTTTATGAAGATATGGAAGGCCAAATTTCTCCGTAAAGACTTTTTGTTGCCTGAAAGCGCATGCAGGAGGGAAATTATCCGCAATTTTAGAGGTATAAAATATTTAAGGATGGCAAAGTTACAGGAAAGGGGATTTGAGCAGGAGCTGCAGTTTCAGGCATCGCGGAGCGGCGGGGCAGGCGGCCAGAACGTGAACAAGGTAAACACGAAGGTGGAGTTGCGGTTTCATGTGCAGAGCTCAGAGCTGCTGTCGGAGGAGGAGAAGGCACTGGTGCTGGAGAAGCTGGGCAACCGGATCAACAATGAGGGGTATCTGCAGGTAGTGAGCCAAACCGAACGGAGCCAGCTCAAGAACAAGGAAACCACCGTGGGGCGCTTTTACGAGCTGCTACGGCAGGCTCTCACCCGGCAAAAAAAGCGCACCGCCACCAAGCCCACACGCGCCAGCAAGCGCCGTCGCCTGGAGGGCAAGAAAAAGCAGGCCGACAAGAAGGCCAACAGAGGATTCCGGGGCGACTACTGAGAGGTGCCGGGCATCGTTTACATAAATTCCCCACAGATTTTGCTTCGTTTTTAGGGCTTCAAAATTTTGATAGTCAGTAATATAGCCGATTATTCTGTTTGGTTAGGCGAGCCAGGGCGGCAGAAGCGGGTATGCCTCAGGTGCAAATGTGCGTTTCAGGTAGGATATTTGCACCCACTGCGAAAAAATTACCCCAAGGTATGATCAAGAAATTACTAGTGATAGGTTGCCTGACTTGCGGCGTAAGCATGACCGGTATGGCCCAGAAATACAGAACCGCGGCAGGCGTGCGCATCGAAAGCGACCGCTTTGGCGTGACGGTTCAGCAGAAGCTGCACGACCAGGGAACACTGGAGGGGATCGCCTCCGTAGGCTCGCGCGAGTATAGCCTGACGGGCCTGTATGAGTGGCACTTCCCGATGCTGGGCAAGCGCTTTAACTATTACCTCGGTGCCGGGGCGCACATCGGTAACCTGAAAGACAACGGCGTGTTTACCGGGGGCGATGGCATCCTGGGGATAGAGTATAAGGTGAACGGCCTTCCCTTTCTGCTTTCCGCCGACATCAAACCAGCCTTTCATATCAACCACGAAGACTGGATACAGCTTTCCTCTGGCATCTCGGTGCGTTATGTGCTGGTGAAGGAGGAAAAAGTGAAGAAGAGCCTATGGCCGTTTGGCAAGCAAAACGACAGCAAGAAGAAGCAAGCCGATAAGCCTGGCATCTTCGATATCTTCAAGAAACAGGACGACTAACCCGATCCCTACTGGCCATACCCACCGCCGGGCAGGAAAACACGCTAGCTGAAAAAAGGACCCTTGCCCCATACGTGGGAGCCGCCTGCAAGCTAGGAGACATAGCACTTGGAATTATACCCGTGGCTTCCACACTGAGAAGGAGTCAAACTGCCGAGTGACAATTTCCGGGCGCTTGATACTGCAAATAAGAGCATGTTTAAATTTCATTTTTGGAAGCGAAAAATGTTCAGGAAGGGTTCTGACGAAGCGTTTTTATCGCCGCATAGCAGCGCTATGGGGCGATAAAAAGGTGAAGTCAGGTTCCTTGATGGACGTTTTGTAGCCCAAAAGATGAAATTTAAACATGCTCTAAAGACACGGGCAAAATAAAAGCCCGGTTGGGGCCGGGCCTTTATACAAGAAGCGAGCGTGGTAAGCAGAACTGCCTTGCCAGTTAGTGCGCTGTTTAAGTTTGTTTTCATATGCTGTTGCGAAGGGGAATCCGCAATCCGGTAACTCAACAGGCAGGCTATTTGCTACAGAACGGGTCTTTTTTAGTATAGCATATATGCGTGCTCTTCTTGCTTCTATTTCTTAGCGCACAAGTGTGTGCATTTTTTCTATCGTAATGGCTACAGTCAGCGGATGAGGAACAAGGCATGTTCTGCCGGATATGCTATTGCTGCAAAATCCTTCCTGCCAGGGCCTCCACCTGCTTTCGGCAAATGCAAAAGCAATATTATAGAAAATGCATGTGCTTTGAAAGGTATTTTCAGGGCATACTGAAACATCGGCTTTTGCCCGGGAAATAGCGCCGAAATGTGGGGGAAATGCTTTTGGGGTTATTGAGAGTAGAATTTTTTTGTGAGGAATGCGCCGATTTGTAACATGGCGGAGAAATCGGGGCAGGAAAAAAAGCGGGAAAAGTGAAGTTTAATTCAGGGAAGTTCAGGACAGTGGAAGGGTGAAAAGCGCCTGAACCTCCCTGAAGGGTGATGAAGAGAGGCAAAACAAAGGGTGCTAGATGCGCTCGGCCACGATCTCCACTTCGGGCAGCATGTTAGGGTATTGCTGATACTCGCGGATCTCGTTTCTCTCGGCGATCTCTTTCAGGTCGTCTGCTGATTTTTTAACGCTGGCTCCAAAGCCAAAGGCGAATGCGAAAAGGAGGATTATGATTTTCATAGGAATAAAGTTATAAGTTGCTGTTTTATTTCTTGTTACACTTTAATAGATGACGGCCCGGGGGCAATAGTTGCTTGCCGTTGCTAATTTTTATTTTGAGTGAGGAAGGTGGCTTTGTCGAAGAGGTTTAAATGGCACCGCGTCCTGCGCCCAGGTATACCTCGCTCTGGCCGAATCATGGGTGGCTGCCTCTATCCTGCGGGAACTGAAAACGCCTGTGGCATAGCCGTAGAAGAGCAGGCTCAATAGCAGCCGTGGGGCATAGGCGGCTTTGACGCTGCCCCAATAGTGATAATAGACTTCGCTCATATCCAGCTGTATATCTGCTACAAAGCGGGCCAGATGCTCCTCCGGCAATCAACCCTGCAAATCATAGGGCATCAGCATACCTTGTTTGCGCATCGCTCCCTAAAAGTGTTTCATCTAAGAAGGATAACTATTCCTTAGGGTTTTTAAACCCGACAGGCTCTTAGCTACAGAGGCTCCTTAATCTGATTGGATTGGAAGAAGATCATACCCGGCAGTGCCTATACAAAAGTCAGCGCCACTTTCGATTCGGTAGGGGACTTTCTTGCGGTGCAAAGTTTTGTGCTCGAAATCCTCAGGCCAAAGGTATAATCGCAGGAAAGGTTGAAATGGAGGTAGGCAGCCTTGTTTTCGGAAGGTGAAAAAAACAAAAAAGCCACGCACGATTCAACTCGCGAGTGGCTTTTTCAGCTCCCCCTCCTGGGCTCGAACCAGGGACCCCATGATTAACAGTCATGTGCTCTAACCAACTGAGCTAAGGAGGAATCTTATGTTGTGCTCAGCGGCTTTCCCGCTGATTGATGGTGCAATATTACGGCTGTTTTGATTCTCACGCAAGTGCCCGCTGAAAAAACTTTGTGATTCGACTGCAAATTGCTGAAAATCAATTTGAAAAATTAATTCGAGACAGAAAGCACAGAGCCCGACAAAGTTGTCTGGTACTGCTTGAGGCCATATATGGCTGGCCCGCCCGTCACCTGGCCCTGCAGATTGAACTGCGAGCCGCAGCAGTCGTCCACCAGGAAGAGGTTAGACGAGTCCATTTGCACGAGGGCGCAGGGAGCCGTGGGGTCGTAGGGGCAGGCACGCTCAAAGGCGTAGTACTGGCCGGCGTTCTGGCGCACCACCACGATGCCCTTGTACCCGCCGGAGATATAGGCATAGCCCCCGTCTTGGCGCAGGTTGGGGTATAGCTGGCTGTTTACGTTCAGCTGCGCGCTCACCACCACATCGGGTATATGCGGACTGGCGTTGTTGCCGTTTTGGCAAGCGCTGGCAAGCAGCAACAGGAGCAGCGGGAAAAAGGCCAGCAGCCTACGCATAGGTATAAAAGCCTTTGCCCGACTTGCGGCCGTGGTGCCCGGCATCCACCTTTTGCTGCTGGATGCGGTTTGGCCTGAACTTGGGATCATACTGGAACGCCTCATACATGGAAGTGGTAACTGCATAATTGGTATCAACACCGATCAGGTCCATGAGTTCAAACGGGCCCATTTTAAAGCCGCTGGCCTGCATCAGCTTGTCGATCGTCTCGACATCAGCCACGCCTTCCTCCAGCAGCTTTAGCGCCTCTACGTAAAAGTGGCGCGCCACACGGTTCACGATAAAGCCGGGCGAGTCCTTGGCCATCACCGCCGTCTTGCCCAGTTTCTCTGCCAAAGCTTTTATCGTATGGGCCACTTCCGGTGCAGTAGCGGCGCCCGAGATCACCTCGACCAATTTCATGATATGCGCCGGGTTAAAGAAGTGCATGCCTACCACGCGCTCCGGGTGTGGCACCTTTGCGGCAATCTGCGTGATCGGGATAGAGGAGGTGTTAGAGGCGAGAATGGTGTCAGGAGTATTGATGCTGGCCAGCTCCTGGAAAATGCTCTGCTTCACCTCCAGGCGCTCCACCACGGCTTCCACAATGACATGACAACTCAGCTGCAGCGTGTCGGCGGTATAGGCCAGGTTGGCGAGGGCCGCGTCTCTCTCTGCCTCGGTTAGCTTGCCCCGCGCGATGCCTTTGTTCAGGTTGTCGAGGGTGGTTTTCTCTGCCTTTTCCAGCACCTGCGCATTAATGTCGAACAGGATGGTTTTATACCCTGCCTGCGCACAAATCTGAGCAATGCCCTGGCCCATAGTGCCTGCCCCAATTACGCCAATGGTGGTGATGTCCTCCAATCTCATACGCTAGATGGTTTAATTGTTAGTTGTTGGTTGTTAATTGTTGGGTGGTTGGATGGTTAAATTATTGTACATGTTGGTCTAGCTAGAAGCACTTCTAATTTTGGCTGCGTTCCCTTTCTCTTCTACCAGGATCCTTACAGGATGACAAACGGAAGAAAGCGCTACTTTGCTGCTGCTATTGGCGAAGCCAACAATTTAACAATCCAACAATCAACAATTAAATTACCCCCTCGAACTGGCGCAGGAAGCGCACATCGTTTTCGGTGAAGAGGCGCAGGTCCTTGATCTGGTACCGCAGCATTGTGATGCGCTCAATGCCCATCCCGAAGGCGAAGCCAGAGTATACCTCCGGGTCGATGCCGGAGCTTTGCAGCACGGCAGGGTCTACCATACCCGAGCCGCCGATCTCTACCCAACCGGTGCCCTTGCAGATGTTGCAGCCCTCGCCCTTGCAAATAAAGCAGGTGATGTCGATCTCGGCGCTTGGCTCCGTGAACGGGAAGAACGACGGGCGGAAACGGATCTGCGTGTCCTGCCCGAACATCTCCTTGGCAAAGTAATAGAGTGTCTCCTTCAGGTCCTTGAAACTCACCCCTTTGTTTACGTAGAGGCCCTCCACCTGGTGGAATACCATGTGCGCCCGCGCCGAAATGGCCTCGTTGCGGTATACGCGGCCCGGCATGATGCTGCGGAGCGGCGGCTGGTTGTTCTCCATCAGGCGCACCTGCACCGTGGAGGTATGGGTGCGCAGCAGTTTCTCCTTGTCTTCGCTCAGGAAGAAGGTGTCCTGCATCTCACGGGCCGGGTGGTTCTCCGGGAAGTTCAGGGCCGAGAAGTTGTGCCAGTCGTCCTCCATCTCGGGGCCTTCCGACACGTTGAAGCCGATGCGCTCAAAGATGCGCACAATCTCCTGGCGCACCAGCGAAAGCGGGTGGCGCGTGCCTAGCGTGTTGGGCACCGTGGGCAGGCTGAAGTCGAAGCCCGAGTCGGCAGACGAGGCGGTGGCGTTGGCAAGCTGCTCCTGTGCCTGGTCGAAGCGCTCCTGGGCGCGGTTCTTCAGCGTGTTCAGGAGCTGACCTACCTCGCGGCGCTGCTCCGGCGCTACCTCTTTCAGGTTGTTAAACAAATCGGCAATGCGGCCCTTGCGGCCTATATAGGCAATACGGAATTGCTCCAGTTCGGCAGCGTCGGCAAGCGCCGCCGCCTCTATCTCTTGTGCTACTTTTTGTATGTTCTCCACCATAGTATGCAAAGATAATAATTTGCCTTGTTCTGACCTATTCAGGTAATCCAGAGTTGGTATGGAAAGAGGAGGGTGGGGATAAGCGCATTTAACCGGGGTTTTGCAGGGGCAGGTCGCGACCTGTCCACGATAGGCTGATCCATGAAACGCAGGCAAAGCAGAAACAAAAGCCCGACCTATCGCTCTTCAAATCTTGTGCATTCTGATTTTGGTAGACCTGTTTGGGTGCGATTGCCGGTGCACGATTCGGACAGGTCGCGACCTGTCCCTACGAATAGAACGCTGATGCTGTGCCGCATCGGTAAATTGCAGAACGCGGCTATCCTTTGTAGCTTACCGACGCAAACCCGCAGCTTACCGACTTCTCTGCTGCGCCTGCCTATTGCCTCTGGCCCTGTGGGCTTGCGTTGAGTACCTTTATCTCAGAAACTTAAAGAAAAGGAACAATGGATAACAGAAATCAAACTCCGGACAATAACTATGGCGGCAACGGGCAAAACCCGCAGCGCGGCATGGGTGGCAAAGTAATGGCAGGCCTGCTGCTCGTAACCGTCGGCATGATTATACTTGCCTCCAGGCTCCACATTTTCTTCTTCCCCTACTGGATCTTCTCCTGGCCCATGATCCTGATCGTGATTGGCCTCTTCATCGGTTTCCGGCACAACTTCCGCAAGTCTGGGTGGCTCGTGCTGGTGCTAATCGGGAGCCTTTTTCTGGCCAACGACCTGATCACCGGCCTCGACATGCACGTGTTCTTCTGGCCTGTCCTGCTGATCGGTATCGGGTTGTGGGTGATGCTGAAGCCCAGAAACCGGTATGAAGAATTCAACCAAAACAGGGGACCCCGCACTCCCGGGCCGGGTATGGCAGGCGCCTACGACCAGAGCTCTGGCGCATCTAACCCGGAGGGGTATGCCTCAGACAGCCACTACGATACGGCAGAGGTAGTAGACTCGGCGGCCATACTGGGTGGTGTAAAAAAAAACATCATCTCTAAAAACTTCAGGGGAGGCGAAGTGGTGAGTGTGTTTGGGGGCACCGAGCTGAACCTGAGCCAGGCCGACCTGCAGTCGCCGGCTGTGCTGGAGGCCACGCAGATATTCGGCGGCACCTCCCTGATCGTGCCGGCAAACTGGCAGGTAAAGTCTGAGGTGGTGGCCATACTGGGCGGTGTGGACGATAAACGGCCACTCATGCAAAGCAGCAGCTACGATCCCAACAAAGTCCTCATCCTGAAAGGTGTCGCGCTGTTTGGCGGGCTCACCATCAAGAGTTATTAAATTGCTATGTGTTTACCGTTGATTGTCAGTTGCTATAGGACTACCCGTTTAACAGCTGTTCGCAGGCTATAGCAGCCCTAAAAAGAATCAAACCGATTGCGATATAAAGTAGCTGGAGGAAACTATCACCCTGGTGCATCCACCCCTGCCCCTCCCAGAAGGTGAAATTCTGGATACTTAAACGCTCGCTCCTCTGCTGGGATGGAGGGTATAAATGAAACGGTCAATCGCAACTTGAGCCAACCAACAATTAACAACCACCAATTAACATTCATACCCCATGTCTACGGTTCGTGTCATACTGGTTTACCTGGCTTGGGCGCTGCTGTGGGCGGGTGTGCAAACCGCCTTGCTCTGGTATGGCGGTTTACCCCCGGAACTTGCCGCCGTTGATGCGCTCCTGACCAATCTGCTGCTGGTGAGCGGCAGCTATGCCATGGGGATGGGCTTGCGGTATTACCAGCCAAGTATAAAAGAGGCCGCTTACCTGCTGATCTGGAGCCTGGGGCTGGCGGTGCTCAGCACGATGGCCTTTTACTGGATATCGACGTGGGTGTTTCAGGGAGACACGGTATACCTGGCGTTTATCGAGGCTACCCTGGCCGTGCGCTTTGTGTTTACCTGGCTAATGGTGTTGCTGCTGGTGCTGCTGAGCTGGTTTTGGTTCTATACCCTGGAGCGCCACCAGGACGAGCACCGCCGCGCTGCCGCCGAGAAGCTGGCCCGTGAGGCTGAGTTGCACAGTTTGCGCCAGCAGCTGCAGCCCCACTTCCTCTTTAACAGCCTCAACTCGATTAGCGCCCTGTTGGGGGCCAAGCCGGAGCAGGCCCGCAAAATGATACAGCAACTCTCCGACTTTCTGCGCGGCACCCTGCGCAAGGACGACCAGCAGCAGGTGAGCCTGGCCGACGAGCTGAAGCAGCTGCAGCTATACCTCGATATCGAGAAAGTGCGCTTCGGAGACCGCCTGCAAACGGCCATCGAGGTGCAGGACGAGGCGCTGCCGCTCCTACTCCCGGCCCTGCTGCTGCAGCCCGTGGTGGAAAACGCCATTAAGTTCGGCCTCTACGACACCCTCGGCGACACCGTGATCAGCATCAGGGCCACTGGCCACAGCCGCCAGCTGCAGCTGCAGGTGCAGAATCCCTTCGACCCCGAGACGGCGCAGCCACAGCACGGCACCGGCTTTGGGCTCAGCTCGGTGCAGCGCCGTTTATACCTGCTCTATGCCCGGCAAGACCTCTTGCAGACCCGCCAACACGAAAATCAGTTTATCACCACCATCAAAATCCCGCAACGCCATGATTAAGTGTTTGATAATCGACGACGAGCCCCTGGCCCGCAGCCTGGTAGCCGAGTACCTGCAGCGCCACCCGGCCATACAGGTGGTGCAGGAGTGCGGCAACGGCTTCGAGGGTCTGAAAGCCATCCAGGAGCATCAGCCCGACCTGATTTTCCTGGATATCCAGATGCCCAAAATCAACGGGTTCGAGATGCTGGAGCTGGTGGAGCAGCCGCCCGGCGTGATCTTCACCACCGCCTTCGATGCCTATGCCCTGAAAGCCTTTGAGGCCAACGCCGTGGATTACCTGCTCAAGCCCTTCAGCCAGGAGCGCTTTGACGCGGCCGTGCACAAGTGGCTGGACAAGCGGCATGCGAACACCGCTGACAACACGCCTGCGAACCTGGGCGAGGTGCCCGCCAAGCAGCCCGAGGAGCAGCTGCGCATTGTGGTGCGGGCCGCCAACGACATCCGGATCATACCGGTAAAAGACGTGCTGTACCTGGAGGCCTACGACGACTACGTTAAAGTGCATACCCCCGAGGGCCTCTTCCTGAAGAAGAAAACCATGCGCTACTACGAGCGCACCCTCGACCCCAACCAGTTCGTGCGGGTGCACCGCTCCTTTATCATACCCCTCACCCAGCTCACCCGCATCGAGCCCTCAGAAAAAGACTGCCACGTGGCCTTACTGAAGAGCGGGGTGCGCGTGCCCCTGAGCCGGAGCGGCTACAGCAGGCTGCGCGAAGTGCTGGGTATCTGATAAATTTTTTCAATATAAATCTGCCGCCCCGCCTGCGTGCCACCCGCGCAGCTGCTGCTATCCTTTGCCGGATTACAAACGGGTATTCATCAGAACAATAGGTCAGTTAATCGATTTTTTTGCGCCACGCTGCCAAAGGCCTAGGGTATGATTGGTGTTGTAAGTGCTTGTATTTTAGGCAGAAATAAACATTTACAGGCGTGCTGTGTTGATGGAGAAACTATTATGGAAACTTTTGAAATGAAAAATGTTTCCATAGTTTTGCCCCAGATGAGCGATATGGAGACAGCAGAAAAAACAGACACCAAGGCAAGGATTATGCAGGCGGCCTTTGGCCTGTTCTGCCAGCGGGGCATCAAGAGTGTGTCGATGGACGATATTGCGCAGCACCTGGCCATGTCGAAGAAAACTCTTTACAAGTGGTTTGCCAACAAAGACCAGGTGGTATACGAGGCGATGGAAAATTATCTGGGCAGCATCCAGCAGGATTGCGAAGTGTTCGTCGAGAAGTCGGGCAATGCCATTGAGGAGATTTTTCAGGTCATGGCCCTGACCAAACAGGTGTTCTCCAGGATCCACCCCTCCATCTTCCACGACCTGCAAAAGTACCATAGCACCAGTTGGGAGCTATGGCAGCAGCACAAGAACAGCTTCATGCTGGGCAAAGTGAAAGCAAACCTCCGGCGGGGTATGGCGGAGGGCTTGTTTCGGAAGGAGCTGGATGTGAGCGTGATCGCCCAGGTGCGCCTTTCGCTGATCGAGCTACCCTTTAACAAGTCGGTGTTTCCACCGCACGAATACGACATCAGCCGGGTGCAGCTGGCCGTGTTGGAGCACTACATGCTGGGCATTGCGACCCTGAAGGGGCACAAGCTCATCAACGAGCTACAGCACATCAAAGAGGAAGAATAAGAGAACCCGTTATAGAGCTACAAGGATTATGAAAAGAAGTATTTACCTGATGATCGCCCTGCTTACCGTGTGGGGCACAGGCCACGCGCAGGGACAGGCGCCTATGCCTTTCAGCTTGCAGGAAAGTATTGCGTATGCGCTGCAGCACCGGGCCAGCCTGCAGGCCACGCGCAACCAGGAGAAGATCGCCAAGGCGCAGGTAGGCGAGATCCGGGCGATGGGCCTGCCGCAGGTGAGCGGAAGCCTGGAGGTCGGGGACAACTTCATCCAGCAACAGAGTTTCCTGCCAGCGGAGTTTTTCCAGGACCCCAACAACCCGAATGCGCCGGAGCCCGGCACCTTTGTGCCCGTCACGTTCACGCCCGCCTATACCGGTAACGCAACCGTTTCCGGCAGCCAGCTACTCTTCGACGGAAGTTACCTCATCGGCCTGAAGGCTGCAAAAACCTATACCGAACTCTCCCGGAAAGCAACGGAGCAGAGCGAGATAGAGGTGGCCGGGCAGGTATCGAAGGCGTACTACGGCGTGCTGGTGAACCGCGAGCGCTTTGAGCTGCTGAGCCAGAACCTGCACCGCCTCGACACGCTGCTGTACCAGACCGGGGTGATGTTTGACAACGGCGTGGCCGAAAAACTGGACGTGGACCGCCTGCGGGTGCAGCTCAACAACCTGAGTGTGGAGAAGCAGAACACCGAGCGCCTGATGGCGGTCAGCGAGAACCTGCTGAAATTTCAGATGGGGATAAAGCAGCAGCAGCCGATTATGCTCACCGACAAACTAGCCGAGGTGGAGGTGGATGTGGCCAAGGTAAACCCGCAAAGCTTCACATACAGCAACCGCATCGAGTATTCTATACTGGAGACACAGCGCGACCTGGCCGAGCTGGACCTGCGAAACCGTAAGTCGGGATACCTGCCCAAGCTGTCGCTGAATGCCCGCTACGGCTACATCACGGCCAACAACAGCTTCAACAACATTACTAAAACCCGGAATTGGCTGGAGTATGGCTATGTAGGGGGGCAGTTGCAGGTGCCCATCTTCGACGGCCTGCGCAAGCACTACCAGGTGCAGCAGGCCAGGATAACGATAGAGAACACGAAACTGGGCTTCGAGACGCTGAGCCAGAGCATTGACCTGGAGCTGGCGCAGGCCTCGGCCGAGCTGACGAACGCGCTGGATGTGCTGGTGGCGCGGCGCGAGAACATGGCACTGGCCGAGGATATCGCCCGGGTGGCCAAGATTAAGTTTCAGGAGGGTGTGGGCACCAACCTGGAAGTGGTGACCGCCGAGACGGACCTGCGTGAGGCCCAGACCAACTACTACGCCGCCATGTATGATGCCCTGATCTCCAAAGTGAACCTGGACAAAGCCACAGGCACGTTGCTCACAAAATAAAACCACTGAAGAAAACTTTTCCAAAAAGAACATGAAACGATACATCGGAATATATGCCATGGCCCTGGCCCTGGGGCTGGCAGCGTGCAGCAAAGACGACAACAAAGAGAACCGCCTGGCAGAGCTGAAGCAGGAGCGCGAAAAGCTGGACCAGGAAATAGCCACGCTGGAGGCGGGCCTGAAAGGCGACGGGAAAACTGTGGCCAGAGACAAGAAAACAGTGCCTGTCAGCGTCACCACCATTGGGCAGGATACCTTCCGGCACTACGTGGAGGTGCAGGGCCGCGTGGACTTTGACCAGAACGTGTTTGTGAGCCCCAAGGTGGGCGGCGTGCTGACCAGCATGCGCGTGAGCCGCGGCGACCGCGTGTCCAAGGGCCAGACCATGGCCACCATCGATGCGCAGGTGCTGGAGCAGAGTATCGCGGAGCTGAAAACCCGACTCGAGCTAGCCCAGATCGGCTTCGAGAAGCAGCAGAATCTCTGGAACCAGAAGATCGGGACCGAGATGCAGTACCTCACGGCCAAAAACAACAAAGAGGCCCTGGAGCGTAGCCTGGCCATCCTACAGCAGCAGCGCGACCAGTTTAACGTGAAATCCCCGATAAGTGGGGTGGTGGACGATGTGGTGCCAAACGCTGGCGAGGCGGTGGCGCCGGGTATGGGCATCATCCGGGTGGTGAACACGCAGGACGGCAAGATTGTGGCCGAGGTGTCGGAGGCATACCAGGCCAGGATCTCCAAAGGCGACAATGCCGTGGTATACTTCCCCGACCTGGACAAGGAAGTGGAGATGACGGTAGACGTGGTGAGCCAGTTCATCAACCCGACGAGCCGCGCCTTCACCGTGGAGCTCCGCTTTAAGAACGGCAGCGATATAACCCTGCGCCCGAACATGGTGGCGGTGGTGCGCATCCAGGATTACAGCAAAGCGGGTGTGGTGGTGTTGCCGGTGAACCTGGTGCAGCACGACGAGAACAAAGCCTATGTATACGTGGCCCGGAAAGAGGGCGACCGCTTTGTGGCCGTGCGCAAGGAGATTGAGACAGGTATGGACTACAACGGCAAAGTGGAGGTGCTGAATGGGCTCTCGGGCAGCGAGCAGGTGATCACCGCCGGTTTCCAGAGCCTGAACGAAGGGCAGCCCGTGGTGTTTACGCAGGATGGCCCCGGCCAGAAGTAAGTTAACAGAAGCAAAAGACAATGAAGCAGTTTAAACCAACCAGTTGGTCCATCGATAATAGAACCAGCGTCTATATCATCACCATCATTGTTACCCTGGCAGGTATCTTTTCCTACATCAACCTGCAGAAGGAGAACTTCCCGGATATCGTGATCCCGACGGTTTTCGTGGGCACGGTATACCCCGGCACCTCCCCCTCGGATGTGGAGAACCTCGTGACGCGCCCCATCGAGAAGCAGCTCAAAGCCATCTCAGGCGTAAAAAAGGTAACCTCCAACTCGATCCAGGACTTCTCCATGATCACGGTGGAGTTTAACACCGATGTGGACGTGCCGGCGGCCAAGCAACTGGTGAAGGACGCCGTGGACAAGGCCCGCTCCGACCTGCCCTCCGACCTGCCCCAGGACCCCGATGTGCAGGAGGTGAACTTCTCCGAGATCCCGATCATGTACGTGAACGTGTCGGGCAACTACAGCCTCGACAAGCTGAAGAACTACGCCGAAGACCTGAAAGACCGGATCGAGTCGAACCCCGAGATCACGCGCGTGGACATTGTGGGGGCCCTGGACAAAGAGGTGCAGGTGGATGTGGACATGTATAAAATGCAGGCCGCCAAGGTAACCTTCGCCGACCTCTCGAACGCCATCGCGCGGGAGAACATGACCGTCTCGGGCGGCAACGTAACCGTGGGCGAGATGAAGCGCTCGGTGCGCGTGGTGGGCCAGTACGTGGACCCGACCAAGATCAGCGACATCGTGGTGCAGTCGGTGTCGGGAGGCCACATCCGGCTGGGCGACATTGCTATCGTGAACGAGGGGTTTGAGGAGCAGGAAAGCTACGCCCGCCTCGACAATGCCCCCGTGATTACCCTCAACGTGATCAAGCGCAGCGGCGAGAACCTGATCGAGGCCTCAGACAACATCCACGAGGCGATAGAGGAGATGCAGGGGGCCACGCTGCCCGACGACCTGAAGATCACGATTACCGGCGAGCAGTCTACCCAGACGCGCCATACACTCAACGACCTGATCAACACCATCATCATCGGGTTTGTGCTCGTCACGCTCATCCTGATGTTCTTCATGGGCACCACCAACGCCATATTTGTCGGGCTTTCGGTACCGCTTTCCATGTGTGTGGCCTTTATCACACTGGCCTTTTTCGGCATCTCGCTCAACATGATCGTGCTGTTTGCCTTTCTGCTGGCGCTGGGTATCGTGGTGGACGACGCCATCGTGGTGATCGAGAACACGCACCGTATTTACCACCAGTCCAACATCGGGGTCGTGAAGTCGGCCAAGGTGGCGGCGGGCGAGGTGTTTATACCGGTGCTGGCGGGTACGCTCACCACCATCGCGCCGTTCTTCCCGCTGCTTTTCTGGCCGGGCATCGTGGGCAAGTTCATGCAGTTTCTGCCCATCACGCTCATCATCACGCTGGTGGCCTCGCTGCTGGTGGCCTTTATCATCAACCCGGTGTTTGCCGCGTCTTTCATGCAGAAGGATGAGCAGCGGGAGGTATCGCCGCGCGCGCGCCGCCGCTTTGCCATCCTGAACGGCGTGGCGCTGGCTGTGGCGGTGGTTTGTTATATCATCGGGTGGTATGGCACCGCGAATGTGCTGGTGCTGGCAGTGCTGCTGGTGGCCCTCAACAAGTATGTGTTCGCGCGCATGATCCACGGTTTCCAGCACAGTGTGCTGCCACGGTTCATGAATAGCTACGAGCGCCTGCTCCGCTGGATGCTGGTGGGCAAGCGGCCTATATGGATGTTCGCGGGGGTATGGGCGCTGCTGCTGCTGTCTTTCGTGATGATCGGCATCCGCTCACCAAAAGTGGTTTTCTTCCCCGAGGCTGACCCTAACTTTGTGTATACCTACATCAATATGCCCATTGGCACCGACCAGGCCGTGACGGACTCTGTGGTGAAGGTAGTGGAACGGCGCATCTATGGCGTGATTGGGCAGGAGAACCCGAATGTGGAGTCTGTGATATCCAACGTGGCCATCGGTGCCGGAGACCAGAACGAGCGCAGCGTGACGCCGCAGTCGCATAAGGGCAAGGTGACAGTGGCCTTCGTGGAGTTTATGGACCGGGTTGGCGACAAGACAACCGCTGTGTACCTGAACGAGATCCGCGACGCGGTGCAGGGTATACCGGGCGCCGACGTGACCGTGGGCAAAGAGCAGACCGGCCCGCCCGTGGGCAAGCCCATCAGCATCGAGATTGCCGGAGAGGACTTCCCGCAGCTGATCCAGCTTTCGAAACAGGTGGAGGAATACATCGACCAGCAGAACATCGGGGGTATAGAAGAGCTTCGCTCAGACCTGGAGGACAGCAAGCCCGAGGTGGTGGTAAACGTGGACCGCACCCGCGCCAACCGCGAGGGCATCAGCACCGGCCAGATCGGCTCTGAGATACGGACTGCCATTTTCGGGACCGAGGCCTCCAAGTTTAAGCGCGACGAAGACGAGTACCCCATCCAGGTGCGCTACGCGGAGCCATACCGCGACAACATCGACGCCCTGCTGGGCATGCGCATCACCTACCGTGACATGAACTCGGGGCAGGTGCGCCAGATCCCGCTCTCCTCGGTGGCCACCATCGAGTACTCGACTTCCTACGGCGGCATCAAGCGCAAAAACCTGAAGCGCATGGTCACGCTGGAGTCGAATGTGCTTGCAGGCTACAACCCTAACGAGGTGGTGCAGCAGATTGAGCAGTCGCTGGAGAGCTTCCAGACGCCAGAGGGCTTTGAGGTGCGCATGGGCGGGCAGCAGGAAGAACAGCAGGAAACGATGCAGTTCCTGATGATCGCCCTGGTGGTGGCCTTCTGCATCATCTTCCTCATCCTGGTCACGCAGTTCAACTCGGTATCCAAGCCGTTCATTATCCTGTCGGAGGTGCTGTTCAGCATCAGCGGCGTGCTGCTGGGCTTCTCTATCTTCGGTATGGATATGTCGATCGTGATGACGGGGGTGGGCATTGTGGCGCTAGCCGGTATCGTGGTGAAAAACGGTATCCTGATTGTGGAGTTCACCGACATCCTGATCAGCGAGGGTATGGAACTGAAGGAAGCCATCGTGGAGGCGGGCAAGACGCGCCTCAACCCGGTGCTGCTCACGGCCACGGCCACTATTCTGGGCCTTATCCCGCTGGCGCTGGGTATAAACATTAACTTCTATACCCTGTTTACGGCGTTCGAGCCCCACTTCTTTATGGGGGGCAGCAGCGCCGCGTTCTGGGGGCCGCTGGCCTGGACCATCATTTTCGGCCTGAGCTTTGCCACGGCCATCACGCTGCTGATCGTGCCGGTGATGTACCTGCTCAACCAAAAGCTGAAAAACAGGCTGCGCCGGAACAATAAAAAGGAAACCGGAGCTTTAGAACAACAAGCGCCTTTCCAGGATAAAAAAGTTAGAGAATATACAGTGTAAGACTTATGTTGCTAAAAGACAAAGCGATTGAGAAGAAGGTGATTCGGATCATCAGCAAAACCAAGGAGATACGACCTGCCCGCTTGCGGGCCAACAGGCGCCTGTTTCAGCATTTTGGCTTCGACACGGTAGACGTCGTGGACATCATTCTGGAACTGGAGAAAAACTTTCAGATCACCATCCCGGATGAGGTGCCGATCGACACGGTGGGCGATTTCATACAGTACGTGGAGACGCACGCCCTCCGGAAGGCTGACTGAGCCGGGCAGTTTATACCCCTAAAAGCAAAAGCGAGGAGCACAGCAGTGCTCCTCGCTTTTTTTATGGCTGCCATGTAAACCGGCTCAAATGCTGGCAAGGCGCGGGCCCTGGGCTTTGTTTAAGCGCGCGTGTACTGGTTTGTCCTGTAAAGTTTTGTCGATAGGGTGTCGTTAAAAGATGGAGATGCGGAATGCCTTCAGCTTCTTGTCAAGGTTTTTGGAGTCGGGGCAAACGGTGTCGAGCAGGGCCCAGAACTGCGGCCCGTGGTTTTTCTCCACTGTGTGCGCCAGCTCGTGCAGGATCACATAGTCGCAGAGGTCTTCCGGGAGGCGCATCAGGTGCAGGTTCAGGTTGATGTTGTCGTTAAACGAGCAGCTGCCCCACCGCGATTTGGCGTTCTTGATGAACACGTTCTGATACGTGAACCCAAACTTCTCGGCAAAATAGGCCAGCCGCTGGGGCAGGTACTGTTTTGCCTCCTTGCGGTATGCCTCCTCAATCGACTTGCGGATGAACTTCTGCACATCGGCCTCGCATACATCCTTAAAGGCGGGGTAAAACACGTTGATGTAGCCGTTTTCGACGAGGCAGCGCATGTCGTAGCGCGCGTGCGTGAGCAGGCGCAGGGTATGGTGCCTGGTCCTGAAGTCAGAGTCGTGGGTATAAACCGTCACCTTCTCCTCCTGCTCCTCCATCCGGGACTGGTGTTCCCGGATCCAATCGGCTTTGGTATAGATAAGCTGTTCCGCTTTTTCGAAACTGATATGCGGTGGCACGGCTACGCGCACTCCTTTGAGGGGGCGCACACTAATGCTCAGGCGTTTTGCTTTGTCGCTACGCTCAAACAAAACTTTCCCGATTCCATCAATGTGCAAGTTAACGGAAGAAAGACGAAGAAATGATGAAGACACTTGGCTAAGAGTTAAAGTACAAAATTCTACGTCCAAATATATAGAATAATTTACTTAAAAAAAGTCTATTGATGAATGATTTATGAGATTTTGTTAAAATTAATGTATTTGTATTGTGCTATATCTGAATAAAGTAGGGCTATGATAAGAGGGGCAGAAACCGGCTTAATAAAGTTGCTGCGTGGCAGATAAGTGCAAAAAAAAGCGGCGGCAAACCTGTCTTCTGGTTTGCCGCCGCTTTTTTACCGTGTTGTGGGCTTAGCGCACGTTGCCGCCTGTCGGGAGGTCGTCGGCACTGTTTTTAGGCGCGCGGCTGCTGTCGGTGGTGGCGGCGCGCAGCGAGGGCTCGTGGGTGCTGGTGGTGCTGGTGTCATTGTTCGCACTGTCGCTGTATTTGGGGGTGCCCCACGAGGGGTCTGCATTGTGCGGCTCCGCGTCGTGCTGTGCCACAACGGGCTCCACTTTCAGCGGGCGGCTCACTTCCCAGTCTTTATACTTGTCCAACTCCGACTTAATGCTCGTCATGAACCAAGCCAGCAAGGTGGCGTCGTCCAGGAATCCAATCACCGGTATCATGTCCGGGATCAAGTCAATCGGCGTGATGAAGTAGATCAGCACGGCCACCCCGCCCACCAGCGTGGAAGACGGAATGCCTCTGTACTCGCCGGACATGGCCGCCTTGAGCATGCGCGTCAGCAGTTGCAGGCTTTCCCATACCTCGCTGGCCAGCGCGCCAACCCCTTTCTTCGAGGAGGCTTTCTTGAGGGTGTCAGTGATCAGCTGGGCTACCTGCGAGGGGTGTTTCAGGTATACCTCTGCTTTTTTGAGGATGTTCTTAAAGAAAGGGCTTTGCGCGATGCTTTTGCCCTCTGTTCTGTTATTCTCCATAATGTGAATGTGTAAGTGCTTAAGCTTTGTGGGTTTTGGCTGATTTGGCTTTTGCAATGATGCATGCAAGTTGCTCAAACAACGCTTTCCTTTCTATACTTGCTGCCATTAATTTTGTTATGGGCGGGGTAAAAACAAAAAGGCCCCGCAGAAATATCTGCAGGGCCTTCCGTTTGGGGCACATAGGCCTGCCAGCGGCTAGATTACACGGCCGGCTGCATAAAAGTTCTTGCTGTAATAGGGCTCTTTTAGCGAGCTTACCCGTACGCCGCCGTTGGTGGCCGAGTGGATAAACTTGTTGTTTTTGAGGTAGATGCCCACATGGTAAATCGGGCCTTTGGCGCTGCGCCGGAAAAACACGAGGTCGCCGGTGCGCATCTTGCCCTTGTTTACGCGCCGCACATCCTGAAACATAGAGCCGGAGCTGCGGCTAAGGTTAACCCCATACACATCGTGGAAAACGCGCGTCACGAAGCCCGAGCAGTCTGTGCCCTTCCGGGAATTGCGGCCATACTGGTAGGGGGTGCCAATCCAGGCAGAGGCGGTTTCCACCAGCTGCTTGTAGTTAGGGTCCTTAAAGCGCAGGCCCAGCTTCCTGACGTAGTACTCTTTCAGAACGGGCTCCGGGGCAGCGGTGTCTGCCGCCGGCGCGCTCCACTCCATGGCGCGCACCATGTCCTCAGGCGAGTTTATTGCGTAGGGAGTAACAGGGGCCGTGGCTGTGGCACCCGCTACTGGGGTGCCCTGCTGCGTCGGGGAAACCTCGTAGAGGTAAGAAAGCGCCAGCGAAATAACGGCCAGCGCACTCAGGATAACAGATTTTGTCATAGGGTTTAGCTTGTATGCGGCTGCCTGGGCAGCTTCACAGTTTCACCTTTTGGCGAGCGTTTGGGCCTTGGCAAACAAGCCTGCCAAGGCCCAAACGCGCTTCCCGAGGTATGGATTCTCCTTAGGAAGCTGGCAAAAATAGGCACTACAATCCAAAGTAGCAAACATAGGGGTGTAGGTACTTGCCTGTAAATGTGACGATTCTGTAAATCAACGCCGTTTGCTTGCCCTCAGCGTACTATTTTAGCGCCTGCCAACAAGGGGCGGGCGCATCCATTTTGCAGTCAGAGAAATGAAGTATAAAGTTGTAGAACGCTCGCTGTTTGCCAGAATTGCCCGCATGGTGCTCAAGAGCAGCAACGTGGCCATGGTGCTGGGCAAGAGCATCCACCTGAGCGGCGTGAGCCGCGAGAGCTTCCTGAAAGACGAGGGGTGGCTGGCCCATGAGCTGTGCCATATCCGGCAGTTTCAGGAGCACGGTTTTCTGCGGTTTCTGTGGCTATACCTGCGGGAGTCGATGCGGGTAGGCTACTACCATAACAAGTATGAGGTAGAGGCCCGCCTTGAGGGGATGAAGCACCGCCGCCACCTGAACCCCGCCAGCCGCGCCGAAACCACCATCGACCCGACCGGGCTCCCGCTCCCCATCGATAGCAAACGCGACACCTAAAGCGCACTGTGAAGGGTATGGCATATTGCCTTTTCCGTGGCTGTCGCTTCCGGGGTGTCCGTGCCGTGCGCCGTTAACAAAATCTCCTTTCATCCGTTGTTTATACAACGAACTAAGCGTGTGCTTGAATTTAGCTTCCGGAAGGTGAATTTTAAGCATAGGCTACTTATGTAACACAAAAAACAAACTGAAAATGGCAAACAAACTGGAAGGAAAGAAAATAGCGATATTGGTGGAAGAAGGATTTGAGCAGGTAGAGCTTACCAAGCCGCTGCAGGCCCTGAAAGACGAAGGAGCCGAGGCGCATATCATCTCCCCAAACAAAAACAGCGAGATTAAGGCCTGGAACCATACCGAATGGGGCGACAAGTTTACCGTAGACAAAAAACTGAGCGACGTGAAGGCCGAGGACTATAGCGCACTGCTGCTGCCCGGCGGCGTGATGAACCCGGACAAACTGCGCACCAATCAGGAGGCTGTAAGCTTTGTGGATAAGTTTATGGCAGCTGGCAAACCGGTGGCGGCCATCTGCCACGCCCCCTGGACCCTGATTGAGACAGGCCGCGTGCGGGGCAAAAAAATGACCAGTTACCATACCCTGAAAACCGACCTGAAAAACGCCGGTGCCGATTGGGTAGACCAGGAAGTGGTAGTAGACAACGGCCTGGTGACCAGCCGCAACCCAGACGACATCCCCGCTTTCAACAAAAAGATGATCGAGGAGTTCGCGGAAGGGAAGCACGATCGTTAGGCAGCATTCCCGGCAGCATACATACTAAACAGCAAAAGGCCTCCTTCGGAAACAGGGGAGGCCTTTTGCGTATAATTTCGGGCCGTCAGGCTGTAGGGATAAGATAGTATAACTGCTCCGCCGACGACTCGAGCAGTATAACCAGCACCAGGTCCAGCAGGAAAAGGAAGAAGCCCTGTAAGACGATGGCCTTGCCCCAGCCCATCAGCTGCTCTGTTTTAGCCGAGTTCCGTGACCGCTCCTGCAGGTATGCGCCCAGCACGATGTAGGCCACATCCAGGCCCACGTTCAGGTACAGGATTTTTTTATACCATACATGCAGCTTCAGGCTTTGCAGCAGCGAGGCGGCAGCGGGGTCTTTAGAGAAGATGCTGTACAGGGCCGCCGCCGCGATGATCAGGTTCACGATATTCCAGTAAAGGTTCATCTGGAAATAAAACTTGCGGCTGCGCGTGGCTTTCGTCAGCTTAAAGCTGCCTGTTAGTATGTTCAGTATTGCCCAGCCGCCCAAAATCAGCATCCCAATTTTCAGTGAGGCTGCTTGCTGCTGGTTAAACGCCTGCAACGTGTTGCTTTGCGCAGAGGCTATAAAAGTGAAGAAGAGCAGCGGTAGCAGGCACCAAAATTTTTTCATAAAATAAACGTGTGTTTGAGAAGGAACGCACAAAACCTGCGCTTCGCATACCTGCCGGGAAATAGCTGCCCTGGCCAGAAACGGCTGTAGGTAAGCTGCCGGAGTATAAAGCGTTGGGTGTTAGTTGTCTTCGGGCTTTGCCACCAGGTCAATCCCGATGTTCACTTCCGGGTATATGGTCTTGTCTCCTAACGACCTGTCTGAGCGGTATACCAGGCCCCATTGGGTGCGGTCGATGTTGAAGTTAGCTTTGGCGTGCAGCAGCGAGTCCATCGTAACGCGGGCTGGAAAAGACACGCTCTTGGTTTGGCCTTTGATGGTGAGGTTACCCGTGATGCGGTGCGTGGGGTTTTTAAGCCGGAACTCGCCGTACGTGGCAGCGGGCTTTGCCGCATTTGCCGCCGCCTGCTCCCCGGTGCTGTCGATGCGGGCGATGCCTGTCATCTCGAAGGTTGCGGTAGGGAAACGCTCCACGTCGAAAAAATCGGCAGAGCGCAGGTGCGTTGTCAGCTTCCGGTTGCTCTCGGCGTCAATGGATTTATCCATAGAAGCCGTGTTGGCGACATCCATTACAAACTTTCCGCCGGTCAGCAGCCCATTGTCCATATACAGTTCCCCGCTCTTTATCCGAAACACCCCGTTATGGCGCCCCGTCATCTTCGAGCCAATCCAGGTCACCTCGCTTTTGGTGGTGTCTACTTTATATATATGCGTGGGATCGGCAAGGTCTTTTTTCTCCACAGCGTCGGCAATCACCGCCTCGTCTGTGTTGATGGTGGTATCGCAGGCGGCAAGCAGAAGCAGCATCACGCCAAAAAGCAATCGGGAGAGTGAAGGTATTTTGCCCATCGGTTTTTTAAAAGGTGAACAGCCCAGCATACGGTATGCTGTTGTGAGATACGCTTTAATAGGTGAAAATGATATATAGCCCCCTCGGTGGGGTGGCAACAGCCTAACATCGCGCGCAAGGCTGTGATCTGGCTGCCTTTACTTAAGCACATCAGAACCCTCTAAAAATCCCTGTGTCAAATAGGGGATGGTCTCCTCTGGCTCTGATTTCTGAGGTATGATTTCACACATGGATATCTTATAAAAGCCTTTCTGGGTTACAGGGTATAGAGCACCGGGAGCTACAGAAGCCATAGTGCAGTATATCAGCCGGTTTGGCAGGCCAAAAATGCCTGATTTGGTATGAATGAAGCAAATAACTGCCTCTGCGGTTATTGAATTATTCTAATGATTAAGGTGCGTAGCTAGGTGTTTTGCGCTAGACAAAATAATTAGCCAAAATATAGGCAAAGCTGTGGTTCGATATGAAATTGTAAAGAAATTTGCCCGTTTTTAACCTGTAGTTAACACATATTCGTGGATAACTATAGGCTGTCAACAAAGTTGTCCACAATTATCCACAACAAAAATGGGGAAAGCCTATGGATTTGCAAAAAACTACCTGACTTATCCACCGCCTTATTTTTGCTGCTAAGGCCTTTAGTTTTTGCACTGTCCGGTTATTCCTTTCTTTAGCACGTGCGCAAGCCTGTTTTTGATAGCCAGAACATGTGGCCGCGGATTTCTGTTAGCCTTATGCTATGCTTAAAATCGCCTGGACCGAAATTTTCGCCCACAGCCTTCCCGAGGGCCACCGCTTCCCGATGGCCAAGTACGACCTGCTGCCGGAGCAACTGCTTTATGAAGGCACCATCACGCCCGGGAACCTGTTTGCGCCGGGGCCTTTGCCCGAACAGCATATCCTGGATACCCACGATGCCACCTACTGGCAACGGCTTAGCCACTTGCAACTCACGGCTGCCGAGATCAGGAAAACCGGCTTTCCGCTCTCGGCAGAACTGATACAGCGGGAAATCGTGATCATGAACGGCACACTGCAGGCCACGCTGTTCGCGCTGGAGCATGGCATCGGGATGAACATTGCGGGCGGCACCCACCATGCCTTCACGGACCGTGGTGAAGGCTTCTGCCTGCTCAATGACATGGCCATTGCCGCCAACTACCTGCTCAGGCACAAGGGATTTCGCAAAATACTCATCGTGGACCTGGATGTGCACCAGGGCAACGGGACTGCCCAGATATTTGAGCACGAGCCACGGGTGTTTACCTTCAGCATGCACTGCGGGCACAATTATCCGTTCCACAAAGAGCAATCGGACCTGGACGTGCCGCTGGCCGTCGGCACCGGCGACAAGGCATACCTTCGCCAGCTAGCGCACCACCTGCCGCGCCTGCTTGAGGAGGAGCAGCCGGAGTTCGTGTTTTTTCAGTCGGGGGTGGATGTGCTGGCAACGGATAAACTGGGAAAGCTTGGGATGACCATTGCCGGCTGCAAAGAGCGCGACCGCCTTGTGCTGGAATTGTGCCACCGGCATAGGCTTCCGGTAACAGTGAGTATGGGCGGGGGCTACTCCCAGCAGATTGCGCATATAGTAGAGGCACACGCCAACACCTTCCGGCTGGCGCAGCATATATACTTTTGAGAAGCAACGCGCGCTACTGTGGGCCGGAGGCAAGTGCTAATGCCGCGTCTTTAGCTTATCAGAGTCGTCCTTTTTGTTGGGGAGCAGCAGCTTTTTCAGAATGAAAAAGACAATCGGGGTAATTGCCAGCACCAGTATGGCCATCAGGATTACTTTCATCGCTTTTACAAGCAACGAGATGATGACCACCGAAATCACGACGGAGGCAATCAGAATCAACCAGAAATAGAGGGGTCTTTTGTCCATAGCGTTACGTTGGCTTCTAAGGTATAGCGCATGCGTGCTTGATCAAGATACAAAAAATCAGCGCCTAAGCAAAAGCAATTGCCACCGGAACGCCCACATCCAGCGCAACTCGAAGTGTTCGACGCCGGCCTGGCGGAGCAGATGGCGCAGCTCACTGCGCTTAAAGGCCCGCCATACCGACAGCGGCGCGTCGTTCCGGACCAGGTATGAGCTTGGGAAGATACGGGTGATGTACTTGATCGCGTAGTATGCCAGCCAGTGCCGGTGCAGATCGTTCACGATGACGGCCTGCCGTGCCTGCCCGTGCAACTGCCGGAAAAGCCGGACGAGCTGCGCATCGGTAAAGTGATGGCAAAAAAGGCTGCAGACTATAATGTCGTAGGGGTGCCGGGCAAAGCTCTCGGAGAACACATCGTGCTGCTCCACGCGAATCTCCGGGTAAGCGCCACAGCGCTCCCTGGCATACTGCACCATGAAATCGTTGGCGTCTACCCCGGTCAGTTCCACGGCAATGTGCTTGCGTCGTGCCCAGCGGGCGATGCTTTGCAGGGTGTCGCCGCCGCCGCAGCCAATGTCTGCGATGCGGAGTGGGGATGTATGGTTTTTAGCCAGCTTGTCCAGGGCGTCCAGCACTACCCGATGGCCCCCCAGCCAATTGTTGATCACCTCCAGCTCCTTCAGGTTCTGGCGCAGCTCCTCACCGGAAAGCGTCAGGTCGTCCATCAGCTCGGGCTGGTTAGACCGCTGCCTCAGCTTCTGCATAGTGCACCTTCAGTAACATGGATTCGAGGGTGAGACCAGGACCGAAGGCAAAGCTCAGGATGGGCTCGTTCTGTTCCTCGGTTGTCAGGCTGTCCATGAGGCTCTTGAGCACAAAGAGCACCGTGGCCGACGACATGTTCCCGAAATCGCGCAGCACCTGGTAAGCAAAGCGGTTGTCGTTTTGGGTCATGCCCAGCTCCTGCTCAATTACCTCCAGAATGCGCCTGCCGCCCGGGTGTATGGCAAAAAGGCTGATCTCCGAGACCTTGGTTTTAAGCCCCTTCAGCAGCCGGTCCGTCAGCTCTTTGATGCCTTTCTTGATCAGGTCGGGCACGTAGGAGGAAAGGGTCATCTCAAAGCCGGTGTCGCCGATGTGCCAGGCCATCTCGCTTTTGCCGGCGGGGGCCAGGTCGCAATGAAACGACTGTAGTTCGAGGCTTACCTCCTCGTTTGGGTGGCTTTGCATCAGCACGGCCGCCGCGCCGTCGCCAAACAGGGCATTCGACACCAGATGGTCCGGGGCGGCGTCTTTCTGAAAATGGATCGTGCAGATCTCGGTGCACACCAGCATTACCTTGGCCAAAGGGGTAGACTTGCAGATGGCGTCTGCAAGCTTGATGGCGTTGAAAGCCGCGTAGCAGCCCATAAAATTGACGGCGGTGCGCTGTACGCTGGTAGAGAGCCCAAGGCGCTCCACCAGTTCGATATCCAGGCCGGGGGCATACATGCCGGTGCAGCTCACCGTGATCAGGTGCGTGATCTCTGGCAGCGACACTTTGGCCGCCTGCGTCAGGCAGTTGCGAATCGCCTGCTCCGACAGTTCCACCGCGTACTTGCGATACTCATTCATACGCGTCTGCACCGTCGGGAAAGGCTCCAGCGTTGGGGTGTTGGGATAAAAGGTGAAGTCGCCGTTCTGGCGGGTATAGTCCTGAAGCACGCTAAAGCGCTGGCCGATCCCCGACACGCGGTACAGGGCTTTGAGTTTGCGGGTGGCCTGCTCATCAAACTGCAGCGCGGACGCCATAAAATCCGCGATCTGCATCTGCGGTATTTTGTGGGGCGGGTTGGCCGTGCCGATGGCGCATATATAGCTCTTCATCTAGTTGGGGTTTCGTGTACCGTTTTTGTGTATCGGGTGATGCCGCATGCCTGCGTAACAGGCAAATGCGGCAGTTGTTGTAGCGATCGCGGGAATAAGCCGAAACACACTACCACAGTACGGATGCGCTTGCCGATAAGATTTGAGCCCGTGAGGGTGATGGGTCGCCAGCGGAAGGGCAGGCGACTGTCAGAAGGGCTGCCCGTGGGTGAGGCGCATGATGCGCTGTGTTACTGGCGGCAGGTGCCTGAGCGCCCCCACTGCCACCTCGGAGAGCAGCGTGCTGCCAAAAAGGTGCTGCACACCCCGGCCCACGCGCAGCCGTTGCGAAAACCGCTTGTTCCAGCTGCTGCTGTAGCCCTCCTCTAATGCTTTCCGGTTGTGGCCGTTCCGGAAGTAGTGCAGCACCTGCTCCGTAGCGATTTTGCCTGAGTGGATAGCCATGGCCATACCGTTGCCACAGAGCGGCGTGATCATACCTGCTGCGTCGCCGCACATCAGCATGTGGTTCTCGATACAGGTTTTAGTGGCAAAGGAGATTTCGTTGATCACTTCGGGCTGCTCATACAGGAACGTGGCCTGCTCAAAGATCCGGCGCAGGTGCGGGTTCTGATACAGCACTTCCCGCTCCATTTCCCCGATGCCGCCGTGCTGCTTTAGGTTCTGGCGGGTGGTCAGGTAGCAGAAGCAGTAGCGGTCTTTCTCAATGGCAGAGATGCCAGCATACCCGTCCCTGAAGTTGTGCAGGGCGATCAGGTCGCGGGGGAAGTCGTGCGCGATATGGTATTTGACGCCGATGTAGGGAGAGCGGGCCTTGAAAAAGGAACGGTTCAGCTGGCGGTCCAGCGTGGTGCGCTTGCCATAGGCACCCAGCACCACCGGTGCCTGCAACGAGTCGCCGCCAGACAAACGCACGGTAAAGGCATCGTCGTGAAAGCTGACCTGCTGCGCTGTTTGCTGCAACATAAAACAGACGCCCTGTTTCTCTGCCAGCTGGTAAAGGTAATGGTCGAGGGTGAAGCGGCTCAGGCCGAAACCCCCGAGGTCCAGCCTGGCATCCAGGGTTTTGCCTGTGGGCGACGAGAGTTGGAAGCGCGTGATGCGCGCGGGGCCAAGCGTGTGCAGCTCCACGCCGAGGGCACGCAGGTATGGCAGCACCTCGTTAGACACGTACTCCCCGCATACCCGATGAAAGGGGTATGATTTCTTTTCGATCAGTGTCACCTGCAGTCCGGCCCTCGCCATACCCAGTGCACTGACGAGGCCAGCCAGGCCACCCCCGATTATCACGACATCCTGCGTCAAATTATTTTACGTTATATATTTTTTTAATCCAATATCAAAAGCTTGATTTTGGTGAATGAGGTGCTTTTAAGGTGCACAATACAAGAACAAAAAAAGATGCCGCCCGTTCTAAATAAGTGGAACAACTTTTGATCATATCGAAACAAGACTTTACGACACAAGCTATATGAAACATCTTATACTTTCTCTTACCATCTGTATGACAGTGCTTTTGGCACAGGCCCAGGAGCGCATCCCGGTACAGGTGCAGGCCCAGCAGGCTGAGAAAGAAAATCCCCTTAACCTGGCGTCATCAGACGAGAAAATCGCTATCTACCCGAATCCAAGCAATGGTGTTTTCACCATCTCGGTTGCCAACCTCGACGCGCGCAAAGTAGACCTGCGGATCATGAACGTTATCGGTAACGAGATTCTACATGAAACGTTGGTTCGCACGGATGCGCAATTCTCGAAGACAATCGACCTTAACCGCTATGCCAAAGGCCTATACTATGTAAAGCTTGAGGCAGACGGGTATAGCACGGTGCGGCGGGTAGTGGTGAAATAACATTTCTTTGAACAGACAAAAAAGGCAGGCAGCCGCATGAAAGCGGCTGCCTGCCTTTTTTGTGCCTGACTCTGACGGCGAACAGACTGCCCAGTGCTATGGGCGCTCGGGCAAAATGGCCTTCGGGATATAGCCGGTTTGTGTGGAGGTGTCCTGCAGCAGGCGGGCCTTCACAAACACGGCTTGCGTTGTGTCGATAACATAAATCTGCTGCGACGTGTCGAAATAGGCCAGCACAGTGCCGTCGAAACTTGGGCGGGCATACAACTTCCCGTTGATCAGGCACTTCGAAACGTAGAGAATGTCTTTGGGCAATGGGGCGGGTATACCTGTCTCGCTGGCGATTGTGGCCTCAGCATCGTCCTGCTCCATAAACGTGCGGTTGCCGTTGCAGGCGGCAAGGCTGAAGAGGGCGGCGAAAAGGGCAAGTGCAGAAGCGACTTTCATCTGAGGTATGACATGGCTTGCTACCTATATATGTATTTTTGCAGATAATGTTGCTGCCGGGGCGCATCTTTTTAGCGAAGCAACTCAATTCATACGTAATCGGCTTGGTGGCAAAGCACTTTATACCTATCGCGGCCAAAGGAATTACAAAAGAGATTTATTCGGCGTCGGCACCGCAAAGGATGAGCGGCTGCAATTTTCTTGTGCAGCCGCAGGATTCTGAAGTGCATAAAAAAGCCCCTGCACGGGCGTTGCAGGGGCTTCGGGTGTGGCCTTGCCGCGAGAAGAACCTTTTTGCCACATCTTATTTTGTCTGAGGTTAAAGTGCCAGTTTAGATTGTTCTAAGCATGTTTTTCCTTTTCGAAAGCATAGGGTAATATAAAATATCATAGGGTAAGATAAAGTTTGGTGTCCGAAATGTTTCCGAGGATCCCGGATATTTGTATCTTGCCATATATCAGAGGCAAACTGTATGACACTGAATTACTACCTGGATAAGCCGAAGTCCGAGGCGGACACGGCTATCTATCTGTTTCTCCGGATCGGCAAGCAGACCATCAAAATCAAGAGTAGCCAATACATCCATCCCCGGCACTGGAACACCAAAGCCGACAAGCACGGCAACCATGTCAAACGGAGTTACACCGGCCATGTGGAGTTCAACGGCTGGCTGGACGGTTTCAAAAAGGACATTCACCAGATTTATAACCAGAAGACCAGCAGCAGCGCCGTGACCATCCCGGAGCTGCGCCAGGCAGTACAGGGCTTTCTGGAGAAGAAGGAACCCACTCAATCCACCGGATTCTTTGAGCACTTCCAGAACTTCATTGACATCAACAAAACCCAACGCCGGCCAGCCACCGTGGCAAAGTACAAAGTGGTGAAAAAGCACCTGGAGAACTTTTGCACCGATAAGCGGTATCCTATCGCTTTCGATAACATCGACCTACACTTTTTCGACCTGTTCAAGAGCTACGCCGTGGGAACGCTGCACCACACCGACAACACGCTGTGGAAGGACTTTGCCATCATCAAGACCTTCATGAACTGGGCCTTGGATCGGGGGCTACACCAGAACCTGGCCTACAACAAGTTCAAGGCGCCACAGAAGGAGGTGGAGATCATCTACCTGACCGAGGCGGAGTTGATGAGGCTCTATGATCTAAACCTAAAAGCAGGTAGTACCATGTCCAAGGTGAGGGACGTGTTCTGCTTCGGGTGCTTCACTGGGCAGCGCTATTCTGACATAGCCAACCTGCGCCGCAATGACATCAAAGGCGACCGCTGGGTGCTGCGTACCGTGAAGACCGACCGAAGCCACCAGGTTCCCCTCAACGCTTTTGCCCTAGCTATCCTGGATAAGTATGAAGATGCTGCTCGGCCGCTGCCGGTTATGAGCAACCAGAAGACTAACGAGTACCTGAAGCAGTTGGGGGAACTGGCGGAGATCAATGATCCTACTACCCTCACCAAGCGGCGCGGTTCGGAGAAGCTGGTCAACACGCAGCCTAAGCACAAGTTCATGAGCACCCACACCGCCCGGCGTACTTTTATCACGCTCTCGCTGGAGAAGGGCATGCGGCCGGAGGTGGTGATGCGGATCTCCGGCCACTCAAATTATTCCTCCTTCAAGAAATATATCAAGATCAGCGAGAAGGTGGCCGAGGTGGAGATGAATACGGTGTGGCAGCTGCCGGCGCCGGTGGAAATGAAGGTAGTGTCTTAAGATTAGGGGGGAGATGGAAAATTCAAAAGAATTTAACTTGAAAGTTTGGGTATTAGAGGTTGCAGAGGGAATACCATTTACGGATAATGTCGAATTGTACTTAAACAGTGCGCTCGAAAGTTTTCCACCTAAATATACATCAGAAGCTATACAGTTGCTAACTGAGCAACTGTATACTACTAAGGCGCGATACAAAGAGGACGTACTACTTGCAAGGAAGATATTAAGTAAAGACCCCAACATCATGCCCAATTCACTAGCGGCTTTTATACGGACACCCGGCAGCGATCATACTTGGAAGTTAGCGAGGATTAAGGTTGCGCGCAGACTATTAAAGAATTATAGCATAAGCACACAGGTTCGGAAAACAGAAGAAAGCAATGTTGTTGATAATGCATTGCTGGAGACAATTGGAGTGCATGAGGAAGGGGAGAAGAGGCCCGTGCCTGAGTCGCAGCTTTCAACTCTAAATGACACGCGGTTAAAATATAACTGTTCCCCCGACAAGGCAAAAGACTACTTCATGCAGTTGGCTAAATTCTATGAAGAAGAGCATGTTTTAAACTTTATACATGCCAGCTTTGAGGGTTTTCCGACCTCTGGGAAGCCTGTAAAATTTAAAGACCTACAAGAGGTCAAGGCGGGGTGGGTGCGAAAAATGTTTTATGACTTCTGGTATTACTGCGCTCTAGACAAGAAACAAGACGCCTATGTGCAGGCTGTGCTTGACAACTTTGAGACTTTCTCTTGTGAGCATGAAACACTAAGGAAATCGTTTAAACGAGTGACCCCTAAAGATTATCCATTTTCTTGTAAAATCTTGCGTTAGCCTCGTGCGATTCATGCGTTTTTTAGTGCGACAAAACTTGTCGCATCATTCGCATTTCATCCTTTTTACTCCTTTGCATCATACCTAAACAATTAGATATGAGTGCAAAGGAGTTTTCATTTAAAGCGGAGCTACTGACCGATCAGGAGATAGATCAAATAGCCGACTGCGTGGTGCGCAAGTTGCTGCAGCACGTCCCCACCTTGGCCACCGGGCCGGAAAAACCGGCAGAGGCCCCTATTAAAATGCGAGATGTATGCCGTCTGTTGCAGATCTCCGATACCACCGCCCGAGACTGGATAAGAAAAGGAACACTACCCTGCCACCGAAAGGGCAACCGCGTCTACTTCTTTAAGTCCGAGGTCCTACAATCGCTGGAGCAGCCACTACGCAGAACATGGGGGGGGTGACCATGGAAGCAGCGACAATATCAGAGGCAAAGGAAGAGTACTACCACCACACCTACCCGGAACTCTGCCAGCTGCTTGGAGAGGCTGGGGCGCTGGAGAAAGTAGCGTTATACCAAAATCTCATTCAGAAGCACGGTGCTAATTGGGTAATAGGCAATTGTGAACTGCTGGCCACCTACCAGAATCCATCACTAGCACCGCTGCCGCCGTTGCTGGACGCAGTGGTTAGTGTCTTTTACCGGCCGGTGACCAACACGACGCACCAAAAGCAGCTGACACTCCATGCAGTTGTTAACCTGATCAGAGGCGATGCCTTCCGGTATGAGACCGACCAGCTGCGCACGATTAAGGCGAAGAAGGAAAACCGGCAATACAAAGCCACCGCCTTTTCCTATGCCACCTTCTCCGGAACATTCAATCATAGGGATGATGCAGGGCTGGACAAGCATTCAGGACTTATCTGTATTGACATTGACCACTTGGAGAGCAGCCTGCCAGAGATAAGAGCCGCCATCATTGCGGATCCGGCCACGGTGGTTTGCTTCATCAGTCCCAATGGTGATGGACTGAAGGTCCTGTATGAAATGGACATAGCCAAGCACAGCCAACAATGGTGGTACGAAGGCTATAGAGAGTACCTGTCTGGCAGTTTTGGCCTGGACATGGGCAAGCTCGATCCACAGTGCAAGAACGTCAGCCGCGCCTGCTTCCTGCCTCACGACCCTACTGTTTTCATCAACCCTCACTTCGTCACACAATGACCTACCAACCCATAGACTTGGCAGCATTCCGCTCAAATAGCACTCCAACACCAGCAGAAAAACCAGTAAAGAAAGCAGCTCCTGTTAACCAGGAGGAGGCGGATCTGGAGCACGTTGTTAGTCAGCTCGAGAGCCGGCGTATTGACCTAACCACGGATTATGGCGATTGGGTTAAGATGGGTTTTGCCTTTGCCAGCTTGGGAGATACTGGACGTAAATATTTTCACCGCGTCAGCAGCATATACACTGGTTATGATTACCAGGAGTGCGATAAGCAGTTTGATATCAGCTACAGGAACCACGACGGCAGAACCAATATTGCCAGCTTCTTTCAGTATTGTAAAGATGGCGGGCTGGATATCTCAGCTTCAGCTCAGAATAGAATAGACAATCAGCCGAGGTTACCCAAAACCCCAGCACTGCAAGCCACAGCCACTTCAGAGCTAACAATGGAGGAAAGGTATGAGGCGCTGCAAAAATTCAGGTTTAGTGCTGACAAGCCTATACCTAAGCCTGAGCCGGGAATTAGCATTGACGGGAATGTCATAGCGACACCTGGCAACCTGATCACCTTTGTAGGACAGGCAAAGTCTGGCAAGAGCGGTATAGTAGCCGGTATCACTGCAGGAGCGTTAGCGCTGCCTGGCGACATTATCGATACTCTGGGCTTTACGGTGCAGCGCAATGTAGATGAAAAGGCATTCATTCATATCGATAGCGAGCAGTCTTACTACAATCACTACGCTGGAATGATGAAGGTTCTGAAGCGCGCCGGAAGGCCTAGGGAGCCGGACTGGCTTCACTCCTACAACTTCAAGAGCATCGACATTGCCGCGCGTACCGAAGACCTGAGCATGTTGTTTCAGGTGCTGTCTGAAAGACACGGTGGTATTCATATGGCTGTAATTGATGGTGGTGCGGACCTGGTGTTTGACCCAAACGACCAGAAGGAAAGCAACACCTCCATTGCATTCCTGGAGGCACTGGCCAATCAGCATAATTGCGTGATCATTGTGGTGGTTCACTTTAACCCCGGCAGTGATGGGAAGGTGCGCGGCCACTATGGTAGCCAGCTGGAGCGCAAGTGTGAGAGTGTAGTTGCAGTTAGCAAAGATGAAGACTCTGAGATTAGCACGATCAAAGGCAAGTACCTGCGCAACAGCGGGCTCATACCGAACCTTCAGTTCCGGTATGATGTGGAGAAAGGCTACCATATTTACTGCGGCACTCTTACCAAAGTATCCCGGGCAGACAAAAAGCAAAGTGAGTTGCAGCTGTTGGCTAAATCTGTCTTTGAGGCAGGCCTGAAGCAGTACACCTACACTAAGCTATATGAGACAATCATGAAGCTAGAGGACGTCAAGGACCGGACCGCCAAGAGCCGGATAAAGGATATGCTGGAGGCTAATTTGATTATGAAGACCGGTGATGAGGAACCGGTTTACTCTCTCATCACACCCCCTGAAAATACATCCGATTAGGTATGGTGCAATGGTGCAAAACATGGTGCAATTGCACTCCTGCACCATCGAGCGCATATGTGGTGCAGGAGTGCAGCCGACATATATGGAGGCTGCACCTTGCACTACCCGAACTACATTCAAAACAAACATTCTCTCATTATGGAAAACCCAACCCCACAACACAACAACATACCCTGCTGCCAAGCTTGCCAGCACTGGAACCGGCGAACATCAGAGCAGTATCACCAGGAACTCGGGCAATGGGTCAGCCGCCCTACGAAATTCGGGTATTGCTCCAGCAAGCCGCTCTACCGGGAAAAAGTAGATATAGTGACCAGCACCAATAAGGGGCAGGAGCTCTTTACAGAAGATGAGGAGCTGTATGACCTGGAAAACCTTGACGTGGAATTGTTCACACACGAAGACTTTGGCTGTGTGTGCCACCAAGTAGCCCAGCAATGAAGGTAGCAAAGAGGCGCAGAGCCTACACCACCGCCGAGCTAAGAGAGGTCCGCACGCACTACACTGAAGGGCTCATGCACGGGCGGGAGATGTCCAGAAGGCTGGGCCGATCCTACCTTTCGTTCCGGCAGTTCATCATGCGGCACCCGGAACTCAGGAAAACGAAGAAAAAGGAAATGTTGCCTATTGTTGACATTCCGGCAGAGGGCACCACATAAGGTTTAGTCACTTAAAGGGGGTTAAAAATAGCATTTTAGGTATTTTTATAAAAGAAAAAGCAGCCAGACCCGAAGACCTGACTGCCTTTCATGACAGTACCAGAGGCAATCTAATATGTCATCTACACCAGGCACATAGAGGCCTGAGTAGCTGATACAAATATACGGAATTCTCCAGTGCAAAAGGGACACGTTGGCTTACTTATTTAAGGTTCGACTCCCTGACAGACTGAATATGGCTTTCCCGATACGCCGTAAAGTGCGATTCATCCAAACATCGGACACAGTTCGGACAATAACACCTTATATGCTTAGCAAAAAGAAAGACAGATTCTGTCTGGAGCACATCAAAGACCAGAACGCCACGGCTGCCGCAACACGCGCCGGGTATTCCAAAAAGACTGCCCGGGTGCAGGGATCGCGCCTCCTGAAAGAGCCAGAAGTGCAGGAGCGGCTGGGCGAGCTCCAAAAGCAGATTATGCTGGAGAGCGGGGTGCAAGTGAAAGCAGTGGTAGAGGAACTGGCAAAGGTTGCTTTCACTAATCTGTCGGAGGTGCTGGCCTCCTCTGCCGGTCTGCAGGTGAAACCATTTGAAGAACTTACCGCGTCACAACTGGCCAGCATTGCGGAAATATCGGAGACCGTCAACAAGTACGGCACAACCCGCAAGGTAAAGATGCACTCCAAGCTGCAGGCCCTCGATATGCTCATGCGGCACCTGGGTGGCTACGTGACCGCCTCCGACCTGATCGACCGGTTGCCGCCGGAGCGCCTGGATCAGTTGATTGATGAACTGCTTAAGAAGCTGAACCGATGAGGAAGACACCTGCCACAGAGGGCAAGCGCGACTTGCTGAATCAGTTACTGTTCGGCAGCATGTCGTCAGCTCGGACGAAGGATAAGCCTCAGCAGGCAAAACCCCTTGACGTATACGCGGCACTGGTGGAGTTTATGGGTACTCCGGATGACGAGGTGATCAGAAAGCTGTGCCCACACAAGTTGTTAGCAGATAACGAATGAGAGATACGAGAAGAGACCTGTTAAAGCAGTTGCTGCAAGGCAAGGCAGATCCTGAAACGGTGGCAAAGGCGCTGCAGCGGTTAAACCCCCTAGGCGAGATAGTGCCCGTCTTCTCCTATGCAGATGAGCCTGACATATATAAAGTTGGCGATAAAGCGGGGCTGACAAAGGATGAGATGAAAGAGGCCATCGCGGGTAAGACCCCCTTCATGATTACGATACGTCGCAGCGGGCCGCCGGTGGCTTCCTGTGAAAAAGCCGTAGCGCTATGATGGCATACAACAGCAATGGCAACCGCCGGGAGCTGCTGAAAAGCATACTGAGAGGCAGCGCAACAGTAGAGGAATTGCGGCAGCTGGTGCAGGGGCCTGCCTTGGATTACAGCCTGCTGACGCCCGATGAGTTTGCGGCGCTGAAAGACTATGAGCACCGTTACGGGCGCGACAAAGCCAAATGCAGCCCCGACGACATCTGTACGAAACAGATGGATATTACCTTTCAGAGTTTTACCATGCACGATTTAACGCTGGTTACCCTCCTGAGGTGGAAGGCGACGGCAGAGGCAAGGAAACGCTACCTGTTGGACCGGGTGGACCTGACCACCCTCAGCGAGGAAGAAGCAGATGTGGCCAGCACGGTGGTTGGAAGGCACTGGGTAAAGGTATTAGATATGCCAGAGTGGCTTCAGGAGTAAAGATATTTTTCAGTCATAGAAAAAATAGTTTAAGCGGGGTGCACTGTGCCCCGCCTAAACTATCAGCCCATCCAAACTTTAAACTATTTGTAAAATGGCAACAGCATACACACCGCCTGGCTTAAGCGATTACCCGGAAGTCATTGCAGACTTTTCCCTATTGGGTCAAACAGAGGACGAAGTGCCTGAGAGCCAAGACATCCGAAAGGCAGAATCGGAGACCATACCCGTGCTGGCGGAGTGGGCACCAGCAGACGGCAGCGTTCCCAAAGGTCTGTTCCTGGCAGCTGTGCGCTACAGAGGCGCGGACGGGGTGCGACTCAAGACGCTCGTGCTGGAGGGGCAGCTTAACCGGGCCTATGATCCCAGGACAGGCAGGCGGATGAAGTTCGCCGAAGGCTCCGCCCTGACACACTACATGCCTTTGCCGCCGCCGCCGGGTGCTAATCATCTACAGTAAACCAATTTTCAACCTATAATCATTATCCAAATGGAAAGTAAAACACAAGAGTACCGGGTAGCCATCCCCGAGGAGAAAATCACTTTGACCCGTGATCAGCGGGTGATCGACCTGTTGAACGCCATGCTGCCAGATGTGACAGCGGCGCTGAACACGGCCCTGGCAGAGCTTCAGGCGCTGAACGTCGGCGAGTTCACCATCAGCGACATCAGCCAGGTCATTAAGACGCCCAGCTACCTGGAGAAGCAGGTGCGGGAGCGCATCTCCGAAAACAAGCCGGTGAAGATCGGCAACCTGACGTTCAGTGCCGAGAAGGTAAAGGAGATGGTGGAGATTCCGGATCTGACAGCAGCCAACCGCGCGTTGGCCAGCGTGCAGAAGTCCATCGCCGTGGCCATTAATAACGGTGGGGGTGGCCTGCAGCACGTGCTGGTGCTGAACAACTTTGTGATCAGCGGCTTTGAGGCCACTTTCTCAGAGGAGGCTTTGCTGGGATTTATAGACTTCAATTCGACATATGCAGAGTCGGACGGCGAGAAAGAGGTGGCGCTGGTGCTGCAGGAGATTCAGGAGCGGGTAGACTACCTCGCAGAAAAGTACAAGCTGCCGGTGCTGCAGTACGACCGCAGCACCCAAAACCCTTTGCGACAGGTAAGCGGTTTCGACGGTGCACAGAGGGTGGAAATCGACTACCCACGCATCAAGAGACACATGGACCACTTTGAGGGTCGCAATAAATATCCACAAAACAGATTATAGAACCATGGGTATGAAGAACGGAATCGAAATCCCGAAGGAACGGGTCCTGATGGGCTGTAATTACAGCAAGCTGAAGGAGTACGCCGATGAACTGCAAGGCATCGCAGAGGCCGCTGACACATGTGTGCAGCTTTACAGCCAGTTCAACGTCGGGCCGATCACAAAGCAGGAGCTGGTGCAGCTGGCGAAGGGCAACAGGACCGCAGACGCGCTGGTGCGGGAGAAGCTGGTAGGCAACAAGCATGTAGAGGTGCAGGGCCTGACACTGGATGTGGAGCAGCTGAAGAAGTTGGTGGTGATGCCGAACCTCGCAGGCTTCGAGGCGGCTGTGCATGTACTCAGGGAGCGCTCCCGCATAGCTTCTTCCGGCTCCAAAGACCGCATCAACATCAACGCTGTCGAGATTGAGGACGGCGTGGCCAACTGTGATGCCGCTATAGCGAAGGTGCAGGAAGCCTACTCCTATTACGCGGAGACGGACGATGAGAAAGAGGCTTATCTGGTGCTGTTGCAGGTGCAGGAGCAGCTGCAGTACCTGGCCGATAAGTTCGGGCTGTCTGTGATCGATCACGGCGACCGGCACGCCTCGGTGCTTGTGGAGCAAGGCAGTTGGGATGGGCCGAAGACCTACACGATCAACGGTACCAAACTGAAAAGCAGATTAAGCTAAAGCCCATGAGCCTACTATGTGCCATAACACAGAAGATAAACAGCAGGGAGCCATAGCCATCGGCGGCTCCCTGCTTTGTTGTTGACCGAGAAGGGAACATGGTCCGCGTTGACAGGGAGAAGCTGCCGCGGATAATGGACGCCAAGCTGCGGCGCCTGGAGAAAGTGCGGCCGGAATACTTCAAACATAGCATTAACCCTATACGATAGCGCAGATGCAAGAGCAAGGGCAAACCGTCGTCATCAAGATCAACGTTGATGAAGCGGCCTATAAGAAGAAAATCGTTGACCTGCAGAAAGACATCATCAACGTCAAGAAGCAGGAGCAGGAGCTGGCAAAAGCGATTAAAGTCGCGGGTAGCGCTACCGATGAGCAGATCGCGCAGCAGATCGAGCTGAAGAACCAGCTTAAAGGGCTGACCGCTCAGCAGCGCCTGTATCAGTCCGGTTTGGATGCCAAAGCTAAGACGGAGGCCGCCGCCGCTGGATCCATAAAGCAGATGAGCCTGGCGCTGTCGGAGATGAAGAAGGAGTACCGGGATCTGTCCAAGGAAGATCGGGAGTCTGATTTGGGCGTGAAGATGCAGCAGAACATGAAGGCGCTGAACGACGAACTGAAAGGGCTGGAGCAAAGTTACGGGCAGTTCGGGCGCAGCGTCGGCGACTACACGGGTGGCATCCTCCAGGCCGTGGACGGCACCGGGCTGCTGGCCACCATCACCACCAAGGCCAAAGGGGCTCAGGAGGCCTACACCGCCACTCTAAACATCACCAAGGCCTCCTTAGCAGGCAACATCTCGCTGCTGAAGGGTCTGAAGCTAGCGCTTGCAGCCACGGGCATCGGCGCGGTGCTGCTGCTGCTGGGCGGGCTGGTGAGCTGGCTGACTTCCACGCAGGAGGGTATTGACAAGGTAAACCAGGCCTCCAAGTCCATCACCACGGTTATGTCTTTCCTGAGGGACCGGCTGAGCGACGTGGGAAAGGCGACCATCGACTGGTTTTCAGATATTAAGGATCTGGGCGACCTGCTGCAAAAGCTGGCCGACGGTGTGATTGAGAATGTAACCAGCCGCATCAAGGGCTTCGCCGTTATCCTGGAGGCCATTCAGAACAGGGACTTCAACAAGCTACAGGACGGGCTGCTGCAGGTCGGCACCGGAATAGCTGATGGCACGTCTAAAGCCAAAGCCTTTGCCAAAGAGGTTGGGGGCGTGGCCGTGGAAGCCGCCAAGATAGAGAAAGAGTTTCAGCGGATAGCGAAAGCTGAGATTTCGCTCGGCCGGGAAAGGGATAAAAGCCGCTCGATGATCAAGGACCTGAACTTTATAGCAGAAGATACCGCCAAATCTGAGAAAGAGCGGGCTGCAGCGGCGCAAAAGGCTCTGGCTATTGAGCAGGGGCTTTTGCAGAAGCAAATAAAGCTGCAGCAAGACAAGGTGAATAACATCAAGGCTGAGCAGAACCTCACTTATAACGGCAATGATGAAGACCGCGCACTGGCAGACGCGGAATCCGCGCTGTTCCAACTCAATGAATCCTCCAAGGAGCTGCAGACCACGCTAAACAACAAGATCAATTCCATCAATAAGGAGGCCGTGGCGAAGCGCGTGGCACTGGCAAAGGACTTGACTGAGAAAGAGCAGGCCGAACGCTTACAGCGGCTCTCTGATGAGAAAGCGGCGCTCGAGATAGAAGTACTGCAAGCCATTGAGGGAACCCAAGAAAGGCTAGAGGCTAAGATCCGGCTTGCAGCGAAGGGAATGGAGATAGAGCTTTCAGCTAAGAACCTGACGGAGAAGCAAAAGCAGCTGATACGGGTCAAGTTTGATCAGGAGGAAATTGAGGCACGACGGGAGCAGGCGGAGAAGTTGGTTGCCATTGCCAAAGACCAGGCAGATAAGGAAGCGGCGGCGCGCAAGCTTAAAGCGGATACGATACTAGAGGAGGCCCGGCAGCAGGCCAGCCGCAACGTGGAGGCCCGGCAGCAGGAGGCAGACCAGAAAGCGGAGATTGCGCAGGCCGAGTATGAGAGCGCCCTCCTGATCTCCCAGTCTATCGGTGATATTGCCACGCTTCTGGCCGCAAAATCTGAGGAAGCCGCCAACTTTCAAAAAGCGATCACGCTGTTCCAGATCGGGCTTGCTTCCGCTGAGGCCATTGCCAAGGGTATAGCGGCTGCATCCGCTGCCGGGCCATTCCCTGCTAACCTCATAGCCATTGCAACCACTGTGGCCACCGTGACGGGTAACCTGGTGCGGGCAAAAGAGCTGCTGAGCAGCAGCGCAGCGCCGAAGGCCCCGCAGTTCGCGGAAGGTGGCTATACCGGTGATGGCGGGAAGTATGAGCCAGCGGGCATTGTGCACAAGGGTGAGTATGTGCTTAACCAGAGAATGGTACGAAACAACCCGGAGCTGGTGGAGAAACTGGAGCAGATGCGCCTGCGTGACACGAATCTGAAACTAAGGCTGGAGGCTGTAGGCTTGCGGGGGTATGCCTCGGGCGGTGTTGTTACCGCACCAGCCTATACCATCCCCCCATCTACCCGTGAGTTTCTGTCGGGTACGCCAATACCCGACATTGACTACCGCAAATTGGCGGCAGAGTTAGGGAAGGTCAACATATACACCAAAGTAACAGACCTCAGCACCGGGCTGAACCGGCAGGCTAAGACGGCCAGAATTATCAATCAGTAATTACCATAAAGACCATAACATGAAGAAGTTTATCAACAGAATATTCGGCAGGAAGCGCAAAGGCCCCCAAGCCATAAAGTACACCCTGAACCTGACGGAGCCGGAGCGCAAGGCGCTGATGCGCATCATCGTGACGGGCATGTATCACGAGGTTTCGTTCGCGAAGGTAGGCCGCCTGTCAGTCGATGACCGGGACGCCGCGTTTGACCTGCTGGACGCGCTGGGCGTGGAGCTGGAGAAGGTGCGGGGCGTGACCGACAAGGGCGCACTGGAGGTAGTGGGCATGGATTTTATAGGATAGTGGCCATGAACAGAAACGACAAGATGCCGCGCCCTACCGGGATCTCCCCCAGAGCCTGGGAGATGTGGCAGCACCGGAACCCCCTCGCCGGGAGGGCCGCACACTATGACGGCAGGCTGCAGTTATCCCCGGCGCAGGGCCAGCTGGTGGCAGTGGCGCTGATGGGAGTGCTCATAGACACAGAATGCACGGAGCAGGACCAGCGCGAGGCCTCGCAGGTGCTAGGGCAGCTGGGGTACAAGGAATCCGAAATTCAGGGCATCATGCGTGATCTCCGGTAGCGGAAGAGCATATAGGTTGAATACCGTTAAAATGAGGCCCCTGTACTGCAGGGGTTTCTTTTTTTGTGGGGTAGCCGGTATCGCTTTATAAGCAAATGTTTTTTTGGACGGGTACAAAAGGATCTCCGGGCAGGAACGGCTTTTGGCTCACACCTTAATGGATACCACGAAGACATCTTTAAGCACCTTCAGCCAGTTTGTTTCACTTGCTAAACCTGATATCAGTGCCGACGTAGTTGCGCCGGATAAAATCGATCAGGTCCTCATAGTAGATGCGGTAGTCGCGCTCGTTAACGCGGAAGGCGGGGAGGTAGAGCGGATCCGAGGGGTCACGATGGATGTTGCGCATCACAGTGTCTTTGCTTAACGACAATGTATCTGCCACCTCCTTTGGAGAGATGCCCAGCTTTGGCACGATTGTCACCTCCTTCAAGCGGCCGGTATAGAGTTTAGCTAAATTTGTTTCTCGCTTTGGCATAGTCTTTTTCTTTACAAAAAGGAAAAGGGAGCAATGGGTTTAATAAAACTTGTTATTTGCATTAACGCTATTCTCTGGAGCCTATCGTGTCCTGCGCTTCTGGTACTCCTATTTCCTTATATCATTTTTCTCATTTAATTTCAGAGAAAAAGGACGTGAGGCGACTATTTGTTTTCCTCCTCTTCTGCCACCGCCTCGGCGCAGATCATGCGAATGTATCCTGCAAAACTGATACCCTTCTTCTTGGCTATGGCCTTCAGTTTCTCATTTAAGTCAGATTCCATTTGAAAGTTGACGGTTACTTTTTTTTGCTCTTCTACAGACATTGGATATATGGTTTATCAGTTATACGAAACAAAGATATAAATAACCATCAAAACACAATCAAAATAATTGCAAAATAATTGTAATACCATGAAACATGTTGTATTGTGGTTGCGTTACACAATCATAATACAACCATAATACATTTATTTAATCTTATTTACTGCTCAATATGAAATTTAACGCATTCCAGCGCATGCTGCAAACCAGCGCCTACAGGGCAAAGCAACTCGGTGCCATCTCTGATGAGGAGTACCATGTGTATGAAGCGAACGCCTACAATTATAATGAGGAGGAGCATGCTGTTCTAGAGCAGGATCTCGACATAAAGTGGCGCGCTGCGCTCGAGGCCTGGCAGCAAGATATAAACTCCGCCAGCGCGGCAAGAGAAGCTAAGTTTCAGGAGGAGCTAAGACAGGTACAATTAAGGAGTACCTATAGGAAGAACCGGCGCATTTCCTGCCCCCCGGCACTACAGTTTCAGCTATGGGAATTATCCAGAGCTGCGCGTGCCCTAAAGGTTATCAGCAATAGTGACATGCGTTTTATTCGTAAGGAAATGCGAGAGGCGGATATAGCCTGGCTGCAGGAGCTGTACCGTCGGGTGAAAACCGGACTCGGCGAGAGCTCAGAGTGTCTTTCTCAATAATTATACCCAGGCACCTGGGCAGCAATGTTCAATTTTCGTGAACAGAGTTTTTAAAGAAAACAGTTGTTTTAAAAGGTGCTAAAACATCAATAGTGTCCGATATTTTTCCGAGTAAAGATAAAAACCCCCTTTACAATGCATAAAGGGGGTTTTATGTGGCCTTGCCGCGAATCGAACGCGGATCTAGAGTTTAGGAAACTCCTATTCTATCCGTTGAACTACAAAGCCTTGATTGTTAATTAATTATTTAATTTTTTGTTGCTTTTTTTTACTCAGGACTTTACATCGTTCGGTGCTGATATACATTCATATCCATATATTCAACATTCGCAAGCAAATATACAATAATGGGGACAACTCACAAAGTAGTATTACGGGGAAAGATGAAAACCGACATTAAGTAAGCATCACTGAGACGCATACATGTGCAGGGTTAACAAAAAGGATAGCCTAAGTATAAACTCCTAAGTATAAACTAAAGATAAACCAAGTATACGCTAAGGATATTCGAAATATAATGTACATTTGTACACATACTGCAACATAACGTTGCAGTATGTGTAATAAAAAAGCACATACCGAAAGGCATGTGCTTAGTAAGAAGATTGTCTATCGTTAGTGCGTCAACACTAAATATAGATTGTAGTAAGAAAGAATAATTGGTGGGATATGTGAAAGTAATACCACCAAAGTTGTAAGTGTTTGTAATTCAAAGTTAAAACACTTATTTCTGGATAGAGGGTGCGACTTTTTCGCACCCTTTTTTCGTCTATTAGACATGTACAAAAATACTTAATCCGGTCGTGTATTAAGGTCTAAAGTTGTTCAATTTACCAACATTACTCACATGTTATTGTAAATCAGTTACTTAAAATTTATTTATATAGTTTTTAAATTCACTCATGATAAAATTAATTTATAAAGTTTTAAAAATTATTTAATAAATACAATAACATATACTGGCTGATTTTTGATCTTTGTAAGGAAATCATGTGAGGTATAACAAAAGTAAAAGGACGATCCACATCGTGAATCGCCCCTTGTCTAGCGTTTATGGCTAACATCCTCTTTTTATAAAGCAGGAGATCGAATAGGTTAGGACAGGAAGTCTACTCTTATCTGTACCCGTTCCTCGTCCATTGGCGTCAGGAGTGAGACTTCTACGGCGTCGCCTTCGTCGTAGTGCTTGGCAATGCCACGGATAATGCCCACGGCAACAGCCGCCATCCTGCGCTTGGAGTGGTAATCGACTATCAACTGCCTACTGCCTTTCTTTGTCACCAGTAGCAGCGGTGGGGTAGCCCTGCTGTCCTCCCTTTTCACGGCAGCGTGCATAGCCGACTCAGTGTTAAGCAGCATGTCGTAGGTGCGCCACTCGGGGTCCACGTGCTTTTTGTAAAAGAAGAGCAGGTCCGGCACCAAATACTCCCCGTATCTTTCCATCAGCTGGTGCGGTGGTATCCCGGTAAGCGCTGCGCCTTGCTGCACGATGGAAAAAAGCTCGCTGGTGGGGTACATCTCGTGCATCTGGTACGGGGCGTGCCCGATGTCTGCCGCCTCCAGCAGTTTTACCCATGTGCTGTAGTCATACAAGCTCTCCACGAAGCGCTTGAGCAAGACAAATATGGAACCGTGCATCCTGTCTTCATTGTCACTGTTCTTCTCCATAGTTAGTAGCTACTTTGGCTTCCGCCACTTTTGAAGTTCTACAAATTGAACGGGAGTTACTGTATTTCCCGGATGTGCTGAATGTGGCCCTGGGGCCGTTGTTTCCATATGCGTATGAGGGGACGTCAGCCGTGCCACCCTCTGAACGCGGGTACTTGCCAAGCTAACAGCGAGATATGTCGCCACTTCCCTGCTTACCTAGGTGGCCGTTCTCCTGGAATCTGCCTACTGTCAAAAGCCTGGTCGTTTCCACCAGCCTGTCAATGTTAAACTTGATCTCTGGAAGGAGGAAGCCATACAGGTCTGGGTGTGCCACCTCTACCGTACTGGAAGCCGGGTCGTAATCCAACTTTATAATACTGTTGTCAGACAGAATCATGTTACAATTAATGTAAAGAGATTCTCAGGACACTGAAATCAGTTTTCTTGTTAGGGTATGAGAACAGGTCCTGAGATAGGTGTACCGGCTCTACAAATAGAGCTGCTGCAAATAGCAAGTTAACACATTATTGTGTAATTGTGATACCCAACATAGGTAGCCCATCAACGCGGCCCCACATACCAGGACGTAAACTATTTTATGCCTTGGCTTTACGCCGAAAATTTTGGTTTGGATTTTTCTAAAACAAGAAATACATCTATTGCTTCAAGGAGTTTATATATAGGATTATATAAAGAGCAAAAGAAATGCGGCTCAGGGCGCTATGTTATTTATCCGTGCCTAATAAGACGCGATGGCAATCGCGAAGCCGACCACCGTGAGCACCAGCCCTACCATAAAAATGGTATAGGAGATGCGCAGGATCTTGTATTTGCGGCTCAGCACATCGCCTAGATAATAGATGTCGGTAATCATGTTGTTGTAGAGCGACTTCTTATCGCGCATGATCTCGTGCATCCCTTTCTGGAAATCCTCCAGCGGAAGGTGCGTGAAGTTGCCGAAAAAAAGCAGGTTCACGTTCCGGGTGTTGATTTTCTTCTTCTTGCGGTTGATGGAGAAGCTGGTCACCTCAGGCTGTGCCGAGATGATGGCAAAAACCACCGAGCCCAGCGTGGTGAGCAGCAGCATGCCGATCGGGACGATCAGGGTGCGGTGCTGGGTAAAGTCGGTGCCGATAATGGATGACTTGGCGCTGAGGTAGGTGATCACCACAGACAGGATAATGGCGTTGAGGCTGATCATCATGTTGGCCTTGTTGTCGGCGATGGCGCTGAGGTTCAGGTGTGTGCGGTACGTATTCCGAAACATCGTCTCGATACCCCGCTTGGGCTGCGCCAGCGTCTCGCGGTGCTTCTTCTCAGATTTCTTCTTCTTTTTCTCCTCCTTGCTCAGGCGCTCCCGCTGCTCCTGAATATTGAGGCCCAGTTGGGCGGCAAACATGCGCTGCGCCTGGTTCGAGTGGAACGTGGTCGAAAGCAGGAAATCCATCTGGAAGTGCGCCCACTCGCTGTCCGTGAAAAACTTGTCCTGAAAGATTTCCCACTCCACCCGAAGCAGCTCGGCAGTGGCGGAAAAGGTAGACTTGCCTATGTTTGAGAGATCCGCGTCTACCAGCAACTCTTGCAGCAGCGTCTCCGGGGCCACGTCATGTTTGGTGGCCTTAATACAGCCCTCTATCCGCTCCAGGCGCTCTGTGGGGTAATCGTGCCTGGCCAGCCACTCGGTGGCGATCTTGATGCTCTCCGCCTCATGGCCCTCATATGCGTCTACGTATCCGGTGTCATGAAACCAGGCAGCCAGCACCAGGTCCTGCAGCTGGTCGGGGGCCAGGCCACTGTTCTGGCCCAACTCCTCTGCCACCGCTACCACTTCCAGGGTATGTCGGAAATTGTGGTATACCAGCTTCTTGGAAAGCTTTTCTTTGAACAGGTTGAAAACAAACTCACTGGCTTGTTTGATAAGTTTTGGGTCTTCCATATAAGGTTGTGGTTCTTTGCCAGACGTGAGGCTGCCGCTGACACCATGATGTTTTATATATAGATGCAGCGTCGATACACGTTGCTTGCGGTTACGGTAAAAACAGTTTTTAGTTAGTTAGTAAGGGGCAGAGCCGGGTAAAAGCGTGCCGACGGGCAACAACTAAATGCCGTGCCGCCACGTTTATGAACTTCAGTCTTGCTATACCCGCGTCGCCCGACCGGTATACCGCAGAGGCTCAGGGGTTGCGCAAGCATTCGGGCAGGGGCTTGGCCTCCTTTCTGTGGTTTGCAGCGCACCTCCTATCGCCTTGGCAGCAATACTATAAAGACTCTGATACTCTATGACCCAACATTTACTTAAATGGTGCCGCCTGTGCTTTCACCCAATCTGGCAGGTCCTTTTATGCACTACCCTTACGGCCTGTGTTGCCAACCAGCCTTTCTACAGCCGCGAAGCCTCGGACTGGGAGCAGGACGTTCCGGACCCGGACAACAAAGTGCTTTATACCGTTTTTCTGATCGGAGACGTTGGGGCCCCAGAGCTTGACGGCGAGCCGTCCATGCTGCTCATGCGGAAGCAGATGGAGGAGGCCGGCCTGCAGAGCGCCACGATCTTTCTGGGCGACAACGTGTACTTCAACGGCTTGCCGGAGCCCGACGCGTACGACCGCGAGGTGTCAGAAAAGCGCCTGAACGCCCAGCTCGACATCCTGAAAGGCTACCCCGGCGAGAAGTACATGATCCCGGGCAACCACGACTGGAACCACAGTGGCCGTGGCGGCATCGATGCCATCCTGCGGGAACAGCGGTATGTGAACGAGTACCTGACGGACGAGAACATTGTGACAGGCGGCGACTTCTTTGTGCCCGGCGACGGCTGCCCCGGCCCCTACGAGGTGAAGATCAGCGACGACCTGGTGCTGATCGCCATCGACTCTGAGTGGTGGCTGCACCCCTTCGACCGCCCGTATGGCGACAACACGCATTGTGGCGCGTCCACCGAAGTCGATTTCCTGGTGCAGCTTGAGGATATCATCGAGAAGAACAGCGGCAGCGACATTCTGGTAGTTGGCCATCACCCACTGATGAGCAGGGGAGCCCACGGCGGATTTTTCTCCCTGAAAGATCACTTCTTCCCGCTTACCATGCTGCGCGACTGGATTTACGTCCCGTTGCCCATCATCGGCTCCATATACCCCTTCGCCCGAAAATACGGCGGCATTCTGGAGGATATCCCGCATCCCCGATACCAAGCTTATATCGAGGGCCTGCTCAACATCTTCGATAAATACGACAACATTGTGTATGCGGCGGGCCACGAGCACGCCCTGGAGTACTTTAAGCACAACAAGCTGGCCCACATCGTGAGCGGATCCGGCTGCAAGGTGCAGTATATAAAGCCGGGCGGCAACGTGAGCTACGTGGAGAAGGTAAAGGGCTTTGCCAAGGTGGTGTACTACGAGAACGGTGAGAGCTGGGTGGAGTACTGGGTGCCTGAAGGCAAAGGCGACACCGGCAAGATATCGTACCGCACGCCGCTCTATGCCAAGAAGCCGCGCAAGGAAGTGCCGCTGGTTACAGACAACACCAACTACGCCGACAGCACCATTACCCTGAGCGCCAACGCCAACTATCAGGTTTCCGGCCTCAGGCGGAAGCTGCTGGGCGAGCATTACCGCAAGGTATGGGCCGCCCCGGTGGAAGTGCCGCTGCTGGACATGAAAAATGAGTTCGACGGCCTGACGCCCTACCAGAAGGGTGGCGGCAAGCAAACGGCCTCGCTGAAGGTACGCAACCCCGATGCCAGGGAATACACGCTGCGCACCATCGACAAAGACCCCACCAACGCACTACCAGAATACCTGCAGGAAACGGCGGCACGCACCCTGCTGCAGGACCAGATTTCGGCCCAGCACCCTTACGGTGCGCTGGTCATACCCCCCCTGGCCGATGCGGCGGGCGTTTTCCATACCAACCCGAAGCTGGTTTACATCCCGAATACGCCATACCTGCGCCAGTACATTGATGAGTTTGGCAACACGCTCGCCTTTCTGGAAGAGGACGCAGACGAGAACCATGAGGAAACCGCCAGCCTGGGTTACGCCGAGAACCTGGTGGGCACCGAGAAGCTGTTGGATGAGCTGGAAGACGACAACGACAACGAGGTCGACCAACTGGAGTTTGTGCGCGCGCGCCTGCTGGATATGCTCGTCGGCGACTGGGACCGCCACGAGGGGCAGTGGCGCTGGGTAGAGGAAAAGAAGAAGAACGAGAAAGGTAAGCTGTATACCCCCGTGCCCGAAGACCGCGACATGGCTTTCTTTAAGGTGGACGGGGTGCTGCCGTGGCTGGCCACCCGCAAGTGGGGCGTCCGGAACGTGCAGAACTTCGGGTATGAGTTTACCGATGTGATCGGGTTGAACCTGAGCGCCCTCACCCTCGACCGGACCTTCACCTCCCGCGCCACCCGCGCCGACTGGCTCCGGATAGCGCAGGACATCAAGGCCAACGTAACGGACGAGGTGATTCAGGAGGCGATCCGGCAGTGGCCCGACAGTGTGCGGGCGCTTTCCGGGCCCGAGACAGCCGCAAAGCTCAGCGCCAGAAGAGACGCGCTGCCTCAGGTGGCCGAAGAGTACTACGACTTTCTGGCGCAGTACGTGGATATATCGGGCAGCGACAAGCACGAGCGCTTTGAGGTTACCCGACTGAACGACGAGCAGGTGCAGGTAACGGGATACAAAATCTCGAAAGAGGGGGAGGTGCTGAAGGAAATCTATAGCCGTGCCTTTTTTACCAACGAGACAAAAGAGATCCGCATTTACGGCCGAGACGGCGAGGATGAATTCGTGATCACGGGCGACGTGGACAAAAGCATTGTGGTGCGCATCATTGGCGGCGGCGACGAGGACGAGATCGTGGACAACTCCAGCGTGCGGGGACCGAAAAAGTATACCGTGATCTACGACACCAACACCGGTAACGAGATTGCGTTTGGGCCCGTGAGCCGGGACAAGACCAGCGCCAAGGAGGAAGTCACCCGCTACGACCGCGACAATTACAAGCTGCCCTATGTGGGGCCTCGCCTCTCGGCAGAGTATAACGTAGACGACGGGCTGTTTTTGGGGGCAGGTATGCTGTTGCGCACCCAGAAGTTCAGAAAGGCGCCGTACGCGTCGCAGCACCTGCTGGAGGCAAATTTCGCTTTCCTCACCAAGTCATTCAACATCCGTTATACCGCCGATGTGCGCAAAGTGGTGGGCGACTGGAGCCTGGCGCTGAACAGTGCCGTGCAGGGGCCGCAGTACCAGCGCAACTTCTACGGCTTCGGCAACGAGACGCAACAAATCTCCGACTCCGACGACAGCTATTACCGGGTGCGTTACAGGCGCCTCTCCCTGGATGCCTCCCTATACAAGGACGTCACGAACTTCCTGAAAGTAGGCATAGGGCCCACGTATGAGCGCTTTCAGGTGGAGACACCGGAGCAGGACAACTTTCTGCTCAACGAGGCGCGTGCGGGCCGCCTAGAAGCAGGCACATATAATCTGGAGAGCAGCACGTTTGACCCACAGCACTACGCCGGGGCCGCTGCCTACGCCAACCTGGACGTGATCGGGGCCGGGAACAGCACAGAGGCCAACCCGCGCATCGGGATGCGCTTTTACAACCGGATCAGTTACAACCAGCAACTCGACGGGGAGCGCCTCAGCTATACCAACCTCAGCTCTGAGTTCAGGTTTTACATCAGCCCTAACTTCCCGCTCCAGTTAACGTGGGCAGGCAGGATCGGGGCAGCCCACAACTTCGGCGATTTCCGGTTTTACCAGGCAAATACGCTGGGCGGCACCTCCAACCTGCGGGGCTACCGGAGAACGCGCTTTTCGGGCCGCAGCAGCCTGTTTGCCAACGCAGAGACCCGTATTCAGCTCTTCGACTTTAGCCTCTTTCTCACCCCTGGCAAAATCGGGGTGCTGGGCCTGATAGACGCCGGGCGGGTATACTACGACGGGGAGCCGAGGGCTTCTTTCCTGCGCAGCCTGCATACCGGGTATGGCGGCGGCGTGTGGGTCGACTTGCTGAACCGCACCGTTTTCTCGCTCACGTATGCCATCGGAGAAGATGACAAACTGGCGATGCTAAATTTTGGCTTCTTTTTTTAACACAAAACAAAATAAAAACAGTATAATTTATAAGTAGAGGTCGTTTTCAAAAGCATTGCTTTCTGAAAGCGACCCGCTCAACTCTGAAAAACTATGAAGAAAATAAAACTACTCCCTTATGTGCTGGCTTTATTGGGTATGGTACAGCAGGCCCAGGCGCAAGATAGCAAAGTCGAGGAGATCAGCGATGTGATCGATTACGCATCGCCAGCCGTGCGCGGTATGGGGAAGCCCCGCGGTCTGGTGATCGGTTACGAGCGCTTGCCACAGTTCGATATCGACTCGAAGTCTGACGACCCGCGGTTGGGAAACGGCAGCGCCCACGTGCGCCGCAACAATAAGTTCTTTGTGCGCGCCCTTGCGCCGCTCGTAAACAAGCCGCAGACCAAGGTGATTTTGGGGTTCGATTACAAATTGGAGGAATTTAACTTCGACAACGTGACCCCAAGCTCATACCCACCCTACAGCTACCTGGAAGATAAGGACCTGAAGAGTATTGGCCTGCAACTGGCTTACCTGCACTCGATGGATGATCGTCGCTTTTACCTCATTCGGGTGAAAGGCGAGTTGAACGGCGATTATACCCATGATGACATCAGCATTGCCGATTATCTCAAAACCACTGTGGACCTGGCGTATGGCTGGAAGAAGAGCCCTGACTACGCGATTGGCGTTGGGGCGCAGCTGGGGTATACATTTGGGCGGAAAAACGTCTACCCGGGCATCCTGTACAACCGGAACTTCACGCCGGAGTGGGGTGTGGAGTCTATCTTCCCGGCAAATATCCGTGTGCGCTACAACGCGAACGAGAAAACACTGTTCTATGCCGGCTACCGGTTGGAGGGAGCCAGCTACAACCTGTTTGTAGACGAGGGCCCGCTCGCGCAGTACAAGGATTTAGAGCTGCGCCGCACAGACATCAAGGCGCTGGCGCGCATGGAGCGCGAAGTGTATGACTTTCTGTGGTTTGCCGTGGAAGGCGGCTTCCGGCAGTATTACCGTAACAGGGTTTTTGATGAGATCGGGTCCAGGGATGAGCTGATAAAGAATGACCTGGCAGGGGCAGGCTACGTGAGCGTAGAGCTATACCTGGTGCCACCACGCAGCTGGACAAATAGAAAGTAGCACCAAAGCCTGAGGGCGGTAACACCAAAAAGGGGCAGGCGATCGATGATCGCCTGCCCCTTTTTGGTGTGGTTTGTCTATTTATTCGGCCTTGTCCCGGGTTGGCTTCATGCCTTCCGGCACCAGGCTGCGGAGGTACTCGTACGTGGCGAACTGCGAGCGCATCTCAGTTGAAGGAGAAACCTGGATATAGTTGTTGTCCACATCCCGCGCTTTGGTGTTGTCGGCCAGCTGAAGATCGATGATGGTGCGGACCTGCTCTACCAGGTGCGGCTGCAACAGCGGGAAGGCTACTTCCACCCGGCGGTTCAGGTTGCGTGTCATCCAGTCGGCAGAGGCGACATAGTATTGCTCCTGCCCGTTGTTATGGAAGATGTAGACACGGGCATGCTCCAGATAGCGGTCCACGATGCTGCGCACGCGTATATTCTCGCTCACGCCGGGCACGCCGGGCACCAGGCAGCAAATGCCGCGCACCAATAGCTCTATCTCCACACCGGCCTGGCTCGCGGTATAAAGTTTCTCGATCATGCGCTCGTCCTGCAGGGCGTTCATCTTCAGGATCATGCGGGCGGGCAGGCCTTTCTTGGCGTTTGCTATTTCCCGGTCAATCATCCTGACGAACTGCTGCCGCATGTTGAGCGGGGCCATCAGCAGGTGCTTGAACTCTTTGTCCGGCTGGTGATCCACAAAAAAGTTGAATACCTGCTCTACATCCCGCGTCAGGCGCAAATCTGAGGTGAAGAGGGCATGGTCGGCATATATGGCCGAGGTGTCCTCGTTGTAGTTTCCGGTGCTCAGGTATGCATAGTTAACCAGCTTGCCGTTCTCGTTACGGGTAATCAGGCCCAGTTTGGAGTGCACTTTCAGGTCGGGGGCCCCGAAGATGACGTTTGCCCCGGCCTTTTGCAGCTTGCCCGCCCAGAAAATGTTCGACTCTTCGTCGAAGCGGGCTTTCAGCTCTACCACCACCGTCACCAGCTTCCCGTTCTTCGCGGCCTTGGCCAGGGCCTTGGCGATGGCCGATTTGTCGGCCACACGGTATAGGGTGGCGCTCATGGCGGTTACTTTCGGGTCTTCGGCTGCCTCATTGAAAAGGCGCAGCACATAGTCGAACGACTGGTAGGGGTAATGCACCAGGTAATCCTGCTTTTGCATGGCGGCCAGCAAGCTTGGCTCATGCTCCAGTTGCGGATGCACCAGGGTAGGCTGTGGCGTGTACTTCAGGCTCGGCATGTCAAAGTCAGGGAACTGGAAGAAGTCGCGGAAGTTGTGGTATTTACTTCCCTCGATCAGCTCGTCCTGCGTAATGCCAGTGTGCGCCATCATCATGTCCAGTAGGTCCTGCGGCGACTCCGGGTCGTAAAGCAGGCGGGCCGGATAGCCGGTCTCGCGCTTCTTGAGGCTCTTCCGGATCTTGGCCATCAAGTTACCCGACACCTCCTCCTCAATGTCCAGCTCGGCATCGCGCGATACTTTTACCGCGTGCGCGTCGAAGCGCTGGTACTGCGGGAACAGGTGCGGCATGCAGAAGCGTATCACATCGTCGATAAACATCACAAAGCGGTGCTTCCCTTTTGTGGGGAGCTTCACGAAGCGGCTGCCGTGCTTTTTGGTCGGTATCTCCAGCATCGCGAAGCGCTCCGGCTTGCAGTTTTCCCCGGTCTGGGGCTCCCACATCTTGATGCCGAGGTATACGGTCTGGTCTTTCAGGAAAAGCTGTGTTTCGGTCTCATCGAGGATGATGGGCAGCAGCAGGGGGGCAAGCGTCTCTTCGAAGTAGGCGTGCACCCACTCCTCCTGTTCGGGGTTCAGGTCGTGCTCGGTTACCAGGTGGATGTCGTGCTCCCGCAACCCCTTCTGTATTCCCTCCCGGAAGACAAGGCCAAACTCTTCCTGCTGGCGCCTCACCTCCTGCATTACCTGCCCAAATGTTTCAGAAGGGTCCTCGTGCAGTTTCTTGCGGGTCTTCTCCCCAAGCTTTATCAAGCGCTTCAGCGTGGCGACGCGCACTTTAAAATACTCGTCGAGGTTTGACGAGAAAATGGCCATGAACTTGATGCGCTCGAGCAGGGGTACGCGTGGGTCCTTTGCCTCCTGCAATACTCTGTAGTTAAAGGCAAGCCAGCTCAGCTCCCGGTCTATCAGGGGGTAATGGGGTGTGGCTTTCTCTTCTTTCTCTTTTTCCATGTTGGGTGGTAAGCTTCCCGGGCAGCCGTGTAGGTGGCCTGTCGGGGTTATTTGTAGTTCTTCGGGAAGTCGTAAAACAGCATGTTGGCGTTTTCCTTCTTGATTTCCGCCCATGTGTCGCAGTCAAACTCCAGGCCGATCACGCCTGCGGTGGGCATGCTGCCCACGTGCTGGGGCGACAGCATATTGGCAAACTCGGATATGGCCTCGTTATGGCCCACCAACATTAGGTGTTTCACATCGTCAGCAGTCTGGCGCACTACTTCCAGCAGGTCTTCTTTCCCAGCGCCATATATACGCTCGTCCACTGCTATGTCGTCGGGGTCGTAGCCCATCTCTTTGCCCGCGAGCGTGGCGGTGGTCAGAGCCCGTACCGCCGGGCTGGAGATGATGAGGGTGGGGTTCACGCCCCGGGCAGACAGTTCCTGGCCCATCAGCGGTGCGTCGCTACGACCGCGCTTGCTAAGCGGCCGATCATGGTCACTGAGTTCTTCAAACTTCCAGCTCGATTTAGCGTGCCGCAAAATATATAGCGTTTTCATACGGTATCGGTTGTATACATGCCCGGCTGCAGGCAATGCAACAGCTATGGCATTGCTACTTACTGAAACAAGAAGTAAATGGTTGTGCCGGCAGGCGCTGCGGGGACGGCCCCATTTTGCCAGACCAAAAGCTGTTTTGGCTCATAGCGTGATAGTAGATAGAATTAGCGCTATATAAAGGAGGCGTTATTGCTAAAAATTAAATTTATAAAGAACTTTGCTATTAGAATTACATTCGTTTATTTCGGATGTTTGAAAAATCACTTTATGCATCTCAGTAGCCCTGGCACGCACTTGCGCTATAAGCAAAGAAATGGATATAGCATTTTATAGGTGTTGCAGAGTTGAGTTTTTTTAGGACGATACATAGATTTGTCCTTGTTGGCGTAGCTAGAGGAAGCCTCTACACACTGAGGAACTGAAGCGGATTGAAAAAAGGCACAGTAATTGGCAGTAAGCTTTTGAAATGCAACACTGGAGATCGGTATTGCTATACTGCAGCAAGTCAGCAGCCATACCGCATGATTCCAGCACGACGCGGGATACGCGCTAATAACAGCCAGGCTAAACCCGAAAGCCGGGCGTGAGGAGAGGGCTGCATAAATAAGGGCCTGAAGAGGTATAGAGTTAGTAGAAGGAATAAAGCGCGGTAGGGAGAAAGTCTGCCTCGCTATAGTTGAAACAGTCATGGATACAGAATTTGATTTGTCGCTAGACGCGACGAAGTTAAGCTTAACACATAGCATCTTGAATGATTTGATGCTCAATGATTCCTGGTCAGTAGGGGATGTGGCCACGCTCGTAGAGCTGAAGCCTTTTATGCATACGGAAGAGTGGGAGGCATTTTATTACCGGAGCGGCGAAGAGCGGGAGGTGCTCATTTCCCGCTGGGACGCGCCTACGCAGGCCACCCTGCAAGACACGTCGCTGATAAAGAACGACCAAAGCTTTGTGCACGGCCTCAACTGGAACCTAAAGAACCTGAATACTCATTTTGGCAGAACACGGGAAAGGCTTTACCAAATCGCAGAGACCGTGCGAAATTGCGCGAAGGATGCGCAACATGACCTTTCCCTGGAAGAGTGCTTTGAATACGTTCGGTATGAGGTGATTTTCAAACCCTGGAACGACATGGTCCTGCGCAAGCAAAACACCGTGAAGACGCTGCAGGGGGTATACCCTCAGGCGGAGTTCCGTAAAATGGCGGGCGTAATGGGCCACAACTACTCCGTGGATTACGAGGCCTACCTGGACGGCAAGCTGCAGTACGCGCTGCAAGTGAAGCCCACTTCCTACAACGGCGATGCCACGCATATCAAGCATGCGCAGCAAGCCAACAAGCGTATAAACCAGCTGTATACTGCTCGTTTCGGAGTGCCGGTATACCTTGTTATCTCCGATGAGAAGGGCGAGATACTCCACTCAGAAATCCCGGAGAATCTATAGTAGCTAAGGCTGCCCCCGGGAAATAAAAAACGCCAGCCTGCTGCTTTCGTGTGAGAGCAGCAGGCTGGCGTTTCCATTTTTATACGTTGTTAGGGTAACGCTGGTAATGGAGTTCGGCCACTCTGCGTTGCAGTTCATCGCGCAGCTCGTCCATGTTTATTTTGTCTGTGGCAGACACAAACAAGGCGGGGGCATGCATCTTGGCCATATACGTGGCTTTCAGGTCTTCAATAGACGGGCGCACCTCGGCGCCTTCTGCCGTAAGTTCCTCTTCCCGCTGCTGCAGGTACTGGTCTACCTTATTAAACACCAGCAACACCGGTTTCTCGGCGGCATTAATGTCTTTCAGCGTCTCGTTCACCACGGCGATGTGGTCTTCAAACGAAGGATGCGACACGTCCACCACGTGCATCAGCAGATCCGCCTCCCGGATCTCATCCAGCGTAGACTTAAACGACTCGATCAGCTTGGTTGGCAGCTTGCGGATGAACCCTACCGTGTCGGAGAGCAGGAAGGGGATATCGCTCAGCACGACCTTGCGCACTGTGGCATCCACGGTAGCGAACAGCTTGTTCTCGGCGAACACCTCCGATTTGGAGAGCAGGTTCATCAGGGTGGATTTGCCCACGTTGGTATACCCCACCAGAGCCACGCGCACGATGCCCGAGCGGGCCTTGCGCTGCTCGAAGTTCTGCTTTTCAAACTTCTTGAGGCGCTCCTTCAGCAAGGATATTTTCTCCCGCACAATACGGCGGTCCGTCTCAATCTCCGTCTCGCCCGGTCCCTTCATGCCGATACCTCCTTTTTGCTTGGAAAGGTGCGTCCAGAGGTTGGTGAGGCGGGGCAGCAGGTATTGGTACTGCGCAATCTCGACCTGGGCGTGCGCCTGCGCCGTTTTGGCCCGGAGCGCGAAGATATCCAGGATCAGCAGGCTGCGGTCCACAATTTTCACCTCAAGCTCGCGCTCGATGTTGCGCACCTGCGAAGGGGTCAGGTCATCATCGAAGATAACCATGTCCACGCCATGCTCCTTTACATAGGCGTTTATTTCCTCCAGCTTGCCGCTGCCCACAAAGGTCCCCCTGTCCGGTCTGTCCAGTTTCTGCACGAAGCGCTTGAGGGTGGCGGCGCCAGCCGTTTCGGTTAAAAAGGCAAGCTCATCGAGGTACTCGGCGGTTTGCTCGTCTGTCTGCCGGTAGTTCGGCACGGAAACCAGCACGGCAGTCTCCTGTGGCTTTGCGGTTTCGTAGAAATTCTTTTTCCCCATTAATTGGATTGTTTCAGCGTTGTGGTATAGGCGGCCAAAGCCTCGGTCTCTTGCCGGGTCAATTTGTCGCCAAAGCCAGGCATCAGGCCGCGGCCTTTCTCAATAACGATCATTCTGTCGTTAAGGCTCAAATTACTTTCCTTTAAGTTCGTGGCCCCTCCCATGCCTTTGGCACCGTCGGAGCCATGGCAATTGGCGCACACCTGGGTATAAATGGCTTTTGTGTTTGCCAACTGCGTCTCGCTCAGGGCGGCCACGATCTCCTCGGGCGCGCTGTCGGTCGGATTGTTGAGGCTGGCATCGCCGGTTTCCACAGCGTCAGCCGCAGGCGTTACCGTGCTGAGGTGGTCAGCAGGCTTGTCTTTGTGCATCGCCAGGCTCTTTGTCTCTGCCACGCCATACACATACAGGAAAATAAAAAGGGAGAGGCCGGTGAGTGCCTTGTTCTCGCGCTTGATGCCCACGATGCCCAGCGGAATGGCCGCCAGCACAAGCACAATTTTCACGATAAGCCAGGTAGGCGTGCCGCCGTTGTACAAAAACAGCAGGTAGCCGCCAGTGAGCAGGATGAGCGTGCCGAACACCATGTCAAGCACCTTGGTTTTGCTTCTTACGCTGTTCAGCGCCTCGCGCTTGTTCAGGAAAAGGAGGACCGCCTTTACCGTGAAGAGAAGCAGGAAAAGCACGACTACCAGCACGTGGGTATGCAGAAATGCGATAGGTGGCATAGGTATAAGGAGTTAGTTTTAGGGTTGATACAGATTTGCCGCAATTTACTCGAAATTTTCTGATGCTTCTGCTAAAATGGCTAACTTACGACTTTTTAGCCCAGCCCAAAACCACTCAGAGAACAGGGTTGCCCCTTTATGCGCATAGCCATTGTTATCAACACTTCCTGGAATATCTATAACTTCCGCATGAGCCTGATCAAGGCCCTGCTGGCGGAGGGGCATGAGGTGGTGGCCATCGCGCCCCGGGATGCGTATTCTGAGCGCCTGGTAGCGGCCGGGTGCCGTTTTGTGCCGGTGCAAATGGAGAAAGGCACCAACCCGTTCACAGACCTCCGGCTCATCTGGCGCCTGTACAAAACCTATCGGCAGGTGCGGCCGCAGGTGCTGCTGCACTATACCATCAAGCCGAACATCTATGGGGCAGTGGCGGCGCACTGGGCCGGTATACCTGCCATCAACAATGTGTCGGGGCTGGGCACGGTGTTTATCACACGGGATTATATCTCCAGCATTGCGCTGCGCCTCTATAAAATGACGTTCCGCTATCCGGCTAAAGTCTTTTTCCAGAACCAGGACGACCGCAGGCTGTTTTTGCGCAACAACCTGGTGCGCCCCGATATTACGGAGGTGCTGCCCGGGTCCGGGATAAACCTGCAGGAATTTGTGCCCGACAGGGAGTTCAAACGGCACGAGCCCTTCACTTTCCTGATGGTGGCGCGGGTGCTGTACGACAAGGGTATCGCGGAGTTCGTGCGGGCCTGCAAGCTGGTGCAAGGGAAGTATCCGCAGGTCAGGTGCCAGTTGCTGGGGCAGGTGGATGAGCAGAGCCGGTCGGGCGTGCGGCGGCGGCAACTGGAAGCATGGCTGGCCTCCGGCGTGCTAGAATACCTCGGCACGACCGATGCGGTGGCCAACGTGGTGCGCCACGCGGACTGCGTGGTGCTGCCCTCATACCGCGAAGGCACGCCGCGCACCCTGCTGGAGGCCGCTGCCATGGGCAAGCCCCTGATCGCGACCAACGTGCCGGGCTGCAGGGAGGTGGTGCAGCATGGGATTAATGGCTATCTTTGCCGCGTGCGCAGCGCAGACGACCTGGCCGATAAAATGGTGCAGATGCTGCAGCGAAGCGACGGCGAGTTGAAAAAAATGGGCGAAGCCAGCCGGCAGTTAGCGGCCACCCGCTTCGACGACCGCATCGTGATCGGAAAATACCTGCAAGCGATACAGACAATTTTGAATGACTGACTTTTGAATAAATGAATACAGAACTTGATTCCTCAAATTCAATTATTCAAAATTCAGTTATCCAAAATTCATATATAAACCCGGAGCAGAGAGAGCTTCGCCTAAAACAGACCAACAGAGACAAACATGGAACATAATCTTTTCCACATCGAAGGCCTTATTGAGTTTTTGCCGCGCGTTTTCAGAGACGACCGGGGGTATTTTTTAGAGACCTTCAGCATGAAGTGGTTCGAGCTCTTTGGCAAGCAGCCCGCTTTTGTGCAGGACAACCAGTCGGTTTCGGGGAAGGGTGTGCTGCGCGGGCTGCATTTTCAGAAGCCTCCGCACGCGCAGGCCAAACTGGTGCGCGTTACCACGGGCAAAGCGCTGGATGTGGCCGTGGACCTGCGCAAGGGTTCCGCTACGTTTGGCCAGCATGTGGCCTGCGTGCTGGATGCGGGAAAGCACAACGTGTTCTTTATACCGGAGGGCTTTGCGCATGGCTTTGTAGCGCTGGAAGACAACACGACCTTCCTTTACAAGTGCACCGATTTCTATGCCCCTGCCACAGAGGGAGGCATCCTCTGGAACGACCCGGCCCTGGGCATCGACTGGGGTATAGACGCCCCGCTGGTCTCGCCAAAAGACGAGGTACTGCCGCATCTGAGCCATTTTGACTCGCCGTTTTAATATCGACACAAGTAGTACGACACACGTATCGCGACAAGAAACCCGGGGCAGCTTACTTTCTACGCGAATGGAAAAGAGACGCAAAATTTTGCGTCTCTTTTCCATTCGCGTAGTGTTGTTTTACAGCTCCTCCACTAGCGTTTCCAGGCCCATGCCGCGCGAGCCTTTCACGAGCACATAGCTCTCCGCCACCGGGTGCTCCTGCAGCCACTGCTGCAACGCATTCTTCGTCTCAAAGTACAGGAAGTCGTTGCTTACTGCCGCGGCATGGCGCATGTCCTGGCCACACAGCAGCACCGCATCGAAGGGCTGCTCCGCCACGGCCTCTCCCAAGGCACGGTGCTCAGCGGCGCTCTCTTCGCCCATCTCAAACATGTCGCCGAGTATCACCACCTTTCGGGGGGCGCGCATCGCCCCGAAGTTGCGAACGGCGGCAGCCATCGAGGTTGGGTTGGCATTGTAAGCGTCCAGGATAATCGTGTTACTGCCTTTCTGCAGTACCTGCGAGCGGTTGTTCTCGGGGCTATACCCGGCAATTGCTGCGTTTGCCTCTTGCAGCGGCACGCCAAAATACTTGCCGATACAGGCCGCCGCCGCCATGTTCTCATAGTTGTAGCTGCCTACCAACTGGGTCTGCACCTCGTTCCCCGCCTCATCGCGGTATACCACGTATGGCGAGGCCTCCAGCAGCTCACTGTGGTAGTAGTCGCCGGGGGCTGGATACGTGACTTTGTGTTCGATACGGCGGCTCATGCGCATCAGGTGCTCGTTTCCGGTGTTGATGAACACGGTGCCGCCTGCGTTGAGCAGATGCATGTATAACTCGCTCTTGCCACGCGCCACGCCCTCCAAACTGCCGAAGCCCTCGAGGTGCGCCTTGCCGATGTTGGTGATCAGGCCGTGGGTGGGCTGCGCGATGCTGCAGAGCAGGGCGATTTCCCCGATGTGGTTGGCGCCCATCTCGATGATGGCCATCTCATGCTCCGGGGTTATGCGCAGCAGCGTGAGCGGCACGCCGATATGGTTGTTCAGGTTGCCTTGGGTATACAGCGTGTTAAACTTCCGGCTCAGCACGGCATAGATCAACTCTTTGGATGTTGTCTTGCCGTTAGAGCCTGTTATACCTACGACCGGTATACTCAGCTGCTGGCGGTGGTGCCGGGCCAGTTCCTGCAGCGCCTGCAGGGTGTCGTCCACCACAAGCACATTGTCTGCCGCCAGGGCGGGGTCGTCTACCACAGCGTATTTTGCCCCTTTCTCCAGCGCGGCCACGGCAAACTTTGCCCCTTTAAAATTCGGGCCGTTCAGGGCAAAAAACAGGCTCTGCTCTTGGGTGGCGCGGGAGTCGGTGCTGACGTGGCGGCACTCCAGGTACTTTTGGTATAAGTAGGCGATGTTGTTCTGCATGAAATGCGTAATTTTAACTTCGGTGATACACGTTTGGCAAGGCGTCCGTTCTTAGAGCATGTTTAAAATTCATATTTGGGCTGCAAATTGTTCATAAAGGAACCTGACTTCACCTTTTTATCGCCCCATAGCGCTGCTATGCGGCTCAAAAAACGCTTCGCCAGAACCCTTCCTGAACAACTTTCGCTTCCAAAAACGAAATTTAAACATGCTCTTAAAAGAGTGGGCCCTCCACAGTGGCAATATACATTCAAAACCTTAAAAGCTATAGCCCTGTGGGAGTCGCTGTCTAAATAAAGCACTGGCCTGGCAGCCGCCTCAGCTCTTTACCATGAAGAAGTACCTCTCCCTTTTATGCCTTACATTTTGCACCCTGGCAGCAGCTGTAGCCCAGCAACAGGAGCCGTTCAAGTTCCGGTTCCGGCACGATGTGCCTGTGGCAGCGCCAGGCAAGCCACTGTCTGCCCCCTGGAGCGGTGGCCTCAACACCCCGCAGTTTTCCACCATCGACCTGAACAAGGATGGGCAGGAGGATCTTTTTATCTTCGACAGGCAACTGCAAAAAGTGTATACCTGGCTGGCCGTGCAGCAAAACGGGAAGTGGCAGTATCAGTATGCACCTGCGTATGAGGTGTTTTTCCCGGCGGAGCTGGAGAGCTGGGTGCTGCTGCGCGACTACAATTGCGACGGCCTGAAGGATATTTTCACCAGCAGCCCGCTCGGCATCAAGGTATACAGGCAGGAGGCAGCCACGCAGGGGCAACTGCAGTTTTCGCTCGCGGAAGAGGCGCTGTTTTATAACAACAATCATATAAACTTGCAGATGCTGAGTGTTGATATCCCTGCCATCACAGACATTGATAACGACGGCGATCTGGATGTGCTGATCGCAGAGTTTTCCGGAGGCTATACCCTGGAGCTTTACCGCAACCAACAGGCCGAGGAGAACCTGGCGTGCGGCACCCTGCAGTTTGTGCAGCAGACCAACTGGTGGGGCAGAATTACGGAGTGCACTGGCTGCAACAACTACCTGTTTAGCGCTTTCTGCCGGGTGGCGGCACCGCAGCATACCGGCCACGACGGCTCCGCGCTGCTATTGTTAGATATGAACGCCGATGGCGACAAGGATCTGGTGATGAGCGGCGTGCAGTGCAATAATCTAGTGCTGATGGAAAACGAAGGCACCGTTGAAAATGCGGAGATGACCAGCTTTCTGCCTGCCTTCCCGGCGGCTACCCCCGTGGCGTTTACGGGTTTCCCGGCAGCATACTACGAGGATGTTACCTTTGACGGCATACCGGATATGCTCGTGGCACCCCAGGCAGCGCAGGGTATCGTGCAGGGAGTGAACTATGAGAATTCGACCTGGCTTTACCGTAACGCAGGCGCAGCCAACCAGCCCGAATTCCAGTTTATACAGGACGATTTCCTGCAGGGGCAGATGATAGACGTGGGCGATGGGGCTTTTCCTGCCTTCGCCGATATCGACGCCGATGGCGACCTGGATATGCTGGTCGGCAACGTGGCCGCGCCGCATGGGAATATGTATAGCGCCTCGCTGCGCTTTTACCGCAATACCGGCACCTCCACTTCTCCCGCCTTCGCGGTAGAAGACTACGATTACCTGGGCCTGCAGCAGGCGAATCTTTTCAACCTGAAGCCTGCCTTTGCCGATATAAACGGCGACGGTGCCACAGACCTGGTGCTGACGTATAAAACCGCGCAAGCCAACTCCACCCGCATCAGTTTTATACCTAACAAAGCTACCAAAGGCCAGCGGGCGCAGTATGATTTTAAGGACGTGCAGCAGCTGCAGGCCATTTCCGAAAATGCCGCGTCCGCTTTGGTAGACGCCGACACTGATGGCGACCTGGACCTGCTGCTGGGCAAAAGCGACGGCAGCCTGCTCTTTTACCGCAATACCGGTACAATGGCGGCACCTGTGTTTACAGAAGAAATCGCCTCCTTCGGGGATGTGACACAAGATTATGCGCGCCGCTTTTTATACCCTGCCACCGCCGACGTAGACGGCGACGGTATACCTGATTTGCTGACTACAGACGAAAGCGGCACCCTGCGTGTATACCGCAATATAGCGGCCGCTTTACAGGGCGATGCGTTAACCGCTGAAACAGAAGTGCTGGAGAACGAGCTGCTGGGCGCCACTCAGGCAACGCGTTTCGGCAAAGGACAGAGCATCACAACGGCTGCGTTAGGGGGAGAAAACACGCTATACCTTGTCATCGGCACGCAGGGCGGCGGGTTATACCTGCTGGAGCAGGTAAGCGGCAACACCGGCGCACTCCCCGCGCCAGAAGCTGCCCTGACGCTGGCGGTGTATCCGAACCCGGCCGACAGGGGCGCCGTCGCCGTGGCGCGGATGGACGCATCTGAGCCGGTGGTGCTACAGGTATATGACGCCATCGGCAGACAGGTATACCGCAGCTCCGGCACCCATACCCGTAGCCATACCATGCCGCTGCAGCGTCTGCGGGCCGGCATATACATCGTCAGGGCCACCTCCGAAGACGGCAGGCATGTTTCAGGCAAGTTGATGGTATGGTAAAGCAGGCATTCCTCTATCTTGATCTGACAATGGCTGCTGCTTATCGCAAGGGATTGCCGGAGAAGGTGCAGCAAATCTTGCCAGAGGCGGCTGTGCTGGATGTGGATTCGACTTCAGGCGAACTGGTATTGCACTATGCTCTGCGTCTGCTCCGCGAAAGTGAAAAGGCTGTGGTATATATAAAAGCTGACGCTACGGTAACAGGTTTCGGAGGCATCCTGCCGCTCTTGGAGGAGTTGTTTGATGGGAACGAACAGCGGCTTATACTGCTGTCCGGCGATTACCCGCGTCTCCTGCGCATGTTGCAGGCGCGCCCGCAGGTGCAGTTTGCGCAGGTAAACGAGCAAGACGCGCTGGAGGCGGTAAAGCAGTTTCTGGAAGAATAGCCTTTTTTTACTTGCAGAAATTACAGCAGCTTAAACCCATCCGCGTCCAGGTGGGCGGGGAAGGCTTCCCGGAAATCTACTAGCTCCTGCTTGCGCAGCGTAAGGGTATGGATGCCCTCCGTGTGGCTCGTCTCCAGGAGGTGGTGCCCTTTGGGATGTATAATGGCAGAGTCGCCGGCATACGGGTGGCTGTTGCCGTCGGTGCCCACGCGGTTTACCCCCACCACATACGTTACGTTTTCGATGGCGCGGGCCTGCAGCAGCGTGCGCCAGGCCAGGCTGCGCACCTGCGGCCAGTTGGCCACATACAGCAGCAGATCGTAACCGCTGCCTATGTTGCGGCTCCATACCGGGAACCGGAGGTCGTAGCACACCAGCGGGCAGACGTTCCAGCCCTTCAGGTCCACCACCAGCCGCTCTTTGCCCGCCGCGTAGGTATGGTGTTCCCGGGCCATCCGGAAGAGGTGCCGCTTATTGTATGTTTGGTAACTGCCGTCGGGGCGCACCCAGTACAGGCGGTTGTAGTATTGCCCGTTTTCCTGCACCATCACGCTGCCGGTCAGCACGGCCTGGTGCCGCTGCGCCTCTTGCTGCATCCAAGATAAGGTAGGCCCAGCCGCAACTTCTGCCAGAGAACTTGCCTCCATACTGAAACCGGTCGTGAACATCTCGGGCAGCACGATCAGGTCGGTATGCGGCGCGGCCGCGGCCAGCTTTTCCGAGAACATGGCGCGGTTGGCCTCCGCATCCTGCCAGTGCAATGGCGTCTGAACGATAGTGACTCTCAAGTCCATACGTGGTTGTTGTTTTTTGATGATCGTGTTTTGAAGGAGGTATAAACTGAAGGATTCCCTGCTTTGGGTCCTGCTGGCGCAAACTTACTATAGCCGCGCCAGCCTTTCGGCGGCGACACGCAGCGTCTCCTCATTCTTTGCGAAGCAGAAGCGCAGGTACTTGTGGTCTGTTTTCTCGTGGTAGAACGCCGAGACCGGTATGGCCGCCACGCCCGTTTCTTTGGTCAGGCGCTTTGCAAATTCCAGATCCGGCTCCGCAGAGATTCGGGTATACCGCGCCAACTGAAAATACGTGCCCGCCGAAGGGATGATCTCGAACCTGGAGTCCTGCATGCGCTCATTGAAGAAGTCGCGCCTGGCCTGGTAGAAGTCGGGCAGTTGCAGGTAGTGCGCTTCCTCTTCCATAAAGTCGGCAATGGCCATCTGCAGCGGCGTGGGGGTGCAAAAGGTGATGAACTGATGCATTTTGCGCAGCTCTGCGGTAAGCGGGGCGGGGGCCACCGCGTACCCTACCTTCCAGCCGGTGGTATGGTAGGTCTTCCCGAAGGAGGAGATTACGATGCTCCGTTTCCGCAGGTGGGGGTGCTGCAGGGCACTGTAATGCTGCTGCCCGTCAAACACCATGTGCTCATATACCTCATCGCTGATCACCAGGATGTCTGTTCCCTCCAGCAGGTTGGCCAGCGTGTCCATGTCTTGTTTTGTGATGATCGCGCCAGTGGGGTTGTGGGGCGTGTTGATGATCAGCAGGCGGGTGCGGGAAGAAACGCACCGTTTCAGCTGGTCCCAGTCGATGCGGAAGTCGGGCAGAGTGAGCGGAACGTAAATCGGAGAGCCGCCGCACAACCTGATCACCGGGGCATAGGAGTCGTAGCAGGGTTCGAGCAGCACGACCTCATCGCCTGTTTTCACGGTGGCCGTGATGGCGGCATACAGGGCCTCCGTCGCCCCGGCTGTCACGGTTACTTCCGTGTCGGCATCGGGCCGGTAGCCATACATCCGCTCCGTTTTCCGACTGATATTCTCGCGCAGCTTAGGCACTCCGGCCATCGGGGCATACTGGTTAAAGCCCTGGCGCATGTATGAGTCCACCAGGTCGATCAGCGGCCGCAGGCAGTTAAAATCCGGGAAGCCCTGGGAGAGGTTAATGGCCCCGTGCTTATTTGCCAGCGCCGACATCACCGTGAAGATGCTCGTGCCTATGTCCGGGAGTTTGCTCGAAGGATAGTTGATCATAAGGGGAGTGGCTTGTTGAAGGGGTAGTATGATGCAACGGGAAACAATGCGTTAGGTTTTTGAGAGCACCCCTGCCACCAGCTGCTGCAACGCCGGAACCGCATCGGCCTCGAACCAGGGGTTTCGCCGGAGCCAAAACTGGTTGCGTGGCGACGGGTGGGGTATGGGCATGTACTGCGGGAGGTAACCGTGCCAGTTGGCCACTGTCTCCGTGAGGGTAGCCTTGGCGGCAGCGCCCAGAAAATGCTCCTGCGCATACTTCCCAATTAGAAGCGTGAGCTGTATATGCGGCAGCAGGGCAAGCAACTGATGGTGCCAGTGGCGGGCACACTCCGGGCGGGGCGGCAGGTCGCCGCTTTTTCCTTTGCCCGGATAGCAGAAACCCATCGGGATGATTGCAATCCGGGCGGCGTCGTAAAAGGTGTCCGGCTCCAGGCCGAGCCATTGCCGCAGGCGCTTGCCGCTTTGGTCGTCCCAGGGGATGCCGCTGGCGTGCACCCGGGTGCCGGGCGCCTGCCCCACAATCAGGAGCCTGGCACTGGCACTGGCGTGCAGCACGGGGCGCGGGCCCAGTGGCAGGTGTTCTTCGCAAAGGCGGCAGGCCCTGACCTGTTGCAGCAAATTCTCTAAATCAGGCATCGTTCTGCAAAGATATGGCGAATGGCGTATCGAGGTGGCATGCAGCACTTGCCTCAAGAGTAGCGAACTCTATATAAACATAGACGAGCAATTCCTGCTCATGCGGTAGTCAGGACCCTTGGCGCGAGGCGCTGAATGGTAGCGTGCCTGACGCCTCGCCGATTAAGGGAGATGGAGGGGTATGGCGTAACACAACGAAAGCCGGATATTCCCGGCTTTTGGTGTGTTCATACAGTTGGTTGGCGAAACTACTGGCGGTTTCTGTCTCTGTCTCTTTCCCTTTCTTCCCAATACTGATCATCGTCAGGTATACCGCGCCTGCGGCGGCGGCTGTCGTCGGGGTGCTGTATAGACTCGTCTTGCTGCCAGCGGTCTTCTGCGCGCTGGTTGTCGCTATCAAAGTTTATGTCGCGCTGGCGCCAGGACGTATCGTGGTGGCGTTGCGGCTCCTGATGGCGCGAGGAATACGGCCTGCGCTGGTTTGGCAGCCACTCCTCCCATTGGTGCTGGAAGCGCTCGCTTCGTTCGTTGTGTCCAGCGTTACGGGGTTGCCATTCGTGCTGGTGCAGATTTAGCGGCCGGACAGGCTCTCCCCACCGGCTTTTAAAGTCGTTGAAGTAGCGTCCGTCCTCAAAGTTCTCTTGCTGCTCCCGGCGGTGGCGCAGGTCCCGGTGGTGCGGGTGTCGTGGGTCATTTTCGTCGTGATGCATGGTTTGTGTCGTTAATATGAATGTATTGCTCTGGAGCGTGGTATAAATATGTACGCGGTGAGTATCAGTATGTTCGCACAGAGCCAGAACCGGAAGTTACAAAAAAACGAAGCCAACTGCAAGAATCGGCTTCGTTTTCTGCTACCCTGAATGGGTATACTACCAAACCAAACCGGTTTGGGCTTTGCGGTTATTCTAGCGGCGGTCGCGTCCTTTGTCCGACTCGTCGGCCCAGCGCGGGCCGCCCTCATGGCCTCTGTCGAAGTCGCGGTCACGGTAATTCTCGAAGCCATACCGCTTATGCGAGTCCACGCGGTCGGCGTTAGACTGGTAGCGGGGGCGCGGCTGGTAGTTGCGGTCGTCTGAGTGCCAGATGTCGTTCCAGGTGTCCTTTACCCGGTTCATGATACCGCGGTCGTCGTGCTGGCGGTTGTGGCGGCGCTCGTCTGCCCTGTCGGGGGTATAGCGGTTCTCCGAATACCAGTTGTGCGAGCCGCTGCCGTAGCGGAAATCGTCCTCCTTGTAACGGCTTCCGCTGCCTGGTCCCTCGCGCCACGGATCATTCTGATAGCCGCTCACGTCATTTTGGTTTCCCTGCGGTGCGCCTCCGGGAGTTTGCGGCCTGCGCATGTTGTGGATTTCCTCGTGCTGATAGTGGGCGCGGCCATGGTCGCCGTGATCTATAAACGAGCGCTCGTTGCGGTATGAGCTATCGGAGCGGCTGCCGTAATGGTCTTTCAGATGAGCGTTCTGCCCCTGGTTGTAGCTGCCACTGCGGCGGTTCTCCTCCTGGGGGCGTCTGTCGCTGCCCTGGTCCTGCGCGCCGCGTGGGCTGGGGCCTGTATGGAAGAAATTGCCTTCATCCCATTTCCGGTCATGGTCGCGGCGCTTTGCATAGCGCTGGTTGCTGCCCTGTTCGTGGCCTCCCTCCGGGTTGTCGTTTTGGTTTCTGTTTTTATATGGATTGTATGCCATAGCTTTGTGTCGGTTTAGGTGGTACAACTTATCCCCACCCCTTAGAGCATGTTTAAAATTCATCTTTTGGGCTGCAAATTGTTCATAAAGGAACCTGACTTCACCTTTTTATCACCCCATAGCGCTGCTATGCGGCTCAAAAAACGCTTCGCCAGAACCCTTCCTGAACAATTTTCGCTTCCAAAAACGAAATTTAAATATGCTCTTAGGCGGGATTTATGTTTACGGGATCGGGAGGGCGTTAGTTAAGCTGTGACTGGGGGTATAAACACAGCGGCACCCCCATTGCCGGGGGTGCCGCTGTCACGATGCGTAGGGGTATACCCTAAAAGTATGTCTGCATAATCTCGCGCACATCCGTGTCCGTCAGGGGCTTGGAGTAATGCTGGCGCACATCCGGGAAATTCTTCAGCTTTTCGAGGTCGTAAAAACTGGCCGAGGAGGTGAGCATCAGCATCACGGTGCCGTCCTTGTCGGCCTCGGGCACTTTCCTGTACTCCTCCAGAAACTCAAAGCCATCCATACCCGACATCTTGATGTCCACAAAAATGAGGTTGGGGCGCGGGTAGTCCTTGTCACCGGCAAAAGCCTTGTTCAAATAACCCAGGGCTTCCTCGCCATCCGTCACGATGCGCACATCCGAGGCTATCTCCATGCGCGAGATCAGGCGGTGGTTCAGGTAGTTGGTCGTGTCGTCGTCGTCGATCAGGAGAACCGTGTTCAGTTGTTTCATTGTCTCTTCATTTACGTACTGGCAAAGCTACTGCTTTTTCTGCTTAAAATATAGGTAGAAGGTAGTGCCTTCGTCGGGGTTGCTATCGATGTTGATGTAACCGCCGTGGTTGGTCAGGAGCCTGTTCACGATGTACAGCCCCAGCCCCGAGCCGCTCACGTGGTTATGGAAGCGCTTGAACATCTGGAACAGCTTGCTCTGGTGTTTGTTCATGTCGATTCCGAGTCCGTTGTCTTTCACCTCCAGCTCCACATAATCGCCTTTCAGCTGGGTGCGCAGGCGCAGCTCCGGGGGGCGGTTGGGTATGCGGTACTTGATGCCGTTGCTGATGAGGTTGAAGAGAATGCTGTTCAGGTTTGCCCTGGTGAACTGCAGCGAAGGCACCGCTGCAAAGTCAAGCTCGATGCGCGCCTCTGTCTCCTGGATCATGTCCTGAAGGCTGAGCAGCACCTCCTCGGCCAGGCTTTTCAGGTCAACCGACTCCAGTTTGTGGCTGCGTGTCCGCTGCACCCGCACCACATCCGTGAGGTCCTGTATGGTGTTGTGGATTTGCTGCAGCGCCTTGTCAAACATCTCCATCATTTTCGGTGCCTCCGGATCGGAGAACACGGCCGTGCGCATGAGCTCGGCATAGATCCCGGCCATGTTGATGATGGGCAGCTTGAGGTCGTGGGAGGCAGAATACACGAAGCTGTCGAGGTCGTGGTTGATGCGCTCCAGCTCCAGATTCTTCTCTACCAGCTCTTCCTCTGCTTTCTTGTGGTCCTCAATGTCGGTGCAGGTGCCAAACCACTTCACGATGGCGCCCTCGGCGTTGCGCATGGGCAGTGCCCGCGCCATGTGCCACCTGTGGCTGTCGGAGTTAACGTTGCGCAGGGGCACCTCCATATAGTATGGCTCCCCGGAAGAGATGGAGGTGCGCCAGGAGTCTATAAACCGCTGGCGGTAGTCTGGGTGGATGGCGGGCAGCCAGCCTTGTTCCTGGGTTTGCTGGGCAGACATGCCGGAGTAATCATACCAGCGCTGGTTCACGTAGTCGGCGTCGCCGCTCGGTCTGGCGCTCCACACGATCTGCGGGATAGACTCTGCCAGGAACTGGAATCTCTCGTTGATCTCCTGCATCGCCAGCAGCATCTGCTTCTGGTTCTCAATGTCTGTCTGCGTGCCAATCCAGTGGGTAATCTGGTCCTGCTCATCGCGTATGGGCACGGCGCGCACCAGGAACCAGCGGTACAGACCGTCCAGGGCCGACTTCCAGCGGCACTCCGTCACGAAGGTCTGCCCCTGGGCCAAAGCCTCGTCCCATGCCTGTAGCGTTGTGGCGGCATCGTCGGGGTGCAGCAGGTGGCTTATGTTATAGTCTGCAAGGTCTTGGTGGGAGGTGCCGGTATACGTGTGCCAGCTTTGGTTTCCGTAATCTATCCTGCCGTTGGGCTGGGCCGTCCACGTCATCAGGGGGAGCGACTCCAGCAGCGTTCTGGACCAGGCCAGGCTTTCCTGGAGTTGCTGCTCGTGCTGGCGGCGGGCGGTTATGTCCAGCATGGCCCCCACCATCCGGATTGGCTTGCCGGCGGCGTCGCGGATCACGCTGCCCTTGTCATATATTACTTTATAGGAACCGTCGGCACCGCGGAACCGGTATTCGCCTTCCCAGTAGTTCGTGTTGCCGTCAATCACCTTGTGTATGGAGGTGTGTATGCGCACCGCGTCCTCGGGGTGTATAAAATCTGTCCAGGAGGTGATGGTCATACCGGCCTTTGTGGGGTAGCCGAAAAGCTTCCGGTAGCCATCGTTCCACCAAATGGAGTCGTTGCGCAGGTTCCAGTCCCAGATCACGTCGTTGCTGGCCATGGCAATGCGCTGGAAACGCTCTGTGCTCTCCTGCTTTTCCTGCTCGGCCATAACCTGGCTGGTCACCTCGCGCACCTCGTGTATGATGTACTGCACCGCTCCGGCCGCGTCCAGCGCGGGCGTGCTGCTGATGTGCCAGTACCGGCTTTCGTAGCTGCCATCCTGGCTAATCAGGTCGTAGCGCTGCGCGCGGAGCTCGTGCGGCTCCCTGTGCGTGAGCACGTGCTGCAGCGAGGCCTCCACGCTTGCCCTGGATTTCAGCTCGTGGGCATCAGGATTTTCGGGGAATGAGTCGAACAGATTCCTGCCAACAAGTTGCGCTCGCGTAGACTGTGTGACTTTCAGGTACTGATCGCTGGCAGCCAGTACGATTAATTCTGGCGACAGGATGATGTATAATCCGGGTAGTAACTGAAAGAGGTTCTTGAAGTCTAGCGCAATTGGCCTTGCAGGAGCATTTTCCATAAGTATAATTTCCTGATAACAGGTATCGGGGAAGTGGTCTAACGTAAATATACCAGATTAGGGGCCGGATATATAGACCGCGGGCTGAATTTTGTGGCGTGCCCGCCGGATTTCCTCCGAAACAGCCACCGCCGTGGAAGCGTTACCGCTGCCGCAGCTCATTGGCGAGCTGCTCGGCTTTCTTCTTTGCCTCGACCAGCTCCGTCACTTCCAACGCCGAGATCAGGATGCCCGTAGTGGACCCGTTTTCCGCAAAAGGCTGGTATTTGAAGTTAAAATAAGCCTCGTGTGCCTTGCCATCCCCGCCGATAGGGTCAACCTTGGTCATAAACTCGTTTATCTGCACCGTGTCTCCCTGCTGGTATACCTGATCCAGCAGGTCGTTGAAGCCGAGGGGCAGCAGCTCAGGCCATATCTCGTGGGCCGGGTGGCCCAGGTAATTCCGGTTTCCGTAGAGGTGGTATATGCCGGGGGTTACGTAGCTACAGATATGCTCCGGCCCTTCGAGCAGGCAGAGTTGCACCGGCGAGAGCTCCAGGATTTTCTTCAACTGCTGGTCTTTCGGCCATACCCTCTTCAGCGACTGCCGTTGGTCCTCGATGTCGGTATAGGTGCAGATCCACAGCTTTACCTTGCCCGCAACGTCAAACATCGGGACGCTGCGGCGCAGAAAAGTGCGGTATGCGCCGTCTGCCGCGTTGCGGATGCGTAACTCCATCTCGTGTGAGTGCCCCTCGCGGGCTGCCTCATGCCAGCTAATGAGGGCATCTGACGAGTCGTCGGGGTGCACCACATGGACCCAGCCATCGGTCTGTCCGGGCTTCATGCCGGTATAGCTGTACCAGTTGTCGTTGAAATACAGGGTCTTCCCGTCGGCGTCGGCGGTGCTGGCCATGTGGGGCAGGTTCTCAAGCAGGTGCCGGAAGCGGGCGTCGCTCTCCTGCAGGTCCTTCTTCAGCCGCTTGCTTTCCGAAATGTCAATCATGGAGCCAAAGGTGCGGATGGCCTTGCCCTGCTCATTATACACGATATAGCTTTGGTCTAGCACATGGGCATACGTGCCGTTTGCCTTCTTTAGTCGGTACTCGCCGGTCCAGAATTTCTCACCCGCCGCCAAGGCGTCTGCCATGCTTTGCCGCACGGCCTTCAGGTCGTCTGGGTGCACGCACTTGTCCCACGCGTCGCCCACCATCTCTTCGGGGGTATAGCCAAACAGCTCCTGCAGCCCCTTTCCCCAAATCAGGTCGTCACCTAGAATATCATACTCCCAGGCCACCGCATGCAGGGAGTCGGACAGCATGTCTATCCACTGGCTGTTTTGCTGGCTGATGCGCTCCTGCAGCATGTGCGATGTAATGTCCTGGGTCTCGTGCAGAATGTAGACGATTTCCCCCTCGCTGTTCAGCAGTGGGATGTTCACTGTCCGCCAGAACATTTTCCTGAAGCCGCCGCCCTGCGCCAGCGGCACATCAAACCGTAGAACGGGCATGGTATGGGCCTCTTTGTGCTGCAGCACATGGCGCAATGAGGCCTCGAGATCCTGCTTCGCGAGGCTGTTGGATTCGTCCGGGTTGTCGGGGAAGGTGTCGAGAATGTGCTTCCCTACTACGTCCCCGATAGCAAAGTTAGACGTCTGCGCATACCGCTCCGTAGCGTCCAGAATAACCAGGTCAGGGGAAAGGAGCAAGTACAGCCCCGGCAATGCCCTGAAAACCAAGGCAAAGTCAGGAGAAAGCAGATGTTTGGTTTGTAGCATATCGGTAAAACAGAAAACCAAGCTAAATGATTTATAAATTAAATAAAAAATAGCTAAAGTGCAATTTGTTATACGTCGTTCTACTTAAATTTAAAGTTGTTACACTGATGCGGTACTTCTTTTCACCCCTTTTTATGCCTGCGCCGAAGACAGCTCTTTCACTCCAAAACCCTCAAACACCTCCTTTGCCTCGCGCAGATTCCGGATGTCTTCCACAATCACGATCAGCTTATGCTTGGCCTCCTTCAGGCGCGAGCGGCGGGAGTGCTGCTGCACGTACTTGAGGATGTTGCCGAAAGCATCCGACTGAAAGTACTTGTCGTTGTTCTCGCTGGAAAGGTAGCCCTTCATCACCTCTTTTTTGATGGTCAGCTTCTCGAAGCCGAGCTGCTGTGCCTGCCAGCGCAGTTTTACGATTTCCACCAGTTGCTGCACGGCCTCCGGCAGCGGCCCGAAACGGTCCACGATGCTTGCCCGGAGCGTCTCCAGGTCGTCCAGGTCCTTGGTGCTGTCGAGCTTGCTGTAGAGGTTGAGGCGCTCGGAGATGTTGCTCACATACCAGTCCGGTATCAGCACCTCCATGTCGGTTTCGATCGAGCACTCGCGCACCGGCTCGATAAACTGCTCCAGGTTGTCGCCCAGAAACAGCTCCCTGAACTCAGTTTCTTTCAGCTCTTTGATGGCGTCGTCGAGAATCTGGTGGTACATCTCAAAGCCCAGATCGGTGATGAAGCCGCTTTGCTCGCCGCCCAGCAGGTTGCCGGCCCCCCGGATGTCGAGGTCGCGCATCGCGATCTTGAAGCCTTCGCCCAGGTCTGAGAACTCCTCCAGCGTGCTCAGGCGCTTGCGGGCATCGGAAGGGAGGCCAGCCACAGGCGGCGTGAGCAGGTAGCAATAGGCTTTTTTGTTGGATCGGCCCACGCGGCCACGCATCTGGTGCAGGTCGGAGAGGCCGAACATGTGCGCCCGGTTGATAATGATGGTATTGGCGTTCTCAATGTCTAGGCCCGACTCGATGATGTTGGTGGATACCAGCACGTCGTAGTCGCCGTTCACGAACTTCATCATGCGCTTCTCCAGCTTCTCCGGCTCCATCTGGCCGTGGGCGTAAGTAACTTTCGCATCGGGCACCAGGCGCAGGATCATGGCGGCAACCTCCTCAATGTCCTTTACTCGGTTGTGCACGAAAAACACCTGGCCGTGGCGCTTCATCTCGTATACCACGGCATCGCGGATCAGGGCCTCGTCGAACACATGCAGCTCTGTTTTAACCGGCTGTCGGTTGGGCGGCGGCGTGCCAATCACGCTCAGGTCGCGGGCGCCCATCAGCGAGAAGTGCAGCGTGCGCGGAATAGGGGTGGCAGTGAGCGTGAGCGTGTCCACGTTCACCTTCATCTCCTTCAGCTTGTCCTTGGTCTTCACCCCGAACTTCTGCTCCTCGTCAATGATCATCAGGCCGAGGTCCTTGAACTTCACGTCCTTGCTCACGATGCGGTGCGTGCCGATCAGGATGTCTACCTTGCCCTCGGCCACGCGCTTCAGGGTGTCCTTGGTGTCTTTGGTCGTTTTAAAGCGGTTGATATAGTCCACGGTAACCGGGAACTGCTCGAGGCGCTGATGGAACGTGCGGTAATGCTGCATGGCCAGGATGGTGGTGGGCACCAGCATAGCGACCTGCTTTCCGTCGCAGGCGGCTTTGAAGGCGGCGCGTATGGCTACCTCGGTCTTGCCAAAGCCCACGTCGCCGCACACGAGGCGGTCCATCGGGTGGGGCAACTCCATGTCGGCTTTCACGTCTTCGGTGGCCTTGCCCTGGTCGGGGGTGTCCTCATATATAAACGACGACTCCAGCTCGGCCTGCAAAAATCCGTCGCGGGTATAGGCATAGCCCGGTGCGGCCTTGCGCTTGGCATACAGGCTGATCAGCTCCAAGGCGATGTCCTTTACCTTGCTCTTTACCTTCTTCTTCTTGTTCTCCCACTCCGGCGAGCCCAGTTTGCTCATGCTCGGTGGGCCGCCCTCTTTGCCGCTGTACTTGCTTATTTTGTGCAGCGAGTGGATACTGACATACAGCAGGTCGTCGTCGCGGTATACCAACCGGATGGCTTCCTGCAGGCGGCCGCCCACTTCCACTTTCTCGAGACCCGCAAAGCGCCCGATGCCGTAGTCCACGTGCGTCACGTAGTCGCCGGGCTGCAGCGAGCGCAGCTCTTTCAGCGTCATGGCCTTGGTCTTGGAATGTCCTTCCTTGGCCTTGTGCTGGTAGAAACGGTCGAACAGCTGGTGATCGGTATAGCAGGTTATTTTCAGGGTCTGGTCGATGAAGCCCTCGCGCAGCGAAACCGGCAAATGCTGGAAACGCACGTCGTGGTCCAGTTCATCGAAGATCATGGTGAGGCGGTTGATCTGGCGCGGCGAGTCGGTGGCGATGATGTTCGCAAAGCCGTCGCCCTGCTGCTCGTGCAGGTCTTTTACCAGCCGCTTAAAGTCTTTGTTGAACGAGGGCTGCGGCTTTACCTGCATCTGGATAACCTCGGCGCTTTTGAAATGGAAGCGCTTGCCGATCTCCACAATGTTATAGTCATTAAGTAGCTTTTTGAACTGCTTCTGCGTCTGGAACAGCTGCTCGGGGTCCGACACGATCTGGGTGCCGCCGCTGCCAGCCATCATCTTCTCAAACGCCTGCGAGGCCTTATCGAAATACTCCTCGATCACGTCCAGCGTCAGGCGGATGTCCTTGAACCAGATGTTGGTGTTGTCGGGCAGGTAATCCAGGAACGCCTCGCGGGTTTCCTGCAGCAGCTTGGTCTGCACGTTGGGGATAATGGAGATGGCCTTCTTCGTCTCCACCGACAGCTGCGTGTCGGGGTCGAAAGTGCGGATGCTCTCGATCTCATCCCCGAAAAGCTCGATGCGGTAGGGCAGGTCGTTGGCGTAGGAGTATACATCCACGATGCCGCCGCGCACCGCGTACTGGCCCGCCTCATACACAAACTCGGTGCGCTCAAAGCCATACTCGGCCAGCATCTCGCTCAGGAAGTTGGTGTCGAGTTTCTCGCCCACCTTCGCGCCCAGTGTGTTCTCGACCAACGATTTTTTGTTGATCACCTTTTCGGTCAGCGCCTCCGGGTAGGTCACGATCAGCTCGCCTTTGCCGGTTTTCTGGTTGAGGCGGTTGAGCACCTCGGCGCGCATGAGTATGTTGGCGTTCTCGGTGTCGTCGAAACTGTAGGGGCGCTTATACGATGTCGGGAACAGCAGGACCTCCTTCTCGTCGCCGAGCAGGTTCTTGAGGTCGGTATAAAAATAAGCCGCCTCCTCCCGGTCGTGCATCACGAAGAGCTGATGCTGCTGGTTCAGGGTATAAATCGCAGAAGCCAGCACAGCATCCAGGCTCCCGGCAAGGCCCTTCAGTTGCAGGCGGTATTTGGTATTGGCTTTCAGCCGTTCGGCGATGGTCTGCACCACGCTGTCGAGGCGGTACAGCTCTAAGAAATCTTTAACTTTCAAGGTATTCGATTTTTAAGGCACAGGTATCCCGGCAAAAAACGCAAAATAGCCTTAAGCCATACCTATGAAAATAGCTAAGCCTAAAGCGCTCCTGAACTAGCGTGTTCTGTTGGTTATAGTTCTTCGCTACAAAGATACTACAAGTTAGCGTTTTATCAGAACCGGAAGCGCGGGGAGAAGGTTGCGAAACACAGCAGCTGAAAATAGTAGGCTTGCGTTAAATAAGATTGTATATTGTTATAGTGAAAGGAAGGTAACCTTAAAGTTTACAAGTATGAATGTGCAGTTTGTGTCGGACGAAAGAGGTGAAATCACGGCTGTTCAGATTCCGATTGAGGCATGGCGGGAAATTGAGCGCAAGATAAAGGCGGTTGATGCCAGCGAGTGGCAGGGCGTTTCGAACGAGGAGATAGCCGCCATTGAGGCAGGAGACAGAGATTTTGCGGAAGGACGCACCCTGTCAAACGAAGAAGTATTGCTGAAAAGCCGGGCGTTAAGAAAGAAGCGCGCTTAAATGCCTGAGAAGGAAAAAGCTGTTATATGGTCTGAAAGGGCCACCAATGAATACTTGGCGACACTTGATTATATTGCACAGGAGTGGGGCAGCGCAGCGGCAGAGAAGTTTGAAAGCGCCATTTTCGGCACGGTGGAACGTATCGCACGTCATCCGGCCCAGTTTCCGCTGGTAAATTCTAAAAGGGCGATAAGAAAGGCTATTGCCACTTCTCAAAATTCTATCTTTTTTCGGGAGAAGGAGACGCATGTCGAAATACTATCATTTAGTTTAAACAGTAGGAGAATCCCATGCCGCAAGTTTAGCGCCAGCGCAACTTGTGGCTTACTGTGACGCCAGTTTGTAACTGGCGTTATACTCATTCCTAGAGTTTATACCCATCTCTGCACTTGCATCAGTTATAAACTGGCTATAATGTCCACCGGCGATCAGAATCAGGATATATGGTTTGGCAGGATGAAAGTGCTTCTTCAAACGTATGTTATTGCTGCTTTGACAGGCTGATGCGCGGACAGGTCGCGACCTGTCCCTACAGAAGGGGAAAATCGTATACTGGCGCATGATGCGGCCAAACCGCCCCCCCCATGCCGCAAGTTTAGCGCCAGCGCAACTTGTGGCTTACTTTGATGCCAGTTTGTAACTGGCGTTATACCCATTCCTGGCGTTTATACCCATCTCTGCACTTTCGCCAGTTATAAACTGGCTATAATGTTCCACCACCAGTAACCGCTGCGCTCAAACTGGCGGTATAGTTAGTGTAAAAGTATGATGTTGACCTTACCTTTTTCGCCAGTGTAATCCAGGGCGCTACTGTAGGGGTAATCTTGCGGATCCCGTACAAAACCTGCTTCTATCGGATTATTATGGATGTATTCCACCTTCTGCTCTAAAAGAAAATTTGAGTTTAGCTCTATGGGCTGGTTGTGCTGCTGCCAGAACTGATACGTTTTGTTGTTTGTATTTTGCTTTCCGGCCCGCTCAAACATCCAGAGCATCCAGTCTTTTCGGCTTTCCTGAGGGTTATCGGCAATAGCCTTAAGTATAGTTTTGGAAGTATACTTTTTCAGATCGCGAATGATGCCGGACTGGTTGTCGGTTTCAGAGCCGATAATTAGGTGAATGTGGTTCGACATGATGCACCAGGCATACACTTCCAGTCCCTTATGCTTAATGCAATAGTTCAGGCTGTCAACTACAATTTCTTTATAAATGGGCCTAGTGAACACATCTATCCAGTAAACGGTAGCGAAGGAGATAAAGTGGAGCTTGCTTTGGTCTCTAATCTTGTAGTTTCGGCTCATGGTCAGTATACCCAGACTGCTATTTCATGTTACAAACATGCATTATATATAGCCGCAAATTATACTGGCGCTAAACCTACGGCAAGTAATAACTACCTCAGCTCCTTCAGCATATTCCTAACCTCCTGCGGATCCTGAAGCGTGCGGACGTTTAGCTTCAGGTGTTGGAGTTCATACCCTAAGTCTTCTTTGGCTTGCTTAAACTTCTGGTTCATCTGTTTGGGCGAGCCGCAGAACTGCTCATAAAAGCCGGCGTTGTGGCCAAAAGAGAAGTTGTTGAGCTCGTCTTTCAGATCATTTATCTGGTCGGTCAGGATTTGGATATAGTATGTCAGCTGGTTTTCGGGGAGCTTGTGGAGCGATTGCTCCTGCAGAAACTCCATCTGGAGCCGCAGCAACTCAAAGAAATCGTCGTGGTGGTAGGCCAGGGTTACTTTTTTCATGGCTTCCTCTTTCCAGACACGCGCCGTTTCGTCCTGCTCTGTGTCGGGGTGCAGCTGCTTGGCGAGCTCGGTGTACACGCGGCGGCTAGCCTTGCTGATGTTGTTGAGCTCGGCTTTCGCCTGGGCTTCTTTAGCCAGCTGCGCCTTGGTTTTTCGGTTTTTCTGGCGGTTCTGTTTTTCCCGTTCCCGCTGCTCCGCTTCTCTGTCTAGCTGTGCCTGGTAGTCTTCAAATGGATCAGCATCCGCTACTTCCGCTTCTGCGGCAAATGTGCTTTCGAAGGGCTCGTCAGGCTGTGTTTCAAAATAGTCGTCGGTATAGTTTAGCCCTTCCGCAAACGGAATCTCAGCATACCGGTCGTGGTACTCCAGCATATCCGGGCGGTTGTGCTTCGCGATCAACTCACGGCTTATACCCACGATCAGGGCGGCGAGCTTCTCTTTTTCCTGTCTTTTGAAAAAAGGGAGCGCATAGGCCGCATCCAGCAGCTTTACTGTTTCCGCGCGCTGGGCCGCAACCTGCTGTATAACCGGCTGTAGTTCTTTCTCGAAACGTTGCTGCGCCACGGCTATACTTTCTTTCCGGGCAGCGATCTCCCGCTTCAGCTTCTCTATCTGCAGGGTCTTTTCGTTGAAGGCGTGCTGCAGCGTGCTCAATTCGCTTTTGCCCGGAACAATAATCTGGGGTGTGCGGGAAAGGGCTGGCGGATGGCTTTGGGACATATACATAGCGCTATAGGCCAGGAGCAATAAAATGCATCGCGCCTTGGCATCACAAAGATATGCTTTATCGACGAATCCTTGCCGGTATGGATGAGATGAGGAGAACGCAGGCGAGGCGTAACGTCGCGTATGCCTTGCCACATTGGCTGCTAGGCAACTTAAGTTTACAGTTGATAATTGATGTGCAGCACTTGGTGTATGGCCCGGGTAGACGCATGTTTTGTTGCGCGAAAAGGACGGCAACTGAGTGACCGCCGCATACCGCGCCAATAGGAAGAAAGCTGATAAATGCGTAACTTCGGCTGAATGTGGAAGGCTTTCTGACCCTTCCCGTGTTACGCTTTGCCTTTTGTCACCATGGAAATCCTTCTCGAGAACTTACCCAACCCCTTTGCCTATTTCGTCCCCATCTTTGCCATCCTCATCCTGGCGGAAGCCTACATCAGTTACCGCGAGGACAAGGAACTGTATGACATAAAAGACTCTTTCGCGAGTACCTGGGTGGGTATAGGGGCCGCCATCATGAACACCCTGACCAAGATGTACCAGATCGGGCTGTTTTACCTTGTCTTCAAACTCTTTGAGCCCGTTCGGGAGCAGTTTCTGGGGTATGAGAGCCTGGGCTGGGCCTGGTGGGTATGGGCGCTCTGCCTGCTCGGCGATGACTTCAACTTTTACTGGCACCACCGTTTTTGCCATACTGTCCGGTTATTCTGGGCCGCGCACGTGGTGCACCACTCCTCGGAGAAGTTTAACCTCGGCACGGCCTTCCGCAACGGCTGGACCATATTCATCTACAAGCCGGTGTACTGGCTGTGGCTTCCTGCGCTGGGGTTCGACCCCGTGATGCTGGCCCTGTGCATGTCCTTCAACTCGATTTATCAGTTCTTTCTGCACTCCACGCTGGTGCCCGACATCAAAGGCTTTAACAAGGTGTTCAACACGCCGTGGGTGCACCAGGTGCACCATGCCTGCAACATAGAGTACCTGGACCGTAACCATGGCGGTATCCTTATTATCTGGGATCGTATTTTCGGAACTTTTCAGGACAAAGAGCATAGCATAGCCCCTAAGTTCGGTATCCTGCACCCGCCGCAGTCGCACAACCCGATCAAGCTCAACTTTCATGAGTTCAGCGATATATGGAAGGATGTGCGGAACGCGAAATCGTGGGAGCACAAATTCAAGTATATGTTTTACCCGCCAGGCTGGAGCCCGGATGGCAGCACCAAAACAGCGCGGCAAATGCAGGACGAGTTGGAGCAAGCGCGTGTCGAAGCCTCTCAGCAGCAAGTCGTTGCCTGACGCTGCCCGGCAGGAGGTTAACTTTTCCGCTGCTGGCTGTAGCCAGGGAAAGCAGACACGAAGGGTATAAAAGAAGAAAGCCTCTCCGGTAGTGATACCGGAGAGGCTTTTTGGCTGTAGGGGAAGGAATCGAACCTCCACGGAGCAGTTAGGCAAATATCTTTGTACTAGTGACAGGTCAAAAGTTGCTTTATCCCAGAATCTCCACCCCCGAGATCGGAGGGCTTGTCTGCCAGTTTCAACACCCTACATTGTGTTTGATGATTCAAATATAGACGCTTGTTTTTTAAATTGCAAATATTTCAAAAAAAATAATTTATTTATGCGACTATAACATGTAATACGCCATAAATTTTGATAGGTTATAAATTTATGCACTTTATTTGTTCACGCCACTTATTGCGGTTTAGGTCTGTTTACTGCATTTTAGGTATAACCAACACGGGGGTATGTGTAGCAACTCCGCGTAAACCACAGGCGTAGCCTTGTCTGCTGCCACTCCCGATGTATTTTCAGGATACCTGATTTGCCAGACTGGCGCTTGTTTCTTTATTGATATGCCTCAGGCTGCCCGGCATCGCGTTTAATTCGCCCGCCGTGTTTCTTTGGGCTGGCTGCTTTAGCGTATGTTTGAATTTCATTTTTCGCTTCCAAAAATGAAATTTAACTACACTCTTTGTACATTAACATACAAGGCCGAGCCATACCCTGGCCCGCCTGCCCTCACCTATAACCCGACACATGAAGCCACTCCTTACGCGAGAGCTGCTTTACAGCATTGCCCGGCACAGCAACTGGCGGCCGGGCAGCCTCGAAGCCACGTTCCGAAGCGCAGGCCTGTACGCCAGTCCGCGCCGCTGGGCCCTATTTGCGCAGCTGCTCCTGTTGGGCGCCGGGGCAAGCTTTCTGGTGGCGGGCGTGGTTTTCTTCTTTGCCTACAACTGGGCGGCTATGCACAAATTCCTGAAGCTCGGGCTGCTGCAGGCGCTGGTAGTGGGCATTACGGGTTTTGCCCTGTTCGCTAAGGGCCGGGAGAACATCCGTAACCTGCTGCTCACCGGCAGCACGGTGCTTGTCGGCGTTTTGTTTGCGGTGTTCGGGCAGGTATACCAGACTGGGGCAAACGCCTACAACTTCTTCCTGGGCTGGACGGGCTGCGTGGCGCTGTGGGTGCTGGTGGCGCAATACCCGCCGCTGTGGCTCATTTTCCTGGCGCTTCTCAACACAACGCTGGTGCTGTATACCCAACAAGTAGCCACACACTGGCCCGCCGCTGTGCTGCTGGACCTCCTCTTTGTCTTGAACGGCGGGGCGGTGCTGGTATGGGAGTGGGTAGCCCGGAAGAAGAGAAACCGGATGCGCGGCAAGTGGTTGCAACGCCTGGCGGGGCTGGCGGCCGTTATGGCGCTCACAAGCAGTCTGGTGGTGGCCATATTCACGAACCTGGGGCAGGACAAAGGGCTTTGCCTGCTGCTGGCAGCCTTAGGGTATGGGGCGGGCCTTTGGCAGGGGCAACGTGTGCGTGATCTGTTTTACCTCTCGGTCATACCCTTCGGTGGCATTGTGGTGGGAACCGCGCTTCTGGTGCGCGCAACAGAGTACGCCCCTGATCTGATGCTGCTGCTCGCCAGCCTTTTTGTTATTGGCACCACCACCTTGCTGGTCCGTTATATTTTGCACGTTAACCGGCAATGGTATGGAAAATAAGAAGCAACCGGATGTGCGTGCCCTGTTGCAGCAACTGCGGCAGGAAGAGGGAGAGGACTTTGTGTATGATGAGGCCAGGATTGAGGCGGAGGCTGCGCAACACACTGCGCTGTTGGCAAACCTCCCCGTAAAGCTCCTGACGATACTGGGCGGCCTGCTGGCCAGCCTGTTTTTGCTCGGCTTTCTTTTTTCCACCGGCCTGTACGAGTCTCATGCGGCAATGCTGGCGGTGGGGCTTGTGTTTTTGGCGGGGTCTGTTTGGGTGGCCCGCACAGCCCACAACACCATGGCCGAAACTGCCTGCGTCTCCTTTCACCTGATCGGTTACCTGCTGTTCTCCCTGGGCTTCTCCGGCCTGGTGCAAAATGAGCTGGCATTATACGGCGCTCTGGCCTTGCTGGCGGTGCTGGCGCTGTTTTTAGCAACAAACAGCGTCCTTCTCTTCCTGGCCGTGCTGATGTTGTTTGGCAGCCTGGCGGCGATGCTGCTCTATTTCCGGGCGTTCGATTTCATACATGCCTATACTGGCGTCACAGCATCCCTGCTTACCTACCTGAGCCTGCAGGAGGCACGCCTGATCAGCAAGGGAGCCTGGTTTAACCGCGCCTACCGGCCTGTGCGGATGGGGCTGGTCATTGCGCTTCTCGCGGCGTTGGCGGTGCTGGTGCACCCGGCGCTCTTGTCGGTGCAGGTGGCGCACTACTGGGTGTCTGGGGTGCTGCTGATCGGGGCCGTGCTGTTGGTGGTGGCCATGGTGGTGCGGGATGCGGGCCTGCCACCGAAAATGCGCGTGCTGGTGTATGGCGTGTGCTGCCTTGTGCTGGCCCCCACTGTGCTGTCGCCGGCCGTGCCGGGGGCATTGCTCGTGCTGCTGACAAGTTTTTACATCGGGCATAAGCCAGGCTTCGTCCTTGGCCTGCTCTCGTTGGTCTACTTTGTTATCCTCTTTTATTACGATCTGCAGTTCACGCTGCTTCAAAAGTCGGGGATTCTCATCCTGAGTGGCGCGTTGTTTCTAGGAGGCGCCCTGTTGCTGAAAAAACTACTGAAACATGGTATGGACTAAGCGAAACCTGGTGATCCTGCTCAACCTGCTGTTGCTGCTGGGGTTCTTCAACTGGTCGGTGCTGCAAAAGGAGCGGATACTGGCCCACGGCAAACTAGTGCTGTTGCAACTGGCTCCCGTCGACCCCCGGTCGCTGCTGCAGGGCGACTACATGCGCCTGAACTACGCCATCTCGCAACCCACCAACCTGAGCAGCCTGCCCAGCCGGGGCTATGTGGTGGTGCGTGTGGGCGCGGGCGGTATGGCACGTCTGGTGCGGTATCAGGAAGAGACCAACCCACTGAAGGCCGGTGAGCAACTCATCCGGTACAGCAAAACCGAAAGGTCCATACAGATCGGAGCGGAGTCATATTTTTTTGAGGAAGGGCAGGGCGAGGTATTCGCTGCCGCGGCGTTTGGCGGCCTGAAAGTAGACCAGCGCGGCAACAGCGTTCTGGTTGGCTTGTATACCGCGCAGGGCCAACTCATCAGGCCGCGCTCAGCCAAGAAAAGGTGATCCCGCACACCAGAGCATGCACGTTTGTATAAAAATAGTAAAGTATCAAATGCGCTAAATTATATTGGCTGCGTATAGTAAAGCTGTTACTATGTCTCTTGTAGACAGGTGTTTCCGGTTTCGGGGCGCCTTTTGTGAAACCAAATTTATATACTTATGAAGCACACACGCATTTTTAACTCCTTGGCCATACTTCTGGTGTTCGCCTTGATTTCCAGCGGGGCCTGTGCCCAGAACGACAACGCGAGCAAGCCAAGCCCGCCTGCTGAGGCTAAGGGCAAAGTGGGCGACGCAACGGTGACAGTAAACTACAGCAGCCCTGCCGTGCGCGAGCGCACAATATGGGGCGACCTGGTGCCGTACGGTAAAGTGTGGCGCGCCGGCGCCAACGAGGCCACTACCGTTACCCTGGACAAAGACGTGATGGTGGAAGGCAAGGCGCTGCCGGCAGGCACATATAGCTTTTATACCATCCCGGGGGAAGGCGAGTGGACCGTAATCTTCAATAAAACCGCCAAGCAGTGGGGCACGGAGTACGATGAGGCCCAGGACGCGCTTCGGGTGATGGCCACACCCCACAAATCAGACGAGATGCACGAGCGGCTTGCCTATGAGGTGACCGACGGTGGCCTGGTGCTGCGCTGGGAACATATGGAACTGCCTATTGCCATCACAGCCACGGAGTAGCCACTGCCGCACCTAACCAAAACATGCGCTGCAAACCTTCCGGTTCGGGGCGCATGTTTTTTTATGACTATTGGTGTGCAAAAGCCACAAAAAAAGAAGGCGCTCCTGTGCGGGAGCGCCTTTTGGCTGTAGGGGAAGGAATCGAACCTCCACGGAGTAGTTAGGCAAGAGATGCTTTATTCTAAGGCCTCCACCCCCGAGATAGGAGGGCTTGTCTGCCAGTTTCAACACCCTACATTGTGTTTGATGTTTCAAATGTAGAACAAGCATTTGTATTTTCAAAATTTGGCAATAAAAAAAGTAAAAAAATATTTTATCAATAAAAAAATACCCCTTTTGTAACTGATTTAGAATATATAAGACACTTGTATTAATAAGTTTGCGGAGGTATAGGTATAAAGGGGTGAGCACACTGGTATCTTATTGATTTTCAGTGGACAAGGACCACGCAGCAAAGAGCCTCACCAGCCCTTTCGTTTCTGTAGCGCCGTGATGTGCGCCAGATGGTGCGCTCCGTGCCAGGCATACATGCCAATATGGTCGCGGATGCGTTGCTCCCCGCCCTGCGGGTGGATAAACTTTCTGTCCAGTTGCGGTGGCTGAAGGCTCCGGAGCAACAGCACCCACCGCTGGTGCAGGGCTGTCAGCAAGGCAACCGATACCTCCGGTGGCCCCAGCAGGCTGTCCGGGAGATTGGCCCATGCACCTTCATCGTATGGCCGGATAGTGGGCAGGTCCTCGGTCAGGGCCAGCTTCTGGCGCATATAGCCGTTCAGGTGGCTGTCGGGGAGGTGGTGGATAACCTGCCGGACGGTCCAGCCGCCTTCGCGGTAAGGCGTGTCCAGTTGTGCGGGAGTCATGGGGGCCACCGCCTCCTGCAGCCTGGCAGGGAGCTCGGCGATAGACTGGATCGCGGCGGACACCTGCGCATCGGTGAGGGGCAAAGCGGCGCTATACCGGCCAATTGGGTAGCGAAGTTGTTCGGTCTCGTCTTTCATTTGTGTGGGATCCTAATGGTGATTGGGTATAAAAAAGTGATCGGTATAAAGCTGCCTTAAACTCCTGCAAATGCATCGAGAGAAAAAAGCGGAAGCATATACATACGCGTATTTCTTCCCCAAAGCGTATGGACAAGGTATTTCAAAAGCCGCTGCCATACCAACGAATAGTACTGCTTTTCCTTTACATGGCCAGGCACATGGTTTTCGGGTGTGTTTGGTGATTTGCCTGTTGCCCGGATGGCCAGCAAGGAGAAAGGGGCATCAGCCATACCCTCAGGCATCTGCGTATGCAGAAAGATGAAAAAGATCGTGACATCGCTGGTTGTGATAGGCGCGCTGCTTTTCGGGCTGCGGGCTGATGCGCAGATAAGGCCCTCAGCGGCAAGCCTGGAGCAGTATAAATGGAAGAAGCGCCCGCTGCTGCTTTTCTCCCCTTCAGCACAGGATCCGGCCTATCTCCAACAGAAAGAGGTGCTGCAGCAAAACTTGCAGGGTATCCGGGAGCGGGGCATGGTGGTCATCGAGCTGGTAGGGGAAGACAAGGTATACGTAGACGGTATACTGCAGAAGCGGCAGCAGGGGCAGCAGCTGCGTGAGTGCTTTCGCGTGGCTCCGGAAAGCTTTGCCGTGCTGCTGGTCGGCAAAGACGGAACTCAGAAAAGCAGCAGCGCGGAGCCAGTTAGCATGGCAACGATTTTCGGGCTGATAGACCAAATGCCGATGCGCCGGCAGGAAATGCGCGGGAAAGACAATAACTCCATCCAACACTAAAATCATATGACGACAACGCAACCCAAGACCACCTATACCGCCCTTATTACAGGGGCTTCCGCAGGCATTGGCTACGAGCTGGCAACGCTTTTCGCGCAGCATGGGCACAACCTCGTGCTGGTGGCCCGCTCTGAGGAAAAGCTCCAGGACATGGCCCTTCAATTTGCCATCAAATACAAGGTATACACCAAAGTGATTGCGGCAGATCTGAGCCAAAGCGATGCACCGGCAAAGGTGTTTGCGCAACTGAAAACAGACGGCACAGCCGTAGATGTGCTGGTGAACAACGCCGGTTTCGGATACTATGGCGCATTTCGGGAAACGGATCTGCAGCGCGAGCTGGACATGATACAGCTGAACATAGTGGCACTGACAGAGCTCTGCAAGCTGTTTCTGGAGCAGTTGCGCAAGGGGCATCACGGTAAAATCCTGAATGTGTCGTCAACGGCGGCTTTCCCGCCCGGCCCCCTGATGGCCGTGTACTATGCCAGCAAAGCGTATGTGCAGAGCTTTACGGAGGCCCTGGCCACAGAACTGCAAGACGAAGGTGTTACCGTGACGGCGCTGTGCCCCGGCCCCACTGAAACGAAGTTTAAGGAGGCGGCCAACTTAGAGGGCTCGGGCCTATTTGCCAGTCAGTTTATCGCCGATGCGAAAGCGGTGGCAGAAGAGGGGTATGAGGGTATGATGGCTGGTGAGGTAGTGGTTATCCCCGGCATCCAGAACAAGCTCACGGTGCTCGCCACACGCCTGATGCCCCGCAGTATAACCCGCCAACTGGTTAAAAAGGTGCAGGGGAAAAGGAACACCTAAGGCAGTGCGTCTTCCGTTATCCGCTTGCGGTGTGCTGGCGTTTTGCGGCTGCCCCAAGGCCAGCGCAGCCGGGTGCTACTGGCCCTGTGTATCGGTATAGCAACTCTGATCCGTTACCTGCAGCTTTTCCACCGGGAACCCCTTTTGCCGTGCCACCTGCACCAATCGGTCATATAGGGCTTGGTCCAGTTGCGGGGTGCGGGAGAGGATCCAGAGGCTTTCGCGGTCCGGGGAGCCGACGAGCACGTGCCGGTAGTCCGGGTCCAGCTCCAGAATCCAGTAATCGCCCCGGAACGGCCAGAAGAACTGCACCTTGAGCTTGCTGTTGCCGCTGCCCGCCACCGGGAAGGCTTTGCCTTTGGCGCCCTCTTCTTTGCCCGATGGGCCACCTTTGCGGCAGAAGTTATAGACCTCTACATAGCCTTCCGGGTGTTTGGTGTACTCGGCATACACGCAATGGCAGCCTTTTTCGTAGCGCTGCGGAAAACGGGCGATCTCATACCAGCGGCCCTGGTACCGATCGAGGTCTACGCTGGCTACGGTTTCGAGCGGGAGGTGGCTGCTGCTGCAACTGCTGACCAGGGCGGCGGCGGCCAGCAGGGCCCCTGCACTCAGCCAAAGTTTCGTTTGCTTTTTCATCAATATGCTCTTAGCTAAGCTGTTTGGTCATGCGGTAATGCTGTATGGTGCCGAACAGCATATAGGTTGGCTCTTGCACTTCATACCCGTTCCGGCGGTAAAAGTTTACGGCGTTGTCGCGGGCCTGCAGCATCAGGCTCGAGGCACCCAGGGCCTTGGCGCGGGCCTCGAGGTACTGCATCAGTTTGTTGCCCAGCTGCAGGCCCTGCTTGTCTTGCCGGATGCCCATAAAGCGCAGCTGGCCTTCCTGCGGTGTGTTCAGGTGCAGGCGGCAAACACCCACAGCCTCGCCCGCCTCGTCTACCAGCATGGCATGTATGGCGGTGTCGTCGTCTTCCACGCGCTCGCTTCCCTCGGGCTGCCCCCACGGCGCGCGCAGCGTCTGGTAGCGCAGGCGGTAATATTTCTCAAATTCCTCCGGTGTGGCGGGTTCTATCACTTCCATTTTACTGATTGCTAATTGTTAATTAATGATTGCTGCTGAATTGTTTAGTAGATAAAGGGTTAGTTGCGACTGGGTAAGTAACTGCTGTTCGCTTGCTTTCGGCAATTTCGGAGTTCAACAAAATGGCCATTTAACAAGCAAGCCATTTAACAATTAAACCATTGACTACTCAACAAACAGCAATTAACAACCAAATAGCATAACTTTGTGGGCTTTATAGCGTGTAAAACTAAATTCGGATACAAACCAACACACAAAACTATGGCATCTTTCGACATCGTCAGCAAGGTAGATCCGCAGATCATGGACAACGCCGTGAACACTGCCCGCAAAGAAATCATGAACCGCTACGACTTCCGCGATACCAAAGGCAGTTTGGAGTACGACAAAAAAGCGAACGAAGTGCACATCGCGATGGAAAACGACATGCGGGTGCAGCACACCGAGGACGTGCTGCTCGGCAAAATGGTGAAGCAGGGGCTGGACGGCACCGCGCTCGACTTCTCCAAGGAGGCGTACCAGTCGGGGGCGATGGTGAAGAAAGACATCAAAGTGAAGGCCGGCATCGACAAAGAGACCTCCAAGAAAATCATGAAGCTCATAAAGGACAGCAAGCTGAAAGTGTCGGCGGCCATCATGGACGAGCAGATCCGGGTGACGGGCAAGAAGCTCGACGACCTGCAGGAGGTGATCGCGATGCTGCGCGGCAACACCGATACCATCGGGATGCCGCTGCAGTTCATCAACATGAAATCTTAATTGGTTCCAGTGGTTGAATGGCTAAATTGTTGAAGGGTTTATATAGATGGCATCACAACCTCCCGGATTTGGAGCCTGAAAATCTTCAGAGAAACCTCACCAAGTAGGATGGATGAAGCATCTGTTTCCTGGCAATTTACTTCTTCTATTTCCGATAAGCTCCGTCGCTGTCTATATATGAATCGGCACAGTTATACTTGTTATACAGCCATTTAACATACAGCCATTTAGCAATTAACAACTGACAATCAACAATTAACAGCCGCCTCTATGGAAATTTTCGCGAATCCGGATGCCTGGATAAGCTTGCTGACGCTGACCTTTATGGAGGTGGTGCTCGGCATCGACAACATTGTGTTCATCTCGATTGTGGTGGGGCGCCTGCCCAAAAGCCAGCAAAGCAAGGGCCGCACCATCGGGTTAGCGCTGGCGCTGGTCTTCCGCATTATCCTGCTGCTCTTTATTTCCTGGATCGTGAGCGCGAGCGCGCCGTTGTTCAGCATCAACCTGCCGTTTACCGAGTCCGATTTCCCGGTATCCTGGCGCGACATCATCCTGTTTGGCGGGGGCTTGTTCCTGCTGGCTAAAAGCACCACCGAGATACACAACAAGCTGGAGGGCGAGGAAGAAGGGCACGCAACCGGCGAAGGCAAGGCCACTATGGGGAAGATCCTGGTGCAGATCGTGCTGATCGACATTGTGTTCTCCTTCGACTCTATCCTGACGGCTGTGGGGCTGGCGCAGGAGGTGCTCATCATGATCATCGCCGTCATCCTGGCCATGGGCATCATGCTGGCCTTTGCCAAGTACGTGAGCGACTTTGTGAACGATCACCCGACCGTCAAGATGCTGGCCCTGTCGTTCCTGATTCTGATCGGGTTTATGCTGGTGGTGGAAGCGCTGCACCAGCACATCCCGAAGGGGTATATCTACTTTGCCATGTTCTTCTCGCTGGTGGTGGAGATGCTGAACCTGCGCCTCCGCAAGAAATCCGTGCCCGTGCATTTGCGGCAGAATGAGGTGCTCGACCCCGAGGAAGAGGAAGAAAAGGAAGTGGTATAACGCTGCCGGAAACGGCTTTACAGATCGGCACCCCTGCTTGCAGGCGGTGCCGATCTGCTTTTATGGGCATGCAGTAGCCATACTGCCAGATTCTGCATAAATTAAAATCTGCAAACCTCCTGACCTATGCCATACCGAAACCCTGCCGTTGCCGCTTTTGTGCTAGTGGTGCTAACGGCCGCTGCCTTTCTGAGTGTTTATTTGCTGGTGCCGCCAGCGCCTGTGCCAGCCGATGCCCCGGCGGCGGTGTTCTCGGCGGAGCGGGCGATGCGGCACGTGCGGCAACTGGCCAAAGCGCCCCACGCCATGGGCACGCCAGCGCATGCCGAGGCCCGGGCCTATCTGCTGCAGGAGATGTCCGGGCTCGGGCTAGCCCCCCAGGTGCAGGAGGCGGCGGCCGTGAACCAGGCAGGCAAAGTGGCTTACGTGGGGTATGTATACAACCTGCTCGGCCGACTGAAGGGAACAGGGACTGACAACAAAGCGATCCTGCTGATGGCCCATTACGACTCGCAGCCCAATGCTCGCGGTGCCGGCGACGACGGCGCTGGCGTGGCCGCGATACTGGAAACAGTGCGTGCCCTGAAGCAGGGAGCGCCCCTGGACCACGACGTGATTGTGCTGCTGACGGACGGAGAGGAGTATGGGCTCTATGGCGCGAAGGCCTTTATCGGGCATCCGTGGGCGAAGCAGGTGGGCGTGGTGCTGAACCTGGAAGCCCGCGGAAACAGCGGCCCGAGCATGACCTTTGAGATGAGCCCGGAAAACGGCTGGGTGGCCAGGCAGTACATCGCGGCGGCTCCATACCCCTACGCCGGGTCGCTGGGGTATGAGATTTACCGCCGCATGCCCAACAACACCGATTTTACTGTTTTTAAAGAGACAGGCTATACCGGCCTGAATGCAGCTATCATCGGAGGGTTCGTGCACTACCACAAGGCCACCGATGCCCCTGAGAACCTGAGCCAGCGGAGCCTGCAGCACCACGGCAGCAACCTGCTGGCTCTTACGCAGCATTTTGGCCATACCTCCCTGGCGGCCACCAAAGCCCCGGATCTGGTCTTCTTCAACTTCATCGGCCGTTGGATGGTCCGCTACCCGGCCCAGTTGAACCTGCTGTGGGTAGCCATCGCCACGCTGCTGCTGGTCGTCACGCTGCGGGTGGGGCTGCGAAGGGGCGCGGTGTCAGGGTGGCAGGTTGTGGGCGGTTTTTTTATGTCGCTGCTGCTGCTGGCTGCCGTGGTGGTGCTCTTTATCCCGATCAATAGTATGGTGCTGGGGCTGCTGTCCTTCACGCATCCTTTCAACGGCCTGTATAGCGCTGACGTATTCTTCGTGGCATACCTGCTGCTGGCCCTGGGGCTGTTTCTGCTGCTGAGCTGGCTGGCGCTGCGCTGGCTCCGCTTGTTCTCCCTGATGATGGGCATGCTCGTGCTGCAGTTTTTGATGATGGCTGCCCTCTACCTGCTGGTGCCCAATGCCGCATACCTGTTGCTGTTCCCGCTGCTGTTTGCCCTGGCAGGTGTGCTGGCGGTTTTCCTGATGGGGCTGCATGCGCTGCCCGTGGTGAACTTCCGGTTTGCGCTGGTGCTACTGCTGGCCGCGTTGCCCGCTGTTTTCCTGGTGATGCCGATTGTACAGGTGGTGTTCACGGTATTCGAGCTGCAGCTTCCTGTGGCTACGGTCGCCCTCTTTGGGCTGCTGCTTGGGCTGCTGCTGCCTTTGCTGCATATACTGGAGCGAAGCTTTAGCTGGCGCAAGATACCGCTGTTGCCGCTGGTGCTGCTGGTGGCGGGTGGCATTACCGTGTCATACGCCATAACCAGCGAAACCCCATCTCCGCAACGGCCCTTGCACAGCCACGTCAGTTATTACCTCAACGCCGATACCGGCACCGCCTACTGGGCCTCCGCTTTTCAGGCCACCGACGACTGGAACCGGCAGTTTTTCCGGAATGCCACCACAGGCGCTCTGACGGATGTATACCCACATGCTGCTATCCAGTACCTGAAAAGTGCCGCAGCCCCGATGCGCGTGTCCGCCCCCACCGCCGAGGTGCTGCAGGATTCAGTGGCTGATGGAATCCGTCTGCTTCGCCTGCGGTTGGCCTCCCCACGGCAGGCCGCCCACCTGGAAGTGGTGCTGCATCCGCGCCAGCCAGATGCCCTGCAAAGCGTTTCGCTTGCAGGCCAGCGGCTGCAGTTGCAGCCGCTGGCTGGGGCTCAGGGGCCAGTATACTTCACGCGCCTGCACGGGCTGCCCACCGGCAAAACGGTGCTGCTGGAGCTTCGGCTAAAGGCAGGCGTTCCGCTCACGCTCTACCTCTACGACCAAAGCATCGGCCTGCCGCCAGCGCTGGTAACGCAGCCAAAGCCTGCGCACGTTGTTGCCGAGCAGGGGCGGGAGAGCAACCTGACCGTTGTGCGGCAGGTGTATACGTTCTGATAGAATATAATCCGCCAAAAATATAGTAGCCCTGCAGGGCATGACTGTATTTTTAGTGGAAGTTTCGGGAATGGCAAACCAAACATACCCCGTGTGTAGTATAGAGTAGAAATACTACCCAAGCCCTTCACTATGTTTTTTGATAAGCTCCTGTCACTTGCGTTTGGTGTGCTGTTTCTGTTGATGCTGGCCTGCAGTGGGTCACCTTCCGAGAATGAGGCCGACACCATTTCCGTTACCCGCTCCCTGCAACGCGACCCCGCTTTCTGGGACTATGCCGCCAGCAGTAACATGCTGCAGGCGGAGATCGGCCGTTTGGCCACGGAAAAAGCCGCTTCTCCAAAAATTAAGGCATTGGGGCAACAGGCGGCGGATTTCCACAGCCAGGCCCTGGTGAGCCTGAGGAAGCTTGTGGCCGGTGAGAGCAACCTACAGTTGCCCGATAGCCTGGGCGGGGCCGACAAAGGCCTTGTGCAGGAGTTCATGCTATTGGAAGGGAACGAGTTTGACGTGCGCTACCGCAACTTTATCATCAGCTCGCACCGCACCCAACTGGACCGCTACGAGGAGGCGATTGGCCGCGCAGACGATCAGGAAACACGCGACTGGCTGATGCACATGCGCGCACACATGCGCAAAGCGCTGGACACGCTGGCGCAACCCGATTCTGTGGCGATGCCTGTGCAATAGCAGGTTGTTGGGTGGCTGGAAAGCTTTGAGCGCTGGTATTTGTGACGCTGGCGGCAGGTAGTATAAACAGGTAGTATAAATCAGCAGGATTTAATATAATCATGCCAATTGATTAGCACGAACAATAAGCAAGTGAATTTCCTCTCCTGCGGTAGGAACCCAATTAGGAGGAGTATGGGTAGATTATTTTTTGCTTTTTCTGAATGAGCAAGCCTAAAGCGCAAAATAGATTCGATAGTGGGATTTCTCCAACACAACACAATCAGGCGAGCAAAACTGTGCTGAGCAATGCAGATAGGGTATGCAAATAGCCTGAGCCACGGCCTTGTCAGGGTGAACTTCAGTATACTGTTGCGTATTTGAAAGATTAAATCGGAATTAGAGGGGAGAACAGGTTACTTCCAAAGGTCGGCAGCCTTGCAGGCCATCCGGAAAAACAACTCTTTATCCAGACCGGCCACCTGGCGGGCCTCCGTGTCGGCATAGCCGTTTTCCACAGCGTTCAGGTAATCGTAGTAGAGTTGCGCGAGCTCCAGCGAATCATCTTCAAAACAGTCAACAAGCTCTTCGTGTACAATCTTCTCCGGCTCAAAAACTTTGGAGGGGTATAGCTTGTCGAGTTGGTAGATCAGGTATTTCTGCTGCGTTTTATTTGACTTGCCCCCAAAGAGCTGCTCAATCGGCAGGTCCTCGTCTTCTTCGTCATACTCCTCAAAATCATCTTCCACAGCCATCGGCTCATAAACGATAATGTCGTGCCCTGTCAGTTCGAGGTACTCGTCAAACTGTTCTTTTATCGGGATGAGCGTGGGCACATCGTATGGCTGGTTGAGGATATCGGCAATATGGAGGGCAATCTCAGTGCCTTTTTCGCCGGCAGCAATCAGGATCTGGTTAAACTGGCTGAAGTCGCAGCCCAGGTACACGAACTTATACTCATCGTTGAGCACGGTAAAACACCAGAGCGTGATAAACTCGGTGTCGTCTATCACCACCGTGTCGATGTATAGCTCATTAATCTGTAAATAGTCCGGCGAATATTCCTGAGCATCCATGGCCGTCGAGTTTAAGAGTATAAGATTTGCTGCTTTCGGAGTACGATACAGGTGCTGTTAAAGCGTATACGGAGTTTCGTCTCGTATGGCAAACATTCTATATATTATTTTATACCATAAGCATGGTCTGGGTTACAACACAGCTGATTTTTCTGATGCTGAAGCGCTAACATAGTATAGCTTAGCATGAAATCCTGTCCAAAAGACATCCCTTTAAGTGGCTGATAATTAGGTATAAATCAGGTTTATGTTCAGGTATATAACGCTGGAGTACTTGAAAAACTTATCAACAGGTATAAATTTTCGCTGGAAGCGTATTTTCTGCATAAATTTAAGATAAAAAAGCATTGGCCGTGCACGAAGGGATAAAAACGGGTTAGTTTCCAGGGTGCTTTTCCATTGTTCGGTGTTTAAACTTAATCAGCCCACAGGCGCTCTATAAACTGGTGCGCGTTCCGGAAGGCCAGCTTCTCCAGCTGCCCCTGTGGCAGCTCGTGTTGCAGGCGCTCTAAAAGGTAGCGGTAGCTGGTGCCCGCCTGGTCATGTGCGGGATGGTAGAACGGGAAACGCGCCGGGTCAGGGTGGTCGGCAAAGTAGAAGTAGTCGGCCCCGAAGCAAAGGGCATCCTGCGCGCCCTGGCCCAGGCCATACCGGATGTGGTGGAGCAAAGCCTCCGGGTCCTCGGTGTGCACGAAAGCCCGCACAAAGTTCATCCCGATCAGGCCCTTGCGGCGGATGGTCTCCTGCGTCAGCTCGTCGGGCAGGTTGCGCTTGTGCTCCCATACCGGCCGGAAGTTGGAGTGGCTGGCGATAACCGGTATGTCCAGCCGCTCTTTGTCGATATGGGTGAGGATGTCAAACGCCAGGGCATCGCTGGTATGAGAAAGGTCTACGGCAATGCGGCGGCCGTGCAGGTAGTCGAGCAGCATCTTGCCGTCGCGCGTGATGCCCAGCTCGCTCATGTTGCCCCCGCCGAAGCGGTTGGGGGTATGGTGCGTGAAGCTGATGTACAGCACGCGGCCACAGGCGGTGATAATCCGCTCCAGCTTCTTGAAGCCGTCTTCCAGCGGCTCGTCCTCCTCGCAGAAACCGGCGGCGTTCTCGATGGCGGCCACCATGCCGGTGCCGTCCTCGCATTGCAGGGCACGCTTCAGGCCTGCGAGGTCTGTCACGGCGGTTAGGCGGTTATCTTCGGCCTCGGCCAACTGTTTGAACATGTCTCGCTGCAAAGCCGCGTAGGCGGTGCTACCCGGTTCTGTGGCAGAATAAATGGCCATTACCTGCAGCTTCACGTTGCCTGCTGCCAGTGCGGGCAGGGCGCATCCGATCTCCGCCACATTATCCGGGGCGGAGCCCGGCACATCCGTCAGGTATACCAGCAGGTCACAGTGCAAGTCGATTACAGGCAGGCGGTGTAGGGGAGTTTGGGGCATGGCGCGGTGTTTACCGGGGTATACGGGAGCCGTCCGTCATGAGGTATACCAGCGGGTGGTGCGGCGATCTCTACTCAAACCCATCGTCGCTGTCGGCCGGGCCCTGCTCGTTGCGCTGGCGGCGGCTGTTCTGGTTATTGTCGCTGTTGATGCGGTAGGTGAAGCCGAGGTATACCACCTGCGACTGGCGCTTATACTCCGCATCTGTCCGGAAGGTAGGGCCATAGTTCAGGAAGTTGAACTGGCGGGTGTTGAAGACATCGGACACGCGCAGCGACACGGTGCCTTTTTTGTTGAGCACGTCCTTTTTCATGGCAAAGTCAGTGCTGAACATCTGCTCCCGGCGGCCCTGAATGTCGGCGCTCGGGGCACGGTAAAAGGCCGAGAGCTGCAAATCCAGGTTTTTCCATACCGTCATGTTCGAGTTTACTTTGGTGTTCCAGCTCAGCAGGCTGCTGCTCAGTTCCGTGTCTCCCTGCACCGAGCTCAGCTGTGTCTGGAAGCCCGAGAAGTTGGCGTTGAAGCGCCACCACTTGGTCACCGGGTAGTTCAGCCCGAGCTCAAGGCCATAGGAGATGTTGCTGGAGAGATTGAGAAAGGTCATCTGCGTGCCGGGTACTTCCTCGCCGTCCACCACCACAACTGTTGCCGTCCGGAAACGGTCGATCTCGTCGGTGGTATGGCGGAAGAAGAGACTGGAGTTAAAGGAGATGTCGCCCCAGTAGCGCAGATAGCCCAGCTCCAGCGAGTTGATGAACTCCGGGCGGAGCTGCGGGTTGCCGAAGCGCGTGTTATACTGGTCGGTCTGGTCTACGAAGGGGTTGAGGAAGCGGCTGCGCGGCCTGTTGATCCGGCGGCTGTAGCTGAACTGCACTTTGTTGTCCTTGTTAAAATCATTAGTGATGAAAAAGGTCGGGAAGAGGCTGAAGTAGTCGTTCCGGAAAACCTCGTCGGTGGTGCGCTGGTCAGCCTTTGTCAGCGTCTGCTCTGCCCGCACCCCGGCCTGCACACTCACCGAGCCGAACTTGTTGCTGTAGTTCCCATACACCGAGTATACCTGCTCGTCATACACAAAATGGTTGCTCTGCACGGCATTGTATACCAGTTGGTCTGTCGTGTTGTCCAGGTCAAAAAAGCGGGAGTCCTCATCCAGCTGCTCGTACGAGGTGCGGAATCCGGCCTCAAGGCGGCTGTCTTCAGAATAAGGGTATACATAGTCGGCCTTGGTCACGAAGCGGGTGTTGGCATCATCCACAAAAGTCCGTTGCACCTGAGGCAGTTGCTCCGGCGATGCGTTTACCTGCGTCTGCCGGAAGATACTCTCCTCCTCGTCCACATTGGTGGTGTACACCGCGTCCGCAGTCAGTTCCTGCCCCTTCTGGGCGAAGGTCTGGCGGTAGCCCAGTGTCAGGTCCATCGCCTGCTCATCTTCCGTTTCGGCGGAGGTGCGGCGGCTGGTGTTCTGCAGCTGGCGGTTCTCATCCAGAAAGTGGTATAGAATGTCATTCTCGTCTTCGTCTTTGGCGGGGCGGTACAGGGCCGAGGCCGAGAGGGTATGGCGGGGCGTGAGGTAGTAGTCGGCACCGAGCCGGAAGCTGTGCGACACATCCAGGCTGCTGCGCGCACCGTCCTGCACCCGGTAGCTGGTGCTGTCGATGCGGTTGGTCAGGCTGTCGAGGTAGTAGTTCTCCGTAAAGCTGTCGCTGCTGCCGGGCCTGCTGCGCTGCCTGTAATCATACCCCCCGTTGAGCGACCACTTGCTGTAGCGGTAGTTCAGGTTGAGGGAGGTGTTGTAGTTGTCGTAGGTGCCGGCGGTTACGGACGCCGAGCCGTTGAAGCCGGGCTTCCGCTCTTTCTTCAGCACCAGGTTGATGATGCCGGAGGTGCCCTCGGGGTTGTACTTGGAAGAGGGGTTAGTCACCAGCTCGATGCTCTCGATGAGGTTGGCCGGAATCTGGTCCAGGGGGATGCTGGAGAGCGACGAGCGCTTGCCGTCTACCAGCACCGTCACGTTGGCGCTGCCGCGCATGCTCACGTTCCCGTCTATGTCTACTGTTACTGAGGGCAGGTTCTGCATCACCTCGGCCACGGAGCCGCTCTGCGCGTTTATGTCCTGGCTCACGTTTACCACCCGCTTGTCGAGGGCATACTCCACCAGCGCGCGCTCTGCCGTTACCTCCACTTCGCTCAGCTGTGTGGCTCTGGCCTTAAGCGCAATATTGCCTAGCGCCACCCGCGGTTGGGCAGGCGTGATGCGGATATCCGGCACAAAGCGGTTGGGATAGCCCACCATCGAGGCCCGCAGCACGTAACGGCCCGCTGGCACGCGCTCCAGCAGAAACGTGCCGTCTATACCCGTGGTAGCCCCAGTGGTCAGGCTGGAGTCGGGGAGGGAGAGGAGCACGACGTTGGCAAACCCGACGGGCTTGCCGGCACCCGCCTCCACCAACGTGCCGCTGATGCGGCCCTGCGCAACGCTTGCGGAGCTTTGCGCCAGTGCGGTGTGGAGTGGCAAAAGAAAAAGGAAGAAGAGGAAACGGTATGTATAGGTTTTCATAGTTTTTGCAGTCGTTCGGTTTGTTTCAGAAAGTGCAACAGGGATTCTGCCGGGTGGCCTGTGGCTGGTGTAGCCTGCTTCGGTCACTACAGCAAGGCGGGCTTGTATAGCGAAAACAGAAAAGCATTCTTGTAAGGTAAGACAGCGGGACGGGGCGAAGGTTTAATAGGGTGCGCTACTTTTTATACGTTATACCCTCCGGCGGCAGCCCCAGGTTGTGGCGCACGGCAAAAGGCAATGCTTCCTGCGGTAAAACACCGGCGATTTAGTACCTTATGCTGCGAAGCCCATGGCCCGCGAGGAAAGCTGCTCCGAAAAGAAGCACATCCGCGAAGAGGCAGGGTTTATCCGGAATGATCAGGCGGGCAGGTGCTTGCGTATAACATTGTTCTCCCACACCAAACCGACGTTACCATGAGACAGCTGCTCCTGCTTTTTACCGCCATCACGTTGCTGGTCGTGCTTTTCTGGAGGATGCGCCTGAACGCCGACCCCACGCCCGCCTCCACAAGCACAGCTTCCGCCGTTTCAGTGCCAGCGGCGGAGAAGTTCCGGGGTGTGAACTGGGTGGGCGGCGACTCCGTGACGCTGGAGCAACTGCAGGCGCTGAAGCAGTATAACGTGAACTGGATTGCGCAAACGCCCTTCGGCTGGCAGCGCGACTATGACTCGCCGGAGGTGATGCTGAGCAAGGGGAACCGCTCTTACTGGGGCGAGCGCGACAGCGGCCTCATCCATACCAACACACTGGCAAAACAGGCGGGCCTCAAAACGATGCTCAAGCCCCACATCTGGCTGATGAACCGGGACGGCGGAAAGTGGCTGGGCGATATACGCATGCAGAGCGAGGAGGAGTGGCAGCAGTGGTTTGCCAATTACCAGACGTTTATCCTGCACTATGCCCGGCTGGCTGAAGCGCAGCAACTCGAGGCGCTGTGCATCGGCACGGAGTTATACCTGCCCGCCGTGGAGCGCGAGCAGGATTGGCGCAAACTCATCCAGGAGATCAGGAAGGTATACACAGGCCAGCTGACGTATGCTGCCAACTGGAACAAGGAGTTTGAGGAAATCAGGTTCTGGGATGCGCTCGACTTCATCGGCATACAAGCCTACTTCCCCCTGACGCAGCGGCAAAACCCGAGCGTGGAAGTCCTCCGGCGAGGCTGGAAAGAGCACATGAAAAGCATCGAAGGCATACAGAAGCGGTATAACAAGCCCATAGTGTTCACCGAAATCGGGTATAAAAACACGCCCGATGCCGCCATCGAGCCCTGGCTCTGGCCTGATAGAAAAGCAGAGGACGTTCCCCTGTCAGAGCAAACGCAGGCCAACGCCTACGAGGCGCTTTACCAGCAGTTCTGGCAGCAGCCTTGGTTTGGCGGCACCTTTATCTGGAAGTGGTACCCCCGCCTGCGCCCCAACCGCCGCGACCACCTCGACTTCACGCCACAAGACAAGCCCGCCAGCCAGATCATGGCGCAGTGGTATGGCTCCTAATATTGGCCCTACCCTTTGAAGGGGGTAGGGGGATGATTACACCTACATATAAATTAACCTGTATGTAATCTATCATACAGTTATGGTAAGTTTCTAAAGTGGTTTGGGTTTTTCTTCCGGCCTTTCATCCCCCTGCCCCCTTCTTCGTCGAGGGCCCCTACCCCCAAGGAGGACTTTTCTCTAACCTGTCTCTCTATACTTTTGCGCAGCTATACCTTCTGCGCCATAGTCTTGCTCAGGAAATCCCATACCACCACGCCGGTTGCCACCGAGATGTTGAGGGAGTGCTTGGTGCCAAACTGCGGGATTTCCAGGATAAGGTCTGATAGCGAAACGACTTCCTGTTCCACACCCATCACCTCGTTGCCCAGCACGAAAGCGTATTTCTGCCCTGCTTCCGGCATAAAGTCATGCAGCATGGTGCTGCGCTCTGCCTGCTCCACCGCCCCGATCTTATACCCGTCTGTCTGCAATGCCTTTACCAGTTCCAGTGTGTCAGGCATATATACCCACTCCACCGACTCCGTGGCGCCGAGGGCCGTTTTCTCGATGTCGCGGTGCGGGGGCTGGCCCGTGATGCCGCAGAGGTATACCTTCTCCACCATAAAGGCATCGGCCGTCCGGAACACCGAGCCCACGTTGTTGAGGCTGCGCACATTGTCGAGCACCAAGACTAACGGTATTTTTTTCTTATTTTTGAAGTCTTCAACCGAGTCCCGGTTGAGTTCGTCCATCGAGAGTTTACGCATATTTTTTAGACGCTAGACTTTAGACATAAGATACAAGACCTTTTGTTTCCAGCGCTGCGGCAAAGTTCCGGTGGTTTTGGGCAAAAGGCAAACTGATTATTGCTTGTTACATTGTTGGATGGTTAAATGGGGGCGGCTAATTCGGATTTTACATAGCTGTTTCGGATTTCTTAATCCGAAACTAACCCTGAAGCGGATTTCCTAATCCGCGTTTATAGTAACACGGGGACTAGGAAGTCCCCGACAGATGGCTTTCGGACTTGGAAGTCCGAAAGAACAAGCATGAGAGCAAAGCTGCAAGCCTCAGAAAGTATAACGCGTGATGCCTCGGCATCCGGCAAAGTATAAAGTATAAAATCGGCTGTATGGATAAAAGATTTGTACATAATCAACCAGCTATCCATACAGCCATGTAACCATAAAAAAGGTATGAAAGGAGAAGGCAAAGGCACAGTAACCCCGCTGATGAAGCAGTATAACGCCATCAAGGCGAAGCACCCGGGGGCACTGCTGCTGTTCAGGGTAGGGGATTTTTACGAGACCTTCGGCGAAGACGCCATCAGGGCCAGCAAGATACTGGACATTGTGCTGACCAAGCGCGGCAACGGCTCGGCCTCCGAAACGGCGCTGGCCGGTTTTCCGCACCACTCCCTCGATACCTATTTACCCAAGCTGGTGCGCGCCGGGGAGCGCGTGGCCATCTGCGACCAATTAGAGGACCCGAAAACGGTGAAGGGCATCGTGAAGCGCGGCGTAACCGAGCTGGTAACGCCCGGCGTGTCGTTTAACGACCAGGTGCTGGAGCGGCGCAGCAACAATTATCTCGCCGCCGTGCACTTCGGCAAAACCGAAACTGGCATTTCTTTTCTGGATGTCTCCACCGGGGAGTTTATCACGGCGCAGGGCGACCGGAACTATATAGGCAAGCTGTTGCAGAGCCTGGCCCCGTCGGAGGTGCTGTTTTGTAAGCGCGAGAAAGAGACGTTTGTAGACCGCTACGGCCCCGACTTCCGATACTATGCGCTGGAGGAGTGGGTGTTCAACTACGACTTTGCCTACGAGTCGCTGACGCGGCAGTTTGGCACGGCCTCCCTCAAAGGCTTTGGCATCGAGGGGATGACGGAGGGCATCATTTCGGCGGGCGCGATCCTGCATTACCTGTCCGAGACGCAGCACCACGAGATCAGCCACATCGCCACCATCTCCCGCCTGGAAGAGGACAAGTATGTATGGCTCGACCGCTTCACGGTGCGCAACCTCGAACTGCTGTTTCCGCAGCACCCCGAGGGCGTGCCGCTGATCCAGGTGCTCGACCAGACCGTGACGCCGATGGGTGCCCGCCTGCTGAAGAAGTGGGTTGTGCTGCCGCTGAAGGACCTGACCCAGATCCGCCGCCGCCTCGACACGGTAGAAGCCCTGACCAGGCACACCGAGCTGCTTGCCGAGCTGACGCAGCACCTGAAGCAGATTAACGACCTGGAGCGTCTGATCTCGAAAGTGGCGGTGCGTCGCGTAAACCCGCGCGAGCTGGTGCAGCTCTCCAAGGCCCTGGATGCCATCGTGCCCATTCAAAACTCACTGGCCCTGAGCAACATTCCGGCCCTTCAGCGCCTGGCGGCCCAGCTGACGCCCTGCGACGGGCTGCGCGAGGAGATTAAAAACGTGCTGAAGCCTGAGCCGCCCATGCTCACGAATCAGGGCAACATGATCAACGAGGGTATAAACGCGGAGCTGGATGAGTTGCGTGCCATCGCCTTCTCCGGCAAAGACTACCTGGCGCAGTTGCAGCAGCGCGAAGTGAAGAACACGGGCATCAGCTCGCTCAAAATCGCCTACAATAAGGTGTTTGGGTATTACCTGGAGGTGAGCAACGCGCACAAAGATAAAGTGCCCGCCACCTGGATACGCAAGCAGACACTGGTGAACGCCGAGCGCTACATCACGGAAGAGCTGAAGACCTACGAGGAGAAAATCCTGAACGCAGAGGAGCGCATCTTCACGATAGAGTTTGGCCTCTACAACGAGCTGGTGATACACGCCCTGGATTACGTGGCCCAGGTGCAGCAGAACGCCAAAGTGATCGGGGTGATCGACTGCCTGAGCTCTTTTGCCAACATCGCCTTCGCCAACAGCTATACCAAGCCGGAGGTAACGGACGAGCACGTGCTGGACATCCGGAAAGGCCGCCACCCGGTGATCGAGAAGCAGCTGCCTTTGGGCGAGCAATATGTGCCGAACGACATTTTCCTGGACAGCGACGAGCAGCAGATCATCATCATCACAGGGCCAAACATGGCCGGTAAAAGTGCCCTGCTGCGCCAGACGGCCCTGATCGTGCTGATGGCGCAGATCGGGAGCTTTGTGCCGGCAGAGGCGGCCACACTCGGCATCATCGATAAGATATTTACCCGCGTAGGGGCCTCTGATAACCTGTCGAAAGGCGAGTCGACGTTTATGGTGGAGATGACCGAGACGGCCAGCATCCTGAACAACCTCTCGGACCGCAGCCTTGTGCTGATGGATGAGATCGGGCGGGGTACGAGCACCTACGACGGTATATCCATTGCCTGGGCGATTGTGGAGCACCTGCACAACCACCCCAAGTGTCGCGCCAAAACGCTTTTTGCCACTCACTACCACGAGCTGAACCAGTTGGCCGAGGATCTGCCGCGCGTGAAGAACTTTAATGTGTCGGTGAAGGAGGCGGGCGGCAAAATCCTGTTTATGCGCAAGCTGGTGGAAGGCGGGAGCGAGCACAGCTTCGGGATACATGTGGCCCAGATGGCGGGTATGCCGAACAACGTGGTGCTGCGCGCCGATGAGATTATGCACCACCTCGAAAAGGAGAAAGTGTCGGAGCATGCCCCGCAGCAACGCATGAAAACCGCCCCGAAGAACAACTACCAGCTCAGCATGTTCGAGCTCAACGACCCGCAACTGGCGCGTGTGAAGGAACTCATGGAAGCCATCGACATCAACACCATCACCCCCGTGGAGGCCCTGCTCAAGCTAAACGAGCTGAAGCTGCACCTTCAGGAAAAAACGGCGTCTCGCTAAAGCCGTTCTCAGGTTTATACCTGCTGTTTGCCTCCCCAAAGCCTTTCCTATTCGTCGTTTCAGGGAGACCAGCAGGAGTGAAGGCACGTGCATTGCCGTTTTGCGCGAGTCCTCCTGATACAAAAGGCAGCGCAGTAGCGATATGGCCGGAAAAGTAGTTGCGTGCTCATGAGGCGTAGCTCACATTTCCGCGAACTAAAGCCGTACTTACAGTCTGACGAAGCATCAGATAGGTTTCCTGGGGAATTTTCTCCCTGAAAATCAGTGGCAAAGGCATATTTGGGAGATTTTTTTTAGGCTGGCTATTGACAAGTAAGATATTGTCTATATCTTTGCATCACTAAATCACTACGGCGGTTTGGTAAAACAAAAAGCGGGAGTAGCTCAGTTGGTAGAGCGCGACCTTGCCAAGGTCGAGGCCGCGGGTTCGAATCCCGTCTCCCGCTCGCTTAAAGAAAAAGACAAAGACGTTGTGCTAAACAACGTCTTTGTCTTTTAAGCCCATCTCTTCAGGAATAGCCTGAAGGTTGCCGGGATGGTGGAACTGGTAGACACGCAAGACTTAAAATCTTGTGAGCGCAAGCTCGTGCGGGTTCGATTCCCGCTCCTGGTACTCAACTTGCTATATTTGCTAAAGCAGATATACTGAAAAAGCCGCTTAAACACTGTTTTAAGCGGCTTTTTGCTTTTATAGCCCTTTCCTGATATACCCCGCTTTTTCCCTTGTTTTGATGTTTTTTGTAACTGGTTTGTAACTCGCTTGTAACTCCATTTGATATAATTTATTATATTGGATAACAAAGGAATACAAGAGCTATGCAAGGGAAAAAACAAACTGCAAAAGAGCCTGTGAAGCTTAGGCAGAAAGAGCTTAAAAATGGCAATCTGAGCCTGTACCTGGATTTCTACTATGAGGGGGTAAGGGAATTTGAGTTCCTGAAACTGTACCTGATAGCCAAACCCAAGGATAAGCAGGAAAAGCAATCTAACAGCACCGTTTTAGAGCTTGCACAGCGCATCAAAGCCAAAAGAACAGAGGAACTGCTAACAGGAGCTTTAAACCTTGCCTCAAAGAATCAGGGCACAGTAGATTTTGTAAAGTACTATGAGGGCTTTGTAAGCCACTATACTAAAGCAGATCATAGGGTACTAAGTGCCTGCCTGAACAAGTTTAAAGCCTTTCTGAAAGATAAGCATGGTACAGAACGCCTGCCTTGCAAAGACCTTACCCCAAACCTAGTATTAGCCTTTAAGGATTACCTGGAAACCAAACAGACAGGAGAGGGGCCACAAACCTATTTTACCCGCTTTAAGAAAGTGGTGAAGCATGGCATAAGGGAAAATCTGTTCCCTAAGTACCCGCTGCCTGAGAAAGTAAAGTTTAAGAGCGGGGGTATGAATAAGGGGGTACTGAACTTAGATGAGATAGGCAGGTTAGCCGCCGCACAATGTGGCAATGAGGTAATAAAACGCGCCTTTCTGTTCGCCTGCAACACTGGTTTAAGGTTTGGGGATATTAAGGCCCTGAAATGGCAGGGTATAAGCGATTGTGAGCTATTTGTAGTGCAGAACAAGACTAAGGAGGTGCTGAGGCTTAAACTTAACCAGAACGCCCTTAAATTAATTGGAGAACGGGGTAAACCGGATACCCTTGTATTTACCTTGCCAACCTTTGAGGGCTCAGTTAAGACGATCAAAAATTGGGTAGCAAGGGCCGGTATAGACAAACGCATTACCTGGCACAGTGCCCGCCACTCCTTTGCCACCAACATACTTGTATTGGGCTATGATATTAAGACCCTTTCCCAGCTCTTAGGGCACACTTCTATACAGCACACCCAAAAGTACCTTAGCATTGCAGATGAGCGCAAAGCACAGGCTGTAAACGCATTACCAGATCTTAATTTCTAGCTATGGATAAAGAGGATTTGTCTTATCGATATTCCGATGGAGATGGGGAATGGCATACAGGTGTCTACACTTATTCCTATGTTGATTGGTTAGAAGGGAAAATACCACCTGAGGATGTAAGCCCTTTAATTGAAAATAGAGAATTAAGTAGTATAGATGGAGGGAAAATATATGCCTCACAATGTTTAGCATACCTTCTAATGCTGAGAGGTGAGCTGGAGTATAGAGTACTGGGTGAATTTTTAGAAAGCTACACGCACTCCTTTCTAAAAAAAGAATTAGTAGAAGAGGAATTAGTGAAGCTAAGAAAAGACATTTTGTTATTTAAAGAGAGGCTTCCAGAAAAATATTATGATGCGTTATTAGGTACAGATGGCAGAACGCTACTAACTTCTAATCAAATTCACAATATACTTAATCGGGAAGGTGAGGTACACCTGACAGATGGTGATACCACATTTGAAATTATAGTTAAGTTCAAGCATCTTGATTGGCTTACTTGGTTAAGTAGTATTAGCCAAGAAAGAACTCAAGAGTACTCCTATGTTGATTTAGATATATTAGCTATAGATTATTGTGACAGTTTGTTTGAAAATGATATGGAAAAATTTCAAAATGGAATCGACTTTTTTGGTAAGAGGACAGGAAGTAACACAGTGGTGCCTGCACAGAGAACAACTAGTCATGCTCCCCCTCGCACATTCCAAAGCCTGTTTAAACATCCTAAGCAAGCAGAAAAGATTCTTAAGCTTGTAGAAGAAAATCTATCTAGTACAGGTCAATGGATAACTGAACCTAGAGGCCGCTATTTAGTCGCTTTGTATTGTGAATTACAGGCTAAAGGTTATTTAATTAAAAGCCTCAGTGCCCCTATAATAGCTGTATCATTTAAAAATCAATTTGATGTGCAGCTAAGTTCTAAGGTATATCAACCGCAAGAAAGGAATAAGGCTAATGACTACAGAGATTATTTTAAGCATATACCACCTTGCCAGCCTAGTACCACAGCATAGGATATTCTTTTAGTTCCTATTTAGTTCCTATTTAGTTCCACTGGAACTAAAGGAACTACTTTGTTTCCTGCCTTTGCAATCTTTGCTCTTGTTATAACAGACAAAGGAAAGGCCTTTCCATTTCAACACTTTTCAACATCAAAAAAAGTAGAAATGGAATTACAACATTTAGAGCAAGAGCTTCAGAGTATAAAAACATTACTCCTTAGCCAAAAGACAGTATTTAACTTTGATGAGGCAGCAGCCTATACAGGACTATCTAAGAGCTATCTGTATAAAATGACTTGTGCCGCACAAGTGCCCCATTATAAACCCCAGGGTAAGCACATCTACTTTAACAAGACAGAAGTAGACCAATGGCTGCAAAGAAACCCTGTAAAGCCTGTAAACCATGCTGAGCTAGAAGAGCAGGCAGCAACCTATGTAGCACTTAAAAACATGGGGAGGGGCAAATAATGATAGCGGCATACTACAGATTTGAGAACCTGCCTGATGAGATTAAAGCAAAGCATAACATTAGAAGTAAGGTAAGGCTGGATTGCACCGCCTACACTAACGCTACAGGCTATACAGGGCTAAAAGCTTTTCTTAGCCCCAAAGGGCAAATGTACCTGTTCAAAATTCCTGCAAGGGAGTTTGTTAAAGCCAACAGGAAACACTTAGCAGCTTGGGCACTGTCCAACGGTAAGTATAACCTATCCAGCATTTACTTTGAGGATGTAGATTATCCTGAGTATGGCTATGGTTACCCCAATGCTAAGCGGCTCCTAAGCAATGGCCTGGAAAACCCGTTATTTCCTTTCAGGAGTGATTGCTATCTGTTTATTACTAATCAGGATCTTACTTTAGTGGAGGTATTGGTAATTATTGATGGCAGGAACTCAGTATCCGGCTACTACCAACGCCTACTGGATGGTGAACTAGATAGCGAGCTTGAACAGCTAAGAGCGCAGGCTAAGCCGCTCTTTATTTATGGCATTGCCTTATAGTAAGGTGTTTCATTTGATGGATTATATCAAAAGATGTACTGTACTACAAAGGAAGTGCTGACACGGGAACAGGTAGGCGGTTCTACATGGAACTGCCTACCTTACCTAACTAACCTATCAGAAACCTACCATAAGGACACAGGGCAAACTTATATTACAGGGCATAGGGATAATCTAAGGGTAAGTGTATCAGAGCGGCAAATAAGCATTATAGGTAGCTTGGCAAAGTTCTTTTTGGGTACTAACCTGCACACCCTTACCCTCCCAGATAGTAGCAGGGCGTTTGAGAAAATGGCAGATATCCTGCACCTGCCTATACATAAAGCTGAAATTAGGGTAATAGATATAGGGCATAATATTTTTACAGATTATAAGCCTGAGCGATATTATATTAACTTAGGAGAAAGTGCAGGCTATAATCGCCTAGTACAGCCTAAAAGCATTACTTACCATACTGGCAAAAGAAAAGTAAAGGCCTACAACAAAATAGCCGAGTGCAAAAAGAGCAGAACCCTGATACCCGATGTTTATGCAGGTAAAAACGTGCTGAGGTTTGAGGTATGCCATACAGAGCGCCTGCCTGAGCAGTTTAACAGGGCAGTCATAACACCAGACACACTAACAGATGAGCGGTTTTATATGAGTATGTATGACCGCTGGTATAAAGAGTATGAAGCAATAGAAAAAATAGGGTTATTCAACATGGATATAAGCAAGATCAATACCCCCAAAGACTATTTAGATCAACTCCTGATATTGGCAGTGCAGGAAAAAGGATTAGATAATGTACTGCACCATATTGAGGTAATGAAGGAGCAAAAGGTATTCAAACACCCTGCCTATTACTCCAACCTTAAAAGAGATTTAAAGAAGTTGCTGAGCAGCAATAGCCCTTTTGCACAAGAGCCTGAGCTACTAAAAGAGCTTAACAGTAAAATGGAACGGGTTAGGCGGTACTACAGGTAATGCAGGTAGGCAGGTAACAGGCTCAAAGCGAGCCTGTTTTTTTATGCTTTTTATCAAAGGTTCAGCACTAAGCAGGCAAGATGCTGGAATATGTTAAGAATATAATAAGTTTTGATGCCTGCAACGCCTTAAAAGGAGCTGCCAAAGATTTTAATGCTATCACACGCGCACGTTATGGACTCTAATTAATTAGTTACTGGCAACTATAGAAAACTACATATTATCTTTCAATATACCACACGTGCAGGATGAAGCATAACAAATAAGAAGTTCACAAAACTTCACATTATCGCGCGTTAAGTAACAAGACCCTGAAAACAGTTGAGTTTTCTTTATAATGGACCCCAAGCTTAGGACAGCTTTTCTTTGAATTTGATTGGATTAAGCAGCCACTTTCTGGATGCCGTAAA
>NZ_JAKVIR010000015.1 GCF_022601975.1 Pontibacter sp. E15-1
CACCAACTCCCCGGCCTGCTGCTGGGTCCGCGCCGTGCCCTCCTTGAGCAGGCGGATGAAACGAACCCGGTCCCGGATGCGTGCCTGCCTTTGCTCTTTCTCTAGCAGCAGAAGTGCTGAGGCCTCTTCTTGTATAAGCGATGGATAATGTAAACTTGCCATGCCCCTAAAACAAAGCATGCGTAAGAATCATTCGATAATGGTATTATAGCTATACCTCCCCGGTATGGCTTGCAGTGGTTTATACTCATCGTCGCTGGTGAACAGGGCATACCCATACCCGCATCCGGCACGGTATGGGTATGGCGGCTGGATGCCGGAGAATAGTAAAAGAGTCGGTTTTGGAAAATGAAGGCTTGGTTTGCGCACCCATGGCTGCGCAAGAAAAAAAGTAAACCGGAAGGCGGGATGGTATGGCTATGCTCTTTTGTCTTCCTGGGCTTTGTCGGCTTTGAAGTCAGAGGGGCTCATGTCGAAATGGTTTTTGAAGGCCGTCGAGAAATAGGCCGGGGACGAGAAGCCCACCTCATAGGCAACCTCCGAGATGTTTTTGTCGCTGTGCAGCAACAGGTGGCGGGCTTTCTTCAGGCGGGCCTTCACCACGTAGTCATTCACAGAATAACCCAGCAGGGCTTTCATCTTGCGGTATACCTGCACCCGCGACATGCCCAAACTCTCTGCAATGCTGTTGGCGTTCAGGTCGGGGCTGGACAGGTTCTTCTCCACCACGGCCATCACTTCGTTGAGGAACTTCTTGTCGAGCTGCTTGGGCGGGGAGGCGGCTTTGGTGTCCACGGCAATTTCGCTGCTGTAGTGCTCTTTCAGCAGTTCCCGGTTCTTGATCAGGCCTTTTATACGTTCGAGGAGGTAGCGGTAACTGAAGGGCTTGGTCACATACAGGTCTGCCCCCGACTGGATGCCCTCAATCTTATACTCCATCGCATCCTGGGCAGTGAGCAGAATAACAGGTATGTGCGAGGTGCGGAGGTCGTTCTTCAACACGGCAGTGATCTCCAGGCCGTTTTGCCCCGGCAGCATCACGTCGCTGATCACCAGATCGGGCACGGTTTCAAACGCCTGCGCCAGGCCGAACGCGCCATGTGGGGCCTCTACTACATTAAAATCGCGTTCCAGCCGCTTCTTCAGAAACTCGCGCAGCTCTTTGTTGTCCTCGATCAGCAGGAGGGTATGCTCTTTCAGTTTTTCGCTCCCCTCCTCCGCCACATAGGCATCGCTTTCTGCTCCCTCCTGGTCTGTGCTCAGGACGCCGGGGGCCAAAAGCCGGCCCTTGTCGCTGACGGCTGCCACTACCTCATCGTGGCTGAGGTGCGCGTTGCCTAAGGGCAGCAGGATGCTAAACCTGGTTCCTTTTCCGGCTTCGCTCATCACCGAGATTTTCCCTTTGTGCAGCTTGATAAACTCTTTGGAGAGCGCCAGGCCAAGGCCCGTGCCCTGACTGCTGGAGGCATCGCCGGAGTAGAAGCGGTCGAACGCGTGTGCGGCCTGGGCCTCCGACATTCCCTTTCCGCTGTCCTCCACTGTTAGCTGCACGCCCTCGTAATCGTCGGTCAGGACGATGCCTATGGTAATGGAGCCGCCCTCTTTCGTGAACTTAAAGGCATTGGAGAGGAGGTTGAACAGCACCTTGTCCAGCTTGTCGGCATCGAAGTACACTTTTTGCTCTTTCAGGTCTGTCTGCACCCGGAGGCGGATGTTGCGCTTTTTCGCCAGCCTGTCGAAGGAGGCGGCAATCTCCTGCACAAAGCCCACGATGTCCTGCTCCGATGCCTGCAGCTTCATTTTCTTGTTCTCCACTTTCCTGAAGTCCATCAGCTGGTTTACCAGGCGCAGCAGCCGCACCGCATTCTGCTTTACCAGCAGCACGTCTTTTCGCACGTCCGGGGGGATATTGCTTTGCAAGGCATCCTCCACAGGCCCCAGAATGAGCGTGAGCGGAGTCCGGAACTCGTGGGAGATGTTGGTGAAGAACTTCAGCTTGGCCTCGTTGGCCTTGTCGGCTTTCCGGGCCATCAGCTCAATCTCGTTACGCTGGTGCACCACCTCCTCGTGCTTCGCTGTCAGGGCCCTGTTCGCCAGCTGCTTGGCCCGCAGCGCCTGCAGGGTCAGGGCCCCCAGCACGATGATGATCACGAGGCCCGACAGCATGATATACAGCAGCGTGCGCTGGCTGTTGTAGAGCCTGATCTGCTCGTTTATCCTGTGTTGCTGCCGCGCGATGCTTTGTTCCTGCGTCAGGATTTTGTTGGACTGCTGCTTCATGATGTGCACGTTGCGGCTGTCGATCACGGTTGTGTTCAGGAGGTTTTCCTTTTCGTAAGGGCGGTTGTGCAGGATGTTGTAGGCCAGCTGTATCACTTCCTCCCCGCCGGTGGGGTATAAAAAGGTGGCGTCCAGTATCCCGTCTTCCACAAACTGCAGGCCGCCGTTCGGCCCTCCCAGCCCGTCAAACCCAATAAACTTGAGGTCCTTCTCCTTCAGCAAAGGTCTGATACTCTGGTAAGCGCCCAGGGCCATCACGTCGTTGTGGGCCAGCACCAGGTCTGCCTCCGGGTGCTGCCGGTATACCGCCGGAAAGCGTGCCTTGGCGGTGTCTTTTTCCCACTCCCCGTTTACCTCGGCCACCAGCTGCATGCCCTCGTACGCGGAAATAGCCTCCAGAAAGCCTCTGTGGCGCTCTATGGCCGGTGTAGAGCCCCGAAGCCCCCATACTTCAATGATTTTGGCCTGCCCGTTCATCATCTTGGCCACGTAGTCGCCGGCCAGCTTGCCTATCTGGTAGTTGTTGGCCCCCACGTAAGCGGTATAACTCGACGAGCTGGTTTTGCGGTCCACCACGATCACCGGAATCCCCGCCTCAAAGGCTCTCTCCACGACGGGCGTGATCGGCTCGGCCTCGTTCGGGGAGACCACCAGCAGGTCTACGCCCTGTGCGATGAACTCCTCGATGTGCCTGATCTGGGTGGCGCTGCTGTTGTGGGCATCCTTGATCTCCAGTTTTATCTCCGGATGGAACGACGCCTCCCGCATCAGGTCCTTGTGCATGGCCCTGCGCCAGGCATCGCCCTCGGTGGGCTGCGAAAAGCCGATCACGATTTCCTTCTCTTCTTCTGCCACGCCGCACGAGAATAAAAAGGACAGGCTCAGGAGAAACATCACTGCCAGGGATTTCAGTACCGCCACCTTTGTCTTTCCGCTCTTTCCGCTTTTTTGCACAACTGAAGTATTTTTTGGGACACTTAAATTAAGCTTAATTCTTCAAACCGCAAAAACCAGCCCTGCGCCGACGCCCGGTATAGGCCCGTTTTGGCCGCCGGATCCGAAATGGCCACCCACGGTTTTTTTATGCCGGGGGGCTTTGTATCTTTCCGGTTTATACGACACGACCTTAACCTCCTTTGCATGGTTTTGAATTACCTGTGGGCGGGCTTCTTCCTGATCGCCTTCTGCATTGCCCTGTTCCAACTCGTCTTTTTCGGGGACATCGAGATTTTCCAGAAGCTGGTGGCCAGCACCTTCGACAACGCCAAGCTTGGCTTTGAGATCTCGCTGGGCCTGACCGGCGTGATGACGCTCTGGCTCGGCCTGATGAAAGTGGGCGAGCGCGGCGGCGTGATCGCGCTTTTCGCCCGGCTGGTGGGGCCGTTCTTTAACCGCCTCTTCCCCGAGATCCCCAGGAACCACCCGGTGTTCGGTTCTATCCTGATGAACTTCTCGGCCAACATGCTGGGCCTGGACAACGCCGCCACGCCCCTCGGCCTGAAGGCCATGAAGGAGATGCAGGAGCTGAACCCGGACAAGGACACGGCCTCCAACGCCCAGATCATGTTCCTGGTGCTCAACACCTCCGGCCTCACGCTTATCCCGATCAGCATCATGGTGTTCCGGGCGCAGCTAGGTGCCGCCGACCCTTCCGACATTTTTATACCTATCCTCCTCGCCACGTTTTTCTCCACCATGGTCGGGCTAATCGCCGTGGCGCTATACCAGCGCATCAACCTACTCAACCCGGTCATTATGGCGTACCTGGGCACGCTGCTGCTGCTGATCGTGGGCCTGATCTATTACTTCAGCACCATCCCGCAGGAGCAGATCAGCACCATCTCGATGGTTGCCAGCAACGTGATCCTGTTCTCCATCATCATCTCATTTATCACGCTGGCCCTGATCCGGAAGGTGAATGTGTATGAGGCGTTTATAGAAGGGGCCAAGGAGGGTTTCTCGGTGGCCATTACCATCATTCCCTACCTGGTGGCGATTCTGGTTGCTATTGGCGTGTTCCGGGTGTCGGGGGCATTGGATATGCTGGTGGGGGGTTTGGGGTATCTGGCCAGCCTGTCCGGACTAAACACCGACTTTGTGCCTGCCCTGCCGGTAGCCTTTATGAAACCCCTGAGCGGCAGCGGTGCGCGGGGTATGATGGTGGAAGCCATGAACACTTACGGCGTGGACTCTTTTGTGGGGCGTCTGGCCTCAGCCATACAGGGCTCCACCGAAACCACGTTTTATGTGCTGGCGGTATACTTCGGCTCCGTTGGGGTGCGGCGAACGAGGTATGCGCTCATCTGCGGCCTGCTAGCCGACTTTGCCGGTATAATTGCCGCCATCGCCATCGCGTACCTGTTTTTCCATTAACGTTACTCGTGCGGGCGATGGACGGCGCACAACAAAGCATAAGGAAAGCACCTTGTTATGGGGTTTTGCTTTTCAGTTCTACAATATCCCCTAAATTGTACAACACGTTCAAAAGAGCATTATACTTGCTTTCCCCTGTTCCATTTTTTACCTGCACGACTTGATGGTTCTTGAACCAAATTCTTAATTCAGACTTCTGATTGTCTGCTGGTGGTGGCAAAAGATTCTCGCTTGCTTTTTGAAAGTCAATATAACTTAGCAATTCATTTAGCTCTCCCACTAGTTGCTGAGGAAGCTGCCCATAATATATTCCTGACTTTTCAGAGTACATTTTACCACTATAGGTTACCTCCCCGTTTTCATCAACTCTCAAATCAAAGACAGGGCAGTTCCCTTCACAAGGACCAGTATTGAAATCTATCTTCCTGAATTTTAAAACAGTACTGACAGGCTTTGCTCTAGAATAGCGGAAAATTTCATTATCCTGTTCGAACACGAGAGAGTCTGAGTTCAGCTTTAGTAGCTTGGCTGTGATAACTGTGCTGCTGTCATTATCAATAGCCAGCTTATCATTTGTAATGGTATAGGTATGAAAGCCTGAAGTTCTTTTGATAGGATGAAGCATAATGGAATCCCATACCACGATGAGCCGCTGTTCTCCTTCCCAATAACCCTTTATTTCACTTGCCTGAATACCCCCATTCTCATCTTTCTGCTTCAGTGAGCAAGAAGCAACGAGAATAGTAAACACAAGTAAAATTATTGTTTTCATACTTTACCAATTCTCCATAAATTATAAATAGCAAGAGTAGCTCCCCTACCTTCTGTTTATAAACAGAAGCGGCAAAATGTGCTTTGCCACCCCGTTTATACCCAATATTTATTTAGAAGCCCAAAACCACGTGAGGGCTATCTATACATACCCTGAACAGATTTTCCCTACTACACAGCTGCCGCCATCTGCATCAACAGCCCGCATATATAAGCGGCGTACGTGCCGATGGCGTAACCGAAGATCGCCAGCAGCACGCCCACGGGAGCCAGCGCCGGATGGAAGGCGCTCGCGATGATAGGCGCGGAAGCCGCCCCGCCGATGTTTGCCTCGCTGCCTACGGCCAGAAAGAAGAACGGAGCCCGGATCAGCTTACCCACAGCGACCAGCAGCAACAAGTGGATGGAAACCCAGATAAAGCCGACCAAAAACAAGCCGGGCTGGCTCACGATAGCGGTGATGTCCATCTGCATGCCGATAGTGGCCACCAGCAGGTATAAAAAGACCGACCCGATGCGCGAGGCCCCCACTCCCTCCAGCTCACGGGCCCTGGTAAACGACAGCATCACCCCGAACCCCGTGGCGATTACCACGAGCCAGAAAAAGCCTGAGGTCAGGCTGAACCGTTCCAGATAAGGGGCGTGCAAGGTTATCCACGGGGCGATCAGGTCGGCGAAGAAGTGCGAGATGCCGGTTATACCTAGCCCCACGCCCACCACCATCATCGTGTCGGGCATGGTGGGAATGCGCATGATGCTCAGCCGGTATTTCTCTACTTTATCCTTGAGCTCGTTCACGGCTGTGCTGTCGGCCTTGAAGAAGCGGTCCAGCTGCTCTGCTTTTCCAGCCCCGTACAGCAGCACCGCCAGCCATACGTTGCCCACAATCACATCCACCGCGATCATGGCAGAGAACAGGTTCGGGTCGGGCTGAAACACCTCGAACATGGCCAGTTGGTTGGCCCCGCCGCCGATCCAGCTGCCGGCGATGGTCGTCAGGCCGCGCCATACCGCAAAAGGCCCCGAGCCGCCCACAATGTCGGGGGCGAACGACGAAACGATCAGGATGGCCAGCGGGCCGCCGATCAGGATGCCCACGGTGCCGGTGATAAACATGGCTCCCGCCTTGTGCCGGAGCTTCCAGATTTCCTTCAGGTCCAGGCTTACGGTGAACAGCACAAGGCTTGCCGGCAGCAGGTAACGCGACGCGACATGGTATAGCCCCGACTGCTCCCCGGAGATGACGCCGAACGAGTTCAGCAGGCTCGGGATAAGGTAGCACAGCAGCACCGAGGGCACCACGCCGTAAAACTTCCTGAAAAACGGGCGCTTGCTGGAGGCGGTCTTGAACACCAAGGCCAGGATCAGCACCAGGATGCCAAGCACCACGGCATCGTTGGTAATAAGGGGTGTTTGCGCAGCGGCTGGTTCCATAAGAGTGCGTAGTAGGTATGAGCGTGAGGAGGTATAAAAAAAGCGTCGGGGCGCTGTTCCGGTTATATCTCCCAAAGAAAGCATTTTTTGCACGCAGCCGCCAGAAACGTGCAGAGAATTACTTCCTGCGGAGGGTATAAACAGCCCACCTCGGGCAACTCTCCGGTGGTGCGCCCTCCTGCTGACTGCCCCGCAAAGCCCAACCTGACCATCAGCCGCCATACCTGCTACGGCAAGCTGCCCCTTAGTTTTTTCGCCTGTGGATCACTTGCCAGTACTTGTCGCGGAGGTCTTTAATGGTCTGCTCGAGTAGCTTTATCTGCGTCACGTCCCTGAAATCGACAACGCCAGCGGTGATTTCCCCTTCCTCGTTTTTGATGGGCCTGCCGGTCACGCTAATGTACCGCCCATTGGGGTAGCGCTCGTTCTTGATCAGCATCTCCACACTGTCGGTGATTTCCCCTTTAAGCGCCCTGGCCAAAGGCAGCTCTTCCGGAGGAAACACGGTCTTTCCGTCAAGCTTATACACGCCGTATGCGGAAGTCCAATCAGGTATGGAAACCTCCGCGGCACCCACTCCCAGAATCTCCTCTGCGTTTTTGTTGAACAGGATAAACTTGCCTTGTCTGTTTGCCACAATTACACCCTCCCCGATGTTAGCAATCACGGTTTTCAGGCGCTGCTCACTTTCCTGGATAAGCGCCTCCAGCTGTTTCTCGTGCGTAACATCCCGGCACACCACCACGCTGCCGATCACCTTTTCCTGGTCATCCAGTATGGGCCTGCCGGTTACTTTGATGGCCCTCCCCTCCGGGATGTTGTCGTTGCGAACGAACAGCTCCACGTCTGTGGTAGACTCTCCCCTGAGGCCCCGTGCCAGCGGCAACTCTTCGGAAGGGTAAAGCGTTACGCCGTCCGGCCTGAAGGAGCCATACCTGGCCGACCAGTCAGGCAGGGCCGTGTCCGTTATGCCGAGGCCCAGGATCTGCTCCGCGATATCGTTGAAGTAAGTGAAGTTGCCACTGGCGTCTGCCACCACCACGGCCTCGCCCAGGCTGGAGAGGATGGCGTTCAGTTTCTGTTCGCTCTCGCGCAGCAGCACCTCCGCCTTCTTGCGCTCGGTAATATCTGTGGCGATGCTGCACAGGGCATTGATGCGGCCCTTGGTGTCTTTCAGCGGAAACTTGACGGTGATGTAGGTGCGCTCCTCTGGCTCCACCAGAAACACCTCTTCCATGGTCTTCGTCTCGCCCAACTCTAGCACTTCCCGGTCATGTTCCTCAATCAGCTCGCCCACTTTCTCCGGAAACACCTCGGCATCTGTCTTCCCTTTTATCGCTTCGGACCGGACCTCAAACACCCGCTCGAACTCCATGTTCACCAACTCAAACCGCCCGTTTATGTCTTTGATATAGATGGGTGTCGTGGTATTGTCAAGGATAGACTGCAGTTTGTGGGCGTTCTCCCGGAGAATCAGGTCGGCTCTGTAACGCTCCTGGTTGGCGCGGTACCGCTCCACGGCGTTTCTGCCCAGCAGCACCATCGAGACGATGTACGTCAGGAGCGCAAACACGGCCGTGCCGAACTCCTGGGAGTAGTACCCCGAGTATTCGCCCTGCAGCTTGATCCAGCCAACCAACAGCGGAAGCACCAGGGCAAACAGGCGCGCGAAGAGCTTCTCCCCGGTGTTCTCGCAAAATATCGGCAACATAATTCCCTTGTCTGGGCGTGCAAAGAGCAGGCCCACCGCCAGAATCAGGAAAACAAGGGCCGTGTGCAGGGCCATGGGTATATAGGCCGCATACCCAATCAGGTAGCTCACCCCATACACATACCCGTACAACGACAGCAGCGAAATCAGGGTGACCAGTATGCTCAGGAACTGCGCGGGCCTGTTCTTTCCGGAGGTTTCCTTATCAATCAGGAGTATGGCCAGGGAGGAAAGGACAAAGCAGAAGGCCGTGTTGGGGGCCATCCTGTTTTGCAAGCCCCGGCTTGTCTCCTGCAGCTCGTCGGCAAACAGCACATGGTCCAGGGGGTAGTCCCAGCCGATAAACAGGGAGATAAACTTAAGGGAGGAGAGCAGCAACACTGCGGCCCCAAACATACGGGAGAGCCGCAGCCCCGGGCCCCACGGTTTCTTCAGCAGCCCAAGGCCTATACCGGAGAGGATAAAGCAGATGGCCGTCAGTGGGTTCATAGCCACGTATTCCTCCCAGATCCGCTTCAACACTTCGATCCTGAAGGTCCAGCCTGCCAGCACCAATACCCCCGCAAGGATAACCAGCGCACTGGCCAGCCCTGACAGCAGAACCAGCCTCTTTTTTATGGCTGGCTTCACCGTTGTTGGGTTATCGGGTAGCGTTATGGGCCCCATGGTTGCTTAATGCAGGTTTAAGTTTCTTCTTCCGGGCTGCAAAACGCACCGCTAGGGCAACGGGTAGGCAATGCCTTTTGCAGGCCTGGGTATGCTATTCTACTTCTTCTACGATGCAGGAAGCTGTTGCGTAGTAAATTCACATATATTGATTTTGAACTGATGCCTGGCCAGCCCACCGTGGTCGACACCACACACAAGCCACAAATACCCAGCGCGTTGCCTGCATAGGCTACCAGCCTTTCCGTGCGCTTTTCAGGCACCCGACACATCCTCGTAATCGCCCTGACTGGCAAGGCAACAGCCTCGGGCAGCATTCTGGAGCGGATTTTGCATAATCCGTTGCGCAGCCAACTAAAAAAGTACAATACGCGGCAAGGTATACAGCGCCAACAGACGGCGTATAACCAACTCTGCGCCTGCTCTTTTGCGGAACGTTGCCACCGCATACCCCACTTCTCTTTCGCGGCAGCAAAAGGGGCGAAACTGACCGGAGAAAAACGGTTTTTTGTGCGAGGGGAAATTAAATGCGGCTAATTTGTTGCCACAAATACCATAATTATTCTCTAACTTAGCATTTCCAAAATTGTCCTATTTTCCTTCCATCACTATGCCGCATAAAATTAACTCTTTTCAACTACCCAAATCCAAAACCGGTATCCAGGGCCTCGACGACATCACAGGCGGCGGCTTCCCGACAGGAAGGCCCACGCTTGTTTGCGGAAGCGCAGGCTGCGGCAAGACCCTGATGGCAATGGAGTTCCTTATCCGGGGCATCGTGGAGTATGACGAGCCGGGTGTTTTTATGTCTTTTGAGGAAACAAAGGAAGAGTTGGCTTACAACGTGGCGTCCCTGGGCTTTGACCTGAACCAGCTTGTGGCCGAAGGCAAGCTAAAACTGGACCATGTGCAGGTGGAGCGAAGCGAGATTGAGGAAACCGGGGAGTATGACCTGGAGGGCCTCTTCATACGCCTGGGCTACGCCATCGATACCATCGGGGCAAAACGGGTCGTGCTGGACACTATCGAAAGCCTGTTCTCCGGCCTCAGCAACCAGGCCATCCTGCGCTCTGAGATCAGGAGGCTGTTCAGGTTTCTGAAAGACAAAGGGGTAACGGCCGTGATAACCGGAGAGCGCGGAGATGGCACCCTCACCCGCCAGGGCCTTGAGGAGTATGTGTCTGACTGCGTGATCCTGCTCGACCACCGCGTGATTGACCAGGTGTCGACCCGCAGGTTGCGCATCGTAAAATACAGGGGCACGGTGCACGGCACCAACGAGTACCCGTTCCTGATCGACGAAGACGGCATCTCGGTGTTACCAGCCACTTCTTTAGAGCTGAAATACAGTGCCAGCAAGGAGATTGTCTCGTCTGGTATACCGCAGCTTGATGAGATGCTGGGCGCCGGAGGGTTCTTTAAGGGAAGCAGCGTACTTGTTTCGGGGTTTGCGGGCACGGGCAAGACGAGCATTGCCGCGTACTTTGCCAACCAAGCCTGCCAGGATCAAAAGCGCTGCCTGTACTTTGCCTTCGAGGAATCGCAGGCGCAGATCATCCGCAACATGGAGTCTATAGACCTTCAGCTCGCCCCTTACGTAGAAGAAGGCCTGCTAAAAGTTCAGGCCAACAGCCCAACGGTGCATGGCCTGGAAATGCACCTGGTGGCGATGCACAAGTCGATCAAGGCGTTTAAGCCGGACGTAGTGATTGTAGACCCGATCACCAACCTGCGCACCATAGCCTCTTGCAAAGAAGTGAAGGCCATGCTGACCCGCCTGATCTATTTCCTGAAATCAGAGGGTATAACCGCGCTGTTTGTTTCGGAGATCAAGGACTCGGATTTGCTGGACCCGGAAGACGAGGGTATCTCGTCTCTGATAGATACCTGGCTCATGGTTCGGGACATAGAGGCGAACGGCGAACGCAACCGCGGCCTGTATGTGCTTAAATCCAGAGGCATGCACAACTCCAACAAGGTGCGGGAGTTTATCATAGACGACAACGGACTTCGCCTCATTGACGTCGACACGGACAGGGCGGGCAACATCCTGATTGGCTCAGCGCGCGAATCAAACCAAAACGGCAAGCACGCTGTTGGGGCTAAAACTATCAACCAATAAGTTCAAACCTATACTAGAAATGACTGAAGATACAGAGGAGTTTTTTGAACTGAGGTTGTATGTGGCAGGCCAGACGCAAAAATCTATGGCTGCTATAGCTAACCTCAAAAAGTACTGCGAGGAGCACCTGAATGGCAAATACAAGATCGAGGTGATTGATCTGCTGAAACATCCGGAATTGGCTGAGAGCGACCAGATTGTCGCCATCCCGACTTTGGTGAAAAAGGTGCCGCTTCCTGTGAGAAAAATTATTGGAGACCTGTCTAACAAAGAGAAAGTGCTGGTGGGCCTGGATATTAGAATAATGCATGCATGAGTGATGGAATAGAAGATATTGATGAGTGGCTAAATATACCTGCCCCAACTAACGAGAAGTATATATTACGCTTATACATTACCGGCATGACGCCTAACTCCAGGAGAGCCGTTGCAAACTTAAAGACTATTTGTGAAGAGCACTTGAGCGGGAGGTATGAATTGAAGGTAATCGATATCTTTCAGGAACCCACGCTGGCGGAGGGAGAGCAGATTATTGCCGCCCCCACGCTCATCAAACAGCTGCCTTCCCCGCTAAGGAGATTGATCGGCGACATGTCTAACACTGAAAAAGTGCTGTTAGGCCTTGATCTGCACAAAAAAGAATAAATTGAACTTAGACAGTTGATCTGGATTGATAATTTTGAGCACCCATTCGGAAAATAAATCCATTGAAGCGCTTCGGCATGAGATAAACGAGCTACACTACAAACTACAGGTAGCCGAGGACACCATTGAGGCTATACGCACCGGGGCAGTGGATGCCCTGGCCGTGCAGGACAATGGGGTAACCAAGATTTTCACTCTCGAAGGTGCTGAGCAAACCTACAGGGTGCTGGTGGAGAACATGAGCGAAGGCGCTGTTACCCTGAACCAAGATGGGCTTATTCTCTACAGCAACTCTCAGTTTGCCAAGCTTATCAATTTGCCCCTGAGCGAGGTAATCGGCTCCTCGTTTGATCGCTTTGTTTCCCCGGAGTACGAAGCGCAGTTCCGGAGAATGTTTCTGCGCGGCTGGACACAGCAAGTCAGCAGTGAGTGTATCGTGCAACCCGACAACTCCGATGCGCTGCACGTTTACATTTCCCTGACCACCATTGCCGATAAGGACGAGGAAGTACTGGGGATGATCGTGACCAACCTGTCTGAGCAAAAAGAGCTTGAGAAACTCACCCAGACCCAGGAAGAGCTGTCACGGAAAAACGAGGAGCTGATTAAAATCAACGATGACCTGGACACGTTTGTATACACTGCCTCCCACGACTTAAAAAACCCTATCCTGAATATTGAAGGTTTGGTGGCCGTGCTGGATGAGATTCTGGAAAACAACGCTACGGAAGAGGTAAAGGTGGTCCTGAAGCTGATCAACAACTCGGTGGCCCGTTTCAAAACCACCATCCTGGACCTGACCGAGATCTCGAAGGTGCAGAAAGGGGTAACGGCTCCTGTGGAATCGGTAAACTGCCACCAAACGATTCAGGAAGTGCTGGCCGAACTGCAGCAGATGATCACGGCGGCGCACGCCGAGGTAAGCCTGGACATTGGGATTTGCCCGGAGTTTCAGTTCTCGCGGAAAAACTTTCAAAGCATCGTCTACAACCTGCTAAGCAATGCCATTAAGTACCGCGCCCCCGACAGGAGACTGATGGTGCACGTGAAGATGGAGAAGTTGGAGGAGTATATTTTGCTGCGCGTGCAGGACAACGGCCTCGGGATTGACCTGAAGCATGAGGCGAAGCTTTTTTCTATGTTTGAGCGCCTGCACAATCATGTCGAGGGAAGCGGCGTCGGGCTATACATCGTCAAGCGGATTATCGACAATGCGGGCGGGAAAATAACGGTGGAAAGCGAGGTGGGCAAAGGCTCTACGTTTAGCATCTACTTTAAAAGGCCGCAAGCACCTAAGATAGTCCCTGGCACCCTTCATACCGCTTAAACTTCCAAGAGCTGCCTGCCGCATACACCTAAATGCTGTAGCCAGAGGGTATAATATCACTAGCAATTGATTAGCACGCATAACACTCGCATATAAGCAAGTGAAATACCCCTCTTGGGGGCAAGAACCATCTTGGGAGCAGGGCCGTGTGCTCTACCAAACTATCCCCTTGAGGACAAGCAAGAACAGCAGTTTGCCGCTTGCGAGCGGAGCTCAATAGGAGTGTAAAAGCCGAAGCTATTTTGCCAAAAATCAACCTCTTAGAATTATATTCTCTATTGTAAACACCCCTCTAGCTCCCCTCAAGGGGAGAATCTGCTAGAATAAAATAGTCCTGCTTTTGGGTAGGGCGGGTTATTCTTTCGTTACTTCTGAATGAGCCAGCCTAAAGCGCAGAATAACCCACCCCTGCCCCTCCCAAGAGGGGAATTGCACTACTTGAAAGGCAAGGCTGTGTGCACTCATCAATTGATATTGGTATAATCCGAAAGAACGGATAGTATAAAAAACAAAAAGGCCTGCAAATCAATGACTTGCAGGCCTTTTTGTTTTAAAACTAGTGGAGTAGCAGGGATTCGAACCCTGGTCCAGACAAGGAAACCGTCGTGCCTTCTACATGCTTAGGCTTATTCGGATTGTCGGGAGCTTGCAAGTATAAGCCAGGCTTATGCGCACTCCTTATATGCTTTAGTTTCGCCTGTGCATCACATCGCTACACAGACTAGTAAAACGAGTCGAAGCCCCGTATGTGCAGGCAGTTTCACGAAACCTGCACGAGACTATGGCAATTGCTTAGTACCTAGACTAGGCAGCCATGGCGTAATTAGATTCGCCAGTTATTGTTCGAACGAATTTTTGACAGGTGGTACGTTCATCACCCGGCATGCTTACACGCAATCTGCGCAAGCTGTCAATTCCAGTCTACCCCATAAGTAAAAGAACGTCTTCGGCTGGTATGCTCCAAGAAGTATGCCACAAATGTAGCGCTTTTTGCGCGAACTCCCCTGCTTTCGCCTGCATTTAAAACAGCGTTTCACGGAACAAGGTTTCATCTTTCTCCCGCTAATTGCATTGCCGCCCAAGCCGCCTGCACCGTCGCCTCAAGCTGACATCATACCTAAAGCGCTGATCCATTAACCATTACCATAGCACCACGTTAACAAGTGTGGCGAACGAAAGAGGGGTTGTGATTTCTATACTTCCAGATCCTCGGCACATGAAAAACAAAGGACTACAACAGCAGGTAACTGACCTTTTGGCAACAGCAGATGTACACGTGAACGGCCCCAACCCCTGGGACCTGCAGATACATGACAACCGGTTTTACAAACGCGTGCTCAGCGAGGGCACACTCGGGCTGGGTGAGTCGTACATGGACGGCTGGTGGGACTGCGACAGCATCGACGGTTTTGCCTTTCGGGTAATTCGGGCGGACCTTTACAAGCAGGCCCGGTTTGGCTGGAGAACGGTGCTGCAGATGCTGCTGGCAAAGGTATGGAACATGCAGAAAAAGGGTATGGCCACCCGAAATGTGCAGCGCCACTACGACATCGGCAACAAGCTATACCAACTGATGCTCGACAAGCGTATGGCCTACAGCTGTGGCTACTGGAAAGGGGCCGACAACCTGGACATGGCCCAGGAAAACAAGCTCGACCTGATATGCCGGAAAATAGGCTTGCAGGCTGGCCAGCGGGTACTCGACATTGGCTGTGGCTGGGGAAGCTTCGCGAAGTTTGCCGCCGAACGGTATGGCGCAACGGTGGTGGGCGTAACGGTATCGCGGGAGCAGGTGGAACTGGGCAGGAAGCTGTGCCAGGGCTTGCCCGTGGAAATCAGGATGCAGGATTACCGCGACGTGAACGAGCAGTTTGACCATGTGGTGTCGGTGGGTATGGTGGAGCACGTGGGCTACCGCAACCACCGCGCGTTTATGAAAACCGCCGCCCGCTGCCTCAAACCCGACGGGCTGTTTCTGCTGCATACCATCGGGCATCCCTTTTCCAAAACATCCGCCGACCCCTTCACCGACACTTACATCTTCCCGAACTGCCTTATCCCGTCTCTTAAACAGCTTGGTGCCGCCATGGAGCACCTTTTCGTGCTCGAAGACCTGCACAATTTCGGCCCTTACTACGATCCCACGCTCATGGCCTGGTATGAGAATTTTAACCGGCACTGGGATGAGCTGAAGGATGGGTATGATGAGCGCTTTTACCGGATGTGGCGGTATTACCTGCTGTCCAGCGCCGGCTCGTTCCGTGCCCGTAACAATCAGCTCTGGCAGCTGGTACTCTCCAGGAAAGGCATCCTGGGGGGGTATGAGGCGGTGCGGTAAGCAGTTTGCCCAGCAACATGTTTGGAAAACAAAAAGGGCACGACTGAAGCCGTGCCCTTTTTACTGATTATGTGGTGGTATAGTGGGGTATGCTTTAAAAGCTGTCGCTCAAGCAACGAGCTGTCCTCTGCATGAGGGCTATTCTTCGCGCAACAGGATTACTATTGCTCTCAAAAAACTCCGCGTCAAAATCATCATCACATCCATGTGCTCACGCTGACAAAATTTAAAAATCACTCCCCTTCACTTTACTTTACCAAAAGCATGGTGCCAGACTTCATGGTGCCGCCGTTTACAAGTCGGTAGATGTAGAGGCCAGCCTGCTTGTTGGCTGCTTTGAACGTCTTGGTATACGTCACTCCCTTTTCGGCAGTGCCATCAAACAGCGTGGCAACCTCACGTCCGGTCACGTCATACACCTTCAGCAACGCGTGGCCGCTTTCTTTTGCCGTGAAACGGATGTTTGTGCTCTCGGAGAACGGGTTCGGATAGCTGCTCACCAGGTTTTCATCCAGGCTTGACGCTCCTTCCGCGGCTACCGCAGTTGCCACTGTGCTTACGCTCATGCTGCAGTCACCCAGCTTGCCGCCAGCGTTCTTCAGCAACTTGGCCACCGCTTTCGGGTCTACGCAGTTGTTCTCGCCATCCACGCATACCATCACCTTGGTGTTCTTCGATCCGCAGCGCACGTCTACCACCTTGATGGTAACCGTGGCAGATCGGGTACACTGATCACCGTTCACGGCGGTCACGGAGAGGGTATACGTTCCGGCACTCTTCGGCGCGAACACCGCGCTAGCCTTGTCGGTATTGCTCAGTCCTGCAACAGGGGCCCAGGTATAGGTAAAGGTAGGGTCGCCGCTTGCAGTCAGGGTAACGCTCTGCGGGCCATACCCGATGTAGACTGTCTTGGCATCGCCGCCGGTAAACTCATTGGAAGACGGTGTCACGGCAATCACAGGCGCGTCGCAGGCGTATACAGGCGGCAGGTCAAAGGCCTCAACCTGATCTAATCTGCTGCCGCTGGAGCCCTGGCTGGCGCTGAAGCCGAGGCCGCGCTTAGCGAATACTCTCCAGATCAGCTCCTGGTTTGCCCCACCGTTGTTCAGTTTGTCGGCAGCCAGTATCGCATCACGGCCATCCACGAAACCAGGTCGGCATGGCTGCATTTTCAGCCCGTCCATCACCAGTTGCATCGCCATGTTGTTGCCTCCTTTGCCATAGTACAGGTCCGCATCGTAGCCATACTTGTCCACCATCGCCCAGGTCATGTCCCATAGCATGGTTGCCCACACAAAGCCTACCCCGTGCGGAGCGGCAAGGGCCGGGTTGTTTGTGGTGCCATAGGTATAGTTGTTCACGCCGAAGTCGGTGCTGTACGGGGCAGGTCGGATGCCCTTGCCCGTTACGGCCTGGCCAGACGCGTACGTTCCGATTCCTCTTGGTTTCACGCTGCTGTCGCCTTGGCGCATGGTCATCATCAGTCCGATCCAGTCGCTCCAGCCCTCTCCCATCTGCTCCGCGTTGGCAAGGCAGTTGGTAACAAGCGCTCCACCTGTCAGGCGGTTAGAGATACCGTGGCCATACTCGTGGGCGATGATGCCGTTGTCGAAATCACCGTCGAACTCGGGGCCGGAGCCATCGTTCTTCAGCGCAATCCTTACCTCCACAGACGCAGTGAGCAGGTCCTGCACCGTTTTGCCGTCGGCCTGGCTGATCATCACGGCCGGAATGGCTATGGCTGGCTCAGCCTGCGTGGGCGTACCGCCCATAATACTCGGCCCACCGGCCACATTGTTGATTACTACCACAGCAATGGCGCCGGCTTTCTGGGCATTCTGCACTTTGTCGGCAAAGCCGCAGGAGCCTCTGTAGATAACCGCGATGTTGCCGCCAAGGGCCGCAGTATTGATAATCTCTGAACAGCCTTCGTTGGCGTTGCCGGTGGCGGCCTCTACCACTACCAGCTTGCCGGTAAGGGGCGTTGGCGTGAGCGGCTTGCTGAACGTACCCTCCAGCGCCGGATAGCTGCCCGCTACGTTAGAGGGAGTGGTTATTTTGAACATGTCGGCATCCGGGATGCCGCTCCACAGGTACATCTGCATTCTCGGGTAAAACCCGTCACGCGGGGTGGAGAAGTTGGCGTTGTTGCGGGTGGCCGCAATGTTTCTGCTGTCCTGCGACTCGGCCATAACCGGGTCGCTCTGCAAGCCGCCCTTCCCGAAGTTGTCGTACTGGAAGTTGCCGCTGGTCTCGTCGAAGCCATACTGGTACCACACGTCATGGATCACGTTGCTCACGTAGAACAGGTTAGCCGTGGCAGCGTCGGTATACGTTGCCGGCTGCTGGGTAAAGTCAACCGGGAAGTCGAAGTTCAGCGCTGCGCCACCGTCCGGGCTGTAGTTGGTCGTGAAGTTGTTGTTGTTATTGGGGTCCTCATACGCAAACACGTTGTTGCCGCGTGTTCTGGTCTCGTTCCCGAATGGGGTATAATGCCATCCGTTTGGCGAGGCGTTCTGGTCGGCGGCAGATGTGCTGACCAGAGTGCGCGGACCGTGCTTCGGGCTCTCCAACGGCAGGGCAAACACGCTATAGGCATTGGAAACATCCGAGGCTGCCGCCGCTGGCTGCATGTTCGCTATGTATGGCGACACGGCGGTATGGCTGTGGCTGTTGTGCAGCGCCTGGCCGCCGGGGCCGTCGTTGTCAAACTGGCATTGTGTTACCATGTTGTCTTTGTCCAGCACCTTGCCGGTGTTGGCGTCAAGGCGCAGGTTCCACCAGTTTTGGGCATCCAACTCATATATGGAAACCTCCCAGGCCAGCACCAGGCTGCCGTCTTCCATTGGCTGGTACACCAGCCTGGCCGGAATCGGCTCCAGCGAAATGCCTCCCGTAGAGAACAGCACCTCTTTGTCTCTGCCCTTGCCCCGCTCCTTTACCGTGAGCGCTTCTTTGATAGAGATGTTCAGGTAGCGGGTCGCTGCCGCCACGGCTGCCTCGGCGTCCAGCCCGGCCTCCTTGCCTTTCACTTTTTTGCTCACGCCTTTGTGCAGGCCATTTCCCATGGTCAGGACGTGGTCTGTTTTATCAAGGCTGATGTTGGTGATGGCACCATGGATTTCGATGCCTTGGTAAAGCTGCTTCATGTATACATGCTTTACACCCGTCTTCTTACTCACAGACTCACTGCTTAGCTCGATGTCGGCAATATCCTCGTCTGTGAGGTCAAGCTTCTGCTTGTTTTTCTTGATGTGCTCAAGCGCCGCAGCCGGCACTTGTTTTTTCTCCGGATTCCCTTTTCCCTGAGCGAAGGAAAGTGTACTACCCAGACAAAGTGCAGCCGCTAACGACAGCCGCACAAAGGAGTGTAAAGGTTTGTGCATAAAAAGAAATTAGATTGTTAAAAAATGAGTGAAGTAGATATATTTTTATTATACTATATTTAGTATCAATGTAAATATAGCGACGATCCTGCAGGCAAATAAAGGAATTATGCAAGCATAAAGTAACATGACTTTTAGCGTACACTCAATGTTATATCACTCCCCTTATTGCCTCATTTCAACTAGGAAAAACCAGTTTTGGAGCTCTAAAAGCAACATAAACAATGGCAATAAGTAACATCTGACGTTATTTACAAAAGAGCATGTTTTAGGTGAGGTATGCAGGGATATGCGACATACAGCGGGGAGATACCAGAACCGGTTGCACGCTTGCGTAACCCTGGCGGTATGGCAGGCTGCCGGGTGGATAAGTCTCTGGAAAACTACTGCCAAAATCTCCTCCCATCTCACCTTCAGTTTGATTATCTTTGTAGTAATGGAAAATTTTGTAGTATCAGCGCGTAAATACCGTCCGACCACGTTCGACAGCGTGGTGGGGCAACATCATATAACCAATACCCTGAAGAACGCCATCAGCAGCCAGCACCTGGCGCAGGCGTTCCTTTTCTGCGGGCCGCGCGGTGTGGGCAAAACCACTTGCGCCCGTATTCTGGCCAAAACCATCAACTGCCAGAACATCACGCCGGAGGTGGAGGCCTGCAATGAGTGCGAGTCGTGCCGCAGCTTCAACAGCAACAGCTCGTTCAACATCCATGAGCTCGATGCCGCCTCCAACAACTCAGTGGAGGATATCCGGAACCTGGTGGAGCAGGTGCGCTACGCGCCGCAAACGGGCAAGTACAAAATCTATATCATAGATGAGGTGCACATGCTCTCGAACCAGGCCTTCAACGCGTTTCTGAAGACGCTGGAAGAGCCGCCGGCCTATGCCATCTTCATCCTGGCCACCACCGAGCGCCACAAGATCATCCCGACCATCCTATCGCGTTGCCAGATCTTCGACTTTAACCGGATCCGGATCGATGACATGGTGCGTCATTTGGGCGGCATCGCCACGAAAGAGCATATACAGGCGGAGCCTGACGCGCTGCACCTGATCTCGCAGAAAGCGGACGGTGCCCTGCGCGACGCCCTCTCTATCTTCGACCAGATGGTGACCTTCTCGGGCAGTAACGTGACCTACAAAGCCACCGTCGAGAACCTGCACATCCTGGACTATGACTATTACTTCCGGCTGACGGATTACCTGCTGGGCCAGAACCTGTCGGGAGCGCTGCTGCTGTTTGATGAGATCCTGAAAAACGGCTTCGACGCGCACAATTTCCTGATCGGGATTGGCGAGCATTTGCGCAGCCTGCTCGTGTGCAAAGACCAGGCAACGGTGCAATTGCTGGAGGTATCGGATAATATTAAGGCCCGCTATGCCGAGCAATCGCAGAAAAGCAGCGTGAGCTTCCTCTTGTCAGGCCTGAACCTGGTGAGCACCTGCGACACCAACTACAAAAGCAGCAAGAACCAGCGCCTGCACGTGGAACTGTGCCTGATGAAGATGGCCCACCTGAACGCGGCCCTGAGCTTTGCCCAAGGAGGAGAAGCATCAAAAAAAGCTAAGGTAGCAGCGCCGGCACCAGCCGCTACCGGTTCTTCAGCAGGTGCCACTCCTGCGGCTATACCATCCGAAACGATGCAGCCGACGCACAGCCCGGGCAGGGTGCCATCCGAAGACATGCAGCAGCAAACGCCGGGCAGCGTCCCCTCGGAGCGCATGCAGTCGCCACACACCCCCACGCATGTGCCGTCGGAGGGGCTGCAGCAGCCGCCCAGCCCACAGCAGGTAACGCCAGACGCGCACATTGCCCCCGCGAACCCGCAAACGCCGCCGGGCTCCAGCCCGATTCCGAGCGCCCATACCCCGCGCAGCGGTGTGCAGTTGCCGCCGCCCAAGAAACTGAGTAAGCTGCCCAGCCTGAAAGATTTGCAGCAGGCCCCGGTTCCCGCCACCCAAACGGCCGTGGCCGAGGAAGAGGAAGACACCAGCTACGGCACCCTGGCCGCCGTGGACCAGGCCCGCCTGAAAACGGTATGGCACAGCGTGCTGCGCCGCAAACGGGACGAGAACATGATGGAGTATACCCTCATGAACCGCCAGTACCACGTGAGCGACGAGAACGAAATCACACTGCACCTCGAGAACCACGTGATGCTCGACCAGTTCACGGCCCTACGCCCTGCGCTGCTGGCCGAGCTGAAAAAGGAACTGGGCAACCGTAGCCTGAAGCTGAAGGCGGAGGTGATGGAGGTGCAGGAGGGGAACAAAATGTACACCTCGCAGGATAAATTTAACTACCTGGCCGATAAATACCCGATGCTTGTCGATATGAAGCAGCGCCTGGGCCTCGACATGGATTTCTAATCCGGTAATAATCCTTATATTTAGGGGGAAAACAACTTAGGAAGACTATGACTATCTCACGCGGATCATCTCTACTGCTGCTGGCGCTTGGCCTGACCTTCACGCAGTGCAAAAACGAGGCATACCAGACTCAGTCGACAACCGACACCTCGGCGGCGACGGCGACCACTGCGCCAGCCGAGAAAGAGTACAACTACGAGACGGCGGCAAACGACCCGCTGAACGCCCGCATCTATACCCTCGATAACGGACTGAAGGTATACCTGACGGATTACGAGGACGCCCCGCGCATCCAGACCTACATCGCGGTGCGCGCAGGCAGCAAAAACGACCCCGCCGATGCGACCGGCCTGGCCCACTACCTGGAGCACATGGTGTTTAAGGGCACCACCCAACTGGGCACCGCCAACTGGGAGCAGGAGAAAGCCGAGCTGGACAAGATTGAGGCGCTGTATGAGCAATACAGAAATACCTCTGACGAGGCTGCCCGCAAAAAAATCTACCACCAGATCGATAGCGTGTCGGGAGTAGCGGCCACGTATGCCATTGCCAACGAGTATGACAAAGCCACCACGGCCATCGGGGCCAAAGGCACGAACGCCTATACCTGGGTAGACCAGACGGTGTATGTGAACGATATTCCGAGCAACCAATTGGAGCGCTGGCTCGAACTGGAGGCCGACCGCTTCCAGGAGATGGTGCCGCGCCTGTTCCATACCGAGTTGGAGGCCGTGTATGAGGAGAAGAACCGCACCCTCGACAGCGACGGGCGCAAGGTAGCGGAGGTGATCAACACAGAGCTCTTCCCGACGCACCAGTATGGCACGCAAACCACCATCGGCACCATCGAGCACCTCAAAAACCCGTCGATAACGGCCATCAAAAACTACTTCGACAAGTACTACGTGCCCAACAACATGGCCATTGCCATGTCCGGCGATATCGATTTTGACCAGACCATCCGCCTGATCGACAAGTACTGGGGAGGTATAGAAAAGAGTACTGTCCCGACTTTTACGGTGGCGCAGGAGCAGCCCATCCAGAAGCCGATCGTGAAGGAGGTGCTGGGGCCGGACGCGGAGAATGTGTCCATCGCCTACCGCACGCCGGGCACCAGCACAAAAGATGCGCTGGTGGTGGAAATGATCAGCAACATGCTCTACAACGGATCTGCCGGACTGATTGACCTGAACCTGAACCAGCAGCAGAAGGTGCTGCAGGCCTACGCCTACGACACCCAGATGAAAGACTACGGCACGTTCCGGATGACGGGCATGCCGCGCGAAGGCCAGACCCTGGACCAGGTGCGCGACCTGCTGCTCGCCCAGCTCGAGATGGTTAAAAAAGGTGCTTTTGACGATGACCTGATCACAGCTGTGGTCAACAACGACAAGATCAACACCGTGAAGGCCTACGAAAGCAACGGAAACCGCGCCGATGCATTCGTGTCTGCCTTTATCTATGACATACCGTGGCAGACGTATGTGAGCCTCCCGCAGGAGTTTGCCCAGATAACGAAGCAAGACGTGATGGAGGTGGCCAACAAGTACTTCGGCAACAACTACGTGCTGGTGTACAAGCGCAACGGCAAAGACCCGAACGCGCAGAAAGTGGAGAAGCCAGCCATCACGCCGGTGGCCGTGAACCGCGATGCGAAGTCAGAGTACTACAAGGACTTTCTGGCCAAGGAAGTGGAGCCGCTGCAGCCGGTGTTCATCGATTATACCAAGGACATCCAGGAATCCAAGCTGAAAAGCGACATCCCGCTGCTGTATACCCACAACAAAGACAACGGCCTGTTCCAGCTCTACTATATCCTGGACATGGGCACCAACAACGACCCGAAACTGGGTATGGCCGTGAACTACCTCAAGTACCTGGGCACCGACAACTATACCGCCGAGGAGTTGCAGAAGGAGTTCTACAAGCTGGGCACTTCCTTCGACGTGTTTTCCAGCGGCGACCAGGTATATGTGAGCCTGACTGGCCTGGATGAGAACTTCGACGCGGGCCTGAACCTGTTCGAAAGCGTGCTGGCCAATGCCCGGCCCGACAAGCAGGCCCTGAGCGACATGGTGGCGGGTATCCTGAAAGCGCGTGCCGATGCCAAGAAAAACAAGGGCGTGATCCTGCAGCAGGCCATGGTGAACTACGCCAAGTATGGCAAGAAGAACCCCTTCAACACGGTGCTGAGCGAGAAAGAGCTGAAAGCCGTGAAACCCCAGGAGCTGGTGAGCATCATCAAGAGCATCCCCACGTATGAGCACCGCGTGCTATACTATGGTCCACGTGAAACCGACAAGCTTGTCGCGACCCTGAACACTGGCCACAACATACCTGCCACGCTGAAGCCCGTGCCTGCCGAAAAAATGTATGCCGAGATCGACTTTAAGCAGCCTACCGTATACTGGGCCGATTACGACATGGTGCAGGCCGAGATGCTGTTTCTGAGCAAGTCGGTGCCTTACAACAAAGACATCGTGCCGGTGGTGCGCCTCTACAACGAGTATATGGGCGGCATCGTGTTTCAGGATCTGCGCGAGTCGAAAGCCCTGGCATACTCCACGTACTCTTTTTATGCCCCGGCATCCAAGAAAGAGCGCTCCAACTACCTGCAGTCCTACATCGGGGCGCAGGCCGACAAGCTTTCGGAGGCGATGGCGGGCATGCAGGCCCTGCTGACTGACATGCCGCTGGCCGACGCCAACTTCCAGAACGCACAAGCCTCGCTGCGCAACAGCATCTCCACCGAGCGCATCACCAAAGCCGGCATCCTGTTCGATTATGAGCGCGCCAAAAAGCTGGGCCTCAACTACGATATCCGGCAGGATGTATACCAGAGCGCCAACGCCATGACGTTCGACCAGATGAAGGAGTTTCAGCAGAAATACATCAAAGGCCAGCCACAGGCCATCCTGGTGATCGGCTCCAAAGACAAACTCGACTTTAAGGCGCTGGAAAAATATGGCACCGTGAAGCAACTGGACCTGAAAACCTTATTCGGGTATTAGGTTAGCCGTTCGTGTTTTGATAACAGAAGAAGGAGCAGCTAACGGTTGCTCCTTCTTCTGTTTATACCTGCCTGCGCCCCGCTGTTTCGGATTTCTCAATCCGAAACTTTTCCTGAAGCGGATTTCCTAATCCGCGTTAGCAAAACCACGGGGATTAGGGAATCCCCGGCAGGGGCTTCCGGACTGGGAAGTCCGGAAGAGCCGTGAAAGCCGTGAGTACGCGTACTAATCACTTGATAAGGGTATAAGTCACGCATCAGTATATAGTACCAGATTTTAGAAGGAGCAGCCAACGGTTGCTCCTTCTTCTGTTTTATACATGCCTGCGCACACGCAGCAAACTCATTACTGATAGCCAACCAGTTACAGAACCGTGCAACGAAAAATGCTGTTAAGATAGATGGCGGTTGTGCGGGATGCGCGTGGCTGTCAGGAATCTATTCGTCGATCTATAAACCTTACGGCTATGAGCCATATATTCAGGGATGATTACAAGCAGGTGAAGTGCACGTACGAAAACTATGTGAAAGAACTTCGGCAGGAAGACAGCCTGATAAAGGCGCGCCTGGGCTGGTTTCTGCTCTTCGAGGGGCTTCTCTTCAACATGTATACCCAGGCCACCCGCGAAATCAGGCAGCTGATTCTGGTACTGGGGGCCATGATTGCCGTGCTGGTGCTGATGTCGCTGATTGCGGCTGTCTGCGTGTGGTTTCACAATTTCAAAATCATCACCGTGGATTTTGTGGAGCGGTTTCACATCACCGAGGAAGACCGGATCAACTTCCCACAGCTTAACCGGGACAAGAAGTTTATATGGCTGGGCCATGCCTTCGCCCTCTTCATCCCGACCGTAATTATTGGGGTATGGATATTTATATATGTGTACATCCTGTAGGCTCAAGCGCCTCCTTTGAACAAAAATCGCCATAACCTGTAACGCTGGCAGCTTGTATACATAGCATCGGAAATCTTCTATTTCTAAAGCCATGCTTACACTACAGAACTTTGAGACACAGGTCAATTCAACTATCCTGGAAAGAGGAAAACGGTATTACAACCAACAAGCTATTTCCTGGCTCGAGGAAACAGAAGACAACGTATGGCAGGCACAGGTGGAAGGCACCGATACCTATGAGGTAGCGCTTACGCTCACCAACAAGCACGAGATCGCGGCTTGCTCCTGCGACTGCCCGTATGAAGGCCACATCTGCAAGCATTTGGTTGCCGTGTTTTTTGCCGTGCGGGCCGAAACCCAAAAGCCTACAGGCAAACAGCAAAAGAAAAAGGCGGAACGGAACCTGTTTAAAAACCTGCTGCAGCGCATCAGCCTAAAAGAATACCAGGATTTTATCCAGCAGTATGCAGCCAGGCACAAGGACTTTAAAACGGAATTTGAGCTGTATTTTGCCGATAAAGACGAGCGGATTGATGTCGGCAAAAAGTATGAGGAACTGCTGCAGAAACTCATCCGGAAGCATAGCGACCACGGCTTTGTGGATTACCGCGCCACTGTTGGGCTATCGAAAGAGGTAGAGAAATTATTGGGCAGCGGCCACGACTTTATATCGAGAAACAATTTTAGCGATGCCTTTGCCTTGGCCAGGGTGGTGCTGAAAGAGATGCTGGAAGTGCAAATGGGATGCGATGACTCTGCCGGCAACATCGGCGGCACCCTCTACGAAGCGGTTGAGCTGATAGAAGCCATTGCCACTTCCGACACAGCTGCCCCTGCTTTAAAAGAGCAGCTTTTCTCTTTTCTGAAAACAGAGCTCAGCAACAAGGAGTATTTTGACTACGGCGACTTTGGCTACGAGCTTTTGAGTGTTTTTGAAAACCTTGCCCTGCAGTTGCACAAGCCAGAGGAGTTCATCGGCTACTTAGATGCCCAATCTGCTAGGCTCACCGGCCAGTACGACGACTACCAGCGAGAATTTTTACAGAAACAGAAGATTGAATTCTTAGCGGCAACCGGCAAATCCGAGGAAGCCGCGGCACTGGTGCAGCAGCACCTGGACATTGTGGAGGTGCGGCAGCAGGAGGTAGAAAAAGCTCTCAGTAAAAAGGATTACGTAGCGGCAAAAAAGCTGATAAACGAGGGCATCAGAATAGCTGAGGACAAAGACCACCCCGGCACTGTGGCAACCTGGCAGAAAGAGCTGCTGCGGATAGCGGTGCTAGAGAAAGACACCGACACCGTCCGGCGCTACACCAAGCAATTCGCGTTCGACAGGTGGTTCAGCGATGAGTACTATACCCAATGGAAAGCCACTTTCAGCGAGCAGGAGTGGAAAGGCGTGATTGAAAAATACATTGCCGACACCACAAAAGAGATAACCAGGGCGTGGAAGGAAAACAAAAACAAGTTCTGGCGGCCACCCCATCCGCCCTTGCTGCAAACGCTGGCCCCCATATATGTTCAGGAGCACTACTGGGACAGGCTGCTGGCGCTGGTGCAACAGGAAGACAACCTCACAACTCTAAAATATCATACCTACCTGGCCTCCCGCTACCCCACCGAGCTGATGCGGCTATACCTGCCCGCTTTTGAGCAGGCCGGGCAGGAAGCCAACGGGCGAAGCGCTTACGCCGATCTGGCACAAAAAATGAAAAAAGTGATGCAGGACATTCCGGAAGGCAAAGAGAAGATCATGGCTGTTGCCCGCAGCCTGAAAGAGCAGTACCCGCGCCGCCCTGCCATGGTAGAAGAGTTAGACAAAATTTTAAAGTGAGCCCGCTGGCAGGGACGGGTAGGCGGCCCAGTTTCTGCTTGCTGCTTGTGCTGCAGCAGAGATTATTCGCCTCCACCCTTTCCAAACCCCATACCCCTCCTTTTCATTCGGTTACAAATTATAGCCCCCCACGCTGTAGTTCATACTGCTGACATAACATGCTCAGCCAGTTACAGGGCAAACCACGTTTAGCTGAAAAGGGCTAGCACAAGAATGGCTCAGCCCCAATCGCACCCAGCACCGCTACCAAACAAACTTGCCATGCCTGCTCCCTACCGCGTCTTTTACTGGAGTCTGTACTTCATTTTAAAGGCAGGTTTCATGCTGTCAGGCTATAACCTGTTCTCGGAGGAGGCGCAGTATTGGCTCTGGTCGAAGCGCCTGGATTGGGCCTACTATTCCAAGCCGCCGCTGATTGCCTGGGTTAACTTTGGCACGACCAGCCTGCTCGGCGACCAGGAATGGGTGATCCGGGCGACGGCGCTTGCCTTGGGTGCCGCCACGCTGTTCGTTTTCTACAAAGTGAGCATGCAGCTGTTTGCCAATAAGCAGTTGGCGCACCTGGCCACCATGCTGCTGAGCGTGATGCCTTTCTTTGTGCTGGCCTCCACCTTCTTCACCACCGACTCGCTCGTGCTGCTTTTCTGGGTAAGCACGTTTTATTTTTTCCTGAAGGCGCTGCAGCACAATAGCCCCTGGTTTTGGGTGGCGACCGGCATTAGCTTTGGCCTGGGCTGCCTGTCTAAGCAGGCGATGCTGTTTTTTGTGGTGCCACTCCTTCTTCCGCTGTTCTGGCACAACGGGAAGCGCTACCTGAAAGGACAGGCAATCGTTTTGGTTCTTGTCCTGGTCTTTCACCTGCCCCTGCTCTGGTGGAACTACCAACACGACTGGATCATGGTGCGGCACCTGATGAACCTGGCCGGTGCCGAGCAGCAGGTTCAGTTTTCAAAAGCCCTGAAGCAACTTGGGGAGCTTTTTGGCGGATTTATCCTGATCAACTCGCCTTTCTTTTTCCCGCTCCTGCTCCGCACGTTTTTCTTCGGGCAGCAGCCATACCCCAAAGCCGACAAGCAAAAGCTGGGATTGCTCCTTGCCCCGGCCATGGGCATCCTGCTTTTTTTCACATTCGTTGCCCTGAGCAAGCGCGTGGAGGTGAACTGGTATAACGTGGGCTGTGTGCTCCTCCCCATCGGGATGGCCTATGCGTTAATCGAGAGTAAAAAGCTGATCGGCACCCAATTGGCCTTTGGCTTCACGGCGACGTGCCTGCTACTTTTTCTATACCCCGTGCTGCAGGATTATTCAGGTATAAACAGGGTGCTACCTGTGCGCTCCGATGCCATGAAGCGGCTCATCGGGTGGCAAATGCTTGGGCAGGGAGTGCAGAAAATAACCGACGAACATCCAGAGTTGGCGCCGTTTCAGGTGGTGGCTGTAGACTATCATGTGGCCGCCGAGCTTGCCTTTTATACCGGCAACACCGATGTGCGCTGCCTCACCAACATCCGCCAGCCGAACCAGTTCACCGTCTGGGCTGCCAACGGCTGGGGCCAGCAGCCCGCCAACACCCTGTTTGTAACCGACAACCCCACGCTTCCGCCTGAAGTGCAGCTGTATTACGATACCATCAAAACACGCCAAGTGCCATTTATTTACCGGGGCCACCATCTTTATACCTATACCATCTATGTGCTGCGTGTAAAGCCTGGCGTGCTGGCAGGAGGGCTTTAGGTGGTGAGAAATGTGGATGTATAGAAAATAGCTGGTGCGAGCAGGGGGAATAAATTTATAATTGGTGTACCTAATTCAGTTTACTGCTAAAGCACAAATAACAAGATGCAATTAATCAACATGTCTCATTTACATTGATTCTCTACATTAAAAAGCCATTCTTCAAAGGCTGTTACTGTTGGAATTAATGATCCAGTTAATTTGGCTTGGCTCTGAGTAAATTCATTAAATTCATTTGAATATTCAGCAGGGTATTTACGAGTAGCATGATCTAACGTACTAGTGTCTAGCAGCACTAACGTCTCAAGAAAAATTCTTTCCATAAGCTTCATCCTTTATTATATGTCTATAATATTAATTTATTTTGAATTATTGTTGATCATATTTTAATTGGATCAAAATATCTTTGTCAATTATAGCATTAGCTTTCTCTACTAGTGCAAGCTTATAGTTCGGCGCCTGTCGGGTTAAAGCAAATATGTAGAAACGTAAAATTTTGCGTCTCTGCTACTACGCAATTGAATCTCTTGCCGAAAGATTAGAAGCGTAACTTGCGGTATGGGGGTATATTTATTCAAGTATTTTTCTCTATCTTAACCTTACTAAATCATTCCATAAAAAGCATGAAAAGGTCTTTCTTAATCCCTTTAATGAGTATTACTTTGTTTGCATGTAATCAAGGTAAACCAACTGCAAGTTTACCCGAGTCAACTGCAACTTCAGAAATGGAATCCAATAGTAACACATTTGGGGCTAGTTTCACTGAAGATAACGTGATAGGCGTTACAGAACTTCAAACGTTAGCACAGGGCAAAGACTCTGTTGAAGCTGTTGTGAGTGCTGAAATAATGGAAAGCTGCCAGGCAAAAGGTTGTTGGATGGATGTGAAACTGAAAGATAACAGCACCATGAAAGTTACCTTCCGGGATTATGGTTTTTTTCTGCCTACTGAGAACTTGAAAGGTCGCACAGTAGTGTTTACAGGAACTGCTAAACGAGAAACTATTTCTGTGGATGACCAACGCCATTATGCAAAAGATGCAGGCAAGTCTAACTATGAAATTGCAGCAATCACTTACCCTAAAGAAGAATTGCGTTTTGTTGCAGATGGCGTAATCCTGAAATAGAAGTTCCTTAGAGGTATAGAATCTCCAAAAGAATTAGGTGTGGTAGTTAGTCAGATGATATTGACCATCCTCTATCAACTTAAAATGGGCTCCCATGTATGGCAGCCCGTTTTAAGCTAAAATTATACTGTAAGTTTGAGCTTAGCAGGAACTGGTGCTATGATTTGGTAGCCCGTCTGCAAATGGCGAAAAAGCAAGTATATGAATGCGTTAGCGGAATTAGAACCTATGAAACGATACAGTATTATTCCATACCGCCAAGACCTAAAACTAAAAGCAAGAGAACTCAGAAATAACAGTACACTCTCGGAAGTGCTGCTTTGGCTGGAAATAAAAGATAGGAAGCTGTTTGGCTATCAATTTCACAGGCAAGTACCTATGTTGAACTATATTGTTGACTTCTACTGCCATGAGTTAAAGCTGGCAATTGAGGTGGATGGTAACAGCCATGAGTATAAAGTTGGATATGATAGTGTAAGGCAAAACGAAATAGAAGCTTATGGAGTGACGTTCCTCCGATTCGATGATCTGGATATAAAAAAGAATATCAGGTATGTCCTAGACGAGATAACTCATTTTATTCAAGAAAATAGCGCCACACAATAAAGATAATCAAAAAAGTATAATCAAAGCAAATTGTCCCCTTGAGGGGACCACAGGGGTGTAAATACAGTTGCTGGATATTCTGCTTTCTGCTACCTCCGAACTACCGTTGGTTGCAGACACCCCTCTAACTCCCCTCAAGGGGAGAATCAGCTATAGACAATCTTAGAGGCCATTAATTAAAATTCTTGTCTAGTGAATTTCAATTTTTCCCCATCACTTCCAATAATCAATTCCTCAGTTAGTTCGCGCCAGCGGGTATAAATACATAAATAGGTAGAGACGCAAAATTTTGCGTCTCTACTACGATGATACTGCACAAGCCAAGAAAACAGAAAGGCTACCCGATTCGCATCAGGCAGCCTTTCCATTTATACTAAAATACGTCTCCTAGAAATCAGCCAGAATCTTGTTTAGCGTTTCGCTTGGGCGCATGGCTTTCTCTGTTTTGGAGGCATCCGGGTGGAAGTAGCCGCCAATGTCAACGGGCTTGCCTTGCGCGGCGATCAGCTCGTCCACGATCTTGGTTTCGTTCTCGGTCAGGGCGGTGGCAAACTTTGTGAAGCGGTCTTTCAGTTCCTGGTTCTCGGTCTGCTCGGCCATGGCCTGTGCCCAGTATAGTGCCAGGTAAAAGTGGCTGCCGCGGTTGTCTATCTGGCCTACTTTGCGGGCCGGCGATTTGTCCTTGTCCAGGAACTCGGCGTTGGCTTTGTTCAGGGCTGCTGCCAGCACCTGGGCCTTCTCGTTGTCGGTTTTCTGGGCAAGGTCTTCCAAAGACACGGCCAGGGCAAGGAACTCACCCAATGAATCCCAGCGCAGGTAGTTTTCTTCTGTAAACTGCTCCACGTGCTTCGGGGCAGAGCCACCGGCACCTGTCTCAAACAGCCCGCCGCCATCCAGCAACGGCACAATAGAAAGCATTTTGGCGCTGGTTCCAAGCTCCAGAATCGGGAAAAGGTCCGTCAGGTAGTCGCGCAGCACGTTACCCGTTACCGAGATGGTATCCTTACCGGCTTTTGCGCGGTCGAGGGTATAACGCATGGCCTCTACCGGAGACATTATCTTAATCTCAAGGCCGTTGGTATCGTGGTCCTGTAAATACTTTTCTACTTTTTTGATCAGGTTGGCGTCATGTGCGCGCTGTGGGTCGAGCCAGAAGATGGCAGGCGTGTTAGTGAGGCGTGCTCTGGTAACGGCCAGCTTCACCCAGTCCTGGATCGGCAGGTCTTTGGTCTGCGTCATCCGGAAGATATCGCCCTCCTCCACTTTCTGCTCCAGCAGCGTGTTGCCCGACGCATCCACTACACGCACAGTGCCGGCTTCCGCCATCTCAAAGGTCTTGTCGTGCGAGCCATACTCTTCCGCTTTCTGCGCCATCAGGCCGATGTTCGGCACAGTACCCATGGTCGTTACGTCGAAGGCGCCATTCTCTTTATGGAACTTGATCACCTCCTGATATATACCCGCGTAGCTGCGGTCCGGGATAATGGCTTTGGTGTCGTGCAGCTGGCCATCGGTGCCCCACATTTTTCCAGACGAGCGGATAGCCGCCGGCATAGAGGCATCGATGATCACGTCGCTTGGCACGTGCAGGTTAGTAATCCCCTTGTCGGAGTTTACCATCGCCAGCTCAGGGCGCTTCGCATACTCTGCCTTAATATCGGCTTCGATGGCTGCGCGCTGGTCTTCCGGCAGGTTCTTGATCTTGGCGTATACATCGCCCAGACCGTTGTTTGGGGTTACGCCCAGTTTCTTGAATGTCTCAGCATGCTTCTCAAAAACATCCTTGAAAAACACCGTCACGGCATGGCCAAACATAATCGGGTCCGATACCTTCATCATGGTCGCCTTCAGGTGCAGCGACAGCAGCACGCCTTGCGCTTTGGCGTCGGCTATCTCCTTCTCTAAAAACGAGCGCAGGGCTTTGCGGCTCATCACGGCCGCGTCAATCACTTCGCCTTCTTTCAGGGATGTTTTCTCTTTCAGGGTTTTAGTTGCCCCGTCGGCACCCACAAACTCAATTTTCACATCACCGGCCTTCTCTACCACAGCAGATTTCTCGCTGCCATAAAAGTCGCCCTCGCTCATGTGCGCCACGTGTGTTTTGGAATCTGCACTCCAGGTACCCATCGAGTGCGGATGCTTTTTAGCGTATTGCTTCACCGCCTCGGCCACGCGGCGATCCGAGTTTCCCTCGCGCAGCACCGGGTTCACGGCACTACCCAGGATCTTGGCGTAGCGGGCCTTTATGTCTTTTTCTTCTTCGCTTTTAGGGTCCGATGGGTAATCGGGGATGTTATACCCCTGCTCCTGCAATTCTTTGATCGCCGCTGTGAGCTGCGGTATGGAGGCACTGATGTTCGGAAGTTTGATGATGTTCGCCTCAGCCGTTTTGGCCAGGTCGCCCAGGTAAGCCAGGTCGTCCTGCTGCTTCTGCTCGGCAGTCAGCTTCTCCGGGAAGGTGGCAAGGATGCGTCCGGCAAGGGAGATGTCCCGAGTCTCTACCGCGATGCCCGCGGCCTTGGTAAACGTCTCGACAATAGGTAAAAAAGAGCGCGTCGCTAAAGCGGGGGCCTCATCGGTTATGGTATAAACAATTTTTGCTGTTTTTGTCGTCATGTTGTTCTAATAGTTTTAAGGTTATGGCACCGCCCACATGGGGAGGCTGGTTTGATGGTATCGTTGCTTAAGGCGGCACGCTTGCCGGATACTTGTATATTAACTGGCTCAATAGCAAATATAATAGTCTTTTTGATATAGGCTGGCCAACACGGTGGCTTTCCTGCACAAGATGAGCACTTTGTTTGGGTATGCACCCTGACCGGGGGTAAAAACATGTTCAACATTTGCACTTTGCGCGGCTAGCGCCTGCTTTCAGCATCTGCCAGCGAACGGCTGCACCGCCCCATCGGACCCGGCCAGCTATTTTCGTAACATCCCCCGAATGCATACGTCTCTTTAAGTGACTCTTTTACTCCCCATCATGGCACACGTTTTCGCATGCATCAATTTATACCTCCTCCGCTACCTGCTGACGTTCCTTTTCGCCACCACGGCGGTGCCGTCCTCAGCGCAGCATAAGGTGATGGTGCTGGGGAACTCTATCACACAGGGCAACACCACGTACCCAGGCTACCGGTATGAGCTTTGGAAAATGCTGATCGACGCGAACATCGACGTGGATTTGGTGGGCTCCCACGACGTGAACGACGGCGGTGACCCGGCAGTGAAAGGCACCGTGTACAAAGGCAAGACCTATACAAACCGAAACGAGGGGCACTGGGGCTGGAGCACAGATGAAGTCCTGAACGGAAGGGATGGCAAGGGGAGGCTGGCGGAATGGCTGCAGGGCTATACCCCCGACATGGTACTGCTGCACCTGGGCACCAACGATATGTTCAGGCAATGCGACGCTCCGGGCGACCCGAAGCCCTGCTACCAGGAAACGATAGACGAGTTGAAAGAGGTGGTCCGGCAGATCAGAGCGAAGAACGCGGGCGTCATCATTTTTATGGCGAAACTTATTCCGGCCTATGATCAGAAAGTTGGCCCTGCCTCTGCCGACAATATCACGAGCCTGAATGAGCTGATCCCGGGACTGGTGCAGGAGCTGAACACGCCAGCCTCGCCGGTGGTGCTCGTGGACCAGCAGGAAGGATTTGACGCCACCACCGGGCAGGACACCCACGACGGCATACACCCCAACACCAGCGGAGAACTGAAAATGGCGCAGAAATGGCAGGCCGCCATGGAGCCTTTCTTCACGACCCTGCCGGTATCGCTCACCGCTTTCACCGCCGTGGTTGCCTCCTCGGGCATTGTCCAGCTTGCCTGGCAAACCGCCTCAGAAAAGAACAATGCCTACTTTGAAGTGCAACGCGCCATCTCCGGCACCGACTTCATACCAATCGGGCACATAAAAGGGGCTGGCAACACGCAAACGTTTCAGGCATATCACTTCGCTGACACGGTAGCCTCCGCCGGTGATTTATACTATAGGTTGCTGCAGGTAGATGAGGATGGCACCAGGGCGTTTTCGAAAATAGTGCATGTTGCCAAGGCCCCGCGAAACGAAACCCTGCAGGTATACCCAACCGCCAGCGATGGCAGCCAGCAGGTAACCATACAGCTCCTGCACTTTATACCTGACACGGCGGTAGAGGTCCGTGTAATTTCAGCGGAGGGCAAACTGGTGGATCACTCCCGTGCGCGCACCAACAGCGGCGGCAGCCTGACCCAGCTTCTGCCGGGGTACGGTCAGTTGGGGGCGGGCCTGTATGTTGTGCATGTCTACACAGAAAGCCGGCAGCTGCAACGTAAATTCATTATCGGGGGGAGGTAGTATCTTATCCCTGGTCCTGCTCCTGCAGCAACTGAATCACCTCTTCATCCGATACCTGCGGAAACTCTTCGTAGAACTGCCCCACCGCCTGAAAAAAAGGGGGCACCAGCAAACACACGAAGTCATCTACCAACGCGCTGAAATGAGCAGCGGCGGTGGGTGGGGCCACTGGCACCGCCACCACCACTTTCCGGGGATTGCCTTTCCGGACCAACTGCACGGTTGCCTCCAGCGTTTTGCCTGTCGCGATGCCGTCGTCCACGATAATCACCACCCTGCCCTTGAGGGATATGGGTTTCCGGTCGCCCATAAACGTTTTATACTTCTGCTGCAGGCTCTTGCGGACACGCTCCACCTCGGCTGCTATATACGCTGCCGGCACTTCTGCCCGCTCGTCCACGGCCACGCTCTCCAGGCTCACGGCCCCGATGGCAAACTCAGGGTTCAGGGGGTGCCCTATCTTCTTGGTGAGTGTCACCTCCAGGGGCATGCCCAGTGCGCTGGCTATATGCGCGCCGATGGGCACGCCGCCCCGCGGGATAGCCAGCACCACGCCTTTCTCGCCTTTATACTTGGCTAGCCTCATGGCTAGTAGCTGCGCGGCTTCCTCCCTGTTTCGTATCGTTTCCATGGCGTCTTGATTTTGAATAATTGAATTTTGAATGACTGAATAAAAGCGCGCAAACCAGCCGTCGTGAATCACGCCTTTGCATTCACACATGCTTCATTCGGTTATTCAGGACTCAATTCTTCAGCATTGATCCTCACGGCTGTTGCTGGTGCAGGGGCTGCTGCTTGTCAGGCTTCAGGTATTTCCGGAACCAGTCGGTTGCCAGTTGCGCCACCATTTCCAGGGCACCGGGCTCCTCGAACAGGTGCGTGGCATCCGGCACTATTTCCAGGTCTTTTATGCATTGGATGCGGTCCTGTGCCTGTTTGTTCAACTCAAGCACCTCCTCGTCCTTGCCCCCCACGATCAGCAGGGTGGGCACCATCAGGTCGGGCAGCACGGCATCGGCCAGGTCGGGCCGCCCGCCGCGGCTTACCACCGCCTTGATGATGTCTGGCCCTTCGGCAGCGGCGGCCCCGATGGCCGATGCCGCCCCCGTGCTGGCCCCGAAGAAGCCAATGTTCAGCTGCTCCGTCCGTGGGTCCTGCTGCACCCAATACGTGGTGTCAATCAGGCGCCGGGTAAGCTTCGGAATGTCGAAGCGGTTGCTGCCGTCGCGGTCTTCGTCCTCGGTCAGCAAATCGAAGAGCAGCGTAGCGAAACCAGACCGCTGCAGGTGACTGGCCACCGTGCGGTTGCGGGTGCTCAGGCGGCTGCTTCCGCTACCGTGCGAGAAAATAATCAGCCCGGCGGCATGTTCCGGTATCACCAGATCGCCAACCAGGGAAACGCCCTGCACCTCGATGCGCACGCTGTTGTTGAATGTATAGTTTGTCATAGCCTGTGGATATCGTTCAGGGCAGTTGTTTGCGGGGCTGCCTACTTAAATTTTACGACGCGGTATACGCAAAGTTCAGGGAGCCTCGTGCAGGTCACTTTGCGAGCCTGGCCGTACATACACAAATGCAACGTCTTATAAAGCAATACCTTATATACAGCATTAGTGCTGTTGTGCTAGCTGGCTGCGGGCATGAAAGGCAAGGAACAGCCATACCGGAAGGCCAGGGTATAGATTCGGTGGAAGCTGTGCAGGAAGAGCCAAACCGTAAAGGGGAGCCCACCATGCCAGACACCTCGCGTTTTGAGGAAGACTTTACCGACTTTCTTCATGCGCTCCAAAGCGGGGATACCGCTGCCTTAAATGGGTTTGTATCCGCCCAAACTGGATTCTGGCTGATAGAGCAACCGGGAGCCTTGCCCGCCTATACCCATTACACCGCTGTGCAGGACGTGAGGCGAAGCTACCAGCAATTGCCTTTTACCAGTATAAGCCGGGATATGGGGCGGTGCGATTTGCTGCCGCGCCAGGTCCTGCCGGAGTTCGACTGCGGTGCCATGGACGGCACTGCCTCAGGCTATACCGAAGACGGCTGCTTTTATACCTCCAACACAGCAGGTTTCCGGAACACTGACATGTGGCAGTATGCCAGCCTCACGGACCAACAAGCAGAGCAGGTTCAGGAATTGCAGCAGCAAGTGGCCATCACCGTGCTCCACACCGCCAGTTACTTCCGTTTCCACTTCGGCTATCGCAAGGGCCGTTGGCAACTCCTGTTCGCCGACCTCCGCATTCCGTGCAGCGCCTGATTCAATTTTAGAAGACTGAATTTTGAATTACTGAATGAAAAAGCACGTATGCGTAACTCCTATACCCATTCAAATTCAGTTATTCAAAAATAAAGCAAATGGCTTATTACAGAAGATTCGACGCTCCCCCTCCCGACCCGAAGGTACTCCAGGAACTCACAGCCTTACAGCAACAGATGCAAGCGCGCATCATCTTGCAAAAACCCGATTTCGAGCTCAAGCTCATCGCAGGCTGCGACTCCTCTTTTATCGGTGAAGACACGATTCTGTCGGTGTTTGTGCTCCTGACATACCCCGCCTTGGATGTGGTGGAGAAGGTATGGCACCATGGCCCGGTGGAACTGCCCTACATCCCCGGTTTCCTGGCTTTCCGGGAAGCCCCTAACCTGCTGAAGGCTTACGCGAAACTGCAACAGCAACCCGACCTGATCATGGTGGACGGGCACGGCATTTCGCACCCGCGTCGCCTCGGCATCGCCACGCACCTGGGTCTGCACCTGAACAAACCCACCATGGGCGTTGCCAAGAAAGTGCTGGTGGGCAGGTATACCGAACCCGCGCCAACCAAAGGCGCTTTGGCACCCCTGGTATATAAAGATGAGGTCATCGCGAACGTGCTGCGCACAAAGGACAAGGTAAAGCCTGTCTTCGTTTCGGCGGGGCATCTCATGGACCTGGCGTCAGCCACCGCCATCGCCTTGCACTGCGCCCTGAAACACAAGTTGCCGGAACCCACGCGCCTGGCTGATCACTATGCGGCGGTGTTTAAAAAAGATGTCTGATTGTTCAGAAAAATAACTGCCATCCCCGTCAATCAAAAAGACCTCACAGTGTTTGCAAAACCTGTGAGTGTCTTCCGCGTCTGTGAGTGTCTGCCCCGATAGCCGTGGTTCCTGCGAGACACTCACAGGTCTTTCAGACGCTGTGAGGTCAGCATTCATCTGCCTGCCATTCTGTCTCATTAACATCCATTACTATACCATTATCCTGACAAAATTACATAAAAACCACCTTAAAGTACCACTGGCTCGTAAGTTGAATGAATGGATAGCAACAGTAAAACTATAGAAAACGAGCAACACGATGAACTTTAACAACTATACCATAAAAGCGCAGGAGGCCATCCAGAAGGCCACTGAGATAGCAGGGGGCAATCAGCAGCAGGCGATTGAAACCGGCCATATTCTGAAGGCCATTCTGGAAACCGACGAGAACGTAACCAACTTCCTGCTGCAGAAACTGAACATCAACGGCAACATTCTGCACAGCAAGCTAAACGAAACCGTGGCCGCATACCCGAAAGTTACCGGAGGCGGAGGCCCATACATAGCAAACGATGCCAATGCGGCGCTTCAGAAAGCCACCGCTTACCTCAAAGAGTTTGGCGATGAGTACGTGGCTGTGGAGCATGTGCTGCTGGGCTTGCTGGCTGGCCGCGACAAGGTGGCGGGCCTGATGAAAGATGTGGGTTTCAACGAAAAAGACCTCAAGAAAGCCATTAAAGAGTTGCGCGGCGGTGCCAAGGTAACCGACCAGAACGCCGAGGCGAAGTATAACTCGCTGAAGCGCTATGCCCGCGACCTGAACGAGATGGCCCGCTCCGGCAAAATAGACCCGGTGATTGGCCGCGACGAGGAAATCCGGCGCGTGCTCCAGATCCTGAGTCGCCGCACCAAAAACAACCCCGTGCTGCTGGGTGAGCCCGGCGTGGGTAAAACCGCCATTGTGGAAGGCCTGGCGCAACGCATGGTTAACGGCGATGTGCCGGAGAACCTGAAAAACAAAACGCTGATGAGCCTCGACATGGGCCTGCTGGTGGCAGGTGCCAAGTATAAAGGCGAGTTTGAAGAGCGCCTGAAGGCCGTGATCAAGGAAGTAACCGACGCTGAGGGCGACATCATCCTGTTCATCGACGAAATCCATACCCTGATTGGCGCGGGCGCCGGGGGCGAGAGCGCCATGGATGCCGCCAACCTGCTGAAACCGGCCCTGGCCCGTGGCGAGCTCCATGCCATCGGCGCGACTACCCTGAAGGAGTATCAGAAATATATTGAGAAGGATAAAGCGCTGGAGCGCCGTTTCCAGGCGGTGATGGTGGATGAGCCGAATGTGGCTGATGCCATTTCCATTCTGCGCGGCATCAAAGACAAGTACGAGGTGCATCATGGGGTGCGCATCAAAGACGACGCGATCATTGCGGCGGTAGAGCTGTCTAACCGCTACATCACCGACCGCTTTCTGCCAGACAAGGCCATCGACCTGATGGACGAGGCGGCGGCAAAGCTGCGCATCGAGATTGACTCGCTTCCGGTAGAGCTGGATGAGCTGCAGCGCCGCATCATGCAACTCGAGATTGAGCGCGAGGCCATCCGCCGCGAGAACGACAAGGACAAGGAAACCGTGCTCTCCAAAGAAATAGCGGACCTGTCTGGCAAGCGCGATGACCTGAAGGCCAAGTGGCAGAATGAGAAGCAGATCATCGAGGGTATCCAGAAGGCGAAGGAAAGCATCGAGAACTATAAACTGGAGGCTGAGCAGGCCGAGCGCTCCGGCGACTATGGCCGCGTGGCGGAGCTGCGGTACGGCAAGATACAGGAGGCAGAGGAAAACCTGAAAAACCTGAAAGAGCAAGTGCACCAGATGCAGGGCGAAAACCCGATGCTGCAGGAAGAGGTAACTGCCGAAGACATTGGCGAGATCGTGGCTAAATGGACAGGTATACCTGTCAGCAAGATGCTGCAGAGCGACCGCGAAAAGCTCCTGAACCTGGAGCAGGAACTGGGCAAGCGCGTGGCGGGTCAGGAAGAGGCCATCGAGGCTATTTCGGATGCAGTGCGCCGCAGCCGCGCCGGAATGCAGGACCCCAAGCGGCCGATCGGCTCGTTCATCTTCCTCGGCACAACGGGGGTAGGTAAAACGGAGCTTGCCAAGGCGCTGGCCGACTACCTCTTCAACGACGAGAACGCGCTGGTGCGCATCGACATGAGCGAGTACCAGGAGCGCCACGCCGTAAGCCGCATGATCGGGGCGCCTCCGGGGTATGTGGGCTACGACGAGGGCGGGCAGCTGACGGAGGCTGTGCGCCGCAAGCCCTACTCGGTGGTACTGCTGGATGAGATCGAGAAAGCGCACCCGGACGTGTTCAACATCCTGCTGCAGGTGCTCGACGACGGCCGCCTGACCGACAGTAAGGGCCGCGTGGTGAACTTCAAGAACACCATCATCATCATGACCTCCAACATCGGCTCTACCATCATCCAGAGTAATTTTGAGCAGATGGAGGAGTATAATAAGGAGGAAGTGATTGAGCGCACTAAGGAAGAGGTGTTTGACTTGCTGAAGAAGTCCGTGCGGCCTGAGTTCCTCAACCGCATCGACGAGCTGGTGATGTTCCGTCCGCTGAGTCGGGGCGATTTACGCAAGATCGTGAGTATCCAGTTCCACCACATCCAGCAGCGCCTCGAGGACAGCGGCATCCAGTTGATAGCCACCGACGAAGTGCTGGATTACCTGGGAGACCAGGGTTTTGATCCGCAGTTTGGTGCCCGTCCGCTGAAGCGCGTCATCCAGCGCCAGGTGCTTAACGAGCTGTCGAAGGAAATCCTGTCCGGTCAAATCAGCAAAGACGCCGTGGTGGAAGCCGTGATGGACAATGGCCAGATTCGTTTTAACAACATTGCCATCGAGCTGCCCACCGACAAGCAATAAGTAAAGAGTTAAGTTTAGCTGAAAAAGCGCTATCCCGGTTGGGGTAGCGCTTTTTATTTTTTACCGGGTTTCGGGATTACTTTTCCAAGCCCAGGCTATTGAAAGGTGCAAAAAGAGGTATAGCTACCATTGAATATATAATTTTTACAACCTTTTTATTTTATCACTTATTGCATACAAATTCAATAAAAAGCCATACTACTTAGAGATAGATATAACCTAGCAAAGATTTACAAAAACCAAAATAGATAAAAATCAAAACCAAATCGAAAATATTTATATATTTTAATTTATGTATACTACCTTTGTACTGTTGCTGCACTGAAAGGCACGGCATCCCTCGGCTTTCTCCGCGATGCTGAACTTTAACGGCATTAAATAAGACGACCTGACTATTCTGAATAATTCCAGCTTGAATAAACAAATGAAAAAAGCATTCTCCAAAGCAATCTACACAGCCTGTATTCTGTCGTTCCTCCAGTGCCTGGCAGGGCAGGCGCTCGCACAGTCCAGAATCGTATTCAGTGAGGTCTTTAGCAGCAATCCTACATTTTCTAACGACACGACTGTTGCCGGAAGCTGGTCTCGCTACTCCAATTCAGGCGAAGCGTGGAGCATGCTGGATAACGTACAAATCTCAAAAAAATCAAACTCAGGCAAGTTCGTGTCCGGGGAACGGGCTACAGCTTTTTCACCTGAAATCACCCTTTACGCCGGTGTATCCTACACGATTACGTTTATGTATGAAAACGCCCAAAATGCCGCGATGCGGTTCTTTGTGAAGAACAGCCTGGGCCAAAAGGTGCTGGTTACCAGTTATGGCACGAGCAGAACCAGTTCGCTGAAGTCCCATACGTTTACCCCAACAACCAACGGGATATATAAACTAGGGTTTGAAGTGAATGATTTCAGCGGAAAAGTTGATGTCATCGTAGATGATGTGGCCGTAAACACTCCCGAGCCTAGCGTATACTACAACAAGGCCGCCTCCGCAACCAAGCTTACCGATGTAAACAGTTGGGGATCTAAAGCAAGCGGAGCTGGGCTGCCCCCGCTTAACTTCACGGCCGCAAACCAGACATTCTACATCACAAACTATACCTCTGGCGCCACGCTGTCACTTGATAAGAGCTGGTCGGTGCAGGGCACGGGCACCAAAATTGTGCTCGGAAACAATGTTAAACCGGTTACACTTGTTGTCACCAACGGTAAAACCCTTGCAGGAGCGGGCTTGATTGATATTATGAACTATGCCACGCTTAAAGTAGACGCCTCGACCATTCCCACTTTCGGGACATTGAGCCAGTTGAGCACCGTTATTTTTGAGCGCAACGCCCCGGCCGACATTACGGAGGGAGTGGAGTTTGGCAAAGTCATTTTTAACACCGGAAACAGCAATCGCCTGACGAAGTCACTTAAGATCAAAGGCAACTTAAACTTGCAGAACGGCAAGCTCGACTTAGGCAACTACGACCTGGAGTTAGGCGAGGGTGCGACGATCGAAAACGGCTCGGCCAGTAGCTATATCATGGTAACAGGGAATGGCCGCTTGCGCAAAGCACTGAAGGCAGGCGAAGAGGTAAACCTGCCCGTTGGGCGCAGCGCGACTGCCTATAGCCCCGTGAAGATCAAGCTTGCCACAGGCGCACAGGACGATGTGTTTAGTGTGGGACTGGTTGACGGCACTTACGACGCCTACGACGCAAGCGATGCGCCTACCGGTGATATACGCACGGAGTATACCCTAAACAAATCCTGGGTGGTGAGCGAGGATGTAAAAGGCGGATCAGACATTACCTTAACCCTAACCTGGCCTGCGGCCGATATGCTGACGAGTTTTGACCCTGACAATTGCCACATCATGCACTACGAAAACGGTGCCTGGGATGAGTATTCCTCTGGTTTTGCAACTTCCTCAACGGGTACCGACGGCAAAACATATTATTCTATTTCGCGCCCGGGCATCACCTCTTTCTCTCCGATGGGAGTAGAATCGCCAAGAGACAATTCCCCGATGCCAGTGGAGCTGCTGCACTTTGCGGCCAACGTGACCAAAGGCAACACCGTGCAGCTCAACTGGGCCACCGCCCAGGAGCGCGACAGCGACTTCTTCGCCGTGGAGCGCAGCGCCGACGGCATCGACTTCAGCGAAGTGGCCCGCGTGCAGGGTATGGGCAACGCATCCAGCCGCTCCGACTATGGCTATACCGACGCCAGCCCGCTGGCGGGCACCTCCTACTACCGCCTGCGCCAGGTGGACCACGACGGCACCGCCTCGCTCCTGCCCGTGCGCGCCGTGACGGTGGGCGCTGATCAGGCACTGGCCCTGCGCCTATACCCTAACCCGGCCCACGGTGGCCAGGTGGAAGTAACGGCCACCGGCCTGCCAGAGGGACAGGAAGCCACCCTCACGGTGACGGGCCTGATGGGAAGAACTGTGCTGCAGCAGCCCCTGCGCCAGTCTGCCGCCACCCTTCCGACAGATGGCCTGAAGCCCGGCACCTACATCGTGCGCGTGGCTACCGCAAACAGCCTGCTGACTCAGAAGCTCGTGATCCGGTAATATAGCTGCCTGCCAAAGGGCAATCGGTAACGTAAGCGGGCCACTCTATATAGGGTGGCCCGATTGTTTTAGGTGGCAAAGATGAGGAATTGCCTGCGCTGTAGATCTACTCGAAACAACATGAACTTCCGATAAAAACCCTTTAATTAATTTAGAATAATTCTAACAAAATATTAAAACATACCCTCCGAAATGGCGTAAATCTGCCTAATTCTCGCCATTTGTATGCCTCTAAAAAAACAAGCTTTGTATGTTACAGGATCTTAAAAAAGGTTTATGGCCACTTGTCAGAATAATAAAAGACAATACAGGCATCAACAAAAATGAGTTTGAAAGGCGCATACGGTACAGGCACCGCACTTTCTGGAACACCCCCGGTGCTGAAGCCATCCGAAACACGCCCATGAGAGCAGATGATCCTATCGAAAAATGGAAGGACGTGGTGCATTGGCAACGCAAGTTGAGTAACAAGCACAATGCCCGCGAGTTTGCCCGGATGCACGGCTGCCGGGTACCCGACTTATACTGGCGTGGCAAAGATGTCAGCAGATTGAACTTCAACGGCCTGCCCGAGCACTATGTGATACGGCCCTCTATCGGCCATTCCTGCCGCAATGTATACCTGATGAAGAATTCGCTGAACCTGATGGACAAGCGCAGTTATACCCCAGATGCACTGAAAGAGCAGCTTACATTAGCCCTGGCCCAAAACCCACACATGGAGTTTTTGGTCGAAGAGTTCGTCAGAGACGAAAAAGGAATTTACAGGATCCCGGATGATTACAAAATATTCTTATTCGATGGAGAGGTAGCGCTTATTGACGTGATTAACCGCATCAGCTCAACAACCGGTGCAACCAGCTGTTATGACAAGGACTGGAACATGCTACCCAACACAGCAGTAAAGTATCAGCAAGCGCCTTCACAGCCGCCGCCGCTTTGCCTTCCGGAGATCATGACAGACGCCAAAAAGCTGAGCAGTGCTTACGGCATCTTTGTGCGGATTGACTTTTATGCCACAGACAATGGCGCTGTGTTCGGGGAGTTTACCCCTACTCCAAGCTTAGGCAAGGCCTTTCCCCCAAAAGAAGACAAACTTATGGCCACCTATTGGGACCAGTATTGTCCGGGGCTAATCTGAGCGAACTTCCCACCGGCATCAGCCAAGTAGTTTGCGGCTAATATCTCCCTCCATAATGCCCATCCCGCAGGACATTTCTTATCGTAAAGTTACCAATAACTTCCATATCATTCTACTCAGCAGCGCATCACACCTCACATCCAAGCATCACCCTGAGGTTAAGCGAGCGTTATCCTTTTCCCCTTCCGGGCCGACTGCCGGGCCGCATCCAGAATCCGCATCACGGTGAGGTTGTTTTCCAGCGAAGACAGGTCCTGACCCGGCACGAGCTCGCCCCGCACCACAGCGGCGAGGTATGAGATATAGTCCTGGTATGGGCTGGACAGCGGCTCCACGCTGTGCAACCGGAACGCTACGTCTGTCTCCTTCCTGCTGCGCAATGTGCCGTGGTTGACTGCTTGCAGGTAGCCGGTCTGGCCAAAAACCTCGAGGTCTTTGATATCATAGGGCCAGTTCCAGGAGGCTTCGATGATGCCGGTGGCCTGCGGATACTCCAGTATGATGGTGGCATCGTCGTCCACCTCCGGGTATACCGTTGGCTTTAGCTGGCGCGTGATGGCTGTTACGGCCAAAGGCTCCTGCCCCTGCATTAGCCAGGTCATCAGGTTGGCACCGTAGCACCCGAAATCCATGATCGCTCCCCCGCCGTTTTGAACCGGGTCTGTCAGCCAGTGCAGGAACTCGCCGGAGCAGCCGCGCTCTTTCGGGCCGACATTGCCGTCATGCACGATCATCTTCCGGATCTCCCCGACCGCTATCTGGTGCGCCGCCATAATATACAACTCCTGGTTGCTCGGGTACCAGGTAGTCTCATAGTTGGTGAGCAGGTGGATCTTGTGTTTGCGGGCCAGGTTAGCCATATATTCGGCATCTTTTAGCGTAGTTGCCAGGGGCTTTTCCACCATCACGTGCACACCCAGCAGAGCGCAGGCCTCCACCACTTTTATATGCTCCGCGATAGCATTGTAGGCCAGTACTACGTCCGGTTTCTCGTGCTCTAAAAGTGTGGGCAAATCCTTGTAAAAAAGTGTTTCCGGCAATTCGTAGCTCCTCCGGAAGCGCTGCACCAGTTCCTGATTCGCTTCGGCAATGCCCACCAAGACCACGTCCGTTTCCGACAGCCGATCCAGGGCGCCGGTTACGTGGTCGTGGCTCAGGCCTGCCAGTGCCACTTTTAAGGGCCGGTGCAGTTTAGCAGAATAGTTGTCTTTGAATACCATGGCTCGGGTCAGCTGAGAAGCTTTCTCATACGCGGCACTTCCGGGGATGTTAGCCTCGCTGCTTCCCCATACCCATACTCCCCTAAAAACAATCGCGTCAGCCGATTGGCTGACGCGATTTTGCTTAAATTAGTCAGTACCAGGCACATTTTCTGTCCTGGCTTTCAATGAAACCCTGAGTCTGGCCACTCGTGTCCTTCCATACCTAGTTAAAGCTCGGCACCACCTGCACACACACAGGCTTGGGCAGCTCTGCCTTGTTGCCAGTGTCCGTCAGTTTGCCGGTGGCCTTGTCTATTTTAAAGGAGGTAATGTTGTTGGCGCGCTCGTTGGCCACCAGCAGGATATTGCCGGTCAGGTCGATGGTCATGTCGCGGGGCCAGTCGCCGCCGCAGTCAACGTTCTCCACGTGCGCTATTTTGCCGGTGCCTTCGTCGATGCTGTACACCACGATGCTGTTGTGCCCGCGGTTGGAGCCATACAGGAATTTACCGTCCGGCGACACCCGCACTGCGGCAGGCTGGTTGTTCTCTTTAAAGTCTGCGGGTATGGTGGGCAGTGTCTGGATCTCGGTAAAAGTGCCGTTATCGCTATTATAAGCGAGCGCTGTCATGGTCGAGTTCAGCTCATTAATCACGAAGGCATACTTCCCGTTCGGGTGAAACGCCATTTGCCGTGGGCCCGCGCCCGGCTTTGTGGCGAAAGCCACGGCTGGTTCGGCCGGCGTTAAAGTGCCTTTGCCGGCATCCAGGCGGTAGCTGTAAATCTTATCCACGCCCAGGTCAACGCCAAACGCATACTGGTTGTCCGGGCTTGGGGCCATGTAGTGGGCATGCGGCGCCTCCTGGCGGTTTTTGTTGGGGCCGGTGCCTTTGTGCTGCGCCACATCCGTCGCCTCCGACAAAGTGCCGTTGTCCTGCACCTGGAAGGCCGCCACGTTTCCGCCCATATAGTTTGCCACCATAACCGTTTTGCCCCCGTCGCCAACCGAGATATAGCAGGGAGCGCCGCCTTTGGAGGCGACCTGGTTAAGCAGGGTCAGGTTGCCGGTTTGCTGGTCTACGGAGAAGGCGCTGACGGCCCCGCTCTGCTGGCCCTCGTAATCGCCGGTTTCGTTCACAGCATACAGGTGGGTCCGCTGCTCGTTTAGGGTGAGGAACGAAGGGTTCGCGCCGCCTTTATAGCCGTTCACGCGGGTCAGCTCCCCGGTTTCAGGGTGCAGGCGGTATAAAAAAATGCTTTCGTTGCCTGCGTCGGCGTAGGTGCCTACATATACCATAGCGGTTGCGTCGTTTTCGGTTTGGGATTCCGTGGCTTCTTCTTCAGAGGCTGCGGTGTCTGTGGTGTTGGAGTTGCAGGCGGAAAGCGCCAGGGTCAAACTCATCATACCTGCCGCCGCTGTTCTTGCCAGGGTACGCGGGGTATGGTTTCGGAAATAGTTCATGCTTTATTTTGCTGGTTTATGGATGAGGAATGTACACGAGCAGCACCCCTCTCAGAACCTGACATGGGGTTACGCTAACTCAAAGTAAGCAAAATTGCGGTATCTCGTTCATGCGCGTTGCATTTTCTGCACAAGAAAGGCCTTGCCGACAGGTTTGCAAGTCATTCGGCAAAGCCTTAATTTGCCTGCTTACACTGCATCACCCAAACCTGACTCCCATCGTGTCTTCTGTTTTCCAGACCTACATCACGCTAGGCTTTCACCACATCTTCGATTTCAGGGCATACGACCATATGCTGTTTTTGCTGGCCCTGAGCGCAATTTATACCTTCAGCGACTGGCGCAAGGTCATCGCGCTGGTTACCTCCTTCACGATCGGGCACTCCATCACGCTGGCCCTCGCCACCTTCCACATCATCCGGTTCGACGCTGCCTTGATCGAGTTCCTCATTCCGGTCACTATCCTGCTCACCAGCCTCTCCAATTTTTTCAAGCTGAATGGCGCCGCGTCCAGGCAGCCCACCATCCTGTCGGTGCACAACCTGATGGCGGTGCTTTTTGGGCTGATACACGGCATGGGCTTCTCTAATTTCCTGGGGGCGATGCTGGGGCGGAGCAGCAAATGGCAGCAGCTGCTGGCCTTTAACATCGGCATCGAGCTGGGACAACTGCTGATTGTGCTGCTGCTCCTGGTGGCCGGGGCCGTGGTGATGAACGTGTTCCATACCAAGAAGCGCGACTGGATTTTAGTGCTTTCAAGCGCGGCGGTGGGCATTTCCTTGGTTTTGATGCTGAAAACCAATATCTTTTAGCGTTCAAACAACTATGCCTGAACTTTATACCTCAACTTACTCCTTATACCATAACTAACTTACCTGACACCTTATGAGAAACCTTTTAGCAGGTTTGGCGCTGGTGGGCCTGGCCGCAGGGCCGATGGTGGCGCTGGCACAAGACACCAAGTTTGCCCAGCTGGGGCAAGAGCTCCCTACCCCCAACACCTACCGCTCCGCATCGGGCGCACCCGGCCACCAGTACTGGCAGCAGCGCGCCGATTACAACATCAAAGTGGAGCTTGACGACCAGAACCAGGCCATCACCGGCTCCGAGACCGTGACCTATACCAACAACTCGCCGGACGCGCTGAGCTACCTGTGGGTGCAGCTCGACCAGAACATCTTCGAGCCAAACTCCATGAGCAACCTGACCAAAACGGGTAACCTGAACGACAAAATGTCGCTGCAGGCGGTGGAGTACCTCACGCGCGAGGAGTTTGACGGCGGCTTTAAAATCAGCAAGGTAACCGACCGCGGCGGAAAGGCCCTGAAGTATACCGTCAACAACACCATGATGCGTGTCGATTTGCCCTCCCCCCTCAAGCCAAACCAGAGCTTCACCTTCAACGTGGACTGGAAGAACAATATCAACGACCAGAAAGCCCTGGGTGGCCGCTCTGGGTATGAGTACTTCCCGAAAGACGGCAACTACCTGTATGAGATGGCACAGTGGTTTCCGCGCATGGCTGTGTACGACGACGTGAACGGCTGGCAGCACAAGCAATTTCTGGGCAACGGCGAGTTTGCCCTGCCTTTTGGCGACTACAAAGTGAGCATCACCGTTCCGGCCGACCACGTGGTGGGCGCCACCGGCGAACTGCAGAACGCCAACCAGGTGTTGTCTTCCACGCAGCAAAAGCGCTGGGCCGAGGCCGCCAAAAGCGAGTCGCCGGTAGTGATCGTGACGCAGGACGAGGCCGCGAAAGCGGAGCAGAACAAGGCCACAGGCAAGAACACCTGGGTATACTCGGCTAAAAACGTGCGCGACTTTGCCTGGGCGAGCTCCCGCAAGTTTATCTGGGATGCCATGAACGTGAACGTGGGCGGCAAGAAAGTGCTGGCCATGTCGTACTACCCGAAAGAGGCGAACCCGCTGTGGGGCAAGTACTCCACAGAGGCGGTGGGCCATACCCTCCGCACCTACTCCAAGCGCACCATCGACTACCCATACCCGGTGGCGATTTCGGTGCACGGCCCGGTGGGGGGTATGGAGTACCCGATGCTTTCCTTCAACGGCTACCGCCCCGAGGAAGACGGCACCTACTCAGACCGGATCAAGTATGGCCTCATCTCGGTGATCATCCACGAAGTGGGCCACAACTTCTTCCCCATGATCATCAACTCCGACGAGCGCCAGTGGACCTGGATGGATGAGGGCCTGAACACCTTCATGCAGTACCTCTCGGAGCAGGAATGGGAGCGCAACTACCCGTCGCGCCGCGGCGAGCCCCAGGACATCGTGGAGTATATGAAGAGCGCCAAGAACACGCAGGTGCCGATCATGACCAACTCGGAGTCGGTGCTGCAGTTTGGCCCGAACGCCTACGGCAAGCCCGCCACCGCCCTAAACATTCTGCGCGAGACCGTGATGGGCCGCGAGCTTTTCGACTACGCGTTTAAGGAGTATGCCACCCGCTGGGCCTTCAAGCACCCGATGCCCGCCGACTTCTTCCGCACCATGGAAGATGCCTCCGGCGTGGACCTGGACTGGTTCTGGAGAGGCTGGTTTTATACCACCGACCATACCGACATTGCCCTGACCGACGTGAAATGGTATACCATTGACGCCCAGGACCCTGAGTTTGTGAACGCCCAGCGCCGGGAGCGCCTGAACAGCGAGCCCAAAACCCTGTCGCAGCAGCGCAACCTGCAGGACATCTCCAAGACGCTGGTAGAGAACAAGCCGGAGCTGAAAGACTTCTACAACAACTACGACCCGCTGGCCACCACGGCCGCAGACCGGCAGCGCTACCAGAGCTTCATGAAGAACCTGAGCGAAGACCAAAAGCAGGCGCTGGCATCGGGCCTCAACTTCTACGAGGTGAGCTTCCAGAACAAGGGCGGACTGGTGATGCCTCTGGTGGTGAAGATGACGTATGAGGACGGCGCGGAGGAAATCGTGAACATCCCGGCTGAGATCTGGCGCTACGACAACAACGACATCACGAAGGTATTTATCACAGAGAAGCCCGTGGTAAGCTTTGTGCTGGACCCATATCTGCAAACCGCAGACACGGACCTGTCGAACAACAGCTACCCGCGCCAGATGGCCCCGTCGCGCTTCGAGCTATACCAGCAGAACAGACAGCAGCAGCTGAACCCCATGCAGCAGCAACGCACCACCAGCCGCACCAGTGGCGCTGGCAACACAGGCAACACTGCACAGTAAGCTTCGCTAGTGTAGCGCATATATAAAAAGCGCCTTCAGATTCGTTCTGAGGGCGCTTTTTGTTTTGATGAAGATGCTGTGAAGGGAGCGGTAACCGCAGTGTGCTTTATACCCTACCTACTTCACTTTCTCAGGCATCGGTGTCATACTGATCGAAGAACTTGCGCTTCACGCGGTCGCCTTTCCGGACGAAGGGGCGGATGATGAGGCGCGTGCCACGCTCGTAGGTGAAGAAGCGGTAGAGCCAGTTGCTGACCACGACCAGCTTGTTGCGGAAGCCGACCAGGTAGGCGATGTGCACAAACAGCCAGATGGCCCAGGCAAAGAAGCCGCCAATGGTCTTGTTTCCGGGCAGGTCTGCCACAGCGCGGTTGCGGCCGATGATGGCCAGCGAGCCCTTGTCGAAGTACTTGAACGGCTCCAGCGGCTCGTTGCGCACCAGCCTGTCGAGGTTTTTGGCCAGCAGCTGCCCCTGCTGTATGGCGGGCTGTGCCACACCGGGGTGCCCCTTGGGGAACTCCTCCGATTTCATGAGCGCAATGTCGCCGATGGCATACACATCCTCTACCCCCTGCACCTGGTTATACTGGTTCACCAGAATGCGCCCCCTTTCCACAGACTCCTGGGGCATACCGTCTATCAGGGCACCAGACACCCCGGCGGCCCAAATCAGGGTCTGCGTCCGGATCTGGTCCCCGTTTTTCAGGGTAGCCACATTCCCGTCATACGACTCCACCAGCGTGTTCAGTTTGATGATGATGTCCATCTCCTCGAGGTACTTCTTCGTCTTGACGCTTGCCTCTGCCGACATGGGCGGCAGCACCCGGTCCAGGCCCTCCACCAGGTAGATGTTCATCTGGCTAAAGTCCAGCCCCGGGTAGTCGGTAGGCAGCACATGTTGCCGCATCTCCGCCAGCGCACCCGCCAGTTCCACGCCGGTCGGCCCGCCGCCCACAATCACGATGTTCAGCAGGCTCTGCCTGATCTCGGGGTTTTTGGTCATACTGGCCTGCTCAAACGACTGGAGCAACTGGCTCCGCAGGTTCAGGGCATCCGGTATCTGCTTGAGCGGGAAGGAGTATTTCTTGATCTGGTCGTTGCCAAAGTAGTTGGACTTGGTGCCCGTGGCCACCACCAGGTAATCGTAATGCATGTCGCCGATGAGGGTATGCACGGTTTTGGTGGTGGGGTCGATGCCCTTTACCTTCACCAGCCGGAAATGGAAATCCTGGTAATCGTCGCTACCGAAGATTTTGCGCAGGGGCTCGGCGATGGCATCGGGCTCCAGCCCGGCGGTGGCCACCTGGTAGAGCAGCGGCCAGAACCCGTGGTAGTTCTGGCGGTCGAACATAACCACCTGGAAATCCTTGTTGCTGAGTTTCTTGGCCAGGTTCAGGCCGCCGAAGCCTCCCCCGACAATTACGACGCGTGGCTTAGTGGCGGCGGGTATGTTAAGTGATAACTGATCCTCTCTGAGCATTGTTTTCTGTACTTAGGGTGTCTGTAACCGTGGCCCCTCTGGCAGGGAGGCCTCATCATATCAGAGGCCGCAAACGCACAGTTACACTCGGCAATAACGAAACCCATACAGCTAGGTTACCTGCAAGCCCATACCCCGGCCAACTACCCAAAGGCAGCGTACCGCCAATTCGTCTGGAATAAGGGCAAAACCGAGGTATAGAAGAAAGATCAGCCGAAGGCTTCGGGGCTACTTCTGCTTGAAATCGCCGTTGATGATGGATTTGATGAGCGCCGGGATGGCGAAGGGGCTGATGCCGGTCTGGATCATGTACCTGTTCTGCTGCAGCTGCCGCTGTTGCTGCATGCTGTGCTTGAAGTTGCCGCTGCCGTCCATGGGGGTCGACTTGAAAAGCTCCTCCAGCCGCTCGGGGTCCAGGTTGCGCATGGCAATGGCCCGGCCCTCGTCGGGCAGCTTCACGTTGGCGACGGCCTCCCTGAAGTCGCGCTCGGTGGCCCACGGAAACACGTCCACGGTCGGGAGCTCGGTCGGGTCCTCCTGCAGCTGCATGATAATGGAGTAACTCTGGCTGCTATAGGTCTTCGGGATGATCAGGTACTGCCGCTTAAAGCCAATGGCGCTGAACAGCACGCTGTCGCCGGCCAGCACGGGCACCGAGAAAAAGCCGTATTCGTTGGACTGGGTGCCCCGGCTGCTACCCGGCACAAAGATGCTCACGCCCGTCACGCCATACAGGCTGTCGCCGGTGGCCACGAACCCCGACAACTGCACCACACGCTTCTGCTGTTGCGCCGCCGCCTGCTCCGGGGCGGATACGAGCAGCAGCAAGAGGCCCAGCAGTGGCAGCAAGAGCCTTTTCAGGGGCTGTGCGCGAAGAAGAAACGTGTATTCAGAAAAATCCATGTGTTACAATTATACTATATTTATCTTTTATACTGACAGCTTTTACCTAAATTTGTTCTGTTGCCCCCTTATTTATGAGACTTAAGCATTTCAGTCTTTCTTTTGGTGAGCAGGTCCTGAAGGCCCTCGCCGACGAGTCACGACTCCGCATCCTTCACCTGATCCTGCACCACAAGGAAATGTGCACCTCTGACCTGGAGCAGGTGCTCGACTTTACGCAGACGAAAACCTCGCGCCACCTCTCCTACCTGCGTAACGCGGGCCTGGTAGCGCCGCGCAAGATGGACCAGTGGGTGTTTTATGCCGTGAAAGACGAGGCCGCAGACTTTATCAGCCAGATACTCTCGTATATGGAGCGCGACGCCGCGCTGCAGAAAGACAACGAGGTATACCAGATCCTGTTCTCTAACCGCGAGCTGGCCGTGAACAAACTGCAGACGCGCCGCTGGACGGCCCAGTAGCGTTCGTGCGGCTCTCCCTATAACTTAGCGGCACTTTATATATTGCCCGGCTTCGGCCAATACCTTCTCCGCTCGCTGGCTAAACACGGTAATTTCTAAAACATCCGTTGCCCCTGCGCGTTTCACCTACTCCCGGAGCTTGTTTAAATTTCATTTTTGCAGCGCAAAGGATGATTTTCAAACCGCTTTATTTCAGTATCCCCGCATGAAAACCTATACCCATATTTTCTTCGATCTCGACCATACCCTCTGGGACTTTGAGAAAAACTCCGAAGAAACCCTCTTTGCCTTGTACGAGCAGTTTGACCTGGGCAGCTTCGGCAAGTTCGACAGCCACTCCTTTTATAAGAAGTACAAGTTTGTGAACGTGCGCCTCTGGGACCTCTACAACAAAGGCCGCATCAAGCAGGCGGAGCTGCGCGAGGGCCGCTTCGTGAAAACCCTGACGGGGCTTGGCCTGGAGCCGCACGAAATACCGGTGGGCATTGCGGAGGCCTATACGGATCAGTGCCCCACCAAAACGGCCGTGTTCCCCTATGCCTACGAGGTGCTGGAGTACCTGCAGCCAAAGTACGGCCTGCACATCATCACCAATGGCTTCCGGGAGGTGCAGCACATCAAAATGAGCGCATCCAACCTGCACGGCTATTTCCGGGAGGTGATCACGTCGGAGTCGTGTGGCTTCAAAAAGCCTGACCGCCGCATGTTTGAGCACCTGCTGGAACGCATTAACGTGACGCCGGACGAGTGCCTGATGGTAGGCGACAACTACGAGTGCGACATCGAGGGCGCCCGCCAGGCCGGTATCGACCAGGTATTCTTTAACCCCGAGAAGCACAGCCAGAAACGCAGCCCCAAGCCGACACACGAAATCTCCTGCCTCAGCGAGCTGAAGCAGTTTTTGTAAATGATCTCACTTAGCTGGTGGTCTCAAGGATGGAGACCCAGAAAAGAGTAGATGTGTTGCATAGTATACCTGAAACTGCTCCCGTAAATTGCTCTTTCGGGCTTCCCAGCCCGAAAGTTTCCTGCCGGGGATTTCCTAATCCCCGTTTAATGGAACACGGGGATTAGGAAATCCCCGGCAGGCTTAGTTCTGGATTAAGAAATCCAGAACAGCGAACGAAAAAAAATCCAGAACAGCGAAAGAAAGAGCAGCGAATCCACATAGCAAAAGCCCAATCCATACCTAAAAAAGCCCGGTGCCATACCTTGTTTGGGTATAGCACCGGGCTTTTTTTTGAGGTAGTCTTATGCTTAGTCTTTTGCGTCAGCAGCGGTTTCCAGTGCCCGTAGTTCTCCCTGCAGCAGCTTGATTTTGGCTTTGTCGTCCAGGCCGAGTCTTTTCTCCAGCTTGTTCTTCCGGGCGTCCAGCTTGTTGATCACGGCCTGGGCCTTGTTCCAGTCCTGGTCGTCCCAGGCTCCCTTTTTCTCCCGCACGTTTTCCAGCAGCGTGATGTATGCCTGCCGCAGGTTGAGGGCTGTCAGCGATTGGATGTCTGCGTAGTCTCCCAGGAGCTCTCTTTGCCATTGCGTCACGCTTTCGTCTGCCTGTAGCGTTAGGGTGGGCTGGTGCTTGCCCATGGTATAATTGGTTGCCTCGGCGGCAAAAGAGAAACCAAGTGCCAGGGCCAGCATCAGTTTTACGTATGTTCTGTTTCTGTTTTTCATAATGGAGTTGTTTCATGCCTGCCATACAAATCGGCAGGGAAGGCTTTTACGGCATCTGGGCCCCAAAAGGTTGTCTGAACAACAAACATGGAGTTATGTGCGGCATTTATCTGTAACAGCCACGCAGCCGCCTTTCCTGTGCTGCAGGGGTATGATTTTCCCCGATGGCATCCGGCGCAAACGGCCCTCTTCTGCAGGAGTCACGCGCAAGCCACGGGCCCGGAACCGGCCCTCGGATGAGGCTTTTCCGGGGAAAATCCTGTACCTTTGTTTAGAAGGGCCGTTGTTTTGCAGCGCCTTCAGGAATACCTTATTCATATTTATAATCACAATTATAAACGCATGGCAACCGGATTCTTCAAAGTACCTACTCCCACTAACGAACCAGTATTATCTTACGCGCCGGGCTCCCCAGAAAAGGACGAGCTACTCCGCACCTACAAAGATCTAAAGTCGAAGCAGCTGGACGTGCCCATGTATATTGGCGGCGACCGCGTGTTTACCGACAACAAGCAGCCGATGCTGCAGCCTCACGACCACCAGCACATCCTGGGGCATTTCAGCGAAGGCGACGCGTCCCACGTGGAACAAGCCATTAACGCGGCCCTTGCCGCACGCGAGATGTGGGCCGATATGGCCTGGGAACATCGCGTGAGCATTTTCCTGAAAGCCGCCGACCTGTTGGCCGGCCCCTGGAGAGCACGACTGAACGCGGCCACCATGCTGGGCCAGTCGAAGAACGCTTACCAGGCCGAGATCGACTCAGCCTGCGAGCTGGTGGACTTCCTGCGTTTTAACGTGCAGTACGCCACCGACATTTACCGCATGCAGCCGGAGTCTTCTCCGGGGGTATGGAACCGCACCGAGCACCGTCCGCTGGAAGGCTTCGTGTTCGCTCTGACCCCGTTCAACTTCACGGCTATCGCGGGCAACCTGCCAACCTCTGCCGCCATGATGGGCAACGTGGTGGTATGGAAACCGGCGCACACGCAGATTTATGCGGCGCACATGATCATGGAGCTGTTGCAGGAAGCTGGTTTGCCGGAAGGCGTGATCAACCTGGTGTATGTGGACGGCCCGACAACGGGCGATATCGTGTTCAACCACCCTGACTTTGCCGGTATCCACTTTACGGGCAGCACGGGCGTTTTCCAGAACATCTGGAAGACCATCGGAAACAACATCCACAAGTACAGATCATACCCGCGCATTGTGGGCGAGACAGGCGGCAAGGACTTTATCTTTGCGCACAGAACCACGGATGCCAAGACGCTGGCCACGGCCATCACGCGCGGCGCGTTTGAGTTCCAGGGCCAGAAATGCTCCGCCGCTTCGCGCGCCTACATCCCGAGCAACCTGTGGGAAGACGTGAAAAACTTCGTGATCGAGGACCTCAAGTCGATCAAGATGGGTCCTCCGGAGGATTTCTCCAACTTCATCAACGCGGTGATCGACGAGAAGTCGTTTGACAAGATTGCCCGGTACATCGACAACGCCAAGGACAGCAACGAAGTGGAGCTGATCGCGGGCGGCGGCCACGACAAGTCGAAGGGCTACTTTATTGAGCCAACCGTGCTGCTGGCGCACAACCCGAGCTACGTGACCATGTGCGAGGAGATCTTCGGGCCGGTGATCACGGTGTATGTATACGATGAGCACAATGCTGACGAAACGCTGCAACTGGTGAACTCCACCTCCCCTTACGCCCTGACAGGCGCTATCTTCAGCCAGGACCGTTACTTTATAGAGTATGCGGCCAACAAGCTGCAGAACGCGGCCGGTAACTTCTACATCAACGACAAGCCGACAGGCGCCGTGGTGGGCCAGCAGCCGTTTGGCGGCGCGCGCGCCTCTGGCACCAACGACAAGGCCGGCTCTATGCTGAACATGCTGCGCTGGGTATCGGCCCGCTCGATCAAGGAAACGTTCAATCCGCCGGTAGATTACCGCTACCCTTTCCTGGGCGAGAACAAGTAAGTTTCTGACGTTATATATTGTAAAGCGGCCATGTTCTGAGAGGAGCATGGCCGCTTTGTTTTTGCTGCCAGCCAAAGGTTGCCACCTTTCGCTCCGGGATTGCTTGCACACACCTGATTAAATGCATTATCTACTATAGATTTATGCTTTTGATTGTTGGCTATTTATACCTAATTTTGTTCCTTACTTTTACAAAAGGACCACCGCATTATGGAACCAACTGTGGATCAGTATGTACCATCTGATTACCTACCCATTCTCATCCAGTTTGCAGCCGCCCTTGGCTTCGTGATTTTCGCGCTCACGCTCACACACTTGCTGGGCCCCAAGCGCGACAGTGCCGTGAAAGGCGCCGCCTGGGAAAGCGGCATCGAGTCGGTGGGCGACGCCCGCACGCCAATCTCCTATAAGTACTTCATGACGGCCATCCTCTTCGTGCTGTTCGACGTGGAGATTATATTCCTCTATCCGTGGGCGGTAAACTTCCGCAGCTTCGGCCTGGAGGGTTTCCTGCAGATGCTCGTGTTTATGGGCCTGCTGCTGGCGGGCTTCTTCTACGTGATCAAAAAAGGCATCCTGAAGTGGGAATAGGGCTTTAAACTTTTGCAAGTGCACCGGTGTTCCACTACTGGGCATCAGCCGCCTACACTTGTAAAAACAAAACATCCTTAAAATGAGCGATTCAATTAACGATATCAATTTAGTAGATGCGCCTGATGGTGTGTCTGGTGCAGGTTTCTTCGCCACATCTTTTGAGAAGGTGATTGGTCTGGCCCGCAAGCACTCGCTGTGGCCCTTGCCGTTTGCCACCTCTTGCTGCGGCATCGAGTACATGGCCACCATGGGCTCCAACTATGATATTTCACGCTTCGGTTCGGAGCGACCGAGCTTCTCCCCACGCCAGGCAGACATCCTGATGGTGATGGGAACGATTGCCAAGAAAATGGGGCCCGTGGTGAAGCAGGTATACGAGCAGATGGCCGAGCCGCGCTGGGTAATAGCCGTGGGGGCATGCGCCTCTTCCGGCGGCATCTTCGACACCTACTCTGTGCTGCAGGGCATCGACCGCGTAGTGCCGGTAGATGTATACGTGCCGGGCTGCCCGCCACGCCCTGAGCAGATCCTGGACGGCCTGATGCGGGTACAGGATTTGGCAGAGAACGAATCGCTGCGCCGCCGCAACTCTCCGGAGTACCAGGCCCTTTTAGCCTCTTACAACATTAAATAAGCAAATGGAGCTTACCAACGAAAACGTACTCGGCAAAATCATCAGTAAGTTTGGGGAAGACAACGTCCGTGACGCTTTTAACCCGGATGGCATCATGACGCTCACCACCAACCGTGAGACGATCATCGACCTGATCCAGTACCTGTACGACGATGAGGAGCTGCAGATCCGCTTCCTCACCACCCTGTGCGGCATCCACTTCCCTCACCAGAAGGACAAGGAGCTGTGCGTGATGTACCAGTTGCACAGCCTGCGCCATAACTTCCGCATCCGCCTGAAGGTGTTCTTCCCGATCGGAGACCCTGTGATGCCGACCCTGACGAACATCTACGCTACCTCTAACTGGATGGAGCGCGAGACGTTCGACTTCTACGGCATCATCTTCACCGGTCACCCGAACCTGACGCGCATCCTCAACATCGACGAGATGGAGTACCACCCGATGCTGAAGCAGTACCCGCTGGAGGACCTGACACGGGAAGACAAGATAGACACGTTTTTCGGGCGTTAAGCCAATCTGCCGCCACCCCGGAATACGTGGGAAAAAGGCGGCTCATAACAATGTATACATAGCATGGCTACTGAAAATAAAACCGCAGCACTCACCGAACTGGAGCAATTCCGCCAGGACCATGGACTTGCCCTGAAGGAAGAGCAGGTCCTCACCACGCTGAACCTGGGCCCGACGCACCCGGCCACGCACGGTATCTTCCAGAACATCCTGCAAATGGATGGCGAGAAGATCATGGACGCTGTTCCGACGATCGGCTATATACACCGTGCCTTCGAGAAAATAGCGGAGCGACGCCCGTTCTACCAGATCACGCCGCTCACCGACCGCATGAACTACTGCTCCTCCCCCATCAACAACATGGGATACCACATGACGGTGGAGAAGCTGCTCGGCATCACCATCCCGAAGCGCGCGCAGTATATCCGCGTGATCATGATGGAGCTGGCCCGTATCTCGGATCACCTGATCTGTAACTCGATCCTGGGTGTGGACTCCGGTGCCTTCACGGGCTTCCTGTACGTGATGCAGGAGCGCGAGCACATCTACGATATATATGAGGAGGTATGCGGTGCCCGACTGACCACTAATATGGGTCGCATCGGAGGTATGGAGCGCGATTTGTCGCCAAAAGCCCTGCACCTGATCGACGAGTTCCTGAAGCGCTTCCCGAAGGTATGGGCGGAGTTTGAGAAAATGATGACGCGTAACCGCATCTTCATGGACAGAACCATCGATGTGGGCGCCATCTCCGCGGAGCGTGCCCTCAACTACGGCTTCACAGGCCCGAACCTGCGCGCCGCCGGTGTAGACTACGATGTGCGCGTGATGAACCCATACTCGTCTTACGAAGACTTTGAGTTTGAAATTCCGGTTGGTACCAAAGGCGACACCTACGACCGCTTCCTGGTGCGCAACGCTGAGGTATGGGAGAGTTTAAAGATCATTGAGCAGGCCTATAAAAACCTGCCCGAAGGCTCCTACCACGCCGATGCCCCGCATTATTACCTGCCGCCAAAGCAGCAGGTATACACCAGCATGGAGGCTCTGATCTATCACTTCAAGATTGTGATGGGTGAGGCAGACATTCCGGTTGGCGAGGTGTACCACAGCGTGGAAGGCGGAAACGGCGAACTGGGCTTCTACCTGATCAGCGACGGGGGCCGCACGCCATACCGCCTGCACTTCCGCCGCCCCTGCTTTATCTACTACCAGGCTTATACCGAGATGATCGTGGGCGGACAGCTGGCTGACGCCATCCTGACGCTGAGCAGCCTGAACGTGATCGCTGGCGAGCTGGACGCCTAGAACAGTGAACAATAATCAGTGACCAATTATCAGTAATCAGTTAACACAACTTGAATACTGAAAACGAGAGCGAAGATTGATTACTGGTAACTGTTAATTGATAACTGTAAAATTCCTGTTAACTGTTACTTGTTAACTGATAAGATGATACAAGACGAAGTGAAGTTTTCTGATGCGGCCCTGGCCGAAATGCAGCGCTACATCAGCCACTACCCAGAAGGGCGTCAGAAGTCTGCCCTGCTCCCTCTCCTGCACATTGCGCAGGCTGAGTTGGGCGGTTGGGTAAGCCCTGAGGCGATGGACAAAATTGCCGAAATCCTGAACATACAGCCGATCGAGGTATATGAGGTGGCTACTTTCTATACCATGTTCAACCTGAAGCCGGTTGGAAAGCACGTGCTGGAGGTATGCCGCACCGGTCCTTGCTGCCTGCGCGGCGCCGACGAGCTGATCGACACATTGAAGCGCAAGCTGAACATTGAGGAAGGCGAGACATCGGCCGACGGCATGTTCACGCTGAAGCCTGTGGAGTGCCTTGCCTCTTGCGGCACCGGCCCGATGCTGCAGGTGCGCGAGCTGTTCTACGAGAACCTCGACAGCGAGGCCCGCGTGGACGAGTTCCTGGCAACTATGCGCCAGACGGAACACGAAATCCCAACCTGGGCCAAGTAATCCTGACAAAGGTTCAGCCTAAGAAAAGAGACCAGGGAGAGCAGTTATCTCATACCAGAGCAACTCCCCTCCTTGGATAAGGAGGGGTCGGGGGTGGTTGGATAAAACAGCCACAACGAAAGTCGCCTCGCTTCTCTTAATACCGTTGTTGGTGTTATCACCAACAACAACAAGTTGGCAACGAACTACTTGCCGGTGAAAACACCGGCAAGGGCTTAAAATTATAAATTGACACAACAGGCAGCGTAAAATCTGCAAAGCTATACATCCTGCTACAATGGGACTTAAAATATTAACCGAACATATAAACATACCCGGCATCGAAACGCTGGAGGTATACCGTAAGCACGGCGGCTACAAGTCTGTAGAGAAAGCCCTGAAAACGATGTCTCCGGATGAGGTGGTGGAAGAAGTGAAAACCTCTGGCCTGCGTGGCCGTGGTGGCGCTGGCTTCCCGGCGGGTATGAAGTGGAGTTTCCTGGCCAAGCCAGAGGGCGTTCCGCGTTACCTGGTTTGCAACGCCGACGAGTCGGAGCCGGGCACCTTCAAGGACCGCTGGTACATGGAGAAAAACCCGCACGGCCTGATCGAGGGTATGATCACGTCTAGCTACGCGCTGGGTGCCAATACTTCATACATCTACATCCGTGGAGAGCTGATGTTCGTGCTGCGCATCTTGGAGAAAGCGATCGCGGAGGCCTACGCTGCCGGTTTGCTGGGCAAAAACATCCTGGGCTCGGGCTACGACCTGGACCTGCATGTAGCCCCAGGTGGCGGTGCTTACATCTGCGGTGAGGAAACTGCTTTGCTGGAATCGTTGGAGGGCAAGCGCGGAAACCCACGCAACAAGCCTCCGTTCCCGGCGGTGAAAGGCCTTTTCCAGAGCCCGACCGTGGTGAACAACGTCGAGACCATCTCTTCGGTGCCCTGGATTGTGAACAACGGCGGTGCGGAGTATGCCAAAGTAGGTATAGGTCGCAGCACAGGCACCAAACTGATTTCTGCCAGCGGTAACATCAACAACCCAGGGGTATACGAAATCGAACTGGGTGTGCCGGTGGAGGAGTTTATCTACTCTGACGAGTACTGCGGCGGTATCTGGAAAGGAAGACAACTGAAGGCCGTGGTGCCGGGAGGTTCTTCTGTGCCGATTCTGCCTGCCAACCTGATCCTGAAAACAGCTGAAGGCGAGAACCGCCTGATGACATACGAATCGCTTTCCGATGGTGGCTTTGTAAGCGGCTCGATGATGGGCTCCGGCGCATTCATCGTGTTCGACGACCAGCAGTGCATTGTGCGCAACACCTGGAACTACTCCCGTTTCTATCACCATGAGTCGTGCGGCCAGTGTAGCCCATGCCGTGAGGGTACCGGCTGGATGGAGAAAGTATTGCACCGCATCGAGCACGGCCACGGCCATCAGCAGGACATCGACCTGTTAGTGAGCGTTGCCAAGCAGATCGAGGGCAACACGATTTGCCCATTAGGCGATGCCGCCGCCTGGCCGGTAGCTGCCGCCATCCGTCACTTCCGTGATGAGTTTGAGTGGCACATCAAGCACCCGAAAGAGGCAACTGCCCCAGGTGCGGTGTACAGAGGCCAACTGGATACGGTAACGGCTTAAAAGAGACACAGGTAGCAAGACGTTAGACACAAGACTTTTTAAAAGTTGGTCTTCGTCAACTATAATCGAGATTCTCTTTTAGTGTCACCTCCTAATAAGCTTTGCTTAGAGCCCACAGGATGACAGAAAAGACTAAACAAGTATAGCATTAACTGTTCCTTGTTCGGTTTCCCCGCGAAAAACGAACAACGAAAAACGAACAACGAAATAATGGCTAAAGTAACAATTGACGGCATTGAGATAGAGGTAGAAGACGGAACTACCATCCTGCAGGCCGCAAGACAAATCGGAGGCAAGGTGGTGCCGCCTGCCATGTGTTATTACGGGCCGCTGAAAGGCAGCGGTGGCAAATGCCGCGTGTGCCTGGTTAAAGTAACGCAAGGCTCTGCACGAGACACCCGCCCCATGCCCAAGCTGGTTGCCTCGTGCATCACGCAGGTGCAGGACGGCATGGTGGTGGAGAACTCCACTAACGAGGATGTGCTGAACGCCCGCAAGAGCATCGTGGAAATGCTGCTGATCAACCACCCACTGGATTGCCCTGTGTGCGACCAGGCCGGTGAGTGCAGCTTGCAGGACCTTTCGTATGAGCACGGCGTGAGCGCTACCCGCTACGAGGAAGAGCGCCGCACCTTCAACAAAGTGGATCTGGGCCCATACATTCAGTTGCACATGACGCGCTGCATCCTTTGCTACCGCTGCGTGTACACTGCCGACCAACTGACGCCGGAGCGCGTGCACGGTGTGCTGGGGCGTGGCGATGCGGCGGAGATCGGAACGTACATCGAGAACATGGTGGACAATGAGTTCTCCGGAAACGTGATCGATGTGTGCCCGGTAGGTGCCCTGACAGACAAGACATGGCGCTTTAAGAACCGCGTGTGGTTCACCAAGCCGTTGGATGCGCACCGCGACTGCCCTACCTGCTCCGGCAAAGTAACGCTTTGGACGCGTGGCGAGGAAGTACTGCGCGTAACGGCCCGCAAGGATCAGTACAACGAGGTAGAGGAGTTTATCTGCAATACCTGCCGCTTCGACAAGAAAGAGACAAGCGACTGGACAATCGAAGGCCCGCGCCATATCGACAGCAGCTCTGTGATCTCGGCTAACCACTACGAGTTGCCGGTCCTGAACGTGCCGATCGTACCCAACTTACCAGTATCTACCAAGAAAAACCTTCCGCAGGAATAACATATGGAGTCAGTAGACCTACTATATAAAGGAATATACATTCTGGTGATTTTCGGTATCACTTTGCTGATAGCGACGTACTCCACTTATTTCGAGCGCAAGATAGCGGCCTTTATCCAGGACCGCGTAGGCCCGAACCGCGCTGGCCCCGCAGGCTTGCTGCAGCCGCTGGCCGACGCCGGAAAACTCTTCTTCAAAGAGGATTTTATACCTGCCAAATCAAACAAGGCGCTGTTCGTTATCGGTCCGGGCATTGCCATGCTGGTGGCTACCATGTCGAGTGCGGTTATTCCGTTTGGCGATATGCTGATAGTAGGTGGCCGTGAGATATTTTTGCAGGCCATTGAGGTAAACATCGGCGTGCTCTATGTGTTCGGCGTCGTTTCGCTGGGCGTGTATGGCCTGATGATCGGTGGCTGGGCTTCTAACAACAAGTTCTCGCTGCTGGGTGCTATCCGTGCGGCTTCGCAGAACATCAGCTACGAACTGGCCATGGGCCTTTCGCTGATCGCGGTGCTTATGCTGACGGGCTCGCTTTCGCTTCGCGAGATCGCGGCGCAGCAGGCGGGCTTCAACTGGAACATCTGGTATCAGCCGCTTGGCTTTGTGATCTTTCTGGTGTGTGCCTTTGCCGAGACCAACCGTACCCCGTTCGACTTACCAGAGTCTGAGGCAGAGCTGATCGGTGGGTACCATACCGAGTATGGCTCGATGAAACTGGGTATGTACCTGTTTGCCGAGTATATCAACATCTTCGTGGCCTCTGCCGTGATGGCGACGCTATACTTCGGCGCCTACAACTTCCCGTTCATGGAGAACCTGCGCGAGGCCATCAGCGACCCGGTGCTGGCCAACAACGTGGTGACCATGGTGGGTGTGGGCGTGATGTTCGCGAAAATCTTCCTGTTCATCTTCTTCTTTATGTGGGTGCGCTGGACCTTGCCGCGTTTCCGCTACGACCAGTTGATGAAACTGGGCTGGCAGATCCTGATTCCGCTCGCAATCCTGAACATTATCCTGACAGGCGGCGGAATTCTGCTGAAAGAATACTTATTTTAACCTTTACCTGAATGTTGCCCCCCGTTTCGCTGTTAATGCAGCAGCCGACACTGGCAACAATCAAAAGCTGAGACACATGGAACCACTATCCAATAGAAGAAAGCAAGTAGAGAAGAAGGAGATGACGTTCGCAGAGCGCGCCTACCTTCCTGCTATCGCCCAGGGACTTGGCATCACGCTGAAGCACTTTTTCAAGAAGAAGGCAACCGTACAATATCCCGAGCAAACCCGCGAGCGGAGCGACGTATGGCGTGGCCTGCACGTGCTGAAGCGCGACGATACGGGTGCGGAACGCTGCACGGCCTGTGGCCTGTGCGCCGTGGCCTGCCCTGCTGAGGCCATCACGATGACGGCCGGAGAGCGAAAGGCCGGAGAAGAGCACCTGTACCGCGAGGAGAAATACGCAGTGACGTATGAGGTGAACATGCTGCGCTGCATCTTCTGCGGCCTCTGTGAGGAAGCCTGCCCGAAAGCAGCCATCTTCCTGCAGGACGACAAGCTAGCCCCTGCCCGCTTCGAGCGCGACGAATTCATATATGGCAAAGACCGATTGGTGGAGCCGTTAAAGACGACTGAAACAAAATAACCCGATGACAAGCCTGTTCTTTTTCCTTGCTTCGCTGACGCTGCTGTGCGCCCTGATGGTGGTAATCTCCAAAAACCCGGTACACAGCGTGCTGTTCCTGATCATTACCTTCTTCACCATCTCCGGCCACTACATCCTGCTGAACGCGCAGTTCCTGGCCGCCGTGAATATCATCGTGTATGCTGGTGCGATTATGGTGCTTTTCCTGTTCGTGATCATGTTCCTGAACATGGGCAAGGAATCCGAGCAGCACGTAAAAACTTCCACCCTGAGCAAAATTGCCGGTACACTGGCTGGCGGTCTGCTTTTTGTGGTGATGATCGCAGCCCTGAAAGACTCTAAAATCGCGGGCTACGACCCCGAAACCTACAATTCGCAGATAGGTATGGTGGAGAGTCTCGGTAAGGTACTATTTACAGAATACCTGCTGCCGTTTGAGCTAGCCTCGGTGCTGTTCCTGGTAGCGATGGTGGGTGCCGTGATGCTCGGCAAGAAAGAAGCCGGCGAGCAGCATTTCTAAGAAACACTGTTTTATACATACCAAAAGCGCCTGCACATACCCTGTGCAGGCGCTTTTTTATACCCCCTTCGTAGGGACAGGTCGCGACCTGTCCGCGCATCGGCCTATGCAGGAAGCATGCATGGCTTTCATCCTGTTCATCCATTAATCCTATAAATCATAGTTCCCATAAATGTTTCCGGGAACGATTGGACAGGTGTATTCGGGAACGATTGGACAGGTGTATTCGGGAACGATTGGACAGGTGTATTCGGGAACGATTGGACAGGTCGCGACCTGTCCCTACAACTTCAGCTCCAGCTGCAACGTCAATAGGCCGGAGCCGCCTGCGTCGTCGTCTGACACCACGACCACCTCATACATACCCTCGGCAGCGCCTGCTTTTACCACCAGCGACTCGGCCTTTCCTTTGTAAACCGTGCCATCCGGGTTCATGAATTGCACGGCAGGCACCTGTAGCGGGCTGGCGGCACGGGTGGCGTATGGCAGCGCGTTCAGGTCAATCACGCCGACGATACTGCCGAGCACCTCGCCATCTGCCACCGCGTTGGGCGTGTCCTCTGCCGATGCGGTGAAGAAAAGTTTGTCCTCCAGGGCAAAGGCGCCAGAGAAGCCGGTTTTATACCCTCCAACCGCTGGCAGCGCAAAATGGTACACAGCCACCGCCGGAAGGTCTCCTTTCCCGAAAATGAATCGCTTGAAATCCTGGGTATCAAACCGGAGCAGCACGTTGGTGGAGGTGCCCAGCGCCCGTTGCAACATATAAGTATAGGTGTTGTCCATCGCGAAGCCCTCCAGGTTTAGCTCACCGTCGGCCTCCAGGCGCAGCACCCGCTTCAGGAAGGTATAAAAGCGGGTGAAATCCAGTTCCTCCACGTACTTCTTATCGGTCAGGTTCACCAGGAAAGCCCGGTTGCGCTTCGGCCCCGAGCCTGAGCCGGGGATCAGGAGCATGTGGGCGCGGCCGTAGGTGAAGTGCGCTATGCTCTCCAGGTCAGGTTTCACGGCTTTGGGGATGCGGCCCGTGGCAAAGTCTGCAGTGTCGAACAGCGCGATTTTGCCGGTCTGATTAAACTGCCCATCCAGGAGGTATACATACGGCGCGTCATCACCCACTACGTAATAGGTGCTGTCCAGCAGCTCGATGCCGGAGGCCGAAGGCAGCCTGGGGTATGATTTCTGCTGCTGCACTGTGGCCGAAAGCTGAAGCTGTTGCATGCGGGCTTCGGCGGTGGCCAGCCGCGAGGCGACAGGCGGTTCGGATTTGCAGGCGAAAAGGGCCAGCAGGGCCAGTGGTACATAGCGCAATGTCTTGGAGAGCGTCATAAGGTCTTTTTTCAAAATTATCCTTAACTACGCAAACCCTCCGCCGAAGTATAAAACCAATTCCGGAAGCACAAAAATGAGCCCTCCGGACACTGCCCGAATCCCCGAAAACCGTTGAAACAGCGGCCCCAACCCACCGCCTCCGCTCCAAAGAAGATTCAAATTATGTTATGTTTATTTGAAAATTGAGGATAACTTTACGGCTTCGTTTAAAGCATAGTACTTAATCAGCAATACGGTCAGGCCCACAGAAAATGAACCAGATACCTGAGGTTATCAGAACCATTCCCCTTGAATATTACCTTTTTTTCAGCACAGCGCTTTTCGCCATCGGTGTCATCGGGGTGCTTACCCGCCGCAACGCCATCGTGATCTTTATGTGCGTGGAACTGATGCTGAACGCTGTGAACCTGTTGCTGACGGCACTCTCCGCTTACCGCGCCGACGCCTCCGCACAGGTTTTTGTGTTTTTCATTATGGCCGTGGCCGCCGCCGAGGTATGCGTCGGGCTCGCGATCATCGTGATGACATACCGTAACATCCGCTCTACGGACGTGCAACTGCTGAACTACCTGAAGTGGTAACAGCCCCCATTTTTATCAACGCAACAGCTTATATTATATAACATATATACAGATGCAAGAGATTGTAATGCCGAGTAACAACCAAGCCATGGCACTACTCTGTCTGCTCGTTCCGGTGCTGCCCCTGCTGGGTTTCATGCTGAACGGCTTGGGCAACAGAAAACTGGCGAAAGGGCTGGTTAGTTTGATCGGGTGCGGCACCGTGCTGGCCTCCTTCCTCATTTCCATCTACCTTTTCCTCGACTTTACCGCCAACGGCAGCCGCGCCTATACCGTCGATTTCTACAACTGGATCTCAGTGGGCGACATGCAGATCGGCTTCTCCTTCCTCATCGACCAGCTGACGCTGTTCATGATGCTGATGGTGACCGGTATCGGCTTCTTCATACACCTGTACTCGGCCGGGTATATGAGCCACGATGAGAATTTCGGCAAGTTCTTCGCCTTCATCAACCTGTTCATGTTCTCGATGCTGCTGCTGGTGATGGGCTCTAACTACGTGCTGATGTTTGTGGGCTGGGAAGGCGTGGGGCTTTGCTCATACCTCCTGATCGGCTTCTGGAACAAGAACACCAGCTACAACGATGCCGCCAAGAAGGCCTTTGTGATGAACCGCATTGGTGACCTGGGCTTCCTGCTGGGCATTTTCATGATCTTTATCACCTTCGGCAGCGTGAGCTACCCGATGGTGTTTGCCGCCGCCGCGCAGTATGCCGGAGGCGTGGATTCTACCGTGATGATCACGATTACCCTGCTCCTGTTTGTGGGCGCGATGGGTAAGAGCGCGCAGATTCCGCTGTTTACCTGGCTCCCGGACGCGATGGCTGGCCCTACGCCAGTTTCGGCCCTGATTCACGCCGCTACCATGGTGACGGCGGGTATCTATATGGTGGTGCGCTCAAACGTACTGTTCGTGCTGGCCCCGACTACCCTCGAGGTGATTGCGGTGGTGGGTGTGGTGACTGCCTTGGTGGCCGCTACCATCGGCCTGGCGCAAAACGACATCAAGAAGGTGCTGGCTTACTCCACGGTTTCGCAGCTTGGGTATATGTTCCTCGCGCTGGGTGTGATGGCCTTCTCTTCTTCGCTTTTCCACGTGCTCACACACGCTTTCTTTAAGGCACTGTTGTTCCTGGGCGCTGGTTCTGTGATCCATGCCATGAGCAACGAGCAGGATATCCGCAAGATGGGTGGCCTGCGCAAATACCTCCCGATCACGTTCCTTACCTTCCTAATCGGTACGCTGGCGATTTCCGGTATACCGCCGTTCGCCGGTTTCTTCTCGAAAGACGAACTGCTGGCGCATGTGTATGAGCACAGCAAGCTGATGTGGGCGCTGGGTATGCTGGCCTCTTTCATGACCTCTTTCTACATGTTCCGCCTGGTGTTCCTGACCTTCTTCGGAACCTTCCGGGGCACCGAGGAGCAGCGCCACCACCTGCACGAGTCGCCTGCCTCCATGACGATCCCGTTGATCGTGCTGGCAGTGCTCTCTACGATCGGTGGTTTCCTGGGTATACCGGAAGTGTTTGGCGCAGAGCATGTGCTGGGCAACTACCTGGCTCCGCTTTATGACTTCGCGCGACTGGCTAACCCGGCAGCGCTGGAGGCTCCGCAGATCGACCATGCCACGGAGTATATGCTGATGGGTCTTTCTGTTGCCGTGGCCGTGATTGCCGCCATCATCGCCTACGTGATGTATGTGAGCAAAAAGACAGTGCCGGCCGCAGAGGGCGAGCGCCTTTCTCCGGTGCACAACCTCATCTACCACAAGTATTACATCGACGAACTATACAATGCCATTATTGTGCGCCCGGTTATGTGGCTATCCACCGTTTTATACCGCTTCGTGGATACGGTGCTGGTAGACGGCGTGGTGAACGGCTTCGGTAAACTGGCGATGCAAAGCGGCCGCACGCTGCGGTATGCGCAGAGCGGTGTCATTAGCTTCTATGTGCTCGTGATGGTGTTCAGCATCGTGCTGATTCTATTTTTAAACTTCTTTATCGGATAAGGTTCTTAGAAGATGATTACAGCTCTATTACTTTTCTGGCCTGCCCTGGCTGCACTGCTTGTGTTGCTCCTGAAAGGGCAAACTGCCAGAACAGTGGCTTTGGTGGCGGCACTTATTGAATTTGCCATATCCCTGGTCGCATACACTGGTTTTAACACAGACAGCGGCATGATCCAGGCGGGGCTTTCCTTCCCCTGGGTAGCGAGCGCAGGCATTAGCTTCACGATCGGTATGGATGGCATCAGCCTCCTGATGGTGCTGCTGACCACCTTCCTGGTGCCGCTTATTGTGCTTTCCTCTTTCAAGCACGAGTATAAGAACGCGAATGTATTCTACGCCCTGATCCTGTTTATGCAGACGGGCCTGATCGGCGTTTTCGTGGCGCTGGACGCCTTTTTGTTCTACTTCTTCTGGGAGATGGCCCTGATTCCGGTGTACTTTATCGCTGCCATCTGGGGCGGTGCCCGTAGGATCCCGGTTACCTTTAAGTTCTTCGTGTATACCATCTTCGGATCGCTGTTCATGCTGGCCGCTTTTGTATACCTGTACCTGCAAACACCCGGAAGCCACTCTTCGGAGCTGACCGCTTTCTATAACCTGGATCTTTCAAGCGAGTCGCAGAGCTGGATCTTCTGGTTCCTGTTCATCGCCTTTGCCATCAAGATGCCAGTGTTCCCGTTCCATACCTGGCAACCAGACACCTATACCGAGTCGCCTGCGCAGGCAACCATGCTCCTTTCGGGTATCATGCTGAAGATGGGTATCTACGGTGTGCTGCGCTGGTTGCTGCCTGTGGTGCCATTGGGCGTGAGCCAGTGGACGGAGCTGGTACTGGTGCTGTCTATCATCGGCATTGTATACGCCTCCATCATCGCCATCCGCCAACGCGACCTGAAGCGCCTGATCGCCTATTCGTCCATCGCACACGTTGGCTTGATCGCCGCCGGTATCTTCACCCTGAACGAGCAGGGTTTGCAGGGCGGTGTGATCCAGATGCTGAGTCACGGTATCAACGTGGTGGGTCTCTTCTTCATCATCGACATTATTTACAGCCGCACCAACACGCGCGAGATCACCAGCCTGGGTGGTATCACCCAGACAACCCCTGCCCTCTCCATCTTCTTCATGATTCTGCTGCTGGGTTCGGTGGCCTTGCCGCTGACCAACGGCTTTGTGGGTGAGTTCCTGCTGCTGTCGGGTGTGTTCCAGTATAACGCCTGGTTTGGCGCTGCCGCTGGCTTAACCATCATTCTGGGTGCGGTCTATATGCTGCGCATGTTTCAGGGCGTGATGTTCGGGCCGAAGTCTCCGGAGACGGAGGTGTTTGCGGACCTGACCATGAGCGAGAAGGCCGTGCTGATCCCGTTGGTGATCATGGTGTTCTGGATCGGCTTGTTCCCGAACACGTTCCTGAGCATCTCGGAACCTGCCGTAGGCCAATTGCTGAACATCATTAACCGCTAAGCGGCCAAGATTTAGAAAAAGATTTTTACAGGAAACACGACGACATGACTTCGATCATACTTCTCTCCTTCTTCGGCGTCCTCAACCTCTTCATCGGTTTTGCGAACTCCAGGAAGATCTTGCTGCCACTGGCGCTGCTGTTTCTGGCGGTGGTGTTTGGCGCAAACCTGTTTAGCTGGAACGATACCCAGAGCTACTTCAACAACATGCTCACCATCGACAATTATGCGGTGGCGTTCACGGGCATCATGGTGCTGACCACGATTTTGCTGATCCCTTTCTCGCAGCGCTACGTTGATGAGGGCGACGAAAACCTGGCCGAGTTCTACTCGCTGCTGCTGTTCTCGCTGGTGGGCGCCGTGATGATGGTGAGCTACGAGAACATGCTGATGCTGTTTGTGGGCATCGAAATCCTTTCCATCGCCATGTATGTGCTGGCCGGTAGCGACAAGAAGAGCCTGCGCTCTAACGAGGCTGCTCTGAAGTATTTCCTGATGGGTGCTTTCTTCACCGGTATCCTGCTTTTCGGCATCGTGCTGATCTACGGCGCAACCGGCACCTTCAACATCACCGAGATTGGCGCGGCTTCGGCGGCGACGGACGGCGTGATGAGCGCGATGTTCCTGCTTGGTTTGCTGATGGTGATCATCGGTATCTCGTTCAAAATATCGGCTGCCCCTTTCCACTTCTGGACCCCGGACGTGTATGAGGGTTCTCCTACCTTCTTCACCTCGTTCATGTCGACGGTGGTGAAGACAGCGGGTGTAGCGGCTTTCTATAAACTGATGGCAGCGGCCTTCGCCGCCGCATACCCTACCTGGTTCCCAACGCTGATCGCCATCACGACGCTGACGCTGGTAGTGGGCAACATCGGCGCCGTGGTGCAGACAAGCGTGAAGCGCATGCTGGCTTACTCCAGCATCTCGCACGCTGGTTACCTGCTGATGGCGCTGGTTGCCTTCAATGAAAACTCTGACTCCTCTATCCTGTTCTACTCACTGGCTTACTCTACGGCTACCGTGGCAGCCTTTGGTGTGCTGAACATGGTAAAGACACAGCGTGGCGGTGAGGTATACGAGTCGTTTAACGGGCTGGGCAAAACGAATCCGCTGCTGGCTTTCGCCATGACGGTATCGATGTGCTCGCTGGCAGGTATACCGCTAACCGCCGGTTTCTTCGCGAAGTTTTTCGTGTTTGCGGCGGTGCTGCAGGATGCCAACATGGTATGGCTTGTGGTAGTTGCCGTAGTGCTGGCTGCCGTGGGTATCTACTACTACTTCCGCGTGGTGATTGCCATGTACATGCACCCGGCCGAGAACCTGGAGCGCATCGAAGTGGGTGGCTTTGCCTCCTTCATGCTGATTTTCATCACTGTCCTGACCATCTTGTTAGGTATAGCTCCTGCGCTTGTAAGCGATATCATCTAAACACAGATTCGACTATAAAAGTAAGGCGGCTGCTCCAGATGGAGCAGCCGCCTTACTTTTATACCTCAAACCTTCATCTATACCTCCTTACTTTACGTGGGCCGTTTTACTCTCCCATTTTTGTCATCCTGAAAGGATCTTGGTAGCTAGTAGCATCAGCTTAACCTCCCGAGGATAAGGGCCCCTCAGTTTCTACCAAGTTTCTTTACAGAATGACAGGTAGCTTAATTCCTGATCGACTTGAATGAAACTGCCCTGCTTTCTGCGGCAGGGTATAAATGTTTGCTTTTGAAGATTGGCTACAGGATACTGGATATCGTATGAGCAGGGAGTAAGCAGCTCTTTCCAATATATATAAAACAAACTGCACATGAAAAAGACGATGACCTTCGCTTTAGTGGTAATTGCGTTCCCTCTCCTAACTGCCTGCAACAGCCAGGAAAGTGATACCACAACAGAAACGCCACCAGCAAACCAGACAGAGGCAGGCTCTGGTATAGAAGCAGACACAGCAGTTACCCTGGACCCGGACACCACGCTATACCACGACATGACGCTGTAAGCGCACGCGGCGCGCTAGGTTCAATGCGTGATTTTTAAGACTAAGCGTTGTTCTCAAATTTCACGCACTCGCGCAACTCCTTTTCGGTATAGGCCAGGTTGTGTTGCTTCAGCACGTCCGCTGGCACGCCTTTCCATTGGTTGGGGCGGTTGCCCTCGTAGCCGATGTCTTTCACGCCCATCTCGGAGGTAAAGAAGCCCGTTGCCGTCAGGTTGCGCATCAGGTTAAAGAAGGCCACGCCTTTCTTCATCTCCGGTTTTGCCCTTTCGGGGTAGGCGATGGCGTCCACCATTTCCAGTTGCTGCTTCTCACTGCAATCCACGAAGGAGCGCTCGTAGCGGTTCAGGCACTGGATGTCCAGCCACTTCAGGCCGCTGCGCATGGGGGTCTGGTGCTCAGGCTTGTCTTTCACGATAAACTCGATGAAGTCCGGCACGCCCGCCTCCGACGCGCTCCCACTCACCTCGTCCTTCGGGATGATGATATCGGAGAGCACCGTGATGGTGGCCAGCTCCGGTTTGGTGAAGAATTGCTTCGACCTGATCAGCTTCAGCCGCTCGACCTCCTCGGGCATGCGGCCCGCAGCCTCACCACCAGACTCAACAACCTCGGCTACTTCTGCCGCCTCCTGGCCATCGCTGGTTCGGGTGTCGCAGCCTTCTAAAAGTAAGGCCGAGGAAACCGTGCCGACCACAATGGCTTTCAATGATTCTCTTCTGTCCATATGCTTTTGCGTTAACCGATTGGTTTAAAGGTTCTGCTTTTTCATCTCATCAATGATATACTCCGACGCCCGCATCGACAGCGCGAGAATGGTCCAGGTGATGTTCTTGTCGCCCTGCGACACAAACTGGCCGCCATCCACGCAGAACAGGTTCTTGCAGTCGTGGGCCTGGCTCCACTTGTTCAGCGCCGATTTCTTCGGGTCGTTGCCCATGCGCACGGTGCCCGCCTCATGTATGATTTTGCCGGGAGCCGCCAGCCCCCAGTTGTTGTGCGGACCGGCGTCGCCGCCCGAGGTGATCACGGCGCCCATCTCGTGCAGTATCTCCTTGAACGTGGTGTTCATGTGTTTGGCCTGGTTGATTTCATAGTCCGAGTACTTCACGTTGAAGCGCAGCACCGGTATGCCATACTTGTCTACCACGGTCGGGTCGATCTCGCAGTAATTGCTCTCGAAGGCGATGGCCTCGCCGCGGCCTGCCATCCCGACGCCCGCGCCATACATAAAGCGGTAGTCCTCCTTCAGCGACTTGCCGTAGCCGCCTGCCTCTTTGGTTTTGCCATGCGCCTGCATCTTGCCGTTCGCTTTTTCTATACCCCAGCCGAAGCCATAGGCCGGCTGTTGCATACCTCCCCAGTACTCAATATGATATCCTCTCGGAAAGTCCAGTTTCTTGTTGTCCAGCCACCAGGGCGAGTACACGTGCATGCCGCCCACGCCGTCCTCGTTATACCGCTTGCGGCCCATCAGGTGCGGCAGCACACCGCTCACGGAGGCACCGGTCGAGTCGTGCAGGTACTTGCCTACCACATCGCTGGAGTTGGCCACGCCGTTCGGGTGCCGCCTCGACACGGAGTTGAGCAGCAGGCGGGCGCTCTCGCAGGCGCTGGCGGCCAAGATCACCACCCGGCCGTTTATCTGGTAATCCTTCATGTCCAGCGTGTCTACGTAGGATACTCCCGTGGCCAGCCCATCGGCATTCGTGATCACCTCGCGCACCATCGCATGGGGCAGCACATCCAGGTTGCCGGTTTCCATGGCAGGCTTCACCAGGCAGGAAGAGGAGGAGAAATCGGCGTATACCTTGCAGCTTCGCCCGCACTGCGCACAGTAGAAGCACTGGCCGCGCTCGTCGTTTATTTTTTTGGTTAGGATGGATAAGCGGGAGGGTATAACCGGCACACCGATACCGGTGGCGGCTTTCTTGAGCATCAGCTCGTGCAGGCGTGGCAGCGGCGGAGGCAGGAAGATACCGTCGGGCTCATTCTCCATACCCTCGTTCGTGCCGAACACGCCGATCAGCCGGTCTACCTTATCGTAGTAGGGTTTTACGTCTTCATACCCGATAGGCCAGTCCTCGCCGAGGCCGTCAATGCTTTTGTGCTTGAAGTCCTTGGGGCCGAAGCGGAGCGAGATGCGGCCCCAGTGGTTGGTTCTGCCGCCCAGCATGCGCGCGCGCCACCAGTCCCACTCGGTGCCAGGGGCTTTGGTATAGGGCTCGCCGTCTATCTCCCAGCCCCAGTAGCACCCGTCAAAGTCGCCGAAGGGCCTGAACTTGGTGCTGGCCCCTCTCCGCGGCGACTCCCAGGGGTTCTTTAACTGCGCCGAGTCTGTGGCGGGGTCATACATGGCACCCGCCTCGAGGAGGCAGACCTTCAGGCCAGCCTTGGCCAGCACGTAGGCCGCCATACCGCCCCCGGCACCAGAGCCCACAATCACAGCATCGTACTTCTTCGGATTTTCTTTGATTTGATAATCAGCCATACAAAGGATATGCGTTAGAATAGTGAAGAGAAAAGACAATTCTGGATGAATGCCCAACTAACGGCGGCACTCCTCCCCGACCCTACTGCCAAATCTGTTTTTTGCTACTGCTATGATACACATTTACAGCATTAAGTGCAATGCTAAAACGATTAATCAAAAAATATTATACAACAGGCTACTGGCTTTTTACTTTTGCGGAGGAGGCCGAGCCAAAAAGGGCCGAGCCAGCATAAAGGGTATAAAAAAACGCCTGCAACCATTTCGGCTGCAGGCGTTCTGCATTCATTCCATACCCTTACTCCTGCACTACAGGTTCAGCGACATGATCAGGCTTTTGCTGTTGTCCACCTGCTCATCAGGAGCGACGTTGGCCTGTGCCCCCTCAATCTGGAAACCGGCTTTCTGGTAGAGCCGCACGGCGCTGGTGTTGGCTCTCTCCACTTGCAGGCAAAGCACCTGCAGCTGATGCTGCCGCCGGGCCCACGCCACCGCCTCGCGCAGCAGGATAGAGCCCAGCCCCTTGCTCTGATACTCGGGCAGGATGCCCATTGTGATCAGCCCGGACTGGTCGTCATACTCTTCCTCGCTGCCGGTCAGGTCGAGGTTGCCGATCACGGTCCCGTTGTGCAGGGCCAGCAGCAGCAGGCTGTTCGGGTTCAGGTGGAGTTCTTTTATCCATTTGGCCTCGTCTGCCACGCTCTGCTCCAGCTCCGAGGGGGCCACAATCAGGTAGCGGCTCGTCACGACATACTGCCGCACGGTGTCCAGCAGCGCTTTCGAATCGCTCTCGTTCCCTTCCCGGATCAGGACTTTCTCGCCCGTCTTCAACTCGTACTCCTTCGCTGCTACCTTCACCTGGATAAATAAGAACGTGATATAGGGTATAAACTGCCTAGCTTGGCAGGTTCTTCAAACGGATATGCAACTCGTCCAGCTGCTGGTCAGCGATCTCAGACGGCGCATCGATCATCACGTCGCGGCCCGAGTTGTTTTTCGGGAAGGCGATGTAGTCGCGGATGGAGTCAGAGCCACCGAACAGCGAGCAGAGCCTGTCGAAGCCAAAGGCGATGCCACCGTGCGGTGGCGCCCCGTACTCAAACGCGTTCATCAGGAAGCCAAACTGCGCCTCGGCCTCTGCGGTGGAGAAGCCCAGCAAGCGGAACATCTGCTCCTGCAACCTGCGGTCGTGTATACGGATCGAGCCGCCTCCTACTTCCACACCGTTGATCACCATGTCGTAGGCGTTGGCGCGGATATCGCCTGGGCGGTAGTCGATCAGTTGCAGGTCTTCCGGCTTCGGTGAGGTGAACGGGTGGTGCATGGCATGGTAGCGCTGCGCTTCCTCGTCCCACTCCAGCAGCGGGAAATCCACGACCCATAGTGGCGAGAACACGTTTTTGTCGCGCAGGCCGAGGCGCTCGCCCATCTCCAGGCGCAGCTCGTTCAGGGCCTTGCGGGTCTTGTCGGCGTTTCCGGCCAGTATAAGCAGCAGGTCGCCCGGCTGTGCGTCGAAGGCGGTGCCCCAAGCCGCCAGGTCCTCTGCCGTGAAGAACTTGTCTACGGAAGATTTGATGCTGCCATCCTCGTTTACGCGGGCGTATACCAGGCCTGTGGCACCGATCTGCGGGCGCTTCACGAAGTTGGTCAGCTCGTCGAGTTGCTTGCGGGTATACTCGGCGGCTCCTTTTGCGTTGATACCGACTACCAGCTCTGCGTTGTCGAACACCGGGAACCCTTTTTGCTGGGCCAGTTCGTTGAGTTCTACGAAGCGCATGTCGAAGCGCGTGTCCGGCTTGTCGGAGCCGTAGAACTTCATGGCGTCGGCATAGGTCATGCGCGGCAGTTTCTCAATCTCGATGCCTTTTACCTCGGCGAACATGTGGCGGATGAAGCCTTCGAACACCTTCAGTATATCCTCCTGCGTCACGAAGGCCATCTCACAGTCTATCTGCGTGAACTCCGGCTGGCGGTCGGCGCGCAGGTCCTCGTCGCGGAAGCACTTCACGATCTGGAAGTACTTGTCGAAGCCAGACACCATCAGCAACTGCTTAAAGGTCTGCGGCGACTGCGGCAGGGCATAAAACTCGCCTGGGTTCATGCGGCTTGGCACCACAAAGTCGCGGGCACCCTCCGGCGTCGATTTGATCAGCACCGGGGTCTCCACCTCAATAAAGAAATGGCTGTCGAGGTAGTTGCGGGCCTCGCGCATCATACGGTGGCGCAGCTCCAGGTTGCGGCGCACCGGCGTGCGGCGCAGGTCGAGGTAGCGGTACTTCATGCGCAGGTCGTCGCCGCCGTCGGTCTCGTCCTCAATCATGAAGGGCGGCAGCTTGGACTTGTTGAGTACCTCCAGCTTGGTTATTTTCACCTCTACCTCGCCGGTCGGTATTTTGTCGTTCTTCGAGAAGCGCTCGATCACTTTGCCGGTTGCCCGCACCACGTACTCGCGGCCCAGGTCGCGCGCCTGCTCCAGCAGGGCGGGCGGCGTTATACCCTCCTCAAACGAGAGCTGCGTGATGCCGTAGCGGTCGCGGAGGTCCACCCATACCATACCGCCTTTGTCGCGGAGGCGCTGTACCCAACCAGTTAAGATTACTTCCTCATTCTTGTTGTATAAGCGGAGTTCGCCGCAAGTGTGTGTTCTGAGCATGGCTTAAATCAATGTATCTATAGAATGCAAATGTAATAATTTGTACGCTTGTATAAGTTGCAGCGGCGAAAGATGTCAGTCGAGCATCCGGCGCGCGGCCGCCACGTTGTTCACCTGTATGGCATCGGGGCGCATCTCCAGCATGCGGGCGATGCGGGAGTGGGACTTGCCCCCGAAAAGCACTACCTGAAGCCCCCGCTCTCTGGCCTGCCGCATCCGCTCCGGCGTCATGTCGCGGCCGTTGGCGCAGATTCCCTGCAAGCCGTGCGCTTCAATCTCCTGCATCGCCTGGTCGTAGTTGCCGCTCACGTCCAGGATCAGCGTCGCCTTCGGCTCTGCCTGGCGGAAGGCCTCCAGGAAGTCGGGGTTTGGCGAGATGAAAGCGAGTTTCTCCAGCGGGTATTTATACCGGCGCAGCAGGCCCAGCAGCGTGCGGGCGTAGTAGGTATGGCGCGCGGGGTCGTGGTTGCGCAGGTCGATGTGCAGGTATGGCACCGCCTCGTACCCGCTGACGTGCCGCAGCAGCTCTTCCAGGGTGATGATCTTCTCGTCATGGAAAAGGTCGTAGAAAAAGCCGCCCTGGTAGGCCAGCCCCGCCACCTCCGCCGCGTTCAGGTTATCGATGGTGTCCTGCCGCTCCGTCAGGGAAGCCAGCGTCACGTCATGGTACAGGATCGGCACCCCGTCTTTGCTCAGCTGTACGTCTACTTCCACGCCATCGGCCCCGTGCTTCTCCAAAGCCTTCAGGATAGAGGCCTTGCTGTTGGACGGCAGCGGGTTGAAAGGGTTTAGCGGGGACAAAAAGCCAGAACCGGCATGCCCCAGCACCAGCACCTTTGCGTCCTTATACTTAGAGGTATAGTAGTAGCGTGTGCCAGCATCGAGTAACGCCAGGACCAACCCCAGCACCAGCAGTAGCTTCGGCATAAGCTGCCAGCGCCGCCTCTTGATCGGCTTCACAGGATTCAGCATTCTGTTTGTCGAATTTAAAAGGCGAAGTTAACACCAATTCTTTTTAATTCCCCTTAAATTTGTGCAGTACTCCCATCCCCCTATGCAAAGCTTTACGAAAATCTCAAAAGAGAACACTGCTATACCGCCCCTGCAGGGCATTCCGCAGGGCCGCTACCTGATCCCGCTTTGGTTTGTCATGCTCCTGGCCTTTGTCATCCGGATGCTGGCTGCTTTTTTTTCGAAGGGCTTTGCCTTCAGCGACGACCACTTCGACGTGATCACGGTGGCGCAGGGCTGGCTGGACGGGTTGCCGCTGTGGCTAAACCAATCGATGCCGCCCCGCCACAGCATGCTGTATGTGCTGCTGCATTACGCGGTTTTCTACGTGCTGGAGGCTGTCGGCATCTTCGGCCCCGAGGCGAAGATGACGGTGGTGCGGGTGCTGCACGGCCTGTACTCACTGCTGGTGGTATACTTTGGCTACAAGCTGACCGAGCGGCTCTCGAACACCCTAAACGCGCGGCTGGTGGGTATGATGCTGGCGCTGGTTTGGTTTATGCCCTACATGAGCGTGCGCAACCTGGTGGAGATGGTGTGCATTCCGCCCTACCTCATTGCGTTTTACCTGATGGTGCGCGAGGAGCAGGCGGGCCGCAGGCGGTGGCTGCCTTACCTGGGCGCGGGCGCGCTGTTTGCGCTCGCCTTCGCGTTCCGGTACCATACCGTGCTGTTCGGCGCGGGTGCCGGGCTGGTGCTCCTCTACCGCCGCCAGTGGCGCGAGTCAATCGCGCTGCTGCTCGGCTTTGCCGTGTTTGCCTTTCTAGTGCAGGGCGTCATCGACATCGTCTTCTTCGATTATCCGTTCCACTCCATTGTGGCCTACTTCCTTTATAACGCTGAGAACGCCGAGAACTACAGCACAGGCCCGGTTTATCGCTTTGCCCTGACCGTGCTGGGCTTTCTGGTGCCGCCGGTCAGCGTGTTTCTGGTGCTGGGCTATGCCCGCACGGCCAGGCTCGCCCCAAAGCTCTTTTGGGGAGGGCTGATCTTTTTTGTGGCCCACTCGCTGTTCCCCAACAAGCAGGAGCGGTTTATACTGCCGCTGTTTCCGTTAATTATGATCCTGGGCGTGATCGGCTGGCAGCAGTTTGTGCAAGCCTCCGGGTTCTGGCAGCGCCGCCGCAAGCTGCTGGCCTGGTGCTGGGGCTTTTTCTGGGTGCTGAACATACTGGCCGCCGTGGGCATGGCCTTCACGTACACCAAAAAGAGTCGGGTGGCCCCGCTGGTGTATCTGTCTGAAAAAACAGGCATGGATGGTGTGGTGCTGGAGTTCGGTAACCACAGCGTGAAAAAACCGCCGCTCTTTTACCTGGGCCATACCGGCGCGGTTTACGAAAATTATGCAACCGACAAGGAGCAGGTATGGCAGGAGTACCTGCAGGGGAAAAAACAGCTGCCCGCCGACTTTGTGATGGCCTATACCCTGAACCAGGACAAAACACCGGCCGAGCTGCAGGCGCAAATCGACGCATCGCCTTACAAGCCGGACTATGTGGTGGTGGTCGGCACCGACGACCTGGAAGAGCGCATGGCCCGGCTGAACACGCTTTTCCCGCATCTGAAATTAGAGCATACCATCACGCCTTCGCTCTACGACCGCCTCCTGCACCTGCTCAACCCGCGCGTGCACAAAGACGAGCGGGTGCAGCTTTACGAAGTGCTGCCCTAGCCGCCTTACCGCGTGAAGGTATACAGGTAGTTGATGGAGAAGTTCCAGAAGAAGACCAGCACGATAGCCACAAACTTGGCGGCGTAGAAGTTGACCCTGCCGCGGTCGGTGAGCACGTAGATGATGAAGTTATTGAGCAGCAGCCCGACTGCGGCCACCAGCAGGAACTTGGAGAACTGCCACCCGATCTCGGGCTCCGCGCTCTCAAACGTCCAGATGCGGTTGAGGTAGTAGTTGCTGGCGCTGGCCAGCAGAAAGCCGATGCTGTTGGCGATGTACTTGTTCCAGCGCAGCTTCTCCTTTGCGAAGTAGGTCACGCCGAAGTCCAGGAGCAGGCCGGAGAAGCCCACTGCGCCAAACTTGAGGAACTTCAGGAAAAGGGTTTGTACACTTTCAGTCATCAACCAGGGTTTTCGCGCACAGGCCAGGCCTGACTGCAAGAGATCGGATTAGCGGAAGCTGCAAAAATAGAATACTTCTGCCATGCAACCAATTATCTGGTATGGGTATCTTCTTATTAATAAAAGCCAGCGACAACTGCCTGCCTCGCTGCGGAAGCACCCCGTTTATACCTGCTTTTGTGATTTATTTGTCGTACCTTTGAGGCCGCACGGCCCTGGCTGTGCAGTTTAAAAAGAAATGATTAACCAATGGCGGCTTAACGCTGTATAAAGACATTGCCAGGAGGAGTGAACGCTTCCGGCAACCGGGCGCGCTTGTTACAAGGGGGACGCGCCCTTTCTGATCCAAACAACCACAATGACGTTACAAAAGAAGCCATACCTGCTAGGTATGGCTTCTTTATTTTACTCCCTGATTATCGGTTGAGCGCAGTGCCTATTTGAACAGTCCGCCCAGTTTTCCGCCTAGCCCCTTGGTTACGGAGTCTTTTATACCCCCGCTCAGCAAACTGCCCACAATCTCGGACTGGCCCATCCCCTCCGACGCTACTTTGCTGGAGAACTTATCCATGATAAACGTGATGACGAACGGCGCTACCTGTTTCGCGATCGACTCCGGAATACCTAGTTTGGCTGTCAGGTCACCCACATACTTCTGGATAACGTTGTTGATGCCCGCGCTTTGCGTGGCCCCTTTCTGGCCCTTCAGCACATCCATAATCCCGCCGAAATCGCCGCTGCTGGCACGCTGCTTCATTTCCTCCATCAGATTCTCCTTGGCCAGGTCCACGGATTTGTCGGCCTTGTCTGGCTCCAGGTTGAACTTGCTTTGCAGCTCCCCTGTCAGTTGCCCTTTCATGTTGTTGATGATGTTCTCAAGCATATCTCTTCAATTAAATAGTCTGTTATACATATTTTGATTTCAGGCTGCCGCGTCGGTGCATTCCGGTGGCGCCTTTCCCTGACGCCGGTGGCCGCAGTCGCCTATGTGTATAAACGGCAAAGGGCCTCAGAAGATACCCCGGCACAATGTGCAGGGCGTTCGGTGCGTTACATACTTTGGCAGCATAATTGCACCAATCAGCATCCCGGGTGATTTTACCCCACAATTCCATACCTTTGCCAACCCAACCTATTATGAACATGCGTTATTTAACCTTTCTGGTAGTCCTTTTATTGGCCGGAGTGGCTTTTGCCCAGCCCAAACTGAAGAAGGTGCAGCTTAGCAAGGAGATTAGCGTGCACCTGCCGCAGGACTTCACGCCGCTGCCCGACGACGGAATAGCCCGCAAATACCCGGCCTCCACGAAACCGCTGGCTGTGTACACCAGCCCCAATGGCCTCGTGGATTTCAGCGTAACGCAAAAGCAGTCGCAGTTTAAGGAGCGGGACCTGGACATGCTGCGTGAGTTTTACAAGGCAAACCTGCTGGAGACCTTCAGCAAAGTGGACTTTATCCGCCAGGAGGTTTCTGAGGTGAAAGGCAGGAAGTTTATCGTGTTTGAGTTCGTGTCGTCGGTGGAGGATGAGCGCGGCACCACCAACATGGCCCCTATGCAGAAGTACAGCATTGTGCAGTATACCATCCTGGGCAACCAGCTGATGATCTTTACCCTGCACGTGCCCTTCATGCTGAAAAACGACTGGCAGCAGCCCGCCCGTGAGATTATGAGCTCTATCAACATCAAACCATAACTGGCGCGTTGCCCTATACCTTCTTCACAAGCCTTTCCTTTTTTGGAGGGGCTTTTTTTTGATTCGGTGCCGCTTCGGCTTATTTTTGGGAGGCGCGCCATACATCCGCTCTTTTCCGGCGGGCCGCGGCGGGCGTATTCCTGCCGGTTTATCATGGCCCCACTTTCATCTAAACCATCCCCCCTATGGCAACAGACTTTTTATCGATACACAGCGACGATCATTTTATGCGGCAGGCCTATACCCAGGCAAAACAGGCCTTTGCCGAAGGCGAGGTGCCGATTGGTGCTGTGATCGTGGCAAACAACCGCATCATTGCCAAAGCCTATAACCAGACCGAAAAGCTGAACGACGTGACGGCCCACGCCGAGATGCTGGCTTTTACAGCCGCCGCCGAGTACCTGGGCAACAAATACCTCCACGACTGCACCCTCTACGTGACCGTGGAGCCCTGCGTGATGTGCGCCGGGGCCAGCTATTGGGCGCAACTGAAACGGGTGGTGTTCGGGGCGCCGGAGCCCAAGCGGGGGTATAGGCGCGTGGGCAACCTGCTCCACCCGAAAACAGAGATGGTTAGCGGCATCATGGCGCAGGAGTGCGCCGACCTGATGGCCACTTTCTTTGCCGCTAAAAGAAATTAACTAACTTTGGAATCGAGACGTACACTTTCAACAAGTGTACAAACATTATTTTTCAACCTTAAACCACATAAAACTATGGCGTTCGAACTTCCGAAACTACCTTATGCATATGATGCCCTGGAGCCGCACATTGATGCGCGCACCATGGAAATCCACCATACAAAACACCATCAGGCGTATACCACGAACCTGAACAATGCCATTCAGGGCACTAACCTGGAAGGAAAGTCTATCGAAGAGATCCTCAAAAACGTGAACGGCAATACAGCGGTTCGCAACAACGGAGGTGGTTTCTACAACCACAACCTGTTCTGGACGGTGCTGTCGCCGAACGGTGGCGGTCAGCCATCAGGTGAGCTGGCAGATGCGATCAACAGCGCTTTCGGCTCCTTCGATGCATTCAAAGAGGAATTCAACAAGGCTGCTGCCACGCGCTTCGGCTCTGGCTGGGCCTGGCTGTGCGTAGGCACTGATGGCAAACTGAGCGTGTGCTCTACAGCAAACCAGGACTCCCCTATCATGAATGTGGATCAGGCGTGCGGCGGACAGCCAATCCTTGGCCTGGACGTATGGGAGCACGCCTACTACCTGAACTACCAGAACCGTCGCCCGGACTATATCGGCGCTTTCTGGAACGTAGTGAACTGGGAAGAAGTAACCAAGCGCTTTAACGAGGCCAAATAGCTTTTTAAAGACACAAGACTCAGGACAAAAGACTTAGGACTTTTGCCCGTAAACAAAAAAGTCCCCGCCATTGCTGGCGGGGACTTTTTTGTTTAGATCTCGCGGTGTCTTTACGACCTGCGAGGGTATTTAGTATTTAGCTGTAGCCTTTGCTGCCACAGACACTCACAGGAGCTTCGCACACTGTGAGGTCTACTGTGACTTTGTTTATCGCTGCGCTACCTGCTGTTTTGCTTTAAAAGCAGCCACCCCGGCATCCAGGAAATTCACGAAGTTTTCCACGCTCAGGTCGTAAGCGATAGGCTTTACCAGTATGTTTTCCTGCGCGTCCATCAGCACATAATAAGGCTGAGCGTTCACGTTGAACTTCGTGATCTGGTAGTCAGCGTACTTCTTGCCGATGGTTTTCTTCTCCTTGCCGTCGTAGCTGCTGGTATACTGCTCGCTTTTAGCCAGTTCTGTTTTGTCGTCCACGTACAGGGCCAGGATCACATACTCCTCGCGCAGTCGCTTCAGCACCGCCGGGTCCGACCATACATTGGCTTCCATCTCGCGGCAGTTCACGCAGCCGTGGCCGGTAAAATCGATGAAGATCGGCTTGCCCTGCTCTGCTGCGCACTTTTTCGCCTGCTCCAGATCGAAGTAGCCCTGCAGGCCGTGCGGCAACTCGAAGATGTCGCCATACTTCGGCTCCTCGCAAATCTCATCCGAAGTAGCAGCAACGCTTCCGCCGCCCGCGTTCTGTTGGATAATGCTGTTCAGGTCAAAGTCGTGGGTAGACTGCGGCGGCAGGTAGCCGGCCAGCGCCTTCAGCGGGGCTCCGAACAAACCCGGTATGAGGTATACCACAAACCCGAAAGTGGCGACCGCCATGAAAAGACGCGGCACGCTGATGTATGGCAGGTCGGAGTCGTGAGAGAACTTGAGCTTGCCCAGCAGGTAGAAGCCCATCAGGGTAAAGATTACGATCCAGAGGGCAAGGTATACCTCCCGGTCCAGAATTCCCCAGTGGTATACCTGGTCGGCCACGCTCAGGAACTTCAGCGCCAGAGCCAGCTCGATAAAGCCCAGCACCACTTTCACGGAGTTCAGCCAGCCCCCCGACTTGGGGAGCCCGCTCAGCCACGAGGGGAAAACAGCGAACAGCGTGAACGGCAGCGCAAAGGCAAGCGAAAAGCCAAACATGCCGACAACCGGGCGTATGGTCTCGCCTCCGGCAGAGGCAACCAGGATGCTTCCCACAATCGGGCCGGTACATGAAAATGAAACCAGCGCCAGCGTGAAAGCCATAAAGAAAACGCCTATCCAGCCGCCCCTGTCGGATTGGGCGTCTATTTTAGTAAGCCATGAGCTGGGCAGCGTGATCTCGAACATGCCAAAGAACGACATCGCAAAAATCAGGAAAATAGCGAAGAACAGCACGTTGGGCAACCAGTGCGTGCTGAGGAAGTTCGCACCGTCGGCCCCAAAAACCTTGGCTACCACCGTGCCGATGAGGGTATAAATTGCGATGATGGACACCCCGTATACCAGCGCCTTGAGCACTGCCTGCCCCTTGCTGCCGCTGCTGCCGGTAAAAAAGCTCACCGTCATGGGCACCATCGGGAAGACACAAGGCGTTAACAGGGCCACCAGGCCAGAGCCAAAGGCCACCAGCATAAACGCCCACAAGCTGCCCGCGCCGCCAGCAGTGGCGGTCTCTTCGGAGGCAGGCAGCGCAGCGGAAGCGGTATGGGCCGTATCCCGGCTGGCAAAGGCCTCAGGCGCTTTTGAGGCAGTGTCCTCCCCTTCAAAAACAGCGTCAGGTGGTATGGCCGCCGTGGCATCCGGCAAGGCCGTTTCCTCATTTTCCTGCCGAATCTCCTTCTGAATTTCTCTTTCCTGCGGCTTCGGTGCCGTTGTTGCCGGTGCGGGTTCTGTTTTGGCCGCAGCCGTTACGGCAAGCTGCCTGTTGGTGAAGGCAAACGTATCATCGAAAGGTATACACTGCCCCGACACGTCGGAACACACCTGATATTCGTAGCTTCCTTTTATAAGCAGCTCTGGCTGAAGCACTCTGACCCTTTGCCGGAACTGCGCCGTGCCGGTAAAGTAGGTATACTCGCCTTCCCACAGCTCATCATACTTCTTTTTTGGGTTGATGGGCCTGATCTTCCCCACCAGCTCATAAGACGGGTGCTTCTGAAACGCAAACTCCGTGACCATAGGGCCCAGGTCCGGGTCAAAATCGGAGGAGTAGAGATACCAGTCCTTGTCGATTTTCACATGGAAGATCAGCTCCACTTCCTCCCCGACGGCCACTTGTTTTTTAGCGGTATCGTAGCTCCAGGTAGCTGGCTTCAGCACCTGTGCCTGCGCAAACAGGGCCACCAGGCAAAATAGCCACGTCAGGGTAAGTCTCACTCCAATTTTATTGCCGTTGATCATTCTGTTTGGGTTCATCTGTTAAAATCCGGTGCAAGCAGTATGGGGCTTGAGCGGGTGCGCCTGCAAAAGTAGGGATTTTTGGACTGACACTTTACTAGCCCCCGCAACCGGTCGGACAGACAACATGTATCTTCCCCTTAATGTTGCCTGCGCTGCCCTAAACTCCCTGTCTCTGTCCCCCTCCTGATTCCAGGCAGGCTTTCCCTGTTTCCTAAAAAATTCTTCTCCTTGAGATGGTGCAATTATCTACACCCCAATACTGGCCCTTGAGCCCCTAAAGCCATGTATACCTGATCTTTTAGGGAAACCAGAGCTTTAAAACTGAAATAGAAGTGCAACAAACCCTGGATATTTAGTAAATTTTATATATAACAACCTCTATAATACAAGAATTTACGTACTAAGTACCAGCACCTAAAATTAACTAAGCAAATACTATGCTCCCCTATTAAATAAGATGTGTTCACTTATAAAGCGATTAAATAGGATAACCCATATTGTTAAATCTCAAAAAAACTTTCAATATTTACATATCGCTACACCCTAAACCCTATCCAACATGGATAAAACTCTACCCGGCTATGTTGACTTTTCGCTACAGACTGAATGTGGCAAAACCTTCGGAAATGTTTTTAAAGCTATAAAGCTCGTGCGCGATGAGCAGCACAACTTTCATATAGTCTACAAAACGTTCTCGGATGAGTACATCTACTCCTTCTGCAACCCGTTTCAGGACGATCTGTTCGCCAACGTGTACAGGCTCATCTCTGAACCTGAAGCCAAACGTATTTTTCAGCGCCTCCTCTCCCAGGAGAACGCCTCTGAACTGTTTAACGCCCCAGCCGCCGCGTCCTCACAATTCTGCGCTTAGCGCTACAATATATACCATATGAACAAAAGGTGCTTCGCGGCACCTTTTGTTTTTGGGTTGGCCCAAGTGTAAGGGAAGGAAAAAATGCGGCCTTATTGCCTCCAATGGCATTTGTGCCTATGTTTTAGCCCTAATAGCACATACTCTAGTAGCAAAAGCACGTATTTTAGTTAATTTTACAGCTTTGCTGCTACACAACAGCAGAAACTCCCTATGGCTTTAGACATTCTGTTAACCATTTTCCTGGTCCTCCTAAACGGTTTCTTTGTTGCGGCTGAGTTTGCCATCGTTAAAGTGCGCGCCTCGCAGATAGAGCTGCGCGCCCAGACTGGCAACTCCATGGCCAAGCTCGCCCAAAACATGCTCACCCACCTCGATGCCTACCTTTCGGCAACGCAATTGGGTATAACCCTCGCCTCGCTTGGCCTGGGTTGGATCGGCGAAAGCGTGGTGTCCCAGATCGTGATCAACGTCATGACCTTCTTCGGCTTTAGCGGCAGCGAGGTGCTGGCCCACCAGATCGCCCTGCCTGTTTCCTTTGCCATTATCACGGTGCTGCACATCGTTTTCGGTGAGCTTGCCCCTAAATCGCTGGCGATACAGCGCTCAGAGTCCACGGCGCTGGCTGTTGCGTTTCCGCTTCGGTTCTTTTATATCGTGTTCAAGCCGTTTATATGGCTGCTGAACGGCTTGGCAAACATGGTGCTGCGCATGCTCGGCATACAGGCGGTGCACGGCGCCGAGGTACACTCTGCCGAGGAGCTTCGCCTCCTGTTTGAGCAGAGCGTGGAGAGCGGCGCCATCCAGAACGCGCACCACGAGCTGATCGAGAACGTGTTTGAGTTTAACGAGCGCATGGTAAAGCAAATTCTGGTGCCCCGCACCAAAATGGTGGCCGTGGACCTGAACATCTCGGAGCACGAGCTTATGGAGCTGATCTTTAACGAGGGCTACTCCCGCCTGCCGGTATACGATGGCAACATCGACAATATCGTGGGCATCCTGTACGTGAAGGATATCCTAAGCATTGTGCGCCGCGGAGAGGCCGTTGAGATTGCAAAGCTTATGCGCCCGGCCTACTTTGTGCCGGAAACCAAGAAGATCAACCTGCTCCTCAAGCAGTTTCAGCGCCGCCACATGCACATGGCCGTGGCCACCGACGAGTTCGGCGGGGTATCGGGCATCGTGACCATCGAGGACATCATAGAGGAGTTGGTGGGCGAGATACAGGACGAGTATGACGAGGAAGTGCCCATCGTGGAGAAGATCAGCGACTTTGACTACAAGGTAAGCGGCTCGGCCACCATCTCCGATGCAAACGACTATCTGCCCTACCCGCTGCCGGAAGGCGAAGACTACGAAACGGTGGGAGGACTGCTGAACGTGATTTACGGGCAGATACCGGAAAACCTCAACGAAGTGACCAATTTCAACGAGTACGAGGTGCGGGTGCTGGAGAAATCAGAGCGCCGCGTGGAGTGGGTGCAGCTGAAGGTGCGCCACGAGTCGCTGCAGGAAGAGGAAGAGCCAAGCAGATGAAGCGGCACCCCAGCCTGATCCCGATCTCGCGCCAGCACCACGGGGGCCTGCTCACGGCAAGGCTGCTGCAGCACGGTGCCCCGCCCTACAAAGGCATGCCCACTGCGGCTGCCGACAAACTTGCCTATACCCTGCAGTTTTACACAGACCACCTCCAGGCGCATTTTGAGATAGAAGAAACCACCGTTTTTGCCGCCGCCCGCGCCCATTCCGAAGCCCTGGCAGAACAGACAGACGTACTGCTGGCAGAGCACCGGCAACTGGAGGCGCTTATACAGGCCCTGCCGCAGGCAGACGCAGCAACGCTCCCGGACAAGCTGGATGAGGTGGGTCAGCTTCTGGAACAGCACATACGCCGCGAAGAGCGCGAGTTCTTTGAGCTGCTGCAGCAAAGCCTCCCTGATGAAAAATTGCAGCTGTTGCAGCAGTTAGTGCTAAAGCACTTGGCGTAACCGCGCTACCTAAGCTGGCGCAAGCGTCCGCTTGTGCCTTTATACCTTTGCTAAGGGCTTATGCGATTAAGTTATACCTTGCCTCCAGTCTTTTCAGCTTGTATCAAAACCGCCCAAGTATTTAAGCCCAAATGGAGACCTGGGAAAATGGTGTTCCCTAAAAGGCACAAGCGGACGCTTGCGCCAGATAAAGCCAGACAAGGATGCTTCGTAGCGCGATTTTGCATTACTTTCTGGAGCGCCAACTGTTCTTATCTCCCGCTGAACCAGCTGCTGTACAGCACGTAATTGTTTGCCACCTTAGCCAGGCCTTCCACCTGCTCGGGGCTCAGTTGTTTCACTTTTTTGGCGGGGATACCTGCATAAATATACCCCGACTCGCATACCGTGTTTTCCAGCACAATGGCCCCAGCGGCTACGATGCAGTTTTTCTGCACCACCACATTGTCCATCACAATCGCACCCATCCCGATCAGCACGTTATCTTCCACGGTGCAGCCGTGCACGATGGCGTTGTGGCCCACCGTCACGTTGTTGCCGATGGTGGTGGCCGCCTTCTGGTAGGTGCAATGAATCACGGCCCCGTCCTGAATGTTTGACTTATCCCCGATCCGGATGCTGTTCACGTCGCCCCTGATCACGGCGTTGAACCAGATCGAGCACTCGTTGCCCATGATCACATCGCCTACAATGGTGGCGTTCTCGGCAATAAAGCAATCGGTGCCCATCTGCGGCTTCACGCCTTTTACCGGTAGTATAACTGGCATATTTTTTTTGAATTACGAATTATAAATTACGAATTACGAATGGGTAACACGAAATGCATGCAAAAGGATTTTTCCCGTTTCTGAAGTTTTCTTCTTGCAACTGGTTTTCGATTTCCTCATCGCCTCTCTTGCAAAGTTAAGGTTGGATTCTGAAAAGCTTTTGGTAGAGCAGTTAGATTTTCACGCTTGGCAAAAGCCTTTTCCAGGTGCCTTTCATGTAGTTATACCGAAGCGTGCTGGGCAAGGATTTCCAGAAATACTTGTTTACCTCCACCGCAAAGCTGGGTTGCATGTAGCAGTTGATGGTGCAGCCCTCACAGGCTGGCAACCTTCCCTCCAGCCGCTTCAGTTCCTCCACCTCCTGCGACTTGTACAGGTCATACAGCTTGCCCCGGATTGGGAAGCTCTTTGTGCCCAGGTGGTAACAAGGCAGCACAAGCTCGTTTTCGGGCGAGATGACCAGCGTGGTGCTGGCCGCCTTGCACACGGGGTCCGAAGTGTGGTTGCCCCCATCGCGGCGAAGCTGCACAAAGCCCTCGTTGAGGTATACGCGCTTGCGCCTGCCGAACGCCGTGAGGTAGTTCAGCTCCTCCTCAGTGAGTTGTTCGCCGGTTTCCACGGTGTTATACTCAAACGCAGGGTTAATGATGAGGACCAGTTTGTTGGGCAGGACGATCTTCTCATACACCTCCTCCAACTGGTGCAGGTTGCGCCGGAACACCGTGAACAGGATATCGGGCCGCTCGCCCAACTCTTTTGCCACAGCGATGGACTCCATCACAAAATCATAGCAGGCCACGCCGCGGCCGGTGTCGTGCTCCTCCTTGTCGGAGGAGTCAAGGGAAAAATGCAGCATGTCTATCTTCCCTTTCAGCCGGCTGGCCAGTTTAGGGTATAGCATGCCGTTGGTGGTGAGGGTCGTGATGAAGCCCATGTCGTGGGCCATACCCAGCATCTGGTCTATCTGGCGGTGCAGCAGCGGCTCGCCGCCGGTAAAGTCGACCACCTGCACCCCCAGTCGCTTCAGGTCACGGAGGTTCTGCGCCACGTCCTCCAGCGTGATGTAAGGCGAGGGCTTTTCCCAGATATCGCAAAACGAGCACTTTGCGTTACAGCGATAGGTAACGTAGTAATTGCAAAGCACGGGTTTAGAGGTCAGGCGCATTTTCCGGGGGTATAAAACCAAAAGTAGGGATTATGCATGGAAAATAAAGCGAAAGCATGCATAACCTTGCTTTAAGCCGGTGCTATCTTTGGGTACAGCAAAGCGCGAAAGCAACGTATGAATCGACAAAATATCTCGTCTGGTGCCGTTTGGGAGGAACAAGTAGGCTACAGCCGCGCCGTGCGGGTGGGTAACACCATCGAGGTGTCTGGCACTACCGCCACCGACGGCGAGCAGGTGATCGGCAAAGGCGACCCGTATGCGCAGACGCGGTATGCGCTGGAGAAAATAGCACAGGCCCTTGCGCAGGCCGGGGCCACCATGGCCGATGTGGTGCGCACCCGCATCTATACCACCGACATCAGCCAGTGGCAGGAAATTGGCCGGGCGCACGCCGAATTCTTCCGCGACATAAAACCCGCTGCCACCATGGTGCAGGTCAGCGCCCTCATCCACCCCGACCTGCTGGTGGAGATCGAGGCAACGGCCATACTGCCGCCTCGCCCCGACCTCCGGGGCAAACAGCCTTAGGGCAAGCAGAAATCGGCGAGCGCTATGTTATATTCACAAAATCATATACATTTAACGTCTGGAACAGATCCATACACTAAAGCTGATGCCGCATCATACCAATTCCTGTTCTTCGGCGTTTAGAGTATGTTTAAATTTCGTTTTTGGAAGCGAAAATTGTTCAGGAAGGGTTCTGGCGAAGCGTTTTTTGAGCCGCATAGCAGCGCTATGGGGTGATAAAAAGGTGAAGTCAGGTTCCTTTATGAACAATTTGCAGCCCAAAAGATGAATTTTAAACATGCTCTTATGCGGTATAAATACATGAGTCACAACAGGCTAAATTTTTAGGAGATATGAAGAGAATCGTGATGCTGCTGTTTTTTGTGGCAATAAGCGTGGGTGCCAGGGCGCAGTTCCAGGCGGGTGTGAAAGCGGGCCTGAGCACCGCCAACGTAAAAATTGAGGAAGTCCGCAACGACCCGTGGCAGTATGCCAAAGCCGAGAACGTGACCGGCTACCATGTGGGTGCCTTTGCCCGCCTGCAGTTTGCGGGGGTGTTTGTGCAGCCGGAGGCCATCCTGACTTCCACAGGCGGCAAGGTGGAGGTATCCAGTGCCGACAACTCCATACCCGTGCATGTGGAGGATATTAACTTCAACCGCCTCGACGTGCCGATTATGCTGGGGTATAACTTCTTCCAGGTGCTGCGGGTGCAGGCCGGCCCGGTGTCGTCTACGTTAATCAGCGCCAAGCGCGAGGGAGAGAATTTAGAGGATTACATGAAAAGAGCCGACTGGGGTGTGCAGGCGGGCATTGGCCTGGACCTCGGCAGCATTACCGCCGATGTGCGCTACGAGCGCATCAACCGCCAGTATTCCAACACGGCGCAGCAGCGCGACATGCAGTATAACAACCAGCAGTTTATCGTGAGCCTGGGCTACAAGCTGATTAAGTAAATGGCTGAATGGTTAAACTGTTGAATTATTAAATGGCTGGATGGTTGAATGGTTAGATAAATCCCGCCACATGTGCTGTATCAACCATTTAAAAATTCAACCATTTAACCATGTAATAGGGCATGTATAAATACCCGGAAAAGCCCTATATTCGTCCGCTTCCCCCGACCCTTTAACCCATGATACCAGCCCTACGCCCCGCAGACCGCATTGCCATTGTTGCCACCGCCCGCAAGATAACCGCCCCGGAAGTAGAAGTGGCCGTGCGCACCTTTGAGAGTTGGGGGCTGGAGGTAGTGCTGGGCGAAACGATCGGGGCCAACTATAACCAGTTCGCCGGCGACGATGCCCTGCGCCTGCAGGACCTGCAGCGCATGCTGGACGAACCAGGCATCAAAGCTATCATATGTGCCCGGGGAGGCTACGGCACGACCCGCATCATCGACCAAGTGGATTTCACGCAGTTCCAGAAGCACCCCAAGTGGCTCGTGGGCTTCAGCGACGTGACGGCCCTGCACAGCCACATCCATACCCTGGGCATCGAGAGTGTCCATGCCATCATGCCCGTGCTGTTTCCCAAGGCTGGCACCGAGGACTCCGTAGAAACCCTGCGCAAGGTGTTATTCGGCGAGGATATCCGCTATAGAGCGGCACCGCACCCCTTTAACCGCACCGGCACCGGGCGGGGGCAGCTGGTGGGCGGCAACCTCTCGATGCTGCACACGCTCACCGGCACGAGGTCTGACAGCGGCACCGACGGCAAAATCCTTTTCCTGGAAGACCTGGACGAGTACCTCTACCACGTAGACCGCATGCTGGTGCACCTCGACCGCAGCGGCAAACTGGCCAACCTGGCGGGCCTGATTGTGGGCGACATGAGCGATATGAACGACAACGCCGTGCCTTTCGGGAAAACGGCCTACGAGATTATCCTGGAGCATACGGGCAGGTATAACTACCCGGTGTGCTACGGCTTCCCGGTGGGGCACGAGCCGCTGAACCTGGCCCTTGTCTGTGGCCGCACAGCGCAACTGGAGGTGCAGCCAGACGGTGTGACGATGACGTATGTATAGCCCAAGGTGAAAAAGCATCCCTCACACAACAAGCGTATGGCTTTTCGGAGAGGGGGCTGATGCCTGTGTTGGCCGGTATTTACTGATGCTGCTTTTACAACAACCTTTTTTCTTATCCAGTATAAAGCCCTTAAGCCGCAGCTTTTGCTGACCACGATCTACTCATTCAAATGCCTTTTACTTTTTCGCACCCTGCCCTTATCTTGCCCGTTCATACTGTTTTTAAGCGATGGACATCTTTAACAGGATTGGTTGTCGGCAGTGTGGCGCCTGATTTCGAGAAATTCATCTCGATGTCGGCAGACGATCCCTACAGCCATACCTGGCGCAGCATTTTCTACTTTAACCTTCCGATCGGGCTCCTGCTTGCCTTTGTTTTCCATATCCTGGTTCGGGACGCGCTGATAAACAATTTGCCCGGCTACCTGCACCGACGCCTGAGCAGGTTCAGGGATTTTGATTGGGTAGCGTACTTCAAGCAGCACTATCCCGTCGTTATCCTCTCAATCCTGCTTGGGGCCGCGTCGCATATTTTCTGGGACAGCTTTACCCACAAAGAAGGACGTGCGGTTGGCTGGCTACCTTTTTTGCTCAACGGCACGCGCATTCGGGGTGAGGAGTATTATTTTTATGGGGTCTTGCAAATGTTAAGCTCTTTGGTCGGTGCCGTGGTTGTGCTGTTCGCCATCTTAAAGCTGCCACCTGCCCCATCCCTGCCCCCTGAGAGAAGTATTCTCCCTTACTGGCTCACCGTGACGGGTATAGCCGTTACCGTGGTTGCCCTGAAGGTATGGCTTGGGGACCCTGACCACCGCGATCTTATCTTTATCTACATCGCGGCTATACTGGTGGGGCTGATCGCGGCCCCGCCTTTGGCAAAAAGGCGCACGCACGAACAATAGCAATGCCTGGACAGCAAGGTTGTTTTTAAAAGCCCCGCATTACTTTCCTAATCATTCTCCCACGGTTAAAGAGATTTGGCTGGAGCACGGTGCTTCGACACCTCTGTGATATGGAAAAAAAGTAGAGATGCCAGGCCAGAATAAAGCGAGGTAGAAATCTATTCGGCAGCTGTCGAGGCGAGCGCGTTCAGGGCTGTGGCTATTTTTGCCAGCGTTTCCTCCTCTCCCGAAATATTGTGCCGCTCTGCCAGGTAGTAAGGGTCGTTGTAGGCAATGTGCACGGCCCCGTTTTCGTCTTCATATACCAGCATTTTCTGCGGCAGGTCAATGCCGATGGTCTGCTCCGCCTGCATCAGCGGCGTACCCAGGTTAGGGTTGCCAAACACGATAAGCTTAGTGGGCCGCAGCGTCATACCGACAGACTGGGCATTCTGCTGGTGGTCTAGTTCGGCAACGATCTTGAGGTTGGCGTTTGCCTCTATGGCAGTGCGCAATTTGGCGTATGCGTCCGGAAAAGCGTTCGCGCTTACTTTATGCAATATGCCTTCGTTCAGCGCAACAGCGTTATCGTCTGCCATCTGCACTTTTTTGCCTGTGGCGCTTTCGGCCAGCTTGGTCAGGGCCATTTCAATCTGCGGCAAAGTCGAGACGGTGCCCACGCCATGCCGCTCTGCCAGGTACTGCGCCGAGTTGAAGGCCGTATACACATCCCCTATGTCGTTTTTGTATACCAGCATTTTCTGCGGCAGGTCGAGCCCGGCCTGTTGGTTTGCCTGCATCAGGGGGGTGCCCAGTTTCGGATTGCCAAACAGCACTACCCGCGTCGGGTTCAGGCTGAGTCCTGCGTTGCTGGCGTTCTGCTGATGGTCTACCTGCGCCACTATCCCGATGGCGTCATTGGCCTGCAGCGCTGCAACGATGTTGCTGTAGACAGTATCCAGGCTTCGGTTGGATTTTTGGGTATAGGCAAGTCCGGTGGCGGCGGGCTTGTCTTCGATCGGCAGCTCGCCGTGCTTGTCTTTGCAGCTGGTGGCAAGCAGCAGCAGGCAGAGGCTCAGGGGCAACAGCAAATAGCTTTTGGCAGTTTTTCTCATAGCGATGATTTTTTTTAAGTGTTCTATTTTAAGTGTTCTATAGATACTCGCTTGCCCCGGAAAAGTTAATTCCGACTAAGAGCATGTTTAAAATTCACCTTTTGGACTACAAAACGTCCATCAAGGAACCTGACTTCACCTTGTTATCGCCCCATAGCGCTGCTATGCGGCTCAAAAAACGCTTCGTCAGAACCCTTCCTGAACATTTTTCGCTTCCAAAAATGAAATTTAAACATGCACTAACCAATGCTGGCTTGGAGATATGCCTGGGTCAAAAACTTATCCCAGCGCGCACGTAAAAAAGCATAGCCCCCGACACAGCCACATTTATACCGGTTTGCCTATGCCCAAGCTGCCCCTCCTTCTTTTGCCGCTGCTCTTCCTGGCCAACATCTGCCTGGCCCAGTCAAGCTGCGCCTGCTGTACGGCACAACACAGGCAATTCGACTTCTGGCTCGGCGACTGGTTGGTATATGATACCACCGGCGCGAAAGTCGGCGAGAACCTGATCGAGAAAGTAGAGGCCGACTGCGTGGTGAGCGAGCGCTGGCAAAGCGCCACCGGCACCACCGGCCGAAGCTACAATTACTTTGATGCCGCCGACTCGACCTGGAACCAGGTATGGATAGACAGCCAAGGGCAAAACCTGGTGCTGAAAGGCAAAGCCAGCCCCGACAAGATGGTGCTGCAAAGCGCCTTGACAACAGGCAGGCAGGGCATCCCTTACGCAAACCGTATCACCTGGACCAGGAACAGCGACGGCACCGTGACGCAACTTTGGGAGATCCTTGACCCGCAGGGCACCCCCGTCCACGTGGCGTTCAAGGGTATTTATAAACGACGGCGGTAGTCCGCGCAAAAAAATCATACCTATGGCAGCAAACGGATACAACCCTTTTCAGGGCGCAGCGCTCACCACGATACTGGTGGTTACGGATATAAACCGCTCCAAAGCCTTTTATGTGGATGTCCTGGGAGCAGAGCTATACCGCGCGTATGGCGGCACCTCTGTCGTGCTTCAATTCCTGGGCAACTGGCTGCTGCTGGTTAGCCCCGGAGGGCCTACCGAAGACAAGCCCGAGACAGCGTTTGTGATGCCACAAGACGCAAACAAGGTCAGCCATTGCTTTACCATACAGGTGCAGGACTGCCAGAAATCCTACGAGACGCTGAAAGCCAAAGGAGTTGCTTTCCTGACGCCACCCAAGCAACGTGGCACGGAGACCCGGTGTTTCTTCAGGGACCCGGACGGGCATCTTTTCGAGATAAGCGAGCACGAGAAGCAAAGTTGAGGCTGATGTCTTTATGCCAAGGGGTTGCACTCATGCCGCCCGGTCTATCCCCTTCTGCCGCACATCCTGATAGTAGTTGCAGAAACGTTGGAGCACGCACGCTTCACATTTGGGGGTATAAAAAGTACAGACGCGCTGGCCGTGCCAGAAGAGGTGCTTGTGGAAATTAAAGAGCTCCACGGCCTCATGCGGCAGCATCTGGAGCAGCAGGTCGTGCGCCTTGTTGGCGGTGACCTTTGCCCCAATCAGCCCAACGCGCTGGCTTACCCGGAACACGTGTGTGTCTACGGGTAACACCGGCTTCCTGAAGTTGAAAAGCAGCAGTAGCGTGGCTGTCTTCAGGCCCACGCCTGGCAGGCGCGTGAGCCAAGCCATGGCCTCCTCCACAGGCATGTCCTGCAGAAAATCGATGCTGATCTCGCCACGGTCTTCCTTTATGAGGCGCAGCGTCTGCTGTATCTGAGGCGCTTTCTGGCCGGGGTAACGGGTCGTTTTCACGGCATCCGCCAGCTCGTCCACGTCGGCGTTCAGCACACCCTCCCAATCGCCGAAGCGCTCCAGCATGGTGTTGTAGGCCAACACTTCGTCGGCATGGGTAGTGCGGTGCGAGAGCATGGTAGAGATCAGCTCGTGCATGGGCGTGCGGCGGCTGTCGAGCGTGAGCCGCTTGTAAGCCTGGTTCAGCAACTCGTGTGTTCGCAGTGCTTTGTCTTGTGGCGGTAGTTGGTGTGCATCCATTTTTCAGCGCAATATGGCTTTCTGTCTACGGATGGACCCTGTCTGCTGTTGGGCCTGGTTGCACGGCCGCATGCGTTGGCCAGCCTGCTGAAACCGCAGCGAAAAGCTGAGAGCGAACTGGTTTCATAAAAATGTAACTATATATACAACTATTTACACTTATCAGTCGGTATATGTTTAATTCTTATCGACACAGCTCTCTTGGCTCATTTCAGGAATATATATGCAAATAAAATTTTTAGGTACAGGCGGGACTTTCGACATCGATTACCGCAATTCGGCGGCCTTGCTGGAGTTTAGGGGCATCCATCTGCTTATTGACTGTGGCTTCACTGTGTTTCAGACACTAATAGAGAAGAAGCTGATCGGAAAGGTGGATCACATTCTGCTAACGCACCTGCACAACGACCATTGCGGCAGCCTCGCCAACCTGCTCCTTTACAAAAGCATAATCGAGAAAAGCCCGCGCCCGGTCATTCTCTATACCTCAGAGCAGTTTAAGCAGCAGCTATACCAGTTTTTGCAGATACAGGTGAAGGATCCGGAAAAGTACGCTGAGTTTGTTCCCGTGGACCAGGTGGAGGGCATCATACCGATCGACACGTATGGGCAGCACTCCGAGGGGATGCAAAGCTACGCCTACATTTTCGACAATGAGAGCCGCATTGTGTACTCCGGCGACCTGGCACGGCCTGAGGTGCTGTTTGAGCGGCTGGAACGGCTCCCGGAGAAAAAGACCTGCGTCTTCCACGACATCACCTTTACCCCAGACAATACCGGCCATACCTACTACAAAAAGCTCCTGCCCTACATGAATGGCATCGACATATTCGGCTATCACTGTGACCCAACCAAAAACCCAGAGGACAACCCCATTCGCCTGGTGTTTCATGAGAGCAGCCTGATGGCCTGACAGCTCTCCGGCACGTGTGGATAGGTAGCGCACAGACATACGCCCCAATACAACACCAGTAAAACTATATCCTCTTTTCCGGGTTAATGCTGCGAAACAATTGACTTCCATAGGAAGGCTCTCTATCCATGATCGCACATTTGCCTGCAAAGACCTCTTTCCTGCGCCAGCCGTTGCACCTGTGCTACAGCGTGCTGTTTGCGGCCTTTTGGCTTTATACCGGGCTCTCCACACCTGACCTGAAAAACTGGCTTCTGGAGAACACGCTCTCGATGGTGATTTTGCTCGTGGCTTTCTACAACATCCTGCGTTTCTCCGACACCAGTTACACACTGATATTCCTGTTCCTGCTGCTGCACGTGTATGGCAGCCAGTATCAGTACGCCGAAAACCCGTTCGGGGAATGGCTGAAAGTGCAGTGGCACCTGCAGCGCAACCACTATGACCGGATTGTGCATCTCGGCTTTGGCTTGCTGCTGGCATACCCGATGCACGAGGTGTTTGCAAGAGGCCTTGGCCTGAGGAATTTCCTGGGCTACCTGTTGCCGGTAGAGTTCATTTTGTCGTTGAGCGCGCTGTATGAGTTGGTGGAGTGGTTGGTGGCCGATGTGGCCTATGATGGCGCGCGGCAGGGTATGGTATACCTGGGGATGCAGGGCGATGTGTGGGATGCCCAGAAGGATATGGGGCTGGCCTTCATCGGTGCGCTGCTGGCCATGTGCCTTACGCTGATCCTGCGGAGAAAGCGGGTTCAGGCAGTACCCAAAGTATAACGTGGTTGGGTTTGATTAGCCTGCCTGTAGCCAGGCCTCACCCGCTCGTGAGATTGCCCTCACTTTGCTTCTGCGGCTATATTACTGTTCGAGAGCACTTCCACCGTGGCCGGATCCAGGATACGCTCGCAGGCACTGAAAACCGCGGTGATCAGCATGCTGTACAGCGCGATGTATAAAACCTTTTTCATCTGATTGATTTGCATCTACACAACGCTCCTTATAGGGCTGCGCAGTATATGCCGGGGTAAAAAATGTGGTATAAAAAACCAGCCGCTCCCGAAGGCGCGGCTGGCATAAAATCGAAACAAACGTTATTGCTTACAAATCGCCTTTCTCAGCGGCTTTCTTCATCTTTTCGTTCGCGAAGATGGCAATCTCCACGCGGCGGTTCTGGCGACGGCCAGCCTCGGTTGAGTTGTCAGCGATCGGCTGATCGAAAGCATACCCCTGTGTGGTCATGCGGCTGCGGTCAACGCCCATAGAGGCGGCATAGTCGGCAACGGCACGGGCACGGCGCTCAGAAAGCGGCTGGTTAATCTCACGCGAACCGGTGTTGTCGGTATGGCCTTCAATCACGATGTTGGTATCAGGATATTTCTTCAGCGTCTCAGACAGCTGGGCAATCTCGGTTTTGGCACCTGACTGCAGCTCTGAGGAGTTCACCGGGAAAAGGATGCCTGAGTCGAAGGTAATCTTGATACCCTCTCCAACACGCTCTACGTTGGCGTTTTCCAGGTCGCGGCGTAATTCCTCGGCCTGCTTGTCCATCTTGCGTCCGATCACGGCACCAGTCGTACCACCCACAGCAGCACCTATAATGGCACCTGCTGCCGTATTACCCGCTATCTTACCGATCACTCCGCCAACCACGGCGCCGGAACCGGCCCCGATGATACCGCCTTTCGTGGTTTTGCTCATGCCACGACCATTGTCGGAGCTAGTGCCGGATTGTTGGCTAGACGTACAAGAGGTAGACAATAAACCCAGGATGGCGAATATTGAAAGATAAATTCTTAGTTTTTTCATGGTTTTCATCATAAATAAGTTTTTCGAACCCAAAAGGTCTGTGGTAAATACTCCTATAATTCTAAAATGTTCTGTTCTCTGAAGCCATAAAGCATTGCATTGGCAGCTTTGCAGAGGTAAGGGGCAATGAGCAGGCTGATATATAACACTTTATATAATCTATACTTTATACTTAAACGTTTGCCGCTTTCTCAGGTTTTAAGCCAGGCCTTGCCACAGGCGCAATCATTAGCCAACGGCCTTTAAAAAGACAGCGCCTGCCGGTTTATACCCGCAGACGCCATCCCATTAAAACAGGAAAGTGCTTTGCTTACTTCAACTGGCCGCTTTCAGCGGCTTGCTTCAGCTCTTCGTTCGCCACGATGATAATCTCGACGCGTCGGTTTTGCTGGCGTCCTTCGGCAGTAGTGTTTTCTGCTATAGGCTGATCAAAGCTGTAGCCCTTGGCTTGCAGGCGACCGGGCTCCACGCCCAGGCTACGGGCATAGGTGGCAACGGCCTCAGCACGGCGCTCCGACAGCTTCTGGTTCAACTCGTAAGAGCCGGTGTTGTCTGTGTGCCCCTCGATGATGACGTTGGTGCCGCCATACTCTTTCAGCGTCTTGGCCAGTTTCTCCACATCGCGTTTGGCGTTGGCGCTCAGGTCGGCGGAGCCCACCGGGAAGAGGATGCCCGAGTCGAAGTTCACGCGGATGGCCTCACCCACGCGCTCCACCTTCGCGCCCTCCATCGATTTTTCCAGCTCCTCGGCCTGCTTGTCCATGCGGCGGCCGATCACGGCACCTGTGGCACCGCCCACGGCAGCGCCCACAATGGCTCCGGCGGCCGTGTTGCCCAGCTTGCTGCCGATCAGGCCTCCGATTACGGCACCGCCGCCTGCCCCGATCAGGCCGCCTTTGGTCGTCTTCTTCATGCCTGGCTTGTCTGCGTTCTGATCTTGCTCGGCTGTTTTGCCCTGGGTGGTCTCGGTGTTGTCTGAGCTGGCAACGGGTGCCTTGGTCTGGCACGAGGTAAACAGCATGGTGGCAGCTAAAAAGGTGCCCAGCGAAAGGTTTCTTAATTTCATGGTTTTGATTTGTGTGATTGTTTGTACTGTTCCGTTTGTGTTGTTTCTGTTAGTATGCTGCATGCATGTCTGTGCATTGGCAACTCCTGTGCCAGAACGCGCGGAAGCACCCTTTAAATATTTAATCCCCGATATATTTTTACCAAAACATACCTATACCCCTGGCCATCAGCCTGCTCCACAAAAAAGCGCGGCCCGCTACAGAAGTAGCAGGCCGCGCTTTTTGTAGGGGGTATATAAATTTAAGCCTGAGTAACTACCTGGGGCTTGGGTGCCGGCACGCTTTTGGGCGCTACCATCCGGAGCAGGTCCGACAGCTTTTGCTTCAGTTGCTTGCGGTCCACGATAAAGTCGAGGAAGCCGTGCTCCAGCACAAACTCGGCGCTCTGAAAGTCCTTGGGCAAATCCTTGCCGATGGTTTCCTTGATCACGCGCGGTCCGGCAAAACCGATCAGGGCTCCGGGCTCCGCGATGTTGAAGTCGCCCAGCATGGCGTAAGACGCGGTTACGCCGCCGGTGGTCGGGTCTGTCAGCATCGAGATATAGGGCAGGCGCTCCTCAGAGAGCAGCGCCAGCTTGGCCGAGGTTTTGGCCATCTGCATCAGCGAGAAGCCGGCTTCCATCATCCGGGCCCCGCCCGACTTGGAAATCATCATGAACGGGGTGCGCGTTTCGCGGGCATGGTCTATGGCACGGGCTATCTTCTCCCCTACCACCGAGCCCATCGAGCCCCCGATAAAGGCGAAATCCATACAGGCGATGGTGATGTCCCGGCCATCCAGCTTGCCGTAGGCCGTCCGGACAGCGTCTTTCAGGCCCGTCTTTTTCTCGGTTGCCTCAATGCGCTGCGGGTATGGCTTGGAATCGACGAAGTGAAGCGGATCGCCTGAGGTCAGGTTTTCGTCCAGCTCCGTGAACGCGTTATCATCAAAAAGAATGGCAAAGTACTCTTCCGACCCGATCCGGTCATGGTAATCGCACTTTACGCAGGTATGCATGCTTTTGCGATGCTCGGCCATACTGGTCACCGCTTTGCACTCCGGACACTTATACCATAACCCATCCGGGGTTTCCTTTTTCTCCTCTGTGGGGGTATGGATTCCTTTTTCGACTCTTTTAAACCAAGGCATCATAGACAAAAGCGTGCGTGCCGCACTTTTAAGTTTCGGGTGTATACCTTGCGGGCAGCAAAGCATAAAACTATATAACCTGCCTCTTCGGGCCTTATAAACAGGCTTTTGAAAGGCAGGCTACAAAAATATGTAATAATCTGCAGTTGTGCTACAAATTACGCCACAGTAATCTCTTTTGCCAGGTATACGTCCTGCACGGCGTTCAGCAGATCCACGCCCTCCGCGAAAGGCCTCTGGAAAGCCCGCCGGCCCAGGATCAGCCCCATACCGCCCGCGCGCTTGTTAATGACAGCCGTGCGGACGGACTGCTGTATATCCGATGCCCCCTCAGACGCCCCGCCCGAGTTGATCAGGCCCGCGCGGCCCATATAGCAGTTGGCCACCTGGTAGCGGCACAGGTCGATGGGGTGGTTGGTGCTCAGCTCGGTATACATCCGCTTGTCTGACTTGGAGAACCTGACCGCCGTGAAGCCGCCGTTGTTCTCGGGTAGCTTCTGCTTGATGATGTCAGCCTGGATGGTGACACCCAAGTGATTGGCCTGCCCCGTGAGGTCGGCGGCCACGTGGTAGTCGGTGCCGTCTTTCTTAAAGGCGCTGTTGCGGGTATAGCACCACAGGATGGTGGCCATACCCAGCTGGTGCGCACGCTCAAACGCCTCCGACACCTCGATGAGCTGCCGCGACGACTCCTCAGAGCCGAAGTAGATGGTAGCCCCCACGGCGGCGGCCCCCAGGTTCCAGGCATCATCCACAGAGCCGAACATGATCTGGTTGTACTTGGTGGGATAGGTCAGCAACTCGTTGTGGTTGATCTTGACGATGAACGGGATTTTATGGGCGTATTTCCTGGACATCATGGCCAGGTTGCCGAAGGTGGTGGCCACGGCGTTGCAGCCGCCCTCCAGCGCCAGCGCCAGTATACTCTCGGGGTCAAAGTACATCGGGTTTGGGGCAAACGACGCGCCCGCCGTGTGCTCGATGCCCTGGTCGACGGGCAGGATGGAGATGTAGCCGGTGCCGGCAAGGCGGCCGTGACCAAACAGCTGCTGCAGGTTGCGCAGCACCTGGGGGCTGCGGTTCGTCTGAGCGAAGATTCTGTCTACAAAGTCGGGGCCGGGCACATGCAGCTGGGCCTTCGGGAAGGTTTTGCTCTCGTGCTGCAGCAGGCTTTCTGCATCGGCACCAAGCATCGAAACAATGTTTTCGTACGTCATGTATCTTGCGTTTTAAAACCGTGATAGTTTAGAAAGACACACATTTATACGGCAGTCAATCTGTAAGAAGGCACGTTGCCAGCCGGTAATCTCCCGGAAACTTAGACAGCGGCGGCAAACGCCGCGTGAAAACACCCCGCACGCTTCAGGAAATTTGTGTGGGACATCCCTCATTTCCCGACCACCTTCCGCAGCCGGCATGGGGTATAATCAGTCCGCACTGGTATACCACAAGCACTAAACACACGTTATACAAAACAGTACAACCACTTATATATAAGCTGATTATGAAAGTAAACCTGAAATTCGCCAGCCGTGCTTTGGTGTTTCTGCTCGCAGTCTCGCTGGCTGGGGCGGGGTTGTATGGCTGCGTGCCGACTACCAGGATAACGGCTACCTGGAAAAACCCGGAGGCGGGAACGCAGAACTTTGACAAGATTGTGGTGGCCGCCCTGACAGACAACGTCCGCGCCCGGCAAACCGTGGAGACCGACATGCAAATGCAGTTGCAGCAGCGCGGCATCACCGCCTCCAGAAGCATCGACCTGTTCCCGCCGACGGTGCGCGAGGGAGGGCCGGATATGAACCAACTGCTCCAGAAAATAAAGAACCAAAACTACGACGCCATCCTGACGGTGGCCCTGATTGACGAGGACACGGAAACGCGCTACGTGCCGGGCACATACGGCTATACCCCGGTAACGCGGTTTGGCTGGTATGGCAGGTTCCGGGGCTACTATACCTACTGGTACCCCACCCTCTACGACCCCGGCTACTACACCGAGGAGAAGATTTACTTTTTGGAGACGAACCTGTACGATGCCAGCTCGGAGGACTTGCTCTGGTCGGCCCAGTCCAGGTCTTACAGCCCGGCCAGCCTCCGGAAAGCCTCCGAAACGCTTGCACAGCTGACGGCAAGCAGAATGGCCCAGGAACACCTGATCAGGTAAACCTGCGCGCGCCCAACATAAAAAAAGGGGGGAGCCGCTAGCTGCGGCTCCCCCCCTTTTTTCCTCCGTGGCAGCAGTACGCTACTCGTTGTAGAGCACGTGCAGCAGCGTCTGGCCAACCGCTTTCAGGGTGTTTTTGCTGATCACGTCCATGTTGTCGGTATGACGGTGATGGTATGGCCCGAAATAGTCGTCGGGATTGTTCATGTTGTACTCAATGATGTCGATCATGCGGATGTTTCCCACCCTGTTCACGTAGTAGTGGTCGTCGATGATGGCCGGGGCATTCACATACTTAAAGTAATCGGAGTAGCCGATCTTGTTCCCGGCCTTCCATACCTTGTTCACGATCTCGCGGGCAAACTGCATCGAGTGGCCTTCGCGGGCAAAGCGGGCGTTCTCGGCACCAACCATGTCCAGCAGCACCCCATACTTGGCGCGGTAGTTCGGCACATGCTTGTTTTTGCTCCAGTACTGCGAGCCCAGGCACCAGGTATCGTCCTTGTATGACAAGCCGCTGTTGTCTGGCTGCCCGTAGTCCTCCCCATCAAAAAAGATCATGTCCACGCCCACGTCCGGCTTTAGCTGCGCCTCCTTTATGGTGCGGGCAATCTCCAACAGTACACCGACCCCGCTCGCGCCGTCGTTGGCGCCATCTATCGGCGTGTTCGGTTCCTTCTCGTCCTTGTCTGCCAGCGGGCGCGTGTCCCAGTGGGCGGCCAGCAGCACGCGGTTCGCCGCGCCGGGGTTAATCGAGGCGATAATGTTGCGCAGGTTCAGCGTGGTGCCATTGTAGGCTTCCATCTGAAACCGTTGCTCCTTCACCTCCAGGCCATACCCCTTCAGCTTGGCCACAATCCACTCGCCAGTGGCCTCATGAGCGGCCGTGTTGGGCACGCGCGGCCCAAAGGCAACCTGCTTCGCGATCAGGGCATAGGCAGAGTCCGGGTTAAAGGCGGGTGCCTGCACCGTTTCTTTCATTTCCTCCACCGTTGTTTGTTGCGCGCCGCCTTTCTCGGCTGAGTCGCAGCCGTGCAGGGCGAGGGAGCAACAGAACAAGAGTGCCAGCATGTTCAGTTTATTCTTCATAAGCCCAATCTATTCCTGTTTTCAGGTCTTTGATCACGATGCCTTGCTTTTTGAGCTCCGCCCGAATCGTGTCGACCTTGTCGTAATGCTTGTTCTCTTTGGCCTCTTTGTAAAACTGCAGCACCAGGTCCAGCATCTCTTCCATATCTCCCAGCGGCTCTTCCTGCAGCCCCAGCACATCTGTTACCAGCTCCTGGTAGGTGTCCCGCACCGTATCGAACGTGCCCCGCGAGAGCTGCCCCATGCTGATCTGGCCCAGGTTCAGGCTGTTGATCTTTTTGAGCAGGTTGAACAGCGAGGCGATGGTGCGCGCGGTGTTCAGGTCATCATTCATACCCCGGTAGCAGTCCTCGGTCAGCTTCAGCAGTTCCTGGTTCAGCTTTTCGTCGGGCGCCAGGGCCTCCGTCTCCTCCGGGTACTCCAGCTTCTTGAGTATGTTCAGGCCGTTCATCAGCTTGGTATAGCCTTTGCGGGCCGCCTGCAGGGCCTCGTTGCTGAAATCGAGGGTGCTGCGGTAGTGCGCCTGCAAAATAAAGAAGCGCACTGTCATGGGGGTATAGGCCTGCTCCAGTGTCTCGTGGGTGCCGCCGAACAGCTCGCTCAGGTTGATGAAGTTGCCCAGCGATTTGCCCATCTTCTGCCCGTTCACCGTGATCATGTTGTTGTGGATCCAGTAGCGCGCGGCATCGGTGTGGCTGTTGCTGGCCTGGCTCTGCGCAATCTCGCACTCGTGGTGCGGGAACATCAGGTCCAGCCCACCCCCGTGTATATCAAAGGTTGTGCCGAGGTACTTGCGGCTCATGGCCGAGCACTCCAGGTGCCACCCCGGGAAGCCGTCGCTCCAGGGCGAGGGCCAGCGCATGATGTGGGCGGGCGAGGCTTTCTTCCATAGGGCGAAGTCCACGGGAGAGCGCTTCTCCTCCTGCCCCTCGGTGGCGCGGGTGTTGCCGAGCAGGTCCTCGATGTTGCGCCCGGAGAGCTTGCCGTAGTTATGGTCCTTGTTGTAGGCCTTCACGTCGAAGTATACCGATCCGTTTGCCTCGTAGGCCAGCCCGTTGTTCAATATCTCCTGTATCATCTCGATCTGCTCGATGATATGCCCGGAGGCGCGCGGCTCTATGTCCGGGGGCAGCACGTTCAGTTTCCGCAGCTCCTCGTGGTAGATGTTGGTATAGTGCTGCACCACCTCCATGGGCTCCAGGTGCTCCAACTTGGCGCGTTTCTCAATTTTGTCCTCGCCCTCGTCGGCATCGTTCTCCAGGTGCCCCACATCGGTCACGTTGCGCACGTAGCGCACCTTATAGCCCTGGGATTTCAGGAAGCGGTAGAGCACATCGTAGGTAACGGCACTGCGGGCGTGGCCCAGGTGCGGCTCGCCATACACGGTGGGCCCGCAGACATACATACCCACCATGGGGGGGTGCAGGGGTTCAAACACCTCTTTCTTTCGCGTGAGCGTGTTGTATAGGTTCAGTTTCTGTTGCATGGTTCTAATCAGGTATACACACCCGCAGGTGTCGCATTGCTGTATCTTGTTGGTTTTGCGCGATGGGTAACACCCCAAAGCTATTCATATTGCCTTCCATCTCCTAACGGGCCTCCTCCGCGCGCGGCTCCACCACATACGTGGCCGAGATAGGGTAATGGTCCGAGAGGCCCATTTCGTTGTGCGTCTGAAAGGAAACCGCCCGCAGCCCGTCGGTATAAAACTGGTTGTCGATGCGCAGGAACGGAAGCGGCCCGTTGTAGGTGGCGCCTACCCCCGTGCCCGCCTTCACAAACGCGTTGTCGAGCTCTTTGGCCAGCTTGTTATAGGTATAGCTGAAGGGGATGTCGTTGAAGTCGCCGCACACGATCGTGCGGTAGGGCGACTCCCGCACATGGTCCAGCAGCATCTCCACCTGCTCTCCGCGGGCCACAAAACCGGCCCGAAGCCGCCTGGCCAGGTTCCGGCCCCTGCGCTTAAAGCTGTCTTCGTTGGAGAGCGAGGAATACGTGTCCTCAATGTCCTCCCGCTTGATGCTCATGGACTGCAGGTGCGAGGCGTACACGCGAATCGTGTCGCCGGCCACGTTCAAGTCCACCCATACCACCCGGTTCGGGCTCGGCTCGTTGCTGAAGTTGATCACGCCTTTGTGGATGATCGGGTGCTTTGAGAAGATGGCGATGCCCACGTCGCCCCGCTTGCGGCTGGTGCGCGACACGGAGAAAAAGCGGTGCTTGTCGTACCGCACCCCGATCCTGCTGATGGTGTTGTACACATCCGAGCTCCGCTTGCTGTAAAACTCCTGCAGGCAGTACACATCCGCCGGGTTGGTTGCTATCCAGTCTGCCATCTCCACCGAGCTGCCCTGGTCGCCTGCGTCATCGCTGTACACGTTAAACATGTGCGTGTTAAAGCTCAGCACCTGCAGTGTGTTCGCCCCCTCGGGCACCTCTTTCTCAAAATTAATGGCCAGCAGGCGGGCATAGTAGTTCCAGGCGAGCAGCAGCACGGCCAGCGGCAGCATAAACAGCCACGAGCGGCGCAGCGCCCAGTATAAAAGAAAGAAGAAGTTAAGGACCAGCGCACCGGGCAGCGAAAAGGCCACAAAGCCGGCAGGCCAGAACGATTGCGGCGGCACCTGCAGGCTGAGCACACCGGCCAGCACCCAGAGCACTACCCCGATGTTAAGGACAAGCCATATACGCCTGCGTATTTTTCTAAAGGTTCCCGACACAAAAGCAAACTTACGAATTAAGAGAGTATCTACCTTACGCAGGCAGGCAGAATATATTGCGGCGCAACGCGGCGTGTCCGGCTGCTTTGCACTATCCGAACTATTGCACCCTTGGTTTTGTTACAGCCCAGGGTTTGCCGACAGCCCCCCTGCCAAACCCCGTTTTACGCCTGTTTTTTTCCTGAAACAGATGAAAACACTAATTTAATAAGGGCTTTGGCAGCCCCCCATGTTGTTTGTCTTAGGATTTTGTAGTAAATTTGTGCCATTATTTCTAATAAAGGAGATGAGGGGACATGGAGTCCCCTTCTTTATTTCTTAACCTTTGGCGATGGCAATTACTGCAACAACTGTACGAGAGATGGCGGAGGCCTGCTTACCCGAGCCGGATCTGTTTATTGTGGATGTTTCCGTGTCGGCGTCTGCCGTGCGCCCCAAAATAGTGGTGCTGGCCGATGGCGAGCAGGGCATCACCATCTCGCAGTGCGCCACCATCAGCCGCCGCATCAACAAGCGGATCGAGGAGACAGAGGGCGAGGAAGTGAGCTATGTGCTGGAGGTTAGCTCGCCGGGCGTGGATTTCCCGCTCACGCAGCCAAAGCAGTACCAGCGCAACGTTGGCCGCCACCTGAAAGTAAAACTGCAGGACGACACCGAGAAAACCGGCAAGTTGGAGGAGGTGACCGAAACAGGCATACTCCTGCTGGAAGAGAAGAAACAGAAAGGCAAAAAGGCAACGTATGAGCCTGTGCAAATACCCTTCGGGGAGATTGTGAAAGCAAATGTTGTAATATCTTTTAAATGATAAAATAATGAACAGTTCAGTCCTGATCGAGTCGTTCGCTGAATTTGCGAAATTCAAGAACATTGACCGTCCGACCATGATGCGCATCCTGGAGGATGTGTTCCGCACCATGATCCGCAAGAAGTGGTCCACTGACGAGAACTTTGACATCATTCTGAACGTGGAGAAGGGTGACCTGGAGATATGGCGCAACCGCGAGATCGTGGACGACAACTCCGAGGACATCTGGGACCATGACAAGATCAGCCTTACGGACGCCCGTAAGATTGAGCCCGACTTTGAGGTAGGTGAGGAAGTTTCGGAAGAGGTGAAGCTGGAAGACTTCGGCCGCCGCGCCGTGCTCACGGCCCGCCAGACCCTGATCCAGCGCATCAAGGACATGGAGAAGGAACTGGTGTTCCAGAAGTACAAAGACCAGGTGGGCGAAGTGATCTCGGGGGAGGTATACCAGGTATGGAACCGCGAGGTGCTGCTGCTTGATCAGGAAGAGAACGAGCTGCTGATACCGAAGGTGGAGCAGATCCCGAAAGACCGCTACCGCAAAGGCGACGTGGTGAGAGCCGTGGTGCAGCGCGTGGAGATCGTGAACGGAAACCCGAAGATCATCCTTTCCCGCACATCGCCTACGTTCCTGGAGCGCCTGTTCGAAAACGAAGTGCCTGAGATCTACGACGGCCTGATCGCCATCAAGAAAATCGTGCGCGAGCCCGGCGAGCGCGCCAAGGTAGCCGTAGAGTCATTCGATGACCGCATTGACCCCGTTGGGGCGTGTGTGGGTATGAAAGGCTCCCGTATCCACAGCATCGTGCGCGAGCTGGAGAACGAGAACATCGACGTTATCAACTATACCGAAAACCTGGAGCTGTATATACAGCGTGCCCTTAGCCCGGCTAAGATCAGCAGCATGAAAGTAGACGAGGAAAACGGCCGCGTGTCGGTGTTCCTCAAGCCAGACCAGGTGTCGCTTGCCATTGGCAAAGGCGGCCAGAACATTAAGCTTGCCAGCCGCCTGGTGGGCCTTGAGATTGACGTGTTCCGCGAGTCTGAAAGCTACGAGGAAGACATCAGCCTGGAAGAGTTCACAGACGAGATCGAGGACTGGGTAATCGCAGAGCTGCGCCGCATTGGCCTCGACACAGCCAAGAGCGTGCTGGCCGTGAGCAAGGAAGACCTGCTGCGCCGCACCGAGCTGGAAGAGGAAACCATTGACGATGTGCTCTCTATCCTGCGCGAGGAGTTAGAAGAAGAAGACAGCCAATAGTTGTGAGTTGAACCGCCATCGCTTAATTTTGAAGAAATTATAGCGGGATGCAACTGTTACTCCCTGGCAAGGCAGCTATATATTTATTTAGTTAGAATTAAAGACAGCATATTAGAACAAAATGGCAGAAGAAAAAACAAGGAGGCTCAAACAGGTTGCGACTACATTAAACATTGGTACCTCTACCATTGTAGAGTACCTCTCTGCTAAAGGTTTTGACGTGGACAACAAGCCTACGACCAAAATCACGGCAGAGCAGTTCGGTATGCTGACGAAAGAGTATGCTTCTTCTATGCAGGACAAGCAGGAGGCAGAGGAAATCAACATTGGCAAGAAGCCGCAGAGCAACCAGGTAATTGAGTCAGACAAACAGATTCATCAGGAGCCGAAGAAGCCAAGCGAGCCTGAGCAGGATATTCTGATAAAGAACCCCAGCCAACACGCGCCGCAGGCACCGGCTGCCCCACAGCCTGCCCCAGCGGCGGCTCAGGAGGAACCCGCTTCTATCTTACCCGGCATCAAAGTGCTGGGCAAGATAGAACTGGACGCCAAAGGACGCCCGGTTCCGAAGCAACCACAACCAGCCCCTGCACCAGAACCAAAGGCAGAGGCAGCTGCACCGGAGCCAGCGGCCAAACCAGCTGCAGAGCCTGCCGCTGAGGCACCTAAGGCTCCCGAGCAACCGGCTGCGCCAGCCCCTCCTGTACAGGACACTCCTGTGGCCGTTGCCCCAGAGGCACCACAGGCCCCGGCCCCTAAGCCGGAAGAACCAGTAAGCGCCAAAGCTCCGGAAGCTCCTGCCAAGCCTACGGAACCCCAGGCACCTGCTCCTTCCGCTGAGAAACCGGCTGTTGAAGCACCTAAAACATCTGCCCCAGAGACGGCGCCGCAGCAACCGGCCACTCCTGCAGCAGACACCAACCCAGAAAATAAGGAAAGCATAGAAACGATTTCAGGAAGAGCAGACCAGCTAAAAGGTCTAACTGTGTTGGGCAAGATAGAATTGCCAGCAGAGTCGCGCAGAAAAGGTTCTAAACCGGTGGCGTCGTCAGACGACAAGAAAGGGAAGAAGAAAAAGCGCAAGCGCATTATTGTAGGAACAGAGGGGGCCCAGCAAGGACCCGGACAGGGCAACCAGCGCCCAACCGTGCCAGCGCAGCAGCGCGGCGGCGGACAGCGCCCTCCTAGGCCAGGCGGCGGCAGAGGTCCGCAGCGTGCAAATACCCCGGCTGGCCGGCCTGTAAAGGCAGAAGTTACGGACAAGGAAATCCAGGAGCAGATCAAGGCAACACTTGCCAAGCTCAGCGGTGGTAAAGGCAGCAGCGGTAACCGCGCCAAATACCGGCGCGAGAAGCGCTCAGCGATTGCCGATGCCACGGAAGAGCGCCGCATGGCAGAGCAGGCAGAGTCTAAGACACTGCGTGTAACTGAGTTCGTGTCAGCCAACGACCTTGCCTCCCTGATGGATATCAGTGTGAACGACGTCATCAAGGTATGTATGCAGTTGGGCATGTTCGTGTCTATCAACCAGCGCCTCGACGCCGAAGCCATTACCATCATCGCGGATGAGTTCGGCTATGACGTTGACTTCATCACCTCAGAAGACGAGCAGGCACTGGAGGATATCGTAGAGGACAACGAGGAAGACCTGGAAGAGCGTGCCCCTATCGTCACAATCATGGGTCACGTTGACCACGGTAAAACTTCCCTGCTCGATTATATCCGAAACGCAAACGTGACAGCCGGTGAGGCCGGTGGTATCACGCAGCACATCGGAGCCTACAAGGTGAAGACGGAGAGCGGCCGCACCATCACCTTCCTCGATACACCGGGTCACGAGGCCTTTACGGCGATGCGTGCCCGTGGTGCCAAGGTAACGGATGTCGTGATCATCGTGATTGCCGCAGACGACTCGGTGATGCCGCAGACAAAAGAGGCGATCAACCACGCGCAGGCGGCCGGTTCACCGATTATCATCGCACTTAACAAAATAGACAAGCCAGGCGCCAACCCGGATAAAGTTCGCGAAGAACTCGCCCAGATGAACCTCCTGGTGGAAGAATGGGGCGGTAAGTACCAGTCTCAGGAGGTATCGGCCAAAACAGGCGCTGGTATCCCGGATTTGCTGGAGAAAGTGTTGCTGGAGGCGGAATTGCTTGAGCTGAAAGCCAACCCAGAGCGTGCCGCCATCGGTACCGTGATTGAGGCATCCCTGGACAAAGGACGTGGTTATGTGGCCACAGTACTGGTTCAGACGGGTAACCTGAAGATTGGGGATGTGGTACTGGCAGGATCTCACTTCGGTAGAGTAAAGGCCATGACCAACCACCTCGGCAAGAAAATGAAAGAGGCTGGCCCGTCAACGCCGGTGCAGTTGCTTGGTCTGGACGGTGCGCCGCAGGCCGGTGACAAGTTCCTGGTGATGGAGTCGGAGCGTGAGGCGCGTGAAATTGCCTCTAACCGCTCTCAGGTACAGCGCGAGCAGAACCTGCGTACCCGCAAGCACATCACCCTGGATGAGATCGGACGCCGTCTGGCGATCGGTACGTTTAAGGAACTGAACGTGATTGTGAAAGGTGACGTGGACGGCTCGGTGGAAGCACTCTCTGACTCCCTGTTGAAACTGTCTACGCCTGAGGTTCAGGTGAGCATCATCAACAAGGGCGTGGGTGCCATCTCGGAATCAGACGTGTTGCTGGCTTCTGCCTCCGACGCGATCATCATCGGTTTCCAGGTGCGTCCGTCGCAGAATGCGCGCAAGTTGGCAGAGCAGGAGCAGATCGACGTTCGCCTCTACTCTATTATCTACGACGCGATCAACGAGGTGAAAGACGCCATGGAAGGTATGCTGGCACCGACGCTGAAAGAGGAGATCACGGGTAACGCAGAAGTGCGCGACGTGTTCAAGATCACGAAGGTGGGTACCATTGCCGGTTGTATGGTGACTGACGGAACCATACAGCGTAACGCAAAGGTGAGACTGGTACGTGATGGCATCGTGGTGCTGGACGGCGAGATACTTGCTCTGAAGCGTTTCAAGGACGATGTGTCTGAAGTGAGACAAGGTTTTGAGTGTGGTATCAGCCTGAAGAACTACAACGATATTCAGGAAGGCGACATTATCGAGGCTTACGTAGAGAAAGAAGTGAAGCGCACGCTATAGTATAGCAGCGAATTACGAACAGTATAAACGCCCCGGCAGCCAAAGCTACCGGGGCGTTTTTGCGTGCAACCCATACCCCGGAGCAGGCGCATACGTGTGTAGATGGCTTTGCTGGGTATGGGCTGCACACGTATAAGACTGCACTGAGAAATCGGAATAACACCTGCAGCGGCTACCTCAGGTAAAACGCAAAACGGCCTGCCATGAAACCATGGCAGGCCGTTTATATACTAGTGAAAGCGTTTACTGGGCGCGGCGCTGTCGGCGGAGCCGCCGCTTATCGCGCTTATGCTTTTTCATCATCTTTTCCTCTTTATTCAGGATTTCCTGCATGCGCTTGCTGTTGGCGATTCTTTTCTTGTCGAAGCTTTTGCGCCGATCGTCTTCATACGTGTTAAAGCGGGTGTCTAAGCCTACGGAACGGTTGCCCACCGCATCGGCAGCGGCGGCCTTGGTCTCCACTTTCCCGGTTCCCCAGTACTCATCCGTGGTAGAAACCGTGCTGCTCTGAGATGTCTGGGCGTTCGCCTCCGTGTAGAAAAACACAATTCCTAGGAATAACAACAGCAGGGGTAATTTCTTCATAGCAGCCTCGTTCTTGGTCAGAAATATAACGTTTATTTTGCAAATAAAATTGTACTTCCCCTAAACACGCGGTTCCGAGGCAAAAGTTCGCCTACTTGAAATTATATGAAAGCCCGATGCCCAGTGTCTGCTTCACCTGCAGCCGCGGCCCCCTGCCATCTACCTTTCCGTCGTCGTTCCGGTCGAGGCGTATCTTAATATCATCATCATAGATCATATGAACAAACAATGTGGCGGATATAAATTTGTTGACCTTGAAGTTCACGAGGTTCTCCAGGGCCACGTCCACATTCTGGGGGTCCCGGAGGTAGTTGGTAAATAGGTCGAGCTTTGACTGCAGCGTGACGTTCTGCAGGATCTCATTCTTGTAACGCACGTTCACATACCCGCCAAACTCCTTCCGGAAGCGCTGCCCGGTGCCCGGAATCGGGTTCCCTTCCACGCCCTTCTCCGCAGCCGATACCCCGAAGGCACCCCGGTCGGCCAGGGCCTGGTTGTTCACCACGGTAAACTTGCCCGTGAACGGAGACAGAAAAACCGACAGTTTCTTGTTGGGCTTGTAGTCCATACCCACCGATGTGAGGATATAGGCCGGAGACAGAAACGCAGCCACCAATGTGTCGCGGGTAACGGTATACGTGGGCGTCAGCTGCGTTTTTATATTTAGCTGGCCGGTATAAAACCACTTCTGGGAGGCCCGGTGGCCGTACTTCAGGTTCAGCTCAATTTTGTCGTCGCTCTTCTGCGTGCGCCGGTCCTCCACTTTCACGAGGCCATAGGTCAGGTCCAGCGAGTTATTCCAGGAGTTCTTCCCGTGCTCATAATTGGCGAAGGCATTGGCAATGCCCAGCACCGATACCGAGTTCTGGCCCCCGGCGGCCCAGTTACTCAGGCTGATCTGGCTGAAGTTGACGGTACCGGTTCCGCCCAGGTCCCAAAGGCTGGTGGTGTCGGCTTGCTGGGCGACGGAGATGTGCGCGCTGAGACAAAAAAGGAGACTGAGGCAAAAAAAGGATCTGCGTAAAAAATTATACATGAGCGGGCGTTTGGCTATACTACTTTTTGGTTTTCCGGGCTGGTTTGGGTGGCATCGTGCTGTCCTTTCAGCACGTCGCGAATCTCAGCCAGCAGCACTTCCTGCTTGTTGATGGCAGGCGCGGGCTTGGCCGCTTCCTTCTCGCGCAGGCGGTTGATGGTGCGCACCAGCAGGAAAATAGCCATCGCGATGATGAGGAAGTTAACGACGGCCTGCAGGAAGTTTCCGTAGTTGAGGGTAACGGCCGGCTCTATCACCTCACCGTTTTCGATCACGGCCTGGCGCAGGAGCACGTGCAGGCGCGAGAAGTTCACGTTGCTGATCAGCAGGCCCAAGGGGGGCATGATCATGTCATCCACCAACGACTTGGTGATACCGCCGAAAGCAGCGCCAATCACCACACCGACAGCCAGGTCGATGACGTTTCCCTTGACGGCGAATTTCTTAAATTCTGAAAAAAATGCCATGTACTTGTGTTCTTTCGTGTTAAAATGATTCTGCAAACTTAGCTAATAAGGAAGACTTTCCCCACCTTAGCGGGCACCTCTGTTGGGGCGGGCCACAGATTTAGCGCTTTCCCGAATGGAGGAAATGATTATATTTGCGAAAGAAGAAATTTGTTTTTAACCGGAGTAGGATCGACCTATGACTATATATAATAACCTGCTGCTGCGCCAGGAAAATGGCATTCTCACCATCACCATCAACAGGGCAGACAAGCTAAACGCACTGAATTCAGAAACGATTAATGAGATACATAGCGCCATGCAACAAGTGTATGACGACGAAACCGTGCAGGGCGTCATCATTACCGGGGCCGGGCCGAAGGCATTCGTCGCAGGAGCCGACATTGCCGAGATCTCCCAGCTGACGGAGGTAACCGCCCGCAGCTTTTCCGAGAGTGGGCAGGAGGCGTTTAGCATGATTGAGCGCTGCAACAAGCCTGTGATTGCCGCCGTGAACGGCTTTGCCCTGGGCGGCGGCTGCGAACTGGCGATGGCCTGCCACATGCGCGTAGCCAGCACCGGTGCCCGCTTCGGCCAGCCCGAGGTAAACCTGGGCCTGTTGCCAGGGTATGGCGGCACCCAGCGCCTGACGCAGTTGGTGGGTAAGGGCAAAGCCATGGAACTGATGATGACCGGCGACGTACTAGGCGCAGAAGAGGCAAAGGCGCTTGGCCTGGTAAACCACGTGGTGGCCCCCGAAGAACTGATGCCGCGCTGCGTGGAGTTGCTGCAGAAAATAATGAGCAAGGCCCCGCTGGCCGTGGGCCTGGTGATCGAAGGCGTGAACGCCGTGTATAACAAAGACGAGAACGGCTACCAGACGGAGGCCAACGCCTTTGCCCGCTTGTGCGCCTCCAAGGACTTTGTAGAGGGCACCAGCGCGTTCCTGGAGAAGCGCAAGGCAAGCTTCACAGGCAAGTAAGCCACCTCTTCTCCCCGCCTCTCAACCCCATCACATGAGTATAGCCAAGAAATTGGTCGGGCAGACTGCCGCCTACGGATTAAGCAGTATCGTGGGCAGGGCCCTTAATTACCTGCTCGTACCCATCTACACGAAAGTGTTCCTCCCGGAGGAATACGGGGTGGTTTCATACCTGTACGCCGCTGTCGGCTTTTTCAATATCCTGTACACGTATGGTATGGAGACGGCCTATTTCCGCTTCTCCAACAAGCCCGGCACCGACAAAGTCAGGCTTTACAACCAGGTCCTCAGCCTGATCCTGAGCAGCAGCCTTTTGTCCACGATGCTGCTCATACTGGCTTCCGGGGCAATCGCCAGGTATATCGGCTTCCCCGACCAGCAGGAGTATATCGTGTGGCTCGCCATCGTGCTGGCTATCGACGCCATTGTGGCCATACCTTTCGCACGGCTTCGGCTCCAGAACAAGGCGGTTAAATTCGCATCTATCAAGCTAGCGAACATTCTGTTCACCGTAGGGGCCAATATGTTCTTCCTGGTGCTGTGCCGCGACATCTATAACGGCAATTACCTGCAGGAACTACGGCCGTTGGTAGGCAAGCTCTACAACCCCGAATTCGGGATAGGCTATATTTTCCTGATCAACCTGGTTGCCAATGCCCTCCTTATCCCGATGCTGTGGAAAGAGTTCTCGCGGTTCCGGTTTGAGCTGAACAAGGAGCTGCTGCGCCCCATGCTGGTGTATGCCTATCCGCTGATGCTGATGGGTATGGCAGGGGCGGTAAACGAGCTTCTTGACCGGATTTTGCTGGAGGAGTGGCTGCCCGAGGGCTTTTACCCCGGCAAGAGCAACATGGCCGCCGTCGGAATTTACAGCGCCTGCTACAAGCTCTCCATTTTCATGACGCTGGCTATACAGGCCTTCCGCTACGCCGCCGAGCCTTTTTTCTTCTCGCAGGCCGAGGAGAAAGACTCCCCGCAGGCGTTTGCCCTCATCATGAAGTGGTTCGTGATTGCCTGCGCCGCCATCTTCCTGTTTATCTCGGTTAATTTAGAGGATTTTGCCCTGCTGCTGCGCAGCGAAGCCTACCGCGAGGGCATCATGGTAGTGCCCGTGCTGTTGCTGGCCAACCTGTTTTTGGGGGTATACTACAACCTCTCGGTATGGTTCAAACTCACAGACAAGACCAAGTATGGCACCTACATCAGTTTCGGGGGCGCGGCCATCACCATCACCTTTAACCTGCTCCTGATCCCGGTGCTGGGGTATATGGGCTCGGCCATCGCCACGTTTCTCTGTTATTTCAGTATGGCGCTAGCCAGCTACCTGCTGGGCAACCGGCACTACCCCATCCCCTACCCTGTCAAAACCATCCTGGGCTATATCGTCCTTGCGATTGCGTTGGTATGGCTGGCGCTTGAGGTCGAGATTGATAATTTCTGGCTGCGCCACGCATACCACCTGGGTACCTGTGTTGTATTCGGTGCAGTGGTTGTGCTGCGGGAGCGCCCGCGGTTCCTTAAATTTTAATGCTTATATTGAATGATGATGCAAAAAGATGACCTTTTGGTTCATGTTATAAACAAGTCGAAGCACACGCTTCCCTCGTATCAAACCATACATGCTGCCGGCATGGACCTGCGGGCAAACCTCGAGGCGCCAGTTACGTTGAAGCCACTGCAGCGCGCCCTCATCCCGACGGGCTTACACATTGCCCTGCCCGAAGGCCACGAGGCGCAGATACGCCCCCGCAGCGGCCTGGCCTACAAGCACGGCATCTCGATCGTGAACAGCCCGGGCACCATTGATGCCGACTACCGCGGCGAGATTAAGGTGCTGCTGGTAAACCTCTCGGATCAGGAATTTGTGGTGGAGGATGGAGAGCGCATCGCACAGATGGTGGTGGCCCAGTACGCGCGCATCGCGTGGCAGGAAGCCGAGGAATTGACGGACACAGCGCGTGGCGCTGGCGGCTACGGCAGCACGGGCACAAAATGACGTTGTTCGTGTGTCGTTACTCGTTGATCGTTCTCCGATAATAAATAAAATCAATTAACGAACAACGAGACACGAATTACGATACAAAAGCAGAGAAACAAAACTCAGAACTTAAAATAAAAACAGCTTATGAGAATCATCATACCAATGGCAGGCATGGGCAAGCGTATGCGCCCCCACACCCTTACTGTTCCCAAGCCACTCATCCCGATTGCGGGCAAACCCATTGTGCAGCGCCTTGTAGAGGACATTGCCAAAGTGTGTCATGAACCCATTGAGGAAGTGGCTTTCATCATCGGCCACTTCGGCGAGAAGGTGGAGCAAAACCTGAAAAAAATCGCCGAAGCCGTTGGCGCCAAAGGCACGATCTGTTACCAGGAAGAGGCATTGGGCACGGCGCATGCCATCCTTTGCGCCCAGGAGGCGTTGGAGGGCAAGGTAGTGGTAGCGTTTGCCGACACGCTTTTCAAAGCCGACTTTAAGCTCGACACCAACGCCGACGGCACCATCTGGGTGCAGCGCGTGGAAGACCCGCGCCCGTTTGGCGTGATCAAGCTGAACGAGCAGAACCAGATCACGGATTTCGTGGAGAAGCCCGAGCAGTTTGTGTCTGACCTGGCCATCATCGGCATCTACTACTTCCGCGACGGCGAGTACCTGCGCAGCGAGTTGCAGTACCTCCTCGACAACGACATCAAAGACAAGGGCGAGTTCCAGCTGACAAACGCGCTGGAGAACATGAAGAACAAAGGCACCACGTTTATACCTGCCGTGATCTCGGAGTGGCTCGACTGCGGAAATAAAAATGCCACCGTTTATACTAACCAGCGCTATTTGGAGTATATAAAAGATGAGGAAGGCTTAGTAGCTTCGTCGGCGCAGCTGGAGAACTCGGTAATTATCCCTCCTGTATACATTGGTGAGAACGCCCGCATCACAAACTCCGTGGTGGGCCCGCACGTTTCCATCGGCAACAACACAAATGTCTACAACTCAGTGATAAGCAACTCGATCATTCAGGAAGACACTTCCCTCAAAAACAGCAACGTTGCAAACTCAATGCTCGGTAACTTTGTTGTGTTTGAAGGACGGCCGACGGATCTCAGCCTCGGCGACTTCAACACGCTTACAGAGTAGACCATGACCATATTCAGAAACATCCTCTTTGCCACCTGCTGCCTGGCCTTTGTAGGCGCCAGCGAAAGCAGCGCCCAGTCTTCCAAAAAAAAGAAGGCGAAAGCCGCCACCGAAACAGTTGCCGCACCGCAGGTGCAGGAGCCCTCGGAGCGCGACAGGCAGGTGAGCGAGGCCTTGTTTCTGGATGGGATGAAATATTTTATGCTGGAGGACTACCAACAAGCCCTCCAGCTTTTTCAGAAAGCCTATACCGTTACCCCCAACAACGCCGCGCTCAACTACAAGATCGGGGAGACATACCTGCAGCTGAAAAATCCGGAGGGCGCCATGCCTTTTGCCAAGGCCGCCGTGCTTCTGGAAAAGCAAAACGCCTATTACTATCTTCTGGTGGCACAGCTGCACACAGGCCAGAAACAGTACGATGCGGCAGCGCAGGCTTTCAACGACCTGTTGCGGAATGTCCCCAACTCCGAGGAATACCTCTTCAACCTGGCCGACCTATACCTGTCGCAGTCCCGGTTTGACGATGCCCTGAAAACGTATGACCGCATAGAGAAGCGCTTCGGGGAAATGGAGCAGTTGCTCGTGAACCGCCAGCAAATATACCTCCGCCAGAAGAACATCGACAAGGCGATTGAGGAAGGAAACAAACTACTGGCCACCAACCCCAGCGAGGTACGTTACTTTCTGGCGCAGGCAGAGCTCCTGAACGCCTCCAAAAAGCCAGACGAAGCCATTGCCATCCTGGACAAGGCGCTTCGTATGGAGCCCAACAATCCCTTTGCGCACCTCATGCTCTCTGACCTGAACCGCCAGAAAGGCAACAAGGCAAAAGCCGAGGAAGAGGTGAAGTTTGCTTTCGCCAGCCCGGAGCTGGACATCGACACCAAGGTGCGCATTCTGGTGGATTTTATACGTCAACTGCCAAACCCGGAGATCGAGCCCGTGGCACTGGAACTGGTGAGCTTAACCATCAAAACCCACCCTGAGGAAGCCAAGGCCTATGCCGTTGCCGGCGACCTGCAAACCATCGTGAACCAGAAAGAGCCCGCCCGGGACAATTACCTGAAAGCGGTGAAGCTAGACGAATCCCATTTCAAGATCTGGCAACAGATTGTCTTGCTGGATGCGGAACTCTCGCAGGAAGAGGCGATGGTGCAGCACTCAGAGCAGGCGCTTGAGCTTTTCCCAAACCAAGCGGTATTCTGGTTTTACAATGGCACGGGCCACCTGATTACAAAGAACTTTACCAAAGCCGTGAAATCGCTGGAGTACGGGAAACGGCTTTCGGCCAGTGAGCCGGAGCTTCTGGTGCAGTTTAACATGCAACTGGGCGATGGGTATAACTCCTTGAAAGATTTCCAAAAATCAAACGCTGCCTATGACGCCGTGCTGGCCCAGGACAAAGACAATGAGCATGTGCTCAACAACTACAGCTATTTCCTGTCGTTGCGGAATGAAAACCTGGACAAAGCCATCGAAATGGCAGAGCGCCTGGTAGCCAAGCATCCCACAAACCCCACCTATCTGGACACCTATGCCTGGGTGCTTTACAAAAACGGCAAGTACACGGAGGCACGCAAATTCCTGGAGCAGGCGGTCGCTCTCTCCGATGACGCCACCATAGTGGAGCATTACGGCGATGTGCTTTTTAAGCTCGGGAAAAAGGAAGAAGCCGTGAGCCAGTGGCAGAAAGCAAAGCTTAAAGGCGAGGCATCTGCATTTATTGACAAAAAAATAAAAGACAAAAAACTGTATGAGTAAACATATTTTGCTCTGCCTGCTGGGCATCGTCATGCTGGCAGGCTGCAAAAAAGAGTTGGCACCCGGTACAGCCTCCGCCACTACAGAAAGTATCGGCACCATACAGGTCAACAATCTCGATTTCAATTACCTCAGCTCCAAAGGGCAGATTACGCTCAAGGACAATAACGACAACCTGTCCTCCGGCGTCAGTATCCGGATGAAGAAAGACAGCGTGATCTGGGTATCGGTGCAGCCGGGCCTCGGCATTGAGGCCGCCCGCATGATGCTGACGCAGGACTCCGTGTATATGATCAATCGGCTGCACAAAGAGTATGTGGCGTCGGATTATACTTTTCTGCGCAACAAACTGCAGGTGGATGTGAGCTTTGAACTACTCCAGTCTATCCTGCTGGGCAACTATCAGTCGCAGGGCAAAGAGAAAGCCTCTGAGGAGGGGGCGATGCAGCATATACAGCAACTCCGCCAGAACCTGACCTTCGACTATTTCATTGGCCGCCTGACCAGCAAGCTGCAGCAACTGAACGTGCAGGACAACAACACCGGCAACACCATCACAGTGAGGTATGACAGCTTTGCACAGATAGGCCAGGTGCCGTTTGCGCATGCCATGGCGGCGCAGGTGCTGCAGAAAGGACAGGTCTCAGACTTCACGCTCAACTACAGCCGCATCAGCGTCACGGATGAGGCACTCTCCTTTCCGTTCAGCGTACCAGCCGATTACAAACGCCCTGCCCTCAATTAAATCATCGGGGCTGTTGGTTCTTCAGGTATAGTTTTGCCATATTTGTAGCCTTTAGAGTAGAAGAACCGCCCCTTGATGAACGCCCTTTACAGATTCACTTTTTTCCTGCTGCTCCTTTGCCTGCCGCTGGCCACCCAGGCCCAAAAGAAAAAGAGCAAGGCGCAGCTGGAAAAGGAGAAAAAAGAAAACCTGAGCCGTATTAAAGAAGCCAACCGCATTCTGCAGCAAACCAAAAAGCAGAAGGAGGTTTCTATTGGCCAGCTCAACGCCATTCAGGAGAAAATCACGGTACAGAAGGGAGTCATCAGCAACATCTCACGCGAAATAAACTTTATTGAGTCAGACGTAAAGGAGACGGAAGGCATTGTGGGTGCCTTGCAGAACGACCTTGAGCGGCTGAAGAAAGAGTATGCCACCATGGTGTACGCAGCCTCCAAAACGGCCAACAGCTATAACAAGCTCATGTTCCTGTTCGCCGCTGACTCCTTTAACCAACTGGTGCGGCGCATGCGCTACCTGCAGCAATACTCTGAATCCCGCAAGAAACAAGTAGAACAGATCGACAAGGTGCAAGCCGTCCTGACAGGGCAGCTCACAATCCTGGAATCGAAGAAAAGGCAGAAGCAGAACCTTCTCGGCAAGCAAGTGGCTGAAAGCAAGAACCTGCACTCGCTGCGCCAACAGCAGGACAGCGTGATTACGAAGCTGACCAAGCAGGAGAGCAACCTGAAACAGGAAGTGGCTAGTCGGCAGGAGTCTGTCCGGAAACTGGACAAGCTGATTGCGGACCTGGTGCGGGAAGAAATTGAGCGCGCCGCGCGTGCTGCCCGGGCAGCTGGCAAAGCCACAAGCGGCAGTTCCAGCAAAGTAACCCTAACCCCGGAAGCGGCGCTGATCTCCTCTTCGTTTGCGGGTAACAGGGGCCGTTTGGCCTGGCCCGTGGAGCGCGGCTTTATCTCACAGAAGTTCGGGCGGCACAACCACCCGGTGCTGAAGGGCGTGGTAGTCGAAAACCATGGCGTAGACATCCAGACTGCACAGGGGGCCAATGCCCGCGCCATCTTCGAGGGTACTGTGCTGACGGTGGCTTCCGTGCCCGGTATGAACAACATCGTGATGGTGCAGCATGGCGAGTACTTTACGGTGTATGCCAAGTTGAAATCCGTGAGCGTGAAGACGGGGCAAACGGTAAAGATGAAAGACACCATCGGTACCGTGTACACTGACAGCGACGGCACAACCGCCCTGCAGTTTCAGGTATGGAAGAACCAGCAAAACCTGAACCCCGAAGGCTGGATTGCTCCGAAGTAACGCACAGCTTTAAACACCTCCCCACCCTGAAAGCCGCACCCCCTGTGGCTTTCTTTATTTTAAGGCATACCGACCAGTGTCAGCTTAATTGTGATTCGCTATGTATGTGATCGGAAAGAAACTGGAACAGTAGCGGGATGCTACATGTGCGCAGGCGGCAAGGAAAACAAGGAAAGGATAAAATAAAAAAACACCCTACAGTGTAGGGTGCCTTTCCAAGCTATGAAAACAAACTTAATATTTATATCAAAATGCGGCTTCAAAAGCCTGCAGTGATTTCTAATTCAAATGTACAATGTACAATTCACAAATGCAACACAAATGCAACACTCTAAACCATTAGATAATATATGTATATATATACTTATATCTATTAAAAAGGTTATGGTTTCGGCTTAATTTATTTTGAAATAAATTAAAAACGTGTAGCCTGTATACCTATCCAGAAAATTTCCGGTATTTGCACCTACAGCTGCGTGCTGTTTATACCCTTTTGGTATATGCTTGTATTTTATAGCATAACAAGCGCTGTGCCAAACACACATCCGTTTGTAAGTGCTTGACTTGTCGCACACTTCTATTTATCTTGCTAATGCTTATTCCTGATTTGGGAATAAAACCAGGAAAATATTCCATATTTTGGAAACAAGCCAGGAGCTATGTTATTTCTGCCGGGCGGCTCACGAAAAAACACGTCTGCCGCGTTATGTACCTACCAATAGGAACAGGTATGGCATTCTTTTGTTTCAGGCTGCAGCTATCTGCATAAAAAGCAGTACATTAAACTTATATAAGCGGTTATGGGTTTAATTTAAATATTAACTCTAATTTTGTAGCATTCATTTAAAATCGAAAAAAGATGGGTATCAACAACATTTTCTTATTCTTAGGAGGCTTGGGAGGCACAGAAATTCTTTTGATCCTTTTTGTAATCCTGCTCCTTTTTGGTGCTAAGCGCATCCCTGAACTGGCTAAGGGCCTGGGCCGTGGTATACGTGAGTTCAAAGACGCGACGAAAGAAATCAAGAGCGACATTGAGAACTCCGTGAAGGACGATAATCACAGCGCGACCAAGTAATCCCACATTAAGCGTTTAATAGCTCTATGTACGGCGGTACTGTGCTTCTTTTCCTGGGGGACCTTGGAGGAGGCGAAATGCTGGTAGTGTTAACAGCAGTGCTAATGTTGTTTGGCGCAGACAAAATTCCGGGCATTGCACGCTCCTTTGGGCGTGGCATCCGCGAGTTTAAAGACGCGACGAACGAAATCAAAAACGAACTTGAGCAATCCATCAAAGACGACAAAAAGTCAAAAATAGATTGAGACAGTATAACTCTTTACACGACATCCGTGCTGCCATCGCCGACGGGCAGGTATCATGCCGGCAATTAGTAGAACATTATCTCCACAACATCAGGGAAAAGGCGGCACTTAACGCGTTTTTGGAAGTGTTTGAGGAAGAGGCGCTCCTTCAGGCCGATACCGTGGACCAGAAACTTGCTTCCGGCAATGCCGGAAAGCTGGCTGGTATGGTGATCGGAATTAAGGACGTGCTTGCTTACAAAGGCCACAGTTTGCAGGCCTCCAGCCGCATGCTGCAGGGCTTTAAGTCTCTGTATACTTCATCGGCAATTGAGCGGCTTTTGCAGGAGGACGCCATCATCATCGGTCGCCAGAACTGCGACGAGTTTGCCATGGGTGCCTCAAATGAGACCTCTGCCTTTGGCAATGCCCTGAACGCCGATGACACCTCCCGCGTGCCGGGCGGTTCGTCCGGGGGTTCCGCGGTGGCGGTGCAGGCCGATTTGTGCCTTGCCTCCATCGGCTCTGATACAGGCGGGTCTGTGCGGCAGCCGGCTTCGTTTTGTGGGGTGGTGGGCTTTAAGCCGACCTACTCCCGCATTTCGCGCTATGGCCTGATCGCGTACGCCTCGTCTTTCGACCAGATTGGCGTGATCACGAAAAACGTGCCCGACGCTGCCTTGCTTTTAGAGGTAATGGCCGGGGCCGACGGTATGGACAGCACTGCCAGCCAACGCGAGGTGCCTGCCTATAGCGAGTTGCTTTCTGCTGACAAGAAGTATAAGATCGGGTATATCCAGGATTGCTTCGACAGCGAGGGTTTGGATGCCGAGGTGAAAGACACGATTCTGGGCGTGAAGGAGATGCTGAAGGACGCTGGCCACCAGGTGGAGGCCGTGGACTTCCCATACCTCGACTACATCGTGCCTACTTACTATATCCTAACAACGGCTGAAGCAAGCTCAAACCTGGGTCGTTACGATGGCGTGCGGTATGGCTTCCGTTCCGAAAACGTGACCGACCTCACCTCGCTTTACAAGAAGACAAGGTCTGAGGGCTTTGGCCACGAAGTGCAGCGCCGCATCATGCTGGGCACTTTTGTACTTAGTGCCGATTATTATGACGCCTATTATACGAAAGCACAGAAGGTTAGACGTTTAATTAAAGAGAAGACGGATGAGTTGCTTCAGGCATATGATTTTCTTATCTTGCCTACTGCTCCTACCACTGCTTTTAAGGTAGGGGAAAACACCACGAATCCGTTAGCCATGTACCTGGCTGATATCTTTACGGTTCAGGCCTCACTTGCGGGCGTGCCAGCCATCTCCATACCGGTTGGGCGCGATGCCAACGGCCTGTCTATCGGATTGCAGCTTCTGACCCGTTCCTTCGAGGAGGCATCTTTGCTGGCTTTCTCGAATCAGATATTGGATAAGATTTCCGTTGAAGCCTAGTTAATGCCATGATCTATAAAAAATACCTTACACTGCTCTCGGCTGTGGTCTGTAGCTTGGCGGCATCCGCTGCCCTTGCCTCCGGCCACAGCCGTTTGCTTGCACCATCTTCTAGTATCGGCGACACGCTGACACGCCCCAAGGCTGACACCTCCCTCCTCTCCCCGGACGAGTTGGCGCTGCTGGTGGAGTATATCCCTAACGAGCCCAACGATCTGATAGCCGACAGGCTAAGCTGCATCGAGACGGAGATTCCGCTGGAGTTCAACAGCTATGTAAGGAATTTTATAGACTACTTTACCATCCGGAACAGAAAGTACATGCGCACCATGCTGACGCGCGAAAACGTGTACTTCCCGATGTATGAGCAGTATCTGAAAAAGCACAATATGCCGATGGAGCTGAAGTACCTCTCCATCGTGGAATCGGGCCTTAACCCCAAGGCACAGTCGCCGGTGGGCGCGGCGGGCCTGTGGCAGTTTATGAAACCCACTGCCGGCGACTTCGGCCTGAAGTTCAACCAGTACGTGGACGAGCGCCTGGACCCTGAGAAGTCCACGGATGCCGCCCTGCGTTTCCTGCGCCGCCTGCACAACACTTACGACGACTGGGAACTGGCCCTGGCTGCCTACAACTGTGGCCCCGGCAACGTAAACAAAGCCATTCGCAAAGCCGGAGGCGGTAAAAAGACATTCTGGGAGATCTTCCCATACCTGCCCAAAGAGACCCGCGGCTATATCCCGTCGATGACGGCGGTGATTTATGCCATGCACCACGCCACAGACCACAACATCTTCTCCGACTCTATCCTGTACCAGCCGCAGGTGGCTTACCTGGAGGTGACCCAGGAACTGGACGTAGCGCGCCTGGCCGGGGAACTGCATATAACCCCCGAGCAGCTGATGGCCCTGAACCCGGAGCTGAAGCAGTCGGTTATACCCCAGCACATGCGCCAGTATAAACTGCGCATCCCGGCGGAGCGTGCCATGCTGATGGCCTCTGCCGCAGACAAAAGCTGTATCCTGATGGCCGCTGCCCCCGTGCGCGAGCCAGTGAAGCGGCAGGACCTTGCCGAATTGCCGGTGATGATGGCCTCAGCCCGAAAAGAGCAGCCCGCAGAGGACACCACAGACCGCGCCCAACCGAAGAAAGAGACCAACAGCGCTCCCCGCAAAACATACTATACCGTGCAGCGGGGAGATAACCTAATCCAGATTGCCCTGCGGCATCAGGTAACGCTGGCGCAACTGAAAGAGTGGAACGACATAGACGGCAGCAGCATACAGCCTAACCAGAAACTGGCGCTATACCTGCCTGCTGCCGGCGAGGAGAAGCAGGAGACGGCGCTTGCCAGCAACGACACGCCCAAGCCAGTCGCCAAATCCGCGGGCAGGCAGGCCATAGACGCGCAGCAGAAGCAGGTCATCCATCATGTGCAGCCCGGCGACACACTCTGGAACATCTCTCAGAAATACAACGGCATCAGCATCGAGCAGATCAAGAAACTGAACAAACTGAAGTCAGACAACCTGAGGCCAGGCCAAAAGCTTATTTTAAGCTAGCCATATAGGCATACCCCTACACGCAAGGCACCTTCAGCATGAAGGTGCTTTTTGTTTGCCGCCAGTTTTGAGGCGTCGTCCGTGGGTTAAAAAATAGCGGGATGCTGCACACAAAACTTCCGCACGCCTTATCTTTGGAGACTCAACTTGGATAACCAGTAAATTCTTACAAAATTGGTCTTCAGCAGTATCCGTGAAAGCGGAAAAGCCGGATTGCCAGACAAAAAGACATACAACTACCGCATTTATGATTAAAATCAACAAAGAGGACGCCCTGAATTACCACATGGAGGGCAAGCCCGGTAAAATTGAGGTGATCCCGACCAAAATGGTGAGCACACAGCATGACCTGGCGCTGGCCTACTCCCCGGGTGTGGCTGAGCCGTGCAAGGAAATCTATGCAGACAAGAGCAATGTTTATAAATATACCGCAAAGGGCAATCTGGTGGGTGTCATCTCCAACGGCACGGCTGTGCTGGGCCTGGGCAACATCGGCCCGGATGCCTCCAAGCCGGTGATGGAAGGGAAAGGCGTGCTCTTCAAGAAATTTGCGGGCATCGACGTGTTCGACATCGAGATCGACTGCGAGGACCCGGATGAGTTCATCCGCATCGTCAAGTCGCTGGAGCCAACCTTTGGCGGCATCAACCTGGAGGACATTAAAGCGCCGGAGAGCTTCAAGATTGAGATGGCCCTGAAAGAGCAGATGAACATCCCGCTGATGCACGACGACCAGCACGGCACAGCCATCATCTCGGCGGCGGCGCTGCTGAACGCCCTGGAGATCACGGGGAAAAAGATAGGGGAAGTGAAAATGGTGATGAACGGGGCCGGTGCCGCCGCCATTGCCTGCGCCAAGCTGTATGTAGCCCTGGGCCTGAAGATGGACAACATCGTGATGCTGGACCGGGAGGGCGTGATCCGGCCGGAGCGAGATGACCTGGACATTTACAAGGCGCAGTTCGTGACGATGCGCAACATCAGCACCCTGGCCGACGCGATGGAAGGAGCCGATGTGTTTGTGGGCCTTTCGGCGGGCAACGTGCTGGCCCCCGAGTTGGTGAAGACCATGGCCCCGGACCCGATCATCTTCGCGTTGGCCAACCCAGACCCGGAGATTCCCTATGAGGATGCCATGGCCACCCGCGATGACCTGATCATGGCCACCGGGCGCTCTGACCATCCGAACCAGGTGAACAACGTGCTCGGCTTTCCCTACATTTTCAGGGGAGCCCTGGATGTGCGCGCCACCGAGATAAACGAGGCCATGAAACTGGCTGCGGTGCACGCGCTGGCGGCGCTGGCCAAAGAGCCCGTGCCGGATGTGGTGCTGAAGGCATACAGCGACACCACCATCAACTTCGGCCGCACCTACCTGATCCCGAAACCGCTCGACACCCGCCTGATCACGACCATATCGCCGGCGGTGGCGAAGGCAGCCATGGAAAGTGGCGTGGCCGGAAAGCCCATCATCGACTGGGAGGCTTACGAGCAGGAACTGAAGGAACGCATCGGCATCGACCAGAAGCTGATGACGCGCATCACCAACCAGGCCAAGAAAGACCCGAAAACGGTGGTGTTTACAGAGGCCGACAACTACAAGATCCTGAAGGCCGCCCAGACCGTGAAAGAGCAGCGCATTGCGCAGCCGATCCTGCTGGGTAACCGCGAGAAAATTGAGGCCATCATCGCCGAGAACAATATGGACCTGCAAGACGTATCCATCATCGATCCGTTTTTGGAGGAGGCGAAACGCGCCGAGTACGCGCAGCTGCTGTTTGAGAAGCGCCAGCGCAAGGGCCTGACGCTGTTCGACGCCAACCGCCTGATGCGCGACCGCAACTACTTTGGCAGCATGATGCTGAACAGTGGCGAGGCAGACGCGCTCATCTCCGGCCTAACCCGCGACTACTCTAAAACCATTACCCCGGCACTGCAGGTGGTGGGCGTAGAGGAAGGCATCAACAAGGTGGCCGGTATGTACATCATCCTGAGCCAACGCGAGCCGTTTTTCTTTGCCGATACCACAGTGAACCTGAACCCTACCGCCGATGAATTGGTTGACATCATTGGCCTGACGGCGCGCACGGTACGGTTCTTCGACACGGAGCCCCGCGTGGCCATGCTGTCGTACTCTAATTTCGGGTCGGTGCGCGGCGAGGTGCCCGACAAGGCGGCAGAGGCGGTGCGCAAGGCCAAGGAGCGTTACCCGAGCCTGTTGATTGACGGCGAGATGCAGGCCAACACCGCCCTGAACCGCAACCTGCTGCGCGAGCATTACCCGTTCAGCGAACTGGCCGAGAAGGGCGCCAACACGCTGGTGTTCCCAAATCTGGCATCCGGCAACATCGCCTACAAAATACTGCAGGAGATTGGTGGCGCAGAGGTTATCGGCCCAGTGCTGATGGGTATGAAAAAGCCGGTGCATATTCTGCAGTTGGGCAGCTCCATCCGGGAGATTGTGAATATCGTGTCCATCGCGGTGGTAGATGCGCAGAACTATAACAACCAGCATATATAAATGATAGCTTACATTGACGGTAAACTAACGTATAAAGATCCCACCTACGTCATTATCGACGTAGGTGGCGTTGGTTATCAGATTAAGGTTTCCCTCAACACGTATTCGTCGCTGCCAGGCGGGGAGCGGTGCAAGCTGCATACCTTCCTGAACATCAAGGAGGACGCGCACACGCTGTATGGCTTTACCACGGTGGCCGAGAAAGACCTGTTCCTGCTTTTGATCTCGATTTCGGGCGTGGGCCCCAACACCGGGCTGATGGTATTGTCTTCGCTCTCGGTAGACGAGGTGCAGCAGGCGATCGTGCGGGAGGATGTGCGCACCATTCAGAACGTGAAGGGGATCGGGGCCAAAACGGCGCAGCGCATCATTCTGGAGCTGAAAGACAAAGTCCGCAAAGACGTGTTGCTCACGGATTCTGCGGGCCATGCCGTGGCGCACAATACAAACCGGGCCGAAGCGTTATCAGCACTAGTGACGTTGGGCTTTGCCAAGAACGTGGCCGAGAAAACGCTAGACTCCATCATTAAACGAGAAGGCGGAAACCTGAGTGTGGAGGAGTTGATTAAGTTTGCGTTGAAATCTTCATAAGAGAATATATCCTATTTTGATCTGGAAGAGCACTAAGAACAACCTGCTGTGGGCCACGGTTGCTACTATTTCTATGCTGGGCTGGTGGTCGCAGGCGGAAGAGTTGCGCGCGTCAGGCCGGTTCAGATCCATCATTCTTAAAAACCTTTTGCTGGCACAGGACACGGCACGCACCGATACCGCCAAGGTGCAGCCCTACATCCCGAGCCGGAGGCCGACCTATACCCCTTCTGACAGGCGCGGCAGCCCGTTCAGCACCCGGCCCAGTACCTCTCCCCTGCTGCTGGGGCAGCCAAGCAACCTCAAGCTGAACGTGGAGCTGGACGACAGCCTGCAGCAGTACAAAATATCGGAGACTATCGGCGACATCAACTACAGGCCGCCCTCCACCATGTCGTTGCGCGAGTACTCGGAGTGGCAGCAGCGCGAGGCCATACGCAGCTATTGGCGCGCCAAGTCCGGTGGCCTCGACGGCGAGAGCGTGGTGAGCAGCAACCGCCTGATCCCGAAGCTATATATCAGCCCGATGTTCGACCGCATCTTCGGCGGCAACTACGTGGACATCCAGCCCAACGGCAACGTGTCGCTCAAGTTCGGGGCGCGCTTCAACCGCAACCAGAACCCCAGCATCCCGCTCAGCCAGCAGCGCACCGGCGACTTCGACTTCGAGCAGAACATCTCGCTGAACCTGGTGGGCCAGATCGGGGAAAAGATGCGCCTCAACTTTAACTGGGACAACAACGCCAACTTCGACTTCGAGAACAACATGAAGCTGGACTATACCGGCTACGAGGAGGAGATCGTGCGCAAGGTGGAGGCCGGTAACGTGAGTCTGCCGCTTAACAACTCGCTCATTTCGGGGGCGCAGAACCTGTTCGGCATAAAAACCCAGCTGCAGTTCGGCCGCCTGAGCGTGACCACCATCGCCAGTAGCGTGCGCGGCACCAACGACGAGGTGGTGGTGCAGAACGGGGCGCAGAACAGGCGCTTCTCCATCCGGGTGGATGAGTATGACAACAACCGCCACTTCTTCCTGTCGCAGTTTTTCAGGGGCCGCTACGACCAGTCGCTCCGCAACCTGCCGCTGGTCAACTCGGGCATCGTGATCCGCCGCCTGGAGCTGTACGTGACCAACAACAACCGCTCGACCGAGAACCTGCGCAACATGGTGGCCTATATGGACCTGGGCGAGGCCGACCCTTTCCGCGACCAGTTTGGCAACGGCCGGCCAGCCGCCGCCCCCGCCGACAACAGCGCAAACACGCTGTATGGCCAGGTGGCCCGCAACAGCCAGGCCCGCGACAACTCTCAGGTAGACAATTATCTGAACAGCCTTGGCCTGAAGAAGGGCGTTGACTTCGAGCACGTGCGTGCCCGCAAGCTGGACCCGCGGGAGTATAAATTCAACCCACAGTTGGGCTACATCTCCCTGAACACGGTGCTGTTGCCGGACCAGGTGCTGGGTATCGCCTTTGAGTATACCTACAACGGAAAGACCTACCAGGTGGGTGAGTTGGTGGACGACTACCAGAACCTGAACGCGGAGCAGGTGATCCATATGAAGTTGCTGCGCGCCACCAACCCCTCGCTGCAGTACCCTACCTGGGACCTGATGATGAAGAACGTCTACAGCCTAGACGCCACGCAGCTCAACCGCGAGAACTTCCAGTTGCAGATCATCTACAAGGACGATGAGTCCGGGGTGGACATTACCAGTATAAAAGAGCCTAGCCCTATCCAGAACATCCCGTTGGTGGAGGTGATGAACCTGGACAACGTGAACACGAACAACGACAAACCCAGCGACGGAAACTTCGACTTCCTGTCGGGCATCACCATCGACCCGGAGACGGGCCGCATCTTCTTCCCGCAGGTGGAGCCGTTTGGCGATTACCTCGCCTCGAAGCTGGAGGGCCGCCCTGAGCTGATCGAGAAATACGTGTTCCGGGAGCTGTATGAGCAGACACAGACCGATGCGCAGCAGAACAACGTAAAGGCCAAATTTTATCTGAATGGCCGCTTTCAGGCCTCCTCCGCCGACGAGATCATGTTGCCGGGCTTCCGGATTGCGGAGGGTTCTGTGGCGGTATACTCTGGCGGCACGCGCCTGGTGGAGGGCACCGATTACCAGGTGTTCTACGACCTGGGCCGCATCAAAATCCTGAACCCGAGCTATATCAGTTCGGCTAACGACCTGCGCATCACTTACGAAAAGGCCGAGCTGCTGAACATCCAGCCCCGCACCATGCTGGGGGCCCGCTTCGACTACCGCCTGAATGATGACGTGAACCTGGGTGCCACGGTGCTGCACATCAATGAGCAGGCCTACATCAACCGCGTGAGCATCGGCGACGAGCCGACCAACAACACCATCTACGGCTTCGATGTGAACCTGCAGAAAGAGTCGCGCTTCCTGACGAAGATGACCGACGCGATTCCGCTGATCCAGACCAAGGAGCCATCGCTGGTTACCTTCAGCGGCGAGTTCGCGCAACTCATACCGGGCCAGACGAAATCCAACGCCAACGAGAACGGTGCCTCTTACATAGACGACTTTGAGGGATCGGAAACACCCTACAGCCTCGGCGGCTTTAACAACACCAACTGGCGGCTGGCGGCCACCCCGGCCCCGCTGGTGCCAGGCCCGGGCATCCAGTACTCCTACAATCGCGCGAAGATCGCCTGGTATACCATCGATCAGATTTTCTACCGCAACAGCGACAACCTGAAGCCCAGCAATATCGGAAAGGAAGAGCTGGAGAACCAGTATGTGCGCCCGGTGAGGCGCACAGAGGTGTTCCCGGGCCGAGACGCCGAGACATCCAACACGTTTGAGTATACCTTCGATGTGGCCTACTACCCAGCTGAGCGGGGGCAGTATAACTATAACCCGAACCTGACGCAGGAGGGCAACCTGGCTGACAACCCTCGCAACAACTGGGGAGGTATAAGCCGCGACATTGCCTTTGACACCGACTTCGACAACGCCAACATCGAGTATGTGGAATTCTGGCTCCTCGACCCGTTCATTAAAGGGCCAAACGGCCGAAAGGACGCGCAGGGCAACGAGATCACGAACAACGAGGGCGGAGAGCTGGTCCTGAACCTGGGCAACATATCTGAGGACATCCTGAAGGACAACGAATATGCCTTTGAGAATGGCCTGCCCACTTCCTCCACGGATCTGCAAAACGTGAAGGAGACGATCTGGGGCCGCGTGACGCAGCAGCAGTTCCTGACCGATGCCTTCTCCGCCATACCGGGGGCGCGCAACAACCAGGATGTGGGCCTTGACGGACTGAACAACGACGCCGAAAGAACCTACTTCCAGGGTTTCCTGAACCAGATACCGGGCACGCCGCCGCAGTCTGTCTTCGACGACCCTTCCGCCGACAATTTCCTGCACCACCTGGACCCCGTGTATGACCAGCGAGACGCAGGCATCCTTGCCCGCTACAAGAATTATAACGGTATGGAGAACAACTCCCCGGAAGACAGCCGCCTGGCCAACTACGCCTTTCCGGACAAGGAGGACCTGAACCGCGACAACGTGATCAACGACCTGGAGCAGTACTATGAGTATAAGATCAACCTGAAGCCAGGGCAATTGGAAATCGGGCAGAACTACATTGTGGATGCTGTGCGTAGCGAGGACAAGAACGCCACCTGGTACCAGTTCCGTATACCGGTGCGCCAGCCTACCAACGCGGTAGGCGGCATCAGCGGGTATAAGTCTATCCGGTTTATGCGCATGTACCTCACGCAGTTTGCCGACCCGGTGGTGCTCCGCTTTGTGCAGTTCCAGTTCATCGCCAACCAGTGGCGCAAGTTCGAGCAGCCCATCACCGACGGCAGCCCCTGCCTGACCTGTACCGACGATGCCCGCAGCTTTACCGTTTCCACCGTGAACATTGAGGAGAACGGGCAGGCAGTGGAAGGCCTTAACAACACGCCATACCGGGTGCCCCCGGGCATCGACCGCCTCCGCGACTATGCCTCTACCAACAACCGCCGCCAGAACGAGCAGTCGTTGCAAATCTGCGTCGAAGACCTAAAGGACTCCTTCTCCAAAGCGGTATATAAAAACATCTCCCTGGACATGCTCATCTACAAGCAGCTGAAGATGTTTATCCACGCCGAGTCCAGCGACCCGTCTACGCAGGACGGCGATGTGCAGGCCTTTATCCGCATCGGTACCGACTTTACCCAGAACTACTATGAGTATGTGGTGCCCCTGAAGCTGACCCCTGCCGGCAGCAGCGACGAACGGGCTGTATGGCCGGAGGGAAACCAGATTGAGATTGCGATCCAGGCCCTCGTGGATGCCAAAGTGGCCCGCAACAACGACCCGGACCATACCTTTAACTATGTGCCGTACGAGGTGCCGCTCCCGGACGGAAAGCTGATACGCGTGGTGGGCAACCCAGATTTCAGCGAGGTGGAGGGCATCATGATCGGGGTGCGCAACCCGCGCCAGCCAAACAGCGACGGCCGCGCCCACTCGGTGTGTATCTGGGCCGATGAGCTGCGCGTGACCGACTTCCGCAACCAGACCGGGTGGGCCGGAAACGCGCGCCTGAACACGAAGCTGGCCGACTTCGCCAACATCACCGCCACCGGCGCCTATACCACCATCGGCTTTGGCGGGCTGCAGCAGAAAATAGCGCAGCGCACCCGCGAGAACACGGCCCTTTTTGACGTGAGCGCCAACGTGGTGATGGACAAGTTCTTGCCGCAGAAGTGGGGCGTGAAGGTGCCGCTCACCGTGCAGTACGGGGCCATGAACAGCGAGCCGCAGTTTGACCCGCTCGACAAAGACGTTCCGCTGGAGCAGTCGCTCTCTAAGTTTAAGACGGCTGAGGAGCGCAAAGCCTACCGCCAGGAAGTGACCACCCGCGAGACCCGCAAGAGCATCAGCCTGCTGAACGTGCGCAAAGAGCGGGTAGACCCGGAGGCCAAAGTGCATTTGTATGATGTGGAGAACCTGGCTTTCTCTTATTCCTATGCCGAGCGCCTGTTCACCAACATCGAAACCGACCGCGATTACAGCAAGACCTATACCGGCGGCGTGGCCTATACCTATACCAACACGCCGAAGAACTATACCCCCTTCGCCGACCTGGAGGGGCTGAAGTCGCCGTACCTGCGCCCGATCAAGGACTTTAACTTCTCGCTGGTGCCAAGCCGCTTTGCCGTGCGCGCCGACCTGAACCGCTTTTACAACGAGGTATACCTGCAGCGCCCCGATGCGGAGACGGGCTTTGTGACCAACCGCGGCATTGCGCCAACCTTCCAGAAGTACTTCTACTTCAACCGCATCTACGACATGCGCTGGGACCTGACCCAAAGCCTGTCGCTGGACTACACGGCCACCAACCGCGCCGTGGTAGACGAGCCATACGCCCGCATCAACAACGAGATCGACTCGCTGCAGTACAAGAACAAGGTGATCTGGAACAACCTGCTGGACGGTGGCCGTAACACCAACTTCAACCAACTGGTGGCCCTGAACTATAAGCTGCCGTTGGACAAGTTTCCGCTCACTGACTGGCTGAACGCCGAGACGCGCTACGCCACCACCTATATCTGGACGGCTGGCTCCACGGCCCTGAACCAGGACACGACCTTCCGGCTGGGAAACACCGCCGAGAACAGCTCCGAGTTCAGCGTGAACGGCAAGATCGATATGGTGAAGCTCTACAATAAGGTGAAGTTCCTGAAGGCAGTGAACTCTCCGACGGCTGCCAAGCCGTCGGCCGCCCCGCTCCCAACCGACTCCGCAGCCATCGCCGAAAAGCCAAAGCCCGAGCTGAAGGGCCTGAAGACGCTGGCCAGGCTGCTGATGATGACGCGCTCCCTGAACGTGACCTACCTCGAGAACCGCGGTTCGATGATGCCGGGCTACCTGCCCAAATCGTCGTTCTTTGGCTTCGATGACGGATTCGACGCGCCGGGGCTGCCGTTTATACTGGGCAAGCAGTATCCGCTGAATGAGCTGTATGACCGCGCCTTCAGCAACGGCTGGTATACCGACAGCAGCCAGTACCTCAACACGCCGTTCAGCGCCCTCAACACCGAGACCTTTACAGCGCGCGCCAACCTGGAGCCGTTCCGCAACTTTAACGTGCAGCTGGATGCGCGGCGCACCAAATCAGTAATAGACGAGGTGTTTTACCGCAAGGAGTTTGACGATTTCGGAGACATCAGCGAGATGGACATGCGCCAGAACCCGTTTACCTCCGGGGCTTTCAGCACCTCGTTTATGGCGCTGGGCACCCTGTTTGAGTCTACCAGCGACGGCACGTCGGCGGCTTTCGACAACTTTGTGGCCTACCGCCGCAACGTGCGCGACAAGCTGAGCCTGGCCAACGAGTTTGCAGGCGATTCGGGCTATACCCTCAACTCGCAGGAGGTGCTCATGAAATCGTTCCTGTATGCCTACCAGGGCCGCGACATCAACGGGTACCAGGCAAAGGCCGAGAGCCCGTTCAAGCGCCTCCCGATTCCGAACTGGCGCGTGGATTACAACGGACTGGAGCGCCTGCCGCTATTCAGCAAGTGGTTCAGCCAGATCAACATCTCGCACGCGTATAACTCCAGCTACAACATCACCAGCTTCAGCACCTCGCTGATCTATACCCAGGAACCGGGCGGCTTCCCATCACAGCTCAATGAGTTTGGCCGCGTGGAGCCGTATTACATCGTGAACCAACTGACGGTGGTGGAGCGACTGGCCCCGTTGCTAGGTATAAATTTCCGGACCAAAACGAACCTGACGGGTCGCATCGAGTATAAGATTGAACGCAACCTCTCGCTGAACCTGACCAACGCGCAGGTGACGGAAACCAACGTGAAGGACTACGTGATCGGCTTTGGCTATACCACCAACAACTTCCGGATCCCGTTCAAGATCGCCGGGGAGCGCAAAGTGCTGGACAATGAGCTGACGATGCGCCTCGACATGTCGGTGCGCGACAACCAGACGGTGCAGCGGGCCATCTCCACGGACGACGAGGGCACGGAGCGCATTCAAAACCAGATTACCAACGGTACGCGCCAACTGCAGCTGCGCCCCACCGTAGACTACGTGCTGAGCCAGCGCGTGAACCTGCAGTTCTATGTGCTGCGCACGGTGTCCGACCCGAAGATTTCCACCTCGTTCCGCAACAGCGTGACGGAGGGGGGCGTGCAGTTGCGAGTTAGTTTGCAATAAAGTTTTCGCATTCTGAAAAAGACCGTAATTTTGGGCATCAACTAAAATCTTACATAATTACTCATGAATCTACCTGACAACCTAAAGTATACAAAAGACCACGAGTGGGTGCGCGTTGAAGGCGACGTAGCCTTTATTGGAATCACTGATTTTGCCCAAAGCGAGCTAGGCGACATTGTGTATGTGGATATCGACACCGTGGACAAAGAAGTTAGCCAGGAGGAAGTCTTCGGCACAGTGGAGGCCGTGAAAACCGTGTCTGACCTTTTCAGCCCCTTGAACGGCACCGTGCTGGAAGTGAACGAGAAACTGGAGAACAGCCCCGAGCTGGTGAACTCTGACCCTTACGGCGACGGATGGATCATCAAGATGTCTGTTGCAGACGCAAGTCAGGTGGACAGCCTGCTGACGGCAGAAGGCTACCGTGAGGCAATAGGGCAGTAACATTACACGGCTCAGGCTTGATACTCCGATACAACCTATTTACAATTTTGTGGGCAGCAGTGATTTTGCTGACAACACTGCTGCCCTCATCTTCCCTACCGGCTGTTTCTGTCTGGGCGCTTTTCTCTTTCGACTCTTTTGCCCACGTCTTCCTTTTCAGCATCCTCATTTTCCTGATGATTGTGGGCCTGGCCAAGCAGTTTACCTTTCTACGGATAAAGCACTACCCCATCCGCTACGCCCTCCTATTCAGCTCTGCCTTCGGCATCAGCATTGAGTTGCTGCAGCACTTTTTCATCCCTGGCCGCCAAGGCGACATATACGATGTGCTGGCCAACACCTTTGGCTGCCTGATCGGCATCGTGCTGTTTAAGTGGGTATACGTCTGGTAGGCCCACTGTGCGTTTATACCCCCAGCATAACCGATTACAATTTACTTCCATACCTCCAAAGGCTACTTCCTGGTATCCTGTAGTATTGCCCGCTAAATCCTATCTTTAGGAGATGAAGCGACTCTTTCCCCTGCTCTTACTGCTCTGCATGGCAGCCAGCACTGGTATGGCACAGGACATGCCGCGCGTGCGCCATACCATCGACACCCTCACCTCCGCCGCCATGCATGGCCGGGGCTATATATACCAGGGCGATGCCAAAGCAGCCGGTTATATACAAAACAGGTTCAGGCAACTGGTCTTACAGGCGCTAAGCCAGGATTACTTCCAGCCGTTCCGGTTCCCGGTGAATACAATTGTAGAAACGCCACAGTTAAAGGTAGCGGGCTGCGTATTAAGGCCTGGGCAGGATTTTGTGGCAAACGCTGCCTCCGCATCTGGCAAAGGAAAAACCCAAGTGCTTCCGCTGGACACGGCCGTTTTCAGTGATGCCGCCGCTGCCCGCAAGTTCTTCTCCCAAAACTTCAAGGACAAGGCGATCGTGTATCGGCAGCGCGAGCAGAAGCGCATCAGCCAGTTGCCCCAGCCATACCAACAGCAACTACAGCAGGCCAAGTTGCAGGTAGTGCTGCAGCCAAAGGCGCTGCTCACTTCCGTGGCGCAGGTGCAGGCGCCGCTGCCAGTGCTGGAGGTGTTGGAGTCAGCCTGGCCTACCAGCCCTAAAAACCTGACGTTCGCTGTGCAAGCCCAGCTAATGCCGCAGCATGAGGCACAGAACGTAGTGGGGTATATAAAAGGCACAGCCCAACCCGATTCCTTTCTGGTTTTCACGGCGCACTACGACCACCTCGGCGGCCAGGGAAAGGAGGTATACTTCCCGGGGGCAAACGACAACGCCAGCGGCACGGCCATGCTGCTCGAACTGGCGGCCTATTACAGTCAGCCGCAGCACCGGCCCCGCTATAGCATCGCGTTTATCGCGTTCGCCGCCGAAGAGGCGGGCTTGCTGGGCTCCACTTATTATACCACGCACCCGCTGTTTTCGCTTGAACGTATCCGTTTCCTGGTAAACCTAGACCTGCTGGGCACTGGCTCCGAAGGGATGATGGTAGTGAACGGGAAAGTGCACGAAGCTGAGTTCAGGCTTTTGCAACAACTGAATGAGGCGCAGCAATACCTGTCCCAGCTAAAGGCACGGGGTAAAGCCGCCAACTCCGACCACTACCCGTTCTCCGAGAAAGGTGTTCCGGCCTTCTTCTTTTATACCCTCGGGGGCACCGCCGCCTACCACAACACCAACGACTACGCCACGCAGTTGCCCCTCACCAAATTTGAAAATGTGTTTAAGCTGATTGTAGATTTTGCAGAGAGGCTGCAGGAGTAGTTGCCTTTAGCAGGATTCAAGGGAAGGAGGTATAGCCCTGGTTCAGGTGGTATGAAGCCGACTCTTATTTTAATACCTCTATCGGTCGGGCAAAGAACAATTTTGTGTCAGACGTGTCGGGTAATCAATCCTCCATATATCCTGATGCAGACGAATCTGGAGTGATTTGGGTTTAGGCAAGCCATATATAATAATCTATATATTATAGCAGGCCATATATGAAGTGTGAAAGTGGCTTTGCTGTTGATGTTAGTGTCAGACACTCACATGATACTAGCGTCAGACACTCACAGGTTTTGCAAACACTGTGAGGTCTTTGGAGGAGTCCTTCTTTGCCCCTAGTATGGGGGCAAAAGTCTTGTGTCTTGTGTCTAACGTCTTGTGTCTGTTTTAAAGAATGTTGTTGATCTGCTCTTTGATCTTCTCCAGTTCTTCTTTCATGTCCACCACGTGGTGCTGGATGGTGGCGTCGTTGGCTTTGGAGCCGATGGTGTTGATCTCGCGGCCGATTTCCTGAGAGATGAAGCCTAGTTTTTTGCCGGTTGGCTCTGGCAAGTATACCGTTTCCGTGAAATAATGCAGGTGGTTGACAAGGCGCACTTTCTCCTCGGCAATGTCCAGCTTCTCGATATAGTATACCATTTCCTGCTCAAAGCGGTTCTTGTCGAAGTGCTCTGATGTGGAGATTTCATTGAGATGGCCCCGGATACGGCCCCGGATATGCTCCATGCGCGCCGGGTCGTGCTTGTCGATCTCCGCCAGCAGAATCCGGATCCTGTCTATATACGACATGATCTCGGCTGTCAGCGCCTTGCCTTCGTCGGTCCTGAACGCATTGATGTTGTGAAGTGCCTCCTCAACCAGCGGCTGCACGTTGGCCCAGTCGGCATCGGTTACCTCCTCCTCCTGCTCCTGCTGCAGTACCTCGGGCATATGCAGCGCCAACCGGAACAGGTCGTGTTTCGACGCGCCCAGCATGTCGGCGGCGGCGTTCAGCTCGCTGTAGTAAGCCTGCAGCAGCTCTTTATTGATGTTGTTCTTCGCTTTCTGGGCTCTGTTTTTCGAGAACTCGATGTTAATACCCACCTTGCCGCGCACCAACGCCTTCTGCACCATGTTCCGGATATCATACTCCTTGTCTGAAAGAAACTTGGGGAGCCGCACGCTCAGGTCCATACTCTTCGAGTTCAGCGAGCGGATTTCAACGGATATGCAATATTGGTCGGCATCGAGGCGTGCACTGCCAAAGCCTGTCATGGACTGCAACATAAGCTAATCATCAGATGATACACTGCAAAGTAAGGAAATTTATCCAGTTTTGCTTGGCTGCCTGCACGAAAGCGCTTCTCCAAGTGTGTAGCCTAGCATATTTTGCTTAACTTTGCCGTATGAAATTTGGTGTAGTCGTTTTTCCGGGGTCCAACTGCGACCAAGACCTTGTTGATGCCATCAGCATTGGCGTGCAGCAAGAAGTTGTAAAGCTGTGGCACAAAGACCACGATTTGCAAGGCTGTGATTTTATACTGTTGCCAGGTGGCTTCTCGTATGGCGATTACCTGCGTTCCGGCGCTATTTCGCGTTTCTCGCCTATTATGCAGGAGGTGATCCAGCATGCCGAACGCGGCGGGTACGTGATGGGCATCTGCAACGGCTTCCAGATTCTGACTGAGGCCGGGCTGCTGCCGGGCGCGCTGCTGCGCAACGTGAACCAGAAATTTATCTGCGACAACGTATACATCAAGCCTGTGACCACAAACCTGCTGCCTACGCAGCTGCTGGACGTGAACAAGGCCTACAAGATACCGGTGGCGCATGGCGAAGGCTGCTATTATGCCGACAAGGAAACGCTGAAGCAAATGCAGGATAACGACCAGATCATGTTTAAGTACAGCAGCAACGTGGCCGACACGCATGAGCTGTACAACATCAACGGCAGCCTCCTGAACATTGCCGGTGTGAGCAACGCCAAAAAGAACGTGTTTGGCATGATGCCGCACCCCGAGCGCGCCGTAGACCCTGAGCTGGGCAACACCGATGGCCTCGCCATCTTCGAATCGATTCTTAACCTGGTGAACGCCTAGTTCTCCGATTATACCTCTTCAGCGCTCCCCGCCTGCCTTTTTGCAAGCGGGGAGCGCTGTTTTTCAGGGGGTTGTACAGGCGCCTGGCATGTCTTCCTGAAAACACCCCTTCGGTATTCGGCTGAAAAGCCCTACCTTTGCACCCGCTATGAAAGAAGGAACGCCATTTCTGACAGTTACTCCACCGTGAGCTCTTGCTGCGTACCTTCTTTTTTCTTTTTTAGTGCTGCACTAAACTGGCACTGAAGAACATTCCCCCGGTCACCCATACTATCAGCACTGGCTGCGTGCCGCTGAACCTGTTTTCCCTTTTTTAATATTCTTTAAGTTTTAAGGATGCAACCTATTTTACGCCTCTTCGACTTCAGCCAAAAAGTCGATTATAGAATTGAGATCCTGGCTGGCCTCACCGTCGCCATGACCATGATCCCCGAGTCCCTCTCCTTTGCCATACTAGCCGGGTTCCCTCCCCTCGTCGGTTTATACGCTGCCTTTATCATGGGCCTGGTTACTGCGGTGCTGGGTGGCCGGCCAGGTATGGTATCGGGTGGCGCGGGTGCTACCGCGGTGGTGCTCATCGCCCTCATGCAGTCGCATGGCCTGGAGTATGTGTTTGCCGCCGTGGCGCTGGCCGGTGTGCTGCAAATCATCATCGGCATCTTCAAGCTGGGCAAGTTTATCCGGCTGGTGCCGCAACCGGTTATGTTCGGCTTCGTGAACGGCTTGGCCGTGATCATCTTCATGTCGCAGATCGAGCAGTTTAAGACGGTGGTGAATGGCGAGGTTTCCTGGATGTCGGGCACCCCGTTATACATCATGGCTGGCCTGGTGGCCCTTACCATCGCCATCATCATCCTGCTGCCGAAAGTAACCAAGGCCGTGCCGCCCTCGCTGGTGGCCATCATCGTAGTGTTTGCCATCGTGTTTGGCTTTGGCATCGACACGAAGATTGTGCGCGATATCGCCTCCGTAAGTGGCGGCTTCCCTCCTTTCCATATCCCGGAGGTGCCCCTCACCATGGAAATGCTACAGGTGATCTTCCCTTACGCCCTGATCATGACGGGCGTGGGCCTGACGGAGAGTTTGTTGACCCTGAACCTGGTGGATGAGATTACCGGCACACGCGGCAACGGCAACAGAGAGTGCGTGGCCCAAGGCAGCGCCAACCTCCTCAATGGCTTTTTCTTCGGGATGGGCGGCTGCGCCATGATTGCCCAGACGCTGGTAAACCTTTCGGCCGGGGCAAGGGCGCGCCTGGCTGGGATCGTAGCTGCCTTCACCATTCTGCTTATTATCCTCTTTGGGGGCCCGATCATTGAGCGCGTGCCGATGGCTGCCCTTGTAGGTGTGATGATCATGGTGGCCTTTGGTACGTTTGAGTGGATCAGCTTTAAGATTATCAATAAAATGCCGCGCCATGATGTGTTTGTGGGCATTCTGGTGGCTGTGATCACCATCTGGCTGCACAACCTGGCTCTGGCCGTGCTCATTGGTGTGATCATCGCAGCACTGGTGTTTGCCTGGGAGAGCGCCAAGCGCATCAGGGCCCGAAAATACGTAGACAACCAGGGCGTGAAACACTACGAGATGTATGGGCCGCTTTTCTTTGGCTCTGTGGCCGCTTTCACCGAAAAGTTTGATGTGCCGAACGACCCGCAGGAAGTGATTATCGACTTTAAGGAAAGCCGCGTGGCGGATATGTCGGGTATAGAGGCGCTGAACAAGCTGACGGAGCGCTACCACAAAGCTGGCAAGAAACTGCACCTGAAGCACCTGAGCCCGGATTGTCTGGTATTGCTTAAAAATGCCGATCAGGTGATTGACGTCAATATCCTGGAAGATCCGAATTATGCGGTGATGGGCGACTAACCCCTGCCCGTTATACATGCAAAACGGCCACGGATCCTTACTGGATCCGTGGCCGTTTTTTCGGTTTATACATGTTGTCTGCCGCTATTCAACCATCTTGTTCACCGCATCCACAAGTACTCGTACATCGGCTGGGTGGTTGTCTACCATCTCTCCCCGCTCTTTCCCTAACCGCACAATCACCAGTTCCTTTTCCGGTATCATGATGATGTACTGCCCCAGAATGCCGCGCGCGTAGAAAATATCCTGCCCCTTGTAGCCTGGCATGAGCCACCATTGGTAGCCATAAAAATCGACTTTGCCACCGCCGTCGGCCTTGGGCAGCCCGCTCGGCGTGAGCGAGGCCTTTACGTAGGCGGGCGGCACGATGGTGTCGCCGTTCCAGAGGCCGCGGTGCAGGTATAACTTACCGAGGCGCGCAAAGTCGCGGGCGTTGGAGAAGAAGCAGCAGTAGGCTTTCTCTATACCGTCGGGCAGCTCGTCCACGCTCCATTCTGCGTTGTGGTCTGCGCCCAAGGGCTTCCAGAGCCGTTCCTCCGCCTGCTCGCTCAGGGTTTTTCCGGTGGCCGCCTGCAGCACAAAGGCAATCACCTGTGTGTCGCCGCTTTTATAGGTATAGGCCTTGCCGGGCTCCTCTACTGCCTCCAGTCGGTCAATCACTTTTTTCAGGTCTGTGCCGTAGTAGCTTTCGGTGGTCATCGAGAAGGGGTTGCTGTACGACTCGTCCCAGTTAAGGCCGGAACTCATCCAGAGCAGGTGCCTGATCTTTATTTTCGCTTTGGCCCCTTCCTTAAACGCGGGCAAAAAATCGCCTACGGGCTGCTCCACGCTCTTGATTTCCCCGTTCTTGATGGCAATCCCCAGCAGCATGCTCACCACACTTTTGGCCATCGAGAAAGAATTGCTCAGCGACGCGTCCGAATAGCCCTGCCAGTACTGCTCATACAGGATGGAGTCATTTTTGATCAGCAGAAACGCCACCGACTCCAAGTCCCGGTGCAGGCGCTCCAGTTCTTCCGGTAGCTCCAGGGTATTGTAAGCTGCCGCGAGAGGCCACGGCTGCGCTGTTACAGGGGCTGTAATCTCGCGCTGCTCAAATATCCTGTTGTCGTCTATGTCGGCAAAGTTGTAGAAAACGGCCTTGTACACATAGTTCTTATCGGCCATGTGCACCCACGAGGCCAGCAGCCCCAACACCAATACTGCACCTATACCAAATCGCCTGGCTTTGCGGCTCATATAGCGTCTGTTAGAAGTCGTAACCCAGGGTTACATAAAACTTAGGCCCGGTACGGTTCTCTTCCGCCTGCCCCCAGGCCATGTCGAGCTTGCCATATACCCCGAGCAGGGTGGTGCGTGCGCCCACGCCATACCCCACCAAAAAGGGGTTGCGGTAGTTCACGACAGTAATCTCAAAAGGGTCCTGATCCTGCTGCGCCTCGTTGATGACGCCGCCAATCACCCGGGTGTTGATGGAGTTGTTCCCGGTAAAGGGGTTGGCGCCGTCATAAGCGGAACCGGCATCGGCGAAGGCCGTTAGCTGCAGGTTTCGGAAAAAGCCGGAGGCAATCGGGCCATTGTAAATATACTGCACAATCGGGACGCGCAGCTCGGCGTTGGCCAGCAGGTGGCGGCTGCCGCTTCGCACGTTGTAATTGAATCCCCGCATCGGGGTAATGTACTCCAGGTAAAACAGATCGGCCGGAGCGTTGATCTCCACGTCGTTTAGCTCTGCGCTTTCGTCCTGGTCGGCCAGCAGCCAGTTGTCCATACCCCCGATCAGGAACTTTTTGCGCGAATTGCCAAAATAGGCTCCGTAGCTAATGCGTGTGGCCAGCACGATCTGCCGGTGCAGCTTCAGGTAATTCCTGAAGTCGATGTATACCTTGTTAAAGTTGCTGCTGGCTCCGTTAAACCCCTTCAGCGACAGGAACCCTGCCTTGAGCCGGGTTCCCTCCAGCATGTTGATGCCTGTGCGCACGCTGTTGTCATACACTAGCTCTACGTTTCCGCCCCAGAAATTCTCAACGCTGTCCGGCGTGATAAAATCTCTCATGTTTGTGAAGCGCGTGCTCACGAACTTAGGGATGGCATGTATGCTGGTGCTGTGGCTCAGCGGGAACACGACGGTTGGGCTCAGTTCGTTCTTGGTAAAGCGCACCTGCGAGCTCGGCACGTTCCGGAAGCCTCCTTCGAGTGTTTCGCGCTCAAACTCCACCCCAACGTCCAGCCGGTTTTTCAGATTCATGTACTGCGCCCAGAAGTTACTGGCCCCCAGGTCGGTGCGCATAAAGGCCGTGCCCTGTATGTGATGGTTCTCAAACAGATCGCTCATGTTTACGCCTGCCACAAGGCCAAAGCCCAGCAGCGGGTCAGCATGCACCGAGGTAACGATCTCCTGCACGCTAAACCGCAAATCATACTCCTGAGGCCCGGTCATCTGAAATGGCTTGGCGGTGGTCACTCTCCGCACCGGAGCCTTGGCGCTTGTCTTGGGGGTATCGGCGGTGGCAGCAGAGTCTGTTTCAAACGCATAGTCATCGATGTCTACCTCGCCATTCTTGCGCTTCGGGCTGGAGCGCCTTTTCACGGTGGTGTTATCTTCCTCAATCAGCTTGCGGGTGCCGGAGGCTGCGTTGCTTGTTGTGCGGGCGCGGGTCTCGAGGATGATTTGCCGGGAGGTGCGCGGAAGCTGCGCCAGCGTGGAGGGCGTAAACTGCGGCAGCAGGTACACAAAGCTCCTGGACTCGTCTTTGGCCACCAGGGCCAGCACGTTGGCCGACGGCACATAATCGTATGATTCGATGCCCTGCACAAAGCCGGTGACCGGTGTGCTGCTGTTCGTGCTCAGGTTATAGCTATACAGGCTACGGATACCGCTTTGCTCACTCAGGTATACCAGGTTGCCGTCCTGTGTCGCCCGGGGCTGCAGCTCGCTGGCGATGGAGCTTGTCAGCTGCCGGATGCGGGCATCCGCGTTTTCCTGCTGCAGCAGGAAGATATCGTAATTGTTGACCACACTGCTGAAGGTAGCCGTTGCCGCAAGGCCCGTGCTGTCGGGGAGGCGGTTGGAGCTGAAGGCAATTCCACTAGCCCCTTTCAGGAAGACAGGGTCGATATCGTCATAAATATCGTTGGTGAGTTGCCGTTGCAGGCGGCCATCGGCGCGCAGCAAAAACAGGTCGGTCTGCCCGTTGCGCACCGCGCTCACCACCAGTTCGCTGCCGTTCTCGGAGTAGCTCATGCTGCGCACCTGCGAGAACTGCTCCAGGATGTTTCCCGGCGTAGTGAGGTTCTCCACAAACGGAATAAAGGAATAACGGCTACGGCCATCTACCTGCCGCAGCATCATCTTGCCTCTCCTGGCCTCGATAAAGCCCAGTTGGGTGTTGGAGCGCCAGGCCAGCACCGGCATTTTGTAGTCCACCACCTGGTCGATGCTCTTGTAGCCGGCCCGCCATACCACCCTGTCTTTCCGGGTGCGCACATCCTGCACAAACACCTTGAAGATGCCGTTGTCGTTTTTCACGTAGGCCAGCAGCGTGCCGCTTGGGTTCAGCACAGGCTCGCCGTAGTAATGGCCCTCTTTGTTTTTCTTGAATAGCTTGTTCGCGTCCTGCAGCGAAGCCAGCGGGCTGTCTGCGCTGGTGTTTATCTGCACGTAGTAGTTATACCAATCCTGGAGGAAACGCTTGTACGGGATGTTGAGGCTGCTGGTAATGCCAATCTCCACGTCGCGGGTGATGCGGGTCAGGTTAAGGATATTCTGGATGGCCGTGTAGCCGTAGCGCTCCGCGATGTAGTTCCAGACGGACTGGCCGGTGAGCTCCGCGTTCACGGCGAACAGCTTCTCGGGGCGTTGCTTGTTCTGTCCCTGCTTCAGCAGCATATCGCGCACGTAGTTGTCCATCCGCACGCTCCAGCCCTCTGCCGTGTAAGCCGCCACACCGCCAATAAACCACTCGGGCAGGCGCAGCAGGTAACTGCTCTGCAAGGCCTCTTTCAGGCTCCCCCCATACATCATATCGTTCATGAGCAGCTGCGTGAGCTGGTAGCTCAGGTCGCGCTTAAACTCCGTCTGGGTGCCCTGAAACGCAAGCTCAATCTTGTTTTTCATGAAGAGCGTTTCGCCCCCCGTCTGGTATTGGTCGTTGTTCAGGCCGATGTTACTCTCCAATAAATCGGTGGGCGAGTTATACAGGATCAGCGTGACCTTGGCGTAGGGATAGTACCCGATCAGGCTGGTGACGCGCCGCAGCTCTTTCTCGGCATACTCAGCCGCGTTTTTGGCCGTCTGTTCCCCACCCTGGTAGAAGTAGATGTTGAAGTTCTGCGTGCCGTAAAGCTTCCAGTCAAAGTTCTTGTATTGGATCCGGCTTTTGCCGAACGTATCCCGGTTTGGCTGCGCATGCAGGGTGGCCCCCAGCAGGGAGCATAGCACGAACAGCAGCAGAAACCTTGTAGAAAAACGCATGCGCTTACAGTTGAGTGTTTTGGTGTTTTAAGTAGTCGTAATATAACGATAAATACCTCGAAATTCGTATGTCTGGCAGCAGTTCCGCCTCCCCGGCAAGGGCAGCGGAAAACTGCTGCGCCAGGTAGGGCGCCATCTGTACCCCCTTCGACCCCATCCCGTTAAAAACGCTTAACTGAGAGAATTGCGGGTGTACCCCTATGAGTGGTTTACGGTCCCGGACGGCTGGCCGGATGCCTGCCAAGTGGCGGATGGTACGAAAAGGCGTTGGCGTGATCTGACTGAGGCGTTCTTCCAGCTCCTGCCGCCCTGCCTCGGTGGGCTGCTCGTTGGGCTCCCGCCAATTGTACGTAGCCCCCACCCGAAAGCGGCCTGCACCTACCGGAACAACGTAAACAGCTTTGTTATAGATGCAATCTGGGTTAAAATTATCGGCCTGCACCTCCAGCACCTCGCCCTTGGTGGGCTGAATGGGCAGCCACTTGAAGTAGGGGTTGTTTACTACCTGAAACCCCTCACAGAACACAAGATGCCCGGCTTCCAGATTCTTATAGCGCACGCCTTGCCCGGTCAGCTGCAGCTGGTCCATCTCAAAGCGCTCGGGCAGCAGCAGGTTCTGCGCCAGCAGCTCTGCGGTGAGCAGGTCCAGCATCTCGGCCACCAGCAGGCTCCCGCCCCTCCCGATCAGGATGCCGCCGTGGGGGTTTTGCACTGCCGGTTGGCTTGCGCCCTGGGTATAAGTGCCCAGGATATAGTCCTGCCAGCCCTCACTGGCGCATTTTGCCATCCACGTGTTCTGCTCCTCAATGGTCGAGAAGATTTTATAGATCGGCCTATGGGTGTAGAGCTCGCGCCCAAAGTGGGTGCCCAGCTCCGCGTAAAAGGCATCGGCGGCAGGTATAAACTCGTCTGCCAGCCACGACTTGGCAAAGCGCTTGCCCGCCACGGGGTTCAGCAGGCCGGCCGCCACCCGCGAGGCGCTGCTCGGCCGCGGCTCGTCTATAACCAAGACCCGATGCCCGCGCTTGCGTAAGGTATAGCTCAGTATGGCACCGGCCAACCCGTGCCCTACCACTATAAAATCGTATTTCATCAAAGCAAGTTACGAGATGTACAGGTGAATTTAGTAACTTTGAAAGCCAATTTTGTACATGCCCCTCAACGCAGCATAACCATGAAAGTGACCCGCTTTACCTTTAACCCCTTCCAGGAAAACACCTACCTGCTGCACGACGACACCAACGAGTGCGTGGTGATAGACCCGGGCTGCTACGAGCGGCAGGAGCAGGAGCAGCTGAGAGGCTACATCGAAAAGAATGGATTGAAAGTAGTGCGCCTCCTCAACACCCATTGCCATATCGACCATGTGCTGGGCAACGCGTTTGTGGCCGACACTTACGGGGTTGGCCTCGAGATACACCCCGAAGATGAGCAGACCCTGCGCGCCGTGCCAACCTATGCCGCCTCGTATGGCTTTCCGAAGTATGCCGAGGCCCTGCCTGCCGCCTTCCTGAAGGAGGGCGACACGGTGAAGTTCGGGAACACGGAACTGCAGGTGCTCTTCACGCCGGGCCATGCCCCGGGGCATGTCGTGTTTTACAACGGCCCCGAGAAGATTTGCATCGGGGGCGATGTGCTGTTCCAGAACAGCATCGGGCGCACCGACCTGCCGGGCGGCGATTTCGACACGCTCATAAATAGTATAAAAGACAAGCTGTTCGCCCTGCCCGACGAGGTAACCGTATACCCTGGCCACGGCCCCGAGACGACCATCGGGCACGAAAAGAAACACAACCCGTTCCTGCGCTAGCGCTTGCTGCAACCCGACCATACATGAAAAAACACATCCCCAACGCCATTACCTGCCTCAACCTCTTTTCGGGTTGCCTGGCGCTGTACTTTGCCTTCCAGGATCAACTGGTATACACGGCTTACCTGGTGGGCATTGCCGCCGTGTTCGATTTTTTGGATGGGATGCTGGCCCGCGTGCTGAAAGCCTACTCCGAGATCGGGAAGCAACTGGACTCGCTCGCCGACATGGTGTCGTTTGGCGTGGTGCCGGGCACCGTGATGTTTATGCTGCTGCAGCGCGCCGATGCCTCGGTGCTGGGTATACCCTCCGACATCCTGCCTTTCTTCGGCTTCCTGATCACGATCTTCTCGGCACTGCGCCTGGCCAAGTTCAACATCGACACCCGCCAGACCACTTCCTTTATCGGTTTGCCCACGCCAGCCTGCACCATCTTTGTAGCCTCGTTGCCGCTTATTTTGCAGTATGGCGGCCTGCTGCACTACGAGATTATCCTTAACCCGCTGGTGCTGCTGGCCCTCACGGTTCTGCTCTCGTTCCTGCTGGTGGCGGAGTTGCCGCTGTTTGCGCTCAAGTTCACCAACCTAAGGTGGCAGGACAACTCCATGCGGTTTATTTTCCTCGGATTGTCGGTTATCTTGGTGGCTCTTCTTAAATTCGCAGCGATACCTTTGATTATCGTTCTGTATATACTTTTGTCCATCATCAAAAAAACATCGCACTCATCATGAAATTTGTAGCCGAAATAGATATAATGCCCCGCCCGGAACTGTTGGACCCACAAGGAAAAGCGGTACTACTTGGCCTCGAGCACCTTGGCCTGGACCAGATCAACAATGTCCGCATCGGGAAGCACATCACCCTGCACCTGGAAGCCGAAACAGAGGAAATTGCCCGTGAGAAGGTGGACAAAGCCTGTAGTAAGCTGCTGGCCAACCTGATCATGGAGTCGTTTGCGTATGAACTGCAGCAGGCATAAACTCCGGCGGCGTAGCACTTTTCAGCCGTATTTTGTATCTTAAAAGAAATCAGCCTGCCACGGCCTCTATCTGTGGCAGGCTGATTTCCCTATTATACTACACAGATTTTATGATGTGGCCTTCCCGACTTGTTTCTGTATGCGCGCTGGTTCTGCTGAGCTTACTGACAATGCAGGCCGGGGCACAGGCACCCACCGAAAGCGTAACGCTGCAGTGGGAAGGTCAGGCTGCCATACTCCCCACCCGCACCCCCGACGGGAAGGTGCCCACGTTTGCAGGTGCCTCAATAGACCCTGTGGAGGGATTGCCATACTACCGCCTGCAGTTGCCCGGAGTGCACGCCAGCGCCTTTCAACTGACAGAACCCCAGTATCAGCCTTTCAGTGCAGCCGAGCAGCAGTTGTTTGGCACGTACAGGTTTCCGGCAGAGCCGCAGGTGCACGTGCGGCAGGGCATGCAGAACAAAGTGCCCGCAAGCCTGATCGCTATTCTTCCTGTCCGGCTTAACCCCGGCAGCAACCAGCTGGAGAAACTGGTCAGCTTCAGGTATACCTATACCTCCGGCGGCACCAACGCAACCAATGCCCGCACTGGCTCCGCTGGCAGCTTTGCCACAAACTCAGTGCTCAGCACCGGCGATTGGTATAAACTGGCCGTCACCGCCTCCGGGGTATACAAAATCGACAAAAGCGTGCTGCAGACGCTAGGCCTCAGCACCCAAAGCATCGACCCAAAAAAAATACAGGTATTTGGTAACGGCGGCGGCATGCTGCCACAACCGAACAGCGCCCCGCGCCCCGACGACCTGGTAGAGAACGCCATTTGGGTGGCCGGAGAGACTGACGGGAAGTTTGACGATGCAGACTATGCCCTGTTTTATGCCCAGGGGCCCCATACCTGGGCCTACAACGAAACCCAGGAGCAGTTTGAGCATACCTATAACCTCTACTCCGACACGGCCTATTACTTCCTCCGCGTCAACCATTCCGCGGGCATGCGCGTTGCTTCCGCCAGCCCCGTCTCGGTGGCTTCCCAGACAATCAGCACGTATAACGAGCGCCTGTTCCACGAAAAGGACCTGAAAAACATGGTATACTCGGGCAGGGAGTGGTATGGCGAGGACTTCAGCAGCTTCGCCCCTTCCCGCAGTGTCTCTTTTGCCGTATCCGACGCAGTGCCAAACGCAACGGTAAAGCTCACGGCTGCGCTCATGGCGAACTCGCCTGCCGAAAGCTCCTTTAGCCTGAGACTCAACGACCAGGCGCTTGGCTCCCAAACGATTCCCTCGAGGGGCACTTATAATTACCACCCCGAGGGCACCAACAGCACCCATACCTACAGCATCGGCCAACAGAAGCTGGGCAATGTGCCAGCCTATGAGGTAAAGCTGACCTTCAGCCCCGGCGGCAGCTCTTCCTCCGTCGGCTACCTAAACTATCTGGAGCTTGCGTATGAGCGGCAGCTGAAACTTTATGGCGAGCAGACCAGTTTCCGGTCCCTGAAAAGCCTGTCTGCGCCTGTCAGTGACTTCCGCATAGCCGGGGCAGCGGCCAGCGCCACCGTGTGGGATGTAACCGAGCCGCAACGGCCCGAGGCACGGCAGTTCAGCAATGGCAGCTTTAGCGCCCCTACCGCCACGCTCCGGGAGTTTGTGGTGTTTGAGGGCGGCAACATCAGCACGCGGCCCACAGCCCTTGGCAAAGTGGCCAACCAGAACCTGCACCGCCTGAACGAGGACGGCAGCCTGGACTTTGTGATTGTGGCGCACCCGGCGTTTCTGCAGGAGGCGAACCGACTTGCGGCCCATCGTGCGCAGCACAGCAACATGCGGGTGGAAGTGGTTACGCCAGGCCAAATCTTCAATGAGTTTTCCTCTGGCGCGCAGGACGTGACGGCTATCCGCGACTTTATGCGGATGGTGCACAGCCGCAGTGCCAAGCGTGGCGACGAGGCGCTGTACCTCCTGCTTTTCGGCGATGCCTCCTACGATTATAAAGACCGCTCCCGCAACAACACGAACTTTGTGCCGATCTATGAGTCCCGGCAGTCGCTGCACCCTATCGCCAGTTATTCCTCCGAAGACTATTACGGGTTCTTGGATGCCGATGAGGGTGAGTGGGCAGAAGACTCGTTCGGGGATCACCTGCTGGACATTGGCATTGGGCGGCTGCCCGTAAAGTCGGCGGCAGAGGCAGCGACTGTGGTCGACAAAATCATCGCCTACGACAGCCCGAGCCATTTCGGGGGCTGGCGCAGCAAGATCACGTTTATGGCCGACGACGGTGATTATAATGAGCACCAGAAAGACGCTGAGTACCTGGCCAACTACATCGAGAGCACTTTTCCGGTGTATACCCCCAACAAAATATACGTGGATCTATACCCGCAGCAGGCACTGCCAAACGGGCAGCGTGTGCCTGCTGCCACGGCTGCCATCAACAAAGCGGTAGAGCAAGGGTCGCTCATCATGAACTATACCGGCCACGGCAATGAGGTAAGCCTGGCGGAGGAGCAGATCCTGACCCTGCAGCAGATCAAAGGCTGGACGAACAAGGAGAACCTGACCTTTATCCTGACGGCCACCTGCGAGTTTGGCCGCTATGACGACCCTGCCCGCACATCGGGCGCGGAAATAGCCTTGCTCCACGAAGGCGGCGGAGCCGTGGGCCTTGTCACCACCACGCGTCCTGTGTACTCCAACGGCAACCGGGTACTCAACCGGAACTTCTTTAAAAGCGCCTTCACGCCACTAGACGGGCGTATGCCCCGCCTCGGCGATCTGGTGCTCCATACCAAGAACAACAGCATCACGGATAATGTAAGTGGCTCAACGGGAGTAAACAACCGCAACTTTTCCCTCCTCAGCGACCCCTCGCTGCAACTGGCTTATCCAAAACTGCAGGTGCAGCTGACGCACATCAACGGCGTTGAGACAGCCACAGACACACTCAGCGCCCTGGGCAAGGTAACCTTGCAGGGGCAGGTAGTAACGGGCGCAGGCAGCCTTGCCTCCGATTTCAGCGGCGACCTGCGCCTGACCGTGTATGAGAAGTCGACCACGCGGTATACCCTGGGCGACGAAAACTCGCAGGTCGTGCCGGTGCAGGTACGCGAGAACGTGATCTATGACGGCAAAGCCTCCGTGCAGCAGGGGCAGTTCACGGTCACGTTTGTGGTGCCCAAGGACATCGCCTATAATTATGGTACCGGGAAAATAGCCCTGTATGCCAGCAACAGCACCTCCGATGCCATGGGTGCCAACCAATCTGTGGTGATTGGCGGCACCGCCACCAATGTGCCCACAGACAACACGCCGCCCACCGTTAACCTGTATATGGACGACGAGTCGTTTGCGAACGGGGGCAGCACAGGCAAAACCACCGTCCTGCTGGCAAACCTGTTCGACGACAATGGCATCAACACTGCTGGCCTGGGCATCGGGCATGAGATTACGGCCATACTGGATGAGAACCGCGACAATGTGATCGTGCTAAACGATTACTATACCGCAACGCAGAACAACTACCAGAAAGGACAGATAAAATACACCCTGAAAGACCTGGAAGCCGGACCGCATTCTGTGCGACTGAAAGCGTGGGACACCCATAATAATTCCTCCGAAGAATATATAGAGTTTTTTGTATCTAATGACGCTAATCTTGCGTTAGAGCATGTGTTGAACTATCCAAATCCTTTTTCGACACACACCACTTTCCATTTTGACCACAACAGGGCCGGTGAAAACCTTGACATTCAGGTGCAGATTTATACCATCTCTGGCAAGCTCATAAAAACCTTGCAAACTACCTCGTATGCCAGCAAGGCGCATGTGGCCGATTTATCCTGGAATGGCCGAGACGAATACAATGATACACTGGCCCGCGGCGTTTATGTGTATAGAATGAGTGTGCGGTCGCAGCAGGATGGCTCAAAAACATCCAAATTTGACAAACTCGTAATTTTAAATTAACATAGTTATTCTTAATTTCTATATTTGATACAGCTATTCACCTTATATATGTACAATAAACGTCAGATTCTAAAGGCTTCAGCATTTGCCTTCGCCTTATTTTCAGCCCCTGCTGCTTTTGCACAGACCACTCCACCTCCTGCAACCTCAACAGGCTCTAACCTAAACGCCGTTACCACAGCCGTTCCAATCCTGACCGTGGCCCCTGACACCCGTTCGGCAGCCCTCGGCGACGCTGGCGTGGCCTTGTCGCCGGATGCGAACGCGGCTTACTGGAACCCTGCCAAGCTTGGCTTTGTGGAGAACGATGCGAGTATTGCCTTCTCTTATGCCAAATGGCTCGGCAATATCGTGGACGACATGTCGCTGAACTATTTGTCTGGCTACAAGAAGCTGAACGAAACCTCGGCAATCTCTGCTTCCCTGATGTATTTTGACCTGGGTGAGATCCAGTTTATCGATGCAAACCAGGCACCGCTGCAGAACTACAATCCGAAAGAATATGCATTGTCTGTGGCCTATGGTCAGGCGCTGAGCGAGAACTTCAGTGTGGGAGTTGGCGCGCGCTTTATTCACTCCAACCTTGCCGGTGACGTGAACGTGAGCGGAAGCAACATAGAGTCGCAGCCCGGAAACACGGCCGCAGTGGATGTAGGCGTATACTATAACAAAGACCTTGGCCAGAACCTGAACCTTGGCCTGGCTGCCAACATCTCGAATATCGGCGGTAAGATAGCCTATTCTGAGAACGAGGATAAGAGTTTTCTGCCAACCAACCTGAAAGTCGGTACGGCTGTCACGTATAACCTGGATGCGTATAACTCGCTTACGCTGGTGGTAGATGCCAACAAACTTCTGGTACCCTCTCCGGGCGCTGACAGCAACCAAAGTGTTGTAAGCGGTATTTTCTCCTCTTTCTCTGATGCAGAGGGCGGCGCAAGCGAGGAAATGAAAGAAGTGAATATATCAGCAGGTGTGGAGTACTGGTATAACAAACTTTTCGCGGCCCGTGCCGGTTACTTCTATGAAAACCCGGAAAAGGGTGGCCGGAAGTACTTTTCCACAGGTATAGGACTGCGTTATCAGAAGTTTGGTCTGGACGCTGCATACCTTGTGCCTAGCGACCAAAGCAACCCGCTGGCCGACACCTGGCGCTTTACACTGGCCCTGAACCTTGACTAGACATTAAACAATATAGAATGCTGGATAGAACAAAAGCACCAGAAACATACGAAATAGATGCCATTACGCTGCAGATAGCTGAAGTGACAAACTTAAGCAACGGAGCGAAATTACATCTCATCAAAAGCGAAACCCAGCCTGTCATCAGGCTGGATTTTGTTTTTAAGGCCGGTAAATGGTTTGAAGAGAAGGTGGGCCAGTCGGACCTGGCTGTGAGAATGCTGCTAGAGGGCACACTGAATCATACGGCGAAACAAATAGCAGACAAAATTGCCTTTTACGGTGCTTCTTTTGAAAATAGCCACGGCTACGACCGAACGGAGTTCACGCTGTACTGCCTTTCAAAATACGTAGAGGAACTACTTCCCCTCGTTCTAGATGTCCTACAAAACCCGGTTTTCCCGGAGGAAGAATACAAACTCCTGAAGCAGCGCACTACCCAGAACATAAAAGTACAACGGCAGAAAACCAGCTACCTTGCCACCCACAGTTTCACAGAACATGTTTTCGGAGAGCAGCATCCCTATGTGTTTGGGTTTGATGAAGAAGCCTTGGAGCCACTTACGAAGGAGGATTTACACCAGTTTTATAAAAGCAGGTTCCTGACCCAGGAGTTAGAGGTGTTGGCGTGTGGCGACATCAATGAACAAACGCAACGCTATCTGGAGCATGAGATTCAGCAGTTGCAATTGCAGCCCTCGAAAGCATCGCACACAAGTGCTCAAAAGGAGATCGCCATACATCCTGACACAGGCAAAAAATCGAGTTTGGTGCTGGTAGAGAATAGTCTACAGTCTTCAATTAGGATGGGACGCAGGTTTCCACTGATCACAGACAAAGACTATTTGCAGCTTGCCGTGCTCAATGAGATACTCGGTGGCTACTTTGGCTCAAGGCTTATGCGCAACATTCGGGAAGATAAAGGCTATACCTATGGCATCTACTCTGTCATTTCCCCGAAAGAGCAGGACAGTATGTTCTACATCGGCACTGACGTGAATTACGCCGTAACGGACAAGACGATTGAGGAGATTATCAAAGAGATCACGCTGTTGCAGCAGGAGGAAGTGCCGGAAGATGAACTCCAAACCGTGAAAAACTATATGCTGGGCAAGTTCCTGAACGACATCAACACGATCTTCGATCAGTGTGACCGCTACAAGAAGATCGTGCTATATGACCTTCCGCAAAACCATTACAATGACTTCGTCACAACCATTCGCACAACCACTGCTCCGGAGCTAAAAGCCCTGGCACAACGCTATCTCCAGCCAGAGGATCTTTTCGTTGCTGTGGCTGGCCGAAAAGCATAAATTCAGAACAAATTTAAAGAGAAAGGCCCTGGATGCAGCTGCATCCAGGGCCTTTCTCTTTATACCTGTTTGCGAACAACTTGAATTGCAGAAATAAAGCTGCTTCCTATACCACATGCCCTATCTGTTGACTATCTGGTATAACCTTCCATTTCAAATTATAAGATTGCCCTCCTGGAGCAGGGCCTCTTTATCCTCTATTTTTTCTAACGCAAGACTTTACTGGCGCCCCGAAAGCTTTCGGGGTGTCTAAAAATAATGTCGCGTTTGTAACTCAACTGCGCCAGAGGCCAAATTATTCCTTTTACACGCGAGCAATGGCAATATTATACCATTATCGAATGGATTCTGTGTACTGGAGTTTTTTCATTTCGTGAATTTGGAAACTGTAAACACTGGCGTAAGCGTCCGCTTGTGCTTCCATATAATGTGCGGCAGGTGGGATGCATTGCACGGGAAGGCACCCCGAAAGCTTTCGGGACGCCATAGAGCAGATCTATGCGAACCAATCGATTGATAATAGTATTAGAATAAAACAGCTCTACCTTTGGGGTCAGGGCTAGTTAGCTTTTTATTTCTTTTAAGTAAGCTGGCCTAGCTGCGAAAATCTCTGGGACCACAGTATACCCATAAAGGAAAAGCCGCAGCCACCTTATCAGTGACTGCGGCTTTCCTGTTCTATACTGCCTCCTTGTAGCTCCCCGCCCGGGCGGGCACAAAAAAAGGGCGGGGCAGCGTCCTTGTGTGGATGCTGCCCCGCCCGTGGTGGGGTTGGCGGCCACCTACTCTCCCGGGTGTGACCCCAGTACCATCGGCGCTCCC
>NZ_JAKVIR010000016.1 GCF_022601975.1 Pontibacter sp. E15-1
GTAAGGATTCACACCAGTACACCAACAGGGCCAGTAAATTGAAATAATGAAATGACACAGTTTAAATTACACTCCCTTACTTTCCGGAAACCGGCGCTACATAACAAAACATTAATCATTGGCCCTTTTATATATAAACTCAAAGAGTTCCATTAGGGAGAATCTTGGCAACAATTACAATTCTCAAGTAGTCTTTTGGCGCCTTTCTTCAGAGCCTTATCCACTGCCATAGAAACAGTGGAGGCATTGATAGTCGTCCTGCCGCGGTAGCCATCCTCTTGATCCTTGTTTGGCAATGATATTCCAGTCATTTCAGTCGTGGCAGAGAGGGTATAGACAAGTTTTCTTGTCTGGGTGGAGTAAAGCTTAAACCGCACTGTAGCCTTGGTCTCTTCGCGGTCTTGCGTGCTATTATATTGCTTCATCTGCCTGATTTCATCGGCAGTGTTGGAAGCATAGGCCATTCCTTCCGCTAAGCTACCGACGGTTAATTCAAAATAATAGGCATAGCCCATCTGCTGCATCTTGGCCAGGCTACTTGGATCAGTAGCTACCTCGGGTCTTATACCGTACATCCGCAGGTACATATCCTGCTCCACAGCATAGGCTGGCTGCAGCCCAGCCTCCCTGACCTGAGGTTCAAGCTTTTGATACAGTTCATAAGACTGGTTGGCCGATACGCCCACAGGCTCACCCATGAGCACTTTCTCTCCTGACACCAAGGCTACGGGGCACCCTCCAATGGAGGATATGTATCTGGTGGAGGGAATGCAGCCCATTGTGGAAACCATCACGAGTAGTAGAGCGGCAACTTTACGGAAGGAATACTTGACAGGAAGGATCTTCTCACAGATTAACAGTTGCTTTAGAATCAATACCCAAACCTCAGGAGTAAGTTGAACGCCACTTCACCTTGGTCTTCTAAGTCCCCGGCACTTTTTGCGACGATGCATCTATATCCCAACCCAATCCCGGCTCCGAAACTGCAATGGCGTCCGATGCTTCTTCAGACTCTATCCTCACAGAAGGAGGGGGCAGTAGAGGAGAATCATTAAAGGATTTACCCGGTGCTATGGCTATACAAGGGCTTTATTGTGGGACAAAAGTATGCAAAAAGGTACATAAACATAGTACGTGTACCATCATAGTACATGAGATAAGGAATGTGTACCACGATGGCACATAGATCGCCATGGCACTGATCACCGAAAAGTCTTCTGCTATATATAAAAATCGTTATCCTTATTGGCAAAATAAAGGTAGGCGCTTCCGTTTGTTTCTGTGAGTTACACGTTAAGCGGAGTATACGTATTAAAAAACAAATGTCAGAGAAAACCAAAAAGCAATTCGGCGTGTGGCTGGATTCTACCCATGCCACGGTCGTAGGCAGAGAATTAGCCGACAGTGGCGATTTCGTTATTTTGGCTGAGGCTAAGAACGATGGCCCGGGAAGCAACTCGAACGAAAACGCCGCAAACAACGCTGAACAGACCTTGCAGCAGAAATTTTTTAAAGAGATAACCACGCACATGCAGAACGCTGAGGAAGTACACGTAACCGGCACGGGTATTTCTCAGGAACAATTTATGCATTTTTTGGCGCAAACCGCCCAGTTTAAAAACACGGTGGCCACCGACAGTACTTCGCTTAGAATGAGCGACGAAAAACTGGTGGAGTATATTGACCAAAAATTTAAGTAACCGCTAAACTTCTTAAAAAGAGAGCTGACTCAAAATAGTTGAAGCGGCTTTCTTTTCAAGTGTCACCAATCAGGTAAACTGCGCAGGGATTTCCATGGTTTTATACCTGCCCACACAAGTAAGGGCCTATCATGCAGGCTGTTTGCTTTACCCGCACTATAGTCCTGAGTCCCTCCCGCAGTACTTGCCTTCTGAATAATTTACTCCATGAACTATACTATAACAATCAACAGCGCAAACACCGTAGAAGCCGTCTCGGAATATTGGTCAAGCGAGGACTACGTAAATTTACTTTTGAAATTCAATTACCCGGATGCCGAAAACGCAGCCAAAGCTAACTTGGAAGAATTGCTTTTGATGGCTATTACCGATTATGAACCCAATGAAGCAGCCGCAATCGTTCTGGAGTATAAGCTTGCTGACAAATTCAACGAGGGACAAATAAGTCAGATCTCCAATGATATGCTGCTTGACAAGATTTCGGAAGAATACCCCGATATCAGTTTGCACGCCCCGTTGTTCCACATCAACCAGCTTTTGCACAAAGCCTTCAATGGCAAATTCCCTAACGCCAAAGCCACGCAAATAAACCTCTCCGTTACTCCCTTAGACCAAGCGGAAGAGCGCGATTTCACGAAAGAGGATATACTGCACTTACTGGATAAAGGACTTGCTGACAGCAACCTGATCAAGCGGCTTTTCAGCGACCAGATGGCCGGTAACGAATCTTTCCCGGAAGCAGAAAATATTTTATGGCAGCTGGAACCTGTCAGCAACAGCGAGTACAACGTCTTAACATCCGATTATTGGTTGAGTAAGAATGATATAGTGGCAGGTGAATTTGAGGGGGTGCTTGAGCCAACTGCCGACTCAATGGAAATGGACAAAGCGAAAATTTAACCCGTCCCGGAGATGACCACAATAGAATAAGCATCTGACATTCTATGGGAATTGTTTTGGATTGCCTCGCCTACAAGGCAACCTTATTGTTTTGGCTGATTGAAAACACAGCGCCTGCATGCGCTGTAACACGGGTTACACTCCCTTTGCAGCCCCTAAGCGTGCAGTTACCTCGTAGCTGAATCGCCTTAGCCCTGTTGGAATAGATGGAGGAATGCCAAAACCGGCAATGCAGGAGTATACACACGGTAACCCGACCCTTTGCCTGCAGCTAGGAAAAATCCCAATGCTTACAAGGCAGTTTTATAATTCCAAAGACAGGCCTATCTGAAAAGCCTGTGGGGTATAAATATTAACCAACGATCATGCAGTCAACGTGTTGATGTGCCCAAAGGTGGGTGGCAGGATAATCGTTCGTGATCTTTCCTGAAAGCAGCTCCTGTGTAGCCTTTTGCTTGCCCGGCCCTGAGACCAGGAGTATGATGTGTTTGGCAGACAAGATATCTTGTATCCCTAACGTAAGCCCATAGCTTGGCTTTGTTTCCAAGCCAGCTACCATGGTATGGTCTAATGTGCTGGGAGCAAGTGTCGCAATATGGCAGTGCGCCACCAAATGTTCAGCAGGTTCATTCAGGCCAAGGTGCGCGTTCACGCCCATCCCTAAAATGCAGATGTCGATGGGGGATTGCGCAGCTAGTGCTGCCTGCACGCGTTTGCACTCTTCTTCAGGATGCTGTGTGTTGGCATCAAAACCGAAATACCTCCCATTATCAATACCCAATGGCTGCACTATGTGCTTTTGTAAGTAGTATTCGCAAGTGGCAGGGTGCTCCGCATACAAGCCGCCCCACTCATCAAGCTTTATGACACGCAGGCTTTTAAAGTCTTCGGCCCTTTTTATATGGTACTGCTGAAGTTGCCGGTAAAGGCCGGTAGGCGAGTTGCCTGTGGCTGCACAAAGCAGGAGGTTGGGCCTGGCTTGAATGGAAGCATAAACGGTTTGAGCTGCCTGCAGGCTCATGGCTTCATAGTCTTTAAAATATTGGATGTTCATTTGGCTTGGCTACGCAGTATATGAAGAAGTGATCTTGGAAGTTGAAATCCTTTCTGCTCCTGCGCCATACAGAGGGGCAGAAAGGATTTTGCCCAAACAGGTGTGCCTCCCACTATCGTGTTGGCACGGCGGTTGGTCCTGATGCCTTATTTTTTCCAGAGCCTGATAGGCTTTTCAGCATCCGTCTTAAAGGGCAGCGCTATTTTTTTCCCGGTTCCGGCCGATTCGTAGGCTGCAAATATTACCTCCAGCACGGCTTTGCCGTCTTCTCCGGTCACCAGCGGTTGCGTATCGTTTTTCACACAATCCACAAAGTGCTCAAACTCCTGCGGGAAACCATAGTTCCAGATTTCCTCATACATAGTATAGCTCCACCCTACGGTGCTTCCTGCTTTTTCTACGGCGTACCCTACGCCCTTCGTGCTATACGTTTGAATGGAATTGCCCTGGAGCACATCGGCATAGGCTACGCCCTCTGAGCCATGTATCTCTGCCCTGTCGTCCATGCCGCCCAGCTTGGTCCAGCTTTCCTCCATCATGGCCACCACACCGTCCTCAAACTCCAGAATCACGATGGCGTTATCGTCTCCTTTGGTTTTGCCCTGATGCACGGATGTGCTCATATGCGCGTAAACCGACTTGATAGGCACGCCCGGATGTAACCAACGGAAGAACTGGATGCCGTGGCAACCCATGTCCATGGTAACGCCGCCCCCTGATCTTTCAACATCCCAGAAATGATCCGCATGCGGGCCATCGTGTTTTTCGGATTGCTTGAACAGGACGGGTCTGCCCAGAGCGCCTTCGTCTAAGAGGCCTTTCAAACGCACATATTTGGGGGTAAAGCAAAGCTCTTCGGCATACATCAGTTTGACATTTGCCTTGTGACAGGCCGCTATCATCCGGTCGGCCTCCTCCAGATTCATAGATAGGGGTTTCTCCACCACGATATGTTTGCCAGCCTCGGCTATCTTCAGGGTTATATCGCAGTGGAGGTAATTCGGAGCCCCGATAACGATCATATCCAACGCGTCCATTTGTAACATTTCATCCAGATCGGTAAAGTAATTCGGGATGTTGAACTTTTCCGCAAAGCTTTTGGCGTTTCCCGCAGTGGGCGACATGACGGCCAGTACTTCAGCGTCTGCCACTTTCTTTAGCGCTTCAGCATGTATTGTGGAGATAAACCGTGACCCGATCAGGCCTACACCTACTTTCTTTTCCATAGATAGCTTGTTTTGTGATTTTATGTATTTGAATATGGCAAAGCGCCAAGGACTGCTATGGCGCTACGCGTTCTATACAGTAGTTAAAATCCTTCTTGCTTCAGGAAAGAGAAAGAATGGGCTCTCAGGTTATGGTTTTATTCCCAGTTTGCCTGCAGGCTATTTTTATAAAGGTATAGTCTTCTTCCTGTCTTCAATAGGCTTATACTAACGTAATCCTCCTTGCACACGTCAAAACGCTTTCCGGAGTTGTTTCGCCAACGGCAGCATTTGAAGGTATGCCCGTTCTTGTTGATACACAACGTTTAAGGTCTGTTTTTTTGATCCGAGTTTGTCGGTTTCTGAGGTAGTCAGGCTGTTAAGGGTTTAGGCCAGCTTGGGGTATCTAATTGCAGACTGCATATTTCCTTTCCTGTTTGGAGATGTAATTACTAATCTACAGTGGATAAGCCCATGAGGATAAAAAATGTCTTTTCGAGTTTTGATACGTTCAAATGCAGATTAAACGCATCAAATTTCCTTTTTTTGGATCAAAAGCAAGAAGGGCGTTGTTGAGCTGCGATGGAATGGCAACACTTTTTTGCAGGAGTGCCTGATTTTCGGATAGAGCGCAGCAAGCTGCACAAGCGGAGTGATATTCTGATGCTGAGCTTATGCGCCGTTTTGTGCGGTGCGGAGGACTTTGAGGACATCGCCACCTACGGGAGGCAGAAGGAGGCGTTTCTCCGCCGGTTCCTGCACCTTCCCCATGGCATCCCCTCCCATGACACGATCAACAGGGCCTTCAGCAGGCTGTACAAGGACAAGTTTGCCCAGAGCCTCTACAACTGGTCGGGGGAGCTGCTGGGCGTGGTGGAGCACTACCAGATCGCTGTAGACGGCAAAGTGCTTCGGGCCACGGCCACCCCGGGCAAGCGCAACAGCGGCATCTGCCTGGTGAGCGCCTGGGCCCAGGAGCAGCGCCTGGTGCTGGGCCAGCAGCGGGTGGAGGGGAAGAGCAACGAGAAAACAGCCATTCCCGAGCTGCTCGAAGGGCTGGAGCTAAAAGGGGCGGTGGTGAGCATTGACGCCATGGCCTGCCACAGCACCGTGGCCGAGCAGGTAACAGCGGATGCGGGGACTACCTGCTGGCGCTCAAGAAGAACAACAAGGGGCTTTATAAGCAGGTCAGCGAGCACATGCTGCGGCGAAAGGGGCAGCTGCCCAAGGACGAGTGGCTTGACTTCGGCAGCGGCCGGATAGAGAAGCTACGTGTGCGGGGACCTGGCGCTGCTTGACGGCCTGGATGGTTGGCCAGCCATCAGCAGGGTGGTGATGGTGGAGGCAGGCAGGGAGAAGCAGGGGCAGCTTACCGAGCAGACCCGCTTCTACCTGAGCAGCCTGGAGGCTGATGCACAGACCTTCAACCGGCTGGTGCGCAACCACTGGGGCATCGAGAACAAGCTCCACTGGATGCTGGACGTCTACTTCGCCGAGGACAGATGCCGCACCCGCAAAGGCAACGGGGCAGATAACACGGCGACCCTGAGGAAGATGGCCCTGCAGGTGCTTAACCAGCAAAAGGACAAAGAAAGCATCAAGAGCAGAAGGAAAATGGCAGGATGGAATGATCAGTATCTGCTAACCATGATCCAAAACATCAAATTTTGATGCGTTTAACCTGTTCTATATAACCTTTACTTTGTCCCTACTTTAACAATGCCCCGCATCTACCACATGTATGGTAAACACGGGGCATTTGGTTTAAAAACTGGCCCTTAGGGAGAGTATAAAGTTTCTGCCTGGCGCTACAATGCCAGAAGAATATGGCTTGTAGCGCTGGTTGGTAATATTTTCGAGGCCGGCACTTGCCAATAAATGGTCTGATATTTTGTAAAGCGCCTTAAAGTTTAAGGTTACCCAAGAGGGGGAGTAGGGTTGGCCGTTTTCATCGATGGCATACATGTAATCCTTGTCCTGCTCCTCTGGGGCCAGATTTGCATTGGTTATTTCGCCGTTGAATAGAGCATATGCATCTGCCTTGAACCGGTTTATACTATAGGTAAGGTGTGTGGCTCCGAACCATGGGGCTGCATGGCGTAAAGGGGCTGTGCTGCCATTCTCAAGCTCTTCTTCGCCTTTTTGGTAGTTAAACCTTGAGGAAAGCCCAAGACCGCAATGGCTAGTAAGCTCAACTCTTGCCTGAACGCCCCATACTTTCGCGTTTGCAGCGTTTTGTAGTGCTTGCACCTGACTCCGTTCGCCCTCATAAGTAATACTATCCTGGCCGTTTAGCAAAAAGTTGCGCCGTACCAGGGCATTGTTCAGGTAAGTATAAAATGCTGATGCATCCACCTTTAAAAAACTTCCGAACGTTTTCGCCATGCCAAAGTCAACATTGTAAGCATACTCTGACTTTAGGTCTGGATTTGGAACTAGCACGCTGCCCGGGGCGGAGTCAAACACTTTCCCGATGTCGTCGATGTTCGGGGAGCGAAAACCGGTAGACATGTTGGTGCTGAGTTGCCACGAAGGCGCAGGGTAATATACCAAACCTGCACTGCCTGTGAGTGCCCCGGCGTTTATTTCTGCTTTAGAAAAGGGGAAGGGGTAAAACGTGTTATCGAATGCGGCATGAAGTATAAAGTGGTTGTACCTGGCTCCGGTTTGCAGGCTAAGCTTTTCGGTTGCTTTAAACTGATAGGTGGCAAAAGCTGCGTAGGAGCTCCAGTCGGAGCCATCTGGGTAGCGTGCCGGGCCCGGCACTTTCTGTCCGCTGAGCACGTTCTCATCCGTACCCGTTGAGCTTACGGTGTTATAAACGGCCTCGGCGCCATATAAGAGCACATGCCTTTCGGAAAGCTGCTTTTCAAAATCCAGGTTGGCGGACCATGCATGCACTTTTTCAGTGCGGTTATACCTGGTGGTTTTGCCCAGGTCACGGTCGTGGCGGCTTTCTTCAAAAAACTGGTGTGCCAGGTTTATACTTAGCTTGTCGTATAGTTTACTACCCGCCTCATGGCCAATCTTAAGGTGATTCATCATCCATTCCTGTGGCCCGTAATACCACTCCGCTGAGCGCAGCGTACCTTTGCGATAACGTATCAGGCGGTCATACCTTGGGTAATCAGAAGTGGTGGAGTAATGGAAGCCATAGTTTATGTCCCAATGCTCCGTGGGGCTAAATCTTACTTTCTGCATCAGGTTCAGCTGGCTATACCCCGAGTACACCTGCTCTCGCGGGTCCGGGTTGTCTAATACCTCATCGGTGCCATTTACCGTTCTGGCATACTCCGGGCGCAGGTACTCTTCGGGGCCGTTGGCTCCCATGGTCAGGTCATTGAAATCGCTGTAGGTGGCGCTGGTTAAGAAAGCCCATTTTCTTAACCCAACGGAGAAATCAACGTGGCCAGTCTTCTCGTTGTTAGCCGATGACCAGCGGCTAACGGCACTGCCTTTTACAATTGCCTCGCCCGTGGTTGCCCGTTGCGGCGATAACGTATAAAAGCTCATAACCCCGCCAATGGCGTCACTGCCATAACTTACAGAGCCCGGTCCAAACAGCACTTCGGTTCTGTCAAGGGCAAAGGGGTCCAGGGAGATGACGTTTTGTAGGTTGCCGCTTCTGAAAATGGCCGTGTTCATCCGGACGCCATCTACAGCCAGCAGTACGCGGTTCGTGGCAAAACCGCGGATCATCGGGCTGCCGCCGCCCAGTTGGCTTTTCTGGATGTATACCTCCCCACTGGCTCCGAGCATGTCGGCAGCTGTTTGCGGGTTTTGCAACAAAACCTCAGCCGGGCTAATAGTACTCACCTTACCGGGCACTTCTCTTTTCTCCTGTTTCCAGCGGGATGCCGAAATCACCACTGCATTCAGCGATACATTGTCTTCGGGGAGCAGTACCTGAAACTTGATGTTTTCGAGCTCGGCAAAGCTTAGCGAAACGCTTTTGTATCCAATGCTGCGCACAGTAATACGTGCGGCACCCCGCAGGGCACTAATATCAGCCTGGCCCTGGCCATTGGTAAGTATAGCCTCTTCTGAGTTACTGTATACCAGTACCGCTTCCAGTGGAAGGTGCGTTACCTGGTCTTTTATGGTTACTGTTTGCGCACGCGAGGCAGTAGCTAGCAAGAGTAACACGCCTATGTATAAAAATATCTTCATGCTGATTGCGTATTTAAGTTATCCGTTTCAGGGCATAGCTGCGCCAGCAGCGTAGATGAGCATGCGCCTGTTTCTGTTTTTTACAACAACGATGTAACTGTATTAGACTCGGGAGGTGGGGTAGGGGGTGTTTTCGCCCTACATAAAGGATGGCAGAAAGTGTACGTCTTTGGCCTTGGTGCGGGTAGTGCAGCCACATGGGTTTTGCTAGGGCTAGAGGCCAAAAAAGGGGTTTTCAGCAAGTGCTTAAAGAGCTCATGGCTAGCCTGCGGGGTTTTGGCTGTTTCCGCTGCGTTGCCAGCCAGTCTGTCAAGTGTAGCCATCAGCCTGGTTTCCTCTTCATCCGAAACGCACCAGTACCAGGTGGTGTCGCCGTGAACCTCCTGTCGCACGACATCATACATATTGCCTTTATACCTGAATTCGCGGGCATGCATGCGTCTGAATTCAGTGCCTGGGTTGTCTTCCAGGGCTCGTGGTATTTTCAGTAAAACCAACAGTTCTTCGTTAACCCCTGCTTCAATCCGCCCCTGCTTTTCCTGCTGTATATACCGCTGCTGCACCTTCAAAGAAAAGTAAAGGCTGCTCACAGGCAGGCAAAAGACTACCAGAAAAAAAATGGAGACAATTTTAGGCATGCATGTGAATAGCGTGTTGTTCCTTATTTTTTGAGTTGCCTGACCTTTCTGGGGAACAGCCAAAGTATGAACCCGGAAATGGCCAGTGCCAGCAAGCCAAGGCCCAGCAAATTCATACTTACCAGTTTAAACCCATCGCTGATGATGGAGCCGTCGTGCAGTTGTTCTATCCAGTCGGAGTGACGGCGGGCCACGGAGAGCACGTTTCCTGTGCTGGCGTCCAATTGCACTTCCCAGTAGCCTTCTGCAAAAAGCACTTTCACGATGCCTTTGTCGGGCCGGGCTTCCAGGCGGTCTATGCGGGTGTCTGGGAGCTGCTGTGCAGAATCCAGGGCAGCCTGAGCGATAGTAGCCATCTCGGCCAGCGAAATCCACTGGCGTAAATCAGTAGTTATGCCTTTTTGGGTTGGTGGCTGTAGCAGGTCAATGTCCTTTTTCCAGCCCAGCAAAAAGCCGGTAAAGCTGCTTATAATCAAAAAAACACCGAGGCCAATTCCCAGGTAACGATGGTATACCCGGTACGAGCGAAGTATACCTGTAAGCTGTTTTATCTTTGTTTTATGTGCTTGGGTGGTACTCAAGTATGATATCTTTAAATGTATGTTCGTTGCAGAGATGCTTAATGTGTAATTTAAATCAGCTTGTGGCGTTTTGCAATTGCTGCCTGTTGGACTTAAGGTATGCTTTTATACTTACTGAATTTTTGGTTGGCACATTGTTGTCAAAAGTAAAAGCATCCCCCAGCCATAAAATCCTGCTGAGAGATGCTGCTTATACAGATACGCCACATTAAAGCGCGCTGCTCAAAACTACTCTATAGAAGAGGTTGCCTTGCTTTGGGCGTTTTCTTTATCAAGACTGATCGCGTTCACACCCTTTTCTTTCACCAGCTTGTTCAGGGCCGGAACATCCTGGGCTTTTACTTGCTTAAAGGCAGTCAGCTGCTCATTAATTTTAGCTGTTACCTCCTGCTTAAACTCATGGGCCTGCTTGGTTGGCGCAAAATCGCCGGAGCCTACCTGCGTGGCCAGGTTTGCCAATTTGTTGTTCAACCGGATTGGGAAATTCAGAGGGTCCTGGTTGCTGCGGTTTTTAGTCTGGTACAGCGTTTCCTCGATGGCGGTTATTTTCTTATCAATCGCTTTGGCCGATTCCACCACGTCAGCATAAGCGTCCTGGCCTTTCAGGTTACTGTTCAGGGTGTTCAGCTGTGCCCGGATTGCTCTGATCTCCTTGATGGCATCATGCGTTTCACTCAGTTTATCGCGCACATCCCGCATAAATGCGAATTGGGCCTGCAGGTCTTCTGGCGTTGCGTTAGAGCGTGGGTCTTTCAGTATCGTAAAGGCAGTTTCCTGGCTCTCGCCCCCGACAGTCAGCCTGGCTTTGTACGTACCAGGTATTGCTTTAGGTGCTAAGTTGCTTCGCGCTCCCCAAAGGATCATGCCGTCAAAGCTGCTAGCGGGCAGGTAATGCATATCCCAAACAAAGCGGTTGAGCCCTTTTTTTACTTCCAGCTTCTCCTTTTTTTCTTTAGCATCAGTCGCGTAACTGCTGATAAGCTTACCGCTCTGGTCCAAGATCTCCAGTTTCACCACATTGGCTGAGTCTGGCTTGGCAGGCAGGTAGTAGTGCACCATCACACCACCCGGGTGGTTTTGACCGGTGGTTTTGCTCTCTTCGCGGCTGCCGCCATTCATCTTGTAGGAGTCCATTGGCTTGTAAAGGTGGAACTTGCTGTTTGCAACTTCTTTGTTCAGTTGGTGCAGCGGCGTCAGGTCATCTACAATCCAGAAGCTACGGCCTTGCGTGGCGGCAATCAGGTTGTCGTTTTTGATGGTCAGGTCCGTGATCGGCACAACCGGCAGGTTTTGCTGGAATGGCTGCCAGTTGCCTCCGTCGTCAAATGACACATACATACCATACTCGGTGCCTGCATACAGTAATCCAGCGCGTTTAGGGTCCAGGCGAACCACCCGGGTGAAGTGCGTGCTCGGGATGCCATCCGTTATCTTGGTCCAGCTTTTACCGTAGTCTGAGGTTTTGTACAAGTAGGGGCTAAAGTCGCCAGTTTTATACTTGGTGCCAGCCACATAGGCAGTGCCTTTTATACTTGGGTGCACGTCAATGCTATTGATCATCATCCACTCCGGCATGCCTTTTGGCGTTATGTTCGTCCAGTTTTTGCCACCGTCGCGGGTAAGGTGGAGGAGGCCGTCGTCAGAGCCCGTCCAGATCACGCCTTCTTCCACCGGTGACTCATTGATGGCGAAGATAGTGCCGTAATATTCCACGCTGGTGTTATCCTGCGTGATGGGCCCACCTGAAGTGCCAAGTTTAGAGGCATCGTTACGGGTCAGGTCCGGGCTGATCGTTTCCCAAGACTGGCCATTGTCAGTGGTGTAGTGCAGGTGGTTAGAGGCCGCGTACAGCTTTTTAGAGTTGTGGGGCGAGTATGTAATCGGGAAGTTCCACTGAAACCTGTACTTCATGCTTTCTGCCCCGGCCCCCATTGGGTTGTCGGGCCATACGTTTACAACGCGCTGCTGCCCGTTTTCGTGGTTCACCATCTCCAAGAAGCCGCCATAGTTACCACCAAACACAATATCCGGGTTTTCAGGGCTTACAGCCAGGTGGGCACTTTCGGCACCAGCTGTCTCCTCCCAATCGTTTTCGGTAATGGCGTTGCCGCTGGAACGATGCGAAATACGGATGGTTGAGTTATCCTGCTGCGCCCCATAAATACGGTATGGGAAGTGGTTATCGGTGGTAACGCGGTAAAACTGGGCTGTTGGCTGGTTCATCATGGTTGTCCAGTTTTCTCCACCGTCCGTGGATACCTGTGCGCCTCCGTCGTCGGCAATGACCATGCGCTGCGGATTTTCAGGGGCAATCCAGAGGTCGTGGTGGTCGCCGTGCGGTGCGTTAAAGCTTTCGAATGTTTTGCCACCATCCTTGCTGCGGTGGTATGATACGTTCATCACATATACCTGATCCTCGTTTTTAGGGTCGGCGTAGATGCGCGTATAGTACCAGGCCCGTTGGCGCAGGTTGCGGTCATCATTCACCTTTTGCCAGGTCTCGCCTGCATCATCCGACCGGAAAAGTCCGCCTTCTTCAGCCTCTACCATGGCAAACACCCTACGCGGGTTAACCGGAGAAACTGTAACGCCAATAATACCAAGTGTTCCTTTGGGAAGACCTTCGTTATTAGATAGTTCTTTCCACGTCTCGCCGCTGTCTGTGCTTTTCCATATTCCAGAGCCGGGGCCACCCGAGGAGAAGCTATAGGGTGTGCGCCGTACGTTCCAGGTGGTCGCGTACAGGTTCCTGGCGTTGGATGGGTCTATGATAAGGTCAACGGCTCCTGCATCTTTGTTGGCAAAGAGTGTTTTTCGCCAGGTTTTGCCGCCGTCAGTACTCTTGAATACCCCGCGCTCTTCGGTAGGCTTATAGAGGTCGCCCATTGCGGCTACGTATACTATGTCCGGATTGTCAGGGTGTATGCGGATGCGGCCGATGTGCCTGGTGTCTTTAAGGCCAATGTGTTGCCAGGTTTTACCGGCATCCACCGATTTCCAAAGGCCAAACCCCGATGAGACGTTACCCCGAACGGTTTGCTCACCCTCACCTACATAAATTACGTTGGGGTCGGCCTCGCTCACGGCAATAGCCCCTATGGAGCCACCAAAGTAACCGTCCGAAATATTCTCCCAAGTAGAGCCGCCATCCATGGTGCGCCAAACGCCGCCTCCGGTTGCGCCACCATAGTATAGGTTAGGGTGGCCGGGCACACCGGTTACGCTGCTCATGCGGCCACCTCTATAGGGGCCAATAGAGCGCCAGTTCAATCCATCATAAAGTTCCTGTGGGAAAGTGGCTTTGTCAGACTTCCGGTCTTTGGATCTCTTTTGAGCCTCTGCCGGCTGGCTGGCAACGATAAGCGCTAAAGCTGTAGCAATCATAAGCTGTCGGGGCTTAAGCGCCGAACGTAAAGCTGTGATCATATCTGAAGTTTATAGTTTATAAAAAGTTTAGTTTTTTTATGTTGTGCTAGCACTGGTGGTGTAAGCTTTGGCCTGGCGGATGTTGTTATAACTATAGCAATGTATGAGTTAGGTATAATAACTTGTTTTTGCAACTATTCAAATATGAATATTTGCAAATTGTGTCAGTGGATTTGTACAGTTTCTATTAACATGTAATATACATTTTGGGAATACAGAAATAGTATAAGGAATAGGAAAATGGTGTTCAGCTATTGAATTGCGGGTTTTTCGGGTGTTTGGACAAGCATGTTGCCACAGAAAATATTGTATAAGAATCTCGCTGAAGTTGTTGAAGTATTATCGCAGTGGCCGTCAGGCTTAAAATTTGTTTGTTAAAATGTTGGTTTGATGAAAAATAAGAAATATACTTACAACTGTAAGCCTAGTAAATCGGTGAGGAAAGGGGAGCAGCAGTTTAAAAAATACCGTGCCCTATTTCAAAATATTACTTTGGAATAGGTGTAAGGCCCCATTCTTGATATTTGAACCTGCTTCAAGCCTGTTGCCAAAGTTCTTTTAGTTTTATACTGTTTATTTAACGCATTCATCCCGCTTTCCGGGTTTTTTTCAGTTACATAACAGTGCTTGCCAGCGTTTCCTTACGGCTAGGTGTATGCGCCTTATCAAAAGCTGGCTACATTTCTTTTTTTTCGCATACAATTGATTTAATGCTGGTTGTGTAGCTGTGCTTCTTTCAAGCGCAACGGGTAGAAGCCACAAAATTCTGAAATTATTTTTCTTTTTTAAACCTGTTATAGTACTTATAAATTGCATTTTTAAAAGGATGCGCTATAGGCGAAGCTGTGCCTTTTGGTGATGTGGTTTTGTGTTATATCCTTTTTCAACGGAGCTTAATTGATTTTATATAACAAGTAAATGATTTACTTATGAAACACTTTTTACTGATTTTATTTTTAACCCTATCCGCACCCTGCCTGCATGTTGCTCTGGCGCAGGGGCGCACCGTTTCGGGTAAAGTAACCTCCGAAGCAGACGGGTCTGACCTTCCTGGTGTTAGCGTAATTCTGAAAGGTACCACTACCGGTGTAACCACAGGCATAGATGGATCTTACCAACTAAACGTACCTGATAAAGCAGGAACGCTAATTTTTCGCTACATCGGTTTCCAGTCGAAAGAGGTTGAAATCGGCAGCCAAAGCGTTATTAACGTGCGTCTGTCTTCAGACGTGAAGCTGCTTAAAGAGATTGTGGTTACAGGGTATGGAGAGCAGGATCGCAAAACCCTCACAAGTGCGCAAACCTCGGTTAGCTCTGAGGAAATCGCGAACCTGCCTGCTGCCAGCAGCGACCAGCTTTTGCAAGGACGTGCAGCGGGCGTCAATGTGTCTGCCAACTCGGGTACACCGGGAGGTGGCGTGTTCGTGCGCGTGCGCGGCTCATCTTCGATCAACGGTTCCAGCGACCCGCTCTATGTGGTGGATGGTATTCCGATTCAGGCCAACAACTTATCTGGTGTAGATCTTGGGGGCGGCACGACAAGCCCTATTGCCGATATTAACCCTGCCGATATTGAGTCGATGGAGATTTTGAAGGATGCCTCGGCCACTGCCATATACGGTGCCAGAGCTGCAAACGGTGTGGTGCTCATTACCACCAAACGCGGGAGCAGCGGCAAAGCAAAAGTTAGCCTGGGGGTCTACTACGGTGTACAGAACGCCCCGAGAAAACCCGATGTGGTGGATGGCCCTACCTATGAACGCCTCATCAACGAAGCGTTTGTAAACAATGGCAAACCTGCGCCTTATGCAAACCCGGATGCAGCTATTTCAACGGATTGGTCTGATCCAATCTTCAGATCGGCAAGCATTTCTAACTTCGACTTATCGGTAAGCGGGGGCTCTGATAAAGTGCATTACCTGGTATCTGGTAACCATTTCGATCAGGAGGGGGTGCTTGTAGGCTCGGATTTCAAAAGAAACAGTGCCCGCATAAATCTTGATTTTTATCCGATGGATAAATTGAAGGTTGGCACGAGCATTTTATATTCCAATAATAAGCGTAACCGCTTGAGAAATGATGATAACATTTCGGGAGCGATGCCAGGCGCGATCAACTTTCCATCTAACCGGCCATACTATCAGCCAGACGGGTCATACTCGAAATTCAGCATTTTTGAGAACCCAATTGCTGCCGTGTTGGAGAGCGACATTCAGATGAATACCAACCGCTTTCTGGGTAGCTTGTATGCAGAGCTTGAAATAACTAACGGACTGCGCCTTCGATCCAGTTTTAGTATAGATAACAGCTCTGTGCAGGAAGACTTGTATGATAATACTTTGCTAAACAACGGAGCAGGTTCAAATGGCTACGGCTTGTCTCAGGCAACACGAAACGAGAACTGGATACAGGAAAACGTTTTAAGCTATGAGTTTGACAAAAACGATCACTCATTTAATGTCCTTTTAGGAACTTCTCTACAGGAATCAGGCTTCTCTATCACCGAAGCCATTGGGGAGCAATTTCCAAGTAACGATTTCAGGAAAATTACTTCAGCCGCAGTGCAGCGTGCGAGATCTGACGCCTCAAGCTGGGGAATTGCCTCCCTGTTTACACGCATCGGTTATGATTACAAGGATAAATACCTGGCTACTTTAAATGTGCGCCGCGACGCATCTTCCCGTTTCGGTAAGGATAATCGATGGGGTACATTCCCTTCCCTGGCCTTAGGCTGGATTATATCGGAAGAAGCCTTCTTTGAGCCAGTGCCTGATTTTGTTGGCGACATTAAACTCAGAGCAAGTTATGGTATCACGGGTAACCAAAGTGGCATCAACGACTTCCAGTCACTGGGGCTCTGGACGGGTTCATCAGCGTATGCAGATCTGCCTGGTATCAGCCCGTCTCAACTCGCAAACCCTGACCTGAAATGGGAAACAACGGCACAATATGATATTGGCTTGGATATTAGTATGTTTAATGAGCGCGTTAATATTGTAGCAGATTATTATGTGAAGAAAACATCGGATTTGCTCTTAGCCGTACCGCTTCCCAAAACTTCAGGTTTTAACTCGCTCGTGCAAAACTTCGGAAGCCTCGAAAACAAAGGCATTGAGTTTGCTGTAATCGCTAGTATTATCAATACCCCCAATTTTTCCTGGAATACCAACTTCAACATTGCCTCTAACAAAAACAAGGTAACGAAGCTGGCGGCTCCTTTCAACGTCTATAACCGCGACCTGTTCAGGTATCAGGAAGGTTACCCGATGTACTCTTTTTACTTCCATGAGCAAACTGGTGTAGACCCTGCAACAGGAGACATACAGTTCGCAGATATAGATGGAGACGGTGAGTTTGACCCGAACGTAGACCGCAAAATTGTTGGAGACGCAAACCCGGATTTCTTTGGGGGATTCACAAACACGTTCAAGTATAAAGCGATTGACCTTTCCTTTTTCCTGCAATACTCTTACGGAAACGACCAGTTGAACTGGAACCGTTTCTTTAATGAGCACGGCGGTACACGCGACTTTAATTTCAATGTCAGCCAGCTAGACAGATGGCAGAAACCGGGAGACCAAACCATGATCCCGAAAATGGCCGCGGCCAACTATGCAGGTAACCTACGGCCTTCCCGCTTCTTGGAAGATGGCTCATACATGCGCCTCAAAAACATCACGCTTGGCTATACGTTGCCGCAAACATTGCTAGGCAAAGTGGGCATATCTTCAGCGCGTGTTTACTTAACCGGCCAGAACGTGTTTACTGTGACTAACTACACCGGTCTGGACCCAGAGCTGACGGGTATCGGGGATAACTCTTTAGTACAAGGCGTAGAGTTCTTCAGCCTTCCACAGCCTCGTGTATTTATGGGTGGTTTCAATGTTAGCTTTTAAGGATTATTTTTATGCAGACAACTATAAACAGATCAATGGCAAGAGCAGCCAGAAAGCTTAAAAATAAATTTGTTAGGGAGGTTTCCAGAAAAAACGTAGCCTACATGATCGGGTTGGCTTGTCTGTTCGGCAGCACCAGTGCGTGTGATGTGCTGGACCAAGAGCCACAGGCTGAAGTATCCGAAGACACGGCTATCTCTAACCGAAAAGGAGCACAGGCTGCTTTGGCAGGAATGTACAATCAGCTACAGAGCAGTAACTACTATGGCGGTAATTTTCTGATCATGGGGGATGTGTCATCCGATATAGCACAAAGTATAGGCTCCTGGGATTTTTACCGGGAAATGGATACTTACCTTATCGATAAAAGTAACCTAGAGAACGGTAACCTCTGGACCAGAGCTTACAGCGCAATAAATGTTGCCAACAATATTATTGATCAGGTGCCACCGCTGGCAGATATTCCACAGGAAGAGCAAAACTCTATACTTGGCCAGGCATATTTTGTTAGAGGTTTGGCTTATTTCGATCTGTCAAGAGTATACGGCGGTGTGCCGGGTGTTATAGGTACCCTAGGTGTCCCGATCGTTACTACGCCATCCAGAAAAGTAGATGAATCGTTCTTCCCGTCCAGAGCAAGTCTAGGGGAGTCATATGGGCAGGCAGAAGCAGACTTACTGAAAGCACTTGAACTGTTACCCGAAAATCATAATTCTGATCGGGTAACGAGGTCTCAGGCAGTAAAAGGAGCGGCGAGGGCACTACTCTCCAGATATTACCTGTATGTTAATAAGCCAGAGCTGGCCGAAAGTTATGCAGATGCCGTAATTTCAGACGGTAAGTATGTTTTATCTCCCAGCTTCGCCAATATCTTTACTAGTAAGTTTACCTCTGAGGCTATTTTCGAGCTCAACTTTAACAGCGCAGACCAGAGCACAGTAAACAACTGGTATTTCCCGTCCTCTAAAGGCGGGCGCGGTGATGTGGCAGCCCATACCAATTTTTATGAGGAGGCAACCGCTAACCCGAACGATGTGCGCGGGAAGATGTTTGGCTACTACGAAAGTAAGAACGTGTATTACCCGACAAGGTATGGCAATACCACAGGGATAGATAATATCCATATTATCAGACTCGGCGAAGTATACCTGAACCGTGCAGAGGCAAGAGCTGAAAGCGGTGACATTGACGGCGCCCTGGAGGATTTGAACAAGATCAGAGAGCGGGCAGGAATAAACCCTATCAAGGATCTGACAGGTAAGCAGGAAGTGCTGGAGGCTATCTGGAAGGAAAGAAAGCTCGAACTAGCCTTTGAAGGTCACAGCTTCTTTGACTTGGTGCGTACCGGCCAGGCACTGAGCGAGATCACAGGTGTGCCACGTGTCAATGGTCCGGATGTAGACCTGATAGACCCAAACAGACAGGTCTTCCCTATCCCGGCATTTGATATTGATGCGAACAGCAATCTGGTGCAAAACGACGCTTACAGATAGGATGTGATGAACAAGCCAAACGACATATTGCCTAAGCGCATGCACGTGCATCAGATTTCATAAGTAATCAAGTATAAATCGGTGTAGGGCCTTCCTACACCGATTTTTTTGTGCCCAGGCCCGGCTAGCAGCAAGCTGGTAGCTACTCAGAAACATGCTGCCGACAATTCTGGTCATGTTTATCCTTACGCATAGTTAATTTAAATCTTATAGCTACACCATAAAAGACAATGCTGATGAAAAGTATACTTACACTTATTTTTTTGATAGGCTTGGTCTGGCAACCACTTACAGTGGAAGCGCAACGGAGCAAGAAAAAATCTACGGCTAGTGCAGGAAAGACAGACGCTGCTGAGCCTGAGTTTTACAAAGCGCTTGAGTGGCGTAACATTGGGCCTTACCGGGGTGGCCGCTCAGTAGCTATTACGGGTGTGCCAACCAAGCCAAGCACGTTTTACGCTGGCTATACCGGCGGCGGACTCTGGAAAACAACTGACTCTGGAAGCTCATGGAAAAACATCTCAGATGGTTACTTTACATCCAGCTCTATTGGAGCCATTGCCGTGGCTGACAGTGATCCCAACGTGGTGTATGTAGGCACCGGCGAAGCTGCCGTGCGCGGCGTCATGACAGTTCATGGGGATGGCGTCTACAAATCAACGGATGGTGGCCAAACCTGGAAGAATGTGGGCCTTAGTAACACCAGGCAAATTTCCCGGGTGAGGATCGACCCTAAAAACGCAGACATTGTTTACGTAGCCGCTCAAGGTAGCCCCTATGGCGCTAATAAAGAACGGGGCATCTATCGCTCAAAAGATGGCGGCAAAAATTGGGAATTGGTATTGCACGTGGATGAAAACACTGGCGCCAGCGACCTAAGCATGGATGTGACGAACCCGAACGTGCTGTATGCCGCTTTATGGCAGCATCGCCGCTACCCTTGGAAAGTAGAGAGCGGTGGCCCGGGAAGCGCGATCTATAAATCCACAGATGGCGGCGATACCTGGAACAAGCTGGAGAATGGCCTGCCAAAGTTGATGGGTAAAATAGGAGTGGCCGTATCACCGGCCAACCCGGAGCGGGTTTGGGCTATTGTAGAGGCTGAAGAAGGCGGACTTTTCCGGTCTGATGATGGTGGTAAATCCTGGGCAAACATCAACAAAGAGCGCGTGCTAAGAGCCCGTGGATGGTATTACATGCACGTATTTGCTGACCCCGTGGACGAGAACAAAGTATATGTGATGAATGCGCCGTTCCTGAAGTCGTTGGATGGGGGCAAGAACTTTACAAAGCTGGAAACGCCGCACGGGGATAACCATTTTGTATGGATAAACCCCTTGCAGCCCCATATCTGGGCAAACTCCAACGATGGCGGCGGCAATATCTCGCATAACAGCGGCGAAACCTGGTCTACACAGCAAAACCAGCCTACAGCGCAGTTCTACCGCGTGAACGCCGACAACAAATTCCCCTATACCGTTTACGGAGGGCAGCAGGATAACTCAACCGTAGCGATCCCCAACGCCTATTCGGGGCCGGGCATACCTTGGTCTGCTTTTTATCCGGTAGGCGGCTGCGAGTCGGCTTACGTGGCATTTAATCCTGACGACCCGGCCTATATCTATGCTGGTTGCTACCAAGGCATCATCAGTGAATGGAACGCCGCGACCAAAAGCACACAGGATGTGATGGCTTACCCTTACTTAGGACTTGGTTCTAAACCCCTGGACCAAAAATATCGCTTCAACTGGAATGCGCCTATTATCGTGTCGAAGTTCGATCCGTCGGTGATTTACCATGCTGGCAATGTGGTGCTTCGCTCCAAAGACAGAGGTCAATCATGGGAGGAAGTCAGCCCGGACCTGACGCGCAACAAACCGGAGTTTCTGGATTATGGCGGTGGCCCGATAACTAACGAAGGGGCAGGCGGTGAAGTTTACCAAACCATCTACTACCTGATAGAGTCGCCGCATGACCCAAAGGTACTTTGGGCTGGCTCTGATGACGGGTTAGTGCATGTAACCAAGGATGGCGGAAAAAGCTGGCAACAGGTGACACCGAAGGGCCTTACCTCCACAACGCTCATCAATGCCATTGAAGTATCGCCGCATGAGCCTAATACAGTTTACCTGGCTGTAAATGATTATAAATCCAACGATTTTACGCCGCATGTTTTTAAAACCACTGATAGCGGTAAAAGCTGGAAACGCATTGTAAACGGCATCCGGTCAGAGCATTTTACAAGGGTGGTAAGGGAAGACCCTAAGCGGAAGGACCTGTTATACTTAGGCACCGAATCCGGCATGTATGTTTCGTTTAACGGAGGCGAGAAGTGGAAGCCTTTTCAGTCGAACCTGCCCATAACGCCCATACTTGACCTAAAGGTGCATCAGAATGATTTAATTGCCGCCACCGCTGGCCGCGCCTTCTGGATTCTGGATGACCTAACGCCGCTGCATGAGGAGCAGCGCCAACTTACTTCCTCGGATGTTGTGCTGTTGAAGCCAGCAGATGCCATCAGGGCTGACTTTATACAGGGTAAGAAAGCAGCAGAGTCATTGCTGGGAGAGAACCCGCCGCATGGGGCCTTGATCCATTTTACGTTGAACAAAGCGGTAGACACCACCGCTCTGAAGCTGGAGATTTATGACGCAGCGGGCAAATTACTTAGAACCCTGTCTACCAAAGCCGAAAACGAAAAGGATAAAGAAAACGAAAAGGATAAAATCAAAGTAGTGCAGGGCTTAAACAGAGTGCTGTGGGACCTGAGCATTCAGGCAGCGAAACGCCCTGACGGCTTACTGGCCGGTTTTGGGGAAGGGACCTACCGTGCAGTGCCCGGCAACTATAAAGTGAAGTTGACCTATGGTGATAAAGTGCTGGAGGAAGACTTTACCGTGAAGGGCGATCCTCGTTACCAGGTACCGGCCATGGCCTATGCAGATCAGGGCAAAATGCTGGAATCCATACAATCCAACATTAAAGAAATTTACCAGTATGTGAACAATCTCAGGCTGGTAAAAAAACAGGTAAACCTTGTGAAGGAGATTGTGAAGAACACCGATAAAAATGAAGCGCTTTTGGCATACTCCGACACAATTTTGAAACGCACCGAGGAGATGGAAAAGCTATTGGTGCAGCCACGGCAGGAAACGTTTCAGGATGTTATAAACTTCGACAACAAGCTGGATAACCACTTTATACACCTCAACGGGCTGGTTGATGAGGCCATTCCGCCGGTTACCAGTGGGCAAAAGCAACGCTTCAACGACTTGCAGGCGCAGTGGCTGGCTGCCAAAATTAAGATCGATTTGTTTATGAAAGAGGACATGAAGCGCTACCACGAAAAAGTGCAGCAGCAAAACGTAACTCTGATCGGGCTCGTGAATTAAAGCATGCTGCCTTATAGGGGAGTGTAATTCTAACTGTGTCATTCCACTATTTCAATTTACTGGCCCTGTTGGTGTACTGGTGTGAATCCTTACAGCAACAGGGCCACCCTTTTGAAGTGCGTCTCACTTCAAGTCCGGTTGCATCCTGTCTCCAAACCAGATGGCCAGCTGCTGGGCTGTCTGGCTCCAGTTGGCAAGGGGCATGCCCCACTTTTGGCTGATGTTCTGGTGAGAGAGGTAAATCAGCTTCAGCAGGGCCATGTCCGAGGGGAAAGCGCCCTTGCCTGCCACTCCTTGACCTAAGGCACGATCTTCTCCGTCAGGGCGGCGAGCGTGTCGTGGGAAATGTCCATGTCGTACACCTCCTTTAGGTGCGAGGAGATATCCCGAAGGCTCATGCCCAGCCCGTACATGCTCAGGATGCGCGGCTCGAGGTTCTCGGCCAGCACCGTTTCCCGCTTTCGGATGATCTGCGGCTCGAAGCTTGCCGAGCGGTCCCGCGAGCTTTCCACTTCGATGATGCCATCCGAGGTGCGTACCTGTTTTGAGACCTGGCCGTTGCGGCGGTTCCCTTGCTGCCGCTCTCCTGCGTCCAGGTGCAGGTCCATCTCCGTGTCAAGGCGGCTTCCAGGAAGTGTTTTAACAAGGGACCTAAGGCGCCGTCCTTGCCGAAGGTGGGCTTGCCGCTCTGGAACTCCTCCAGGAACTGCTGCTTGATCTTTGCCAGATCCAGTTGGCTTTTCTCTTCCATGTCTACTGTGTTAAAGGTAGTGCTCCTGATCCTTCGACACAGTTCATTTTACAGCCTCTAACAATCGAAGCATTTTGCATCGGTCTTGCCATACAAATTCGGCCTGCTTCTAAAAACTTCAGTTTTGTCGTGTAGCTGACAAAGCTGCTGTCAGCGGCTTTTTTAGCGTCCTCTACCGCATTTTCCATACCTCATGTCTTCTGAATTCCTGCCGGGAGCGTTTCAAAATGTACTTCTAAACGCTCTTAGAATAACTATGCAAGGAGGCGATAAGTATAACAAAAGCACTAAACAAGTTTCACCTTAGAAACTCATACTGTGAGAAAAAACATACTTCCCAGCAGATTTTTCTTATTGGTCTTTCTTCTGATTGTAGCAACCGGATGCTCTCAGATGAAGACAAAGCAAGGCAACATTGCCATAGAACGAACTGTGCAGGCGGGCGACGTACAGGTACCGGCAAGCTACAAAGTAGAGGCCGCTGCCACCCGCCTTGCCGTTCCTTCAGGGATTGCCTTTGATGAGCAGGGCAACGTATTCTTCATTGAGGCAGGTTATTCGTGTATAGACGTGTTCAAGAAGCCGCGCCTGGTGCAGCTAATGCCTAACGGCGAAACAAGAACGATCGCAGAGGGGAATATAAAGCAGGGTGGCCGCATCCTCAGGATCTCGAAAGATGGAAAGATTACGACCATGGTGGAAAACCTACCCCGCTTCGGTGACCATCAGACCAACGGCCCTGCCATCGGCAACGATGTCTATATTTACTTTGGCCAAGGCACGACAACCAACTCCGCCATAGTGGGCAAAGACAATTACCTGATGGGCTGGCTGGCAAAAAATGAGCAACTCCCAACATACTCTCAGGCACGCGCATGATGGCAAGGGCATGTACATCGCAGGAAGGAACTGGGGTTATCTGGAAGATCACCAAGCAGTAAACCGGAACGATTGGGTGGAGCATCATTCAGGCAGTTCCGGATTTAAATGCAACATCCCGTTATGCCTCTTTTCCATGACATCGGGGAAAAGCCTAAACGGGTTATCGCAGGCATACCGACAGTGAGTGGCAGGGACTTGCAGCTTTATAAAATCAGTTACACAGGTAACGGGCCTACTTCTACTGACCATACGCAGTTTTCCCTTTTGCAGGAAAGCAACATGAATTTAAACAGAGCTATTAACAACAAAACAACTATGGATTTAAAGATAAAAGGCAAAACAGCCGTCATCACAGGAGGAGATTCCGGAATGGGGCTCGCAACAGCAAAGATACTTGCCAGCGAAGGCGTAAACATTGTTCTTAGCGACAAAACGCACGAAGAACTGGAAAAAGCCGCTGAAGAAGTCAGGGCTCAGGCTAAAAACGATTCCAAGGTAATTGCCATTTCGGCAGATTTAACTATCAATGGCGAAGTGTTGAAGCTGGCCGACCAAACCAAGGCGGAGTTTGGCGGGGCTGATATGCTGGTGAATTGTGCCGGTATCCGGGGTGCTGCCGGAGATTTCCTGAACCTCAGCGACGAAGACTGGTATACTTCTATTGATGTAGATTTGATGGGAGCCGTTCGGGTTTGCAGAGCTTTCATTCCGCAAATGCAGGAGAAAAAATGGGGCCGCATTGTGCTTATCGCTTCTGAAAACGCCATGCAGTCTTACGAAGAAGAAAGCCCATATAATGCCTGTAAGGCTGGCATCGTAAACCTTACAAACTGTTTAACAAGGGCGTATGCCCGGGAGGGGCTTATGATTAATTGTGTATCGCCTGCTTATGTTGCCACTCCCATGACCGATGCGATGATGGACCAGTTAGCCAAGGAACGAAACTCCTCCAAAGAAGAAGCCATCCAGTGGTTCTTGAAAAACAAGCGCCCCAATATTGTAGTTGACAGACGGGGCAAACCAGAAGAGGTAGCAGCTGTAATTGCTTTTCTGTGTTCTGAACATGTTAGCTATGTAACGGGTAGCAACTACCGGGTGGACGGGGGAGCTGTGGGAACGGCTTTTGGCTGATAAGTTTCTTTGCAGGTTACCTGGTTTTATGGTCCCAAAACGTACCTGATTTTAACTACATAACTTCATTTCAAATTACGGAAATATGACCGATGATAAAGCAGTGAAACAGTGGGGAGACCAAGGGGAGACTCTGGTCTTTCTGCACTACTTTGGTGGCTCTGCCGAAAGTTGGCAATGGGTTGCTGAAGAACTATCTCAGGAGTACCGCTGCATCGCTTTGAACTTTCCTGGCTTTGGTGGTAATGCTCCTTTGCCAACACCTTCCATTCAAGGCTTCGCAACTTTTGTGCAGGAAGAGCTTGACCAATTAGGAGTGAAATCCTATACCTTAATCGGGCATTCCATGGGCGGCAAGATTGCCATGCAGGTGGCGGCAAATGCGGCGGCAGGTTTAGTTAAGCGATTAATTTTAGTTGCCCCGTCGCCACCAACAACAGAGCCGATGCTTGAAAAGGAAAAAACACGCATGCTAAAACATCCGGACCGGGGAGTAGCCGAAAATACAGTGGATGGCGCCACCATAAAAACCCTGGATAAAGAAAAGTATAACCTGGCTGTAGAAACCCAGCTAATAATTGACCCAAACACCTGGAAATGGTGGATTCAGCAGGGCATGGATAATTCTATTGCCAATGAACTAAAGACACTCAAAATTCCCCTTACTGTTCTCGCTTCTACCGATGACCCTGTTATGACTCCGGAAGTGATACAGGAGCGGGTAATGGCAGAACTGGAGCATGCAAAACTTATTAATACAGAAGGGGTTGGGCATTTAATTCCTCTGGAAGCACCAGACTGGACTGCAGCACAGATCAGAAAAATACTGGAAGGTAGTAAAGAAAATTAAGCGGCTTTTCATTTCCCTCAAATATCCAGAAAATTAGCAGGGTTAGAAAACCGGAAAAAAGTAAGTTTAAATTTTTTGTATTGTCAGTATGTCGAAAACAAATCTAGATCAGGGTGACAAGCCAATATTTACGTACTGGCACGTCTGGACCGATGAGGAAGGAGTGAGCCACCAGACCCGCGCGGAACTTACAGATTTTAAGAAAGAAAGTATGGGAGGTGATGCCGATGAGCAGTGGAACAACCACCTGCTGGCGGCCGAAGCAAAAGTGCTTTTTACAGAGCTTCCTGTTGGGTGGATGGGCACCTGGCACGAGAATCCAAAGCCACAGTGGATTATACCACTCTCAGGCAAGTGGTATGTAGAAACCATGGACGGGCAGCATGTAGAAATGGGGCCGGGCGAGGTTTCCTTTGGAGGTGACCAAAACACGACGGCCAATGCGCAGGGCCATAAAGGGCACGTTTCGGGTACAGTAGGTGAAGAACCCGCTAAACTCATGATTATTCAGCTACTGGAAGAAAAATGGATAGGTGCAAAACCTGGCGACTTTTCCTGACTACAGAGATAAAAGCACTTATGGAAAAACCTGCGACATCTTTAGTATACATAGGCCCTTATGCTGACGCCGACCAGGAAAGTATTTTTCTGTACTAGCTAAACCCGCAGACAGGTGAATTACATTAGCTAAAGGGCTTTGCAGAAGGCAAAAAAACCCACACATGACTTTAGATAAGCCGCATCTTTATTTATATGTGGTTATGGGTTAATGAGCGGGAAGATTACGAGGATAGAGAAAGTGGTGCGGTGTGCTCCTTTCATATTAACCGGCAAACAGGTTGTCTCACCCTCCTGAACAGGGTTCCTTCGTTGGGAAGCCTGCCGGTATACATTGCGGCGGAGCACAGCGGAAATGCGGTTATAGTAGCCAACAATAAATCCGGTAACGTAGCAGTTTTTCCGGAACTGGAGAATGGGAAATTAGCAGACGCCTCTGACCTAAGTTCATCTCGTTGATGAGGCCCCAGCGGCTCAGGTTGGTGAAGTTGCACCTACCACGCAGGCTGAGCAGCAAAGTCATCAGGTGAATGAAAAATTCTCGCTGCCGCTTAGTAAGTTTGGGCATTTTGTGCTGGTGAGTGTTTCGATGCTCATAGGTGAACGTCTGTTGAGGTGTCGTTACCACAAACTACGGCTTTCACCTTTTTTTATCCTTCTAACAGCTAAAAACGCTGCAGACTATTGATTATAACGGGTTGATTATAAATTATTTGCTACATTATATTTTGTTTGAGTTATGCGCAGTTGTTTGATAAATACAGTTCCTCACTCTCTGCCTGCAGCGGTATCAAAATCAATTAATAGCCTGCAAATCTAGTATTTGCAGGCTATTTTTCTTTCCAGGCAACACTGAATTATTTACTTTTTCGCATAACATAATAGAAGTGTGTCATCTGGTAAGTTCGACTGAGGGTATAATTTACTCACCGAATTTCACATAATAAATTGATTTACAAGATGTACAGTTGCTGTGCATCCAGACGAGGAGTGACTGCAAAACTATATTTGTTTAACTTTTAAAGTCATTGCTACGTCTGTCAACGTCAGCCTCCTTTTTTACCTAAAAAAACAAATGAATTACCGCCTGGGCTCGGTCTACCTGCGCTTCCGGTACACATGCCTTTTCCAAGTATAGGAACGCTTACCAGGACTGCCTGTAAGCGAAAGTGTATGAGGTGCACTGCCAGTTAGTGGATGCCACAGGCCTGGTCACGGCAACATATATCAACATCCTGTTCCATGGCAAGAAAGGCACGACTGACAGAGTTAATCTGCTGCCCATATATACTGCCAATCTATACATTTAAACTCTGTAAAAGAATTGCATGTGTGCCTCGCATTTGCGTACTTTGATACAGACGTTTTAATAGACCGTGCTGCCCTACCACAGATTGCATTCTTCTTTCCCAAAGCCACTCTCCGGTTTTGTTGCAGCGTCACATCACGTTTCCCTGAGTGATGTGCTGAACGGGTATTGCCTTTATTTTTATAGTGCCCTCAAGGACTTTAACAGTTAAGCCGGAAATCTCCGGCATCCAACCCATTCTTTTTGAAACAAGCTTTACATATGCTTTGAAAGTGCTGTAGGCTTTAAGGTTATGTTTTAGTTCTAACGACTTTGGGGTATGGCTCTAGAAATTAGCGCAAGGCAGATTTTTGCTTTTGCGTTCATCGCCATTTATGTAGGTATTGCCATCAGTGGTCTCGAGCAAGCTATTGTTCTGTGGTTGCTCGCACTTGTTATACCCCTGCATCTGATTTATTGGCAGGACATCCGCCAGGGCCGGCATACGCTCCTGCGTAACTATCCGCTTGTGGGGTATCTTCGCTACTTTTTCGAAAGTATTCGTCCGGCGATAAGACAGTATTTTGATCTGGCAGGTTGGCACCGGTTATTTCGGCTGTCGCAATGAGCAGGGCAGCTTCTGCGAGCGGCTTTTTAGAGAACAGGCCCTGCATCCGCACATCAAGATGGTAGAACGAAAGCTTTCGCAGGGAGCCAAGCCCGGGCATGGCGGTCTACTTCCGGCAGCTGTGTTTTAGAAAGACGGAGAGTGAGGCAACGCATAAGATATTCCATAAACTAAACTAAACTAAACTGAATATGAACACAATCTATTTAACCGAGAAAGATCACCAGCGGCTGCATGCTCTAGTGCAGGCGCAACGCCAGACCACCGGCACGCACGCAGTAGAAGCGCTCTGCAAAGAGCTGAAGCGGGCCAAAGTGGTCCCATCCGAGGAAATTCCGGTGGACGTTGTCACGATGAACTCCTTTCTGCGGCTCAGGGAATTGAAGAGTTCCTCTGTGATGGAGATAACGATTACCTATCCTAAAGACGCTGATCTTGCCAGTCGCAAGATTTCCGTGTTGGCCCCCGTTGCCACGGCTATACTGGGTTGCAGGGTAGGGGATGAGATAGAGTGGCCTGCGCCTAATGGCAGCACCGTAACTTACAAAGTGGAAGAGATTCTATATCAGCCGGAGGCGGCAGGCGACTTTTACCTTTAACTTTCTGTCTGGCGCCTTATAGGTTGGCTACAGGCCAACTTATAGGGCGCAGGACTAAGAATCGTGCTATACTGACACCTGTTAAATGAGAATATTGAATTTTTTCACAGAGGATATTGCCATCGATTTGGGCACTGCGAATTTCCTAGTTGTGCACAAGGACCGCGTGGTCGTGGACGAGCCCTCTATTGTGGCTTTTGATAGAAGGTCTGGCAAGACGATTGCCGTTGGTCGGAAGGCCATGCAGATGGAAGGTAGGGAGCACGAGAACATCAGGATTAGCCGACCGCTCCAAAACGGAGTGATTGGCGATTTCTATGCAGCCGAGCATATGATCAAGGGTATGCTGCAGTTGATCAAAAAATCGATGAGCGGGTTTAAGCCGGCTTATAAGATGGTGGTATGTGTGCCAGCCGGTATCACAGAAGTGGAGAAGCGGGCCATCCGTGACTCCATGATGATTGCCGGTGCACGGGAAGTCTATCTGGTGCATGAGCCTATCGCTGCGGCAGTAGGTATAGGGCTAGATGTGGAGGAGCCCACCGGGCACATGGTTATTGATATTGGGGGAGGCACTACGGAGATTGCCGTGATAGCCTTAAGCGGGATTGTCTGCGATCAGTCTGTGCGCGTGGCGGGCAGTACATTCGACGCTGACATTATGCACTACGTGCGCCAGCAACATAATATCCTGATTGGCCAGCCAACAGCAGAACGGGTAAAGCTAGAGGTAGGGGCTGCGCTGCAAGAGGTGCAGAACCCGCCAGCGGATTTCGCAATAAGAGGGCGCGACCTGATGACAGGGCTACCCAAGCAGGTGCTTATATCCTATACTGATATAGCCTGCTGCCTCGATCGGTCCCTGGCCAAGATAGAGGAGGCTATACTGAAAACGCTGGAGATTACCCCGCCCGAGCTTTCTGCGGATATCCACCACTCCGGGATTTACCTTACCGGGGGCGGGGCCCTGCTTCGTGGCCTGGACAAAAGGATCTCCTCCAAAACAAAGCTGCCAACGCATGTGGTGGAGAATCCGCTCCTTGCCGTTGTGAGAGGCACAGGTATTGCCCTAAAAAACATTGGCCGCTTCAGGTTCCTTATGCGCTAGAAGAATACTTCCGGGAAAGAAAACACAGCTCCAGGTCGTAACAGTGGCTCCACGGGCAAAAAGCATCCTTTGTTACTGAGCCTTGATAACCGGGCTAACAACTCCTTTGGTCATGGTATGGACTTGTTACGCTACCCATCCGGAGCTAAAGGTTTGCCTTAATCCAGAGAACATAGGTTTGGTGGAGATACCATATGGTGGTTACTCCGTTACACCTGGCTGCATATTGGTCAATGGTGTTTTTGGAATTAAGAAAAGCCGGTGATGCTGGCAGACATGATCGGAACAAACTAGAGTAACCTGGTAAAGCTAAAAAGCAGAATGGGGTGCGCCCCACCACTTTCTTCATGTAAAACGGGACATTAAAATTAGTATACAGGCTGTGGGCAGTGGCGCAGGATGAAGATGAACAACCAACCTTCCGCGGTGTCTGCCAAGGCGTATAGCTCGGATTTTATTCTGTAGCGACCAGAAAACATGCGGGGCCAACGCCAATAGGTGAGGCAGCCTGATAACCTCAACGGAATATAAGAGGCAGATCTTTAATGGTGACGGATGTCATTTTTAGCCGCTTTTTAAAGTCGTAACTTTCATGCACTTTAAAATATCCTAATATGATTACTACAGATCAAAAAGAACTTATAAAAGCAACCGTGCCGGTGTTGCGGGAGCATGGTGTTGCCTTAACCACGCATTTTTACAGCCGCATGTTTACCCATAACCCTGAGCTGAAGAACGTGTTTAACATGGGCAATCAGGGTAACGGCAAGCAGCAACTGTCACTAGCGATGGCTGTGCTTGCCTATGCCGAGAATATAGAAGATCCTTCTGTGCTGGTGTCTGCCGTCATGAAAATCGGTCACAAGCACATGAGCCTGGACATCCGCCCGGAGCACTATACCATTGTGGGCAAGCACTTGTTGGCTTCCATAAGCGAGGTACTGGGCGAGGGCGCCACGCCTGAACTGATCGAGGCCTGGGCGGTAGCTTACCAGCAACTGGCCGACCTGATGATTGGGCTGGAGCAAAATCTTTATCTTGAGTCGGTAGCCAAGAAAGGCGGCTGGACTGGCTGGAGACCTTTCCTGGTAAAGCAGAAGGTGAAAGAGTCGGAGGAGATCACCTCCTTTTACCTATACCCTGCCGACGGCGGAAAGGTGGCTGATTTTATGCCCGGTCAGTACCTCAGCGTGCGTTTGTTCCTGCCGGAGCTGAACCTGCTCCAGCCACGCCAGTACAGCCTTTCCAGCGCACCAAACGAAGCGTATTACCGCATCTCGGTGAAAAAAGAAGCCGGCAAAACGGAACATCCGAACGGCCTGATCAGCAATAGGCTACACGAGACAGTGCTGGAGGGCGATGTGATTGAGATAGCCCCGCCTGCCGGAGATTTCATACTTGACACGATGAAAGACACACCAGTCGTGTTCATCAGCGGCGGCGTGGGGCAAACTCCACTGCTGAGCATGCTGGAGTACCTGGCCAGCACCGAGAGCAATCGTGAAATAGTATGGGTGCACGGTGCCAGAAACAGACAGGTGCACGCCTTCCGGGAGCCGCTGACGACGCTAGAGGGGCAGCACGGAAAGTTAAAAAAGCATATCTTCTATGATACGCTGGATGAGCTGATGCAGGTAGAGGGCGGCTACTATGAAGGAATAGTGGAGTTGGGCAAGCTCAAAGATGTGGCCCTTTTGAAAGATGCAGATTACTACATTTGCGGCCCTGCCCCTTTCATCAAAAAGCAGTTTTATGACCTTGCTGCCATGGGTGTAAACAAAGAGGCCATTCATTATGAGGAGTTTGGCCCGGCTAACCTGGTCCTCTCTTAAGCTACTGTTGGTATATGAAATCGAACCAGTCCACTGATATTGCCCTGTACATGTGCATGTACAGGGTATAGATGCAGCCATGCATTAGAGTCGTCTGCCCAAATCGAACGCTATTTCATCTAAAAGAGCGATGCGTGCAGGAGCGAGTTTGTCTTTATCAGAGCGCATCCTGCTCACCCATTTGCCCAGCTTAGGGTCTTCTGGCCATTTAACCGGCACGCGCGTATGCCCATGTTCCTTTCTAAAAGCCAAGAGGCGTTCATACATGGCCGTCCAGGGGATCGCGTTTTTTTTAATCAGGGTCCAGTCGAAATGAATATCATTCAATAATTTGACCTGCCGTGAAGTCAGCTGCTTCCTGTTCAACTTTATTCGATAGACCCATGCAGCTAGCGTAGGGGTAGCGTGCCACCGGGATGGTACGCTCGAATGCCCAAACTCTTTGTAAAATGCTGCCAAAGCCCGGTACATTTGCATCCAGTAGCTATCCTGTACGCTCCAGGGAAACATAATCGTGTTCAGCTTGTCTATCCGGTCGGCAGGCAACCGCCCCTGATGAAAGTATTGGCGCTGCAAGCTTGTCCAGCGCTGGAGGGCAGGGGCCGTTTTCAGGGAAACCTGGCATGTGCCGTGCGCTCTGCTGTATGCTTTCAGCTTTTCAAAATTAACCTCCCATTGGGCGTCATAAATAGCGTGTATTTGGCGCTGTGTATCCCTGCTCCACACGAAACCCAATTCATCAAGCTTTTTCTTTTTTATCGGCTCAAGCCTGCCATTCGCTTCCAGCCCCCTTTGCGACGCCACCCAGTTACCGAGTTTTTTGTTCTCGCTGAAATTTATAGGAACAAAGCTGTGGCCGTTTTTTTGCTGAAACGCCTGTAATTGGGCATAGCGCTTGTCCCAGGTTTTGCTCTTAATGGTATCAAAGCTCCAGATAAAGTTGAGCTTGTCCAGCCGTTTTTTGCGTTCTGCGGAGAGCCGGTTCTTCTTCTTCGAAATCCTTTGCCTTTCTACCCATTTCCCTAAGCTTTGATGATTGCCCGGAACTTTGCAATGCCCATGGGCTTGCTGGAAAAACAATAGTTCCTGAAAATGGGCCTCCCATTGGGCGTCATATTCGGATTTTACGCACCACATAAACCCTAGCGCGCTCAGTAAGCGAAGGCGATCCTCACGCAATTTATCCTTTGTGCGCATTTTCCGCTGATTCGTTACCCAAAGCGCAAGCTGCTTGTCCTGTTCCCACTTTTGAGGTACCCGGCAATGGCCAAATGCATTATGGAAATCTTTCAGTTTTAAATACATTTGCCTCCATCTGTGGTCTTTACTGATCGGAGTATCCCAATCCACGCCCAGACGGTTCAGCCTTTGGTATTGACTTTCTGACAGGAGCCTTTGATTTAAGATTTGCCTTACCAGCCAGTCTTTCAACCCTGCCAGCTTCGGTTCAGGAGGCAAACAAACGTGACCGTTTCTCTCTGAGAAATGCGATAACTGCCTGTACATACCCTCCCAAGAAAGGGTTTCTTCGTCATGCCTGAGCTTTAAGGCAGCTAACCTGATTTTTAGTTCAGCAGGCAGCAGGTATCCGAGGCTTTTTTGGGTGTTTGTCCATCGTGCCAGCGCACTATTATCCTCAGTGGCGAATGAATTATCCTGATTGCTTAAAGTTTCCCCTTGTTCATATTTGTTATTCCACTGCACCAGGATCTTATCGTCTAGCAGTTCCTCTCCAAACTTTTCCACAGCTCAACTAATTATCTTTTTCTTATGTCAACTTTAAGACAGCAATAACCATTTTGTCTTTTCATCATCACCCGCTTGAGGTATAGCATCAGGGCACGTTTAAATTTCGCTTTCAAAACCGAATTTTAAACGTGCTCTTCCCTAGTTCAAGTGCCATACTGCTTTCTTTAATCAGCGCAAGATCATGCTTTGACGGTTGTAGTGCCACCGCCTGCCAGCGACAGGTTCACAGGGGCATTTGTCTGCCAGGCGCCAGCTGTGAAGTCAGGCATGTCGATGGAATTGGAGCGGTTTGCCACCGACCACTCGCTCAGGAGGCCTACCGCCGTCCACGAGGCGGCGTCATACACATCCTGGTCCAGGGGCAGGCCGTTGCGCAGGCAGTCGATCAGCCGCCAGTCCATCATAAAGTCCATACCCCCGTGGCCACCGATTTTCTTGGCCATCTCCCCGATTCGCTTCACAATCTCCGGGGTATACTGGGCTTCCAGGGCCTTCATCTCGTCCTCGGAAAGCCAGCTGTGCCCCTTCGCGATTTTCTGCTCAGGCCATTTGCGGGCAATAGCCTTGGTGCCGCTCACCAGATGGATTCTGGAGTAGGGGCGGGGCGAAGTCACGTCATGCTGGATCATGATGGTTTTGCCTTTTTTGGTGCGGATGGTCGTGGTGTTCATGTTGCCGCGGTAGTTGTCTGAAACAAACTCTTTGTAGAATGAGTCATTGGCAGCCCGCGCCTGTGCTTCCTCATACATCTGGAAATCATCGCTGGACACGGAGGTCAGGTAATCCATCGCGTCCCCGCGGTTTATGTTCATCACCTGGCAGATGGGGCCCAGGCCATGGGTAGGGTATAGGTTGCCGTTGCGGCCCAGGTTCTCCCGCAGGCGCCACATATTCTGATAACCATTCTTGTCAAAGTTTAGGTCCAGCAGTTGGTGGATGTATGCTCCCTCGCCATGTATGATCTCCCCGAAATAGCCCTGGCGGGCCATGTTCAGTGTCAGGATCTCGAAGAAGTCGTAGCAGCAGTTCTCCAGCATCATGCAGTGCTTTTTGGTTCGTTCGGAAGTCTCCACCAATTGCCAGCACTCCTCCAAACTGAGCGCGGCAGGCACTTCTGTGGCGGCATGCTTGCCCTGCTCCATGGCATACACCGCCATGGGGGTATGCAGGTGCCAGGGCGTGGTGATATAGATCAGGTCAATATCGTCACGCTCGCACATGGTTTTCCAGGCGTCCTCCCTGCCCGAGTATAGGGTAGGGTTATGGGCGGAACCGGTCTTTTCCTGTAGCTGGTTTTTTACCTTTTCCGCCCGCTCCGGCATCAGGTCGCAGAGTGCTTTTATCTCCACGCCCTCTATGTTGCTCATGCGGAGAACGGCACCTGGGCCTCTCATGCCCATCCCCACGAACCCTATGCGCACCTTGTTAAGCTTGGGGGCGCGGTAGCCGCTCATATTAAAGCGTTGCGTATACTTGCGTTTCGCTTGCTTCTCGATCTGAGCCAGGTTAGATGTGTATGCCTCAGCGCTGGTTGGGGCACAGCCTCCGAGCAAGCTTGTACCGGCTAAGCCTATACCAGCCAGACCGGAAAATTTTAAGAATTCTCTGCGGTTACTACTCATGGTTTAATTGGGTTAGATTGTTAAGCTGATATGCATGTGAAATAAATGCCAGGTATACTTACTTGCCGATTTTATGTCCGGCGGTTGCGTAGAACCAGATAAACAGGTAGCATGGCACCATAATCCAGTATGCCTGCTGCGGGGTCCATGCGTCGGCCAGGGCGCCGTAGGCCAAAGGAACCACCGCCCCGCCCGCGATGCCCATCACAAGCAGTGAGGAGGCTGCCTTGGTGAAGCGGCCCACACCTGCCAGTGCCAGTGGCCAGATAGCGGGCCACATAAGCGAGTTAGCCAGGCCCAGCAGCGCGATGAAGGCCACTGACACGTAGCCCGAGGTGAGGGTGGCCCCTACAGAGAAGAGCACCCCCAAGGTGGCGCAGAGCTTCAGGGCATTTTCCTGCCTGATGTACCTGGGTATGGCCACTATACCGATCCCGTAGCCGACGATCATCGAAACCATGGTGGCGGTGGTAAAGAACTTGGCTGTCTCCAGCGGAATACCCTGTGAGGAACCGTAGCTGATGATCGAGTCACCGGCCATCACCTCCACACCCACATACAGGAACATGGTAAACACACCCAGCAGCACGTGCGGAAATTCGAAGACGCTCTTTTTCCCGGTGTTGCTGTGTGCCACCGCCTTGTCCTCCCGGTCTGTATCAATCTCAGGCAGCGAGGAGCGGTTGATCAGCAGGGCCATCAGGGCCAGCACGCAGATGATGACGATATAAGGCACAATCACCCGGGCGGCCAGGGCGTCCAGCTCTGCTGCCTTGGCCACTGCCTCCATGGTGAGGACTCTCTCTTTTATAACATCCGCGTCTTTAAGCATGATGGCGCCTAGCGCGATAGGGGCAATGCCGCCAGCCAGTTTGTTGCAGATACCCATGATGCTGATGCGCTTGGCCGCGCTTTCGGCCGGGCCAACAATGGTGATGTAGGGATTGGAGGCTGTTTGCAGAATAGCCAGGCCACTGCCCTGTATAAACAGTCCGATCAGGAAGAGCACGTATGTCCGGGATATGGCAGCCGGTATAAAGAGTGCCGCACCCACCGCCATTATACCTAGCCCCACCGCCATACCATTCTTAAAGCCAAGAACCTTAAGTGCCTTGGTGGAGAGCGGGGCCATGACGAGGTAAGCGATATAGAACGCAAAGGCTACCAGATAGGACTGGAAGTGGTTAAGCTCGCAGGCAATCTGCAGGTAGGGTATGAGTACCGAGTTGAGCCACGTAACAAAGCCGAAGATGAAGAAAAGCGTGCCGATGATGGCCATGGCACTGCCGGAGCCGGACTGTCGGCCGAGCTCCGGTATAGCGGCCGGTTTGGGCTTGATGGAAGTCTCTACCATTGTGTCGTTTATTGTTCGTGTTCTGATAAAAAGGTTACTTGCCCGAAGCACTGCGGGCGGTGAAAGTCAGGCGCAGGCGCCTCTACTGGGTGCCAGGCCAGGTAATGGGGCTCTGGTAGGTCGTCGCCGCATTTATAAAAGTTCACGCGCCCTTTCTGGCCATCAAAGCGCTCATGCCTGTGCTCCGAAAAAACCGAGGCAGGTATAACCAGCGTCAGCTCCCATACTTTGGCGCCCTGGCCATCAGCCGCCACTTTTAGTTGCGCGGAATGCCTTATCCCGGAAACTACCTCTGTGGGCAGCAGCTTTCTGCCGTCTCTGTTTTGGCCGAAGCCCACCCGGCAGGTGCCCAGGCAGTTCGCCTCCAGGTTGTAATAGTCGCTGTCTTCCCCAAAAGCTATAAAAAACTCCACGCAACTGTCTTTGTAAACAGGGTCATTTATGGTTCTGTATCTTGCCAGCACGGCTTGTTCCCGCACGTGGTACTTCAGGAACAGACACCCCTCATTGTGCGCGAGTGTAAACATCACCTCCGGTTTCACTCCGTTAGAAGTAGCCCAGTGGGCAATGGCGATAGGCTGCTTTGGAAGAGCATCGAGCGTGGCTGACACCCATGAGAGTGGGCTGTCGGGGTATAACTCGCGAATAGTGGGGACGAGTAGCTGTTTCATCTCTTTATTTTTGCTGATTCAGGAGTAGTGCCCTATGAGAAGTTGAAGCTTGCTGTATAGTATGTTGTACCGTTTCTATATTCTCTTCCAGTACCTGCACCAGCCTGAACTGCGCGCGCGCGCGCTGCAGGTTGTGCTCCGGGAAATTAATCTTATAGTAGTTGTCCCCATCGATGTAGTCTGTCAGGAACCGAAGCCCCATGATAAAGGGAAGCAGCGTTACGCCAAGGGAAAGCGAGGCTATTTCCTCGTCTGTCAGCATAGCGCTGGTTTCCTTGAGAAAGCCCTCTGTAAAGGCTTTAAACAGACGAAGGTCAACCGTTATCTTGTCCAGGTCTGCCTCGTCCTCGGCGGCTTTGTTCACGGTCGTGCGGATGGCATCGCCAAAGTCGTAGGCTACATACCCCGGCATCACGGTATCGAGGTCGATCACACATTGTGCCCTGTCATGCTTGTCGAGCAGCACGTTGTTGAACTTTGTGTCGTTGTGCGTTACGCGGAGCGGGAGTTTGCCTTCGCGGCCAAGCCTGCAAATGGTGCTCATCCCCTCTGCCCGCTGTTGCACGAAAGCAATCTCCTCAGGCACGTGCTTCACCCTGCCTGCAAGGTTCTGCCTGATGGCAGTTTCAAAAAGCCGCAGCCGGCTTTCTACATTATGAAAGTCGGGGATGGATTCGTGCAGGTGCGTGATGTCCAGGTCTGCCAGTAGTGCCAGAAACTTCCCGAAGGCTTTACCACCCTCATAAGCCTGCTGCGGATTCTCCACGATATCGTAGCTGCGTGTGTCCTCCAACAGAAGGTATACCCTCCAAAAGTTACCCCCGGCGTCGGCGTGGAAGCTGCGGTGCTTGTGAGTTTGCACCAGGCGAAGCACTTCTTCGTCAGGCCTTGCGCCGGGCATGCCTTCAAGCTTGTTTCGGAGGTGCAGGGTCACCTGCTCAATGTTGTCCATCAACAGCGGCACGTTCTTGAAAACATGGTGGTTTATGCGCTGCAACAGGTAATTAGGGCAGCCCGTGATCCCGTTCTTTACAAAATAGGTGTCGTGGATATGGCCTGACCCATAAGGGCTTATCTCGGCTATGCTACCCCTCAGTGTAAAATGAGCGAGTACCTCGCGGAGCTGTGATGGGACCATTGCGTTATCTTTCATGCTGTACAGCGTGGGGGTTTGTCCATAGGTTTTGTGGGTAGTTGCCCGTGCCTACCAGCGCCATGATCTGCTGCACGGCCGTCTGCTTGTCTTCCGGGTAAGTTACCCCAAACCACTTCTCGGGGGTTGGTATCACTTGCACGCGCGCTGCCCCCGTTGCCAGCATGTCGTTTACCACCGACGGCAGGTAAAACTCAGCTTTTGACTCATGGCTGCGCGTATCCAAAAATTCCATCAGGCATTTCTCAAAGTAGGGGAAGACACTGGGTTTGAAGGCCATCAAATTCATCGAGACGATTTCATCGCCCAACAGCTGCTTATACTGCGTATCCTGGTCTTGCACCAGAATACTGCCATCCTCGTTGCGTGTGATTTTTGTCAGCTCTGTTAATGAGGTAAGTGCATGGTTAGGGCCAAAGGCGCAAATACCACGCGACACGCTGCCGTGCTCGGAGAGGGTGTTTGCTATCCTGAACCCTACCAGGCCGTACGTTGTATCGTCAGAGTTGCTTTTCAGGAATTCGGCGGCTAACCTGAATGATTCATACCCATAGAAGTCGTCGGCGTTTATCACTGCGAAAGGTTCCTGTATGCTGGCGGAAGCCACCCACACGGCATGGCCCGTTCCCCATGGCTTTGTGCGGCCTTCAGGAACGCGATAGCCGGCGGGCAGTATGTCAAGTTCCTGAGTGATGTACTCCACTTGTAGCTGGGCGGGCAATCTGTCCTGCATCACCGACCTGAATGCCGCTTCTATTGACTTTCTGATGACGAACACGATTTTCCCGAACCCTGCTTTTACAGCATCATGGATGGAGTAGTCGATGATGGTTTCGCCGTTTGGCCCGAAAGCATCCAACTGCTTTAAGCTGCCATACCGCGTTGCCATGCCCGCCGCCAGTATTAATAAAGTTGGGCTTGTATGCATAGAACAAAGATTTAATCTATATAATGAGTAGGGTAAAACCCTATAAATACACAGTATAAGTGAGGTGGCTGCCTTTCACTAAATCCTTTCAGGCTGGTACTGAGGCCGTAAGACTTGATTTAGCTTTCGGTTTCTGCGCTTTACATCTTCTCCGGGAACCGGGCTCGGGTATGGGTTTTCGGCTGTAGTTAAGAGAATAGTCTCTAAAAGTAAACAGCTGTATAATACGAAACAAGAAAAAAGTGCATAATGTATACGAACACGCAGCTGTATAAGGCAATAATACCCTATACGTAAACCAAGGATCCGGATGGAAGGCAGCTGCTGCATGAGAAACAAGCATGTATGGTGTCTACATCTTGTAGCAAGTGCATGGGCTACCAAAAGGAGGGCGCGGCTATAGCCCACGAGCCATGTGGATGATAGGACCTGGGGGCGTACTGCAAACCCACACGCTTGTATCCAAAGCAAGCGCTCCCAGTGGAGCGTGCCCCTATATGAGGCCATTCGGATGGGCTATGGCTTATTTTGCGGATTATGACTCTCCATGAGCTGCGATTCCACTGTGACATTATAGAAGGCCTGCCGCCGCTGGTGCTGCTCTCCTTTGGCGCATAAGAGGTCTAACAGGATTTCAGTGGCTTTTCGGCCTTGCTGATAGGGAAACTGCTCTACCGAGGCAAGGGGGGCGTCATCCATATACTCCATCATCGGGAGGTTAGCATAACTCACAAACTCAAGGTCTTGGTTGATTTTTATACCCAGTTCGCTGGCGTGCTTCTGTGCATGAAGCCACACGTAGTCGTTGAAGGTGACAATGGCCGTGACCTTGCGCTTGCTGGCTAACAACTCATTGAAGGCCGCGATGGCTCCCGTCTTCGTTAAATCGCAGCTCACGATGAGGGATGGGTCGAACTTGAGTCTGTTTTTCAACATCGCCTTGATGTAGCCCTCCCGCCTTTCTGCGCTGGCCAGAAGCGTATCGGGGCCATTGATTATGCCAATGGCACGGTGGCCTTTCTTCAAAAGATAGGTAACTGCCTCAATTGTCCCGGTTATCATGTTACAGGCAACCGAGTGTATGCCATCCATGGGAGGGATGCGGTCGAAGAATACGACAGGAATGTTGTATTGGCTCAGACTGCTGAAGTGCTCGAACGAGGACGTGGTTTTCGCCACTGAAACCAGCAGGCCATCCACGCGATGGCTCTTCATCTTTTCCACCAGCTGCTTCTCCTTTTGCGCATCGTCATGAGACTGAGCGAGCAGCACGGTATAGTTTCGCTTATAGGCGGTATCCTCTATGGCACTTACAGCAGAGGAAAAGAAAGCTTCGGACAACTCCGGTAAGATAACGCCTAATGTATACGTTTTGCCCTGCTGGAAATAAACGGCCGTTTGGTTTCGCTGGTAGTTCAATTCCTTAGCCAGCTGTTTTACCTTCAGGCTGGTGGCCACGCCAATGCTCGGATGGTCGTGCAACGCCCTGGAAACAGTAGAAACAGACACATGCAGCATCTTGGCAATTACTTTTATCGTTACTGGTTTTTCAGGCATATGACGAAAATTAGGCGGTTTATAAACAATAGGCGCAGGGTGCCTGCTAATGAAACAACCGGGAGCAAGATCAGCTTAGCGAATAAAGTGAAAATAATCTTACTAAGCCTTGTGTGCACGCGCACAATTTGTGAATTCGTTACAAGCTGGGTTTTGCAGTGAGTTTCAATGTTTGCGGTAAGTATCTTGATGTTACGAATCCATCAGGGTATGAAACGAGCACCCGCCTACCCCAAAAGACAGATGTATCAGCTATAAATCCTGTGTTTCTTTTGCGCCACAGCGAAAATCACCGCCTCCCCGCTACTTAACTCTTCGCAAACGCTTGCTTAAAGTTTTTGTAATCCTAACCTGTTGCCTACCCCATGTCCGTGACTGCTGCCTCAGGATGCGTGAAGCGTTACGGATCCGCCAATGGTTTAATCCGTATCGATCGATATCAAAAAGCCCTTTAGTGCTTCCTTTCAACGAATAAAGCAATTTTCCCGACTTTGGGCAATTCATACGTTTTACTTTGGCAGCAATCTGGGTAGCCGCAGCTTGCGACGTTATGTGGCGATATACCTGGTTAAGTTAGATAGCCACTGGCTGCCTTGTGTGATCAATGCTATAGCGGAGACTTAAAAACAGTAGTAAACAAACGTTTGTGCATTCTTTTACGGGTAATTTTTGCAGGGTTGTTTAGGATTAATTCTATCTTAAGCTATGCGTTAACGACAACACGCATATACTTTACCCTGAATTTCTCTAAGTAACCAAACCGTAAGAAGTATGAAGAAACGTTACAGAAAGGATGGATCTATTCTGAGCAGGATACTCCATCTGTTAAAGCGAGGGTGCACAAAGCCCGCACAGGCACTCCCTATACTAGGCGTGCTTTACTTTCTCGTTGCCCTTGGTACTGGTTATGGGCAAAGTGGGCAGCAGGTGGTGGGTAAAGTGGTGGATGCGCAGAACCAACCCCTCATAGGCCTGACAATAGTAGTAAAGAATACAAGTATGGGTACGGCAACCGGGGCAGACGGCACGTTTCGTATCGCCGCGGCCCCTACCGATGTGCTTGTATTTTCCTATATAGGCTACGAAACGCAGCAGGTAACAGTAGGGAGCCGATCTACCCTGAACATAACCATGAAAACTGACGCCAAAAGTTTGGAGGAAGTAGTGGTAGTAGGGTACTCGAGTAAATCACAGTCGGAGCTGGTGAGCTCTGTTTCAGTTGTAAGCGGCAACGAGCTGCGGGATGTGACCACGAACAACACGGCTACCATGCTGCAAGGCAAGGCTTCCGGCGTGACCGTGTCGAGTGGAAGCGGGCAGCCTGGTGAAGCGCCAAAGGTGCGTATTCGGGGCACAGGTTCTATCTCAGCCGGGGCCGATCCGCTGTATGTGGTGGACGGCGTGATCGGCGGTACGGCCAACCCCACAGACATAGAGAGTATAACAGTGCTGAAAGACGCCGCCGCGACGGGCTTGTACGGTTCCAGGGCAGCCAATGGGGTGATCGTGATCACCACCAAGCGGGGCAAAGCTGGTAAAACGCGTGTGTCTTACAACGGAACAACTGGCGTGAGCCAACGCACAACAGGCAATTTTGAGGTGATGGACGGGCAGCAGCTGTATGGCTATACCAACGGGCTATACCAGAACGACTATACTGGCAAGCGCAACAGTCATATCGCGGCCTTGAGCAAAACAAACCCTAATCCTTCAGAAGCGGAGATTAACGCTTACCTGGCATCTAAGAATTTTCCGCTTACTTACGGAGCCTATGCCGAAGGAGTGCTTCCTGTAGAACCGGGAAACACCAACTGGTTGGATGAAGCTTTCCGTACCGGCATCACAAACAATCATCAGTTGTCTGTTTCCGGAGGGTCCGAGAAAACCAGGTTCTATTTAAGCGGGAACTACTTCCAGGAAGAAGGAACGGTGGTGAACACCAGCTATGAGCAGACAAACTTCAGGGCCAACATCGACCATGATATCAACGATAAGCTCACCGTGTCTGCCCGCGTGAACACAAAGTTTTCTAACCGCGACAACGACCCGTCAGGAGCGCTTTACCAGTCCTTTATTAACTTACCCTGGGATAACCCATACAACGACGATGGCACAATCCGGCGTGTAGACGCCGGCACCGCCGGGTGGTATGGCCGCGACAAGAGCAACTTTTTGTATACCAGCCAATACAACTACAACAGAAGCAGAGGGCAATCGCTGGATGGCGACCTGAAGCTAGAGTATAGGGTTGCGGATTGGCTTGCCTTCTCTACCACAAACCGCTACAGCGTGAACAATTCCCGCTCCGAGTCTAACAACGACTCGCGTACTCCGGGGGGAAAGGCATCTAACGGCTCGCTGAGCAATTCCTACGGCTACAGCAACAGCTTTCTCACGTCCAACCTCCTAACCGCCAGCAAACAGTATGGCTCCCACAACCTGCAGGGCATACTGGGTGCCGAGTATCAGAAGAATTATACAGATGGCATGAGTGCCTCCGGGCAAGGGATATTCCCGAGTTTGGAAGTGCTGGATGCTGTGGCCAAGCCAGTGAACATTGGCGGGTATAAATCCGAGAGCAAATTTATGTCCGGCTTCCTGAATGTGGATTATGATTTTGACAGCCGGTATTTTGCCACTGTCTCTTACAGAAGAGATGGCTCTTCCCGTTTTGGCCGGGATAAACGCTTCGGAGACTTTTACTCTGTGGGAACTGCCTGGGCCATCTCGAAGGAGGATTTCTTTGAAGGGTTAAATTCTAAGGTAAACCTCCTGAAGCTGAGAAGCAGCTATGGCGTAACGGGTAACGCCAACATCGGTGATTTTGCCGCCCTGGACCTTTACCAGTTCAATGTGCAGTATGCTGACCAGCCGGGTGGCTTTCCTCGCCGCCTCGTAAACCGGGACCTGACCTGGGAAAAGGCTCATACGTTTGATGTGGGTATAGAACTCGGGTTGTACAACCGGGTAAGCCTTACATTGGACTTCTACAACAGAACCAACAAGGCCATTCTTCAGGATGTGCCGCTCTCCTCGGCCACTGGCTTTTACTGGCAGACGCAGAACATCGGCTCTGTTAGAAACCAGGGCCTGGACATCGAGCTAAGCACAAAAAACATCGAGGGCGTTTTTGCATGGGAGACAGACTTTAACATCTCCTTTAACCGCAACAAGGTGCTGGAACTGTACGGCGGCCAGCCAATTGACCAGGGCAGCCAGCGCATTGAGGAAGGCAGGCCTATCGGCTCCTGGTTTATGAGGGATTGGCAGGGCGTTGACCCAGCCACAGGAGACCCGCTCTGGTTGCTGAAGCAATACGATGACAGCGGGAATTTTGTGCAGGACACGGTAACTAACTCCTACAATAAGGCTACAAGGGTATACACCGGCACCACAACGCCTAAATTTGCCGGAGGTATACGCAATACCGTTGTCTACAAAGACTTCACGCTTTCTGCTTTCATGAACTTCGTGTACGGCAACAAGGTGTACAACTACAACAGAGAGCTTTTTGATGCCGACGGCGCCTATCCAACTTATAACAGCATGGTGCTGCAGGACGGCTGGAGCCGCTGGGAAAAGGAAGGCGATGTAGCCACACATCCCAAGGCTGTGCTGAACGGCAACAGGGCTTCCAACAAAACATCATCGCGCTACCTGGAAGACGGCAGTTATCTGCGCCTGCGCAATATCACGCTTTCTTACAGCTTGCCTGAGGCGGTTGCCGGCAGACTCAGGTCGGAAGGAATCCGCGTGTTTGTAAGCGGCGACAACCTCTGGACCTGGACTGATTTTTCTGGTATAGACCCGGAGGTAGACCTCACCTCGGGCTACTCAAGCACCCGATACCCAGGCAGCAAGAAGCTTATGTTCGGCGTTAACATCGACTTTTAACCCTAAACTACTGCGTCATGAAATTTAACTTCAAAAAATATCTATACCCAGCCATACTTAGTGCCCTTGTGCTTGCCGGTTGCTCCGATAATTTGGAGGTTGAGCCATACGATGGCCTCACGATCGACCAAACCACTGGCACGCCCGAGGGCTTGAAGGCCGCCACTATCGGTAACTATAACTACATCAAAGACAGTTACTACACGCGCAATTTCCATATGCTGGCAGAGTACCCGGCCGATAACGTGGCGCTGAGCGGCACCACCACAGACCCGTTGTTCTATGCGTATAATTACCAGCACCTCACCGCGATGTCTATCACCGGCAATTTCTTCCGGAAGGCATACCAGGCGATCTATGGCACCAATGTGGTTATTGAGAAGCTGCAGGAAGGGCAGTCGGCGGACCTGGACCAGGTGCTGGGCGAAAACTACTTTCTGCGGGCCATGGTGCACTTCGATTTAGTGAACATCTTCGGCAGGCCGTATGCGCAGGACCAGGGCGCCTCGCCTGGAGTGATGATTCGGGACAACACAGATATAAACGACCTGCCGCCGCGCAGCACCGTGAAAGAAACCTACGCGTTTATAGTGAAAGACCTGGAGAAAGCGTCAAACCTGATGGGCAGCACCAAGGGCAGCAGCTTTGCCTCCAGGGAGGTAGCGTACGCGCTCCTCTCGCGGGTGCACCTGTACATGGAAAACAACGAGAAAGCCATTGAGTATGCCGATCTGGTAATTAACTCCGGCCGCTATACGTTGCTGGCCACCGCCGATCTGCCTAACTACTTCACGTACGCCAACGAGACGAACAAAGAAACCATCTTTGCCATAAGGCACACGCTGCAGGACGACCAGACCTGGGGCTCGATCGGTTCCATGTACCTGAGCGATGGCGTAGGCTACGGCGAGATGTATGCCTCAGAGAGCTACCGCAACCTGATTGATAAATTTCAGGAGGACAAGCGCAGGGACTTCATCGTGCCAGTGTATGAGAAGGATGCCGACGGCTCAATCAAAACCGGGCCCGATGGTAAGCCTGTGCTGGCGACAAGAAACGGTTACCCGAAGTACTACATTACCAAATACTCTTACCAGGAAGGCGTGGTCTCGCTGAGCTCTCCGGTATACCTCCGCCTGGCCGAGATGTACCTGAACCGCGCCGAGGCCAACGCCAAGCTGGGCAACGACGCGGCGGCGCTGGAGGACGTAAACCTCATCCGAAGGAGGGCAGGTTTGTCCGGTGACGCCCTCTTCTCCGCTTCTAACATGCTGGGCTATGCCAATGCGCTGGATATCGTGCTGGATGAGCGCCGCCTGGAGCTAGCCTGGGAGGCGCAGCGAAAGTATGATGTGTTCCGCAACAAGCGCACGATGGTCCGCAATTACCCGGGCACGCATCTCGCTTCGGGAACGAACACGCAGGAGATCCCATACACTCACCCGCGCGTGGTGTACTTTATACCGGAGCAGGAAATCATCCTGAACCCGAAGCTGGAGCAGAACCCATAACTGCCGCTGGCACAAGAAGAAGAAGACACAGGTGGGTATGGCCTGACAAAGCGGGCCTCTTACCCATCTGTGTCTAAAATAGCCATCGTCTATCGCCTGAAACATGACTCACAGCAAGTTTTTACATAAGGTCAGCGTGATGTTTGCAGCCTCACTGTTGATTGCCTGCAAGGCAAACGAAACCCCTCCGGGCTATACCGGGCAAGCAATAGAAACCGTGATACTCACGGCGGGTGCAGCCGTGGTGCCACTGGGAGGCAACACCTGGAAATCCGGGAAGGAGGGCGCGGGCGGAATGATTGACGAGCACGGCATTACCGGCTGGTCTGACGGGCAGGTATACTTTACCACCTATGCCAGGGTAGCGCAGAAAGGCCCCATGAAAGTATGGCTGAACCTACGGGTACCGGAAGGCACCTCCAAACTCCAACTGGAGGCATTGGGTAAAACGAAGACAATTACGGTGCAGGGCAACACACTGCAGAATCGCTATGCAGGGGAGTGGCTGGTGGCGGATACCGGCTATGTGGCCTTCACTGTAAATGGGCTTTCTAAACAAGGGGATGCCTTTGCAGACGTGGCGAGTATAAAGCTGCAAGGGGATGCGATTGATGAGAAGACAACCTATGTCAAGAATAACGAAGACAACTTCTTTTACTGGGGCCGTCGGGGGCCATCGGTGCACCTGAATTACGCGCTTCCGGAGAACGCAGCTATTGAGTGGTTTTACAACGAGGTAACCGTTCCGGAGGGAAATGACGTGGTTGGGTCCTACTATATGGCCAACGGTTTTGCGGAAGGCTATTTTGGGATACAGGTGAACTCCGAAACAGAAAGGCGCATCCTCTTCTCCGTCTGGAGCCCCTTTAATACCGATGATCCCAATAGCATACCCGACGATCAAAAAATAAAGCTCCTGAAAAAAGGCACCGGCGTGTACACGGGCGAGTTTGGCAACGAAGGCTCGGGCGGGCAAAGTTTCCTGAGGTATAACTGGAAGGCGGGCACCACCTATAAGTTTCTGCTCCAGGGAAAACCAGACGGCCAGGACCATACGACCTATACCGCCTATTTCTTTGCCCCGGAGAGAAACGAGTGGATGCTGATTGCCAGCTTTAAACGGCCCAAAACGAACACCTACCTCAAGCGCACGCATTCTTTTATGGAGAACTTTATACCCGAGTATGGCGATGTGGAGCGAAAAGTGCTGTTCTCCAACCAATGGGCGCGCGATGCGAACGGCAACTGGATAGAGCTGGCAAATGCCCATTTTACGGCAGACAACACCGCACGCGCTGGCTACAGAATGGACTATGCCGGAGGGCAGTCCGGAGATGATTTCTACCTTCGCAACTGCGGCTTCTTCAACAACTATACCCCCATCGGAAGCCGGTTTAAACGGCCCCTTAAAGGCAAAGCCCCGCAGGTTAACTTAGCTGGTTTAGCTGCCGCAAATCAATAGCCGCGTTGTTGTTAACACAAAGAGGGCGAAGTAAAAACGCCAGGCAAGTGCAGCATCCGTATTTTGGAAGCGGCTTTCCAACGTGCGCATAGGGATAAAGATGGATAAGGCACGATTCGAATATATGCCTCAGATGGCAGGGAGCCTGGCTCTTGGTTCGATGAAAATATGGAAAACTGATCGGAGTGCGAGGTAGTAATGCTGCGCAAACGTTTGTGTGGCCCTGAGTTTCAGCTTTTCTCAGTTTATGGATGTTTCAGCATTCTAGCCATAGGCTTTTGCCTCTATGCTGATTTACTGGATACATACCCTTCCAGCTAGCCTGTAACATGGAGGTCCCGGCAGGCGTGTCGCAAATGCTGTTACAGTCGCAGGCCGGGGGTATGGATTTATGGCCGAGCGGAGCGGTGGAGGGCTATACAGGCGGGCCAGATGGAATCTACTTATGCGCTTGTCTATCGGGCCACCTCAGCCTAGCCTTTTAACTGAAAATTCTGGCAAAGTGATTCTCCAGATGGTTGCGCATCCCGTTCCGAAGCATTTCAGCAGAGCCATGCTCGATGATGTCCACCAAACCTTTGTGTGAGACAAACTTCTTCACGACAGCCTTCTTGTTGAGAAGGCCGCTGCTGTGCACGTGCTCAAAAACCGGCAGGAGCATTTTCTGAAACTTCCTCAGCGTGGTATTGCCGGAGATCTCATAGAGTTTGCCATGGAAGTTTATCTCGTGCTGAATCTGAAAGTGCAACGAGTCGGAGAGGTCTGGCTCATCGGCCACAATTTTCTGCAGCTCTTCAATATCCTGTTTTGTGACACGCTCCATTATAAAGTCGGCCATTCCGATCTCCAGCACCAGGCGTAGCTCAAACACCTCCCGTAGCGTGGCCTCATCAAGCACCTGCGGAATCATGCGTTTCTCTACCAGAGAAAGCAGGTCAGGGCTGGTGATCACAGCGCCGCGGTGCTTTTTAGACTCAATCAAACCCACCATCCTGAGGCGCAGCAGGGCCTCCCGAATCACTGTGCGGCTCACGCCCAGGCTGCTTGCCAAGTCTACTTCCTTGGGTATGGCATCACCGACTTTGAGGTTCTGCTGAACCAGCAGTTCAAGTAAGTTATTTTCTACCCTGTCCACCAGCGAGCTGGTATCCACTGCCTTCATATTGTCCGCGAACTTGTCCATAGGGAGTAGTTATGTATAACTTATATAGGGCTGGGATAACCCGATCCTGCCAATCCATACAAATTTAAAACATATTTTTTTTAAAAAAACGATTCACACGGTTGAAAGTGTAAAAATAAAGCCATACATTTATTATGTCATACTTAATACATTAGATTTAAGCATATGAATGTTAAACACTTACTACGGTTTTTCCTGTTGGGGCTGGGCATGCTCCTGAGCCCTCATCTGTACGCGCAGCTAACCACAATAAGCGGGCGCGTGATCTCATCCGATGACAAACAGCCGCTGATTGGCGTTAGTCTAAACGTAAAGGGTACTGACAGGGGTACCCAGACGGACGTGGATGGGAAGTTTGTGCTTCAAGCCTCCGTTGGGGACTTGTTGGTTGTGCGGTACCTTGGATTTGAGCCGCGCACCGTGCCGGTAGAAAGCGCCACAGCGCCAATGGAGGTTACGCTGGAGTCCGCGACGGCTAAGCTGCAGGAAGTGGTAGTGGTGGGCTATGGCACGCAGAGCAGGGCAACGCTTTCCGGCGCGGTGTCGACTGTGGATGAGCAGGTGCTGAAGTCGGCGCCGCGCACCAACGTGGCCACGGCGCTGCAGGGCACCGTAACGGGCCTGCGGGTGCAGCAAACCACCGGTCAGCCCGGGGCCACGCCGAATATCACGTTTCGGGGCGGTACCAGCTTCAGCGGGCAGGGTTCTCCGCTGGTGATTGTGGATGGGGTGATTTTCCCCTCTCTGTACGGCATCAACTCAGAGGACATCGAAACGATCAACGTGCTCAAGGATGCCGCATCCACCGCTATCTACGGAGCGAGGGCAGCCAACGGCGTTATCCTGATCACGACCAAAAAGGGTATAAAAGGCCGCTCGCAGGTAACCTACAGTTTGAAACATGCCCAGAACTACGTGCGCAGAAATTCAATAGATTATATGAGTGCTGCGGACTATATCCTCTGGAACAGAAGGGGGCTGGGCAGCAGGTATGAGGCGGCTCTGGCCGACGGCAACACGGCTGAGGCAAACAACACGCGCAACCAGCTGACGGGCTCCTGGGGCTGGGCCCTGAGCCCTGCCTGGACCTCGCCCAGCGGCAAGTACTCCACGCAGCTGGTTACAGACAACAACCGCCAATTGCTGCGCGACCCGCGCTGGAATCTGCTGGTGGACAGAAACCCGTTCAACCCCGGGCAGACAGACAGCATCCTATACCTATCGACCTCGCAGAAAGAGCTGGAGGACATGATCCTGCAAGAGAGCACCCTCCAGGAGCACTACCTCAACTTCTCCGGGGGCGGCGACAAGGGCACGTTCTCGCTGGGGCTGGGCACTGTAAAAGACGTGGGCATCGTGCTGGGCTCTTCGCTCAAGCGCTATAACCTGAATTTTAACGGTGACCTGGACGTGAACGAGGATTTTAAGGTGAGCCTGAGCCTGTCGGCCTACAACGACAAGAACGCGCCCTCATACCTCACGGCGGATGGCGACGGTGGCCTTACGGGAGGATTGATTCAGCGCTTTGGCGGTATTGCGCCAACCGCCCGTTTTATCCACGACGAAACAGGAGAGATTCTGCCCGGTGTGGACGGCGGTACCCTGGGCAATCCGCAGTATCTGCGCGACAAGTTCATCAACAAAAACGAGGAGCAGCGCTACTCAGGCAGCCTGAACCTGAAGTATAGCATCCTGCCCACGTTAAAGCTCCTGGCTTCGGCCTCTGGCTTTATGCGTTACTCCACCCGCGAGAGCTTTACCAAGGCCTATCAAAACGGCACCGGCGGCGCTGTGGTCTCCACCAGAAACGCCTCTTTTTCGCTACCGCAGGCCAACCAGCACTCCTACAACGCGTTTCTGCAGTACGATAACACCTTTGGTAAGCACACGGTGAGTTTGCTGGGCGGCGGGGAGTTTTTTGAAGGCCGCTTCTCGCAGTATAGCGCCGCTGCCCGCGGTGCCTCCACCGACTTTATACCCTACCTGTCGGCTTCCACAGAAGCGGTGGGCATTCCCTACTCGGGTTTCTACTCCTGGAACCGCCTGGTGTCGGGCATTGGCCGGGTGACCTACGACTACGACGCGCGCTACCTGCTAAACGTGAACCTGCGCTACGATGGCACCTCACGCCTGGCTGACAACCGGTATGGCCTGTTTCCCGGTATCTCGGCGGGCTGGAACCTGCATAACGAAACTTTCTTCAGCAACTCATTTCTTAGCGACTATATCACAACCATTAAGCCGCGCGTAAGCTGGGGCCAGAACGGAAGTATAGACCCCCTTGATGATTTTGCCACGGCGGCCACTTACGGCGGCACCGGCATTTATGGCGGTAACGCAGGGTTTGCGCCGAACTTCCTGGTCAACACCGCCTTGAAGTGGGAGCGGGCCTCCTCGCTAAACTTTGGTCTGGACTTGGGGCTGCTCGACAACCGGATTGCCTTTATAGGCGACTATTTTATCCGCGACATCTACGACAAGATCACCTCCCTGGACATACCCAGCTGGACGGGCTACGGCAGTTTTACGACCAATCTGGGCCAGCTGCAGAACCGTGGCGTGGAGCTGGAGGTTCGGGCCAGCGTGATCCGGCCAACAAACCCCGGCGGCTTTAGCTGGGATGTGAGCGCAAACTTCTTCCACGTGAAAAACTACGCCAAGGAGCTGCCCGACAATGGCCTGGAAAACAACAGGCAAGGGGCTACACAGGTGTATGACCCTGCCAGCGGCAAGCTGGTGTACGTGGCGGGCCTGCAGGAGGGCAAGCGCATAGGGCTGGATGAGATTTGGGCGCCGATTTACGACGGCTTATACCTAACGGACGCCGAGCTGGAGACAGACACAGACCTCTACAACGAGTACCTGCCCTACCGCGACAAAACGGTGAAGCTGCTGGGCGACGCCCGCTGGCGCGACCTGGACCAGAACGATACTATCGACTTCCGCGACCGGGTTTTTGTGGGCCGGACTATCCCAACCGTGCAGGGCGGCTTTTCCACCAACTTCGGCTGGAAAGGCTTTACCCTCTACTCCCAGCTTGACTTCGCCCTTGGGCACATGGTACTGAACCAGGCCAAGCTGAGAGGGTTGTCGCAGGTGCAGGGCTCGCAGAACGGGCCGGTGGACGTGACCAACACCTGGCACCCCGACAACCCCAACGGCACGCTACCCCGCTATTACTGGGCCAACTATGGCCGTAACTACTTCCAGGATGCTGGGGGGCGCACCAACTCGTTTGCCAACTTCTACGAGAAAGGCGACTACCTGGCCCTGCGGGAGATTACGCTGGGCTACCAGATACCGCAGGCATTTCTGCAGAACGTGCTCCGCGACAAGATAAAGGGGTTGCGCCTGCATGTTACCGGCACCAACCTGGTGTACTTTACTGGGTATAGCGGCACCTTCCCTGAGGTGGGGGGCAACGATGTGGGCCGCTTCCCGTTGCCGCGCACCGTCACCACTGGCTTAAACGTGACACTTTAATCAAGGCTTAACTCAAAAAACAGATATGAAACGATACCTGTCAACTATAAAATACGCACTGGGGCTCACGCTTGCGCTCGGCACAACAGGCTGTAGCGACCAGCTGGATGAGGTGCAGCCGCAGACCTCCCTTAACCGGGACCTGATCCTTTCGGACCCGAACGCGGCCATGACGCTCTACTATGGCGTGTACGGCTCCTTCCGCTCCTACCACGGCACCTTGTTCTCGCTGGGTGAGATGCGCTCCGAAATTTGGGCTGATGGTCTGTTCACGGAGTCGGAGGACGGCGGCTTCCGGAACTACTACACGCACAACCTCAGTGCCAATAACGTGCCCGCCGGCAACTGGGCAGGGTTCTACAGCCTGCTGGACAAGATCAACACGGCCATTAAACTGTTTCCGCAGACCCCGGTGCCCGAAGACCAGCGCAACAGGGTGCTGGCCGAGTTGCACGGTATGCGCGCCTATGTATACTATACCATGCTGAAGACCTGGGGCGGCGTGCCCCTAACCACGGAGCCCGTGACGGAGGTGGGCAGCCTGCCCGACCTTTACCGCGAGCGGGCCACCCCTGCGGCTGTGATGGCACAGGTGAAAGCGGATGTTGAGCAGTCGCTGGCCTTGTTCAACGGCGATAATACCTTGAGCGCCAGCTTTACGGGCACCTCCAAGCATATTTATTGGAGCCGCACGGCCACGCTTACGCTCAAGGGTGATGCAAACATCTGGTCGGGCACGCACATGGGCGGTGGGGCAGCCGATTTTGCATCGGCGCAGCAGGCCCTGGAGGAGGTAACCACTATCGGTGGGCTGGGGCTGGCGGCGAACTACGCCGACATCTTCAACTCAACAAAGGAGGTCAGCAACCCTGAGATCATTTTTGCCATCAGTTACGAGAAGGACGAGGCGACGACGGGCGTGTACTCAAGCTTCCGGGTAAACACCACCCAGGCCAGCACGCTGTTGCTGGACCCGTTCACAGACCCGAAGCCCGTGTCGGATGTATACCCCTACGTGTCGGGCGCGAGCCGGGTGGGTTTGTCGGCGGCCATGATCGAGAAGCTGCGTGACCCCGAGGACGAGCGCATCGCGGCGTCTTACGAGATCATGTACCGCAACGCGCCGCCAACGTTCCCGATAGCCGGTGTGCTGCTCACCAAGTTTGTGGGCCGACAGGATGCCGGGGCGCAGCTGTACGACGTGGACTTTCCGATTTACCGCTTCGCTGATGTGCTGCTGCTCCTGGCCGAGGCCAAGACAAAGCAGGGCCTGGATCCTTCCACAGAAATCAACCTGATACGGGAACGAGCTTATGGCAGCGATTTCATACCTTACCAGAACGGCAGCCAGCAGGAAAACATGCGCGCCATACTGGAGGAGGACTTGCGCGAGTTTATTGGTGAGGGCAAGCGCTGGTGGTCGCTCCGAAGAGCAGGCGATGCGTGGGTCTTCGCGTACGTGGACCCGGTATACCTGGCACCTGGGCAGGAGTATAAGTTCCTGCTGCCGATTACGGTAGGCATGCTCAACGCTGACCCGAAACTGGAACAGACGCCCGGATACTAATCCGCCAGACACTAAAACACTACATGAATACCTCTTCTGTTTTGCTGAAAGGGCCCAGCTTTGTGCCTCGGTCATGGCTGGTGCCCCTTCAGCACAATAGAAAAGCCAGCGCCTGGTCAGGAGAGTTGCTTCACACCGCATTAGCGCGCAGGCGTTTTAGGCTTACTGATGCAGGGTGTGGATTTTGTAGACGCAGCGTATAATTCTGACACCTGCATGTCATCTCGAACATTATAGATACTTCAATGAAAATAGAACACTTACACGGGCTTATCGCCGCTCCTTTCACGCCCATGCACCCCGACGGCAGTCTGCACCTGGAGCTGGTTCCGGCCTATTACAGCCTGCTGAAAACAAACGGAAATACAGGGGCGTTTATCTGCGGCTCTACAGGCGAGGGCGTCTCGCTGACAATGGAGGAGAAAAAAAGCGTGGCCAGCGCCTGGGCAGACGCAACAATGGGCGATCCCGACTTTAAGGTGATTACGCTGGTGGGCGGCACCTGCCTGCAGGATGCCATAGCGCTTGCGCAGCATGCCCAACGTATAAACCTGTACGCGGTTTCATTCACGGGGCCATCCTATTTTAAGCCTGCCAGCGTGCAGCTGCTTGCCCAGTGCTGCAAGGCCGTGGCGGACGCCGTGCCGCAGATGCCCTTTTACTACTATCACATCCCTGTCCTCACGGGGGTGGGCTTCGCCATGATAGACCTGTTGCAGGAGGTGGGGGATATCCCTAACTTCGTTGGTATCAAGTATACCCATGAGGACTTCATGGACTTCCTCTCTTGCCTTCGCTTCGGCAACGGCACCTATGACATGCTGTGGGGCCGCGACGAGAACCTGCTGTCGGCACTGGTGCTGGGCGCGAAGGGGGGAGTAGGCAGCACCTATAACTATGCCGCGCCGCTTTACACAGGGCTGATTGGCGCTTTTAACGAAGGGGACCTGGAGAAGGCCCAGCGCCTGCAGCAACAGTCTATCGACATGATTCGCCTCCTGGGCAAGTATGGCGGCATCGCCACGGGCAAAGCCTACATGAGGCTGATTGGCCTCGACTGCGGGGAGTTCCGCCTGCCGGTTCGCAACATGAGCACGGCGCAGTTCCAGTCTTTTACGAAGGATGTTGCGGCGCTTGGATTTGATGACTTCTGTTCCCGTACCCCAGCGTTGGAACATGCCTAACACAGCCTGATGAAAAATACCCTGACCATACTTCTGATTCTCTGCGCCATTACCCTTGGAAAGGCCCAGCACGACAAACCCAACAGCATCGCGTGGTCAGTTGCCGCCACCTTGCCTGGCGCGTCTGGCCAGGCAGTGCAGCCGGGGCTGGCTGGCCCGCTGGGTGGCGTGCACAACAGCGCGCTGCTGGTGGCCGGAGGGGCCAACTTCCCGGAGGGGAAACCCTGGGAAGGGGGCAAAAAGAAGTTTGGGCAGGATGTTTTTGTGCTGCTGCGGGATGAGAGCGGCAAGTATACCTGGCACGACAAAACCTTTCGGCTGCCGCAGCCGCTGGCTTACAGTGCCAATGTGAGCATGGCACAGGGCGTTATCAGTATAGGCGGCGAAAACGCGCAGGGCCTACAGCACACCGTGCAGCGCCTGCAGTGGGACCCTGCATCAAAACAAGTAGCCATAGAAGCGCTGCCCCCGTTGCCCTTGCCGCTCGCCAATGCCGCTGCCGCAGTGATCGATAACCAGGTGTTCGTGGTTGGCGGCGAGACGACAGGCCGCGTCTCCAGCGGGTTCTATCGCCTGGACCTCTCAAACCAAGCGGGGGGCTGGGTTAGACTGCCGGACGTGCCAACCGCGCTGTCGCACGCGGTGGCGCTCGTGCAGTCTAACGGCGAGTATCCGGCTTTATACCTGATTGGCGGCCGGGCGAGGACTGCCTCGGGGGTGAGTGCGCTGTATGGGGCCACCTTTCGATACGACCCGAAGAAGAATACATGGACACAGCTTAGCAACATCTCCGACGGCAAGGGGCACGAGACGCCGCTTTCAGCGGCAACCGGAGCGGTAGCCGGAGCCAACTATATCCTGATTTTCGGGGGAGACAAAGGCGATGTTTTCACGCAGATAGAGCAGCACAACGCAGCCATTGCCCGCACCACCGACGAAGCCGAAAAGCAAAAACTGGAGGCGGAGCGGCTGCGGCTACAGACCCGGCACGCAGGCTTCAGCAAGGACATCTACCTCTACAACACCATTACCGACGCCTGGACCAAAACCGGCACCCTGCCTTACGCGCCCGTTACCACCTTTGCCACGCGCTGGGGCGATGATATCTTAATTCCTTCCGGAGAAATAAAGCCGGGGGTGCGCACGCCCGAGGTGCTGAAGGGCAGCCTCACGCCCCAGCATTACTTTGCCTGGCTCGATTACGTGGTGGTGGTCCTATACCTGCTGCTGATGGTGGGCATTGGCATGTGGACCTCCCGGCACCAGGACACGACCGACGATTACTTTCGGGGCGGGCAGCGCATACCGGGTTGGGCGGCTGGCTTGAGTATATACGGTACGCAGCTGAGCGCCATCACTTTCATGGCAATCCCTGCAAAGACCTACGCCACCAACTGGAGCTACTTTCTGCTGCAGCTAACAATCCTCCTGGTGCTGCCCATCATCACAAACTACTTCATCCCCTTTTACCGCAGGCTGCAGATTACCTCTGCCTACGAGTACCTGGAGATGCGCTTTAATTATGTTGCCCGGGCCATGGCTTCGCTTTTGTACATTATGCTGCAGTTGGGAAGGCTGGCTATTGTGCTGCTGCTGCCGAGCCTGGCGCTAACGTTGGTGACAGGTATAAACGTGAACCTGTGCATCGTGTTGATGGGGGCTATCACGATTTTCTATACCATGAAAGGGGGTATAGAGGCCGTGATCTGGACTGATGTGGCCCAGGTGGTGATCCTGATGGGCGGCGCGCTGGTATGCCTCATCATGATCCCGCTTCAGTTGGAGGGAGATGCGTCTGCGATCTGGCGAACGATCCAGCAGAACGATAAGCTGGATATCATCAATGCCTCATTCAACTTCAGCGAGCCTACCCTGTGGGTGGTGATATTGGGGGGCGTGGCTATCAACGTGATCTCTTACGGGGCCGACCAGTCGGTGGTGCAGCGCTTTATCACCACAAAAGACGAGGCTACCGCCAAGAAGAGCATGCGCCTGGGAGCCTGGATGGTGCTGCCGTCAGCCATCATTTTCTTCTCTATCGGCACGCTGCTGTACCTCTTCTTCAAAGAGCACCCCGAGAAGGTGAACTACCAGTTGCAGAGCCAGGACTCTATTTTCCCGTGGTATATTGTCACGGAGCTGCCCCCCGGCATCACCGGTCTCCTGATCGCGGCAATATTTGCCGCGGCCATGTCTACGCTCAGCAGCAGCCTGAACTCTGTTACGACTGCGTTGATCACTGATTTCTACAGGAAGTTCTCTCCGAACCAGCTTGACAGGAATTACCTGCGCACCGCCAAGCTCCTGACGCTGGCTATCGGGGTGGTGGGCACGGTGCTGGCGCTGGTGCTGGCACAGTCGGGGGTGTCCTCCTTGTGGGATCAGTTTAATCTGATATTAGGCTTGTTCACCGGAGGCCTAGGTGGCTTGTTTGTGTTGGGCATCTTCACGGAAAGGGCAAATGCCAGGGGAGCGATTGGCGGGCTTTTGCTAAGCGGATTGGTGCAGTTCTACATTAGCCAGTATACGTCCGTCAGCTTCCTGCTTTACGCTTTCACGGGGCTCATGTCCTGCGTGGTGTTTGGGTATTTGTTGAGCCTGCTGTTTGGCGGGCAGGAGCGGCAAAACGAGGGGTTGACGGTGTATGGAGGCCAGTCGCCGCAACGCCAAAGTAAGATAGGGGAGAAAGTGTCTTGAGTAGCAACAAAGTAATTGAAACCGAAAGGGAAAGAGGCGTAAGCGCAGCCTGGCCAGGTATAAAAAGAAGTAGAAAACAGCCTGCATGCCTCAGAAACGCACCTATAAAATAATCAGCAGTACCAAGTATAAAGCATCATGACGAAAGTTAAGATTATTCTGTGTTGCCTGTCTCTGGCGCTGGCCTGCAGCGCTGGCTGCTCCCGAAAGGTAAGCACCGCAGCGCCCACAGATGGTATCCGTGTAAGCAGCACGGCACCGGCCATGCCGATACTGAAAGGGGTAGAGACGAACCCGCTGCTGCGCGTGACGGTATACGTGCCGGCAAAGCATGGGCAGGTAAGCGTGCAAAGCATAAAAGCCCGCCTCAACGCCACCGCCCTGCACGATGTGGAGAAGCTGGAGGTGTACTTTACCGGCGCGGAGCCCCTGTTTAAAAAAGAAAAACTGGTCCACACGCTCAGGCCTGCTTCGGAGGAGCTGGAGGTGCCGTTGAACATGCACCTGAATCCTGGGAAGCATTACTTCTGGATTAGCGCCACGCTGAAGGAGGCGGCCAACCTCGACCATAAGGTAGCGCTGCACGTTACCCAGCTGGCCACGGCCTCCGGCAAGGTATACCCGGTGGCGGAAGACGGCTCGGCGTATGCCAAGCGCATCGGTATTGCCCTGCGCAGGGTCGGCGACGACGGGGCGCATACCTACCGCATCCCCGGCATCGCCACCACCGACAAGGGTACGCTGATCGCCGTCTACGACATCCGCTACGACAACTCCGCCGACCTGCCCGGCAACATTGATGTGGGCATGAGCCGTAGCACCGACGGTGGCCAAACCTGGGAGCCGATGCGCATTATCATGGACATGGGCCCGCCGCATGAGAACAATGGCGTAGGCGACCCCGCTGTGCTCTTCGACCCTGTCACCAAAAAGCTTTGGGTGGCAGCACTCTGGAGCAAGGGCAACCGCTCCATCGCCGGCTCCAGGCCCGGCCTCTCGCCCGACGAGACAGGGCAGTTTGTGCTGGTGAGCAGCTCCGACGACGGCAAGACCTGGTCGGAGCCTTCCAGCATTACCAGGCAGATCAAGGACCCGGAATGGCGCATTTACTTCAACGGGCCCGGCAACGGCATCGCCATGCAGAACGGCACGCTGGTTTTCCCCTCGCAGTATTGGGATGAGAACGGCATGCCGCACTCCTCCGTCATCTACAGCAAGGACCATGGCGCCAGTTGGGAGAGCGGCACCGGGGCCAAGGCGAACACGACCGAGAGCCAGGTGGTGGAAACCACCCCCGGCACCCTGATGCTGAACATGCGCGACAACCGTGGGCGCTTCCGCTCTGTGGCCACCACCACCGACCTGGGCCAGACCTGGGTAGAGCATCATACCTCCTATAGCGCGCTGCCCGACCCGGTGTGCATGGGCAGCTTCATTAAAGCCAATGTGGGCACAAAAGGCGGGGAGCGGGAGGTGCTGTTCTTCAGCAACCCGGCCACCTTCTCCGGCCGCTACAACATCACCCTGAAAGCCAGCACAGACCTGGGCGAGACATGGCAGCCTGCCAACCAACTGCTGGTGGATGAGCGGGGTGCCTTTGGGTATTCTGCCCTGACCAGGATAGACGACAAAACGCTCGGGATGCTGTATGAGGGTGTGCGCGAGCTGTACTTTGTGCGCATACCGGTGCAGGAGGTGATCCATTAACGAACCCATGCCGCCCGTTTTTGCCGCTATGATGCGCTTTATACTTCTTCTCTGCCTCGCCCTACCCGCTGTGTTTCCGGCTATGGGCCAAAGCGCGTCCAGGGGTAAGGTGGCCTGCATCGGCAACTCGGTTACGTATGGGTATGGCATCGAAAACCGGGAGGAGTACGCATACCCCGCGCAGTTGCAAGCGCTACTCGGGCCGGGGTATGAAGTGGCCAATTTCGGGCAGAGCGGTGCCACGCTGCTGCGTGAGGGGCACCGCCCTTATGCCAGCACGCAGCAGTATAAAGAGGCGCTGGCCTACAGGCCGGACATTGCCGTCATCCATCTGGGGCTGAACGACACCGACCCCCGCAACTGGCCAAACTACCGCGATGCGTTTGCTGCCGACTATGGCCATCTGATCGACACCCTGCGGGCCGTAAACCCCCAGGTGCGCATTCTCATTTGCCGGCTCACGCCCATTTTCTCAGGTCACCCGCGCTTTGCCTCGGGTACCCGCGAGTGGTTCTGGCAGATACAGGCACTCATCCCCTTTATTGCCGAAGGCAGGAGGGTGGAGCTGATTGACCTGCACACGCCGCTGTACCATCGCCCTGATCTGTTCCCGGATGAGCTGCATCCGACCAAAGAGGGTGCGGCTATACTCGCTGCCACGGTCTATACGTCCATTACCGGCAAGTATGGCGGCCTGCAACTGGCCCCGGTGTATGCTGACCACATGGTGCTGCAGCAAAAAGTGCCCCTGCCGGTTTATGGCATAGCCGACGCCGGGCAGGAGGTAACCGTAAGCTTCGGAAGCGAGCGGGGAACGGCCACCGCCGGTGCCAACGGGAAATGGGCAGTCATGCTTCCGGCCCTGAAGGCGGGAGGGCCTTTTCGGATGGAGGTTTCCACGCAGGACACAAGCATCAGCATCAGCGATGTGCTGGTGGGGGAGGTATGGCTGTGTGCGGGGCAGTCGAATATGGCGTTCCCGTTGCGGCAGGCCGTGCACACAGGGCCGGAGTTAGTGGCGGCGCAGCAGGCCTCCACGATCCGTCTGCTGCAGATGAAGCCCATGGCCGAGACAGCGGACATCGCCTGGGATTCCGCCACGCTGCAAAAGGTTAACCAGCTGCAGTATTTTTCCGGCACCTGGCAGCGCGGCGACTCCGCTACAGCGAAAGATTTCTCGGCCGTGGCCTATTATTTCGGGAAAAGGCTGCAGGAGCGGCTTGGCGTGCCCGTGGGGCTGATACAGGTGGCTGTCGGCGGATCCGGCACCGAGTCGTGGATAGACCGCTATACCCTTGAGCGCCATCCGCAGCTGGTGGGTATGCTGCACGGCTGGCGAGACTCCGATTTCCTGATGCCCTGGGTGCGCGAGCGGGCCTCCAGAAACCTCGGCAACGCCACCCTGCCGAAACAGCGCCACCCGTACCAACCCGCGTACAGCTTTGAGGCAGGCGTCGCGCCTTTGACGGGCTTTCCCATCAAAGGCGTGATCTGGTACCAGGGCGAAAGCAACACCCACAACAGCGAACTACACGAAACGCTGTTTAAAACGCTGGTGCAAAGCTGGAGAGAGCAGTGGGGGTATGCGTTTCCGTTTTACTACGTGCAACTGTCTGGCATAAACCGCCCCAGCTGGCCGTATTTCCGGGATAGTCAGCGCCAATTGCTCCAGCAGATACCCAACGCTGGCATGGCGGTCTCAACTGACCTTGGCGACTCACTGGACGTGCACCCGAGGCAAAAAAGGCAGGTGGGCGAACGGCTGGCAGGCTGGGCGCTGGCCCGCACCTATGGCAGGCAAGTCCCCTATAGTGGCCCTCTGTTTCAGAGAGCACGCATAAAGGGCAACCGGGCCGTCTGCAGCTTCGCGCACAGTAAGGGCATGCGGGCAAGCGATGGGCAGGCCCTGCGCGGGTTTGAGGTGGCGGGAAGCGATTTGGTTTTCAGCAAGGCGAAGGCCGTAGTCAGCGGCAGCAAAGTGAGGGTATGGTCGGGGAGGGTGCCCGAGCCGAAGTATGTGCGCTATGCCTGGCAGCCCTATACCACCGCCAATTTAGTCAACAAGGCAAACTTGCCTGCCGCTACCTTTAGCAGCTTTACCATCACAGAACGATAAGATAACCCCTTTCATACATGGGAACGAACCATACCGAAATGCTAACCCACTACAGAGATTTTTACAAAAAGCAGCTGCTCCAGGACACGGTGCCTTTTTGGTTTCCGCGCGCCATAGATGAAGAACACGGCGGCTACCTGTTGATGCGCGACGCGGACGGCAGCCTGCTCGACGACGACAAGGCCGTCTGGATACAGGCACGCGCCGCCTGGTTGCTGGCAACCCTGTACAACACGGTGGAACAAAAGCCCGAATGGCTCGCGGGGGCCAAAAAAGGCATCGACTTCCTGCGCCAGCATTGCTTCGATGAGGACGGGCGCATGTTCTTCCACATGACGCGCGAGGGCAAGCCCATCCGCAAGCGCCGCTATTTCTTCTCCGAGACGTTCGCCGTCATCGCCTTTGCCGCCTACGCCAAAGCCAGCGGCGACGCGGAGATTGCAGAGGAGGCGCGGAGGCTTTTTGGCAAGTGCCTGGAGTATGCCACCACGCCCGGCCTGCTGGAGCCCAAGTTTACCGGTGTGCGTCCGGCCAAGGGCATCGGTGTGCCCATGATCATGATCAACACGGCCCAGCAGCTGCGCGACACCATCGGCGACGGGCGGTGCGACGCCTGGATTGCCAAGTGGATTGCGGAGATAGAACGCGATTTTGTGAAGGACGACATCCGCTGCGTGATGGAGCAGGTGGCGCCCGACGGCAGCCTCATCGACCACTTCGACGGCCGCACCCTGAACCCCGGCCATGCCATTGAAGGTGCCTGGTTTATACTCCATGAGGCAAAATACCGGAACAATGACCCCCACCTGATAGACCTCGGCTGCCGCATACTCGACTACATGTGGGAGCGGGGCTGGGATAAGGAGCATGGCGGTATCTTATACTTCCGGGATGTGCATGGCAAGCCGGTGCAGGAATATTGGCACGACATGAAGTTCTGGTGGCCGCAAAATGAGGCCATTATCGCCACGTTGCTGGCCTATCTGATGACGGGCAAGCAAAAGTATGCCGACTGGCACCGGCAGGTGCATGACTACGCCTACAGCCACTTCCACGACAAGGAGCACGGCGAGTGGTTCGGCTACCTGCACCGCGACGGCCGCCAGTCGTCTACCATAAAGGGGAACCTGTTTAAAGGGCCTTTCCACCTGCCGCGCCAGGAGTGGTATTGCTGGCAGGCGCTGGCCACTTTCGAAGACAGGTAAAACTAAGTTTGTCAACTATTTTCAAGAGATAACTCACTTTAACACCCATGCTGCATCTACTGCTTATAATTTCTGTTTTTCTAACCGCACTTCAGGCCGTGGCGCAGCCAACCGACGTGCCTGTTTTCACCTCAGGCGAGGAGGGCCACAAGTCTTACCGCATACCCGCTATAATAAGCCTTCCAAACGGCGATTTGCTGGCCTTTGCAGAAGGAAGGGTGCATGGCGCGGCCGATTTCGGAGACGTGAACATTGTCTTAAAGCATAGCTCGGACAAAGGCACAACATGGTCGAGGCTGCAAACAGTGATAGATTACGACAGCTTGCAGGCAGGCAACGCCGCCCCGGTAGTAGACCTGACAGACCCGCTATACCCAAAAGGGAGAATTTTCCTGTTCTATAACACCGGCAATGCGCATGAGCATGAAGTGCGCAGCGGCAAGGGGCTTCGAGAAGTATGGTACGTCACCTCTACCGACAATGGGCAGACCTGGTCCGCCCCTGTGAACATTACCGCTCAGGTGCATCGCCCGAAGATGCCTTCTGCCCACCCAGCCTATAATTTTGAGGAAGACTGGCGCTCCTATGCGAACACGCCCGGCCATGCGATACAGTTTGCTGAGGGCCAGTACAAAGGCCGCATTTTTGTGGCTGCCAACCACTCTGCGGGGCCGCCCAGGCACAACTTTGAGGACTATGCCGCCCATGGCTTTTATACCGATACCCACGGCAAAACCTTTAAACTGAGTGAAGCCGTGCCAGAGCCAGGGAGCAATGAGGCCACGGCAGCTGAGCTAAGTAAGGGCAGATTGCTCTTAAACAGCCGCAACCAACAGGGGGATGTGCGTGCGCGCATTGTGAGTGTCAGCAACGACGGTGGCGCTACCTGGGACTCAACTTACTTCGACAAGCAACTGCCAGACCCTGTGAACCAGGGAAGTATACTGCGGGTAGGGAAGAAGAACGGGCAAGCGATTCTTGCTTTCAGTAACGCTGCCGATACCCAGCACCGAGACAACTTGACGCTGCGCATCAGCTTTGACGAGGGCAGAACCTGGCCTCGGAAATTTGTTATCGCCAAAAGCCCGAATGGAGAAAAAGACTATGCCGCTTACTCAGATTTGGTGAAAACCGGAAAAAAGGAGATTGGCGTGCTGTACGAGAAAAACGGCTATGCGCAAATTGTTTTCACCACCCTGAACTGGAAAAAGTAATCCGCCCATGCGCAGGCTTCCATTAGGCCGACTCTTTATCATGAGAAAATTATTGTTTCTGTTCCTCTTGCCTTTTCTGTGCGGTGCATCCCGGGCGCAGGTAAAACCCGTGCAACTGGCCGACAGTCTTTTTTCGACTTACTACCACCAGCGCACCACGCACTTCCGCAACCTGCCGCACACCCCCGGCGACATTATTTTTATCGGCAACAGCATCAGCGACGGCGGGGAGTGGAGTGAGCTTTTTGCAGACCTGCGTGTGAAGAACCGCGGCATCAGCGGAGACACCTCGCCCGGCGTCGTGAACCGCATTGGGGAAGTGGCAGCGCGCAAGCCAGCGAAGGTGTTTCTGATGATCGGCACCAACGACCTGGCGCGCGGCATCTCACCTGATAGCCTCCTGCAGAACATCTTCTGGCTGTCTGACTACCTGAAAGTGAAGAACCCTGCAACCCAATTGTTTGTGCAGAGCATCCTGCCGGTGAACGACAGCTTTGGCAAGTTCAGTGGCCATACCCGCAACGGGCAGGTGATCCGGGAGGTGAATGCGGCGCTGCAAACTGCGGCTCCAAAGCATGGCTATACCTATCTCGACCTGCACACGCCATTCTCTGATGCCTCCGGGAAACTCAACGCCAGGTACACCAACGACGGCCTGCACCTGAACGGCGACGGTTATACGTACTGGAAGCACTTGGTCTACGACGACGTGTATGACTTGCAAGAGAAGCCTTCTATTATCCCCGAGCCCCAGCAGCTGCAGTGGACGGAAGCGGCTTTCCCGCTTTACAGGAGCAAAACCATTGTGGTGCAGGACCCGGCGCTGCGAAAAGAGGCGGAGCGGCTGAGAGGGATGCTTACGGCCAAAGGGTTGGAAGTGCGAATAAAAGACAAAGCCGCGCCCGGTGAGCCGCACATTGTCCTGACGCTGGAGAAAACAGAGGCACCTCGCCTGCAGGCAGAGGCTTATACGTTGTCAGTGAATAGCGATAAGGTACAGATCAAAGCCAACACGGCGCACGGCATCTTCAACGGCCTGCAGACCCTCGGCCAGCTGATGCGCGATGGGACGTTTATACCTGGCTGCGCGGTGCGCGACTGGCCGGCCTTTGGCTGGAGGGGCTACATGGTGGACGTGGGGCGCAATTACCAGTCGATGGAGATGCTGAAGGAGCAGATCGACGTGATGGCCAGGTATAAACTCAATATCTTCCATTTACACCTGACCGAGGACGTCGCCTGGCGGCTGGAGGTGCCGCGCTATCCGCAGCTGACAGCCCCGGAGCACATGACGCGCAACAAAGGCGCCTACTACACAGTGGCCGAAATGCAGGAGCTGATCCAGTACTGCAAAGACCGCTACATCACCCTCGTGCCTGAGATTGACATGCCGGGACATAGCGCCGCCTTTACACGGGCCATGGGCGCGGGCATGCAGAGCGAAGAAGGGCTGGCATACCTGAAAAACATACTCAACGACTTCTGCGATACCTATGATGTGCCTTATGTGCATATCGGGGGCGATGAAGTGAAAATTAAGAATGAAGATTTTCTGCCTCAGGTAACGGCTTGGCTGCACGGGCGGGGTAAGAAAACCATCGGCTGGGACCCTGGAGGCAACCTGGACAAAGCCACCGTTCGCCAATTGTGGATGAAGGACGGCGCTGACAACCCTGATCATACATACATCGAGTCGCGCCACCTGTACCTCAACCACATGGACCCTTTGGAGGCGGTCACCACGATCTTTAGCCGGCAGTATGGCGACCGTGAGGCAGCAGACAGCACCGTTATGGGCGCCACGCTTTGCCTTTGGCACGACCGAAACGTGCTCCGGCAGGAGGATGTGCTTTTGATGAACCCCGTTTACCCCGGCATACTGGCTTTTGCGGAGCGCAGCTGGCAAGGTGGGGGCTATGCGGGGTGGATTACCAATATTCCGGCAGACCAGCCAGAGCGGGTACAGGAATTCCGAGAGTTCGAGAACCGACTTTTGGATCAACAGCAAGCATACTTTCAGAACATGCCTTTCCCATACGCTGCGCAGGCCGATAGGAGTTGGAAGTTATTCGGGCCTTACAAGAATAAAGGGGACCTGACGGCCTCTTTTGCCCCGGAGAGAAAGTCTTTCAAAGGGAAGAAACCTGCGGCAGAGGCAGTTGGCGGCACGGTGGTGCTGCGGCACTTCTGGCATCCGCTGGTGGCAGGCGTGCTGGAGAAACCGGAGGAGAACACCACCTGGTACGCCACTTCCCGGTTCTGGAGCGATGCCGATACAATAGGCTACTTCTGGGTTGGTTTTCAGAACCTGTCCAGGTCATATAATTCTGATTCGCCCGCCGCAGGCACCTGGGACAACAGAGGGAGCGCCGTTTTCCTGAACGGACAGTTGGTATCGCCGCCGAGGTGGAAACGCCCCGGGCAAAAGGGTAATGCTGAAATACCGCTACTGGATGAAGGGTATGAGTTCCGGGCGCCTGTGGATGCCCCGGTAAAGAAAGGCTGGAACACGGTGCTGGTGAAACTACCGGTCGGAAGCTTTAAGGGCAAGGACTGGCAGAATCCCCTGAAGTGGATGTTTACTTTTGTTCCCCTGGGAAGTGAAGCGGGCGCTCAAAATCAACCAATGGAAATGGAAAAGCCGGTTAATTAATGGTATAAACTGCAGGCTTGACTGATGTACGCGCTAGGGACCGAATACGGGTAGTGAAGTATATTCCCGCTTCCGGATTGCTTCGCCCTGTTACCCGCTCTTTGAGTGCATTAATGTTTTGCGTTTACGATAACATTGCCTATTTTGGGCCTTTTTAAAGGATGATGCAGCATAACCTTGACCGGAGAACGGCTCCAGCGGCACTGCGCGAACATAGGCAATCAGCCTGTTTTTATGATCAGATGAAACTACCTTTATACTTTCTGTTGCTGCTACCCCTCGTGCTGGCAGGGAATAACCTCTCGGCAGCCCCGAAAAATGATAGCTGGCAAAGCCTGAAAAAGCCTGTGAACGTTAGCTTTGCCAGCAGTGATGTGCGCTATGCCCAGGGCCAGGTACCGGAGGTAGTGCTGCAAAACAGTTGGCAAACCACTGCCTGGAGAGGGGAGAAAGTGCACACGCAGTTTCTGATCTGGACGAGTCGGGAAATCCCCCAACTGCGGGTCAGCCTCTCCGATCTGAAAGGGAGTAAAGGCAACCGCATCGCGTCTACGAACATACAGGCTGGCTTTGTGCGCTATGTTATAACCGACGAGTTCGGCCAGGGCTGCGGCCACCGCAAACCTGCCGACTTCGACTCCTCGATGGTAGCTGACCCTATCGACACGGCTACTGTAACCGCGGTGACAGCAAACACTGTGCAGCCCGTTTGGCTGCGTGTAGAAGTGCCCCGCCAAACACCTGCCGGGAAGTATAAAGGCGTGGTTACGGTTCATGCCACGAAGCCCTATACGCTGCAGGTAACTGTAACAGTGCAGGAACGAGAACTTCCGGCTCCTGATAAGTGGGCCTTTGACCTGGACCTATGGCAGCACCCGGCTGCCGTGGCCCGTGTGCATGCTGTGCCACGCTGGAGTCAGGAGCACTATGCCGCCATGCGGCCATACTATACCATGCTGGCCGCCGCCGGGCAAAAAACGATTACCGCCAGCATTATAGACGAGCCCTGGAACCATCAAACTTACGACGATTTCCCGGGCCTGGTCAACTGGATTAAGCGCAAGGATGGCACCTGGGCCTACGATTACAGTCGCTTCGATGAGTATGTTTCTTTTGTCATGTCCTGCGGGATTAAAGCGCGCATCAACTGCTATACCATGGTGCCCTGGAAAATGTCCTTCTCATACCTCGACGAAAGCACCGGGAAGACCACAGCGTTTGCAGGAAAAGCCGGCACACCCGAGTACAACATCTTCTGGGGTGCTTTTCTCCGGGATTTTGCGCGGCATCTAAAGGAAAAGGGCTGGTTCGGCATCACCTCCATCGCCATGGATGAGCGCCCTTTGGCCGACATGCAGGCCGTGATCAGCCTCCTGAAAGAAACAGAACCAGACTGGAGAATAGCCCTTGCCGGCGTATACCACCCGGAGATCGAGCAGGATATTTTCGACTACAGCATCGCCTCCAAATGGAAGTTCGGGGAAGAGGTGCTTGAGCGCCGGAAGGCCAGTGGCAAGCCCAGCACGTTTTATACCAGTTGCGAGGAGGCCCATCCGAACGGCTTCACGTTTTCGCCCCCGGCAGAGCATACCTGGATCGGGTGGTATGCGGCAGCACAGGGTTTTACGGGGTATCTGCGCTGGGCATACAACAGCTGGGTAGAAAACCCCTTGCAAGACAGCAGGTTCCGCACCTGGCCCGCCGGCGACACCTACCAGGTATACCCCGGGCCGCTCACTTCCATCCGCTTCGAAAAGCTAGTAGTGGGCATTCAGGATTACGAGAAGATTCGGCTGCTGCGCGAGGAGTTTACCCGCACCGGCAACCGCACCAAACTGCAGGAACTCGATCGCATACTTACTGCCTTCGAGGTGAAGGAGCTGGACAAAACACCGGCAGCCACCACGGTCGGGAAGGCAAAAGCACAGCTGAATAAACTGTAGGTGAGGCAGCCTCATGCGAGGCATCATATTTTTAAGTACACCGAATCAGAAAGCCCATCATGAAAAAGCTTTTTATACTTGTTGCCTGCTGTTTATACCTGTGCACCGCCTTCGGGCAGCAAAAGGCTCTGTTGGCTCCCGCGCCCCAATGGGCTGGATGACCTGGAATTTCTTTGCAGACAATATTCATGAGCAGGATATCCGAGAGATGGCTGACGCGATGGTGGCCTCGGGCATGGTGGAGGCTGGTTACGACTACCTTTTCATCGACGATGAATGGCAAAGCGGCCGCGATGCCCGCAACAACATCATCGCTGACCCCAAGAAGTTTCCTTCGGGCATGAAGGCACTGGCCGACTATGTGCACAGCAAAGGCATCAAACTAGGTATTCCTGCTCAACAAGGAAGTTATCGCCGTGAACCAGGACCCGCTGGCAGGCAAGCCGAGCGCAAAGTGCATGATGGTGCCTGGGACGTGCTGGTGAAGCCGCTGCAAAACGGAGATGTGGCCGTGGCCATACTTAACCGGGGTGATCAGGCTAAGAATTATAGTATAAACTGGCGCAAACTGGACCTGGACGGCAGGTACGAGGTACGCGACCTGTGGAAGCACAACACGGCAGGCAAAGGCAAGCGGTGGAAGGGCCGCGTGCAGGCCCATGAGACAAAGCTGTTCCGCCTCAAGAAAATCTAAAAGTATATACCATACCGGTTATGCAGCAAGCTAGCAAACCCTTACACAAGTACCGAACTACTACCTTAACCATGAATAAGCTTTTACTACTTACCTGCCTGCTGGCAGTGTGTTTTTTACCGGCGCTTGCCCAGAAACCTTACCTGGACCCCGTATTTGAAAACCCGGCGATACAGGAAGAAAACCGCCTGCAAATGCGGGCTTCCTATTTCCCTTTCGAAGATGCCGCCAAAGCCGCCGCTGGCGACAAAGCCAAATCCTCCCGCTTTCTATCCCTGAACGGGATGTGGAAGTTTAACTGGGTGGAAGATTACAAGCAACTGCCGAAAAGCTTCTACGAAACCGGCTTTAATGATAAGAGCTGGAAAGAGTTTCCGGTGCCCGCCAACTGGGAGTTTAACGGGTATGGCGTGCCGATTTACGTGAACCCGTTCTACGAGTTTAACATGACGAACCCACAACCGCCAGACATTCCGGATACCATCGACCAGCCGGCTGGTGCCTATCGTCGCGTGATAAGCCTTCCGGCTAACTGGAATAACCAACGCGTGTTTATACATCTGGGGGCCGTGAAATCAGCTTTCAGATTATATGTAAACGGAAAATACGTTGGTTTGGGCAAAGACAGCAAGCTGGAGTCTGAGTTCGACATTACCTCTTATGTGCAGCCCGGACAAAACCTGATTGCCCTGGAGGTGCGCCGCTGGAGCGACGGCAGCTACCTGGAGGCGCAGGATATGTGGCGCGTGTCAGGTATCAGCAGAGATACCTACCTCTATACCCGCCCCAACGTGCACCTGTATGACTATGTCGCCAATGCCTCCCTCACCAACGGCTATCGCGATGGCATACTAAACCTGCACGTTGCCGCCTGGAACAACACCGACGAAAACCAGGAAAAGTATGCCATAGGCGTCGCCCTGTTCGATGCCGAGGGCAGGAAAGTATGGAGCGCACAGCAGAACACCTGGGGCCTGAAGATGAAGCAGGGCAAGACGGAGCTTCGCTTCAACGGCACCGTTGCGAACGCCAAAACCTGGAGCGCCGAGACGCCAAACCTATACCGCCTGGAGATCACCTTGTCCGACGCATACGGGAAGACCAAGGAAGTAATCAGCCGCAAAATGGGCTTCCGAACCGTAGAGATTAAAAACACGCAGCTGCTGGTAAACGGAAAGCCCGTGATGATTAAAGGCGTAAACCGCCACGAGACGCACCCGGAAACAGGGCAGGTAGTGAGCCGCGAGGCCATGCTGGAGGAAGTAAAGTTGATGAAGCAGCTGAACGTGAACGCTGTGCGCACCAGCCACTACCCCAACGATCCCTACTTTTATGAGCTGTGCGATGCGTACGGCCTTTATGTGATGGATGAGGCCAACGTGGAATCGCATGGCATGCACTATGACCCGGGCCGCACGCTGGCTAACCAGCCGGAGTGGGAGCTGGCGCACCTGACGCGCATCGGCCGTATGATCCTCCGCGACCGCAACCACCCGAGCATTTTCTCCTGGAGCCTGGGCAACGAGGCGGGCAACGGCTGGAACTTCTACCGTGGCTACGAGCTGGCCAAGGCGTTGGACCCCTCCATACCGGTGCACTACGAGCTGGCCTCCGGCGATTGGAACACAGACATCTACTCTAAAATGTACCGCACGCCTGAAGAGGTGATTGCCTATGCCCAGAGCAACCCTACCCAGCCATACCTGCTTTGCGAGTATGCGCATGCCATGGGCAATAGCATCGGGAATTTTAAAGAGTACTGGGATATTTTTGAAACGTACCCGGTGCTACAGGGCGGCTTTATCTGGGATTGGGTAGACCAGGGCGTATACCGCATGAAGGATGGCAAAAAGATACTGGGCTACGGCGGCGACTGGGGAGATAAGGATACCCCAACCGACAACAACTTCCTCATCAACGGCGTGATAGCATCCGACCGTACGCTGCACCCGCATTCGTATGAGGTACGCAAGGTATACCAGAACATCGCCTTCACACTGGACAAAAAAGACCTGGGCGTGCGCAGCAAGTTCTTCTTCCGCACCCTCGATAACTTTAAGCTGCAGTGGACGCTGCTGCGCGACGGCAAGGAAGTGAAGTCCGGAACGATTAACGAACTGGCCGTGCAACCGGGGCAATCGGCCCGCATTGCGTTGCCAGACGAGGCGATTAAAACAGACACGACCAGCGAATATTACCTGCAGGTAAGCGCCGTGCTGAAAAGCGACGAAGGTGTGCTGAAAGCCGGAACGGAGCTGGCCTTTGAAGAGTTTGCGTTGAGCAAAGCCGTGCAGCCTGTTTATGCCACGGGTAACGACAAAATAAACGTTACAGACGGCGCATCCACTATCGAGCTGGGTAACAAAACCTTCAGCCTGACAGTGGACAAGAAAACCGGCAACATCACCGCTTACAAAGCTCACGGCAAAACAGTGTTTGAGAATGGCCCGCGCCTTAACTTCTGGCGCCCCGGAACCGATAACGACTTCGGCGCCAACTTGCAAAAGCGACTCAAAGCACTCAAGGATGCTGATGAAAAAGCCGTCGTAAAAAGTGTCAATGTGGAGACGCTGCCCAGTGGGCAGGTGCAGGTAAACGTCGAGAAAGAGGTACTGGACGGAGCCCTGAAGTATGAGCAAACGATACTTGCCGATGGCCAAGGTGCCCTGACCGTGAAAAACGACGTGGAGCCGCTAAAAGACCTGAAGATGCTGACCTTTAAGGTAGGCAACTACATGACCTTGCCAACAGATTTCAAAAACATAGAGTGGTATGGCCGCGGCCCCTGGGAAAGTTACTGGGACAGAAAAACGGCTGCCCTGGTAGGCCAGTACAAAGGCAGTATTGCCGAGCAGTACCACCCCTATGCGCGCCCGCAGGAAAGCGGCAACAAATCGGATGTGCGTTGGGCTAAGATCAGTCGCAAGAACGGCTCAGGCATTATCATTCAGTACATCGACACGCTGTTGAACGTAAGCGCGCTGCCGTATTCCCCGGATCAGCTGTTCCCAGGTTTTGACAAGCACCAGACCCACTCCGGCTCACTGGAACCGGATGACCAGGTACACCTGCATGTGGACCTTCAGCAGCTGGGCGTTGGCGGGAACAACAGCTGGGGCTTACTGCCGATGGAGAAGTATAAACTATACCTCGACAAGAAATACCATTACGAGTACCGCATTGTGCCTGTGAAAAAATAAAGCATGCTTCCGCCCTGGATATTTTTTACGTCAGGGCGGAGGTATGATTGGCTTAGGCAGGAGGTATGGAGCCATGCGCTAAAAACAGTGCACCTCTTCTCCGGTCAGCGGAAGCTAAAGTTCAGGCAGCAGGCCGAAGGCACCTTCAGCTATCTGGAGGGTGTGCCGCTTGTAAAATCGATACCATCATTAAACTGCAGGTGCAGTACTGCTGCCACCTCTTCAAGCGTTCTGGCCCTTAGAGCATGTTTAAATTTCGTTTTTGGAAGCGAGAATTGTTCAGGAAGGGTTCTGGCGAAGCGTTTTTTGAGCCGCATAGCAGCGCTATGGGGCGATAAAAAGGTGAAGTCAGGTTCCTTTATGAACAATTTGCAGCCCAAAAGATGAATTTTAAACATGCTCTTAAAACCAATGCCGGGCCGTCATCAAATTAGACACATCATGCTCCGAAAGATCAGTATGTTTTTGACGCTTGCAACCTTGTTTGCCTGCCAAAGCCACCAAAGCAGCATATCCGGTATCGCTCCAACGGCCACCGCCAGATCAAAAACAGGTATAGCCCGTCCGCAGACACCTATCATGGGGTGGTCAAGCTGGAATAATTTTCATGTCGATATCAACGAGGACATCATCCGGGCGCAGGCCGATTTTATGGTATCGTCGGGGATGCAGGAGGCAGGTTATACTTACGTGAATATGGATGACGGCTTTTTTGGCGGCCGCGATAACACAGGAAACTTAATTGCCCACCCTGAGAGGTTCCCAAGTGGCATGAAGGCCCTGAGCGACTATATCCATTCCAAAGGGCTGAAGGCCGGGATATACTCTGATGCCGGCATCAATACCTGTGCCTCATACTGGGACAAAGACACTGTGGGCGTAGGCATGGGCTTGTACGGGCACGATGCACGGGACCTGCGGCTGATGCTGCAGGAATGGAATTACGATTTTATAAAAGTGGACTGGTGTGGTGGCGATTGGCTGGGGCTGGACGAGCAAAGCCGGTATACCCAGATTGGCCACCTGATCCGGCAAATACGCCCGGACGCGGTATACAACGTCTGCCGCTGGGAGTTTCCGGGCGAGTGGGTGGTGCCGCTGGCCGACTCCTGGCGCATCTCCGGCGATATCGCAAACAACTTTGCCTCCGTGATGCACATTGTAGACCTGAACGCCGACTTGTGGAGGCACGCCACCCCGGGCCATGTAAACGACATGGACATGCTGCAGGTGGGGAGGGGTATGAGCTACGAAGAGGACAAAACGCACTTCTCGATGTGGTGCATGCTAAGCTCCCCGCTCCTGACCGGCAATGACCTGCGCAGCATGACACCGGAGACCATCCGTATCCTGACAAACAGGGAACTGATCGCCATTAACCAGGACAGGCTGGTATACCAGGCCCGCCGACTGGTCGACGAAGACGAGCAGGAGGTATGGGCCAAGCCGCTTCAGTCCACGATGAGTGGCGAGGTAGCCGTCGCCCTGCTCAACAGGTCAGATCAGGAAGCCGTTATCACTTTTCAGCCCGACTCCGTGGGGCTGGTTGCCGCTAAAGGGTATCGCATGCGCGCTTTGTGGGAGAATAAGGACTACGCGGTTTCGACAAAGAAAGAAGCCAGCTTTGACGTTCCGGCGCACGGGATAGTCGTGCTCCGGGTAACGGGCACAGCCAAGCCGTTCAATGTGTTTCAGTATAAATAAGCGCAGCTATACTAGAGAGCAACTATGCCGCGCGCAATATCCCATACCTACTTATACCCATGACGAAGAAAGCCTGTCACAGCCGTATCATCACTTCTTGCCTTTTGGCTATGCTTACCCTCTCAACCGTGTTCGCCCACGCCTCGGACACCCTGCGCGTCGTGACGCACAACCGCGTGACGGTGGTGACAGACCCGAGCAAGGGTGAGAACACCTACAGGGCCTGGGGCGTGTTCCCAACTGCCAGGCAGGGCATCCGAGGTATAAAACTGAAGGTGCACCTGGGCTGCCCCGATAACATGCGTTGCGCCGACTGGGACTACAAAGACCACATTACTATCCGCCGCACCGGGGGCGTGAGGGGCGAGTCGCAGGACATTGAGGTTGGCCGCATGTTGACGCCCTACGGCGGGGCCTTCGGCAAGGACTGGAAGTTTGACTGGGAGGTGGACATCACCGACTTCAGCCTGCTGCTGCGCGACAGTGTGGAAATAGAATACAAGCACACCGGCTGGGAGCCTAACGAGGACCGAGGCTGGACCGTGACGCTCGCCTTCGAGGTGGTGAAGGGTACGCCAGCCTGGGAGCCGATCTCAATCCGGAAAGTATACGACGGGGCTTATCGGTACGGCGACCCCGCCAATCCGATAGAGAACGAACTAAAACCCGTGCCCTTTACGGCGGATAAAAAGGCGGCCTTTGCCCGTATGCGCGTGGTGCAGACCGGCCACGGTATGGATAAACCGGATAACTGCGCCGAGTTCTGCAGCAAGTACCGGGAAGTATACTTCGACCAGAAGCTTATAGACAGGAGGGACATCTGGAAGAAGTGCGGCGAGAACCCGCTATACCCACAGGCGGGCACCTGGGTATACGACCGCGCCAACTGGTGCCCCGGCGACCTGATGCAGCCCGATGTATATGACCTGGCCGTGCAGCCCGGCAGTAGCCACACAGTAGACATCAACATGGAAAACTATGCCTCCACAGAGCCCAGCGCCGACGAGTACATCACGGCTTACCTGATTCAGTACCGGAAGCCCTCCGCCAGGCATGATGTGGCCATCACCGACATTATCCGCCCTACCTTGAAAGATGCGCACCGACGCCAGAACCCGGCCAACGCACAGCCGCACATCGTGGTGCGGAACATGGGGGCATCGCCACTCACCAAACTGGATATCCGCTACGGCACCAAAGGCTTCGCGCAGCAAAAGTATACCTGGAGCGGGAGCATCGCCCCTGCCGCCACTACCCTCATCGCCCTGCCGGGCGTGATCGACAACAACGTGGGGCAGAATGTTTTTGAAATTGAGTTGCTGCAGCCAAATGGCAAAAAAGACAGGTATACGGCTGATAATAAAATGACCAGCTCGTTTACCGGTGTGCCTCGGCATGGCGAGACCATGATCGTGTACCTGATGACAAATAACCAGCCGACGCAAAACAGCTATGTGCTTACAAACAGCGATGGCAAAGTAATTAGCGAGCGTATCGCCGGAAGTTTGGAGGCAAACACCCTGTACCGCGATACCGTGCAGCTAACCAAAGGGAAGTATGAGTTTATGCTCCTGGACTCAGCCGGGAACGGGCTGGAGTTTTGGGCCAACCCGCGCGGCGGCAGAGGGAAAGTCCGCTTGCTGAACAAGGACGGTGCGATGTTGCAGGATTTTGAGTCTGACTTTGGCTCCTCGGTTCGCTATGCCTTTGAAATAGGCGCACCTGTGGCCCCCGTCACCGACCATACCTCTTTCGGCCTGTACCCCACCCGCACCAACGATACCACCACCTTCGATTACTACGCAAACTTCCCGCACGACGTGCTGGTGCAGATTGTAACAGACCCCGGAGATGAAGTGGTGCTGGAGAAGCGGTATCAGCAGATAAAAGAAGGCGTATTCACCTATGACCTGAGCCAGCATCCGAAGGGCCGTTTCTACCTGAAAGTATACATAGACGGGGAAGAGAAATTTAAAAAGCGCATCCGTCTAAAAGAGTAAACTACTGCTTTGCCAAATTAAAAATTAGAAATGAGGTATGAGAGCCGTTTCTAGTCATATAAAAAACATCCGCTAATTCTGGTAATTCAATAAGTCTGGTACTGCTTTCCTGACCAATGCCTTCAGTGCCGTTGTTTGTAGCCTAAACTAGAGCAAGCAGCGGCACTGTTGTGTTACAGCGGTATGCCATTTGGCTTACCGTGTCACGGTGGCCCCTTGTTAAAAAGGGAGCTGGTTTCCGTTGGTGCAAAACTGACCCCGTGGGTTTGTCTCCCCATACTGGGGTATGCGCATGGCTTCCCATACCCCATGCCCTTGTGATCGATTGGGTATGTTTTACAGGTGCAACGAATTCCCTGATTCGCCTTATGCAGTACGGCTGCATGTGAGAGGCATTGTAGGCACTTTAACAGACGCAAATGGGCCTGCCACTTCGCTAGCCGGATCTGATTTCGAGCGGATCGCGGACTCAGATGTTGGTTTTGCCTACAGGCCGCTTCTCCATACCCGACAAAATCACCTCTCTCTGATGATTAATTTAAATTCTTTCTTTAACCATATATAACTGCCAGCTGAAGTGAATTTATATATGTTTTATGCAATAAGTGCAATAGTGTATTTGAGGAGTTAAACATAATAACACTAGCAACTTTTTAAATAAATTTAAAAGTAGTTTTTTATTTTAAAAAGTTGCGTTACCTTGTTGTCGTTGCTGTGTGTGAAGACTAATAATTTAACAAACACTATCCGATGCTTGACAAACAGGTGGGTTATAAAAGAGATATCGTAAAGCATTTGTATTTCGCGGGCGAGTTGTCTTGTGCAGACCTCTGTACCCTGACGGGCAAAAGCATACCCCTGACAGGCCGCATCCTGAATGAGTTGATCCTTGAGGGTGTCGTGGTCGAGACAGGGCATGCGCTTTCAACGGGGGGCAGGCGGCCACAAATGTATTCTCTCAAAGCGGACCTGAAGTACGTGGTGTCTGTGGCGATGGATCAGCTGATTACCCGCATCGCGCTAGTGGATATGCATCACAGCTTTGTCGGGGAGGTTAAGCGGATAGAATTGCCTCTGGCCAACAATCCGGATGCGTTGCGACAGCTAGCCGATCACCTATCCGATTTTTTGGGGCAGATGGATGTGTCGAAAGACAAGATAGTAGGCATCGGCATCGGTATGCCCGGCTTTGTGGATGTGATCAAGGGCGTAAACCACTCCTTTCTGCCATCCCACGATGGCAGCATAGTGGACTACCTGGAGGCATCCCTTGGGATTCCGGTATGCATCGATAACGACTCCAGCCTGGTGGCGCTGGCAGAGCAAAAGTTTGGGGCGGCCAAAGACAAACGGAACGTGATGGTGCTAAGCATAGGCTGGGGAATTGGCCTGGGGATGATACTCAATGGGGCTTTGTTCCGGGGGCACAACGGCTTTGCCGGAGAGTTCAGCCATATACCCATTTTCACGAACAATAAACTGTGCAGCTGTGGCAAGAGTGGCTGCCTCGAAACGGAAACCTCGCTGGTTATAGTAGCCCAGAAAGCGATCGAAGGCCTGAAGGAGGGCAGGGTCTCGATGTTGCAGGGGCTTACCCTGGACGATATAGAAGGAACCACCGATGCCATCATCAAGGCCGCCCAAAAGGGAGACCGCTTTGCGGTGGAGCTGTTTTCCGAAACGGCCTACAACATCGGTAGGGGCGTGGCCACGCTTATTCACTTGCTCAACCCGGAGCTAATCGTGCTGAGTGGCCGCGGGTCAATAGCCGGGAAGATATGGATGACCCCCATCCAGCAGGCGATAAACGAGCACTGCATTCCCAGGATCGCGGAAGACACAAAAATCAAAATCTCATCATTTGGGTACCAGGCCGAGATTATCGGGGCGGCGGCATTGGTGATGGAGCATTACGATACTTTAGACTTAGAGCAAAATAAAGCGGTGGGCAGTCGTCAGGTTGCCTAGCCCCACGGATAGTTATTTTTAATACAGAAGGGTCAAAAAAATTCACAATTAAAACTGTTTCTTATGATAAAAGCACTTACAAAGCAGTTCGTGCTCTGTATGTTCCTGTGCCTGTTTGCGGGCCTGGCATTTGCACAGCAAAATCGAACCATTACCGGTACAGTAAAAGACAAGCAGGGCACAGCCGTGCCTTTCGCGTCTGTGCAGGTAAAAGGAACCACAACGGGCACCACCACCGGTGAGGATGGTGGGTTCAGCCTTTCCGTTACGGAGGGGGCAGTTCTGATTGTCAACTCCTTGGGTTTCGACGCGAAGGAAATATCTGTTGGCGCAACCAACACCCTGAACATTGTGCTGGGAACCAGCAATAGCCAGCTCAGTGAAGTAGTGGTGACCGCCCTCGGGATAGAGCGGGAGAAAAAAACCTTGGGATATGCCGTGCAGGAAGTAGGGGGCGAGGAACTGGTAGAGGCCCGGGAGGCTAACCTGGCAAACGCCCTCACCGGTAAGGTGGCTGGCCTGCAAATCACGCGCTCCAGCAACGGCCCTGCAGGCTCATCCAAAATAGTGCTCCGTGGCAACAACTCACTGGTAGGCGACAACCAGCCCCTGATTGTGGTAGACGGCATCCCGATCGACAACTTTACCGGTAGAAACAACAACGACTACTGGAACCCGGGGTTGGACATGGGCAACGGCCTTGCCGATATCAATGCAGAAGACATTGCAAGCATTTCGGTGCTGAAAGGACCATCCGCGGCCGCCTTGTATGGCTCAAGAGCAGGAAACGGCGTTATCCTGATCACCACAAAGTCTGGGAAGCCACAGGATGGCTTAGGAATCACGATTTCGTCTACAGTGGGTTATGATGAGATCTTCACTTATCCGGAATTGCAAAACGGATTCGGTCAAGGCTCTGAAGGAAGCTTTGACCCGCTGTCTGGTGCAAGCTGGGGCCCAAGGGCTGAAGGCCAGTCGGTGGTAAACTGGAACGGCGAAACTGTGCCGCTGCGCACGTATGACAACATCGAGAACTTTTTCGGAAAAGGGTTGCACTCCAGCCAGAACATCTCGTTTCAGCAGCAGCTCAACGCCACTTCGGTTTATACCTCGTTCAACCAGTTTGATAACGAAGGGGTGTCTCCGGGAGTAAAGCTGTCCAGGACGAATATGATGGCCAGGGCCATTACTCATTTTGGCAAAGCCGATCGCTGGACCACAGACACGAAGGTCCAGTACACCAAGTCTAACGCAGAGAACAGGCCTGTTGGGGGCAACAACCCGAACAACTCTTTTGGCACCCTGTTCATGCTGCCCCGCTCCCTTGATATCCGCGATTTTAACCCGTCTGTTAACGATGAAGGTAAAATGATCTGGTATGGCAGCAACAGCCAGATGAACCCATACTGGAACAGTAAGTATAACCTGAACCAGGATATCAGAGACAGGTTTATCATGAACGGATCCGTAAAGTATAACTTCACGGACTGGTTGAGCGCTGAAGTAAAAGGAGGCTCAGACATGCACAATACCAATACCGAGAGCAAGCTTTACGGGGGCAGCCCTCAGACGCCATCCGGAAGATACAGCATAGGCAAGCAAAGCTTTACAGAAACCAACTTCAGTACGCTAATCACAGGCCAGAAAGATAACGTGTTCGGAAAACTGGGAGGCGCGTTTACGTTCGGCGCGAACCTGATGCATCAGAAGTTCAGTGCTGTAAGTGGCAGTGCCGGCGAGTTGGAGGTGCCTAACCTGTTTACCCTGACTAACAGCATATCTAACCCGGGCGTGGGGCAGGAAAGCCGTGAGCATAAGATCAATTCAGTTTACGGGTCGATGCAGTTCAACTGGGACGGTTACCTGTTCTTAGACGCAACTTTCCGCAACGACTGGGCCTCTACATTAAGAGAGGACAACAGCTCATACTTCTACCCGTCTCTGAGCGCCTCTTATGTGTTTACCGATATGTTTGAGACGATAGGCACGCCACTGCCTTCCTGGCTGACCCATGGCAAGCTTAGGGCCTCATACGCAGAGGTAGGTAACAGCCTTCCTCCCTATCAGCTTTACAACACCTACTGGGTAGGCAAAGATCCAAACGGAAACACGACAGCAGGCCGAAATAACATCCTTTTTGACCCGAGTGTCAGGAGCGAACTGATCAAGGCGTACGAGGCAGGTCTGGAAGCACGCTTTTACGACAACCGCATCGGTATAGATGTGGCGTGGTATAAATCCAACGCCACACGCCAGCTCATCGACCTGCCGATGGATCCACTGAGTGGATACAGCTATAGAAAGATCAATGCGGGCGACATTCAGAACACAGGGGTAGAGGTAATGGTTGACGCGGATATTTTCAGAAACCCGAATGGCTTTAACTGGAACATCAGCGGAAACTTCGCCAGAAACCGCAACACGATCGAGGACCTGTATGGAGATGTTGAGATCTATCAATTGGGAGGCTTTGATAACGTGCGCGTGAATGCAGTAGTTGGCGGTGAGTATGGCGAGATCTATGGCAGCACTTTCAGAAGAGTGGACGATACTGAAAGCCCATACCATGGCCAGCTTTTGCTTAGCAACGATGGCTTGCCGCTGGTAGGTGAGCAGGGCGTGAGGCTTGGGAACCAACAGGCAGACGCGCTGGTGGGCGTCACCAATTCACTGCGCTACAAAGGTCTGGGGCTTTCGTTCCAGGTTGATGCCCGCATTGGAGGCGAGATATTCTCTGGCACGCTTGCCAGTATGCAGCGCAATGGTACAGGATCCAGCACTGTTAGAAACGGTGGCCGCGAGAACTTTGTGGCAGAAGGCGTGGTGCAAAACCCTACCACTGGCCAGTATGAAGTGAACACCACCGAGGTTTCGCCGCAGCTCTACTGGAACGCGGTGGCAGGTGTAGGCAATCTGGGTATCACGGAAGCCAATATTTACGACGCTACCAACGTGCGCCTGCGCAACGTGCAGCTAAGCTATGCGCTGCCTGGCGGGCTGCTTTCTAAAACGCCGCTCCAAAGAGCCAGAATCGGGGTAACTGCTACCAACGTATGGCTGATCTCCAGCCACTTAAATGGTCTGGACCCTGAGTCTGTGTTTGCAACAGGCACGAACGCTACGGGTTTTGAGAACTCAAGCATGCCAACATCACGCTCTATCCTGTTTAACCTGACGCTGGGCTTCTAATCAATAAACTGCATTGTTATTATGAAAAATATACTGAGAAAATCATGGGTACTGATGGCAGCAGGTTTGTTGCTGACCTCGTGTAACGATTTTGAAGAGATAAACGTGAACCCCGTAGCGGCCAGCGCGGATCAGGTGCAGGTGGAGTACTTTATCAACAACTCCATTATAAACGCACAGATGAACCCCGACGTAGCGGAACGTTCTTTTATACTATACTGGAAGGTAGCCGCGCACTATCAGGAAGGCTCCAGCCTTTCTGCCGGAGGGTATAACGATGGCTGGACCACAGCTTACTATAATCAGGTAGCCAGCTGGCTCAATGCCGCGAACACCGCCATCGAAATTGCCAACGGGCACATCAGCTCTGGCAATACGCAGCCATACACAGAAAACCTGCTGCAGGTGGCCCGTATCTGGAGAGCCTACCTCATGAGCGAAATGTCCGATAACTTCGGCCCGATTCCGATTACGGCTTTCCAGGGCGAGAACCCCGAGTTTTCGAGCGAGAAGGAGGTGTATTATTATGTGCTGGAGGAACTGACAGAGGCAAGCGCTAAACTAGATGCTTCGGTGGCAACTACAGAAGGTCTGAGGAAACTGGACCCTGCCTATGCCTATGATTTCGCCAATTGGAGAAAGTACGCTAACTCGCTGCGCCTGCGCCTGGCCATGCGGCTTTCTGAGGTAGACCCTGACAAGGCAAAGGCCGAGTTTGAGGCTGCCGCTGCCACCAATGATCTGATCATGGCCAGTGGCGACATGTTTAAAGTAAAGGAAAAGCCGGGCTGGGATGCACTCACGGGTGTGATGAGCCGTGAGTGGAACTCACAATACTTGTCCCAAACGCTGTTCAACACCTATTTTAACCTTGGAGGAGTAGCGTCAGAAAAGCAGCTTGGGGCTTCATACCACGCTGCAATCAAGCCTGCTAACTGGATGGGGCAGAAGTTTGAGGATCACTTTGCAACCAAAACCAACAACCCGTCTGCAGGCTACTGGTTTAATGGCTTGCCGCATGCCATAGACCCGCGTGCCTACGAGGCGTTCATCATACCCGGCGATTTCTCAAATCCTAACTTCAGCAACTACCCCTCCTGGACAACCAATGCCAGAAACACAAATCGCCAGTTACTGGATGATAACGGTAACGTGGTGAAGGAGATTAACGCTACCAATACCTGGAACCCGGCTGGAAACGGCTCCTGGGGCGCCAAGGGTGCCAAAAACAGGGTTTACTCTTTTCAGGGCACCATTCCACGCATGTCTCAGGAGTTTAGAGGAAGCCAGAGCGAGCGTGTTTTCTTTGGCCCTTGGGAAACATACTTCCTGCTGGCAGAGGCAGCCGAGCGTGGCTGGAACACTCCGCTCTCCGGGCAGGAGGCCTATGAGGCGGGTATCCTGAGCAACTTTGAATACTGGAACGTGCCACAGAATGATTACTTGTCCTCGGAAGAGTATAACCGGAACGGCACGTCTGTGAGCTGGAATCATACGGCCGAGCCTTCGGCAACGTATACCATGCAGTATGAGAACGGCTATACGGGTGCAACCGAAGTGGCCACTATCAAATACCCGGACAACCACCTGTACAAGAACGGAAACGTCAAGAATGATCGTCTCACAAAGATCATCACGCAGAAGTACCTCGCGCAGTTCCCGTGGCTACCGCTGGAGGCGTGGAACGACCACAGAAGACTGGGCTTGCCGTTCTTCGAGAACCCGGCTGTAGAAAACCCACTTCCTGATCTGCCAGCCCTGACGTCTGCCAATTACCAGAACAGTAGCGTGCAGTTTTTCCCGCAGCGCCTGAAATACCCATCTAGCTTGCAGAACACAAACCCGGCGGGCTATATGGAGGCAGTGAAGTTCCTGGGTGGAGAAGATGCCGTGGCAACACCGCTGTGGTGGGCGAAGCAAAAGTAATAGCGCCTAAAATGCAGTCAGATTCCGCTTAGGCGGAGTCGACTTTACCTTAAAAGAGTTATGAGTGAAAAGGGTTGGGCCACCTGCTTCTGTAGAAGCGGGTGGCCCAACCCTTTTTTAATGGAATGTGTCTTCATGCCTGATTTATACCTCACACCTACTCCTTCACTGCCCTAAAGGCACACGGCGCTTACCCGTCGACACCTTTTATCTCCTTTGGGCGCATGGCAACCGGATGTTTAGCCTGATTATATAAGCGATTATAAGTGCCCTGCTAATTATAAGTGCCCTGCTATATAAAAGCAGGGTTTGAGATGCCAGGAGGCTTGTGCTTTGCGTGAACACCCGCGCGAAGCACAAGCCTCCTGGCATTTAGGGAACAGGTTCATGATGATGCCACCAGGAGCGTTTTTTGAACAATAGACTGTTCCTGTGGGTGAACGTGTAATTAAAACAGTTATATGTATTACATAAAAATTGCGTGTTCGCGCACATTATTACACGATATCTATTGTGTGTTCTGTTATTTCTGTTAAATTTGTTTCATTGAAAGCTTAAGAGGGTGTTTTTCAGTGTCATACAAAGTAATGTATGACATAATGATATATGCGTTCCTAAGTGTCTCAATAGTCTGTGCATAGCCTCTAGTCCAATATTCCATTCTACCCAAATAGCCTCCCATCGAAATAAAAAAACCTGACTGATTTAATCGAATACTAACTAAAGATAGTGCCTTATGAAAAAATCTACTAGATTATCCATTCTGCTGTTATTGGCTGCCTCCATGAGTGGGCCAGCCAATAGCCAGGTACTGGCCCTCTCCGGGACGAAAGACCCTGGCCAGCAATCGAGGCTGGCCAAAAGCACAACCACCAGCCCCCCGAGGCAGGTAACCGCCGTGCAGGGGAAGGTAATCTCACAAGATGGGAATCCACTTCCTGGTGTCACCGTCGTATTAAAAGGCACACAAACCGGTGTGGCCACGGGAGTAGAGGGCACCTTTAGCCTGAATGTGCCCAACGGCACCGGCACGCTGGTGTTCTCTTACATTGGCTATCTGACGCAGGAAGTTCCGGTTAACGGCCAGGCCATGGTGACCGTGACGCTGCGGGAGGACACCAAAACCCTGGAAGAAGTGGTCATAGTGGGGTATGGGGAGCAAAAGAAAGCGAACCTCACAGGCTCTGTCTCGACAATTGGTGCCGAGAAATTGGATTCAAGGCCAGTTCAGAACGTAAGCCAGGCACTGCAGGGCATCATACCCGGACTGAACGTGCAGACAAGCGGATTAGGAGGGGAGTTAAATCAGCCGCTCAGCTTTAACATCAGGGGCGCCGGCACGATAGGTTCTGGTTCCAGTAGCGCCGCACTGGTGCTCATCGATGGTATGGAGGGCAACCTGAACGCCATCAACCCGCAGGACATTGAGTCGGTGACGGTGTTGAAAGACGCGGCCGCAGCCTCCATTTATGGCTCCAGGGCGCCGTTCGGCGTGATTCTGGTCACAACCAAAAAGGGTAAGGCCGGAAAAACGAGCGTTGGGTACAACAACAGTTTTCGGAGCGCAGAGCCAATGGGCCTGCCTACCATGATGGATTCCCATACCTTCGCCCTGTATTGGAACGAGGCGGCAGCCAACGGAGGGGAGGGCGCCAAGTTCTCACAGGAAGTGCTAGACCGGATTGTGCAGTACCAGAAGGGAGAAATCGACTTCAGCACGGTGCCTAATCAGAGTGGCGACAGGTTCCAGTATTATACCGGGTCTAACGGCAACACCGATTGGTTTAAGGAGCATTATAAAAGCCGTTCCTTCTCGCAGGAGCACTCAGTTAATGTAAACGGAGGCTCTGAGAAAACACAGTTCTACGCGTCGGGGGGATACCTGGATCAGGGAGGCTTGACCCGCCACGCAGGTGACGAGTTTCAGCGCTATACCCTTACCGGTAAAATAAGCACGGAAATAAGCAAGTTTGCCAAGTTCAACTATACCTCCAGGTATATCCGGGAAGACTTCACCAAGGCAACGCACCAAACTGATTTGTTCTATCATAACATAGCCCGTCGTTGGCCTACTGTTCCGGCGCGTGACCCAAACGGGAATTGGTCTGACCCCAGTGAAATAGCCCAGTTGAGAGAGGGTGGCCGCGTGCTTGAGCAAAAGGACTGGATTTACCAGCAAGCCCAACTGACGCTCACCCCGGCCAGTGGCTGGAACATCGTGGCTAACGGAAACTATAGAATCCTGAACAGGAACTACCACAGTGACGTGTTGCCTGCTTTTGCCAATGATGTGGCTGGTGAGCAGTTCGCAATTCCCGTAGGATGGAATTCAGCCGGGTATAGCTCTGTGTATGAGTACGCGCAAAAAGAGAACTATTTCAGCTCCAATATCTACTCTGACTACGAGTTTAAAATCCGTGACGGCCACAGCTTTAAGGTGTTGGGCGGATTTAACTCAGAGCTGACGAAATTCCGCACGCTGGCTGCCTCCCGCAGCGGCCTGATTACGCCTTCTCTCCCTACCATCAACACGGCAACTGACAACAGCAGAGCCGATGAGGGACAATACCAGCATTGGGCCATCGCTGGATTTTTCGGCCGACTGAACTATAACTACAAAGAGCGTTACCTGCTTGAGCTGAACGCCCGATACGATGGCAGCTCCCGGTTTGTAAGGGACAAGCGTTGGAACATGTTCCCATCTGTTTCGGCTGGCTGGAACGTTGCCCGCGAAGATTTCTGGTCGTTCGACAATTTTATCCAGTTGTTAAAGGTTAGGGGCTCTTACGGTGAGCTCGGGAACCAAAACACAAATAACTGGTACCCTTTTTATGCCACGATGCCTGTGAGCGTAGGTACTGGCAGCTGGCTGCTGGATGGTCAGAAAACCAATGTGGCCAGTGCTCCCGGCCTGGTAAGTAGCCTGCTCACCTGGGAGAGAGTAACCAACTGGAATGCCGGACTCGATTTAGGCATGCTCAGCAACCGCCTGAGCCTGAACTTCGACTATTTTAAGCGCAAGACCTTTGATATGGTGGGCCCAGCCCCAGAGTTGCCGGTGACTTTAGGAACCGCGGTTCCGCGCATAAACAATGCGGACATGGAATCCTATGGCTTTGAAATAGAGGCCAGCTGGAACGACAGGCTCGGCGACTTTGGGTATGGCGTGCGTGCCGTGCTTGCCGATGACCAGCAACGCGTCACCAAATACCCGAACGAGACCGGGAATATCAGCAACTGGTATGATGGCAGAAGAGTGGGAGAGATATGGGGGTATACCACGGTTGGCATCGCGAAGACACAGGAAGAAATGGATGCCCATCTTGAAAAAGTCAACCAAAACGCGCTGGGAAGCAAGTGGGGTGCAGGCGATATCATGTATGCCGACCTGAACGGTGATGGAAAGGTTGACGCAGGAAAAGGAGTGTTGGGTGAGACCGGCGACAGATCGATCATCGGGAACAGCATGCCCAGATACAAATTCAGCTTAGACCTGACTGGTGACTGGAAAGGCTTTGACATAAGGGTGTTTATGCAAGGCGTGGGCAAACGCGACTATATGCCTAACGGACCTTATTTCTGGGGCGCCAGTGGTGGTATGTGGCAGTCTGCAGGCTTTGAAGAGCACATGGACTTTTTCCGTGATGAGGACTCGCCAATGGTGAAGGCTGGTGTGGCCGATGTGAACCTGGATGCCTATTACCCAAAGCCCTATTTCAACACAGGGAAAAATCAGCAGACGCAGACACGCTTTATGCAGAGTGCGGCCTACCTCAGGCTCAAGAATATGCAGCTGGGCTACACGCTTCCGAAAAACCTGACTTCTGTGGCGGGTGTCTCCCGTGCAAGAGTCTATGTGTCCGGAGAAAACCTGCTGACCTTCTCAAAGATGATAGACATCTTTGACCCAGAGTCTGTAGGCTTGAACGGGTGGAATGACGGAAAGACCTATCCGTTTGCGAAGGTGTATTCTGTTGGCCTTAACCTTAACTTTTAATCAACCGAAAGAATGAAACGACTGATCAATAAAAAAATAAACACGGTACTGGCTTGCCTGGCCTTTCTTGGCCTTAGCGGTTGCGATGAGTTTTTAGACCGGGAGCCACTGTCTGATGTGACACCCTCCAATTATCTTTGGAGTGAGGCCGACCTGGCGGCTTATACCATAAACCAGTATGATTTTCCGACCCATGGAGGTTGGGGGCCAGGGATTTATGGGTTTGACAACCACACGGACAACCAGGCAACTACCAATTCCTCTGACCGATGGGTCCCGGGTGAGTGGCGTGTGCCGCAGTCTGGCGGCGGCTGGAACTTTGGAGACATACGCCAGGCAAACTACTTTCTGGAAACCGTTGTGCCCCGTTGGAAGGATGGCAAAATTACCGGCAACGCAAACATGGTTGCCCATTATGTGGGGGAAGGCTACTTCCTGCGGGCGTACGAATACTTTGGGAAAGTGCAGGCGTTCGGGGATTTCCCGATCATCAAGAAAACACTTAAAGACCAAAAGGAGGAGCTTACGCAGGCCTCTAAGCGCAGGCCGCGAAACGAAGTGGCGCGGTTTGTCATCGCTGACCTCGATTCGGCCATACAGTTGTTGAGCACAGCCCCTCCGGGAGGCACGAACCGCATTTCGAAATACGCCGCGCAGCTGTTCAAGTCGCGGGTGGCACTGCACGAGGCCACCTGGCTGATGTACCACAAAGGGACGGCGCATGTACCCGGCGGACCAGGCTGGCCAGGCCAGGGCAAGGTCGAGAACTTCAGCATTAATATAGACGCCGAGATAGACTTCTTCCTGACGCAGGCCATGGAAGCGTCGGCCGCGGTGGCAGATGCCATACCGCTGGTTGAGAACAAGAAAGGGAATGGGTATAACTCCTCCACAAACCCTTATTTTTCAATGTTTGGCGACCGTGACCTAAGCAGGTACAGCGAAGTGCTGCTATGGCGCCAGTATGACCCCACGCTGGGCATCAACCATAACGTGAACCATTACATCAACCAGAATGGGGCAAACACGGGGTATACCAGAGGCCTGGTGGATAATTTCCTGATGAGCAATGGTTTGCCGATTTATGCGGCAGGCTCTGGCTACAAAGGGGATGATTATATCGCGGATGTGAAGGTGGAGCGCGACAACCGCCTGCAGCTGTTCATGAAGGCCCCGGGGGAGCTGCGTTATGTAGATAAGGCAAATGCAGATGGCACCCCAGTGCTGATAGACAAGCCCGATATTATCGGCTTAGAGGAAACCCGCGATGTGACCGGTTACTCTGTTAAAAAAGGCATGTCGTACCTGGCTGCTGAGTCTGAGGGGAGCAGAGGATCTACAGGGAGTATCGTGTTTCGGGCTGTAGAGGCCTACCTGAACTACATCGAAGCCGCTTACCTGAAAGAGGGAAGCGTCAGCGGGCAAGCCGAGCAATACTGGGCTGCCATCCGTGAGCGCGCAGGCGTTAACCCCGACTTCAGGGCTACTGTAATGGCCACAAACATGCAGCAGGAATCCAATGACGATTTGGCTGCATATTCTGCAGGAAAGCTATTAACTGACGCGACACTGTACAACATCCGTCGGGAGCGCCGGAGCGAGCTAGTGGCGGAAGGCATGCGCTATACCGACCTGAAGCGCTGGAGAGCCCTGGACCAGCTGAAAACCGACCCTTATATTGTAGAGGGATTTAAAGTATGGGGACCCATGCAGGAGTGGTATAAAGATGAGGAAGGGAACTCGCGCCTGATTGAGGCGGACACTCCGGGAAAAACGGCTAATGTTTCCAAGCAATCGGAAAGCCAATACCTGCGGCCTTACCGGGTAAACCTGGCACCGAGCAACCTGGTAAAAGACGGCTATCGCTGGGCTTACGCTCACTATCTGGAGCCTATTGCCATACAGCACTTCCTCATTACCTCGCAGGATGGCGTCGAAACCTCAGTGATTTATCAGAACCCTTTCTGGCCGCTTCAGGCCAATGAAGGAGCAAAAGAATAAAGACCCTTTATAAGACAATACAGGGTAGGTATTTTATACCTGCCCTGTATCTTAGAGCATGTTTAAATTTTATTTTTGGAAGCGGAAAAGGTGAAGTCAGGTTCCTTGATGGACGTTTTGTAGCCCAAAAGATAAATTTTAAACATGCTCTTATGTAGTCTAGACAATGGCAAAACAACAGACCTTCTTCATTCCATACCCCTGCAACAGTTCAGCACCACTGCTATTCAGGTTCCGGACCTCGGGAGCATGTATAGGGTGCCGTGCTTTCAAGATTTTTCGCAGGGGCCTTATGCTTTTTTAGCAGTACACTGTATCGGCGCATGGACTGGTGTTATACCGACGATAGAGGTAGGTGAGGAAGCCTTTATGGAAGTGGACTGGATGAGGGTATACGTCAATGGGAAATTTGACGAAAGCAGCCAGGCTGGACATGACGGAAAATTTTACTAGGCAACTAAACGAAAACTACCCGGGCAGCTTGAAGGCGATGTAGCGCGTATCTCTAAAGCATAAATCCGATCCGGTCGGGAATGCGATGAGGACGCATGAGCAATTGCAAAAGGCTGCCTGCTAAAAAGTTATATATGGAGATTCGGTTAATAATCCTTATAATGGTTTTTACTGCTGGCTGCACTGTTATGCCACAAACCCGGGAAGCTGAAAACTGGGCCCTGGTATGGGCTGATGAGTTTGAAAAAGACGGCGTGCCCGACCCGGCTAAGTGGGGCTTCGCATCGCGCAAGTCCGCTGACTGGGCCTGTTACTGCGCTGATACGTTGGCCACAACCTTTGTGAAGGACGGCACGCTATACCTGCGGGGTATCCTGAGCCAGGACAAGGCAGACACGGTAAAGTATAAAACAGCCTGTATCCAGACAAAAGATAAGTTCTCTTTTCGGTATGGCAAAGTGGAGGTGCGGGCTAAACTCTCGAAAGGCAAGGGCTCCTGGCCTGCCATCTGGCTCATGCCGCAGCACGCCAGGTATGGCGGCTGGCCCACTAGCGGCGAGATAGACATCATGGAGCACCTCAACCACGACAGCATCATCTACCAAACGCTGCACAGCCACTACATCGACAGGATGCAGCAGAAAACAAACCCGGTATACTTTGCCACTGCACCATTGGCGGTGGAGGAGTACAATACCTATGGGCTGGAGTGGTACCCTGACCGGCTCGATTTTTTCGTGAACGGCCAGAAAACCTTCACTTACCCTAAAATAGAGAACGCCGATAGCAGACAGTGGCCCTTCGACGAGAACTTCTTTATCATTCTCGACCAGGCATTGGGCGGCAATTGGGTAGGCACCATCAACGACAAGGACCTGCCCGTTCAGATGGAGGTGGATTGGGTAAGGGTATACCAGCAAAACAGTGGGCAACAGGCCAGCCTATAGTCTGGGTTGCGCGCCAGATAAAATGACGGATACAAACATGCAGCCCTACGCGGCCGAGAGTCGTGCACAGCCAGAATAAGGGCTTTTCTGAACTGGAAAAAGTAGTTTCTTTTATGAAAATCTTTTGTCTCTTTCCTAGAATCACCCTGTGCGCATACCTGCCAATGCTATGGCTGGTGCTGCCACTGGCTATACCGGGGCTAGCACCAGCAGCCTTTGCGCAACAGCGTCCCAATGTGGTCCTGATCTATGCCGACGACCTGGGCTACGGGGATGTGAGCAGCTACGGCGCAACCAAGATTACCACGCCCAACCTGGATAGACTGGCCAGCCAGGGCGTGCGCTTTACGCGCGGCTACGCCACCTCTGCCACCTGCACCCCTTCCCGCTATGCCCTGATGACGGGCGAGTACCCCTGGCGTAAGCAGGGCACCGGCGTGCTGCCGGGAGACGCCGCCCTGATTGTGCCCACCGACAAAGCCACCCTGCCGGGCGTGTTCAAACGGGCGGGGTATGCGACGGGCATCGTCGGGAAGTGGCACCTGGGCCTGGGCGACGCCGTGGAGAAAGACTGGAACAAGGACATTCAGCCGGGCCCCAACGAGGTCGGATTTGACTACGCCTTCATCTTTCCGGCCACTGCCGACAGGGTGCCCACCGTGTTCATGGAAAATCACCGCGTGGTGGGCCTCGACCCCTCAGACCCGATCCGGGTGGATTACCGCAACAAGGTTGGCAACGACCCTACTGGCAGCGAGCACCCCGAGCTGCTGAAAATGAAGGCCTCGCCCAACCACGGCCACGACAACACCATCGTGAACGGCATCGGCCGCATCGGCTACATGAGTGGCGGCACCAAGGCCCGCTGGACCGATGAGGAGGTGCCGCTTACCTTTCTGCAAAAGGCAAAGGACTTTATAGGGGAGCATCGGCAGAAGCCCTTTTTCCTCTTCTATTCCCTCACGGAGCCCCACGTGCCGCGCATGCCCTCTACTGTGTTCAAAGGCAAGAGCGGGCTTGGCTACCGCGGCGACGCCATTCTGCAGCTGGATTGGGCGGTGGGCGAAATTATGAAGGAGCTGGAGCACCTGGGCCTGGCCAATAACACGCTCCTCATCTTCACCAGCGACAATGGCCCTGTGCTCGACGACGGCTACCAGGACGAGGCCGTGACCCGGCAGAACGGGCACCAACCGTCCGGTTCCATGCGCGGCGGCAAATACAGTGCTTTTGAGGCGGGCACGCGCGTGCCCTGGATCGTGAGCTGGCCAGGCAAGGTGAAGCCAGCCGAGTCGGCCGCGCTACTCTCGCAGGTAGACCTGCTGGCCTCTTTCGCCGGAATGCTGCGGCAGCCGCTGGACCCCACGGATGCCCCCGACAGCCAGGACATGCTGAAAGCGCTGCTTGGCACCGACAAACGGGGCCGGGAGGCGCTGGTGCTACACGCCGGCACGCTGGCCATCGTAAAAGGCAACTGGAAGTACATCGCGCCCGGTAGCGGCAGGGCCTACAACGAACTGACTGATATAGAACTCGGCAATTCCCCCGCCCCCCAGCTCTACGACCTGCGTCAGGATATCGGCGAGCGGCAGAATGTGGCGGCGCGGCACCCGGAAAAGGTGAAGGAACTGTCTGCGCTCCTGCAGCAAATAAAGCAGGCAAAAAAATAGATACCTAAGTATGCATCCAACCATGACAAAGCACTTCATCCTACTAATGGCTGGCCTTGTATGGGGCCTGACGGCCCTGGCGCAGCAGCAAGGCAAGCAGCCCAACATCGTCATCATCATCTCCGACGATCACGCCTTTCAGGCCATCAGCGCCTACGGCGGCAACCTGATGCAGACGCCCAACATCGACCGCATCGCCAAAGGGGGTGCTGTGCTCAACAGGGGCTACGTGACCAACTCGATCTGCGGGCCGAGCCGGGCGGTGATCCTGACAGGAAAATACAGCCACAAAAATGGTTTCAAAGACAACGAGAACTCCAGCTTCGACGGCAGCCAGAACACCTTCATCAAAGAATTGCGCAAGGGCGGTTACCAGACTGCCTGGATAGGCAAGTGGCACCTGGAAACCGAGCCACAGGGCTTTGACTATTGGCAGGTACTCCCCGGGCAGGGGCAGTATTACAACCCAGACTTCCAGATGATGGATGGCACCCAAAAGACGGTTGCGGGCTATGTGACCAACGTGACAGAGGACCTTGCGGAGCAGTGGCTCGACCGGCGGAACACAGACAAGCCCTTTTGTCTGGTGATCGGCCAGAAGGCCACCCACCGCGTTTGGCTGCCCGACACGGCCGACTTCGGCATGTTCGACAAGAAGACCTTTCCGGTGCCCGACACATACTACGACAGTTACGCCGGGCGCAAGGCGGCCCAGGTGCAGGAGATGTCTGTGGCCGAGGACATGATCATGGGGTATGACCTGAAGATGTACCCCGACTACGACAGTATCCGGGAGGGAAGCGTGCGGCGCATGAGCCCAACCCAAAAAGCGCAGTTCGACGCCTATTACAAGCCCATCTACCAGGACCTGAAGTCTCGTAACCTGACGGGCCGGGAACTGGCCGAATGGAAGTACCAGCGCTACATGCGCGACTACTTGAGCACGGCTGCCTCGCTGGACCGCAACATCGGCCGGACCCTGGACTATCTGGAGCAACACGGTCTGGCCGAGAACACCCTTGTGGTTTACATGTCGGACCAGGGCTTTTTCCTGGGCGAGCATGGCTGGTTCGACAAGCGCTTCATGTATGAGGAGTCGTTTCGCACGCCCCTTCTGGTGCGCTACCCAGGCGTCATCAAGCCGGGCACCAAGTCTGATCATTTCGTGATGAACCTCGACATTGCCCCTACCATGCTGGACGCGGCCGGGGTGGCCATTCCCAGGGACATGCAGGGAGCGTCTATGCTGCCGGTGCTGACCGACAAAAATGCAAAAGGGCGCGATGCCCTCTACTACCACTATTACGAGAACGGCGAGCACGCCGTATCGCCGCACTTCGGCATCAAGACAGACCGCTACAAGCTTATCCGGTTCTACAAAAGAGTGGAGAGCTGGGAGTTGTATGACCTGCAGAAAGACCCGAGGGAACTGCACAACCTCTACGGCAGGAAAGGCTATGAGAAAATCACGGCCAGGCTCAGGAAACAGCTCGAGGGCCTGGTGGACAAGTATGATGATCAAGGTGCCCATGAACTGATGGAGAAAAAAATAGCTGACAACGCATCACTATGAAAGGTATGAAAAAACTAAGCCTGTTGTTATTAACCTGTTGCTGGGCGCTGGCTGCCTTTGCCCAGCAAAAACCCAACGTGGTCTTCATCCTGGTGGATGACATGGGCTACGGTGACTTGGGCAGCTACGGACAGAGACTAATCCAGACGCCCAATATTGATCAGCTGGCCGCCAATGGCATCCGTTTCACCCAGTTTTACGCGGGCACGTCCGTCTGCGCGCCGTCCAGGGCCTCCCTGATGACAGGCAGGCACACGGGCCATACACCGGTGCGGGGCAACTTCGAGATCCAGCCCGAGGGACAGTATCCGATTCCCGACTCCACCTTCACCATGGCCGAGATGTTCCGTCGGGCAGGCTATACCACGGGCCTCTTTGGCAAGTGGGGGCTGGGGTATCCCGGCTCGGCGGGGGAGCCTAACAAGCAGGGGTTCGACCAGTTTTTTGGCTACAACTGCCAGCGGCAGTCGCACAACTTCTTCCCGGACCACCTTTGGGACAACGGACAGCGGGTAAACCTCCGGAACACGCCCTCCAACCAGCAAGAGTATGCAGCCGGAATTATTCAAAACAAAGCGCTAAACTTTGTGGCGGACAACGCCAAAAAGCCCTTCTTCCTGTACCTGGCCTATACCTTGCCCCACGCGGCGCTGCAGCTGCCGGAAGGCGACGAGGTGTTTGAAATGTATAAGCGCAAGTTCAGGGAGCAGCCCCAACCTGTAGACGCTGGCTGGAAAGGTGTGGGGTATCAGCCGCAGGCCTATCCAAAAGCCGCCTATGCTGCCATGGTAACGAAAGTAGATGCCTATGTGGGCGAGGTAGTACAGGCCCTGAAAAGGCAGGGCATCGAGCAAAACACGCTGATCGTGTTCGCCAGCGACAACGGCCCCCACCGGGAGGGAGGAAACCAGCCAGAGTTCTTTGACAGTAGCGGCGGTTTGAGAGGCATTAAACGTGACCTGTACGAAGGCGGAATCAGGGTGCCGGTGATCGCGAGCTGGCCAGCCGTGATCAAGAATGGAAGGCAGTCGGACTACATCGGCGCCTTCTGGGATTTCCTGCCCACCTTCGCCGCGCTAACGGGCCAGCCCATCCCGCAAAGCATCGACGGCATCTCTATCCTTCCCACGCTAACCTCCAAAGGCAAGCAGGCGCAGCATGAGTTTCTGTACTGGGAGTTTCACGAGGACGGCGGCCGGCAGGCCGTGCGCATGGGCGACTGGAAAGGGGTGCGGTTGGGGGTGATTGCCAACAGCAAGGCCCCGGTGCAGCTGTTTAACCTCGCTACGGACCCTGCCGAAACCACGGATGTCAGCACAGCGCACCCGGAAGCGGTCAAGAAGATAGAGCGCATTCTGGCGCGTGAGCATGCTGCGCACCCTGCTTTCCCGCTGCTGGCGGGTGAGCGAGGGAAAGATGCGGAAGGAAGCCCAGGTCATCACTAATCCCTGATTGGATTGAAATGAAGAACACCATCAGAAGCCTTATAGCCTTTATCCTGTTTGTGCCGCTTGCCGCAGCAGCAGGCAGAGGAATCCGTAGCAACGCCAGGCATCACCATTTTGGCAGCTTACCAAATTAAACCGACCGTTCAGTAAGCTTATTTATACCCCAATAACTCTCTCCATGAAAAAAATCTTATACCTGCTACTTCTTGTTTTTATAGCTGCTTTTGAGGCTGGCGCGCAGGAAATAAACATCATCCCGAGGCCTAACAAAATAGAGCTAGCAAAAGGGCAGTTTGAGATAGGCAACGCAAAAAGTATCCAGTATGCTGCCAATGCAGAGAAAGAAGCCGCTTTCCTACAGCGCGCTTCAAGGTAGGTATAAACTAAGTCTGGCTACCAACTCGGGCAAGTCGAAAAAGAACACCATCAGCCTGGAACTGGATAAAAAGCTGTCGGGAGCACTAGGAACGGAAGGCTACCGGTTAACGGCAACCCCTACGCAAATAACTGTTAAAGCGGCCACCAATGCGGGCCCATTCCGACGATAGGAGAAACCCCAGAACGGTTCTGCCGCGAGTTGAGAAGCCTGTGCTATAGCTACTTACGCGGCTGATATTTAAAAGAACACAATGAAAAAACGCTTTCTGCTGGTTGCACTTATACTACCTGCCTTGGCTACCCAGGCGCAGGAGCGGCCCAATATGGTGGTTTTTATGGTAGACGACATGGGCTGGATGGATACTTCTGTGCCCTTTGCAGAGAAGGTATACCCTTTGAACCAGCGCTACCACACGCCCAACATGGAGCGCCTTGCCCGGGAAGGCATGAAGTTTACCAATGCTTATGCTACGCCCGTGTGTACGCCCACACGGGTAAGTATGCTTACCGGGATGAATGCAGCCCATCATGGCGTCACAAACTGGACCACGCCCTGGAAAGGCCAGAACTCTGACAACCCCGATGAGCAGATGGGCTTTGCTGCCTGGAACCTGAACGGACTAAGCCCGGTAGCGGGAGTGCCGCAGACGGTACATGCCACGCCTTTCCCGAAGATCCTGAAAAACCATGGCTACATGACCATACACGTGGGCAAGGCGCATTGGGCAGGGGCAGGCACCCCGGGAGCCAATCCGCACAACATGGGCTTTATGGTGAACATTGCAGGTCACGTGGCCGGTCGTCCGCTTAGCTACCTCGGCGAGCGGAACTATGGCAACGCACAGGGCAAGCCGTACGACATTCATGCGGTGCCGGATATGGCGGAGTACTTCGGAACCGAAACATACCTGACAGAAGCGTTGACACTGGAAGCCCTGAAGACGCTGGAGGCGCCCATCCAGAACAAGCAGCCCTTTTTCCTGCACATGTCGCACTACGCCGTGCACGACCCATACAACCCGGACAAGCGCTATATGCAGAAATACCTGGATGCAGGATTAAGCAATACCGATGCAATGTATGCCAGCATGGTGGAAGGTATGGACAAGAGCCTGGGCGACATCATGGATTATCTGGAAGAAAAAGGAGTGGCCAGCAACACCGTACTGATTTTTATGAGCGACAACGGTGGCCTTAGCATGGCCTATGCCGGGCGCGGGGCGGCACACACGCAAAACCTTCCGCTCAGAGCGGGCAAAGGGTCTGTGTACGAAGGCGGCATCCGGGAGCCGATGCTTGTGAAATGGCCGGGCGTGGTAAAGCCCGCTTCGGTAAACCATACCCCTATCATCATTGAAGATTTCTTTCCGACGCTTTTGGAGATGGCACAGGTGGAGCAGTATAAAACTGCGCAACAGGTAGATGGCATCAGTTTTATGCCGCTACTCAAGTTCCCTCCTAAAAAAACGGCAGACCGTGCCCTGATCTGGCACATACCCAACAAATGGACCCGGGAAGACGGCCCCGGCATTAACTATAAAAGTGCCATCCGCGAAGGCGACTGGAAACTGGTTTACCATATGCGCGATGGTAAGCTGGAGCTGTATAATCTAAGGTCTGATATCGGGGAGACGACAGATGTAGCCACAAAGCACCCTAAACGGGTGAAAGCCTTAGCCGCTAAGTTAAGCCAGCAACTGCGCCAATGGAACGCGCCGATGCCGATGGTTAAAAGCACAGGCAAACCCGTGCCCATGCCCGATGAAGTACGCTAAAGTATAAACTAACAGGTATGAAATCTTCAAGTACAACTTATACATACAGCAGGATGAAAAAAATAACGACCGGCCTTTTATCGCTTTTACTGGCTGCCTCTGCTCCCGTTCATGCGCAGGACACAACCGATAAAGCGAACTTCATGATTTTGCAGCCTTCTGATACAGAGGCTGCTATTGTCCGGAAGGCCGCGAACATAGTGCCCACGCCTCGTCAGCTGCGCTGGCAGCAGCTGGAGCTAACTGCCTTTTTTCATGTGGGCGTAAACACCTTTACCAACCGCGAGTGGGGCACCGGCAAGGAGGACCCCAAAATATTTAACCCGACGCAGCTCGACGCCCGCCAATGGGTGCGCGTGGCCAATGAGGCAGGCATCAAACAGGTTATCCTGACGGCCAAGCACCACGACGGCTTTTGCCTGTGGCCCACCGCCACCACAGGGCATTCTGTTAAAAGCAGCCCCTGGAAAAACGGGCAGGGCGACCTGATGCGGGATGTGGCCGAGGCGTGCCAGGAGTATGGCATTGGCTTTGGCGTATACCTCTCCCCCTGGGACATGAACTCGCCGGTTTACGGCAGTGATGCCTACAACGACCTGTTTATAGAGCAGCTCACCGAGCTACTGACCAACTATGGGCAGATAGACGAGGTATGGTTTGACGGAGCCAACGGCGAGGGGCCGAACGGGAAGAGACAAGTATATGATTTTGACCGCTGGTATAAGCACATCCGCAAACTGCAGCCCACGGCCACCATCGCCATTATGGGGCCGGATGTGCGCTGGGTAGGCACCGAGACGGGCTATGGCCGCGAAACGGAGTGGAGCGTGGTGCCAGCCGACAACCTGGACCAAAATTCTGTAGCGGCCACCTCGCAACAGGCCGTGGCCTTTAAACCTGCCGGCGACATGCGCGGTGAGGTATTGGGCAGCCGCGAAAAAATCCGAAATGCCAAGGGGCTGGTGTGGTACCCCGCCGAGACAGACGTGTCCATCCGCCCGGGCTGGTTCTACCATCCTGCCGAAGACGATAAGGTAAAGGCGCCGGAGAAACTGCTGGATATTTACTACAGCTCGGTGGGCCGCAACGGTGTGCTCCTGCTCAACATCCCGCCAGACACGCGTGGACTTATACATGAGAGTGATATAAAAGCCTTGCAGGAATGGAAAAAGCTGCGCGATGATACCTTCGGCAAAAACCTGGCAAGCGGCGCCAAAGTGAAGGTTTCGGGTGGCAGGAATAAGATGGCCATACTTGATGGGAAGTATGACACACACTTCACCACTAAGTCGGAGAAAGACACCACTGCCGTAATCGAGCTGCGGCTGGACGGGGAGCAGACCTTTGATGTGCTGATGCTGCAGGAAAACATCAGCGTGGGCCAGCGCATTGAGAAGTTTGCGTTTGAGTACTGGCAAAACGGGCAGTGGCAACAGGCTACAGCGGGCACTACCGTAGGGTATAAGCGCCTGTTGCGTTTCGAGCCCGTAACCGCAAGCAAAGTAAGGCTGCGCATTGAGTCGTCGCGGCTCAACCCGACCATCTCTGAAATCGGACTGTACAAAAACGCGCTAACAAATGGTTCTTATTCTGCCAAACAGCAGCAGTAAAGTATAAACACATAGCTCGCGCAGCCTGCGCTTTAAACCACCTGTCATACCTAAATATTTTTACCATGACAAAGAAGATAACCCTTCTTTTAACTGTTTTCTTCCCCTTTCTGGTGCTGGCACAGGAGCCGGTCAGCATTATCCCGCAGCCGGTGAGTATACAGCGCAGCGAAGGCAGCTTCGTTATCGACAGCCATACTTCCATGCACCTGGAGAATGAGATAAAGGAGTTGAAACCGGCCGCCGAGTTTCTGGCTGCACGCATCAAAGAAATTTCCGGCTACGAGCTGCCCATCAAAAAGCGAAAGGGCAAAGCCATCAAACTGGCCATCGAAAGTATAGTCGGCATCGGTGCCGAAGGGTATCAGTTGAATGTTTCTCCCTCCGGGATAAGTATAAAAGCCAACTCCAAAGCCGGTATCGTGTATGGTATCCAGTCGGTGCTGCAGACGCTGCCGGCCGTGCGCACCAACGCTGCCTTGCAGGTGCCCGCGATGCGCGTTGCCGACTACCCACGCTTTGGCTGGCGCGGCATGCACCTGGATGTGAGCCGCCATTTCTTCTCGCCGGAGGCCGTGAAGCAGTACATTGACCTGATGGCCATGTATAAGATGAACACCCTGCACTGGCACCTGGTAGACGATCCGGGCTGGCGCATCGAGATTAAGAAATACCCAAAGCTAACGGAAGTAGGCGCCTGGCGCGTAGACCAAAACGACAAACCCTGGGACGCAAGGCCACAGGCAAAACCAGGCGAAGAGCCGACCTACGGCGGGTATTATACCCAAGAACAGGTGAAGGATATCGTGGCGTATGCCATGCAGCGCAATGTAAGGGTAGTGCCGGAGATTGAGATGCCGGGCCACGTGGCCTCGGCCATCGCCGCTTACCCGCACCTGAGCTGTAGCGGCAAACCGCAGCTGCCCATCACGGGCGGCGACTACACAGGCATTAGCTCCAACTACTGCCCGGGCAACGAAGAGGTGTTTGCTTTTCTGGAGGACGTGCTGGACGAGGTCGTGGCCCTTTTCCCCTCGCAGTACGTGCACATCGGCGGCGATGAGGTAGATAAATCGGGCTGGAAGAAGTGCCCCAAGTGCCAGGCACGCATGCAGGCCGAAGGGCTGGAGAACGTGGAGGAACTGCAGAGCTACTTTATCAAGCGCATGGAAAAGTACCTGCTCACCAAAAACCGCCGCATTATTGGCTGGGATGAGATTTTGGAGGGCGGACTGGCCCCGCAGGCAACTGTGATGAGCTGGCGTGGCGAAAGCGGGGGCATTGCCGCGGCCAAAATGGGCCACGATGTGATCATGACGCCAGGCTCCCCGGTATACTTCGACCATTACCAGGCTGGCCCCGAAGGCGAGCCGCTGGCCATTGGCGGCTTCAACACCCTGAAGAAAGTATACGACTATGAGCCGATACCGAAAGAGCTGACACCAGCAGAAGCCAGGCACGTACTGGGCGCCCAGGCCAACGTCTGGACGGAGTATATCCCCACGGCCTCGCAACTGGAGTACATGGTGCTGCCGCGTATGCTGGCACTGGCCGAGGTGGTATGGTCGCCGAAGGAAAGCCGCGACTGGGCAAGCTTCAACCAGCGCTTACAGCCCCAATTCAAAGCCTTCGACCAGAAAGGGCTTACCTACTCCAAAGGCAATTTTACCGTGGACATCAAGCCAAGCTCTGAGGGCGGCAAACTACTGGTGAGCCTTTTTACGGAGGCCATGAACGGTGAGGTATACTACACCTTAAACGGCGCTGAGCCTACTACCCAAAGTATAAAATATACACAGCCTATCCAGATCGATTCGTCGGTTGTGCTAAAGGCCGTGACAGTGGTAAATGGCAAAGTGATGGGCCTGAAGCCTGCGGAGCAGTCGTTTAGCATGCACAAGGCCGTTGGCCGCGAGGTAAAGTATGAAAACCCGGTAAGTAAGCACTACATGGCCGACGGGCCAAACTCCCTGACCGACGGCGTGCGCGGCAGGCAGGTAGTGGGCAAATACTGGCATGGCTTCAGCGGCCGCGACATGGTGGCCACCATCGACCTAGGCGAGACAAAATCCATCTCTAACATTTCCCTGGGTGCCCTGCAGCACTACCGCGACTGGATTTTTATGCCTACCGCAGTAAAGTTTGAGGTATCCACTGACGGCAAGAATTTTAAAGAAGTGAAAACCGTGAAAAACCCGGTGTCGCTGAACGAGCAGGAGGCTACCATGCACGACTTCAAAGCCGATTTTCCGGCGCAGAAAGCGAAGTATGTGCGGGTAACTGCCTATCACCTTACGTTGCTGCCCGAAGGACACAACGGGGCAGGGCAACCCGGCTGGCTTTTCGCTGACGAAATCATGGTGAGGTAAGCATTCATGATGCGTTGCCAATGGCTGCCGCGAGACAAGCCAGCAGCAAAGAAGCCAGCTCACATCTGCCGTTGATATGAAATACAAGCACACGCTAGTACGCTTTATCCTCCTCGTTCTCAGTGTGCGTGCTGGATGAAGCCTGACCGTGACCGCCGTGCTGCCGGACGGGCCCGTAAGCCTGTACCGCGACAAAAGTAAGCCAATCAAGGGCAACTAACTTACTGCCTGGCCTGGTGCCAAACGGGTAGCTTGCCGCTGTAGCCAAAGGGGTACCGTCTTGCCGGGTAGTGGTGCTGCACGAGGTGACAACACAAGCCAGCCAGCACAAACAGGGTAGTTTGTAGCTTAGAAAAAGCTTTCAGATGCATATTTATTGTTTTTTTGAATCCGGAAGGTATGGCCCTTTAAAGCGTTGGGCTGATTAAGAATACAGATTTACATGTAAAAGAAAAGGCAGGCCCTATGCTGTAAGACAGGGCCTGCTCTTCCTATTGGCTTTCCGGTTGCGGTTATTTTACAATAATCTCGTCGGTAAACAGCCAGGCCTTTCCTTTGTCCTGGTCAGTGCCCGGGCGAGGGTTCTTAGCTGTTACCCTGATATAACGCGCTTTTGTGCCGCTTAACTCAGCCGTCAGCACTTCCTTAAACACACCCGGCTTGTCGCTAAGCTCGCTGATCACCTTCACGGTTTTATACTTCCTGCCATCCTTTGACACGGCAAACTCTACCTGCTCCGGAAGTTGGATCCCGTCGTTTTTGGTTTGCAGGTAGGAGCTGGTGATGCTGTTGATGCGCTTTTTCTCCTTCAGGTCGATCACAGCCTCTATGTCAGTGCCCAAAAAACCGAGCCATTGCCCGTTGGTGAAGCTGTTGCTTGCCAGTTGGCCATCCACCAGCGTGCCAGGGCCAGTGGCCGTGTAGCTGCGGTGCGGGGTATGCTTCAGCGTAACAGCGTGCGCGAAAGCCTTGTGCTGGTTCAGTTCTTTTGCGCTTACCTTGCCCAGCTGTTTCCCTTTTTCATCAAAGGAGGCCGCTTTGATTACGGCAGATTTCTTAAGCTCAAAAGGTTGGCTGTACGCCAGCGATGCAGTTGTCGGCTCAGAGTCATCCAGTGTATAGAAAATCTGAGGGCCTGTGGCATCGGTAGCAAGCGTTACAGTGGCCGCAGCCTGGCTAGGGTCTACCGCTATTTGCTGCTTCACGTTAAAGGTGCTGCGGGCATAGTTTACGCCCATGTGATCAAAGCGCTTGTACTGCTGCTGCATACGCGTCTGGAAATCGTTCCAGTCTTTCCTGGCGGCCGGTGTCCAGAGCACTTCCGACAGGGCCGAGATACGCGGCATGATCATGTATTCCACCTGATCCTCGGTAGGGATATACTCGGTCCATACATTGGCCTGCGCGCCCAGGATATACTTTTTCTCCTCAGCGGAAAGCACTGCCGGCGTTGGCTCAAAAGCGTATACTTTCTCCAGCGTGGTATGGCCTCCGATGGCGGTGGGCTCCAGGCTTGGCTCGCCCTGGTAGTGGTCGAAGTATACATGCGATCCGGGTGTCATCACCACATAATGATGCTGCTTGGCAGCGGCAATGCCTCCTTCGGTTCCTCTCCACGACATGACGTAGGCGTTGGGTGCCAAACCACCTTCCAGGATTTCATCCCAGCCGATAATGGTTCTGCCTTTGGCATTCAGGAATTTCTCCATGCGTTGGATAAAGTAACTCTGCAACTCGTGCTCGTCATGCAGGCCCTCGTCGGCGATGCGCTTCTGGCACTTCGGGCACTTTTCCCAGCGGGCTTTCGGCGACTCATCTCCCCCGATGTGCACGATCTTGCTGGGGAACAGCGCCAGCACCTCCGTCATCACGTCTTCCAGAAAAGTGAACGTCTGCTCGTTTCCCGCGCAGAACACATCATCGAACACGCCCCACTTTTTCTCGACTTCAAACGGGCCGCCGGTACAGGAGAGCTCCGGGTAGGCCGTAAGTGCCGCTAAGGCGTGTCCCGGCATCTCAATTTCTGGTATTACCGTAATGTAGCGCTCCTGCGCATACTTTACCACGTCCTTTATCTGCTCTTGGGTATAAAATCCGCCGTAGCGCTCATTGGTAAACTTATGCGGCTGGTCGCTGTAATGGCCGATCAGGGTGCCATCGCGCCAGGCGCCTACTTCGGTCAGCTTCGGGTATTTTTTAATCTCAATGCGCCAGCCCTGGTCCTCGGTCAAGTGCCAGTGGAAGGTGTTCATCTTGTGCATGGCCAGGTAATCGATGTACTCTTTCACGAACTCTACCGGGAAGAAATGGCGGGCCACATCCAGGTGCATGCCGCGCCACTCGTAGCGGGGCTTGTCTACTATAGCCAGGGCAGGCAGGCTTACCGGGGCCGTCGTGGGCGCTGCGGGCAAAAGCTGCCGAACGGTTTGCGTGCCCAGGAAAATCCCCTGCGGTTCTTTGGCGGCAAGTGTCACCTTCTCCGGTGTCACATGTAAGGTATACCCTTCGGCGCCCAGTGTGTCGATTGGAGCGCTAAGCGTGAGGTGCAGGTAATTGCTGCTGTTTTTGGCAGGCGCTTTTTGCTCCACTGCCGGCTGCACCCCGGTCATCTCTTTTATATGCCTGGCCAGGTATTCTCCTATCTTGCGCAGCTCTTCGTTCTTTGGGTCCACAAAGATTCGGGTTTCTTTCCCGAGTGGGAAGCTGCCGCTTTGCTGCGTAAGTTTTACCGGTTTCGGAATAATAGAGATCGTTTGCTGCTGTGTGGCGCTTTGCTGCGCCATGGCGGGAGCAGGGCTAACTAAGTGCCCCGACAGAACACAGGCAGAAGTAGCAAGTACGGTGAGCGTTTTCTTTATTGTCATACAGATGCTTTATTGAAGGAAGTTTTAGCTTTGTTTTTCATTTGGAAGAGGGCTGCGGCCCCCAATACCGCTGCTTTGTCAATTGCCGAGGGCTCAATAACTGTTCTATCCAAAACAGTTTTAAAGGGGAAAGTCGCCAGGCTGTTGCGCATCGCTTTCTCGAAAAACGGAAAGCTTTTGCTGATTGACCCGCCCAGGAATATAGCTTCCGGTGACAGGGCGTATAGGATGATTTTTAAGGCACTCCCGAGGTGATGGCCAAACTGCTCGAATATTTCCAACGCGTCAGTATGTCCTTTTTCGGCAAGTTCCCGAACCATGCCGCCGTTCATGCCAAAGCCATTTTCAAACATCTTGCCGCTACAGTAGTCTTCGATGGTTTTATCTAAGTATGGGATCCCCCCGAACTCGCCAGCACTGGAAAGGGTGCCAGAGTAAAGTTTGTTATTTGCGATGATACCCGACCCGAAACCGGTGCCCAGGGTAACGCCAACAATGTTCCTGAATTCCTTGCCCTTCCCATATAGCTTTTCTCCAAGTACAAAGGAGTTTGCATCGTTCGTGACGTAAACGGGTCTGCCGAAGTAGTCCTCCAGGTATTGTTTAAGGGGTACTTCTTTCCAGGAGGGGATATTCTGCACACTGCAAACAACACCTCTTTTTTCATCGACCAAGCCTGGTACACCTATCCCAATTCCTAATGTGTCGGAATCAATCAAGTGCTTAATCCCTTGAGCTGTCTCTTCTAGAATCTGCTCCTGGGAAGCATGCGAGGAGGTTGGTATTTTTTTCTCGAGAATAATTTTCCCGTCTTGCACCAAACCTATATGGGTTTTAGTGCCTCCAATGTCAATGCCGATGATTCTCTGGTTATGCTGCATCTTGCTTGTTTGTGATGTTTAAAGCAAAGCTATGGAAAATTTTATTCCACGTTTTCCGCTCCATCTCCACAGGCTGAATTACTTTACAAATGACAATTGGAAAGGCGCAAAAGTAGGTTTGCCTGTTAACAAGGCAGGTAGTGAATCGGGCATTGCCTTCAGGCTTACCTCTGAAAGCCAAAGTATACCCTAAAATTTATACCGTACAAAAGCCTCCATGGCTTCGTACTCAGCTAACCCCAATCTGTTGTATGCTTTCGCGGTCTCACTGGTGCGGTCTTCAGCCCTTATCCAGAACTCACGCGCATCATCCCCCGGAAACACAGGTCTGTCCTTCTGCGACTGGTGCTTGAAGATGGCGTTCCGCTTGCGCTCCACCTCCTGCGGCGACAGCGGCACGGCCATCTCTATTTGGTGTGTCTCAAACTCGTGCCAGGCACCGCGGTACATCCACAGCCAACACTCCCTGGCCCAGTCTTCCGTTTCACGGAGCTGCGCAATGGCCGCTATGATGATGTCAAAGCAAACCTTGTGTGTGCCATGCGGGTCTGCAAAATCACCTGCTGCAAATATCTGGTGCGGCTTTACTTTTCGCAGCAAGTCTATCGTTTGCTGGATATCATCACTATAAATCTCTCTTTTCTGCGTCTTCGCCCGATCATAGAAAGGCAAGGCCATAAAATGAATGTTCTCGTCAGGCAAACCGGCAAACCGAGCGCCGGCCCTGGCTTCTCCCTTTCTAATAAGCCCCTTTACTTCTAATATCTCATGTAAATCCGTCTGGTTTGGCTGCTTTGTTTTTAAGAACTTGCGCATGTTCTGATAAGCCGCCCCAAGTGATTCGCCGTCATACCCTAACACTTTGTTAAAGTCGATGGCAAACTCTACGAAACGTAAGGCGTCGTCGTCCCATACCGCCGTGTTGCCGCTGGTTTGGTAGGCCACATGCACGTCGTGGCCCTGGTCCACGAGGCGTATAAAGGTGCCGCCCATCGAGATCACATCGTCATCGGGGTGCGGGGAGAAGATGATCACGCGCTTCCGGGCAGGCTCGGCGCGCTCGGGCCGCTGCGAGTCGTCGGCGTTGGGTTTGCCGCCCGGCCAGCCCGTGATGGTATGCTGCAGCTGGTTGAACACATGGATGTTGATGTTGTAGGCGGGGCCGTTCTGCACGGCCAGCTGTGCCATGCCGTGGTTGTTATAGTCTTCGTCGGTCAGTTTTAGAATGGGTTTATTTAAGGCCTGTGCAAGCCAGATAACGGCCTTCTTGGTCAGCGCCTCGTCCCACACGCAGTCTTTCACCAGCCACGGCTCATTCAGTCGGGTCAGCTCGGAGGCAGCGTCGGCATCCAGCACAAACTCCACCTTGTCCGAAAGCTGCAGGTAGGTGGCGGGAACTTCAGAGGAAATCTCTCCCTCCACGGCTTTTCTAATGATGGGGGCTTTCTTTTTGCCCCAGGCCATCAGGATGATCTCGCGGGCCTTGAAGATGGTGCCAATGCCCATCGTGATGGCTTTGGTGGGCACGTTTTCCTTGCCACCGAAGTCGCGGGCCGCGTCTCGGCGCGTCAGGTCGTCCAGCGTCACGAGGCGGGTGCCGGAGTTGGGGGCCGAGCCTGGCTCGTTGAAGCCAATATGTCCGGTGCGGCCGATGCCGAGCAGCTGGAGATCCAAGCCATTTAAGGCCTCAATCTTACGTTCATAGTCCAGGCAATACGTCGTGATCTCATCTCTGTCAAGGGTGCCATCCGGTATATGGATATTCTCCCTGGGTATATCGACGTGGTCGAAAAGGTTCTCGTTCATGAACGTGACATAGCTCTGGGCGGCCGTAGGGCTCATCGGGTAGTACTCATCCAGGTTAAAGGTCACCACGTTCTGGAAGCTCAGTCCCTCCTCGCGGTGCTGGCGCACCAGCTCCGCATATACCCCTACAGGAGTGGCACCTGTCGCAAGTCCTAACACGGCCCGCTCTCCGTTTTGGTGCTTGCTGCGGATAAGGGCTGCAATGCGACAGGCAACCTTCACTGAGGCAATATGCTCATGAGGATAAACGGATACCGGAAGTTTTTCAAAGCGGGTTTCTTCAAGAAGGTTTAATCGGGCCATGATATGAGGATTAAAGTATTTTGGATATGCGTGTACGAGCACACAAACATAAGCAAAAATCTTGTTTCCAAAAAATATCCTTTGAAATAGTGCATGCCTAGCTCAGTGTTGCACAAAAAGGCGCTCTCTTTTATTAGACAATAGCACGTTGCCGGTAGTCATCGCCATGTATAACAGCATCTTAAGCTGATACACCAGGAACCTATACCCACGCAGCAGCGCCTATGAAATGATGGCTGATTCGCGCAGGAGCAGATACAAGGATAACGTATAGGATTTTAGGTAACCGTTGCGCGGAATAGGGGTTGAGGTGCCCGTGAAGTTGTTTTTTCTAATTTTAAATAATGGGGAAAGGAAGCCAGGCGTCAGCGGTTGGTTTTACATGATGTGATCAAACTGAGTATCTCTTCTCGGTATGGGCACGCCTATTTCCCAAAGCAAGTAATACCATAGCTACTCAATTGCTCTTTACAGGCAAGGCTAGAGTAGGATCTTTACTACATAATAGTATATGTATACATGTCGTACTTAATGCGATTCAATGGGTTGTATCTGAGTTTCCTGCCCATTACTTCAATTACTCTACATGGCAAAGTTCCTCTTTGTTTTTCTGCTTATCGGCAGCATCACCAAGGCGCCATACACCCGACTTCGGTACCTGAACGATAGGGGCAGCAACATCTATCTGAACGGGCAGCTTATACCCCCCAGCCTGGAGGCGCACCGGACAGAAGCGAAATTCATACCCTTCCTCTTCGACGAAGGGTATGAATTTCGCCCACCTGTAGCCGCGCCAGTGAAAAAAGGCTGGCACACGGTGCTGGTTACACTGCCTGTGGGCAGCCTGAAACGCCAAGATTGGCAGAACCCGGTGAAGTGGATGTCTACCTTGTTGCCGCTGTGTAAATAAGGGATGGGCGGCGGCAGGGCACGATACCTGAAAGCGGAACAACAAGCTACGGTCTACGCCATAGCCTCAATTTATGAATCAGCTTCGATGTAGTAGTGCAGGTTCTCTTTTGTGATGATATCCAATGGAAGATACTTGATCGGGTTGTTCTTTTTCTTGAATATGAGATGGTCTGCCAAGGCCTGAACACCCCAATAGCCCTGGCCCTTCGGGTTCTGGTTGATAAGGAAACTGATCATATCGCTGTTGAGGTAATGCAGGTTTCTCTCAATCAAATCATAGCCGACCAATTTTATATGCTGGAGTTTCCGTTGCTGTATATATTCTGCAATGATATACGCCTTGGAATTCGTTACAAATACCCCGTTTATATTGCCTGCGCTTTTGAAATAATGATTTAACTGCTGGGGTATCGTTTGCTGGGAATTACTCTGAAGGTCAATCTGCAGAATTTCATACCTGTTTGCCAGGCCATCCTGAGCAAAGTAATCCTTGAACCCTTGTTCCTTGTGTATCAGATGAGACGAGTTGAGAATGTCTTCTTCGATATGGATCACCGCCAGGGTAGCCGTCTCGCTGCAGCCGTAATGCAGGAGTTTTCCGGCCAACAAACCACTTTGGTAAGAATCCTGGCCTATGTACATGAGCGGCTCATAATCCGGGATGTGCGTGTTGAAGAGCACAAACGGGATGTTCTCACGCCTCCATTTGTTAAAGTACGCTAATGACTGCCGGTAAAACAAAGGGGCTATTAATATGCCATCGAAAGCCTTGCTGACAACTTTATTCGCTGCCGTAGAGAAGGAGTCGGCGTCTACGGGATCAAAAAAGAACTTCGTAATCCTAATGCCATACTGTTTCAACTCATCCTCAGCCTTCTCAATACCCTCCTTAGGGGCCTGCCAGTAACTATCTTCGGAAGGGTCAGCTATAAGTGCAGCTACATGGTATGTTTTGTTGCTCACCAAAGCTCTTGCAAGCAAATTAGGCTTGTAATTAAGTTCCTCTGCAATTTCTAACACGCGCTGGCGCACATCTTCAGCCACTCTTCCACGGTTGTGAAGAATGCGGTCTACAGTCCCCGTCGAAACGTTCGCTTTCTCAGCTATATCTTTTATTCTAATCATATTGCCAATCTTAGGTAAGGTCTTTTTCAGACCCAAAAGGCCTTGTATATGTCTTATATGAGAACAAATACAGCTATGGCGACCTTTTATCTCCAAAGCCAGTTACAAAATTACATTAAAATTCAGTTGCGTGTCAGTACACTAAATATAATTTTGCTGTTCTACATCAAAGCGACCTGGCCATTTAACCGGCACGCGCGTATGCCCATTTGCCTTTCTAAAAGCCAAGAGGCGTTCATACATGGCTGTCTAGGGGGGCGCGTTCTTTTTAGTCGGGGTCCAGTCGAAATGAATATCGTTCAAAAATTTAACCTGCCGTGAAGTCAGCTGCTTCCTGGTCAACTTCAATCAGGTAGACGAGGTTGGGAGCTATGTGGGCACGAAAAAGAAAGGTAAAATTTCACGTCTGGAATCATTGACCCGATTCAGTGACAATTATTAGATCCTTAGTTGTCTCTCTGAGTATAAGCTCTGGGTTGATAACAATTTTTTCGGACAACATCGGTTCGTTATGACGTAGTATCGAAACGATTTTCTGAGCGGCAAGCTCACCCATTTTGGTGGCCACTTGCTGAACCGTGGAGAGTTGTGGAGTCATATACGTTGCCACGGGCTCATCCGAAAAGCCAATTACAGAAATGTCCTCAGGCACGCGCTTGCCCATCTTGTTAAGTACATTTACCGCATAGTTGGCCACATAGTCATTAAAGACAAACAAACCGTCCAGTTGCGGATACTTCACCATTGTCTTTTGTAAAAACCGGTCAATAGAGGAGAGGTCGAATTCGCAGTAATGAACGAGAGACTCCTTTACCGGGATATCATGCGATGCCAATGCATCCAAGTATCCGTAAAGGCGGTTGTTGCTATTGTTGAGGTTGATACTGCCGGTTATGTGCGCAATGTATTTGCAACCAGTATTCAACAAGTGCTTCGTCGCATTGAACGAGGCCTGATAATCATTCGCAACTACCTTAGGGACAGGAAGGAAGTTGGCCACTCGGTCAAAAAACACAATCGGAACTTCATGTTTCAGCAGCTGCTCAAAATGATCGAAATTCTTTGTTTCCCTGGATATAGCCACCAGCACACCGTCAACGCGATGTTTAAGGCATGTCTGGATCGCGCGTATTTCTTCCTCCACAAATTCGTCGGTGCTAAAGAGGAGCAAAGAGTAGTCGGTTTCTTTTAGAACTTTTTGAATACCCTCGATAGCTTTAGAGAAAAAATGGAGCGAGAGCTGTGGCACTATCACGGCAATGATCTGGCTTTCCCCCTTGCTCAAATGGTGAGCCGTGGAGTTAGCCTGATACCCTAGTTCATCCGCCAGCTTTTTCACCAACGCCCGGGTCTTCTCACTGATGCGCGGGTGATTGCTCAATGCCCTCGAAACCGTGGAATGAGACAAATCCAGTTGCCGGGCAATTTCGGTGATGGTGACATATTTTCCCATGGAATTAATTGCAATGCACACCTGTGCATTGCAATTAATTTAATTTTTAGTCTAAATCAAAGCCAAATACTACTAATATGCAAGTCAAGAGTGATTACTAACTAATATCCGAAATGCAGATAAACAGGTTACTTAAGATAGATGAGTCGGATAATGTGCTGGTGGCATTGGTTGACCTTGAGCCAGGCGAGATAACACATGAAGACCTCAGATTGACGCTTCAGCAGCCGGTAGCGCAAAAGCATAAATTCTTAACAACGGATCTGTTAAAAGGAGACAAAGTTGTTATGTATGGCGTGCCCGTCGGGATGGCCAATTGGGATCTAAAGGCCGGTACTGTGATTACGATTGAGAACGTCACCCACTTTGCAGATGAAGTGGTCATCCGCGACCAAACAAGGTATGATTGGCAAGTGCCAGACATCGCGAAGTGGCACGGCCGGACCTTTAACGGCTACCATAGACCAGACGGTAGTGTCGGGACAGCCAACTATTGGCTTTTTGTGCCCCTGGTTTTTTGTGAGAACAGAAACCTGAAAGTGATTGAAGAAGCCTTGTCTAAGGGGCTGGGGTACCACAAGCCCAATCGGTATGAGGAATACGTAAGAACAAAGGTTTCTTCTCAAACTGCTTTCCAGGCGGCAAGCTCCCAGCAGCAGGTGTTTGAGAATATCGACGGAATCAAATTTCTCTATCATCATGGGGGCTGTGGAGGCACAAGGCAGGATTCTGAAACACTTCTGAGGCTGTTGGCAGGCTATGTTAGCCATCCAAATGTGGCTGGTGCCACTGTGCTGAGCCTCGGCTGCCAGCATGCGCAAATAGACTGGTTTCAACAAATTCAGAAAGAGTTATACCCTCAGATTCAAAAGCCCGTCATTTTTCTGGAGCAGCAAAAACTCCTTTCCGAAGAAAAGTTAATCACCGAAGCAATCGATCAGACTGTCGAGCAGCTAAGTGTTGTCAACAGGATTGAAAGGCAGCCTGCCGGATTGGACAAGTTGGTAGTTGGTTTGGAGTGCGGCGGCTCTGACGGTTTTTCTGGAATTTCTGCCAACCCTGCCGTAGGTCACGCATCCGATTTGATCGTGGCCTTGGGCGGGGCAACTATACTGAGCGAGTTTCCCGAACTCAACGGCGTAGAGCAGAACATTGTCGACAGGTGTGTTTCAAGAGAGGTCGCGGAGAAGTTTCTGAGAATACAGCGGGCATACGAAGCGCGGGCGAAAGCTGTGGGTTCCGGGTTTGATATGAATCCTTCTCCCGGAAACATCAAAGACGGTCTGATTACAGATGCCATCAAATCGGCCGGGGCAGCCAAAAAGGGCGGCAAAGCACCTGTGCGCGCTATACTAGACTATACCGAGCCGGTTACCGAGCCGGGCCTTAACCTGCTTTGTACCCCCGGCAATGACGTGGAATCAACCACAGGGCTTGCCGGCTCCGGGGCCAATGTGATCTTGTTCACGACAGGCTTGGGCACGCCTACAGGTAACCCCATCACGCCCGTGATCAAAATATCCAGCAACACCGCGCTTTACAACAGGATGAATGATCTGATTGATCTGGATGCCGGCGGTATCACGCGGGGTGAGGCTTCTATTGAGCAGATCGGGGAGGAATTCTTAGAAAAGATCATTGCAGTAGCCAGCGGACAAAAGACCAAGGCGATGGAGCTGGAACAGAACGACTTTATACCATGGAAAAGGGGAGTATCACTATGAACAAGATATTTGATTTGAGCGGAAAGCGGGCCATCGTGACGGGTGGTGGCAGCGGAATAGGCAGAGCCATCGCTATAGCACTGGCGAACAACGGAGCCAAGGTGTCCATCCTGGATTTGGATGAGAGCAAGGCGCAGGAGGTTGCCCTCGAAATCACGAACGCAGGCGGCGAAGCCATCGCTGTGAAGTGCGATGTATCGGATGAGCAAAGTGTGAAACAAGCCTTGGACGGCAGACCGATTGACATATTGATCAACAATGCCGGGATCGCGCATATCGGCAACGTGAGCAATACCTCACCGGAAGACATGGACAGGATCTACAACATCAACGTGAAAGGCGCCTATCTGTGCCTGAGAGAGGGAGTGAATTTGATGAAGGCAAAAGGAGGTACGATCGTCAATGTATCGTCCATTGCCGCCCACGTGGGCATCTCAGACAGATTTGCCTACTCCATGAGCAAAGGCGCCATCCATGCCATGACCTTGTCTGTGGCCAGGGATTTTCTGGCAAACAATATTCGCTGCAACAGCATCTCTCCCGCAAGAGTCCATACCCCCTTTGTGGATGGTTTCCTGGCAAAGAACTATCCCGGCAACGAGAAAGAAATGTTTCAGGCACTCTCCAACACCCAGCCTATCGGGCGTATGGGAAAGCCTGCAGAAATAGGAGCGCTGGTGCTTTACCTGTGTTCAGATGAGGCATCCTTTATCACGGGCACGGACTTCCCGATAGATGGGGGATTTATCACATTAAATAACTAATTCAATAAAATAAACTATTAAACCGATGAAATTAATTCGATTTGGAGAAGCCGGTTTCGAAAAGCCAGGTATAGAAGTAGACGGTATACGGTATGATGTGAGCGGCCTGGTAAATGACTTTGACGAGGATTTTTTTGCTGGCAATGGGTTGGCAGAACTTGAGGCTGCTTTCAACATGGAGACTGCTCCGGTAGTACCCACGACTACCCGACTTGGGGCACCGATTAAGCGACCAGGCAAGATTGTTTGCATTGGCCTGAATTACCGCAAGCATGCCGCCGAAAGTGGTATGGCCGAACCTGCAGAACCGGTGGTATTCTTCAAGGCGACTTCCTCCATGATAGGACCTGAAGACACAATCATCATTCCGAAAAACAGTGCTAAAACAGATTGGGAAGTAGAGTTGGCGGTGGTGATCGGCAAGCGCGCGAACTACATTCGCGAAGAAGAAGCGCTGGATTACGTGGCAGGCTATATGTTGCACAACGACGTAAGCGAGCGCGAGTTCCAGATAGAGCGTGGAGGGCAGTGGGTAAAAGGCAAAAGCTGCGATACATTTGCTCCCTTAGGACCCTATTTGGTCACCAAAGACGAAGTGGCTAACCCTAACAACATGCGGCTGTGGTTGACCTTGAACGGGACGAAAATGCAGGACGGCAACACCAGCGACTTCATCTTCAATGTACAGCATGTGGTGGCTTATCTGTCGCAATTCATGAGCTTAATGCCCGGCGACATCATTTCTACCGGTACCCCAGAGGGAGTTGGCTTCGGACAAAAGCCTCCATTCTACCTCAAAGATGGCGATGTGATCGAATTGGGTATAGACGGTCTCGGCAGTGCCCGGCAAGAGGTGAAAGCGTACGCTGGATGAAACTGGATGCCCACCAGCATTTTTGGAAGTTTGATCCGGTAAGAGACGCCTGGATCGGGGAGGACATGCAGCTCATTCGACGGGATTTCATGCCCGAAGATCTGAAACCGGAACTCGACAAACATCAACTTGATGGATGCATTGCCGTGCAGGCCGACCAATCGGAGGAAGAGAACGAGTTTTTGCTCTCTTTGTCCGCGCAACATCCCTGGATCAAAGGAGTGGTGGGCTGGCTCGACCTCTTGAGCGATACGCTGCCGGAGCGCATAGATTACTATAATGGATTTTCAGCCTTCAAAGGCGTACGGCATATACTGCAAGCTGAGCCAGATGGGTATATGACCCAACGTAAGTTTGTGGAAGGTATAAGTAGTGTTGGCAAAAGCGATTTAACATATGATATACTCGCCAAAGAAGGGCAGCTAACGGAAGTCCTGAAACTTATCAAGCAGCTGCCTGAGATGCGACTGGTGCTGGATCACATCGGCAAGCCTGATATCAAAAATGAGTCGTTTGCGCATTGGGCCACCTGTATGAAGTCGATCAGTGAGCTTGACCATGTGTATGTTAAACTATCGGGTATGGCTACAGAAGCAGACTGGGCTACCTGGCAAAGAGAAGACCTGCAGCGGTACGTTGATTGTTGCCTGGAAAATTTCGGCCCCTCCAGACTTATGTATGGCTCAGATTGGCCGGTTTGTCTGGTTGCCGGGTCTTATGACAGGATTCACCAGTCCCTGATGCATTGTTTACAAGAGTTGTCATCGGATGAACAGAACCAGATCATGGGAAAGACAGCTAAGAATTTCTACCAAATAACCTGAAGATGGAATTATGGAATTAAAGATAGAGGAAAAGGTATTTATAGTCACCGGTGGTGCCAAGGGCATTGGCGAGGCCATAACACTGGAGTTAGTCAAGGAGAATGCTATTCCCGTGATTGTCGGACGGTCGGCGGACGCTGCGAATCGGTTGGCTGAGCAGATAAAAGCAGATGGAGGTCAGGCGTTGGTCATCGTGGCTGAGCTTGGCGAGGATGGTGTCTGCAAGGATGTTATTGATCAGACCATCGCAGCCTTTGGAAGGATAGACGGGGTTGTAAACAACGCTGGTGCGAACGACGGTGTCGGCCTTGTGGATGGGAGCTCCTCCGCCTTTAAGAACTCCCTGATGAAGAACCTCACCCATTACTACGACCTGGTACACTACGCCGTGCCACACCTGAAAGAGACCAAAGGCTCGATCATCAACGTCAGTTCTAAGATTGCTCTGACTGGTCAGGGCGGGACCTCAGGGTATGCAGCGTGTAAAGGTGCCCAGCTTGCGCTTACCAGGGAATGGGCTGTTGAGCTGGCTCCTTTCGGTATACGTGTAAACGCGATTGTCCCGGCTGAGGTAATGACGCCTTTGTATGAAAAGTGGCTAAACACCTTCGAAGATCCAGCATCGAAGATCAAGGAAATAACGTCGAAAATTCCTTTTGAACAGCGAATGACGACACCTGAGGAAATTGCCGGTATGACGGTGTTCTTATTATCAGGGCGTAGTTCGCACACGACGGGCCAATGGCTTTTTGCCGATGGCGGCTACGTACACCTTGACCGGGCAATAACCTGAAACAAGAAGGTATAGAGTAGATTCAGCAGTGCCTTCAGAAACTTTATCACCTCACCGGACACTTCTTGAATGCTCTTCTCTTTTACAGGTCTAGCCAAGGGAACCTCGCAGGCGAGCACTGGTGCTATACCCACTGGCTGGTTCTGGAAAGCTTTTACTTTTGGATTCAAGGGAGTTACAATTTGATCAGATAGGTTTTCAGCTGTCTGATATTTCCTGATAGACAGTTAAGATCATGGCAATGACAACAAAAACGCACCCAGAAACAAATCAGGCACCGGTCATTTCGAAAGCAATGCTGCTGCCTTTTATCCTGGTTGTTTCGCTTTTTTTCCTTTGGGGCTTTCCCAATGATCTTACCAACCCTATGGTGGAGGTCTTCAAGAATGTGCTCAACATCTCCAACGTAAAGGCCTCTTATGTGCAGCTGGCTTTTTACGGGGGGTATGGCACGATGGCCATACCTGCTGCCTTGTTTATCAGAAAATATAGATATAAAACGGGTATCGTGGTCGGCTTGATCCTTTTTGCCATCGGGTCGTTCATGATGTTCCCGGCAGCCCGACTGATCAACTACGACCTGTTTTTGATTTCGTTTTATGTGCTGACGTTTGGATTGGCCTTTTTAGAAACCACGGCCAACCCAATGATTCTGGCCATGGGCGATCCGTCCACTGCCACGCAGCGCCTCAACCTTGCCCAGGCTTTTAACCCGATCGGAGCGCTGACCGGTCAGGTAGTGGCAAGGATTTTTGTGGTAGACCGTCTGCAAACTGAGATGGGGGCCAATGCGGAGGTGGGCGTGGTAAATGACCACGCCGTAATTGTGCATGACCTCAATGTTGTAAGCACACCTTATGTCATTTTGGCGTTTGTTGTGCTTGCCGTTCTGGTGACTTTTATGATGACAGATATAAAAATAAAAAAGCCTACAGATACTACCCTGGATCTGAAAAGCACGTTGCGCCATCTTTTTCAGAACAAGGACTATTACGAGGGAGTCATCGCGCAATTCTTTTATGTGGCTTGTCAGATCATGGTTTGGACGTTTATCTACCAATACGTCACAGCGATCAATGCAAACCGACCTGCTGATGACCAATTGAACGCGATGGTTTATGTGGTGGCTTCTACCGTCTGTTTTCTGCTTGCACGATGGATTTGCACTTTCCTCATACGCTATATTTCTCCTTCAAAGTTGATGTTCTACTTTGCCCTATTGGGAATCTTCTTTGTGGCTGGCGCAATCGTGTTGGATGGTATGATCGGGTTATACAGTCTGGTAGGGGTTTCCTTTGCCATGTCGCTCATGTTCCCGACTATATATGGGATAGCGCTTTCGGGGATGGGAGATGAAGCGAAAATCGGTTCGGCAGGACTGATCTTGGCAATTGTCGGGGGTGCCCTGATGCCACCATTGCAGGCAACCATCATCGATCAGGGAGGGACAGGCCTGAGCGATCTCTCTTACTTTGGATTCATACCCGAGATCAGGTTTTCATTCGTGTTGCCGCTGCTGTGTTTGATTGTGGTGGCCATCTATGCCAAGCGCTCCCTTAACCGAAGTGTAGCTTAAATGAAAAGGTATTGTCTCACACTGGATCTTAAAGATGATCCTCATCTCATTGCAGCGTACATCGCGCATCATCAAAACGTTTGGCCCGAAATAAAGGAAAGCATCATAAGCTCGGGAATCTTGGCGATGGAAATCTATCTCATTGAGACAAGGTTGTGCATGATCATGGAGGTAGAGGAGAGCTTCAGTTTTGAAGGCAAGGCGCAAGCCGATTTATCGAACGAAAAGGTGCAAGAGTGGGAGACGCTGATGGGTCGATATCAAGCGCGTTTACCGTTTGCCCAACCGAATCAGAAGTGGGTGTTAATGAATAAAATATTCGAATTATGAATAAGTGGAATTACGACAGTCGATATCCCGGAATAGACGATCTGCGAAACAAAGCGAGAAAAAAAATCCCCCGTTTCGCGTTCGAATACCTGGACGGAGGCTGCAACGAAGATGTCAATTTAGATCGAAACACACGAGAGTTGCGGGAGGTACAGCTCATACCTCAATATTTGTCAGAGCACAAAACCTCAGACATGCGCACGGAGCTGTTCGGGCATACCTACGATGCGCCTTTTGGAATCGCGCCAGTGGGATTGCAAGGATTGATGTGGCCCAACGCTCCGGAAATATTGGCAAAGGCCGCCTTCAAAAACAATGTGCCTTTTATTCTGAGCACCGTAACCACCATGAGTATTGAGCGGGCGAGCGAAGTGACAGAAGGGAGAGCATGGTTTCAGCTATACCACCCAACAGAGAACAGGCTTCGGGATGATATCCTCAAAAGGGCGGATGCCGCCGGCTGCCCGGTGTTAGTGTTGCTCTGTGATGTGCCCACCTTCGGCTTCCGGCCAAGGGATATTCGGAATGGCCTTGCCATGCCGCCGAGCATGTCGCTTACCAATATTTTGCAAATCATGGGCCGCCCGGACTGGGCTTTACGGACCTTGATCAACGGCCAGCCAAGTTTTGAATCGTTGAAACCTTATATACCCAAGGGGCTTGATCTGAAGCAGCTCGGGCAGTTTATGAACCAGACATTTTCGGGGAGGTTAAACGAGGAGAAAATCGCGCCTATCCGTGACATGTGGAAAGGCAAAATCGTGCTAAAGGGCGTGGCAAGCGAAGAGGACGCTCAAAAGGCTATCCGGTTGGGCTTGGATGGCATCATTGTATCGAATCATGGGGGTCGACAGTTAGATGCGGGGCAATCCACCATCACTCCCCTAAAGTCTATCGCTCAGAAGTATGGGGATCAGATCAAAGTGATGATGGATAGTGGCATCAGATCCGGTCCGGACATCGCCCGGACTTTGGCCGCCGGAGCTGATTTTACTTTTCTGGGCAGGACTTTTATGTATAGTGTTGCCGCTTTAGGAAACAAAGGGGGCGATCATGCCATTGGCATACTGAAAACACAGCTACAGCAGGTAATGGAGCAGGTGTGCTGTATGGAGATTGGCGACTTCAAGAAGACAATAGCCTAGTGCTTCGCCAAATTAAAAATTAGAAATTCAGAATTAGAAATAAGGTATAAAAACCATTTTAATTCATAGAATAACAAACGCTAATTCTGGTAATTAAATTGGCGAAGCACTAGCCTTTCATTATCGGCTTCCCCTTTTCTCTGCCGCAGGGCAGTTCTATAAAGGGGAAGCCGATATTTATACCTCTACCTGATCGATGGCATGTTCTTCAGCAAATTCTTTCGGGGTTTTTTCGAACAACTCCCGGAAGGTCTTTGAAAAGTAGGCTGTAGAATTAAACCCTGCTTTGTACGCTATCTCTTTGATCGAGCCAGATTTAGTCTTCAGCAACTCAGCTGCATACTTGAGGCGGATGGTCCGAATAAAATTACTCGGGTTCTGACCTGTCAAAGAGTTGATCTTGCGGTAAAAATGAGATCGACTTACACCAATCTCTTTTAACAATTGCTCTAAGCTAAAATCCGGATCACTCACATTGTCCAAAATTATCTTTGTGACATCGTCCAAGAATTTTTCGTCCAGAGAATTACTGGTGATTTCGCTTGAAGCAACAAATCCAGCCTGGGATAAAAACTTCTCCTTTAACCTCTTTTTAGCTTCCAGCAGATTCTTTATCCTGGCCCTTAACACATGAACATTAAACGGCTTTGGTAAATACGCGTCGGCTCCGATAGAATATCCCTCCAGTCGGTCTTCTTCCAAACTACGGGCTGTCAGCAAAATCACGGGTATATGACTTAACTCTATATTCATTTTGATGGTCTGGCACATCTCGAATCCATCCATCTCCGGCATCATCACATCGCTGATAATTAAATCCGGGAAGAACTTATTCGCCTTTTCCAATCCCTCTCGCCCATTTGCCGCCTCTTTAATTTTGAACTGGGAGTGTAATTCATTCTTGAGGTGCACCCTTAGTTCTTTATTGTCCTCTACGATCAGTATGGTTTGTTGCGGCGTGTTATTGGTGTCTATTTCTTCATCGTTGATCAGGTCTAGATCAGAAATGGCGAGTTCATACTCCAACGATTTCACATTGTTCAGGTCAAACTCACTTCTGCCCTCCCGCATCTTTTTATTTGTCCTTAAAGCCTCCCGCATTTGATCGCTGTCACTAGGGATTCGAATAGAGAATCGAGAGCCCACGCCAAATTCACTTTCGACTGAAATCTCGCCGCCATGTTGCTCTACAAGGCTTTTCGTAAAGTTAAGCCCTATGCCCATACCTGAATTTGTGTTGTCGATATGGTAGAACCGATCGAAAACCTCATTCAGCTGTTTCTCTGTCAGCCCAATCCCAGTATCGGTAACAGTTATCTCAACATATTCCTGCTGTTTGTTTTTGGCAAAGAATTTAGCTTCTGTCGATTTCTTCGTGCCACTGGAGACGGACACGCTTACGCTCCCTCCTTTTTTCGTAAACTTTAGCGCGTTTGAAAGAAGATTGGTGAGAATCTTCTCCATTTTGTCTGGGTCAAACCAGATATACATCTTGTCTGTTTGAGAATGAAAAGATAAGTCAATCGACTTTTCCTTTGAGAAATCCTCAAACAGTTTGAATATATCTTTTGAAAAGCTGACGATGTTTCCTTTCACAGGATCAAGGGGCGCTTTCCCCAAGTCCATTTTTCTAAAATCGAGCAATTGATTCACCAGTTTTAATAGTCTCCTGGCACTTCGCTGAATGGTAAAAGCGGAGTTTTTCACAACTTCCGGCTTGTCGAAGGAAGAAATGATTTTGTCTATTGGATTTAAGATTAAGGTCAATGGCGTCCTGAACTCGTGGGATACATTCATGAAAAACTCGAGTTTCATTTCGTCCAATTCCCGTAGCCGCTCCTCATCCAACATTCGGGAGTAATACCAAAACACCACCCAGATAATTACCAATCCAATTATTCCGTAGATCATATATGCCCACCACGTGGCCCAGGGCGGGGGCAGTATTTCGATGTTTAATTTTGTAGAGGCGGCATCATCCCAGTTCCCATCCAATGATGCCTTCACTTCAAAGGTGTAGTTTCCTGGTGGCAAGCCGGAATAATTTGCCGATCGGGTATTTCCGGCATTCACAAAATCCTGATCGGCCCCGTGGAGTTTGTAGGCATATTTTACCTTGTCCGGATTATGGAAATGAAGATTTACAAATTCTAACGTGATATAGCCTTCATCGTATTTCAGCGTTATATTTTCTGTCCGATCCAGGGGCTTGGACAGGATCATCCTGCCATTTATTGTCTTGCCCTCATACACGTCCTGATTAAGCAGCTTGAGGTTTGTAATGACAGGGCCACCAGTAAGGCTATCCTGCTTTATTTCATTCGGGTGAAACAGGTTGAAGCCATTAATGCCTCCTGCCAATATCCTGCCATCTGACAGTTTAGTGATTGACTTACTCTGGTACTCCATACCTTGGAGGCCATCATTCACATTGTAGTTTTTGAAGCTCTCTGTGCGTGGGTCAAACCGGCACATTCCACTCTTCGTCGTCATCCAAAGCTTATGTTGATCATCTTCCTCAATCCCTAACACTAAGTTATTGGGAAGGCCGTCAATCGTAGAATAGGTCTTTACAAGCTGTAGATCGGCGTTTAAGTGATGCAGACCCAGGTCTGTCCCAACCCAGATTTCCCCTTGATGGTCCTCGAAAATCGAGTTGACCAGATTTCCCGTGATGTTGGGTTCCTTGATTTGATGAAACACTATTTTTTTGTCCAGGCTTTGACTTAAACTGATCCAGCAGATTCCGACAGAGGTTCCGATCAACAATCTTTTTTTAGAGTCAATAAGCAAGGAAAAGACATAATTCCCCAGAATGCTGGCAGAATCATTAGGGTCACTGAGGTAAGATTTAAATAATCCGGTATTAAGGTCTAAGACATTAAGGCCTGCTTCCTGTGTACCGACCCATAGTCGTCGTTGGTCATCTTCTTTTGCGCACCAAATCGAATTTTGGCTTATACTATAGGGGTTCGACAGCTCATATTTATAATGCTGAAAAACACCGGACTGTGGATAAAACCTATTCAATCCACCATTTAAGGTACATACCCAAATGCTTCCGTCGAAACTCTCCTCCAGATAGAGAATTTTATCAGAGCTTAACGATTGAGGGTTTTCCTCATTATGGCGGTATTGTTTGAATGAACCTTTGGTCGGATCATAATAGCTTAATCCATCCCCGTCAGTTCCGATCCATATTTTTCCGTTCGCATCCTGCAAAACAGCTTGTGCAATCTGGATATCTGAGCCTTGCGCGTTTCTGTTGAAATAGTGGCCAAACGCACTTTTCGACATGTCTAACTTAACGACACCGTCGTTGTAGGTAGCTATCCAGTAAATATTGTCCTTATCTTGAAAGACTTTAGAAGTCTGGTTATTGGGAAGAGAGTAGGGGTTGTTTTCATCCTGGTTAATAATGTATTGCAGCTTCCCCTCCAAATTCACGACAAATAATCCACGATTGGAGGTTGCAACCCAAATCAGCCCTTTATTGTCCTGGTAAATATCATATATGGCAATATCCTCGTCAGTGATTTGCAATTGAACAAACTCACCTGTCCGATCCATGACGATGAGCTGGGAAAGGTTGTTGCCTATCCAGATTTTCCCCTCATTGTCCACCATGATTAACTTCGGCAGGTGATCAACCTTGTTCTGCCTCGATTGTTTGATCTCGATATGATCAAAATCATCTTCCCTGGATCGGTAGCGGTGTAAGAAACCCGCTGTCGTAATCATCCAGACCTGGCCATCCTTATCAATTTCAATTCTCGAAACATCGTTTTGTCCGAGTGAAAATGGAGTGTCCTGTTGGAGGGTATAGTTCGTGAATTCTAATTTCTCAAAGTTGCCGGACGCTAATACATCCAACTTCGCTTTGCTCACACCATTTTTTGTGGCTAACCACAGCGTGTTGGTCTGAGGGTTATATACGATATCGTTAATAACATCCTTCGCTTGGATTTGAGAGCGTTGCTGATGGTGCAATTTAATTCGCAGAAAGTCCCCTTTTCCTTTCCGATATACATTGAGCCCGTTTTTTGTTCCTACCCAAAGGTTGCCGTATCGATCTTCTTCCAACGCATATACCCTGTTGTTGCTCAGGGAAGTGGTATCATTGATGATGGGGCGAAACACCTTGAAGTCATACCCATCATACCGGTTTAGGCCATCAATAGTCCCAAACCACATAAATCCTTTACTGTCTTGAAATATTTCAACACAGGTGCTGCTTGATAGGCCTTCCGGTGTCGAATAGTTTTCAAATTTGTAACTTTGGGCAAAGGTGGCGCAGTAGCAGCAAAAAAAGATAAGAAAAGCGCAGTATTTAATCTTCCCTACATTCATAATTTTCTCGATTCCTTTAAATACTGGTCAGTCGGAAAACGTCATTATCCGCTATATAGACTATGTGATGATTTGTAAAAAGCGGGAATCGAATTAAACTAATGGAGACCAGGCGTTTTTAGTTTATGTAATCCCAATTTGAAGAGCTAACCGATTCCTTATGGGAATTTATAAAAAAAGATCCTGAATAACAATAGTGAGCGGTCACGTAGGGTTCGGGCCATTATGAATGCGATCTTTTGTGCAACCGCACTGGCGTGTAGCGGCAGGGATCAGGCAAAAGTATCTATCGCTGCTGGTAGAGCGTGTCATTTTGTTTCCGCAAACGGAAGCAGACAGGGGTATGGGCGGGCAGTGGAAATAACCAAAAGACAGAATCTACCAGAGGCTTTGTGAAGAAGAGTCACTTGCAAGTGGAAAGGAGCCTGGAGTGGCTCGACTTCAGACATTGATTACCTAAAGTAGATGTATAAACAGTGGAGCTTGCCGAAGCGCTGCCACAGATCGCTTTCACCTCCGTCATGACGACTAGATCAAGAAGTTGATCAATAGTAAAATAGAAGATTAAATCAGGTTCCTGCCATATCGATATATGGGAAGGACTATTTTAAAACACCCCTATACGGAACAACTATATGGTGGTATAGAAACCGGGCCCCGCCAATATTTCCTTACACCTTTTCATGGTATAAACTAGCTGTATCAGATGATGGAAAAGAAACCAGCTGCCTTGCAATCGTTGCAATTATCACTTAAATCCGAGGGGTATAAATTGCTAATTTCTTCAAAAACGATCAATAGGAGGCGTTTGATTCATGTTTTATACGCATTGAATCATGAATTATATCTTCAGAGCGCATGAGTAACTAAATTTAAAAATCGATTCAGTTACCAAACCTTAGGCACAAACACAATGAGATTCACTATACGCTATAAAAAAATGAAGGTTAAACATAAAAAATTAACGCTCTAAGAGATGCAAGGCATTCGCAGGGCACAGTTAAGTAATTCCTCACCTATGTAAATTATTTAAGATCATGAAAGAATCTGTTACAGAAAAAAGAAGACTCTCCTTATTTAAGGGGGTTTTAATGCTGATGCTGCTCGGACTGATGTCCCTGACTGTTTCAGCACAAAACGCTGCTATCTCCGGAAAGGTGTTAGATGAAAATGGAGAGGCCTTGCCAGGCGCAAGCGTAGTTGAAAAGGGCACCACCAACGGGACGACGACGGATGTAGACGGGAATTTTAATTTGCCGCTGACCACACCCACACCCACCCTTCTGGTGTCATTCATTGGGTTTCAGCAGCAATCGTTTGACGTGGGCAACCGGAGTAATTTGACGATTACCCTGAAAACAGATATGAAGGCCCTGCAGGAAGTAGTGGTAGTAGGGTATGGCACGCAAAAGAAGGCAACGCTTACCGGCGCTGTAGAGCAGGTGAATGCCGAGGCGTTCCAGAGCCAGGCGATCAACAGCCCTGTCGTTGCGCTGCAGGGACAGACACCTGGCTTGCTCGTGCAACGCAACAGCGGAAGAGTGGGATTTCAAGGTAATGGAGAATCTGCCGGAGAAGTTTCTATCCGTGGCGTTACTTCTATTAATGGGGGTAATGTGCTATACGTTATCGATGGGGTGATTTCTAGCGCGACGGAGTTTTACAACATCAACCCCAACGATATTGAATCAGTATCGGTGCTTAAAGACGGTGCTGCCGCTATCTATGGTTCCAGAGCTGCGAACGGCGTGTTGGTGATCAATACCAAGAAGGGATCTGGGAAAATGTCTGTCGAATACAACGGTAGCTACAGATTGAAAAGCATAGGCATCCAGCCACCGGCGCCAAGCATGCAGGAGTATGCGTCTGTGTTTTTGGATGCTGTGCGTGCCGAGGGAAGAGTTGACGCGGACGGCAACAGCATTATAGACTACAAGCAATGGGGCTCAGAGCAAACCCTGCTTGACATGATAGACGGTAAAAGCCAGTACTATACCACTGCTGTTTCTGGCTGGGGAGACAACGGACGCGTTTACATGGCGCCAGCGAACAGGTTTGACGAGATGTATGGCGATGCGCACTCATTTCAGCACAATTTGTCTATCTCTGGTTCAACTGAAAAGACCAGATATAGATTGTCCGGTAATTTCTCTGACGATGTAGGCGCTTTGAAATTAGCCTATGATGGGCAAAAGCAATATACCTTCAGGCTTAACCTGGATCAGGAGCTGACAGATTGGTTAAGTTTAGATGTGGGAGTGTCTCACCAGACAATAAATCAGGAAAGCCCTTCTTCTGGATGGGGATGGACTGCAATTGGTAACGACCCGCCTGTTTTTCCGGCCTACAACTCAAAAGGGCAATGGTATGCCAACTTCGGAATTGGTAACAGAAATGCCACCGGGTCATTGGTAGATGGAGGTAAAGAGGAATCCACAAACAACATCACCAAGATCAATTTAGGTTTTACCGCTCGGATATTGGAAGGCTTAGACTTTAGACTTCTTGCCTCAATCAGAAACTCTGACCAAGAATACAAGCGTTACACGCTGGATGTGCCTTTATACACTTGGGAAGGCGATTTTGTGCAAAGTGCAAATCCCAACCCAAGCGTTGAAGAAACCAGAAGAAGCGGCTTGTATGAGCTGTATAATAGCTACCTGACATACACCAAAACCCTGGGCGATGGCCACAACTTTAAAGTGATGGGTGGTATAACTGCCGAACTGGATAGAACAAGCCAGCTGCAGGTAGGCAGACAAAACATAGAAGATTTGGGTATCTATAATGTGTTTTTAGCGAATGGGAACATCTCAGTAGGAAGTGGAAACTTCGATAGAAACTCAGGCTTTTATTCTTACATGTCAAGAGCCAACTACGATTATAAAGGAAGATACCTGTTGGAGGTTTTAGGCAGGTCAGATGCTTCATCCAGGTTTGCTGATGGATACAAATGGCAAAGTTATTTTGGCGGATCTGCAGGGTGGGTAATCACGGAGGAGAACTTCTTTGAGAAGAACCCAATTTTAAGCTTTTTGAAATTGAAGGCCAGTTATGCCCAAATGGGTAGCACAGCAGGCATCGGAAACCACGACTATGTATCAACCATCGGATTTGGGCTAACTCCTTTTGGATATTCTCCAGCATTGCAGCCTACAGCCAGAGTAGGTGCCATCACCACCAATGAGAGAACCTGGGAAAGAGTAGCAATGACAAACCTGGGTACGGAGTTTTCGCTTTTAGATCACAAGCTTTCAGGCTCTTTTGACTACTTCATCAAAGACAACCCGAATATGCTGGCGTCAAAAAACTATTGGGCGATCATCGGAGGGGAAGAGCCGACAGAGAATATCGGACATCTGAGAACCCAGGGCTGGGAAGCCGTATTAGGCTGGCAAGACCAAATTGGAGAGGTTAGGTATGGCGTCTCTGTGAATATGGGCGATGCGCGCAACGAGTTAATCTCGCTGGAAGGTGCCGGAAAATGGGTGGCAGGACTTAACGACCCGAGTGCTGGTAACATGAGAGAAGGGTATCCTTTAAACTCATATTGGATGTATGAGACCGCTGGATTTTTCCAGTCGCAAGAGGAAGTGAACGCTTATTTGTCGCAGTATGAAGGCGGAGAACTGCCAAAAGGAAATGCCACGCTGAGACCAGGCGATGTCATCAAAGTGGACCGTGACGGCAATGGCGTCATCAGAGCGGTATCCGAAGAAGGGGGAGACTTAAAGTATATGGGTGACGCTGCTCCTCACTACTACTATGGCTTCAACTCCAATCTGTCCTGGAAAGGCATTGATTTGACAGCCAACTTCTATGGCGTATTACAGCAAAACATCGAGCGAGTTGGGCATTTGGCTTATCCGTTCAGAGCGCATTGGGCTAACCAAACGCCACAGTTCTTAGGCAAAACCTGGACAGAGGATAACCCAGGCGCAGAGTTTCCGAGAGCAACGATCGAGGCTTCCAGAGCAAACTACAACTGGGCAAGCAATGACTACAGATTGCAGAACAACAGATACCTGCGTCTGAAGACGTTGATCGTTGGGTATACCCTGCCAGCGGCGCTTACAAGTAAGATTCATACCCAAAGCATAAGGATTTATTTCTCAGGAAATGACCTATGGGAAGCAACTAGCTTGGATGATGGGTACGATCCGGAGATGAGTACTAGTGCCACGACGGTATATCCTTTTATGAGATCTTATGCATTCGGTATAAGCGCTAAGTTTTAATTATAAAGACGAAACGACATGAAGAATATTAGAAATATTGTGATGGCTGGCATGCTCATCGTGGCAGGCGGTTGCCAAGAAAGGTTTATTGACCTGGAACCAAAAGATTCATACACAGAAGCTGTTTATTTTGCCACCCCAGAGCATTTCGAATACGCTGCCAATAAATTACATGAAAATTTAGTGGGATGGCGAGACATCAGGGGAGCAGGCCTGCCTAGCGCCTACAACACATCCTATGCAGATTGGTTGGATCTGGGCACAGACCTGACTGCTTTGCCACAAGACTACGGTCGCGGAGTTTTAACTCCCTCTAACATAGACCCCTACTGGACAAGCCATTACTATTTCTTGAGAGATGCCAATATCTTAATCAAGAAAGCATCTGAGTATGATGGAGATCAGGCAGATATAAGTCACTATGTGGCCACTGCACACTTTTTCAGGGCATACCACCATTATGAGTTAATGGTCCGGTTTGGAGGGGTGCCGCTTTCGCTGGATGTATATGAACTGAAGGATGAGATTTTAAACACTGGTAAAAGAAACAGCAGGTACGAAGTGTTTGCTCAGGTTTTGCAAGACTTAGACGCAGCTATCGCCGGGCTTCCTGCAGAGGTTGAAGTTGGTGACGCAAACAAGGGTAAGATCAGTAGAGAGGGGGCAAAGGCATTGAAAGCGAGAGCGCTTTTGTTTGAGGCCACCTGGGAGAAGTACGTGGGCACCAGCACTGACGGGGACGGTGTTTCTGTAGGAGCGGGTTCTGAAAAGCCAAATGGCTATCCTTCTGTAAACGATATGCTTACCGGGGCCATTGAATTGTCTTCAGACGTGATCAACAACGGCCCTTACGAGCTTTGGAACCACAATGCTGACCTGGACAACCTGAGCAGTTATTACTTGTTCAATATCGATGGTTCTGCATCCAATCCAGCGGGTCTGACCAAGCTTTCCAACAGGGAGTTCATCATTCAGGGCATCTACGATGTGGACGTTCGAAGAACGAACACTAACCTCAGCCACGTAGTGGCGGGGCGTTTGTCTCCTACCAGAAAAATGCTGGATATGTTTTTGGCCACGGATGGTTTGCCAATCAGCAAGTCTCCTCTTTTTCAGGGGTATAACACGGTGGATGATGAGTTGCAGAACAGAGATTATCGCATGAGCGCATATTTTGACAATATACCGGAAGATGGCTCTCCCGCATTAGGCTCCCAATCTCTATCAAACTCAGGTGTGGGAATTACAAATCGAAAGCATGAGGCATTTGATTACCCTAAGTACAGGTCTCAAGGTCAGGAATCTCAGAATTTCCCATACTTGCGGTTAGCTGAATTGTACCTGATCTATGCGGAAGCGCTGTATGAGCGAGACGGAGCGATAAGTGATGTTGATCTAAACCTTTCAATAAACCTGCTAAGAGAAAGAGCAGGAGTTGCCCCTTTGACAAATTCTTTTGCAGCTGCGAATGGATTGGATATGGGAGAGGAGATCAGAAGAGAGAGAACGATTGAACTGTACGGCGAGAACAGCAGATACAACGATCTGAAACGTTGGGGTATTGCTGAGGAAGTACTGAGTGCGACTGTATATGGTCCAGTTATCGAAGGCACCGTGTATGAATCAAACCCAAGTCTTTATAAGCCTGGTTACTTCCTGTATGGTGAAGAGAAAATCACTACCGGCGCTGGATCCCAGTTAAGTACAGTGGTGCTAGACCCCGCGTCTATTCGAAACTTCACCAGAACGGATTACCTGTTCTCGATTCCGCAGGAAGATTTGCAAATCACTTCCGAATTGCTCCAAAATCCTGGATGGTAATTGCTGTTGACTACTTGATGAAAAAAGCTAAAGCACATTTTATTTCATTGAGCAATCGGCATCATGTCGATGCTGGTTGAAGAGGCATATGCGGCATGTCGGCTCAAAGCTGGCATGCCGTATATACTTATACCTAAGCATGACCGCCTGTGACGATCTCCCGAAGACAGGTAAGCTCAATATGAAAACCAGGCGCTCGCGCTTTGCTTATGCCTGTTGTAGTTGTTTTGATGCTACCTGGACTTATCAGCAGGAAACTGATTAAGCTTTGCGGATAAGGATGAGTTGCGAAGAACATATACAAAACTGACATCGGTTCTAGATCGGGGCAGTTTATACCCCTGCATACCTCACGAAAGGATTTCGCCCATTTGAAATCCAACAACACCAAGTATTTATGAAACGAAAACTTTGCTTGCTGTTCCTCTTGTTTGGTCTAATAGGCATGGCCTCCGGACAAACAGTGAAGAAAGGCCCGCACCCTGTATTGTTTGCCGGGGATGATGACCGGAAGGACATCTCTGCTAAAATAAAGGCGGAGGAATGGGCCGGGAAAAGCTGGCAACACATATTGAATGAAATCGATCCGCATGTAAACCGGCATCAAACTGACCCGGAGTGGATCGTGTCTCGCCTGGCCATGTACTGGAAAGACGGCGAGCGGTATACCCAGTGCTACATTGCAGGGCAAAATTGGGACTACGGCAAGGGGAATGCTCCTGTGCCTACCGTCCGGCTTCCGGGCATGCGAAAGTGGAATGACTACAACAATGTGCCCCTGGAAGACCGCACCCCATACAACGCGACAGGTGATATGTTAGGAGTCAGCCGCTCGTCAGGCGACACCACTCCGGTACTGGTGCCTTACAAGGAATCCGGGCATATGATCCGTAGCAACAACAAAGAAATCCTTGAACTGGCAGAGAAGGCCGCATTTGCCTACTACATCACGCAGGAGGAAAAGTACGCCAAATTCTCATCCGATATTTTGTGGACATGGTTGCTGGGCACCTACTATATGGAGCCACCCCTGGATCCGAAGGAGTCTACTAACGGACCAGGAGGATACAAGCCCGGAGGCATCATGGGGTACTACGATTATGAGGTGATCCATGACGATCGGCAGGAGCCTGCGGCTATGGCCTATGATTTTTTGCATGATTACATGAATGAAAATCCGCATGCCCATTTGCAGCAGCTTGGTATGTCGGCGACGGATCTGGCCGGGACCGTATTCAAGCGATTTATCGAGATAGGCCTGGTACGAGGAGGGGCCAAAGGCAACTGGAATGTAAACCGTTATCGCCACCTTATACCGAGCATGCTCGTGCTCGAATCTAACGGGTATTACCCCGATGGGAAAGGGCGTGAGCACTATATCCCTTATTATACCGAAATATCGCGGGAGCAACATGCGGCTTTGCCGGAGATTATAAAAGTTTATAGTCCTGATACCGGCCTATGGCCAGAGTCTCCTGGGTATGCATCAGGTATGATCGGCGCGTTGTTGCAAATGGCAATGCCCCTTTATCGGGCCGGGGTCAACACAGTGGGGGATAACCCTATCATCCAGAAGGCGGCCATGGCCAACCTGGGCTGGCTGGATGCACGGGGCAACCTGGTGGTGTTTGGCGATATGCGCGGCGGGCCCTTGGGGTTCGAGGTGTTTGAGCGTCTGCTTACCTATTACAAGTGGGAGGGCAACACGGAAGATGCTCAGAAAATAGAGGCAGTCCTGAGCAAAGGCATCCAGTCAGGACTGTATGATCGGTCCGAGTCGGACTGGCGAAGCATCATTCTGAACCAGCCCTTGAACACCGACAACAACACGTTGCCCTATCACCGGGCAGCTTATTCGCGTTTTCACCGGCATCTGATCATGCGAAACGGAAACGACGAAGAAAACGGCATGATGTTCACGTTGTACGGAGGTATGAAAGGCAGCCACCTCTCGTCCAATGGCCTGGCCTGGCAGTTTTATGGCAAAGGGTGGGCACTTGCACCAGACGGGGCAGCGTATGAATCGTACTGGACGCCGGACATGAACTACTACAGTGGGCCTGTGGCCAGCAATACCATTGTGCAAGGCTATAGTGCAGGTGAAATCACGGTCAATGCCATGGAGCCGACTGTTCCGGAAGGGCAGCTTTACAACGATAAAGTGGTTTTAGAGAATATTTCCTTTGCGGATGTGTCTGCCAATGAAAAGCGCAGGTTGATTGCCATGATCCGCACGTCGCCTACTACGGGCTATTACGTGGATATTTTCCGGTCAGATCTGGATGAAAACGACTACCTGCACCATAACCTGGGCAATACACTGACCCTGCAAAATGTAGCTGGGAGTAAACTTCCGCTCACCGAAACTGAAATCCCGAACGCAGCGCACAAGGCTTATTCTTTCTTTGAAGGTATAAAATCTGCGGAGTATAACGAGGATTTCAAGGCCACCTGGACGATAGATGAAGTTACCCCTGCCTTGAATGTAGACATGTGGATGATGGGACAGAAAGGCCGTACGCTCTACCAGCTAGACGCGCCACCCACTACGCTCAAGCCGCATTTAACCCCTGGTGAGGTAAACAAGAGCCCGCACACCACACCCACACTGCTGGTAAGGCAAAAAGGAAACAATGCCGCCAAAAATCCATTTGTAGGGGTTTTTGAGGCGTACGAAGGGGCTGATAAATCCATAGAATCCATCACCCCCTTGAAGGCAACAGAGAACATGGTGAGCTTGGAGGTCACTTCCAAGAACTCAAGGCAACTACTGTTTAATGCCACGGATGATGCCGAATATCAGGTTGAAAAGAAGAATACGTTTCAAGGCACTTTTGGTGTGGTCTCCTATAACGATAAGGATCTGGCATACCTCTACCTGGGCAACGGCAGGAAACTGCAGCACGGCAAATACATGCTGGAGGCAATCAAGGACAATGTGAATGCGTCGCTTAGGCTGGAAGGCGGCAAAGTGTATTACAGCGCTGATCAGCCGATCCGGATTAAGCTCAGAAAAGGGAAGGCCAAAGAGTACCCGGCAGGCTATGATCAGGTAATCAAGTAATAAGATGATAACAATGGATATACGAAAAAGAATCAGAACGTTTTTGTTAGTGTTTGGGTGCCTGCTGCTGTTTTCAGTTTGCAAAGCGCAGGAAAAAAAGCGCCCGAATTTCCTGTTCGTTTTAATAGATGACCAATCTCCTTTTGATCTGAAACTATACGATCGAACCTCTATTCTGGAAACCCCGACCATTGATAAGCTGGCTGAGCAGGGAATGGTATTTGAGAGTGTGCGGCACATGGGGTCGATGAATGGTGCTGTGTGTACGCCCTCCCGGCACATGATCATGACTGGGCGGACGCTATGGCATTTGCCGCCCAGCGCGGAGTTTCAACAGCAGACAGGTTTTCATCCATTGGATACCATGACCATCGGTGCGATATTCAACCGGGCCGGATACAGCACCATGCGCACCTGCAAAGAGGGCAATTCATACCCTGGTGCCAACAGGCAGTTTACCGTGGTGAAAGACAAGACGAAGCGGGGCGGTACCGAGGAAAGCGGCAGTGCCTGGCATGCGGAGCAGGTATTAACATACCTGGGAGAGCGGGAGCAGGCTGACAAAAAAGACCCCTTCTTCATCTATTTTGGGTTTTCACATCCGCACGATCCCCGCAACGGGACTCCGGATTTGCTGGACAAATATGGGGCTATCAACCACAAGGACGAAGAGACGATTCCTCCGGCAAATCCCAGGCAGCCGGCCTTGCCAGCGAACTATCTGCCAGCCCACCCCTTTCATCACGGGCACCCAGACCTCCGGGATGAAACGCGTGTGAGTGGCGTATGGGAACGCCGGGATGAAAATACCGTGCGAAATGAGTTGGGGCGCGACTTTGCCTGCTCCGAAAACATAGACACCCAGTTAGACAGGGTGCTTCAAAAGCTGGAGGCAATGGGAGAGTTGGAGAATACCTACATCATCTATACCTCTGACCACGGTATGGCTATGGGGAGGCATGGCCTGGTAGGTAAGCAAAACCTCTATGAGCATACCTGGCGGGTTCCTTTTATAGTAAAAGGCCCCGGAATCAAGCCAGGAACCAGAGTGGAAGGAAATATTTACTTGCTTGACTTACTCCCGACCTTTTGCGAACTGGCTGGAATCAAGACTCCCGAAACAGTACAAGGTGAAAGTTTTGTGCCTGTGTTGAAAGGCGAAAAGCAGACCATTAGGGAGGTGCAGTATGGGGTGTATAACGGAGGCACAAAACCGGGTATACGCACGGTCAAGAAGGGGGATTGGAAACTAATCAAATACGATGTGATGGATGGAGCAGTGAGAGAAACCCAACTTTTCAATCTGGCGCAGAACCCAAATGAGTACTTGGCTGAACACAAAAAATCCGGGAATGAGATGCTCACAGACCTGGCCGAAAACCCGAAGTACGCCGCCAAACTGCGAGAGATGGAGGCTTTACTGCTCGAGCAAATGAAGCTACATGATGACCCTTACACGCTTTGGGATCAACCTCGTGTCAGTAAATAGCACCAAAAGAGCTGAAGGGCCATAGTTTAAATGAAAAGGCTCATGATTTACCTGTCTTGACACAGCAAGAAGTTACTATTGTATAGGGAGTTGGTGGGAGCGTATTTTAACTCGCGTCCTCAACTTCCCTGAGTATAAAGAAAGTCGGGTATGGTACACAGGAATAGGGTATAAAACAGAAGTTTTTCGGAGTCGGAATTCTTTAGGCGGAATATAGGATGCAGCAAATCAAAGGGTACATAAAGAATAACACATGAGAGCGTTAAGAATTTTAGGTGTGATAATCGGGGCGTTTAGTCTATTTTCTTTCGAGGTGGAAGCGCAAAAGCCGAATATAGTCGTCATTCTCTGCGATGATCTGGGGTATGGCGACTTGTCCTCTTATGGTCACCAAAAGATTCAAACACCGAACCTGGATGCGCTTAGCGAGAAAGGTATAAAATTTACCAACTTCTATGCGGCATCGCCTGTCTGCTCGCCATCGCGGGTAGGGTTAATGACTGGGAGAAGCCCCAACCGTGCGGGCATTTATGATTTTATCGTAGGGGGCCATGAGCCTCGCGACAACAACCGCGACAGGGTACACCTTCAAGCCCATGAAGAAACCATCCCTGCCCGCTTAAAGTCTGCCGGTTATGCTACTTGCCTCTCCGGAAAATGGCACAGCAGCTCCTTATTTAACGAGCCTGAAAAACAGCCTACACCCGATCACTTTGGGTTTGACCATTGGTTTGCCACGCACAACAATGCAGTGCCTAGCCATGAGAACCCACGCAACTTTGTCAGAAACGGAAAGGAAGTGGGCGAGATAGAGGGTTTCAGTTGCCAAATCGTGGTGGATGAGGCGACGAACTGGCTGAGTCAGCAAAAGAAGGAGCAGCCTTTCTATATGCAGATCAACTTTCACGAGCCTCATGTTCCCATTGCCTCACCAGCAGCGCTGGTTAAAAAGTATTTGCCCTATGCCAAAAATGAGAACGAAGCGCAGTACTACGCTAATGTAGAGAATGTGGACATCGCTGTGGGGCGCCTGGTGAAGTACCTCGAAGACAATGGCCATGACAATACATTGATTGTCTTCACATCAGACAACGGACCGGAGACGCTGCTCCGATACCCTAAAGCCATGCACTCTTATGGCACCACAGGTGGTTTGAAGGGGCGGAAATTGTGGACAACAGACGGAGGATTTAAAGTGCCGGGCATTATGTACTGGATGGGGAAACCTACTTACAAAGGACAAACGGATGCTGTCGTTTCTGCGCTTGATTTGATGCCCACTTTTTGCGAATTGGCCGGAGCTGAGTTGCCAAAGCGGGAGCTGGATGGGCAGTCGCTTGTAAAGCTGCTCCAGAGCGGAAAGCTGGAAAGAGAGAAGCCTTTGGTATGGGCTTTCTACAATGCGCTCAACGACCATGTGGTAGCCATGCGTGATGGAGATTGGAAGCTTCTGGCCAGACTGAAGTATGACTCGGACTACTTGCCAAAGATCACCAATGTATACCCCGGAAATGTAGATTCTGTTCGAAACGCACAGATGGTGGATTTTGAGTTGTACAACCTGGCCAAGGACAAAGGAGAGTGGCAAAACCTTGTGAAATCCAATCCCAAGCAGTTCCGAAACATGAAGAAGCTGCTGACGAAGGAATACAGCGCGTTGCTACAGGACAGCCATGTATGGATCAAGCCAGAAATTGAATAGTGCAGTAAAGAAAACCTAACATGCGGAAATCAGGACTTAAGTCAGTGCTTTTGGCACTTGCAGCAGGTAGTTTTCATGTTGTATTTGCTGCTGGTGGAGAACGGCAAATGCACAAGGATTCCACTAAAACCAAGCAAGAGTGGGTCATCCATACCCAGCAGGATTGGGAGTCTAACGTTAGCACATCCTCCAACCTGGAGTTCAAAGATGGTACAGCCATCCCTACAGCAAGCACCGCGATTTACAAAAGTAAGCTCAAGCAATTCAAAACACCACAATCGGCGCAGTCAATTATCGTAGCGCAATCTCCGGTCTGGCAAAACTGGGAACCAGTTCAGAACGTTGGTCCATCCAATTTAGGAGATGCACCCATTGCGCTGCGTGTGGGCGACGATTACTGGATGTTTGGTCGGTATACGTATCCAAAGAACAAGAAGAAAGAGGATTTCAAAGGTAAGGATGTAACCTTGGAGGGATACGATATCCAGTTGAAGACTTCGCCATTCGAAGAGCAGTACGATGCAGCGGGAGGTCTAAACCCAATGCTGGGGGGCTACCATGCCTGGCAAAGTAAGGACATGAAAACATGGATTCACCATGGGCCTGTCTCCGAATACTTCTCCCGATGGATGACCACTGCAGAGTATGTAGACGGTAAATTCTACCTGTACTACGATTTCCCCAACGATCAGGACCCGCATTTATACATAGATGACAACCTAATGGATGGAGTGCCGGGAAAGAACATGGGAATGGTCTTCAAAGACCCAACACACGGTTCAGATTGTGCAATCATTCGTGATTTGGATGGCAATTTTCATGTTATTGCGGAGGATTGGAGCCCGATCGACGCTTCCAAGCGATCCTGGGATTCACCGCTAGCAGTTCATGCAGTAAGCAAAACCGGGAAAGAGAAGTTCAAAATATTAGCCCCGCCCGTTGATAACCGCACCACCCCAACAGGCGAAATCGGTACTTACAAACATCCGCATTGGGCAATCGAAGATCCTAAGAATTACAAGACCAACATTGCTGAATACAACATTCACGAGCCAGAGCAGGAAGCCTATGGCGATTGGGCTGCCATTTCCATAGGCGGCCAGTACTATTTGTTCGGGGATTTTGATCGCTCGGAAGGGGAGCCCATGAGCGTTTGCTGGTTTACCTCATCTGATATCAATAAGCCGTTCACCTTTTGTGGTAATATTGGCGAAGGACACCCAGACCCGGATATCATGTTTGCAGAAGGGAAATTTTACCTGGTTACCCAACAAGAGACGGACTTTGTAAGTCCGGGTCCATGGGTAGAAGATGTAGCGTTGCGCGTGGGTGTGGATACCAACAATGATGGGTTTGCCAATTACTGGACCAGCTGGCAGACTGTAAGCGAAGCCTACTCTACTGTAAAAGGGTTTTCGAAGCAAGTGGCAAAAACTCCTGCAATGGTTGACCTGGCCAGTTTGCCGCAAGGGTATGGCTTTCAGTTCGAAGTGAGAATCACCGATAGCACGGAGAATAGCTCGAAACCGATTCTAGACAGGTTAACGCTCACGTTTGATAACTGATGTAACGCAAGGTGATTTCTTGCCCCTCTGCGAAGGGGCTGAGGGTATGATTTATACCTGCGAACAAGTTACTGATGTACTGGCTGTAGGACTTTAATTTTTTTACAACGCGCATCCTCCTCACCCTTTTTGAGGGAGACTATTTTTGCAAAAATCACCTTGCTTAACATCAGTTAATTATTCATCAGAAATAATAGTAAGCGAAGGTATGATATCAACCAAAAGAGGAATCAGGATGAAATATGCAATCATGCTATTGGCAATCTGTGGCATGACCATTTTCGGGTGTAAGCCCGACGCGGATAGGGTTGTAAAATTGACTGATGACTTAACAGTAAAAGCAGAACTGATTCATAGTGAAGATTTCACCGAAGGGATAGGTAACTGGAAGGTAGAGCAGATGCCAGACGGAAGCGTTTACCACAAGGATGGGAAACTGGAGGTAAATGATGCTGGTGGATGCACGGTGTGGTTTGCAGAAAAATTACAGGGTCCCCTGATGATTGAGTACGATGCCTATGTGATCAAAGAGGACGGTGAGTTTGACCGGGCATCAGATCTGAATTGCTTTTGGATGGCTACAGATAGCAATAACCCGGATAACCTGTTTGCCAAGTCAGACTTCAGATCCGGCAGTTTCCCGAATTACGACTCCCTGAGCTTATACTATGTAGGTATGGGTGGCCACGACAATACCAAAACACGATTCAGAAGGTATACCGGAAACGGCGAAAAACCACTTTTGCCTGAGCATGACCTATCGGATTCGGTATACTTGATCAAGCCCAACACCGTGAAGCACATACGCCTCATTGCCTTCGATGATGTGATCCAGTATTACCGAAACGATACCTTGATTTACGACTATCGAGACCCCAACCCATATACCGAAGGGCATTTTGGTTTGCGAACAGTCCATAACCACATGACGCTGGACAACTTCAAAGTATATAAACTGGCAGCGGTAGCGGACTAAAAAGGAAATTGTAGTATGGAATTTTTATAAGCAAACCTGCTGCTGGCAGAAAAGCTAAAGTAGAGAGGTATGCTGGAATACAAATACAGAAACTATGTCAAATGCATCATACATTCTGAAAATCGTTATACTATTCTCTTTGCTATGCTTGGGAACGGCTTCCATAGCGCAGCAACTCAAACCAGCCAGGGTCTTCAATGACCATATGGTATTACAAAGGGAAAAGACCGTGCCCGTCTGGGGTACAGGTACACCGGGTGAGCAAGTCACTGTCTCTTTTGCCGGACAGGTGAAGTCCTCCAAAATAAGTGAAGACGGGAAATGGATGATTCGTCTGGATCCGTTGGAAGCATCCGTTGTGGGAAGAGATTTGGTCATCTCTGGAGGTAGCGAGGTAGTCATCTCAGATGTCTTAGTAGGGGAAGTGTGGATATGTTCCGGACAATCCAATATGCAATTTGCCGTATCGAATGCTCCAGAAGTCCGGGGACTGATTCCATACGCTCAAAATATCCGCAGCTTTGAGGTAGAGAACACAGTGGCTTTGGAAGAGCAAGAGGAAGTGTCCGGACAGTGGCGGGCTACCCATCCTTCGAGTGCGGTGGCATTCTCGTTTGCTTATTTTCTCCATGACCTGGCTGACGTGCCCGTCGGGATCATCCAAACTTCCTGGGGCAGTTCCTCTATCGAAGCCTGGATGCCCAGAAGTATGACTCAGGTGACCCCACATTTCCGAACAATCATGCAGGAGTTTGATTCCGATACCGCAACGACCAATCAGATTCAGGAAATTCTGAGAAAGCCTGATGGATGGACTAAAAAGGAAGATGTTTTCCTAAGACGACAACCGAACATTCTGTACAATGCCATGATGCACCCGTTGATCCCATTTGCCTGCAGGGGACTGGTCTGGTATCAAGGGGAACGGCATACAAACTATTTATCCGGAATGCCTGAAGTAGATGAGTCCAACTGGTTTCATCGGGTGTGTGGTATGGCGGAGTATGGAGATGTGCTCCAAAGTTGGGTGCAGACCTATCGCAAGCGGTGGAAGGATGATCAAATGCACTTCATGGTGGTGATGCTGCCGGGCTTTGGCAGAGGCGTGGAGGGGCATAAGAAAATTGATCCGGAAAGCCCAACGGAACCCTCATGGGCTTGGATGCGGGAGTCACAAAGCGCTGTTCTGCAACTTCCGCACACATCATTCATCAACACCATTGATTTAGGGGACGTGGCCGACATTCACCCGGATGATAAGTTGCCGATAGGGCAAAGAGGCGCATTGCTGGCAGCTAAAAATTCGCTAGGCCTTGACCTTCCCACACAGGGCCCAGTGATGGAAAAGGTTGATACTGAAAGAGGAAGGCTAATTGTTCATTTTCGAAATACAGACGAGCTGAAAACTACGAATGGTGAGGCCCCAACAGGTTTCTGGATCACTGATGCTTCCAAAAATTGGGTGAAGGCACAGGCTAGTATAGAAGGGAATCGTGTGATCCTGACCTCTCCTGACATGAAACAACCCAAATATGTGCGCTATGCTTTTGCCGGAAAGCCATCTGTAAATTTAGTTAATGAAGCCAGCTTGCCAGCCTATCCTTTTCGCACCGACAACTGGAGCCACGGAAGATAATTTGGGAGTTAATGCTTACTGTTGTAGGCGCCGGTTGCTCTTCTAAAAACTCAAGCGCAGGGCTTTTAGGTCATACACTTTTTAGATTATGCATTAAGTTCATGAGATGAAATTATATTCAAATTCACCATCTCTTACGCATCATACATGGTGTGCCACAGCAGATTAATTAAGTCAATTAACCCCAGGCACAAGCTTGGGGTTAATTGAATATGACGATACAATGAACGTATGAGACGCTTCGTGCTTTTTATTTTGGCTATATCGTGCTTCCTGGCGATCCCAGGTTTGGCACAGCAAGCAAGCAACAACTTAAAGCTGTGGTACGACCAACCAGCGCCCAACTGGAATGAGGCCTTGCCCATTGGCAATGGCCGGCTTGGAGCGATGGTGTTTGGTGTGCCTGAGAAAGAAAATATCCAACTAAACGAAGGAACCCTATGGTCTGGTGGTCCGCACCGAAACGACAACCCGGATACCAAAGCCATTTTGCCGGAAATCAGGCAATTGCTATTTGATGGAAAGTACGAGGAGGCCCACAACTTGGCCAATGCCAAGATCATTTCTAACACTTCTCATGGGATGCCGTTCGAGACAGCCGGTAACCTGTATCTGACGTTTGACGGGCATGACAACTACAGCAACTACTACCGCGAACTGGATATCAGCAAGGCTATCCAAAAGACTTCCTACACCGTCGATGGGGTGAATTATCAGAGAGAGGTGTTTACCTCCTTTCCTGATCAGGTACTGGTGATCCGGCTCACAGCCAGTAAGCCTGGACAGCTTTCATTTGCTGCCTCCATGGATCGCCCTAACCCGGAGTTAATCACCGTCTCGACAGAAGGCAACGGTTTGCTGAAAATGGTTGGGAGAAGCAATGACCGTAAGAGCAAGCGCCTGCCCAAAGATGCCGAGGGGACAAAAGGGCAGGTGAAGTTTGAAACACGGGTACAGGTGATCCCGGAAGGGGGTATGGTCATAGCAAATGATACTTCACTGGCCGTGGAAAAAGCTAATAGTGTCACGATCTATGTGTCCATAGCCACCAATTTTGTCAATTATATGGATATCAGCGGTGACCAGCACGAACGCGCAGTAGATTACCTGGCGGCCGTAGAAGGTAAAAGCTATGATCAACTCAAACAAGCGCATACCCAGCACTATCAGCAGTTGTTTAACCGGGTAGCACTGGACTTAGGCCGAACGAAAGAAGCAGACAAACCCACTGATGCACGGATCAATAATTTTAGTTCTGTTACCGATCCAGCTTTGGCGGCCCTGTATTTTCAGTTCGGGCGCTACTTGCTGATTAGCTCCTCACAGCCTGGTGGCCAACCAGCCAACCTGCAAGGCATCTGGTGCAACCAGCTCGATCCACCATGGAAGAGTGCCTATACCATCAACATCAACACCGAAATGAACTATTGGCCGGCAGAGGTGACCAACCTCCCGGAGATGCACGAACCGTTGATCGAAATGGTCAAGGAGCTTTCAGTGGCAGGTCAGGAAACGGCAGAGGTTATGTATGGAGCTGATGGCTGGGTAGCGCATCACAACACAGACCTTTGGCGAATTGCCGGGCCAGTGGATGGTGCCACCTGGGGCATGTGGCCATCCGGCGGAATCTGGTTGAGCCAGCACCTGTGGGACAAATACATGTTCTCCGGAGATATAGGCTACTTAAGAGAAGTGTATCCTGCCATGAAAGGATCCACGGAGTTTTGCTTGAGTTTTTTAATCCCCGAACCTGAACACGGATGGCTGATCATGTCACCATCTACTTCTCCGGAAAACCGCCCGGCCCATTTCCCGAACATGATCAACATTCAATACGGTACCACCATGGACAACCAACTGGTTTTTGATATGCTCACGAAGACAGCAGCAGCTGCCCGGCTGTTGGGTGAAGATGATGACCTGGTTAAGAAAATAGAGGAGACCATACCCAAGTTAGCCCCAATGCAAATTGGCCAACACGGCCAGATTCAGGAGTGGATAAAGGATTGGGATGATCCGGAAGACAAGCACCGCCATGTGTCGCACCTTTATGGGTTGCAGCCATCCAATCAAATTTCGCCTTACAGGAATCCGGAGTTGTTTGAGGCAGCCATGAATGTGCTAACCTACCGCGGCGACCCCTCTACCGGCTGGTCCATGAATTGGAAAATCAACCTTTGGGCGCGCCTGCTGGATGGGAACCACGCCTACAAGCTCATGGGCGACCAGATCAGGCTGGTAGGCCGGCCTGATTCGCCGAACGGTGGCGGCACTTATCCGAATATGTTGGATGCCCACCCGCCGTTCCAGATCGATGGCAACTTTGGCTTCACCTCAGGGCTGGCCGAGATGCTTGTTCAGAGCCACGACGGAGCGATTCATTTAGTGCCTGCTGTGCCCGATGTATGGAAGGACGGAAAAGTAACTGGCCTAAGAGCTAGAGGTGGTTTTGTGATCGAATCCATGGCGTGGAAAGATGGGAAACTGGCAAAAGCAGTGATCAAATCCACTCTTGGCGGAAACTGCAGGATCAGGTCATACAATGCGCTGACGGTGGACGGGAAGAAGTCGCTGAAAAAAGCAAAAGGAGTGAATAAGAACAACTTCTATCAGACACCAGCCATCAAAGAACCTTTGATATCAGCGAAAGCAAACTTAAAGGGGTATGCGCCGCCCAAGAGCTTTTTGTATGATGTTCCCACCAAAAGCGGAGACGTGATTGTGTTGGTAGGAAAATAAACACCAAGTATAGCTTTTACACTGCAGCAGGAGGTATGGAGGAAGCGGTGTATTACAATTAGGCACAACATGATGAAGATGAGCAGACTTATTTTTCTAACGCTGATTATATGTTCCATGTCAGCATTTGGGCAAGAGAACAGTGGACTTAGGCTGGGTGTTGCTCCTGTGGGTGGTGGACTGGAAATGGAAGAATATTGGGTATGGGGTAGCTCCGTGATCAAAGGGGAGGACGGCAAATATCATATGTATGCTTCCAGATGGCCGAAGTACCTGAAGTTTCACCCCGGCTGGATGGTTGCTTCTGAAATTGTACACGCGATTTCGGACACTCCGGAAGGGCCCTACGAATTCAGCGATGTGGCACTTGGAGCCAGAGGTGCGCAATATTGGGATGGGAGGTCTTGCCATAACCCTAAAATTGTCAAACACAAAGACACCTATATTTTATACTACATGGGGTCAACGCATCCATTTGAGGAGTTGACGGAAAAGACGGCTGATCAGCTCACCTTGTCCAGCAAGTGGTGTATTGCCGGGAGGTGGGGCAAACGGGTGGGTATAGCTACCTCCAAAAGTCCAAACGGACCTTGGAAGCGGCTCGATGCCCCGATTCTGGACGTGAAACCCAATTCATTTTACAGCTTCCTCACCTCTAACCCTTCGCCATTGATGAAAGAGGATGGATCTGTAGTACTGTTGTTCAAAGGGAGGAGCTACAGAGAAGACGGGCTAACCCACACAGATCAGTTTATAGGCGTGGCAACTGCTCCGTCTTATGACGGCAAGTATACGGTTGTGGAGGATGAACCTCTTTTTTCGTCTGAGAAATTCGGAGAGGTAGAGGATCCGCATTTGTGGAGTGATGATAAGGGTTTTCATATGGTCGCGAAGGATATGACGGGTGCTATCGGGAATTTCCATGGAGGCATCCTGGCGCATTCTACAGACGGAATTGAGTGGGTGCTTGATAAAAATCCCATCGCTTATACCCGGACGGTGACATGGGACGATGGAAAAACAATCCAGCAAGGCCAGTTGGAAAGGCCTTTTGTTTTAGTAGAAAATGGCAAGCCAACGCACATGTTCTTTGCTACCATGGATGGCCCTGGTGGATTTGGTAATGGTACAAAAACCTGGAATATGGTGATTCCTTTGAAGTAAAGGGGGAATCATGCTCGACTACCTGAGATGAATTTAAGCACAGTATGAAAAAACATTTGAAACTGACTTTTCTGCTTACGATCCTTTTGACGAGCAGTAAGTTATACGCACAGACCGCTGTCCGTTCACTGCAGGAACTTTTGCCCTACCTAAAGCAGGATAGTATAGCCGTGGCCTTAGCGCCAGGAACCTACACCATCACTGCTGAAGACATTAAATGCGGGAATTTTCCGGATCAGACGCATATCAAGAATTCCGCTAATGTGCTATTGCTTTTTTCAGGAAACAACAGCACCTATGATTTTACCGGTGCGACCATCCGGGTGAAGACAGAAGTTTTCACCGCTTTTCCGAATGGAGATGAATTTTATGAAGTCCAGGTCATTGGGAATAATAATGTCCTGAAAAACCTGACGCTTGTAGACGAAGGCTCTGTGCACGATGCGCCGAAAAGGCGCGGTACAAACGTGGTGATGGATGGAGCCAGCAACCGGATCGAGGGCTTCCATATTACTACCAGAGGCGCATTTCCATATGGGTATGGGGAGGCATTCGGGAAGGGTGGAAAAAGTGTGATTGAGCACAGGAAGCATTCCTCCTTCCTGGTGCGAGGGTATAAAAACCATGCGAAAAACTGCACGATCATCCATCGGTCTTACGGCCATGCCATCTTCATGCAGGCAGCCGACTGGCCGATCATCGAAGGCTGCTACGTGGAAGGAGCCATGCGCACGACCGATGATATGTGGACTGAGAAAGGAACAAAGTCTGAGGCTGACAAAGTAAATTTCAAAACGGTGTGGGGGTATGAGCTTCCGAAGGGTTACATGATGTGCCTTGGAGAGGAAGGGATCCGTGCCTATAATGGTGGCGAAACACTTATTGATGGAAAAGAATACCGACGTGGCACTTCTAACCCAACAATCATCATCTGTACCGTGAAGAACATGAGAGCAGGCGTAACGCTTACCCACGCCACCGGAAAAAAGTATGTTTCAGGTACTACAGTTATTGGTTGCGAACGAGGGTTTTGCATCGGATCCGGCGACATAGTGGACTGCTATGCAGACACCCAGCATGGTCCGGCTCTTGGCGTGGACTACACGAGCGATCAAGGTATGGATGCCGATATCACGTTACTTCCCTACAAAGGCAAGTCCTACAACGGCAGTGGGCATGCGGCAATTATTATTGGGAGCAATCATAAGGTGACGCTCCGAAATGCGGTGCCAAATCCTGATCAAAGTCTGAAGATCAATATCGGGGGCGACAACCGCACGATCGGAATGTTGAATGAGGATGAAAACTACGCAGCGTCGAATATTGTGCTTCAAAATCTCACCGAATACCCGGTAGTGCTGGATGATAACAGCCACGATTGCACAGGTATTTCCGCTGGCAAAGTAACTGATGCAGGATCGAATAATCACATTTTTTACAAGAAGCTAATCAAGTAGTAGGTGAGTATATAGCTATTCAGGTAATTTTAAGGAAAGGCCAATTTCTTTTAATCTTGATAGGCCGGAAAACCAACAGGTTTATACCCATATCGAATGGCTTTTGCTATACTACTGCTTCGCGAAATTGGAAGTTAGAAATTAAGAATGAGATATAAAAGCCGTTTCTATTCATTTAAACAGGACTTTCGCATCTACTCGAAACACGGAGCAAAAGCAGTCTGCAGCCTGCCGTTGTTGTGTGTTCTCACCAACAACTTGTTGATCAAAAGATGCAACAAGGCAGCTTTGTGAAAGTCCTGCTAAAAATAAACGCTAATCCTGGTAATTAAATTGGTCGAGCATTAATAGCATGGAGGGGGCAAAAAAATGCAGCTGCTGCTTTAATCGAAAGACTATCCACGGATGATTACCTCAGTAGGGGAAGCAATCAGGCTATTTTGCTGCATTCAACAGGGCATCACCCCAAGGGTACGGAAATAGATGTTCCTATCATTTATGCGGACTACTATTTTATGGAGGTGCCTTTGAGGCTAAAAGACTAAATGAGACACAAGACGATGCACACAAGAATCTATACCCTGCTTTTAACATTTTTCGCTATTGCAGGCCTTGCCACGAGGGTTTGTGCTGGTGGTCCGGATGATGGAGACTTAAGTTATACCCCATCAAATGAAGTTAAAGCTGTATCACGGTCAGCTAATGCCAGCGAGATAATAGAATACACCTTTCAGCTGAACAATGAGTCGGAAAAAGAGCTGACCTATAACCTGAGCATTCACAAACCCAGATTGCTGTCATGTGAGTATGCGCTGGATAAAAGTTCTGTTACAGTCAAGGGCAAGGGAACATACGAAGGTGTCCTGTCTGTAAAAGTGAGTGACCGTATTCCGAAAGGCGCTTTTGAGAAGGCAACGCTTTTGGTTACCAATGCTTCTGAGGAGGTGGTCAGTTCTTTCGAGTTCATCACGGTGAGGTCCAAACCGCATCCTTACCTTCTGGCGACAGATGATTTGTTGGCGGAGGCAAAAGCCAAAATAGAAAAGTACCCCTGGGCAAAGCGCGCCTACCAACAAATGGAAAAGGAGGCCCTTGAGTATAAAATCCCAAAACGCGAAGTAGTAACCCGGCCCAGGAACACGCTCGAGTGGGATAGCTTTAATTACCAGGCCAACACATCAGAGCAGGTTTTTAACAAAGCTTTGGTATGGAAACTTTCGAATAATGGCCGCCTGCGAGATGAGGTGGTTGGGTTTGTGAGAGATGTCTGTGACCCGGATGAAGGGTACATGTCTGTAGGGGCGGCTACCACCGGTGTGCAGGTGCATGAGGGTAACTTTTTCCTCTACCTGGCGGCTATATGTGATGTACTGTATGGCGAGGACATTCTCACAAAAGATGACCATGAGCATATAGCAGCGACTTTTCGGCATTATATCAAGCTGCAAGGGGAAGACCTGAGCGGCGAAGGAATCATGAACCACGAAGCCAGCGCCTTGACGGGTTCGGTCTTTGCGGCCCTCTTTCTGGAAGATATGGCTGCTCTGGATCATGTCATGCATACCGAAGGCGGCCTGATCGACCAACTCTCTAAAGGCACCATGCCAGATGGCTGGTGGTTTGAGAGCACGGTCAATTACAGCTACCTGGTAGTGGAGCGGTTTACTTTAGTAGCGCAGGCTTTTGAGAACTATGGTTGGAATTTCTACGATCGCCGTTTCCCTGTCAGGTATAAAAGCAAGGATTTTGATAATGCGAAAGAGGGTTTCACCGGTATGAAATTCGATATATGGGGGCCAATGGAGAAAAACACGATTGGTCTGGAGGAGATGTACACCGGCCATATTCCGCTGATGGATGAGGAGGCCTATGTTGTGTCGAGCAACGATTCTAAAGCTACCGGCCCCCATACGTTTTACGAGCTGGCATACCGGCATTTCCCGAAAAAGGAGATTGCCTGGGTGCTGAATCATTCCGATCGCTCGGGCTGGGAGGCATTGCTGTACGGGGCACCGGAAATCCCTGACGTGCAAGACCCGCGTTCCGAGTCAACTTTTGCCCCCAACGTGGGCATCACGGCTTTGCGTTCTCAAACGCCCAATAAGGAAGCATCCGAGCAGATTCAAGCCTATGTGAAGTATGGGACGCATGGCGGGTGGCATGGGCACTTTGACCGAACGGGACTGCTGGCGCTGGACCGCTACGGGCATAAGTATTTTGGAACGGAAATGGCCTGGTTTGGCTATGGCAACCCCGGATACAAAGAAAGTGTCCAAACCTCCGCTACCCACAACATGGTGGTGGTGGACGGCCTGCAGCAGGAAGCTGTTCCTTCTGAGCAGTTGCTGTTTCATGACGGGGAGATGATGCAGGTAAGCGTGGTCGAAACAAATGCCCGCTGGCGAAAAATACCAACCTGGAACGTAAAAAATTTTCCGCCATGGGATGACAAAGCCTATGACCCGGGTTTTAAGCCTGTGCAGCAGCGACGGTTAACGGTGGTTACGGACGATTTTGTGGTGCTCGCCGATCACTTAAATGCATCTCAGGAGCACCAATACGACTGGCTCATTCACCCCATTGGTTTTCAATCTTTGCGTGGCGTGAAAAAGAAGGGGGAGCCACTGGAACAGCTCAGTACCGCCAATGATTCTCCCTACAAATATTTTAAAAACGCACAGTGGTATACCATGAAAAAGGGCACTACGGCACGCTTTCAGGAGGGAGAAATGAAGCTGGATGTGCACACACTTTGGCCCCAAAAGGCAGATGTGTTGATCGCAGCATACCCCAATGCTGGAAAACACCAGGATATCCGTAATAACCCCGATCGCAGGACGTATGGCGTGCGCGTAAATGGAAAGGAATTGTACTTCCTGACTGTATTGGAGCCCTACAAAGGAGCTGCTGCCATCAAAAGCATTACCTCTTCACGTCCTGAAGAGGTAGAGGTGGTGCTGAACGACGGAAGGAAACAAGTGATCAAGTGGAGCAATTTGGAAGGTGATGGCACCACTATCCAAATTGAAGTGAAAGAATATAAAAACAATATACAGATGCGATCTGAGAGCACTAATTAAACAGCCACCCCTCTTTTACTTCTAAAAGTTAAATGAAAACCTATGTCATCATCTATGTATAGCTTTCTGAAATATGGATTGGTAGTTTTTATCTGTATGGCTTTCGCAGGCTGTGGAGAAAATTTCAAAACACCCATACATGTCAATTCGCCAGATGGCAAGAACGTCTTTGTCCTTTCTGTAGAAAACGGAAAGGGCATTTCTTTCGAGGTGAAAAGGGAAGACAAGACGCTGTTACAACCTTCCGAAATTGATCTGCTTTCAAAAGACATTGATTTCAGTGGCGACTTCAGGATAACCAACGTGAAGAATGTTTCACATGTAGGCGAATGGGAAACACGGTTAGGTGAATTGAGTACGGTTCCGGATAACTATAATGAGATGAAAGTCTCGTTGGAAAGTCCTGAAGCCAAACTGAACCTGACCATAAGGGCCTATGATGAAGGGCTCGCATTTTCCTATGAAATACCAGAGCAGAAGGGCTTGAAATCAATCAGCCTGGATGATGAACTCGTTAGTTATAAGTTCGATAACGATTATTTCGTTTGGTCCACGCCAGAGCGTGAACATGGCAGACTCACAGCACAGGGAGAATATCAGAAAGTTCTGTTGAGTGAGTTGAAGCAAGGAGCGGAGCGGCCGCTGCTGATTGAGTATAGCGATGACCTTAAAATTGCGCTGGCCGAAGCGAAACTAGTGGACTTTGCCCGATTAAGTTACAGCGCAGACCCCAATGCCCCTCTGTCCATCTTGTCGAGCCTAGACGGCGAGCTGCTGGAAAGTGCACAAGACACCATCACAGGGGCCTTAAAGAGTGAAAGAAGCCAGGTGGCTAAGGTGAAAAAGCAATTGCCTTTTCAATCTCCCTGGAGGGTGATCATGATAGGGGAGGATTATGGTGATCTCCTAGAAAAAAACTATTTGATTCAAAACCTGAACGATCCGAGTGCCATAGCGGATGACTCTTGGATAGAGCCAGGTAAAGTATTGAGAGAGTCAACCCTGACAACTGAGGGAGGGCTACGGGCCGTTGATTTTGTGGCAGCCCACAACATGCAATATGTGCATTTTGATGCAGGGTGGTATGGCAATGAGATGGATGATAGCTCGGACGCTACAACCATTACGCTGGATCCAAAACGGTCTAAAGGCCCTTTTGATTTGGAAAAGATTGCCGCTTATGCAAAGGAAAAAGGAGTGAAGGTCATGCTGTACGTCAATCGCCGCTCGCTTGAAAAGCAGCTGGATGAGTTGCTTCCGCTGTTCAAGGAGTGGGGTATAGCCGGGATCAAGTTTGGGTTTGTGCAAGTGGGCGATCAGGATGCCACGGCCTGGCTCCACGAAGCAATCAAGAAAACAGCCGAATATGGAATGATTGTCGATGTACATGACGAATACCGGCCCACAGGCTTTTCCAGAACTTACCCCAACCTCCTCACCCAGGAAGGGATAGCTGGAGATGAAACAACTGTGACCAACGAACACACCTTGATCACCATGTTTACCCGAATGCTGGCTGGTGCTGCAGATAATACAGTGTGCTATTACAACAAGCGTGTGGAAACAATGGGCTCACATGCCTCACAACTCGCCAAGACTGTCTGCCTGTTCAGTCCCTTGCAATTTCTATACTGGTACGATAGAGTTCCGGCTTCTCCTGAAAAACTGGATGGGTTATGGGGCGACACCAAGACGATCGGTGACGAACCAGAATTGGAGTTTTTTGATAATGTCCCAACAACCTGGGACGAAACGAAAGTACTGGAGGCTGAAATCGCTCAAATTGGGGTGATTGCCCGGCGCAAGGGGAACGACTGGTTCATTGGCGGTTTAAATGGAAACGCTCAACGCGCAGTTCAACTTAATTTCTCATTCTTGGATGAAGACAAAAAATACCTGGCCAAACTGTATACGGATGATCAGCAAGTTGAAACCCGAACAAAGGTTAAGATTGAAGAGTTAGAGATAGATCGTAAGAGCAAACTGGATATCGAGCTTCTGGCTAACAATGGGTTTGCCATACAGTTGGTGCCAATCGAAGAATAGCTAAGTGTATAAAAAAGCCTTTCTTAATAGGGAGCATTCTCTAGTACACGATGGCCTCTTCTGCACAAACTGAAGAAGCTATGTATCTGGTGATTTCAGCACACCGCATTGTCCTGATTACTACAACCGTTTTCGGAGCGTTAGCAGGGCTTGCAGCTAAGGCAGACGTAGTGCCTGAACAGGTGTAGTACCAACAGTTGGCAACATTGCTTAAAAATACGGAGCATATCCTGGTGCTGGCAACCTGCCTATCAATGAAAATTAACCTGCTGCTCTTGACCACAGCCTGCATGAGCTTGCAGCAGGAGCCAGCTTTCCCGTGCCGGTCAAACATTTTGCACAAAGTGTCTCAGGCGTTCTGGTTAGTTTAGCTAGTTGTGTTTCATGGCTGCCTGATTAAAGGGGGTGAGATGATAGTGCTATTTACGTAACAGCCCCATTTGTTTTTTCCCTTAAACCCTTTTTTGATGAGTTCCGATTTGACTTATAAAAATAGGTCGATTGCAAGGGTTTGATCCATGTTTTATACGCATTGAATCATAGTTAATGCTTGATTTTCAGGCTAATTGATACCTTGTGAGGGTCTTCACGATGCCAGGTAGGCATCTATCCTGAAGGTGTTTTTTAAACTAAATCATTAACTATGAAAAAGAAATTTTACCATGGTTTAAGGGGTAACCTCTACACGAGAACATTTCGGTTTTTAACCCTGACGCTGATCGCATTCGTGGCAACCAGTGTGGCGGTACATGCGCAAACAGTCGTCAGTTCTTTAGCAGAACTAGAACCCTATCTGGATGATGACAACGCTCATGTGAAGTTAGCACCGGGTACCTATACTATTACGGCTGCCGATGTGACGGAAGGCCGTATTGGCAGTACGAGTGAAACCTGGAGTGGTGTGAGTCGGCTATTTGCCTTCAAGGGCAACAACAGCGTGTATGATTTCACAGATGTCAAGTTTGAGATCGATACTGAAATTTTGCGGGCTTTCGGACGGCAGGACGTGTATGAAGTGCACATTACCGGCAACGAGAATGTCATCAAAAACCTGACGATGGAGGACATGGGCAACACCTATCCGGCCAATCGTGCCACCAGCATTGTCGTTGACGGGCGTGCAAACAGACTGGAAGGTATCCACATGACGGTAAGGGGCTCTTTCCCTTACGGCTATGGCGATGCCTTTGGTAAAGGGGGCGGATCAGTGATAGCCCATTATAAGCATAGTGCCCTTTTGATTCGGGGTGAAAGTAACCATATCAAGGGCTGTACAATTATCCATCGGTCTTATGGCCATGCCATTTTTATGCAGGCAGCCTCTAACCCGCTCATCGAGGACTGCTATGTAAAAGGCGAGATGCGCTCTACGGATGATATGCTGGCTGAGGAAGGAACAGGCTCTCCGGCAGATAAGGTAGGTTTTATGACCGTTTGGGGGTATAAGCTTCCTGCCGGTTATATGCTTAGTACCGGAGAGGCAGGTATACGTGCCTATAACGCGGGAGAAACCGTAATTGATGGTGTAGAATACTCCCGAGGCACATCAAACCCAACAGTGCTAAACTGTACCATTAAGCACATGAGAACCGGAGTGACGGTAGCGCATGCCACTGGAAAAAAATATGTGGAAGGCACCACTGCTATCGGGTGTGAGAATGGATTTTCGTTGGGTTCAGGAGATGTGGTTAATTGTAAGGCCGACGCTACGTACGGCCCTGTGTATTCGTCTACTTACGAGTCTGATAAAAATTTTAACGCAGACATTACAATTTTACCAGCGAGCGAACCTTATTACAACGGCTTAGGCAGTGTAGCCTATATCGGGGGCAGCGGGCATACCATCACTTTGAGAGGTTCCGCAGAGGCCCTCAATATGGGCCTAAAAATCAAGGTGGGAGGTGATAAAAACGATATACGGTTATTGTATGGTAGTCTTCCCAACCAGAACGACTTCTCTGCCTCAGATTTTGAACTTAATAACCTGACCAACTACCCAGTCTTGTTATCCTCTAAAAGTTCAGGAGTTACCGGTAAGTCTGGGGGTATGGTTACGGATTTAGGCACTAACAACAATCTAGTGCCTATTTCTGTGTCTGTAAAAAAGCTGGAGGCGGAAGCATACACCGTCATGAGCGGTATTACCACTGAACCTACTTCGGATGATAACAATGGGGAAAACGTAACCTCTTTCGACGCCGGAGATTGGGTGGAGTATGAAATTGATGTGCCATACAGTGGTACGTATACCATGAACTATCGGGTAGCCAGTGCTTCAGTAGATGGTAGTTTTTCGCTTAGTGCTGGAGATGAAAAGCTAGACGATATTACTTTTCCTGCTACTTCTGGTGGACAAACCTGGACAACCGTGAGTTCTACAGCTCCTTTCCATTTAAGTGCGGGTACCCAAACGATAAAAGTAAGCGCAAACAATGCCGGTTGGAATCTTAATTGGCTAGACCTATTGCTAGACTGCGCAGTGGTGCCCGTAGTACCCTATGTCGAAAAATTAAATAACCTGGGTATTTCTTTAAGCAAAGAGCAGTCAAACAGTATCACTGCCTTCCCTGGTAACACGGTCAGTTTGCAGCCGGAGCCTGCGCTAGGAGGAAGCTGGAGTTGGACGGGTCCGAACGGATTTACAGCGAGCAGCCGGGTTATAAATATTAAAGATTTACAGGAAAGTAAGGCCGGAGCTTATCAGGTCACTTTTACGAATGATTGCGGACAGCAAAGCACCGCTACTTTCACTGTCAATGTGCAAGGCGCTTTCTTGATTGAAGCTGAATCTTTCTCCGATATGTCTGGAGTGGAAACAGCAGCAACAACAGATGAAAACGGAGGTGAAATGATTACCTCCGTTCAGGCAGCTGACTGGGTCGCGTATACCTTAAACATCCCTATATCCGGGACTTATGGATTGAAATTTCGGGTTGCCAGTGAAACCGACATAAATTTCGACCTGACACTCGATGGCCATAATAACGGAACCGTTCATTTAGCTGCTACTGGCGGGCCGCAGTCATGGTCCACAGCAAGTGCCACGTCAGACTTGTATTTGCCTGCGGGTGAACATACGCTTCGCATAACATCCAACACAGCCGGCTGGAACATGAACTGGTTACAATTGCAAAGCAAAGCCTTTGTGAACCCTTGTAGCCTGCCTTTTTCTTATGATGGCTTTACGATCCAGAATGAAACCGTGGAGTGGTCTTCCGGCTTGATAGACATCAGTTGTGTGAATAGTGTGAATGCCTACCTGACGCTAGACGAAAAAGGTAATTTAACTGCCTCTGATTATATTAATGTATAGAGACCGTTGCAGAACGGTACTACTTCTTGTTGTTTCTGTTAATTTTGAAATTTTTGCTCTGTTTTTGCTCTGAATA